>PLZJ01000002.1:0-79392 GCA_003152105.1 Candidatus Levyibacteriota bacterium
CCGATGCCAACGTTTCCGTTGGAATTTAGAAATAATGATGATCCATTTACTAGTCCACCTGGTGAAAATATAATATTACCCGTTGTATTTCCTCCTATTGTCAAACTTGATCTATTAAGAGATTGTATGAACCCATTTGCATCAAATGAAATTCCAGAAACACCATTTAAACCAGATGATATGGAGGCAACAGGCGTTAAACCAGTTGCAATATTTACTACGCTAAACTTTGCAGAAGTAGTAGAGTTTCCCCCAATCAATAAATCCGAATTTAGATTTGTAATATACGTATAACTGCCTGGTTGTTGCCAATAATTTGAAACTGCTGAGGCACAATTTCCCCAAAATGGCTCTGATGAACCCGATAACAAACATAAATTTTGAGCATTGGTAGCTAAAACTCCAAGCACATGACTTGTTGCGTTATCAGCATATAACAATTCATTGTTGCCTGTTACTCCGGCGAGCGTAATATTTTGCCCAGAAGCAACATTCAATCCTCCGTTTACACTTACCAATCCTGAAAAAGCACCTGTTCCAGCCACTTCCAATGCATGCGATATGCTTGAAGTTCCTATACCAACGTTTCCTGTTGAGTAATAGATGTCATTTCCCGTAGTAGTCCATTGGGTAATTTGATTAGAAGCTATTGTAAGTGAATTATTACTTGTATTTGTGCTAATAGTCACTCCGCTACCTGAAACAAAAGTCAATGTGTCATTATTATTACCAGCTGTAACAGTTGACTGACCAGAAACTGCAATGTTCTTAAATATATTTTGACTCGATCCTCTATCTGCATTAGTAATATTTAATCCACTAACGGTAATTCCGTCAGATCCAGTCAAGGTTACTTGACCAGTTGCTCCCTGTAGAGAAAGAAGGCCCGTGTTGGTTATGGTTGGATTTTGACCTCCAGTTATACTGATTCCTGTACCAGAAGTTAATGAATAGATTAGGTTTGATGCAGTAACGGTTCCATTTCCTGCGTTTATATTGCTATTATTTGTAACAATACCCTTGTTTGTTGTAGTTAGTCCATTTACTGTAAGCGTTTTATCGAATAATGCGTTTCCCTTAAATTCTGAAACATCATTTACCACCAAAGGAGTATTAATTTTAAGCTGCCAACCAGGATCACTATTAGTTGCACCTAATACTTTACCATTTACATAAAACTCACCATATTGTGTATTTTGCTTTAGCTTTTGAGAAGCTTTGTTTATATTAGAAGCATGATTTAAAGGAATTATACCAATCTTTATACCACTGACAAGTCCAAATAGTAATAAAAATAAACATGCAAAAGAATAAAGCATAAATTTGTGTGTGTTACTAGGAAAATTGGAGTATTTTGTAGAGATTTGTTGTTCGTTGGACAATATCTCGCTAACATAAACTTTATCCTGTTGGCTTTCTGAATTATGTATCTCACCTCCTTTTGAATAAGATATAGAAGATTGATTTTCAGGTTTAGGATTTGAAGAAAGTGTATTTTTAAATAAAAGAAGTCTATCTAAAGAATATCTTCTTTGATTACCTGCTGTTCTGTCTGCAGAAAGAGAACCCTTAGCTTCCCATCTGCGCAGAGTTTTTGTAGAAACGCCTAATATCTTAGCCGCTTGCTGAATTGTTAATAGCTTGTTTATATCGGGCAGATAAACCTCCAATTAATTATTCAAAAAAACTTGGACACTTGTATATAAATTTGAGTTTAATGTCCAACTTTGTCCAACTATTAATATTTGAACATATAACAGCTATGATTGTCAATACACATTGTGAAAATATTGATGTTAAAATGTATGCAATATTCTAAATTTAGCTTAGTTAATAAGTTCTAGTATCTGTTTACAAATAGAATTTAGATTTAAAAACTTGAATTAAGCACCTTTTACTTGTTACTATATAATTACAATGAAAGTTCCTATTTTTCTTTTTACTTGGGTTTTTCTTTTCTTTATTTACTTTCCTTTTCAAGCTAGCGCACAAGAAATTGCAACAGGTTTCGCGCATTCTGTGCTAATTCAAGGAAGCAATGTACGTAACGGAGATATAGTCTCTTTTACAAAAGGCAATTATCTTTTACCTACAACTCAATTTGATTCCAATATTTATGGCGTGGTAAATGAACAATCTGCACTTTCAATAGAAAGCACGAAAATACCCAATACATACCCTGTTATTTCCTCCGGTCAAGCATTGGTTCTCGTAGATGACCAAAAAGGGGCAATTCAAAAAGGTGACGCAATTACTTCATCCACTCATCAAGGAATTGGTGAAAAAGCTTTAAGCTCTGGGTTTATATTGGGAACTGCACTTGAATCATATAACGGTGCCAATCCCGGCTTAATACTTGTTGATATTAATCCTCATTCATATACTGGAGGTAAAAACACTTTGCTAAGCTCAGTAGGTAGCTTAACAATACCTGCGTTTCTCTCTTTTCTCGCAGCATTTCGATATATTATTGCCGTTATTGTGGCAACAGCTGCATTTTTCTTAAGCTTTTATTACTTTGGGAAGATCTCCAAAGCGGGCGTAGAAGCTGTTGGTAGAAATCCTTTAGCTGCAACAGATATACGATTGTCAATATTTTTTCACATTGCGTTAACATTAGGTATATTAGCTATAGGTCTTGTGCTTTCCTACTTTATTTTAGTATTGTGATATGGATATGTATTTATTTTTCTTACTAAGTATTACGGTTATCGTCTTAGCAATAGCGTTGCTTTTCATGAGCTTATTCATGTCTAAATTATTAAAAGATTTGCATGCAAAAACAAATAATAATCCACAATCAAATCCAATAGATAAACTTGAAGTAAAACATCATAATGCTTTGATCAATCACGAATTTGAGAAATTAGCTAAAAAACAATTTGAAACTTTTTCAAGCGATATAGAAAATATCCAAAATACATATAAACACACGCTTTTGCAAATACAAGATGATAATATCAATCTAATAAAAAAGATATCAAAAGATATAGAAACAGTTCTACTATCTGAAGGAGATTCACTTAAATCAACTCTTGAAGCTGACATAACTAATTTATTAGAAAGAGCTGGAAGAAGAACAGATGAAGCGGAAAAATTAGCTCTTACTCAAATTCAAAACTATAGAGAAAAACGAATAAAAGATATTGAAGACCAATCTTTTTCAATACTTTCATCATTTATGCATACTTATTTACGCAAAGGTCTCACTAAAGAAGATCATGAAAAATTAATACAACAAGCCTTAGAACAAGCAAAATTAGAAGGAATATTTAATGAAGTATGAAACAATCAAGTAAAAACTTATTCTTATATAAAATCCAAACTACCTACGACGTCGCTAAAATACAAGAAGATATTGAATTAATTTCAGAAAGTCTTTTTAGTCCTAAGGAAAAATTAGAACATATATTGCAAACCCAAGTCTCATATCTAACTTCAGAATTATTTCAAGAAATTATGAAACAAGAAGATATATTGATTTCTGATATTGATTCTATAAAAAGTCTCATGGAGGAAATGCTTACATTACTCAAATTATGCACAGTGGTAATTTTGGAAATTGCAATTCCTCCAACAAATGATTTAATTTCTCTTATTGGAAATAAAATAAAAGAAATCGGATCATACACAATGGTACTTGAAATACATACTAACCAAAATCTTATTGGAGGAGCCACAATAGCATATAAGGGTAAATATAAAAACTATTCAATTAAGCCAATTCTTACATCAATTCTTGATAACTATCATAAGTAATATGAAAGATTTTAATTCATATCTAGACGAATCTGGTGAAATTGGCTATGTAAGAAATTTTGCTGGTTCGATTGTTTATGTTGAAGGTCTACCAAGCGTAAAACCATCTGAGGTTGTACTTTTTGAAAATGGGTTTTTTGGCGAAGTGAATGCACTAAATCATAATGATGCAGAAATATTATTATTCAACTCTCAGCAAATGCCAATCGGGACTCGTGCAGTTAAAATTAACGAACAACTTACCATTCCAGTTGGCAACGAATATTTAGGAAAAACTATCAATCCTCTGGGTAAACCATTTGGGCTACCATTTCAGATACCAACAGTATTTCGCTATGTAAATGCAGAACCGCTAGGAATACCTTTTAGACATGAGGTAACTGAACCACTCGAAACCGGTGTTTCAATAGTTGATATGCTAGTTCCTATTGGAAGAGGTCAAAGACAATTAATATTAGGAGATAGAAAAACTGGAAAAACAACATTTTTAAAACAAACTGTTGTGTCACAATCAAAAAGAGGTGCTATTTGTATTTATGCTGCTATTGGTAAAAAACAAAGTGAAATAAAAGAAATTGAAGAATATTTTAAGTCTGTAGGTATATTAGATAATGTCATAATTGTTGCTTCAAGACCAGAAGATGCGAGTGGACTCGTTTATCTAACCCCCTACTCTGCAATGGCCATTGCAGAGCATTTTAGAGACGCGGGCAAGGATGTTTTGATTGTTTTAGATGATTTATTCATGCATGCTAAATTTTGTAGAGAAATTGCTTTACTTGCAAAACGATTTCCAGGAAGAAATTCTTATCCGGTTAATATCTTCTATCTGCACTCAAAGTTACTCGAACGTGCAGGTAACTTTCTTATCAAAGATAAGGTCACATCAATAACTGCGCTTCCGGTAATAGAAACGTCACAAGGCGATATAACTGGGTACATTCAAACAAATCTAATTTCTATGACAGATGGTCACGTTTTTTTTGATAGCGATCTTTTTAGCAAGGGCAGAAGACCGGCTATAAACCCCTTTTTGTCTGTTACTCGTGTAGGACATCAAACGCAAACAAAACTTAAGAGAGAAATAAGTCGCGAATTAATTTCATTCCTAACTATATCTGAAAAATTATCTTCATATACACATTTTGGAGCAGAATTAAATATCGCGACAAAGCAAATACTCGAAATGCGAGAAAGAATTGTAGTATTTATGGATCAATTACAAAGCGATAGTATTCCAAGCAATATTCAAATTATCATATTTCTCTTAATATGGACAAATATTTGGACAACCAAAGAAAGAGATGTCCAAAAAAAAGATAGCCAGAAACTTGTTGAAGCATATGAAAAAAATACAGAATTTAAAAAAACAATTGATGCAATGATTGATAAGGCGGGCTCATTTAATGCGTTGATTAAAGATGTAAGAATTAATCGAGCAAAAATAATTATTTTTTAATTATGGTAACCAGCATTGACATAACTCAAGAATTAATTCGACTTGATACGTTATCTAATATTGTGGAAACTTTTCAAGAAATAGCAACAACTCGGATGCAAAGAGTTAGAGATCAAGTACTAAGAAATAGAGTTTTTTTAACAGGTATAGATAAAATTTATTATCAAGTATCTGCATCTTATAAAGAAGAGCTATTGAAATTGAAAAGCCGAAAGAATGCTAGGAATGAAGTGTTAGTTAGAAATGGTCGAAGCGCAACGGTACTTATAAGCGCAAATAGTAATTTATATGGAACAATATTACCAAAAACATATAAATTATTTATTGAAGATCCCTTACATAATTCTTCAGATATATTTATAATAGGAAAAATTGGCAAAGCTTTATTTGAGGGAACAAGCAAAAATCCATTTACTTATATAGAGCTTTCAGATAGTGGGTTTACTAATGATGAATTAAAAGTAATTAGAGATAAACTAATTCCTTATAGCCATGTAGTCATGTACCATGGTTTATATAGAACCATATTGACCCAAGACGCAATTTCAGAAGATATTGTTGGAATTAATAAAGAAGATCATCCAAATGAACCGCTTATGAAATGGCTTTTTGAACCTAACTTGGAAGAAATTATTAAATACTTTGAATCACAAATATTTTCTTCAAATTTAACTCAACATATGCATGAATCTGAATTAGCAAAGCTGGCTTCCAGAACAATCAGCTTAGAAGATTCTCGAAACAATATAAAAGATGCTATTAAGAAGACGCAATTAAAAAAAGCCATAATTCAACATCAAGAAAAAAATAGAAAACAAATGAATAATTTAATAGGAGTATATTTTCGTAGTTATAAAACTTAATATATGACATCTAAAAAAGGGAAAATAATAAGTATTAATGGTCAAATTGTTGAAGTATATTTTTCGGAAAATAAACCAGAAATACATTCAATTTTAGTACTGGAAAATGATCCCTCAGTACTAATAGAAGTTTATTCAGCAACTAGTAATACCACATTTTTTTGCATTGTTCTAACAGAAGCTGAAAATTTATATAGAGGAGCAAGTGTAATAAATACCAATAAACCATTATCGGTACCAGTAGATAAGGAATTATTAGGTAGAGTTATTAATTTATTTGGCATCCCACAGGATGGCAAACCAGCTCTGCAGACAAAAAATACCGCAAGTATATACAATACATCTCCGAAATACTCATCTATTACTACTACCCGAACACTTTTAGAAACAGGAATAAAGGTAATTGATTTATTCTCTCCGCTTGTAAAAGGTGGTAAATTAGGCGTATTTGGAGGTGCTGGTGTAGGAAAGACACTTCTACTAACTGAAATCATGCATAATATCGTTACGTTTGATAAAGGTAAAACCATTTCTGTATATGCTGGTATCGGAGAACGTATCAGGGAAGGCCACGAATTATATCAACTTTTAGGTCAAGCCGGGGTATTACCATCTGTTGCACTTATATATGCTAATATGAGCGAAAATCCAGCCATTCGCTTTTTAACCACTTACGCTTCAGCAACAATCGCAGAATTTTTTAGAGATCATGAAAAAAAAGATGTTTTATTTTTTATTGATAATGCTTATCGATTCATGCAAGCAGGGAATGAGCTTTCGATGCTTATGAATGCGATACCTTCAGAAGATGGATACCAGCCAACCCTTGATTCTGAAATGGCTGCAATACACGAAAGATTAGTTGCTACTTCTGAAGCATCATTGAGCTCAGTTGAAGCTATTTATGTTCCAAATGATGATATTTTAGATCAAGGAATACAAGCCATTTTTCCTTACTTAGATTCCACTATTATACTTTCTCGAGATGTCTACCAACAAGGAATTTTACCTGCAGTAGACATATTATCTTCTTCATACTCAAAAGCACTTACTCCTGATATTGTCGGCCAATCACATTATGATACGGCTCTTCGAGCGCAAAGCCTCTTAAAAAAAGCAGTGAATTTAGAAAGAATAGTCTCTCTTATTGGCTTAACGGAATTATCAGGAGAGGATCAATTAGATTACTCTAGAGCTAAAAAATTACAAAACTATATGACTCAGAATTTCTTTGCCTCACAAAATCAGACTGGACGTCCTGGGATATATGTTTCTATTTCAACTACAGTTTCAGATGTAAATGATATTCTTATTGGAAAATATGATCAAATAAGTGAAGAGAAATTTCTATTTGTAAATAGCGCTAAAGAAGTATTAGAATGAAACATAATCAAGTAGACCAACTTCATATTTCAATACAAAATAAAGATGGAATAGTAGAAGAAGATACAGCAAATGCTATCACTTCAACTAACAACAATGGTGTATTTGACATACTCCCCGACCATGCAAATTTTATTACATTAATTAAAAAGTACCTCATCATACACAATAGTCTAGATGAAAAAAAAGAAATAAAGTTTACTGAAGGGGTTTTGGAAGTACAGAAAAATAATGTAAATATATATCTCGATATTTTCAGCGATAATTAAATTTTAAGTCCGTTATATTTAGTGAATTTCAGATAAATCGTAAAATACCTATTGACAAAACATGTATCAGTTTGTTACGTTGTATACAGAGTTTAATTTAATTTGATTAACAAATATATACTCTTGAAGCTATGTCTGATCAAAATCTATCAATCAATAACCTTCCAGATCTTTTAACAGTTCGCGAAGTTGCTGAAATTTTACGTGTTTCTCCTTTAACTATTAAACGATGGGGCAAAAGAGGAAAACTTCCTGCAATTAGAATTAATTCTAGAGGCGACAGAAGATACAAAAAAGAAGCTGTACTGTGGCTACTTGGTATTCAGCAAAAAAGCGAAGATATCTAAACTCCTTTGATAGAAAAATTTTCTAACTATAAACTCTTGTGATAACGTGCCTTATACGCCTCTTGAATGGGCTCGTTTTCATTTTTATTAAAATGAAGTTTTATAAATTCTAATGTTTCTTCTGGATCTTGGGTATTAATATACATATTTGTTCCGATTTCAAATCCACCAAGCGATTTTACTCTTGGTATAATTCTCACATACCAATCAGCACCCGGATAAATATAAAAATTGTATGGAAATTCATCTCCATGCCTTTCATCTAATAGTCGCAATGTACGCTTCATAATATAAGCTAATTGCTTTCTTTCCTCCTCAGAAGATTGTCCAAAAGTTTTACCTCTATTTTGAGGCACAATCCAAACCTCATCAGGCCACTGACTCATAATTGGACATGATATGAAAAAGTCTTTAATAATAAACGGCTTTAGCTCATTTTGTTGTGTACCATTGATATCCTGGGTTTTTGGAAATAAAGAACTTGAAGTGAATATTTCTAGACGAGGGATATCAATTTGTACTTGATCAGGAACTACAACTAGCTGTGTGTGTGGATGAGGCAAGCTCTCTCCTCCATCAATCCCATGATTATTAAAAATATACACCTGGCCGTAATATTGATTCATATTATATCTATTATGATATGTTTCAATAATAAGCTCTGCTTGCTTAAGCGGTAGCTCATCAAAACTCTTATGGTGATCTTGAGAATGTACTATTACCTCGTGATTTGGAGCAAATGGAAATTTATTTCTTAATACCCTAACATTCCATTCATCATCTGGATATTTTCCTCCAATTCGGAATAATTCTTCTTCATCATTCTCTCTACCAGGACAAAACGGACATTCAATATGTAGGTTAATAGTCTCATTTGGACGCTTAGCTCTTCGTGGCGCTAGTATAATCCATGTTTTGGTAAAGGCGTATTTTAGAAAATGGTAGTCGGGCATATATTAATTAAAGATTATTGAGATATAAAAAGCAATTAATGAGCAAATCGTTCCTTTAAGACTAAAACAATAAATTTAAGTAAAGCTAATTGCCTCTTTATTCGCCAAGGTTCCTTTATTAACCTAAAAAGCCATTCAAATCCAAAAAATCTTATGAAAAATGGGGCTCTTTTAATTGTTCCTGAATAGTAGTCAAAGGAACCCCCTACCGAAATACCAATCTTAACTGGTATTTCATTAATGTGATTGGAAATCCATTCCTCTTGCTTAGGAAACCCATATGCTACAAACAATATGTCAATCTTTTTATTGTTTTCACTAAGCTTTAGTACGCTAGTATGATCAGGATTATCTCCGGAAGAAAAAACGATTTTTAAGGACGGATACATTCCTTTTAAGCGCTTGGCTGTTAATTCTGCTACGTTTCCTCGACCTCCTAAAAAGCCTACTGTTATAGGCTTTTCTGCAACAGCATTACATAGGCTTTTCACAAAATCTACGCCGGTGATGCGTTGTTTTAAGGGTTTTCCCAAAATCATGCCTGCATAAAGTAAGCCGACTCCATCATTAAGGTTAATATCAGCATGATTTAGTATTTTTTTAAACTCTTGGTGTTCATGTGCATATACCAAAATTTCAGGATTTGGAGTAAATATTTTGCATTTAAAATTTGGTTTCTTTATATTTAAGAGTAAATACTCTAGGATATCACTTTCGTTAGCGTCTGAAATCTTAACTCCTAATATGGTTTTTGTGTCTAACATATTAAATTGCTATAAGATATAATGAATTGAATACTATTTAATTTAATTAAGCAATCGTTCATTTTATGTATCCAGTTTTATAACTTATATTTCAGCCTGCATGCGTAAATAATTGTAAATTATTTGTTATATCTAATCTTAGTACTATAATATTCTATATTTAATTGTCTTAAATGCTTTATTATTTCCCATTGCATCTTATACACCAATATAAATTTTCTATAGGCTATTTCTTAGCAATACTGCGTTTGTATAATTCTATGTTTTCCAAAGCTACTCCTGTGCCTCTAGCAACGCATAATAATGCATCTTCAGCAATAAAACAAGGAACTCCTGTTTCGTGGGTCATAAGCTTATCAAAATTATTTAATAAGGATGTACCACCTGACATTACAATTCCCTTATCTATTATATCTGCTGCTAATTCAGGAGGTGTTAATTCAAGCACACCCTTTACCCCCTTAACCACTTGTAATATTACCGGCATTATCGCCTCATTGATGTCAATTTCCGTTAATTCTATCGTCCGAGGCAATCCAGAAATATTATCTCTTCCTCTTATTTCAATTCTTTTTACTCCTTCTCCGCCTTTGAGTATTTTTTTCTTCTCTTCTTCTGTTAAATACGCATTTCCCAATTCAATCTTAATTTCTTCAGCTGTTCTTTCACCGACTAACAAGTTATATTTCTTTTTCAAATAATTAGCTATGGCTTCATCTATCTTATTGCCCGCCACTCTAACACTATTATGAACTACAACCCCACCAAGCGAAATAACAGCAGCTTCAGTAGATCCTCCTCCTATATCAACCACCATATGACCCGCAGCCTGAGCAATTGGAATTTTAGCTCCTATCGCAGCAGCAAGGGGTTCTTCAATTAAATATGCTACTTTTGCACCAGCTGCCATAGTAGCATCGAGTACTGCTCTCCTTTCTACTTGCGTAACTCCTGAAGGAATACAAACCATTACTTCTGGTTTTAAAAATCTTGATGACCCTATTGCTTTATCAATAAAATATGAAAGCATTGCTTCAGTGATCGTGTAGTCAGCTATAACACCATCCTTAAGGGGTCTCTGTGCTACTATATTACCTGGAGTTCTACCTAACATTTCCTTAGCTTCTTTTCCAACTGCTACTACTCGATTTTCCTCTGCAGTTACTGCAACAACGGTAGGTTCATTAAGAACAATTCCTTCACCTGCAACATATACCAAAGTATTTGCTGTCCCAAGATCTATTCCTATACTCTTACTAGACCTACTAGAAAAGAAATTACTTAAATTCATAGAATAACTATATCATTATATATACTTTCTGTATCATTTTTACATCTAGGCTCTAATTGGATTATAAAGTGCGCTCTAATTTGTTGCAAGTCCTAATGTAAGTGTTATAATAACGGTTATAGCAGCTTATGAAGATTCAAAAACAATTATTATACCCAATCTTGATTGGAATATTTCTAATAATAGGTACAACTATAGTAATATTCTATGCTAAAGGGTATAGATTCGGGTTAGATAAAGGACAGCCATCATTTGGAATAACTGGACAACTAGTTTTAAAGAGTGAGCCTGATAGCGCACAAGTATTTATTAACGGACATTTAACTACGGCTACAAATAATACGCTTGATTTAACTCCAGGAACCTACGATATTAAAATTGTAAAGGACGGTTATTTCCCTTGGGAAAAAAACTTAAAAATAGATAAGGAAGTTGTAACTTCTGTAGATGCTCGCTTATTTCCAAATTCTCCTACATCACTTGATGCAATTACACAATTAGGGGCTTTAGATCCCATACTTGACCCAAGTCAAACAAAAATTGCTTATATAGTTGCTTCTCAATCAGCAAAACTAAATGGCATATACGTATTAGATATAAGTAGCAGACCACTACTTACATTAGTAAGCGGATCAAATCAATTAGTTGATGACACAATCACTCCTTTTTCACAAGCAAAGATTCAATGGTCTCCTGATGGGAAAAATATATTAGCTACCCTATCAAATCAAAATTCAGGCTCAACCTCGTACCTTTTAGACGCATCAACAAGCAACCAAACACCACAAGATGTAACTGAGACACTAGGAACATTGGAAAGTCAGTGGGCAACGTTTTCACAAGTCCAAGACACTGCATTATTTAATGGGTTACGTAGTCCGTTAAGAAGTTTTGTATTGAAAAATTTACACGTTCTTGAATGGTCATCTGATGAGACAAAAATTTTATATCAAGCATCTTCATCTGCTAACTTCCCGTTCATTCGCGAACCAAGACTAATTGGACTTAACTCTACGCCAGAATCTAGACAATTACAAAAGAGTTCCTATTATGTCTATGACATTAAAAACGATCAAAATTTTCTTATACCATTAGATACTCCTAACTCTGAAGAATTATATTTAAAATGGTTCCCTGATTCAGATCATTTGATCTATGTTCACAACAAAAAGGTGGATGTAATGGAATATGATGGAACCAATTTGACAACGATATATGCTGGCCCATTCATCAACCATTATGTCTTTACTGCAGTTGATGACACCTCAAAAATCATTATTTCAACTGATTTTGGAAATTCTAATACTCCGCCAAATTTATATTCAATTAGTCTTCAATAAGCTAAAGAGGTTAATCGTTTTGGTTTTGCTATTACCAAAAGTCTTTCAAGAGTAGTTCCAGGTGGCCAGCAAGTTTGCAGTATAAGTTGTTCGCTCCCTACATGAGGATCATTTACGTGTAATGTTTTTTGGGCATTTGTAATATAACTCGTATCATCTGGATTAACAATTTTAGAATCATCAACTATGTAATCATAACGTATTCCTTGGTAGTACACTACAATATCGTCTCCTTTTGATAAGTCTTTAAGTAAGTAGAATACTGCATTATATCTACCTACGTCCCAAAAATTATCGGTTGAATGCGCAAATAAATAAATTGTGCCATTCATACCTGGAAAAACAGTACCTTTTGCATGAGCTACTCCTTGTTGTAAGATTGGTAAAAATATCGATGGATTAGTAGGATCTACATTTGGAAATATTTTTGCATTTGCTCCTATTTTGGGGATTACTATTCCAAAACTCGTATCTTTAGGTACAAGTAACTGAACATCGGAATTAGTAGTTAAATCTGTTCGCTGACTTACTGTAGGTATTGTACTTGTAGATGATGGTGTCTCAGCTATTACATAGTGTATTCCTCTAGCTTGATCTATTCTAAATTGAGCTTCATAATAAAGAGCTGGACCAAATGTTGCTCCCACCCCAAATAGCGCAAACAAAAGAAGAAAATTTCCAATAGTTCTTAGTACAATATATTTTATGACCTCATTTCTGTTCACTTCGAAAAGTATAACAGAAACATAGTAGTTTTAGCATCCCTGAGCGGATTCGAACCGCTATCAATCCCTTAGGACGGGACTACTCTATCCATTGAGCTACAGGGATATAATAATTGTATTTTAACACAACTATTATAATAATTAGCTTATGTTAAAAATATATTGGTCGTAAAAGTTATCTTTACTTTTCGAAATTACTAAGGTACAATACTCAAATCGTATGAAACAACTAGGCCTTTGGACTGGAATAATTATTATAATAATTATAGTAATAGTAGGTTTAATTAAGCTTTCTAATTCAGCGAATTTCACATCATCAACGGGAAACTCATCTATCCCTCCTCTCACTTCACAAGATCAAGAATTTGGAAATCCTAAAGCTAAAGTACAGTTAGTTGAATATGCAGATTTTCAATGTCCAGCATGTCTTGCTGAGTATCCAGAACTAAAGAAATTTATGAACGATTATAAAGACAAAGTACTAGTAGTGTATCGCTATTTTCCTTTGACTCAAGTACATCAAAATGCAATGGTGGCTGCACAAGCAGCATATGCAGCATCAAAGCAAGGTAAATTTTGGCAAATGCATGATAAGCTATTTGATACGCAATCTGATTGGGCTGACAGTACTAATGCTCCAAGTATATTTGATACTTATGCGAAATCTTTAGGATTAAATATTAATGAATTTAAGAAAGATCAAAATGATACAAATGGTATAAACCTAATTAATCAAGAAGAAAATGCAGGGGTAAATGCAGGGGTAAATGCGACACCAACTTTGTTCTTAAATGGTAAGATGATAAATTCGAATCATCCTTTAAGTTATGACGAATTAAAAAGCGTAGTAAATCCTCTTTTAAATTAGTGGTATTAAATATATCAGAACGCTAAGCAATAGTGCTTATTACTTCAATTCTTCTTCGAGGTATACATGCTTTAAGTCTGTTTTTTCCCACTTAAAAATATCGTTTACTGTAAAAATTAGGTCTCTTTCTTTATTTGCAATTGACACACTTTCTGAAGCATGTATCAAATTGTACTGCTGACTCATTGCAAAATCCCCACGAATAGTACCAGGTTCGGCATCTCGTGCTTTTGTAATACCAATCATTTTACGTACCGTAGCAACCACTTCCACACCCTCGAGCAATATCGCAACAACAGGATAAGACATCATATAACCTTTTAAACTTGAGAAGAATGGTTTATCTTTATGATGAACATACCACTCATCTAATATCGCGTCATCAAGAGAAATCATTTTAAGTCCAACTATATGTAGACCTTTTTGTTCAAAACGTCTTAATATATCCCCTACAAGACCTCTCTGTACGCCATCTGGCTTTACTAATACTATTGTTTGTTCCATAAAATGTCCTTTAATTATTATATCCTATTCCAATAACTTTAGAAACCTATTTTTATCGTCAAAATTTCCAATTATTGCAAGACTTAAAGGTAAGGAGAGAAATTCATTTGCCGATGAAAATATGTCTTCTGCGCTTACAGAATCTAGCTTTTCGATAACTTCTTCTGGACTAACTACTTCTTTTTCTAATAATTCTTGGTGAGCATAAAAGCCTGCTACTGCTCTACTATCCTCAAGCTCTAAAACTAAATGTCCTTTTAAGAATTCTTTCGCTTTTGTAATTTCTTCCTTAGTTGGCATTAATTCCTTTTTTATTTTTTGGAACTGTTCACATATTACCTTTATTGCTTCATCAACTCTTTTAGCGTCAACGCCTGCGGTAGTTACTAAACTGCCTGCATCTTGATAATGATCAGAACTGGTTCTAACATAATATGCTAGTCCTCTTTTTTCCCTAACTTCATGGAATAATCTTGAACTCATTCCTCCGCCCAATATTGCCGCAAGTATTGACAATGGGTATCGCTTAGCATTTTCGAGTGGTACCGTTCTAACCCCTAAAGCAATATGAACCTGTTCGGTTACTTTTTGCTTAATTAATACTTCAGCTTTGGTTTGATCCTCTTGTAACTTTACGTATGCAGGCGTAGAGAACTGCTTCATGTCTCCAAAATATTTCTCTACTTGCTCTTCAGTTTTTTTTGCATCTATTCCTCCAGCTACAACAACAGTCATATTTGATGAACTATAGAATGTATTCATATAGCTTAGAAAGTCATCTCTATTAATTTTTTGAATTATATCTTTTCTTCCAGCTATATCCCAACCCATTGGTGTATTGCCGTATAAAAGTTGTTCATATATATCGCCTATTTTACGCATTGGTGTATCTTCATACATATTAATCTCTTCGATAATGACACCTTTCTCTTTATCAATTTCAGTCTGATCTAATTTTGAATTTTTTAACATATCTGAAAGAATATCGAGAGTTAACTCCGTATGGTCAATAGAAGATTTCACATAATATCCTGTAATCTCCTTGCTAGTAAATGCATTAAATTCTCCACCAATTCCATCTATTAAACTTGCTATATCCATAGCAGAAGGTCTCTTTTGCGTACCCTTAAACGCCATATGTTCTAAGAAATGTGAAATACCATTATTTTGAAGTGTTTCGTATCTACTGCCTGCACCAACCATTACTAACACTGTGGCACTATTGAATGAGGACATTGGTATGGTTAGTAAACGAAGGCCATTTGATAATACGGATTTTTGGAATTGCATATCTTA
This sequence comes from Candidatus Levyibacteriota bacterium, assembly GCA_003152105.1. GTDB lineage: Bacteria > Patescibacteriota > Microgenomatia > Levybacterales > UBA12049 > PALSA-1332. The sequence continues at coordinate 15,822 of PLZJ01000002.1, forward strand.
GGATTGTATCAAATTAACATTTTTATTCCTAGTAGTAATCACATTTGAATTGGAGCATCTATACCTAAAAGATACAAGCCATTTTTAAGCGTCTTACTTACGACATTAGTAAGACATAGTCGAAAACTCGTAACCTCATCATCTTTTGAAATAATTTGATGTTTCTGATAGAAATGATTAAATAGTTTTGCCAATTGATATAAGTATTCACATATTAAGCTTGTATTTAATTCTTCTGCACATATTCTTACGATTTCTTCATACCATAACAAATGTCGTATTACTTCTCTTTCCTCGTGGTTTAACTTATAATTCTTAAAGTTTATAGTTATGTTCTTATCAGATTTCTCAAGTAAGCTGTAGGTTCTAGCATAGGTGTATTGTAAATATGGACCACTATTCCCCTCCAGGGCAACTGATTTTTCTATATCAAATGCCACATTTTTTCCTGTAGAGACTTTTAAAATAGAGTATTTGACTGCACCAAGAGAAATCTGCTGAACAATTGTTCTCCTGACTTTATCTGATATTTTTCCCGCTGTGAAAAGTTCACTTACTTTTTCCTTTACTTCCTCTATTAGATTATCTATGCTTAGAACATCTCCAGTTCTGGAACTCATTTTTCTTCCTATTAAAGTAACCATACCCATCGAAACATGGAATTGTTTATCTTTAAATTTTAATGGATCTAGTAGTTCTATGGCCTTGAAAACTACTTGAAAATACCCTTGTTGCTCATTCGCCACTATATGAATTTTTCTGTCAAAATGAAATGCTTCATATTCTCTATATGCTGTTGCCATTTCTTTCCCTTCATATGTTGGATAGCCCGACTTTGTTATAAATACTCTATTATGTAGTCCGTATTTTTCTCCGGGGAAAATATATGTTCCCCCATCGTTTTCAAAAATATTTGGAGAATTCTTTAAAACTATTTCTTTACCGTAATTTACCATCTCAGACTCAAAAAATAGCTTGTCGAATTGAGTAGAAAATGTGTTATAAATTTCTGAAAAGTATTCTAAACTCCAGTTACGAGTAATTTGATAAAGCGTATCTATGTCTTTTGACTTTTCATATAATTTTTTATTTATTTCATCAATTTCATTCTTATTCGCTTCATATTCAAAGCTTCCTAATGCATAAGCTCTACCTAAAAATTTAGCCCTCTTTATACCTGGGTAAGTTTGTATTTCTTCTAAGGTCAACTTTTCCAATTGTAATAATCTTTTAATTCCATATAAAGCCTTGGCAACGTGAGGCCCAATGTCGCCCTGATAATTGGCACGGAATACGTTTGCACCAGTAGCTTCAAGAATACGCGAAATAGCCTCACCAGTTATGAGTGTCCTCATGTGACCAATATGAAATTCCTTATGAGTATTAGGATGAGCATATTCAACTAATATATTTTCTCCGGAAGTAGATGCCTTGATAATATTAAAGGTAATGCTTGCAGACATAGCTTCTAAGCAATTTATTAGAAATGTGTCGGTAAAAGTAATGTTAATAAACCCAGGACCTGCTTGTACAACCTCTCTAATATTAGTACTTAGTGATGGATCAGCTCTTAACTCTTCAACTAATAATGTAGCAATTTCATGCGAAGATTTTTTAGTTTGCTTCGCCATAGTAAGTGCTATATTAGAAACGATATCACCATGAAGAGAATTTTCTGGGTATGAAAATGTAACCACAATATGGTTATCAGGAATCATGTCATCAATTGTTTTCGTGAAGATATTTTGTAGCTGTTTTTTAATTTCTTCCATAGGCACATTGTACCACATTTATCCTTTAGTACTTGCATTTTTTAATCATTACTGATACTTTATGGGTAGATGAAGATTTTGATAATTGACGACGATCAAGCATTGGCAACAATTTTTGATTCCACACTAAAAACTGCTGGATATCAAGTCGTAACAGCAAGTAATGGCAAGGAAGGAATTGATAAGGCTAGCACTGAAAAACCAGATCTTATTCTTCTAGACCAAATCTTGCCTGATATCGCTGGAAATGACGTTTTAAGAACAATAAAAGCAAATCAGAATACTAAAAATATTGTTATAGCAATGATGTCAAACTACAGTGATGAAAATATCATGAAAAATGCTATTAGCTTAGGCGCTGTAGATTATATTTATAAATATAATATCGAACCAAATGATTTAATTAAAAAAGTTCAAGAATTAACAAAGACTACTACAGATTCAAATATTTCAACCAATTAATCTCATGAACTTCTCTGCCCATTTACTAATAAGCAACGTATAATAAATTTATGTTATTGTTGGAAATTTATACCATCCTACTTGGTTGTATTTTTGTAGTATTTTCTTACTTTATGCTCAAAGAGGAAGAAAAAACTAAAAGATTGTCCAAGGAGAAAGAACGATTTACCTATATGATGGTACATGAACTCAGGGCGCCATTAGTTTCTCTTAAAGATGCTTCTAAAATACTTCAAACCCAGAAAAATAAAACTGAAAGAGATAAGCTATTAACGATAATAAACGAACAAGCACAAATGCTACTTGACGAGATAGGTGAACTACTTGATGCTGCAAAACTTGAAAGCGGCAAGCTAACTATTCAGAAAGTCTCAAGCGACATGAGAAAATTAGTCGAGGATAGAATAGCCATTTATAAGCCTATGGCACAAGAAAAAGATATTAAGTTTAATACTGCATATGACGAGAACTTACCACTCGTAGACCTAGATCCAATCAGGATTACACAGGTATTTAACAATCTTATATCTAATAGCCTTAAATTCACTCCAAAAGGAGGAAAAATATCAATATCTGTAAGTAAGAAAGCTATTCAGGAAGGCAATAAACCAATGCTTTTAGTTTCAGTTACAGATACGGGAATTGGCATTGCGAAAGATAAGCAAGATGCATTATTCTCTCAATTCGTTCAAGTTGCCTCAGATAACAATAAAGATTCCAGATCTTCAGGAAGCGGACTAGGCTTATATGTTGTAAAGGGAATCATTCAAGCTCATGGTGGTAAGATTTGGATTGAATCAGATGAAAATCAAGGTACCACAATTACATTTAGCCTACCCCTCTCATAGCAAAATTAGCACTATTTAATTTCATTTGCTACATATTATTTAGCTTATTAAAACGTAGTAAACACTAAATTATGAACATACCCATTGTTATTTATTTTATCGAACTATGTAGAATAAGTATTCAGCAGCATTTTGAGTAATTAAATCAAGAAGATTTTTTGGTTACAAAATTCATCGCTTTACCAGGTATATAGATAACCTTCTCGATACTTTCATCACCTATAAATTTAATAATCTTTTCCTGAGCTAATGCAACTTTCTGAATTTCTTTTTCATTATTACGCATATTATTCTCAATACTGATAATATCTCTAAACTTATTATTGACTTGTATAGCTATATCTATCTTCTCTTCGCTCAAGAAAGTCTTTTGCACTTTAGGCCATGACTGACTATGAATTGATGAAAACGATAGCTGATTTGGGTGCAGTAATTGCCATAATTCTTCGCTTAAATGCGGAGTAAATGGAGCCAACATTAATAATAATACTTCAGCTACCTCTAGGCTAATTCCATCTTTTGATGAAAAATGATTATAAAACATCATAATTTTTGCAATTGCAGTATTAAACTTCAAATCAGTTAAATCCTTGGTTACACCATTAATTGAGCCATACATAAATGATTTATCAGTATTAGAGGTTAGAGTGCTAACATTTACTTTAGTTGTTAATAATGTCCAAACACGCTTTACGAATCTATGCATACCTTCAATCCCAGTATCTCGAAAATCTCCCCCTTGATTATATGGTCCGATAAACATTAGGTATATTCTAAGCGTGTCTGCACCAAATTTCTTTATATATTCATCAGGTATTACAACGTTTCCTTTACTTTTACTCATTTTCCGACCATCTTTAATTAATAAGCCATGAGCGTAAAATCTAGTAAATGGTTCTTCAAACTCAATTACTTTCTGGTCATGAAGAAACATAGTTATAAAACGTGAATAAAGTAGATGAAGCACTGAATGTTCTGCTCCTCCAATATACATATTGACGGGTAGCCATTTTTTTGTAATATCTATATTTAACAAATACTTTTCTTCAGTTAAGGATGGGTAACGAAAAAAATACCAAGAGCTATCTAAAAACGTATCGGAAACGTCTGTTTCTCGTCTTGCAACGGCACCACAATTTGGACATCTAGCCTCAACAAATTCCTTATTTAACGAAAGTGGAGATTTACCAGTACCAAGAGGTTTATAATTTTTAATATAAGGCAATACTACAGGCAAAGAGTCCTCAGGATACCAACCGGATGCATCCCAATTAGCCACAATATTATTTTCACTAAACCAACTCTTCGCTTCATTCTTGCAATTTTCACAAAAAATCATTGGGATTGGACATCCCCAATATCTTTGTCTTGATATCAACCAGTCTCGAAGATGATATGCAACTTGCCATCTAGCAATACCACTTTTTATCAATACTTCTGCCATTATCTCTTTATCTTTACCAATTGATTGTCTACCAGTAAACTCACCTGAGTTTATTAATATTCCTTTTCCTTCAAATGAAGTTTCACGATTTTCTATTTTCCTATTAATAGCTTCATCTTCATATTTCACAACTTGAATAATCGGCAGTTCGTATTTAATTGCAAAATCGAAGTCTCTTGCATCATGCGCTGGCACTCCCATTACCGCACCGGTACCTACATCCATCATTACATAATCTGCAATCCATACTGGAATTTTATTCTTATTTACTGGATTTACTGCATAAATGCCTGTAAATATTCCGCTTTTATCTTTGTCCTCAGTACTTCTTTCAACTGTGGTCTTAATTAGCGATTGGTTAACATAATTGCTAACATCTTTTTGGATTGAATTAGGAACCAAATCCTTAATTTTGGTGTAGTATTCTGGTGCAACAACTAAAAATATGACCCCATGTATCGTTTCCCAATACTTTGTCCATACAGGAATTTCGAATGTACTATTTTCTACTTTAAAAACAATCTCAAGCCCCTTCGATTTTCCAATCCACTGTTTTTGTGCAGTTTTGACTTTATCGCTCCAATTCAAATTTTCGATATTATTAAGTAACTTATCAGAATATTTAGTTATATGAAGAAACCATTGCTCAAGCTGCTTTTTTGTAACATCAGCACCGCAACGCTCACATTTTGCTTCAATTACCTGTTCATCAGCAAGTACTGTCTTGCATGACGGACAATAATTGACAAGTTGGGATTTTCTATATGCCAATCCTTTTTTAAATAATTCAACAAATAGCCATTGTGTCCATTTATAGTATTCAGGCTTATAAGTTTCGATCGTCTTCGACCAGTCGGTAGCTAATCCGATTGCATGCATTTGCTTATAAAAATTCTTTTCGGTAATTTTAGAATATTCCATTGGATTTTCACCAATTTTAAGCGCAAAATTTTCAGCATGTATCCCAAAACCATCTAATCCAACAGGCTCAAAAACGTCAAATTCATTCATTCTCATGAATCTTCCATAAATATCTACGCCAGTTTGAGCATACATGTTACCAACATGCAAACCTTCAGCAGAAGGATAGGGAAACATCATCAGATTGTAGAATGGCTTTTTCGCAGATTTTAAATCAACCTCATATATCTTGCTTTCAACCCATTTATCCTGCCATTTTTTTTCAATTTTATCGGGCTTATACCCATTTATATTTTTCATCAGAGTTATTATACGAGCTTCTTATACTATTGTACAGAGATGCAATTCGCTATGTATTTGTGTACAATATTTGTATGACGTTTATAAAACAAAGTGTGTACTTATTTCTACCTTTTCTAGCAGCCTATTTATGGCAAATAAGCCCAGCATCTAACTATACCTTGGAAGTAATAGCACTATTGATAGCCATATATCTTATTATTTCAGCCAGGAAGCGCTTCAAAAATGGAACTATTTTTTTTGGCGGAACCATAGACGTTCTTATTTTTACACTTATAATACTTTTAATTGTTCTTGCCACAGGAAATTATTCATCAGGTGTGTTTTTTTTATTATATTTTATTTGTTTTGGTATTTCTTTTGTATTTGAACCTATTCAAGTATTTGTGTTTGTTATATACACCGCAGCACTCTTTACAGCACTCCAGTATACGCAAACAGACTATATTACTAGTAATTTTCTTAAGCTTGGCTCTCTATTCCTAATTGCACCTCTATCTTTCTTTTTTGGACGTGAATTAAAGCAAGAAGAAAAAGAAATATCCGAACTTGAGGCAATGGACGAGAGAAATCAGGATAGTGCGAATGTTATATCTAAAAATATTTCGGAAGTTATTGAAAATGAGAAAAGCACTATTAAATCAAAAGATGTAGAAAAACTCAATGAAGTCTTGGAAGAAAGCGAAACACTTCGTGAAAAACCAGATTTATAATACTAAATGTATGCTCAGAGCTGCGATTTTATTTTCCCTCATTTTATTATTTTTTTTGTCTAGTGTATTTGAATCTGTGAATGCTTTAACTATGTCAGATAGTAATTATGTCTTAGAACTTGGAACATTAAACAGCGGTGCGGGGATATCAACGAGTAGCAATAATAAACTAAATATTTCACTAGGACAACTTGGACCGGGATTTTCAACAAGCTCAAACTTTCAACTAAAGGCAGGTTTTCAGTATATATATTCGATTATTCCTTTCACTTTTTCTATAGATAATACACTTATTGATTTTGGGATTGTTTCTCCTACTTTTCCAGTTACACGATCTAATAATTTAACTGTTGGAAATGGATCAGCTAACGGCTACCAGGTAACGGCTTACGAAGACCATCAACTTCTATATGCCCCATCTGGGGCATTTATCCCAAATACCACTTGTGATGCTGCAAGCTGCAATACAATTACAGCTGGGAGCTGGACAAGTTCGACAACCTATGGATTTGGCTATAACTGTATTAACTCAGAAACCCCCACAAGATGTGGAAGTGGATTTGCAACTAGCTCAACCATTTTTAAGTCTTTTGCGGATAATTCATTAAGCCAAACTCCTCAAATCGTTATGCAGGCTACCACATCTAATACTGCTACATCGAGCGCATCTGTACAAATCACCTATAAATTGAATATTTCTGGGACTCAAACTGCCGGAGTTTATAAGAATAATATCTATTATGTTGCTACACCATTATATTAATATGAAACATATATTTAAGCCTATATTTACAAGCAAAAATATACTTATCAATTGCTCATTTTTACTGCTAATTTTGACTTTTTTTTATTTTCCAAGCCTTACACAAGCAGCCTCTTTAGGTCTTGGTATATATCCTCCAGTAATCTCTATTCAAGCTAAACCTCCAGTTCATATCTCTACCCCACTTACCATAATAAATGAAACTAACAATTCTATTACTGCTCAAATTAGCTATAAATTATTCACAGCGGGATCAAATCAAAACGGTGAATTAACGTTTTTACCCGAAAAAAATCTCCCTTATCCAGATCAATTATTATTTAAAAAAGTAAAAATTTATGAAAATAATAATGCAATTAATACAATAACCCTTGATCCTAACCAGCAAAAAAAATTAAATTTAGATATTACACTACCTAAAAACGAAGCTTTAGGAGATTACTACTTTAGTATTATTTTTGCTTCGACAAGTACGGCAACTATAGACAAAACCTCGCTTGGCGCAATAGGTGGAATTGGAACAAATGTACTATTATCAATTGGACCAAAAGGAAAAGCACAAGGAAGAATACAGCAATTCTCCACACCTCAATTTATTAATTCAGGACCCGTACCCTTTATTTTACTTGTCAATAATACGGGCAGTCATATTATCAATCCTCAAGGCTTTATTACTATTACAAATATGTTTAATCAAACAATAGGTAAGGTTACATTATTACCGGTAAATATCCTGGAGCATTCAGTAAGAGCAATACCAGATAGTACAAATTCACAAGAAGTCCCAGTAGCAAATCCATTCTTACCAGATATACCTATTGCAGTTTGGCCAGAACATTTTTTACTTGGTCCGTATACAGCTACGGTGCAACTTTCATTATCGGAAAATGGACCTATCATCAAAAATACGACTCATTTTTTCGCGTTCCCAATAATTTTCCTTATTTTTATATTTTTTGTAATAATAATTTCTGTAATTATTTTTCTGCGTGTGAAAAGTCATATAAATCGAGGCTAGCATCTTATTTTTTGCGCTATTGACAAGCTTGCATCCTTTATGAAATTATATAATAGATTATATTAAACTTAATGAAAAAACTGCCGATAAGTATTAGTATTTATTTTCTTGTGTATTTGGTGCTTACTTCATTTAGTGGTCTTCTAACAATAAATCAGGCACACGCTTCTGCCGGTAACGCACTATCCCAAGCAAGTGATACCATCTCAACTTCTCGACCTTCTGCATCTTCTCCTATTAATGACGCAGGTAACGGAACGCTTTCTTCAGCAACCAGTACTGTTATATACAACAATGGTTCTCGTTTCTTAGCATCTGACTCAGCAAAACTTGCAGTTAATAAATCAACATGGGGATTTTCTCAAACAGGACTCTCTATTGCCTCGCAATCTGCAGATCTTAAAACAGTATATTTTTCAGGACAAGCAGGATCTCTTCTTCCAAATGGCTATGGTACGTTAATAAACGCAGTAACTGCCTCCCACGTCATATCATTTAAAACAGTCAGTACGATTCCCCTACAAGGAAAAGTTGTTATCACCTTCCCATCTCTTTCAGCAAATGATACACAAAATGCAGCATCACCTTCTGCAACAACATTTCAGTTCAATGGACTAGCAAGTTCTGGAGTAACGATTAATAGTGGCAGCGGTATGATTTGGGGGCTATGCACCATTGCAGCACCTGTTATTACCTGTCCTCTTGTTAACGGATCAACAGTTCCGGGAAATTCAACTATTACCGTTACCATTGGTACTGCATCAGCAACACTTATCAATCCAACCAAATCAGCTGTTGCGGGAACTGCAGATAAATGGAAGATCGGACTCCAAACACAAGATAGTAGCAATAATACCCTTGATGGTCCTACAAACGTCGTAGTTGGAACAGTTGAAGCAGTAAGTGTTAATGCAACCATCGACTCTACCATGACGTTTACTATCTCCTCTGCAACTTCTTCAGCATGCGGTGATCCTTTAACAGCAGGACTTGTTACTCCTTCTTCAACGAGCGTAGATCTTGGTATTATTACTTCTTCTGTTACTAATCAGGCACAACTGTTAACAGTTACCACAAATGCGGCAAATGGGTATTCAATTACAGCAACATCTTCTGGTCATTTAATTAATGCGGCAAATGGTAGCTACTTCCCAGATGCTAACCAAGGAAATAGTGCTAATGGAAATTCACTCAGTAGTAATACAGCACCTGCACCGCTTCCTATCTATGCAGGACAATCAGCATTTGGCATACATCCTTGTACTGCATTCCCTGTAGGAAGTGGTAATGCGTCAGTAAACACTATATTTAGTAGTAGTTCTACTAATCAAGGACAGGGCGGAGGACTCAATAATTATTATGCAAATCCATGGAATAACAATGGGAATTCATTTGCTATGCAATTATCAAGTTATGGCTCACAGCCAACAGGAACAGGCGCACAACAAACATGGGTAGAATATGGAGCTACCGCTGCCCCATCTCTTCCAGCAGGTGTTTATAGCAATTACTATACATATGTTGCAACACCAACCTTTTAGTGTATATAATAAATTATGAAGCATATTATACTTAAGAATTACAAAAAGAAAAAATACGCATATCCAGCAACTCTAGCTGTAGTAAGTCTGTCATTATTAACAATGGTCGGGATTAAATATGCACATGCACAACAGGCAATTACGTTTACGATCAGTCCACCAGTTATTAATGCGACCCTAAACCCAGGCGATAAAAGTGAAGGTGTTATGAAAATAATAAATGACACTAACCAAACGCAAAATTATACTGTTTCCGTACAAGACTTTATTGTTGATAATTCTCAGGGTATACCACATATACTACCACCTGACACATTACCTCAAAAATACTCTGCTGCTTCATGGATTGGCGTAGATAATCCAAGTCTATCAGTACCTGCTCATACTCGTGTAACATTTAACTATTTTATCCAAACACCGGCAAATGCACGCCCGGGAGGTCACTACGCAGCTGCATTAATAGGTCCTGATACATCTAGCACGCTTAGCAACTCAGGAACAGGAGTTTCAGGTAAAATAGGCACACTTTTTTATATTGATATAAATGGAAATATTGTAGAACACGCAGACGTAGCTGCGTTCCAAGCAAACGGCTTTCAAGAATATGGACCAGTAACCATAAATACTCTTATTAGAAACCAAGGTGATCTTCATATTACTCCGCTGGGTACTATAACTCTTAAAGATATGTTAGGCAGAGTTGTTGCAACGGAAAAACTGGATCAACATAATATTTTTCCTGGAGGGATAGCAAGAGCTTATCAAAATGTTTTTGGACAAAATCAATTTATGATTGGTCCTTATACTGCAAAATTAGCAGCAACCTATGGAAGAAATAATAATTTACCTTTAGTAGCAACATTAACATTCTGGGTATTTCCTTGGAAAGTAGTAACACTTGTCATATTAATACTCATCGCCTTGATACTTGCTGTAAAAGTATTAAGAAGCAGAAAAGGAAAACCACCAGTTGAACACCATGAAGAGGAAGATAAAAAAGTAACAGAAACTCCAGTCGAAACACCTAAAGCATAGGTATTCCCCTAACCTGAGACAATTAATACTCCGTTTTCTAAATACCAAGAAAATATAAAGATATCAAACTATATATTAATATCCTACAAACCAGAAGTGATGAAGCCGTTTATCTTTTTTCTTGATAAACGTAAACGCAAACGGACTAAGAAGCTTTGCAAGTAGGCTTGGATAGGCACTTCTTAACAAGAATGATATTATTATCAATAAAGGCACTCCTGCCCATAAAGTTCCAATTGGGGAGCTTACAAATGGTTGCATAACATCATTTAGCACTTGATAAAAAGATGCGGTTGCCGTATTTGTGATCGTTTGAGGTAAACTAAGAACATTAAAAGATAAGAATTTTAAAGGTTTTATTGAGTTAACGCTATTTAAAGTTGCAGTAACATAAGCTTGATAACTTCCAGCAATTAAATCATTAAATGTATAAGAATAATAACCTGTCTTATTAGCATTGGTTGAATACGTTTTATTATTGCTTAGATGAATCAAAATCGATGCGTAAGGCATTGAATATCCTTGTATAACCTCTTGTTGGCCCGTATTAATCTGGGCGCTTTTTAGAGCCATTGTAGGAGGCAGGAAGAGGTTATTTATAGTTATGTTACCAATTATCGGAGTTACGGAAATACAGGAATAAGACTCACCTATTCTTTCATAGTCATGTGCATCGAAACATACCTGGGTAACTCCACTTTGTACTTGAACAGCAGTAAAAGAAAAATTACCATACTGATCAGCAACTACGTTTCTAAGTGGATAGTTATTAATTAACAAATCAATGCTTGCAAAAGGAGAAATATAACCAGACAAATTAATATACAAAAGCTGGTTGCCCACTTGTGCGCTTACTGAAGATGTTCCAGATTGCGTTAACCCATCTGTTTGAGCGAAAACAGAACTACCTAAATTAAATGAATAAAAATAAAGAAAAACAAAACAATAAATAATTAAATTTTTTATTTTCACTAATTAATAGTATACTATTATCACTAAATTGTTCAACGCTATTAATATCTAGGTAAAATGCTTAGAAAAGGTAATCTTGAAACATTTAAAAGATAAAAGAGGCTAAAATAATTTAAAAAGTTGTATTGAAATTGAAAGTAAATAGTAATTAACATTTAAATTCAGTTAAATTATATATAAACGGAAATAAGTTAGTTTAGGTTATTAATATAATATAAACTAATTAAAAATTATTACTATCACTTTAAATCCTTAACTGCCAATTTCATATTATTATAAACCTATAGCCATAAAATTCCCACTTTAAATATTGCATAAAATCAAGCCTAAAATTCCTTATTAGTTCGTATTTAGTTCTAAATCTTAGCTTTAATAAATAAAATACGAACACTGAACTCAGATATTGTGAAATACTTGAAAGAGTGTTGAAGCTGATAAAATATATGTTATAGGTTGCTGATATTCTTTGATGTATTAAGATCGAATAAAAATAAGAAAATAAGTCGAATATATATAATAAAATCTGCTAATTTCATGGCTTGAAGCTTGTAAAGTTTAATATATTAATATATTACTTAGTATATCAAATTCCTCTACTCTAGGTTCTTGACAAGCATAGTTGAATTTCTTTATTCTTAATAGTAGATATATTTATCTATGCATTTATTTTTACGTATAATCCGTATAATCCGTATAATCTTGAAGCTAGAGGGCTCTTTTAGCCTTAATACGCTTCGTGAATTTAAATACCTACTTAGTTTACTCAAAAAGAAATTTAGCACACACTGTTTTCACAAATTTTCACATGCTCAAATCGCAAACTCAAATATTATTACTTATCTAAACACTGCCCATGGAATTTATTAAGTCATTTATTGATTTCTTAATTGAGCATAAAAGCTCAAAAGCAACGGTGAAAAATTACCGAGCTGACATAAGCCAGTTCGTTAAGTGGTATGAGGCTACTTATAAAACTACTTTTTCACCTAATGATGTAACGAATCAAATAATTGCATCCTATAAAACAGTTAGATTATCGTCCGATAGTAATAATACCCTTTCTCAAAAAACAATTGAACGTCACCTATCTTCTCTTAGAAAATTCTTTTCCTATCTACTTTCAGAAAACATAACAACCTCAAACCCATTTGCTGCAAGTGAAGAAAAGCAGATTGAAAAAGATATTTGGCACATTCAGGCTTTCAAGAACTTCCTTTATGTAAACAATTCTTCTAACTTAACTATAAAAAACTATATCATAGATGTGCGACAGTTTCTAAAATGGGTCGAGGAAGTAGTGCAAGCTCAAGAAGCATGGATAGTTACGGATCAGAATATTTTTACATATATCAATAAAAATCTAATTGAAGAATATCGATCTAGATTAATCGAAAGCTCGGGATTCTCCCCAACTTCCGTAAATCGAAAATTATCTTCTCTTAGAAAGTACATATCATGGGCAGTAGACAATGGAATTGTAGCTAACATAGAAGAAGATCCGATATCTAACAATTTAGTTAAAGATGATGTTTTAAAAAATATATCAGAAAATATCAATGATAATAAATATATAACAAATAAGCACTTCGATGAAGTTATTGCTAACCAAACCAGTGCCTATTCCAGTATTCCACCTATTCGTTTAATTCAAAGAGCTTTTAAATTATTAGATTTAGCTTTTGTCTTTTTTCTAATAATTCCTACCGCTAAAGCTTTTAAGCTCAGCAAATATAATTTTTGGAAATTCAAAGGCAAGGAAGTTTTTACTTCTCAGACACCAATTAGTCCTAAATTAGACTCAATAAACAAGCTAAATCGAATTCAAAATAATGTTAGCAATCGACTCCTCAATTTGCGAAAGCAAAATCCTAATATTAAAAAGATATTTTATGCTCCTCTTTCTGTCTCGACAAAATACATGCCTTTTCATAAAAAGTTATTGTTTCATCTTCGATATACAAGACCAAAATGGTACAAAAAGTATCACTCTTATTCAATTACTCATTATTTCCATTTTGCAATCTTAATTATATTTGCAAGTACTGTGGCATTTATTACTTACCAGCACTTTTTTCAATCCAAGGGCAATCAAGCAGAAGCAGTTGCTCAAACAACGATTCCACGAATTTTATCTTTCCAAGGAATCTTAACTGATGCAAACGGAAATCCTATTGCAACTACAAAACAAATTAGATTTGAGTTATATAACGATCCAAGCGCAACTGGATCTGGAAAAGAGTTGTGGGAAGAAGTCAGAACGGTTACACCAGATCAAAACGGTATTTTTGCTGTCAATCTTGGTATTAATGGGGTATCAACTGGTAATTGTGCTTCATTCCCTCCTCCAGGACCTGCAACAGGAGCTTGTACGATTCCAGTTAGCGTATTTACGCAGAATTCAAATGTATACTTAGGTGTTACTATTGGATCTGATATAGAACTTACTCCTAGACAACAAATTGCTGCTGTTGGATTTGCAGCAAATTCTGAATCTCTGCAAGGATTGATTCCAACAACTGATACGGGTAGCATCAGCTCACTCAGTCTTGGAAACTACTACGAAGTACTAGCAACCGATGGTAATGGAAACGTAACGCTTGGTGGAAGCACATTAACAACCATCCAAGAAACTGGAGGTGGACTTCGATTAATAGGAAATCCTTTAATCCTTACGACTGCTAATGGTGGCAATTTACAATTATCTACTGACACGAAAGGGTTAATTGATGTTCAAAAACCTCTTACCAATACGACAACAAATGGTAATGCCAGAATAAATGGAACCGGGAACGTAACTGACACAGGAGCCGTTGAGGTAGATGGTTTATTTGCAACTTTAGCAACTTCATCAGGTCAATCAGCAGTAACAATCGATCAACAAAGCACTGGACCAGTTCTTAGTGCCTCTGTTAGTGGACAAGCAGTATTTACAATTGATAATTCAGGTAATCTAACAAACAGTGGAAATATTACTACATCGGGATCAGGAGCAGGATTAACTTTTAGTGGAGGCTCAACTCATAATATATCGGCTTCAGGTGGCACTCTTCAGCTTGGAGCGATTACCTTAAACGGCGCAATAGCTGGCGGAGGGCAAAACATAACCGGACTGGGGACTATAAACGGACTTGGCATAACTGCAAATACTGGAGTAATAACAACTGGAACTTGGAATGCAAATCCAATAAGTACACAATACGGAGGAACTGGACAGAACTGGTCATCTGCAGCGCAAGGATCAATTCCCTATTTTTCAAGTACAGGTGGAATGGGACTTATTGGTGTAGGAAGCTCAGCACAATGTCTTATTGGAGGAACTACCCCAACTTGGTCTTCATGTTCTTCAGCAAGTAGTAATTATTGGCAATTAGATGCCACGGGTAAAGTACTTTCACAAATAAATAGTTATGATTTAACTGTTGGAAGTTCACCAGCAACAGGTTCCTCAACGTCTTCTGCTGCATTCCAGGTTTTTGCACTATCAAAAGGTAACACACCAGCAGGAACCATATCATCTGCTGGCAATCTACAAGTAGCTGGAATTGCTTCTTCTTCAGCACTTGCTGTTGGATACGGTATAAATCAAGTAACGGCAAATAACCTCGTAGTTTCAGGAAATGTTGGGATTGGAACAAATACACCTGCAGCACTACTTGATATTGAAGGAACAACTGGAGCACCAAATGCTAACCAAGTTTTAAAAATAATAGGTGGAACAGGTGTTGGAGGAGGCTCAGGATTAGCTGGAGGTACTGGCGCCATTGCTTCTATATCTGCTGGCAATGGTGGAGCTGGAGGAAGTAATGCATCGGGAAATGGAGGATTCGGAGGAAATGGTGGAGGTCAACTAATTTTGGCAGGTAGTGGTGGCACAGGTGGAAATAGTACTCTTGCAAATCAATCAGGTGGATTTGGAGGACAAGGCGGAACTTTGGGTTTTGTAACTGGAAATGGAGGAAATGGTGGAAGTGATACTGCAGGATCAGGTGCTGCAACAAGTAATGGTGGAAATGGTGGAAATGGTGGGGATTTTAATCTTATTTTAGGCACTGGTGGACAAGGAGGAAGTTCGCATGGATCTTCAAGTACGATCGGCCTTGGAGGAAATGGAGGATCTGTCTATCTACAAGCTGGAACTGGTGGAACTGCTGGCGCAGCAGGTAATGGCATAAATAATGATGGACTTGGCGGAAATATAACAATTGCAGGTGGAACTGGAGGTTCTAGCACTCTTGGTACATTTGGTAATGGAGGAAAAGTGTATATTTATGGTGGCCTAGCAGGATCTGGAAGTGTTGGAAACGTTGTACTTGCTCAAACATCAGCAGGTGTAAATCAAGGTAATGTGGGAATTGGACAAGCAAATCCTACTTCTATACTCGACATTGGAACAGTAAATCCAACTATCCAAGCAGATAGTTCAAATACTAATTTAGCTTTATCAACAAATGGAACCGGTAGCCTATTTATTGATACAACTGCTGCAGGAAATATTAAGATAGCGAGTAATGCTGCTCTACTTTCTTTGGGTAATTCTACTCACCTAACTACACTTCTTGGAAATAACATATATAATCCAAACATTACCGGAGCAGGAAATACAGGAGGAGTTTTCTATGATGCAAACAATCAAGGTTCACTTGCGGTTACTGCTGCTGGTTCTAATGGAAACTGTTTGTTATCTGGTGGAGCAGGTGCGCCAACATGGGGCAGTTGTGGATCAGCTGGCGGTAGTTATTGGCAACTAAATTCCAATGTAGTTTCTCCAGTTCAGAATTATTTTGATCTATCTGTTGGCGGAACTGCAACTGCATCTGCTCCATTTCAAGTATTTGCAAGTAGAAATCCTTTAACCTTTACCCCAGCTGGGACAATATCAACACTTGGAAACATACAGGTTGCAGGAGTTGCATCTTCATCTGCTTTAGCAGTTGGATATGGGCAAAACCAAGTTCAATCAGGTAGTGGAAATGCAGTGTTTTCTGGAAACGTAGGCGTAGGAACAAACACTACATCTAATGCACAACTTACAGATCAACTTTCATCATATACCCTCTTAAATAGTTTACAAGTTTATTACAAATTTGATGAAAATAGTGGAACTATCGCCAATGATGCAACTGGCAATGGTAATACAGCTACATTAAATGGGGCAAATATTTGGACTTCAAGCGGGAAGATTAATTCAGGCTTACAACTAGATGGTTCAACAAATTATGTTAGCACCAACTATGTAGGTCCGCTTGGAAGTAATGCAAGAAGCGTAAATATATGGTTTAAGGGCTGGACAACTACTGAAAGAACTATATGGAATTACGGAGGCGCTGGAACTGCTGGAGCTTTAGATTTTGAAGAAGGGATTGGTGGAAATGGAAATAGTATTGGATTTCGAACTGGTGGTGGAGCATATGGATATTGGACTACTAGTCTTACAAATGATGGACTATGGCATATGCTTACAGTTACTTATGCTGCTGGTGGATTAGAAAATACTATTAAACTTTATCTAGATGGCGTACAACAAAATAGTCTTACTGATAATTTTGGTGGAAATACCGTTAATACTACCTCAGGAGTACTCACAATGGGTGATATTACTGGTACTGGAATATCCGGACTTGATGAATTTGCAGTTTGGGGAAGATCGCTTACATCTGCTGAAGTTACTCAACTTTATAATAGCGGTTCAGGAAAACAATATTCCTTTACATCATTATTACAATTATTAAGTAATTCAGGTTCTGTCTTATCTTCTTTTAATGGCGCTGGTTCTTTAGGAATTGGAACTATCGCACAAAATGCACTTGATGTTTTTGGATCTGCGGCATTTGGTTCTTATGCTGGAAATCAATATGCACCAACCAATGGTCTTATTATTTCTGGAAATGTGGGAATAGGAACAAGTAGTCCATCAGGGCAACTTCAAGTTTTTGGATCAAGTAATAATCCGACTGCTTCAATTTCTGCTAATTCTGCGTATACTGGCCTACTTGTAGATAATTCAGGCGGGACAAGTGCTCAAGGATCAATTTTTACTGCTTCAACTTCAGGCATAACTAAATTTACCGTTAACAATAATGGACTTATTTTAGTCGGTACAAATTCAACTACTAATCCAGGAACCTTATCAGTATATGGAACCATACAAAGCAATGGCATTGCTAACGGTGGGACAGATTTTCTCGCACTTGGCTTACCTTCTACTCCTACTGGACTACCACAGTATTTAGGTAATTGGCAAAGCACTCAGGCATGGGCTCTTGGGCCAATAAGTAATTCTTCGACAGATAAAACCGTATATTTAGGAATAGCTTCTAATACTACAGGCACTTGGAATGGTGCAAGCTATGCAAACTTAAGTGTTGGTGGCAATGTAGCTGTTGGCTATCATTATCCCTCCTTTACTGGTATTGCATCACTTATCGTAAATCAACAAACCGGAGGTGCAGATCTAATTACTGCATCAGCTTCAGGTACAACTAAATTTAATGTTGATAATAATGGAGATATAACAATAGCTGCAGGTTCATATATAGATACAAATGCTGGGGGCACTCTCTCTATAGGTACAAATAATGCTACAACCCTTAATCTTGCAACAAATACCAATGTCACTGCCCTTTCAATTGGAAATGGCTCATCAGTTGATAAAATCTTTGGTTCAGGAATAACAACAAATCAAAATAGCGTTCTTTACCTTGGTGCTGCTAATCAGCTTGGAGCCGCAACAACTGGTTCTTCAAATCTCTGCCTTGTTTCGGGAGCGAATACGCCAACTTGGACAGCTTGTTCTGGGGTATCTTCAAACTATTGGATACAAACAAATGGAATTGGTGTAGCAAATGGTGGCTATACCGCTCTTGGAAATACCACAACTGATCTATTGATTGGTGGGACTTCAACTGCTTCTGCTGAATTTGCAGTACTAAACGTAGCGCCAGGTCTTACGCCAGTTGCTTCTGTTTCTGCAGGATCATCTGGAACTGGAACCACAGAAAATTCAGGTATTTCACTATCTGCTAATGGAACTATACAAACTGTAGGAAGAACAACACTTACCGTTGGAGGCAATACAACAGGAGATATATTTTTCAATCCTGGCGGTGTCGGACTTGGAAATTCTCTTTCCATAGATGTTGGTGGAAATGTAGGAATTGGTATGAATAATGGAAACGTTCCGAATGCACCCTTACAGATAAGGACTGCAATTCCTGATGTCAGCAATGGAACTGACATAAATATCACTGGAACCATGAGTTCTTTAACTAATGGTCAATATGGAGCAAGAATCACACCCCAACTTGGCATAAGCTCTAATCCTGCTAGTAATTTGTTTGAGTATGGGGCCGAAAACTCTCCTTCATTTAATATGGCAAATACAGGAGTTACTTTTTCTAAAGTATTTTTAGTAGGCTCTGATGCTAATAATTTTCTTTCTGGAAATGGCATTCTTGGAACTTCAATCGGTTTTCAAACCGAAACAACACTAAATAATGATACAACTCGTGTTACTAATGCAATTGGATTAAATGTAGAAGGAATAGTAAAAAATTGTTTAACTTGTGTAGTTGGTAATAGTACGGGCATTGATATAT
The DNA here is from genome assembly GCA_003152105.1 of Candidatus Levyibacteriota bacterium. Taxonomy (GTDB): domain Bacteria; phylum Patescibacteriota; class Microgenomatia; order Levybacterales; family UBA12049; genus PALSA-1332. The sequence goes on from PLZJ01000002.1 coordinate 35,206, forward strand.
TTGATCAAAGTGGTCTTGCCACAAATACAGCCAATCTTGTTATTAATACTAGTGGTACAGTACCAACTGGAAATTACAGTATATATAATGCAAGTTCACTACAAAACTATTTTGCAGGCAATCTTGGTCTAGGCACAGTTAGTCCAACTGCACAACTTCAAGTTGTTGGCACTAACTCTCCTACTGCTTCTATTTCAGCAAATTCTGCGTTTACTGGTCTTGTCGTAGATAACAAAGGTGGAACAGCAAATCTAGGCGATATATTTACAGCATCTGCCTCAGGACTAGCTCGTTTCACGATTGCAAATAATGGAAATCTAACGTTAAATGGATCAACATATACAACAAACAACAATAGTGTTCTTTACACCAATGGGTCAGGAAATCTTCTTGCTGCAACAACAGGTTCTTCCAACCTCTGTCTTGTGTCTGGAGTATCTGCACCAACATGGACAGCTTGTTCAGGAGTTTCAAGCAACTACTGGATACAAACAAATGGTATTGGGGTTGCTGGAGGAGGTTATACCGCTCTTGGAAATACCACAACAGATTTACTCATAGGTGGAACCTCCACTGCATCAGCTAAATTTGCAGTCTTAAACGTTGCACCAGGAGGAACTCCTGTTGCTTCTGTTTCAGCAGGAACATCTAGCTCAGGGACAACTGAAAACTCAGGTATTGCCCTTTCTGCAAATGGATCCATTCAGTCTGTTGGAAAAACAACACTTACTATTGGGGGAAATACCACCGGAGATATATCGCTTAATCCTGGAAATAATGGTGCAGGCACGCTCTATCTTGCGAGTACTGGTAATATAGGCATAGGAACTACAGCTCCTACGGCTCAACTTCAAGTTGGAGGAGGATTAAGTTCTCCAGGTAATATCACAGTATCTTCTATTTCTGCAAATACTAATCAGGCTGGTTTAATAGTTGATAATGGCGGTGGATTAAATAATGCAGGAGCGATCTTTACTGCTTCTGCAGCTGGTATGTCGCGTTTTACTATTGCAAACTCTGGCAATCTAACGCTTAATGCATCAACTTATACCGCCAATAATATTAATGTTTTATATTCCAACTCCTCTGGTAATGTTCTTGCAGCTTCAACTTCAACCGGAAATCTTTGTCTTACATCAAATAGTGGAGGTACTGCGGCTGCATGGGGCAATTGTTCTTCAGCTTCTAGTAACTACTGGCAGCTAAGCGGCAATGTTCTTTCCCCAGGACTTTTATCTGATGATTTAGTTATTGGAGGAAGCTCAACTTCTTCTGCGGCATTTCAGGTGTTTTCAGGTAAAAAAACATATGGAGCCATAACAGAACCAGCTGGAACTGCGTCTTCCTCTGGAGACTTATCTTTTGGAGCAGCAAATGGAACAACGCAAAATTTAAATATATTAAATGGTAACTCATTTCAAATCAGAACTTCACCAGGTGGACCAGAAGGATTACTCGCTACTCCTGCACTGTATGTTAAAAATAATGGCAACGTTGGCATTGGCACAGTAGCTCCAGCTTCAAAACTTGAGGTAAATGGTGACATTTCTTCAAAAAATACTTCTGTACAAGGATATGTATATGCATACGATACTTCAGGATCACATTATGTGAGAATGTATAACGACGGTACAAACGGATACGTATCGCTTAGCGATGGAGCGACATTAGGGATTTCTTCAAATACATATGTCTTTACGCAAACACAACAATATTTTAGAGCTCAAGGAAACACCTTTACAAATTATGTTGGCTTACAAGATACAGATGCAACTGGAGGAAAACTTACAACTTCATTTGCAAATTTAAATATTAATACTGATATGACAACAGTGGTTAATACTACCGGAACAAATGTATCAGATATATTTGCTGCTTCAAGTTCTGCAACTACAAGATTTGTGATTAACTCAAATGGAAATGTTGGGATTGGCACTTCTCAACCAGGAGCACAGCTACAGATTGTAGGCACCAATGCGCCGACGGCTTCCATTTCAGCAAACTCCGCCTATGCTGGGCTGGTTATTGATAATAAAGGAGGAACAAACAATGGCGGCGACTTGTTTACTGCGTCTTCTGCAGGACAAACTCGATTCAGAATTGCAAATACTGGTGCTGCCTTATTTCAGGGAGATACTTTAACTTCAATTGGTAATGGTGCTCAATATAATGGAAGTAATGCTGTTATAAATGCAATTGGAGACTCAGGAAGTCTTATTCCAAATTCTGGATTTGAATCTGCTCTTGCGGGAACATCATCGGCAAGCACAGTATATTTTGCAGATGGTTGGGCAATAGCAGCAACAATGTCTGCCAATACAATCCCGCAAACAACACGAGATACGAGTACTTCCGCTAAAGGTCAAGCTTCAGCTAAGATAAACTTTAATGGTGGTTTAGCAGAACAAACTGCCATTTATTCTGATTGCGTACCTTTAGCGCTAGCATCTGGAACCGGCTCATATAATTTATATTATTATGCTAAATATTCCTCTAACATTCCTACTGTACGCTCATATATTGATGGATATACGTCAAAAGCAAATTGTCAAGGCGATATAAGTCCGACAATAGGCGGGATGGGTTCTCCTACTTTAACTACTTCGTGGGCAAACTACGGAACTGCAAACATTTCAGGCTTAGGTGCAAATATTACATGGGGACGTGTTCATTTCTTTATTGCTTCAACAAATCCAGGTGGAGCAGCTTGGATAGACGGCGTAAGGCTCATAGAATCTGATACTTCTCATGGTGTTGACTATGCTGAAAATTACCCTGCAAATCCAAGCAATATTCCTCAACCAGGAGATGTGGTTACTATCCTACCATTAAATGGTGTAACTGTTGTTCAACCCTCTACGACATATCAAGATTCCTCAACAATTGGAGTTGTTTCAACGCAACCAGGAGAAGTGCTTGACGATGGGCAAATGCCTAGTCCAAAAGTTCCAATTGCCCTATCAGGACGAATACCAGTCAAGGTATCTACTAAATATGGCTCTATACATGTTGGAGATTATGTAACCTCTTCTGAAATACCTGGAGTAGCTGTTAAATCTACAAGACCAGGGATTGTAATTGGAACTGCAATGGAAGATGATACCGATCCTAATCCAGATGATATAAATAGCATAGTAGTATTTACACATGTAGGTTATGAAAATCCTATGCCACAAATTGCAAGCATCAATGATCTTTCTATTACTGCAAATGATAATTCTGTTGATAATTCACTTGCCTATATTATTAAAGACGCCACAGGCAATACTATTGATTATATAGATGCATTTTCTTCTGCAGCGATTGGGGTATTAAAAGCTGGCTCAATCCAAGCAACAGATATAGCAACAAACACCCTTTCAATCAATGGTCAATCCATAAAAGATTATATCCTTTCAGTTGTACAAAATGCTGGACTTAACAACGGCACTCTTATATCACCTATTGCATCAGTGAATGAGATTCATACTAATTTAATTTCCCCGCTTTCAGAAAATGGAAATGTTGAAATAGCTTTAGGAAATAACACAGTTTCAGTTCAAAATAAAACAACTGGAAAAACAGTTGCATCTATTGATGATAATGGAAATGCAACATTCTCAGGTACGATTCGAGCAAAACGAATTATTGCAGATGAAATAGTTGGATTAAATAACAGTACAGAGTCTGCAAGTTATATTACTCAAAACGTTTCAAATATTACAAATGTTTATAATAGTACGCCTTCTGCAAGTTCAAACATTATCTCTCCAGTAAGTTCAGGAAGCGGACAGATTGCTTCAAATGTAGATACCCTATCTTCAAGTAATTTACAAACGAGTAATATTGATATTGCATCATATTCATCAGAGCTTCAATCTGTTAATAATCTACAAGAAACTACTGGCAGCTTTACTGACGGTTTAATCGCTTTTGGCCCATCTAGCTTCACGGATGTTTCAGTTGCAGGAAAGTTCTCTGTTGATAGAAGTTTAACTATTGGGAGCAACTCAATAAATGTCATTGGAAACGATTTACAGCTTCAACCCCTACAACAAGGCGGCGTATCCATTGAAGGAGGATTAGTTTACATTGATGCTTCTGGAAACATGCGAGTGAATGGAAATACCGAATTTGCACAAAATGTGACAGTAAAAGGAACTTTAGCCGCAGGAATTATAAGCCCATTAGCAAATCAAAATTTGAATGTTGAGCTTCCTGGCAACAATAATTTTAATGTACAAACAGCTACAGGAAGTAGTGTATTACAAATAAATGGTAAAGGAGATATTAATTCATCTGGAAGTGGGAATTTTGCGGATGTATTAGCTAATGAATTTAACATTATTAGAAGTGCACAAGCAGATACTTCAAATACTCAAACAGTAGCAAGTGGTTCCGCAGGAACAGCAACAATTGTAAAGGGTCAAACTGAAAGAACAATTATAACACCCTATGTAAAAGCAAATTCATTGATTTATATTACTCCAACTTCAGATACACAAGGAGTCATTCCTTATGTTGCTCGCCAAACAACAAATGATCCAGATAATAATAACAAGAGCTCATTTACTATTCAAATTTCTACACCAACATCAAAAAATATAAATGTTAATTGGTGGATTGTAAATTAATATAGATACATCACACTGCAAACTAAATATTATGCAATAATTAGCTTTAATTTAAATAAAAAAGTATCAATTATATTGCTACTTTCGGGATAAAATACTAAAGAATAATTATCCCTTGACATTATACATTTAGCTTGGTATTGTTGAACATACAAATACAAATATGACTGAATCAAAAAACTCTTCATCAAAATTTTTTGAGAATCTATCTTTAATATTGCTTGGAATTTTATTCATATTTTTCCCGATTGTTTTCTCTTCATTAACCACAGATACGTTTGGCCTGCCTAAACAAATACTCCTTGGTATTATTGCACTTAGCACCCTTATTTTCTTAGGCATTCGAATGATCACAGAGGGTGAAATTAAACTTAGAAATACACCATTTGATATACCAATACTTATTTTTGGCTTAGTAGTGCTTGTATCGGCTATTTTTTCGATTGACAGATCCGATGCTCTCACGTCATTCGTGCCACTACTTTTTGCTATTCTGATGTATTTTGTTATAGTAAATACAGCAAAATCAGAAGGCAATGTATTATTTCTACTTGCCACTTCAGTTCTTGGTGGCTGCATAGTATCAGTATTGCAAGTGCTTACTTATTTCAATATCTATGTATTACCAATGCAATATACGCACGTTAGAGTATTTACTCCACTAGGATCTTTGCTAGATCAAGCTCTTTATCTTGGTTTATTATTACCAATGGTTGGTTATTTAGCGTATGCTACTGCCCAACCTATACTCAATAAAGCAAGGAATTCATCTTCATCTAATTCAGTTGCCAGATTTGCTGGATTTATAATTGCAACAATAATTTTACTTTTTGGTTTTGTTATCACAATATATGAACTTATAACTGTTCAGCAGCCATTAATATTACCTTTTGACACTGGTTTTCAAACTGGTTTTGCAGCAATATCTCAAGATACTGGTAGAATTGCTCAAAGCTTTCTCTTAGGAAGCGGCTACGGCACATTTCTAATTGATTTTTCAAGATTTAAAGCTGCGGCATATAATAATAATCCAAATCTTTGGGCTTTTACGTTCTTTAGATCTTCAAGCTTCATATTAGAACTACTTGCAACAACTGGAGTTCTGGGCTTGCTTTCATATTTATTCTTATCTTTTAAGATTATTAAAGACAAACCAAATAGAAAAGAAGGTGGTTTTGGAGTATTTCTTTCAGTAATAGTCGCATTAATATTATCATTAATACTACCATTCTCTTTTATCATTACCACTTTGCTTTTTATATTGCTTGGTTTATTTGCTTCTATTCAGGGACTTGCTCATCCAGAACGAGTTTATGATTTGTCACTTAAGTTAAGAGGCGTTATGACAGGAGGAAAAGTATTTCAATCCTCTCAAGAACGTTCCTTTGATAGAGCTCTCCCAGTAATATTTTTAATCCCTATAATAATAATTGTTGCTGGAGTTGGATATTTTAGTTATCAATATTCACTTTCAGACATTACCTTCCAAAAGTCATTAGTTGCAGCGCAACAAAACAATGGACTTCTTACTTATAATTTACAAAATAACGCAATCAATATGTTCCCCTACAGAGATGCATACTATCGAATATTTTCTCAAACAAATTTATCCTTAGCTAATTCATTAGCATTGCAACAACCAAGAGGTAAAAAAGTTCCTACGCAAACACAACAAACGATATATACGCTTGTTCAGCAATCTATAAACGCTGGACGGTCTGCAGTAGCATTATCTCCCGCAAATACTCTAGATTGGCAAAATTTATCATCAGTATATCGTGCATTAATTGGATTTGGTACAAATGCAGAAAACTTCTCTATAGCTGCGAATCAACAAGCAATTGCTCTAGATTCAAATAACCCTCAGGAATATATTAATCTTGGAGGTATATACTATCAATTATCTCAATGGGATCAAGCTATTAATGAATTTTCTATTGCGGTAAACTTAAAACCTGATTATGCAAATGCACATTATAATCTTGGACACGCTTTAGAACAAAAAGGAGACTTACCTGATGCACTCGCTCAATATAAAATTGTTGCGCAACTAGTTGCAAATAATCCAACAAATGTAAAAACTATCAACAGTGACATTGCAGCATTACAAGCAAAGCAAGTTGCCGCTACAAAAACACCAACGATTCAATCAAAAACACCTAATCAACCAGCGCTAGGAATTAATAATTCACAAGCACAATTACCAGCAAGAAATCCAAAAGCGACTATTCCTGGACCTGGCGTATCACCTCAACCTACAAAAGAGATCCCTACTCCTACTGGTGCAACACAAACATCTCCTACAACCACGGTGAGCCCAACACCAGGATCTTAATCATCACAACCTAAGGATATCAATACATCTCTCAATATATCTTTCTAATAGAGGTTAAACGTAGTGTGATTTTATTAATCACCAACTCTGTAGTTTCTATGGTAGTAACTATAAGTATTAATGACTGAAAAATGTGGACCCGAGGGGAATCGAACCCCTATCTTCTCCATGCCATGGAGACATTTTACCACTGAACTACGGGCCCTTATTGTAATTAATTCCTAAGAATAACGTTTTGTGGACCTGAGCGGATTCGAACCGCCGATCTCCGCAATGCGAATGCGGCGCATTACCAACTGTGCTACAGGCCCAACTATTTAGCGTTTATTATAGCTTAAATGTTAATGTGTTCCCACATAACCAATTGGATCTACAAATACGCCGTTTCTTATAATCTCAAAATGGGTATGAGGACCAGTAGTTCTACCAGTTAATCCCACCCACCCTACAACTGTTTGCCCACCAACTACTGATTGGCCAACTGACACATTTACTGCTTCCATGTGAGCATAATGAGTTTTGTAGCCATCTCCATCATCTATATATACATTTGTACCATATCCTTCGTCATATCCTCCCACATGTACTATAGAAACGGTTCCAGAGTGTGCAGCATATATTGGAGTACCTATTGGAGCAGTAATATCATCTGCCTGGTGATACCAGCTAAAATATTGAGATATTCCAGTATTTGTAGGTAGCGGGAAGAACCAACCTCCTGCTGCAGCAGGCACTTGCCCGTTATATGTTGAATCCTGCTGTTGCGTGGCAATATACGTGGGCACTTCGCTTGGCTTTACGCCATTTGGAACTATGATAATTTCGCCATCTACAAGGGTAAATGTTTCTGGATTGGCAAATTCGTTAAAAGGAAAATCGACAATTCCTTGCGGATCTGTGCCATACTTCTTAGCTATTGTATAAACAGTGTCTCCAGATTCAACTTTATGCGCTATTCCAGTTACAGGTAAAATTTTTAAATCATCTCCTGGGTTAATATTGTCATCTGATAAGTTATTTTCCCATCGTATGGTATCTTCAGATATATTAAACTTCTTAGCAATAGTTGAAATTGTATCTCCATTTTGAACTGTATACGTAATGATTTGATCTCTTGGCTTTTGAGAAATGTTTGTAGCAAAAACATTATCACCTACTGCTATTGATTGCTGATCTGCCTGAGCACTTCCAATTTTTGGCACTGAAAAACTACTTTTTGAGAAGATTGGAAATGTGTCTGCAAGCATTGGACCAATTATTAATCCTAGCCCTAAAACTACCATGGTAGCTAAATGTAAAAAAGGACGGTTATACCGTCCACGTTTTGTTTTAAACAAACGCATAAAAATATTTTTTTGTGATTCAAAATATAGGAATAAAGTAGTAATTTTTTTCTTCAAATAATAAAAGAGAAATCCAAAAAATGCGCCTAATTCTTTATTGACGCGTCCAATATGACGAGGTAATAATGGGATTCTGCGAGCTCGCATGAGTTCATTTAGGATACCAAATCTCAGATTATTAGTCAAATATTTAGGCACTAAGGGTGGCTAATTGCTGTCTAGGATATACATGAAGATGCGTTATCCTTTTCCGAGAGTTTCTAAAAATGCTTCATTAGTATCTGTTTTAGAGAGCCTATCAATTAACATTTCTGTGCGCTCATCTGAAGACAACATGTCTAACATTCTTCTCATGGTAACTACTTTTTTGTATGTTGGCTCATCAAATAATCTCTCTTCTCCTCGGGTTCCAGAACGTTGTGCATTAATGGAAGGGAAAATTCTTCGTTCTGCAAGAGATCGATCTAAATGAAGTTCCATATTTCCAGTCCCTTTAAATTCTTCATAAATTAAATCATCCATTCTGCTTCCCGTCTCTACTAAAGCTGTTCCAATAATAGTTAAACTTCCACCTTCCTGGCAATTTCTAGCTGCTCCAAAGAAACGCTTAGCAGGCCATAAAGCCGCAGGATCAAAACCTCCTGACAATGTTCTACCACTTGGTGCAACAGATAGATTATATGCTCTTGCTAGTCGCGTTACTGAATCAAGTAGAATAACAACGTCTATTCCTTGCTCTACAAGTCGCTTTGCTCTTTCAAGTGTAATCTCTGCAACTCGAGTCTGATTCTCAGGTGGTTCGTCAAAATTTGAAGCTACAACATCTCCTTTTACGGACATTGAGATATCAGTTACTTCCTCTGGACGCTCACCAATTAAAGCTGCCATCAGATGAACTTTTGGAAAGTTCTGCGCGATTCCTGCAGCTATTTCTTTTAGAATTGTTGTCTTACCTGCTTTTGGAGGTGACACAATTAACCCTCTTTGACCAAACCCAATTGGCGAGACAAGATCTATCATTCGAGTTGATAATGGCACTTTTCCTGTACCTAAAATAATTTGTTTTGTTGGATAAATAGCTGTTAAATCATCAAAGTGCGGTCTTCGTAGAGCTTCTTCAGCTGTTGCGCCATTAATTTTTTCAACCTTTAATAGGCCAAAATAACGCTCTGTGTCTTTTGGAGGTCTGGCTACGCCTTCAACTAAATCTCCAGCTCGAAGCATAAATCTTCGTATTTGGGTTTGAGCTATATAAACATCTCTAGAAGAAGGGATGAATTTTGGTCGCAAAAAACCATGACCTTCAGGCTGAATATCAAGAATTCCTGAAACTTCTTCTGTTGGAACATTCATATCTCGCTCCATAGGTCTATGACCTCTATTGTTATATGGTTGGTGATAACTTTGTTGGATTATTGGTTCTCTTATTGGTTCACGAGGACTCGAGTCATCAAATATTGGTTTTGATTTTTCTACCACAACACTTGCCTGCTCTGATTGATCCTGAGGGCTTCCGACAATATCTTGAATAGATTGAGTACGTAATTTTTTTGTAGGCATACAGTAAGTGAAATAAGCGATTAGTTGCGTAACATGTCTTTTAGGGAATTAGTTCGAAGCAAATAAACTAGCTGTATTACACCATACTATCTAATGCTTGTCAAGAAGTAATTTAGCAATTCTTTTTATTCCTTTAAAGTGCATTATTATTGAATCTAAAAATATTACTTACATAATACGATATTTCAGAGTAATTATTTTATAATTAGCCTTAGATGAAGAGCTTGAAATTCTTAAAATACGGTGTTACAATACCTAATTACAACAACTGCCTGTTGCTAAATCGGTTAGCAATGTGGCAGTTTTTTACAATAAATAACTGTATTTTTATATATATTTTATGAAATATTTAGTAATAATTCTTTTTATAATTCTTAGTATCTTCTATGTGAACAAAGCAAATGCTTCATGTAAAGTAGTATATGGAGGAGGCCAAAATTCATGCACTAGTTCATCTTCATCGACAAATGGAATAGTGACACAGCAATCTCTAGGATCAAGTTCAGTTATTACTTATGGTCCTAAAACACAACAAACAAAAGGTGGATTACCAATATATCCAACACAAAATACTACTCATACTCCTTCAACAGGTACAGAAACCCTCCCATTATTATTTGTATCCTTTCTTGGTTTGATTGGTATCGCAATAAGAAGAAAAACAACAAAATCTTTTTAAATCTGCTCCAATGATATTTTTATGAGTACTCAAGCATTAGTATCTATTTTACTTCCTGTAAGAAATAATGAACATCACTTAGTAGCCTGCTTAGAAAGCCTTCTTTCGCAGACGTACACAAATATAGAAATAATTGCCATAGATGATTACTCAAGAGATAATTCCTATGCAATACTAACATCATATAGAAAAAAGGATAAACGTATCAAAATATATCGTAATGTAAAACAATATGGCTTACGACTTACATTAAATAGATGCGTTAAGCGATCTCGAGGAGAATTTATCGCCTTTATGAATCCTGATGACTACTCGTCAAAAAGTAGAATCGCAAGACAAGTCCAATTCTTATTACAAAATCAAAAAATCGCAGCAGTGGGAACTCAATGCTATATAGTCAATAGTTACGATAAAAAACTCGAGGCCTCCCGATTCCCCTCTGAACACGAAACTATCTACAATAGCCTACTTCATACTGACTCAATGCAACCAGAATCTATAATGATTAATAAATACAATGTACCCAAAGATCTTCTCCAATTTACAAGTGATGCATACCCTTATATATATCGAAGATTTCTACTTAATCTCGTTAAATATGGTGAGGTGGCAAATATAGGCACGAGACTCTATTTCCATAGAGACAGCAATATTGTTAAACTTTCTATGAGAAAATATCTCCCAATATTTATGAAGCTTTTGGTTAAATCACATACGCTGTATGATTATAGACCTACATTTTCAGCATTATTCATGCCTCTAGTTAAAGGGATTTAGGATTAACCAGACTACAAATATATTATAGTAATATTGTCCTATAATTTTTAGTACATATAATATATTTCTTCATTTTAGAGGTATAATAATCGCTCGATTCGGAAAAACTGACTACTTGACAAGTCCTATAACATTAACTATAATGCTCTAATATTACTTTAGGCAGGTAAATTGACAACAAGCAAAGGATAATTTATAATCCTTCCAAACTGCCTACAAAAAGGCAGTTTTTTTATGAAAAAATTAATCAGCATATTACCAATCATACTAGTACTTCTCAGCTCGTTTGCGGGTCAAACTTTTGCCGATGATTATGGAGTATCTAACTATGGTAGTAATTGTAATAGTTCCTATGGTGGCAGCAATTATTCTGGTTCCTCATGTTCTGTTAGTACCATTAGCATAAACAAGCTTGTACAAAATCCAAAATCAAAACAATATGTGGAAAATCTCGCATTAACTGATCCTAATTATGCTCCAAATCAAATAGTGCCTTTTCAAATTAATATAACAAACACTGGCAATACTTCTCTTACAAATGTAAAAGTAGTAGATAGTTTCCCACAATACACAACCTTTGCCGGTGGACAAGGCAGCTATAATCAAAGTCAAAATACTGATACCATTACCGTTGGTAGCCTAAATCCTAATCAAAGTGAATCTATTATGGTAGATGGAAAAGTCGGAGATACTAACACTTTACCACAAAATCAGTCACAATTTTGTTTAGTTAATGAAGCAAGCGTAACGGCGGATAATATACCATCAAGCACAGCTAATTCTCAATTCTGTGTGACTCAGCAAATTTCCGGAGTTACAACTAAAGGAGGGCTTGAAGTAGCCTCACCAACAACTATATCAAAAACTCCTGGGACTGGACCTGAAGCATTACCTTTACTTGCTCTTTTACCAACTGGATTATTAGGTGCTTTGCTTCGAAGAAAAACTAAATAACACTGCTCCACTTTCCTCAGGCAGGCATTCTTACAATATTCTTACTATAGGTATCTATACTACATCTATTATATGTTAAAATTAGCTGTTAAATTAGCCTTGATTCAGTTTAAGCTTAGCTCTAGAATAAACTTGACAAAATGTTAAAATATGATATACTACAGGATAGTTCTGCTCAACTATACTTAAGGCGCAGAATAATGCGTCTTTTTTCGTATTTTGAGAAAGAACAATACTATGCCCCTGCTAATAGCTAGCAAACAGGCATACGCACATTAATAATTGGGAATCAGGAAATATAAGAATTCAGCACTTTCTAAGTGGCTGCGTTCTGTAGGTATAGATGCTTCAAGTAAATCCGGGCAGAATTTATTTGTGGCTATACTAGCCTACAGAACGCAGCCAAAAATAAAAACTTAGAGAGGAAGAATTAATGACGTGATAAACAAGCGCGACGGACCGATATCGATGACAGCTTTGGATGATCCCATCCGTTATTGACCATTGTGTCAAAGGGGTAGCTCTTGCACTATGCATTAGCTTAGCTTCAGAATAACCGAAAAGAAAGAGGAAATTCATGCGTATACTACGCGGCGACAAGTATGTGTTGGCATTTGCGTTAAGCATCGTGCTTAGCCTTATCGTCAACTTCTACAGCGTTCTTCCTGTATCGGCTTCTCCGATCTCGAACGGCGCTGCCTCATCGGCCCTTACGAACAGCATCTTTCCGGCTAACCACTTGCAGCTTTCTGAGCCAAGTATAGCCTATGAGATGCATACCGTGTCTAACTTCAAGCCACTTGTGGTTGGTCCATGCAGAATGACCGATATGGGAAACATCAACACCCACGGCAAATGGATCACGCTCGTCGGCGCAGTCGGTGGATCAGGTTTCGGCCTTTGGTCTGGAACTAACGCTCAAAGAATCGAAATTTACCTGCACCTGAAATATGGTCAGACAGTTCGATTCCGGGGCCAAGGTCACCGATGGGACATGAAGTACGTCTGTCCAGACAAAAATTTCTGGGGAGAGCAGGCATCTCACTATCTCAACGTCCGTACCGGACTGGGATTTACGATGGGTCCTGCAGTCGACAAGGAAACGCCTTGGTATCAGTTCTTCGACAATCCGTTTTGTCAGCCTATGAACATGCAGGTATCCGAAGTCGGAACCTTCATGCATCTGAGCATTCAAGACTCACAGTGGAATGGAAAGTTCTACAGCATCGAAAAAGGATGTCCAGGACCGCCCAAGACACCATGTCTTGCAAAACGAATCGGAGACAGTACCAAAGTACCAGACAACAAGCCGTGGAAAATCAACGTCCCTGCACATCACTACTATGTGATTAACGATGCGTGGACTAACTTCGCGTCGTTACCAAATCTGCAAGGACAACAGTGGATCATCTTGCTCAAACCGCAAGCACACACGATCTACTTCAACGGCCGAGGAAGTCTCTGGGACGAAGGCGATGCACCACGCTGCTTTAATCCAACTATGGGAGAAATCTGGCGTGACGTAGCCAAGTACCAACATACCGCACATCCTTGGACGTTCCTCCAGGAATCGGCACTCGCCTCATATCACCTGGTTGGTTCGACCAACTAAATCACAAAGGTCGACTCGACCTAGATCTAGCTTCTGCTAGATATCCTGAATTCCCAAGGGGGGATAAAGAAAGTATAGGAAACTATACTACCCCCTTGGGCGGAAAAGCAATATATTAGTAACCTGCAATGCAGAAGATTCACGATTTGCTCGTGAAACCCTTTTCTTGCTATTACTGCTATTCCGCCCTTCCCACCTTATGTACAAAATTATTTTGTACATAGAGTAGGAATATGAAAAAAAATATAAAACAAATATTACCACTGATCTCAGTTATTATGCCTGTATATAATGCGGGAGATTATTTAGTGCCTGCAGTTGAAAGTATTCTACATCAAACTTACCAAAACTTTGAATTTATTATCATAGACGACGCTTCTACTGATAATTCGCTCGACGTACTCAGAAGATATAAAAAATTATACCCGGATAAGATAAAATTACTAGCTTTAAAGAAAAATCGGAATCATGGCGGTGATCGATGCGTAAACCAAGGATTAAAACTAGCAAAAGGTAAATATATTGCTCGAATGGATGCCGATGATATCGCCGTATTGACTCGACTTGAAAAACAAGTTACATTTTTAGAAACTCATCCTGATATATTTTTAGTTGGTTCATCTGCGCATGTCATAGATTCTAAAGGTAATACTATTGGTGAAAAACTTGAACCTAACTCAACAAAAGACATTTACAATGCGTATTTTACATTTCATCCATTAATTCATCCAACTTGCATGTTTAGAAGAATTCATAAAGGTATTGAGTTTAGGTACAATATTAAATTTAGTGCGAACAATGATTATTACACTTTTTTCGGGATTCTCTGTAAAGGGTACAAATTTATTAATCTTGATGAAAAACTACTTTATTATAGAATCCATGGAAAGAATGACACCTTTGTGAATATGAAACAGAAGTTTAGTAATACTCTTAAAATCAGATATGAAATCGTTACAAAATATGGATATAAACCAAGCCCAAGAGCTCTACTTATCACCATATTTCAAAGCTTAGCAATTTATCTATTGCCTGAAAAGATGCTACGAAATCTTTATTTTCTTGCAAAAGGAATTACAAAAAAAGAACAAATTGTATTCCAACTTAATCCTTATGGATTCATTTCCCTATTTGGAAGAAAAATACTCGCCTTTACTTCTTAAAACCTATGAATCTATTTAGTAAAATTATTTCTCCTTATAATGTAATTTTTAATGTCTTATTAGTGCTTATGGCGATAGGGCTTACCTTCCCAGCAATACTACATATTAACCAATTAGCTATGGGTGATGGTGGAGATAATTATCAATATGTTGGATTTCAATATGTAGCTCATGTGCTTTTTTCTCACGGCTATTTTCCTTTTACATGGACTAATTTATGGAGATATCCTGCCGGTATTAATTTTCAATTAGCTTTTGACTCATCATTCTTTATTATGATAGGTGTATTTCTCTATCAATTTTCACAAAATCCAATATTAATTTATAACTTATCGATGTTAGTTGCGCTCTATTGTAATTTGGTATTGAGCTATATTAGCTTTCGCGTATGGTTTGATAAAACTACGGCTTTTATTGGAACCATAATATATGGTGCTTCTTTTTACACAATCGCACGACTTGCAGGTCATGCAAATTTAATGCTAAGCGCAACAATACCCTTCTTTTTTGCATCTATATGGCTCTTCTACAAAAGGAAGGATTTGATAAGTATTGGATATATTGGAATTGCAATATTATTACTTCTTTCATCTTCCCTTGAATATCCACTTATATTAATCGGCGGTCTTATCTTTGGTTCACCAATACTATATTTATTTTATCCAAACGAGATGAACAAGCTACTTCAGCTTGGATTTAAAAAAATTATTCTCCTAATAATTATCGTTTGCTTAGCTGTTGGAATATTTTCTATTGTACAAGGAGAAAAACTCCTTAGTATATTTAATAACTCAGTTCAACTTCCTTATCAAGGCCTACAATATGTTGAATCTATTAATTTTTTTACTCCAAACAACTATGTATATAACTTAAGTGGAATAATTGCAAATCCTACAGGTAGAGGAATTGAAAAAGCAAGCGTATTCTTTGGGTATACTGAATTACTTTTATTCGTTATTGCGCTTTATTATCTAAGACGCAAACGCATAACGCTCGCGCTTGGAAGTATATTTATTATTTATTTCATCATTGCACAAGGAGTTCAAACGCAATTAAGTTCTATATGGCCTTATCAATATCTATTTTTAGAACCACCTTTTCGGGACATAGTTGAACCGGGGAGATTCTTTCTAATTTTCTATTTTGTATCTACGATTCTGATTTTGCTTTTCATAAAGCATATAAAAAGTAAGAAAATAATTATTGTAATACTACTTTTATTAATAATTGAAAGAATACCAATTAATTTCCCGATACGTGGCTACCCTACAGAAAATTTTATACCGATAGTACAAAAATCGGATTCAAATGCTGTGTTAGACTTACCTATTTTTACCGATTGGTGGAATGGACCACTTTATGATTATTACAGCATTTTATACCAAAAACCAATTGTAAATGGATATATTCATTGGTCTGGAAATACACCCAACGCAAAATATTTTACGGATTCATTAAATTCTTTTTCATGCTATTCTGGAGCGTCAACACAAATTGACAAATCAGATGCAGAACTCATGAAAAATCAATTAATTACTCAGCTAAAACAAAATAACATTAAAACTGTTGTTATTCATAAAGATATCTATCATTTTCCTGAATGTACAAAAGCTGCATATTATATACAAACATTAACCCAAGATAATCAAGTCTGGAAGATTTTATTCCAAGATGACAAAACCATAGTATTGTGGTTACAATAAACTATGCTTCGTTATTTAAAGAATCATGTTTTTCCTCTTCTTATTATTTTAATTTCCTTCATAGTCTTCATACGTAATTATATTCCCGGAACATATTTAATTGGCTGGGACAATCTAATGCCTGAATTCGATATAGCATTAAACTTCAAACGAGCTATTTTTGGCCTTTGGCAAGACTATAGAGGAATAGGAATTTTAGATGGCATGTCCAATACGGCAACATTTTTTCATACTACTTATATTTACCTACTTTCCTTTTTATTACCTCAAAATATGCTTAGGTATGTATTCATTTATGGTACTTTTATGGTTGGGGGTATAGGATTTTATTATTTTATTAATTACATATTATCCAAAAATCATGAACATATTAGTAAAAGAACAATTCAAATAGTATCTTTTTCGGGTGCGTTATTTTACATGTTTAATCTTGACGTAATTCAGATGTATTTTGCACCCCTTGAATTATTCGCAGTTCACTTTGCAGCATTGCCTTTCTTAGCTTGGAGAATAAGCTGCACACTAGATAAACCCAGTAAACGAAACTTATTATTACTTTTACTTGTAAGTTTACTTACGACACCTCAAAGTTTTGTTCCCACAGTCTTTATTGCCTTCTGTATTCTTATTTTTTTCCTATTACTCTTCTCTTTTATTCATTCTAAAAATTGGAGGGCAATACTACTTACTGCTTTAATACTTATTTCATCAAATGCATTCTGGGCTCTTCCTTACTTATATAGTGGTCCAAAAACAGCAACCATTATAAAAAACGCAAGGATTAATCAATTTTCTTCAGAAGAAATTTTTTATCGTAATAAAGCACGAGGCGATTTATTAAGTGTATTTCGAATGCAGGGATTCATGATTGACACCATTGAGTACGACCAAATTAACAATAAGGATGTATTATTTATGGACGCTTGGAGGAATCATCAAAGTTCTTTCTTTTATATAGTTATCTTTACATTGATATTTATATCTACGATGTATGGTATCTACTATTCATTTCGAAAAAGAAATTACGTTTTATTTCCGTATTTTGCTACGCTCTTTGTCGCTTTTGTATTTTTAGCAAATGATGCTCCAGTACTTGGAGGTGTAAATGATTTTATTAGAAATTATTTTCCTCTCCTTGGTGAAGCATTCCGATTTCCTTTTACTAAATTTTCGACGTTATATGCTTTTTGTTTTACGATATTTTTCTCCTATGGACTGCTGCGCATACTTGTTAAATGGAATAAATATAAAAACTTCATACTTACAATAAGCATTATAGGTATTATGTTTTTAGGCTTACCTGCATTTATGGGTAATTTTACTTCTCCTCTTTTGAAACTACAAATTCCAAATGATTACTTGCAAACCTTTAACTATTTTCAGCATCAAGATGAAAATGCCAGAATTGCTCTACTTCCTGCTCATACGTTTTGGAATTGGCAATATAGAACCTGGGGACAAAGAGGATCGGGATTCTTATGGTACGGCATCCCACAATCAATCATGGAGCGTGCATTTGATCCATGGAGCAATTATAACGAACAGGCTTTTAACGAACTATCTTATACGATAAATTCTCAAGATAAGCAAGCCTTTTTAAATGTACTTGTTAAATACAATATGTCCTATGTGCTTGTTGATCAATATTTGTTAGATACACTAACTAGACAACCAGTTAACTATGATAGTTTAAATCGGTTTCTTTCCTCTTGTCCATTTCTTCAAAAGAAAAAAGAATTTGGAAAAATAGAGATTTATTACATAAAACCTGCTGATAAATGGATATATTCATTAGCACAAGGCTCAACAGCTCATGTTTCACCACAATTCAATTATGAAAATGTAGATTTAGCTAGTAATGATTCTAGTAACTATATCTATGATACTAGCTTACCGGATCTAGGATATCTTTTTCCTTCACTCTTTACAGAAAAAGAACAAGAAGATTTGGAATTTAATGCCAATGATCAAGGTGATAATATTACAATAACTTCAAATAAAACATATCCACAAAATCAAAGTAACCTAGAATTAGAGATACCAAATATATATTCGACTGAATTTTTAATTCCTTTTTCTATACAAAAAATAAATAATATAATTTCTTTTAATGTTCTGTACCCAAAATTATATATTAATAATCAATTAGTACCACTAGCTTCCCAACCAATACAAATACATCCGACTGTAGTTAAAAATCCTCAGCAGATGATACTTCAAGACACGAATGACACGATTAATATGACAAAATCCAATAATAGAGGATATTTAATAAATAACACCTTAAATATTATTACCTTAAAAAATGGTAAAAATAAAGAAAACGTCGAGATTGATTTACACCATGGAAATTTAACTCCTTTCCATTATAAGATTGCTTCAGGAAATATTACTTTAGTAAAAGCAGTTATTCACAAAATACATGGGCCTTTAGCAAATGAGCAAGTTATCGCAAAAGGTAACTATCAAATACATGAATTTAAAAATCCTATAAATCCATACGGAAGCTCGTTTGGAAAAGTTGAAAAAAACCAATCACATGTGACCCTTACCGTACAAAGCGAATCAGAAGAACTCACACTATATCAGAATAACTTATTTCATCAAGGCTCTTATATTTTATTTGCTAATACAACCTATGGTTCAGGTTTACCAATAAATTTTTATGTAGATAACACGTTTGAAAAACGCGCCGAAGTTGAGAGTGATTTTTCGGAGTATAGAAATCAAACTATTGAAATTATTCCACCAACTGAAATGTATTTTTCAGGTTATGGATTTCATTTTACTGTTAAATCTGTAGGAAACGAGATCGCTAGCTCCACTATTAACGACATAAATATATACCCATTTCCTCAAAACTTCTTAAAGTCTATTAAAATATTAAGTAATAATACTGGATTAATAAATAAAAACCAACCTTCACAATCACTACAATTTAGCAAACCGCTTCCTTTTATCTATATTGTAAAGCCAACATCAACTGCATCATACCTAGTACTATCTCAATCATTTGAATCTGGATGGCACGCATATGCTATTAATGAGTTGACAATTCCGAACATCCTATTCCCCTTTCTATTTGAAAGAGAACTGCCCCATGTCCTTGTTAACAATTGGGCAAACGGTTGGACGTTTAATTTGGCTAGCACCTATATTGATCTTATATTTATTCCTCAATATTTAACATTTATAGGAATATTAATACTCCTTATTTCCATAATATACTTACTACTTAAGAAATATTCTGCTTAAACGTTACAATCAAAAAAATAATACGTCCTAGATTTTTGTCAAGAGGCAATTTTAATTTCCCAAAGTTATCCACAATTTTTCTGATAATTTTTTTGGATTGCTAAATCAATCTAAATTCGTATAATTATACTCTAGGTCTATGATAAATTTCTACTAAATTTTCTATAGGTTTGACATATAATTTAGGGTGTGATAAAATATTTTTGATATGAAACTGATAACTGTCCTTCGAAGAATATTTAACAAAACACAAGCATCATCACAATCAGTTATTGATGTAACTCAATCTGTACTAAATAAACAAGGGAAAGAACAATTTAAAAAGTTATTGGATAAGGGATTGCAAGTTCCAGTTGCTTTATTATAAATCGTTCGTTAAAAGACAGGTAAAAAGACAAAAAAAGAGCATCGCTTTCGTTACTCTGGATGATTTATCGGCACGAAAAGCAATGCTCCTTATGAAAACGGCAGTTAGTTCTTTAGGCAGGTAAAATAACTAAATGCGCAACATATTTATAATGCAGCCGTTGTATTTTGTCAAGAAAAATCGACGAGGCTAAAAACATTAGTTTGTCTTATAATACCTTGATATTTCATGCAATAATTTTCGTTATTTGCTATGAAGGTACGGTTATTGGGCAGGTAATCGTACCTTCATAAGAGATAATGATAATAATTTCTTAACACCCTTATACTTATACCCCAGACCTTTTAAAATGCACGTAGAGCAATCTTTTGAATATAGTGAGTTATTTACTACTAGTTCCTAAAATAATAACTATTGAGGCGTTTGGAGGAGCAATTTCTCCTTGTGGCATTTGACTTATTGTTCCATTAAGACCTTTTGCTAAGGTTTGTGCTTGCGTTGTTTGGTTTCCGCTAATGTCAACAATAATTGTTGTAGTATATGTACTCTTTACTGCATTTCCTTTACTTATGACATTTGCTGTGGGATCTGCTGTTTTTAATTTATCCTCGATAGTTCTTGTAAAGCCTACAATTTGTGTCCCATTTAGCAAAGCAACAGAAACTTTTTGAGGAGTTGGACTACTTCCTTGAGTTGTTTGCTGAGTGCTTTGCGTTACTCCAAATGGCCCAACATTTACTAACTTATTTGTTGTTGGATCGTAAATTATTGCTTTTTTTGCGTTTGCATATATTAACACCTTATCTCCATTTTTTGCGTTTGTAAAAAACAATTGTCCTTTTAATTTACTAATATCTGTAATAGTAGCTATTGTAGGTACTTCAGAAGGTAAATCGATTAATTTGCCGACTTCTTCAATAACCTGATTAGTTTGCGCAGCAGGAGTACTTAATTTTGTTTTCTGATTTTGTACAAAAAAATATACGCCTATAATAATTAATAGGAAAAGTACTAAAATTCCAAACAAAAATAGTATTGTTCTAAATGGAAATTTTTGCTGCACTTTGCCAGTTGCAATAACCTCTTCTTCGAAAAATGAAGTTACTACAACTGGCGCACTATCTTCTTTTTTTGCAGCTTTTTTCCTTACCGGCATAACTCAATCATAATAAAGCATAGTGTCCTTGTCAACGTGATTACTAAATAAGAAACGCGACACAATACTAGATTAGATTGTCGCTACTATTTACAATACTTGCATATTAAATAGCGATAATACATGCGAAAAATTAGCTTTTAATCGCTGGAAAAACGACATATTTATTGTAACTATTTTTGCTAATTGTTAAAAATCCTATCCCACACTCCCTATTGTTTGTTGCTTCATTTTTGCGAGAAGTTGCATTTTGTGATACTTACAAATGCCATGAGAATACTTTTGTTGCTTTTTAAGAGGAGTATAGGAATTAACATCACACCAAGCGCAAACTAGAACAACATTAAACTTAATAGGTAGCATAATGAATTTTTTCATACTTATGCAAAACTTAGTTTGTACTGCTCACCTCCTTTCCATCAGAAGTTACCGTTTTAGGATTATCAACACTTACTGCTTGCCAAGAGAAATACACATTATTAGAAGCTGATTTATCAAGTAATATCTCAAATCCTTTTGTACTTATATTTGTAACGACATAATGAATATTTTCAGAAAGCAATAAGTTATTAATGGTATTTTGGCAATCACCAATGCTCTGCGAAACCACACAAGTATTGCTTGCGATTTCATTTTTATACTCTTGATCTGTTAACTGAGGCGTAGAAATTGAAATTGATACAACAGGTGAATTATCATATGGCTTACTAAAGTTAACCTGCACTTTATTTGCATTTTTATTTACAACAGCATATCCTGCAGTATCATTATTGAATGTTGCTCTACCACTAAACTGTACATCTTTATGAAAAACAACATTATCAAAGAAATCAGATATTCCAGTAACAATAAGATTATGGGTAGTAATTGTATCCACTACGCTTAGGACTCCTTCAAATAAACCTCCCCCTTGTACGTCAAGCTCATTTTGTACAAGCGTCATTCCACCACTTGAGGTTAATGATGAAGCAATTGATCCAGATGTTGATGCGTTTGGCAAAATCAGAGATGCAAATTGTGCACTGAGTGTACTTGTTTGATTAAAAAGAGAAAAAGATGCTTCTAGGCTTGCAACGCTTGATTCTAGATTTGCAATTCTATTTAAAAGTACTGTTGAATCTTGTGTAGCAGAATTAGTTGCATTTTTAGAATTAAGCAAACTAGTAAGCCCCACTATTTGATCTGCATGTATAGATTTTGCGTAAATATCTCCAGCAAATATCGCGTTACCGTTAGAATCTATTGTTAAGGCTGCACTGCTTGATGCATCCGATGCAATTATTAGCTTATTGTTTTTACCAATAGATATAAGTAAATCAGAATTTGGCTGTGCTTCAATTTGTCGGGTCATAATGTCTTGCGTTACTACTCGAGGAGCTATTACAGATTTTGAAGCAATAAGTTGATCAGCATACACCTGAGATAATCCGCCACTTTGCGTCGAAGCATCACTATTAGTTTGATCAACTAGTTTACCAAGTGTTTGTAGATCAGAAGTTTGTTGCGATTGACTATCTAAAGTCATACCAACTGGAGAATCGCCATCGACAAATGACCCATTAAACGTTGCTGCTTTTATAAATGCAGTAATTTGACCCACTCCTGTGCCGCTATATGATTCCATTGCTTGACCAATTACAGGTCCTGCTTTTATTGCTTTTGCGGCAACGCCTGGAATTGAAGATGAAGTTAAGTAATCTCCTGGCTTGATGTCTCCATTTTCAGTAGTTACATTTACTGGTACGCGTCCAGAAAGCGCTATTGGTATTGCCTCACCCCCATTTATTGTTGAATCAGCTTGAGATAATCTAATTCCCGGATTTGCAGAAAAAACACCAATGATATGTTGATCAAATGGCTGTGACTTATCTACAAACGTACCTTCATTTGGATCAATACTAACTACATCACCGGGCTGAAGTGTTGTATCACGAGTACCATAATCTTCAGCAACGTCATAAGCTCCAAAGCTTGTTGTTATGCCATGGTCAAAAACGAATTGACCTGTTGATTGCGATCCTTGATACACACTCGCAGATTGTGATGCAATAAATGAAATAGAACCGGTATTAAAAAATCCATTTTGCTCAGGTGATTGTGATGTTGATGCATGGAATACTAATGAATATGATTGGTCAAGCGTATTAGTATACTGATATATCTCAGCACTTCCACTCATTTTTTCTGTACCTGCAAATAAACTACCATTATATGGCTGTAACACAGTTACGCCATCAATTGCAGTTGTACACGTACCATTGTTACATTGAGCATTTGTTGGGCCACCTATTTGACCAGCAGCACCTTGAGAAACACGTGTCCAATTTGTGTCACCATCATAACGATAAACTTCAGCTTTTCCTCCTGGATCATTAGAATTTCCAATGAGCGTTCCGATATATAACTTATTGTTATATACAGCCATTGACGAAACTTGATCAATTGATCCTGTGCCTCCAGTAGCAATAGTACCTTGAGCTGATGAAACTATTACAAAATTTGTAGCAGTTTGACTAGCCCATGTATTCGAATCGTCAACCCTCATTACTTCAGCTTTTGCTTTTTGAGTAGTGCCAAAGTATACATGTCCATTCCATTCAGCCATTGCAGTAATTCCATTAACCGTAGTGTCTGGAGGAGAATTACCTTCTGCTACCCATGAGCTCGTACCTCCAACACCGGTGCTATATACATAAATTGCTCCTAATCCAAATTTGTTAACACCAATATATAAAAGATTATTAGCAACTACCATTGCTGCAACCGCATCATAAGCTGCAGAACCACCTTGAACAATCGTTCCAGGTACACTGTCAATTGCAGTCCATGTTGTTCCCCCATCATAACGATAAACTTCTGCTCGACCATTAGTAGTCCCTGTACCAATAAATAATTTACCGTCATATACTGCCATAGCAGTTATTGCATTAATTTGCGTAGTACCACCACTTCTTATGGTTCCTGCAGTAGCTTGAGATATGACAGACCAGTTTGTACCATCATATTGGTAGACTTCAGCTCCTCCTGGTTTTGAAGTTCCGACAATCAATCTATTGTTATAAACAGTCATTGCAGAAATCGTTGAAATATTTGTGGTAGTTAAAATTTGACCTGGTGTTGTTGTTGAAATTCTTGCCCAAATTCCTGTACTACCATTATATCTATATACCTCAGCCGCACTATTTTTTGCGGTTCCAACATAAAGACTTCCGTTATAAACGGTAGATGCTGATATAGAGGCAATACCTGAAGAAGCAGCGGTTGAAAGTTGTCCAGCTGCATTTGAAACTGCTGTCCATGTCTGAGTTGCAGCAGCAGCTGTATTTGCCTGACTACCAATCATGATATTTCCGCCTTCTACATCCAATTTTTGCGCAGCACTTGAAGTACCGATTCCTATGTTTCCATTTTGTTGTATCACAAACTGAGTTAATCCAGAAGATGAAGCGGTAAATAAATCTCCTAGTCCATTATTATTCACTACAAGCGAAGCGAAAGAAGTAGTTCCAGATACTGAAGCAACAGATAATGTTCCACTATTTCCTCTAATATCAAAATTGGATAGAGGTGTCGAAGTACCAAATCCAAATCTCGTTGTTGCGCTAGAGGTGCCTATCAAAACATTTCCGTTTGCATTGATACGCAAATCCCCTTCACCAAAAACTGAGGAATCCCAATTGGTACCAATTTCAATAGCATTTTGTGAAGTTGTTCCTACACTCGCTTTTGCTAAACCATCGATAAATAACCCATCTGTTGGAGAATTTATTATCCCTCCTACGCCTGTTGGAGTTATTCTTATGCCACCAGCTAATCCACCCGTAGCGGTATTATTGTTGTTTATGATAGATTTAAATCCAGAAATAATATTTCCTGATGCAGGTTTTACATTCCACGTAGTTTGAAGTGCATTAATTCCTGATACAGTTGGTTCTTGCCCTACTACATTACCAATATCTACCAAATCGTTAGCTGGTAAAAATCCAGCATCTATTTCTAGATTTTGCGCAGTAGGTCTTAAATTACCGATTTCAACTACACCACTATTTGTAATAGTAAATCTTGTAAGACCTGATGACGAAGCAGTGAATATGTCTCCTGCCCCTTTATTATCGATCAATACTGCTGCAAAGGACGTTTTGGCTGAAATGCTTGAGGCAGGTGTCGTTCCAATTGTTGAGCCAGCAATACCTAAGGCACTTGCTGCGTTAATATCAAATTGACCATTCATAAATCCATCTGGCGTTTTTCCAGGAGATAGATTTATAATTCCAAAGTCAGCGGAAGCAGTAGAAACACCACCTATAAGAAGATCTGTTGTAGTATTACCAAGTGCTGTATATCCTCCATTCGCAACACCTATACCACTTTGTTGTATCCAATAATTAGGCCCCTGAGAACCGGTAGCGCAACTTCCCCATGATGGCGCAGTACCTGTTCCTCCCGATACTAAACAATTTCCGTTTGCTGCCGTGGTTGCAGCGAGTATATTACCTGAAGAGTTAGTATATAGAACGCTATTATTACCCGTAGTATACGTAGCACCATTTACCGTTACGTTTCCGTTATTGTTAATAATAAAACGAGCAAGTCCCGAAGTAGATGCGGTAAATAAGTCGCCTTTACCGGTATTATCAATAACAACAGATGCAAATGAAGTTGAACCTGAAATTGATGCAATTGGAAGAGTGCCAAAATTAGCAGCAGTAATATTATTAGCGGCTGCAGAACGAATATCGAGTGTTGCTAGTGGTAAATTTGGACTCGCGTTATTTAATGTTAAAAATCCAGGCAAATACGTTTGTCCGTTTTGTATCGATACCTCCCAGTTAGAATTGTTTGAATAATAAAACCCTGGACTATATGTATTTCCATTTGTATCAACCTTAAAACTTCCACTATCTGTTTGTATTGCATTTTTCGAGGGCACTCCCCCATTATTTGCACCTGGAATTTCTAAGTAAGCCTGCGGATTTACTACTCCTATCCCAACATTTCCGTTATTTTGTATAACAAAGCGAGTAAGCCCAGAAGAGGAGGCAGTAAATATATCACCCAGATTTGCTGTTCCTCCTTTGTTATCAACTACTAAACCTGCATAGGCAGAATTTGCAGAGATAGACGCAGTTGGAGCATTGGTTCCAACAATCTGAAACAATGAAGATGGAGCTGTTGTACCGATACCAAGATTACCAGCTAGATAATTTTGATAGGTTGATGAATCATAGATTCCATAGTTACCTGATGGCACCGATTGTGTCCCTAAAAGAGCAAGTGTGTTGTTAGTTGCAGCAGATAGACCAACAACATTAAGTCCTGCTTGATTGGTAACCTCACCTCCTGAAAAGGATTGAGCGTCTTCAGCAAAAAAGCCAATATTTGTTCCAACTATTCCAGTATAGGTACCATCATTCTTAAGCTTAGAATCAACGATATAAACCGTAGAAACACTATGCGAGGTTCCAGACAAACGAATATTAGTTTGT
This sequence comes from Candidatus Levyibacteriota bacterium, assembly GCA_003152105.1. Classification (GTDB taxonomy): domain Bacteria; phylum Patescibacteriota; class Microgenomatia; order Levybacterales; family UBA12049; genus PALSA-1332. Next base: position 62,209 of record PLZJ01000002.1, read on the forward strand.
GTTCCATAGATTCCTCCCCCACTTACCAAATCTACCCCAGGAACAAAGGCAGCTTGATTTCTTATGCCCTCTGTTTGCGCATCTGCATTCACATTTATTGTTGGGGCAATAAGGACACCTTGACTTGTACCAGCTGCCGTATTACTTACTGTGACGCTTCCATTAAGAGTTAAGTCAGATGTGACTGCTGAAGTTCCTGTTGCAGATCCTCCTAGTAAAATAACTGCCGTATTTGAAACAGTCCCGTTAACATTTAATGGGTTAGGTGGGTTCGTTACATTAACTCCTATGCCAACATTACCATTACTGGTAAGAATAAGTGAAGATTGTCCTCCTGGTTTGAATTGTATGTCTCCTGTTGTAGAACCTCCAAGCGTTAACATGGTTCTTCCAACAGTTTGCACATCTCCTCCTGCGTCAATATATACTCCTGACTTTTCTGAAGTTCCTGAAGAAGAAAGACCTGCAGAAACAGACGCAGTTGGTAGTCCCCCACCAATGACATTAAGAACTGAGAATTCTGCAGAGGAAGTAGCAGTACCACCAATGAGAAGATCTGAAGTTAGATTACCAAGAGCAGTATATCCTCCGTTGGAAACACCAATACCTGATTGTTGTATCCAGTAATTAGCTCCTGCAGTACCACTACCGCAACTTCCCCATGTTGGCAATCCAGTACCGTTTGTTGTTAAACAAGTTCCCGTTGCAGCAGCTCCTGTTACTGCTTGGCCTAAATTATTTGAACTATCGACATAGAGTACCGCATTGGAATTTGATGATCCTCCTCCAAAGCCAGGTAATTTTATAGTGACACCAGATGATCTACCCAAGGTAATTTGATTTGAATTCGCACCTGCGAGTAGTAAAGTATTTGAACCATTGGTATCTAATGAAAGTCCACCTGCAGCATTTGGTTGAAGCAGTACGGGAGTAGTTCCTGTAATTGAAAGACCATTATATGTTTTGCTAGTCAAATTTTGCGCTGTTGCTAAATCTACAAGTGAGATTGAACCAGTAGTAGGTAATGTTGCATTTGTAGTACCTGAGGCAGTAAAAGTTAATGTGCTTCCAGAAGTATTTGCAAATGCTATCGTTGAACCATTTGCAACTTGTAAAGTTCCAGATGTACTAGCATTTCCAGAAGTATCTTGTACAGTTAATCCAGCTACGGTTTGAGAATTAAACGCATACGGAACAGCTGTAAATTGCACTCTAGGACTCATCTCGCTATCACCAGTATTAGTTCCATTTTGGTCTTTTGTTATCTGGATTCCCAAATACATTCCAGACCAGTTGAAGTTAATACTTGCTGGAAGTGCCGTAGTCGCTCCCAAAGGTACTCGAAAAATTCCATTCGTCGTCGTAACGCTATCTGTTTCAGTCCAAAATTGAGTTCCAGATCCAACATTTGGGTTATTATAAATACTAAAAACTACTGTGTATGTTCCATCTGGTACATTTGTTCCATCAGATTTTACTAATTTTCCTTGAAAATTAATTTGTGGATTTATCCCTGTTGCTGAAAAAATTGGGTATGGTAAATATCCAAAAAAGAGAGATATAATTAACATACTCCAAAAAGAAAAAAATACTAAATGTTTTGCAAAAATATGTCGTAACATAACTATTAGAATTAAATACCTCTATTAATAAGTATTTAGTTTGTGAAAATTAGAGTCAAATTTTGACATTTTTTGCATAAAATTGTATATTATTGTTATAAATTGCATATAGTTGTGAAAAGTAAAATAGAACCTAATTTCACTACTTTGAGGTCAAAAGTAACAAATTAATATATTAAAAATGAGATAATTTTATTTAGGAAAATATATGGATAATTTATTAAATATTAATCAAGTCGCATTTATTTTAAAAGTGCATCCCCTAACTGTTAGAAGGTACATTAAGGAAGGGAAATTAAAAGCAGTAAAAGTTGCTGGCAATGTAAGAATAAAAGAAGCAATGCTCCAAGATTTCAATAGCAAAGAATTTACACCAACACCCAAAGAATTTCCAAAATTTCGCTTAAATAAAAATCCCGCAAAGCTATTTTCTAAAGATGATCCATTTTTTAGATTACAAGGGAGAGGAGCAAGTCTTCACTTGTCAGATAAATAGTTATGCAAAGCATCAGCAAAAAAGTTTATATAACTCCAAGTGTATTTTTTGCATTTATTGATAGAGCGCATCCAAAATATCAAACAGCAGGTGCTTTTTTTCGTTATTTTGCTCTAGAACAATATGCTTTATATTCTGACGCAATTTCTATAAGCAATACCTATTCCGAGCTATATGACAAAATATCACCTTCACTTGCTAAAGATTTTCTAAGATCGATTTACATTGGATCATTTAATATTCTACATCCTGAAGAAAGTGATATGAAAGCTGCACTCAAAACGCTGGTAAATTACCGTACAACTGATCTTACTTATCCAGAATCAGTAATTGCTGTTTTAGCAAATAGAAACCGTATTCCTCAAATATGCTCGTTTGAATATCTACATCCTCTATTTGGTTTATCTTTATTTTATTTACCAATATGAAATATATTTTTATATTTATATTCCTTCTAATGATTCTGGCATCACCAGTGCTTGCAACGAGTTATACACCATCTAGCACCCACTATCAGATTCGAGAATATGGATTCGGTGCAGGAGGAACTGCAACTTCATCATCGCAAAGATATAATCTATTTGGCACTGCAGGTGAAGTTGAATACGGATCTCAAAGCTCAACGCTTTATGTGCTTAATTCTGGCTTATCATACGTAAATCAAGCAAATGTACCTCCTGCACCTACGGTTTCTAATCCTTCAAATTTCTACAATCAATTACAAGTTACGATAAACACAACAGGCAATAGTCCAACTGATACTCAATATGCAATCGCAGTATCTACTGACAATTTTGCGACATCAAAATATGTACAGATAGATCATACTATAAATAATACTATCGCATGGCAAACTAATGCATCATGGATTGGAGGCAACAGCTATGTAACATTAATTGGTCTTACTCCAAGTACGACTTATTATGTTAGAGTTGCAGCAAAACAAGGAAGCTTTTCGCAAACTCAATTTGGACCAATAGCAAACGCAGCAACTACAAGTCCTTCGATTTCGTATTCTATGGGGGTTGGATCTTCTTACCCAGGTGTAAACCCACCTTATGCAGTAAGCATAGGCACAATTAATGCTGGGGGTATTACAACCGCTACAAATAATGTTTATGTAAATTTAAGTACAAACGCAAATGCAGGGGGTACAATATATATCTACGATGCAAATGGCGGTTTACTGAGCCCTACTGCGGGAGGATATGTTCTACCGTCAATAAGCGCTGATCTTTCGTCAGGATCAGTTTCAGAAGGATACGGAGCGATTTACAACACCACATCTCAAACCTCAGGAGGTCCAATGGAAGCTCTTTCACCATTTAACGGATCAGGAAGTGTTGTTGGAAACCTACAAACTACGGTTCAAAGTATGTTTGACTCAACAAGCTCACCGGTTACTGGAGGACAAGTATCATTTACGCTTAAAGCAAAAGCAAAAAATACAACTCCAGCTGCAAATGATTATTCGGACACCTTAACAGTGCTAGTCGCTGGTTCATTTTAGTTTTATCTTAATTATGAATTATTATTTTGAATTCCATTACTTGACAAACACAACCATAATCAACAATACTATTAATACTAGGTTTTGAATCCAATGAATTATCTGTCCAAATTATCATCTAATTTCCGAGTAAATAAAAATATGGGTCGCAAAAATATAGTTGCTGTAGCGATAATATTTGCGCAAATCATAGTCCTCGCACTCTACCAATATGCACTACCCACAAAAGCAAACGCAACAAACTTTGCATACCTTCGACTAGATAGACTTTCAGCATCCACTTCACTTCCTTTAACAGGAACTGTTTGTCTTCAACCACAAACAACAGGAACCCAATCCCAAATTGTTGTACAATTTCCAGCAAGCTTCACAGTAAGCGGTACACAAGGCAACTGGAGCGTAAATACAACTAACTTACCTTCAGGAACAACAGCGTGGCCTGGTATAACAGGTCCTTCCGCAGGAGCAAGTATTTCTGGAACTACTGTCACATTCGCAGGCTATGCACTTCTATCCACTTCAACTACTTATTGTTTTAAGTTTTCTGGAGGAACTGCTGTTCAATCAAATCTCGGATCAACTACCGGTACAGTAACAGGTAAAATACAAACATTTTCAGTCACACAACCATTTGCTACAAATCCCGGTGCAGCAATCGATAATTATAATTATGCGGAAAGCTTAGTTACAAATCCAAATGATGTAATTGCCGTAACTGCAACAGTATCTGCTTCATTTACATTTTCGATCTCTACTGCCTCAGCTCTATTTCCTTCAACAGGTATTGTAACATCAGGTCATGGCTCAGTTGCAGGACCAACTATTACTGTAACTGCTTCTGGAAATTCTCATAATGGGTGGATTGCGTGGGTACAAAGTGCAAATGGAGCATTAAGTTCTCCATCAAGCGGAGGATCTATTACAAGTACTTACAATGCAGGATCTGCAACCGATTTATCTAGTGTTAATTCAGGATACACGATACTTGCTTCTCAACTGGCAAATAATCCTACGATTGATAATTTCTATGGTACTACTGATGGTAATGGTATTGACACAAAATGGGAACAAATTGCACACGGTACAGCACCAACTGCTGGAGATCAATTTTTAATGACACTTAAAGCAAAAGCATCTGCATCTACTCCAGCTGCAAATGATTATAGTGATACAATATCTGTAACCGGAGCTGGCCAATTCTAACATGCTGTGTTATGCGTAAAAAATTGTATTTATTTTTTTCTTCTTTTTTTCTTCTTTTCTTATTCACCACATTACCTACATTTGCCCAAAATGTACCCCTTAATATCACTCTTTCCCCCACTTATTTTGATCTAACAGCAAATCCAGGAGATACTATTTCTAATATAATACGCGTTCGAGCAAATGGTACGTCAGCTATTCCACTGCACATTGTTGTAAAAAAATTAGGTGCAGATCAAAATGGAAATCTTACGATACAAGATATTACTGATGATTCAGCTAATTGGATTACATTTCCTAAAACACAGATTACGGCAATTGCACAAGATTGGACCGAGGTACCTTTTACTATTAAAATTCCAAAAACTGCAGGATTTGGCTATTATTATGCCATATCTTTTGTAGCTGGTAGTAATCAAACAGCAAATGCGAAAGTTGCTGGAGCTGGTGCAGTGCCGGTGCTATTAACAGTTAATAGACCTGGTGCAGCAGTAAATGGACAATTAGTTCGCTTTTCGACAGATCATTACATCAATGAATATCTTCCAATTAATTTTACATCGGTAATAAAAAGTACAGGTAATATAGAACTGAAACCTCACGGCGATATATTTATAAGAGGTATTGGAGAAAGTGAAATTGGCACCATAGATGTTAATCTAAGCCAAGGCATAATTATTCCAGGAACAAACAGAACGTTTAACTCCTCTTGGGATGATGGATTTGTCGTTAGAGAGCCAGTCATTGAAGACGGCAGACCATTAACTGATGCAAGAGGAAATACAATAACTCATCTTGTATTTCATTGGGATAAATTGACAAGTATTCGAATTGGTAAATACACCGCGAATCTAATAATGGTTTATGATAATGGACAAAAAGACGTATTGATTGAAGGAACTACGACATTTTGGGTATTACCGTATAAAATAATTGGTGGGGCAATAATTCTTATTGTAGCGCTTATACTACTTATACGCTTCCTATTAAAATGGTATGTGAAAAAAGAGATTAAAAAAACATCTAGAAGAAGACATTAGACTTACCCACATTGTATAATGAATTCATGTCAGTATCAAAAATAGTTCTTAAATCGATATACTGCTTAGTTTTTATAGCTTTAATCACATTTCACAATAAACCAGTTTTTGCAGCGCCTAAAGATACTATTACCGCTATCCCTTCAATTGAACAACTTGATCTTCAAAAAGATAAATCCCAGTATGATTTAACCTATGAAAATACTACTTCCCAACCAATTGAGCTTTCCTTCTCTGCAAGAGACTTCTCAGATTTTGACGATGGATGGAAAGTTAGCTTTTTGAGTCAAACAGATGCGAGTAACTATCATTACTCACTCTCTTCTTGGATACACTTTAGCACACAAGATTTAGTCGTAAATCCAAACGATTCCAAAAAAATTACAATTTATATTGATAATAATCGAATTTCACCCGGAAGTCATTACGCAGCAATACTCGCTTCTCTAAATGATATTGATAGATCTAAGACTATTGGCGTACATGGGGTATTATCTTCTTTACTATTTGTTACAACAAGCACTGGGTTGGAAGTGGAAGACGCCAAAATAATTGCGTTTCAGCCAATTCGTTATTTCTTTGAGATTCCTGAAAAATATATTTTTAGATTTCAAAATCAAGGAAATGTTGACAGTACTCCGTACGGATTAATAGATGTTTATAGCCCATTTGGGAAGCTATTATCAGAAACGGTTGTGAATGATGGATCGTTAATTACGCTACCCGAATCAATTAGGCGATATGATTTATTAATTCCAAAACCTTCTGGATTCTTATTCCCAGGCACGTATAAAGCAACATTAACGCTTCATTATGGAAAGACAAATAAAAAACTTTATACTGAAATCTACTTCTTTTCGCAAGGAAGTATTGATATCTTTATCACTGCATCACTATTAATTATCTTGATCATCGCTTTCTATTATTTAAGAAAAACGGGTAAACTTAAGGCATTATATGAAAAGATGAAATGACGTTCTGAAATATGTTGCTTATAAAGCTATTATCACTACCTGAAGCGACAAGTGAAAATTCCCTACTATTAACTAAACAGAAAGCATCATATTCCACTTGATCTTGCAATTTAATATATTCCTTACAAGGGTTACCATCTATTGTTACATCTTTTTCCTGATATTCATAATTGTGGCTATTTCTAAATAATATTTCTGGCAAGCTATCTATTGTCATAGATTGATCACGCTGAATTGCTTGAACAATGAAATTTACCGTAGGCATACGCTCATCAAATTCTAAACTTTCAAGAATAATTTTACTTTGTTTTATATTCGCATCATTACCATGATATATAATCGAAGATGAGGGATATAGAAAGGACATATTTTTACCTACATATTTAATAGATCCTTGTGAAGTATTTTTCGCATTTACCATCTGTGGATGATCTTGCATATTAGAAAGCAATTTAACCCTATCCTTTTGTGGCAATGAATCCGAGGAAGGAGCATTAAGAGATGATAATACTACATACCCTCCGATAAAAAGTACTAATAATACTGCAAAAATCACAATTAAAACTTTCATAATTAATACTATTGCTCTGTTTATTTACTATCAAGTATGCTATATGTATGTCAATAAAATCTATTCGCCTACTATTTGTTTCATATCTTATCTTTATTTCTGTTTCTAATCTAATTATAACAAAACAAAGCTTTGCAGATAGTAATTTTTCGGTTAACGGAACTATAACACCTACAGCGTCAAATTTTCCTATTTCGATAACTGCAAGTCCGGTCCAATCTGTCTTTAATCAAAATTCTGTTATTACATTTACCATTACTTATGGTGCAACTATGGGTGGGTCTATTCAAAATATGACAATTGAGGCGGATTGGAGTAAGGATACGCCAAACCAATCAAGCGTAGATATATTCGATTATGTCCCCTCAAGTGCAAGTAATGCTTACAATAATACTGCACCAGTTATAGATACCGTAGACAGGAAGATAGACTGGACCATATCTAGTTTTCCAGGTCCAAAAACTAATCAAACAGTAACATTTAAGCTTAAGACAAACGGTAACTACACGGGCCAAGATGCAGTTACATTACTAGTTGCTGCTCGCACGATTACATCTTATCTTACAACCTCAGATAGCACTACTTTGCAAACATATCAATATATGAATCAATCTTCTTCTCCTACGCCTACTCCTACACCAAATACTACCTCAGTCACACCGACAACAATTCCCACTTCTACTCCTACGCCTACTCCTTCACAGGCAACATTTGTCTTTACGGCCATCAATTTGGTAGCTAAAAATCAAAATGGAGCGCAAATCAAAATAGACAGCTCAACTCCTTTTAATGGGGCAGTTTATTATGGAACAAATAGCTTTAACTTAATAAATAAAATTACCTTAAATGCTCATTCGAATTCACAAATAGTAAATATAAAAAACCTTGATCCAAATACTACTTATTACTTTCAGGTGGAAGCATTAAATGTAAACACTAGTCCAATTTATTCTAATATCTATACCTTTACAACTGCCAAAAATTCCCAACCTCCTCAACTTGAACTGAATTCACTAATCGTTACAAATAACAATACTGCTATCTACTCTAGTCATCAACAATCTCTTATTGAAAATAAAACTATTTCAAATCCTATTATTAATTTACCAACAAGTACAGATTACGAAATATCAATAGTTATTTTGCATAAACTACCATTAAAGTATGTTAAGTTGATTGTTCAAAATAAAAATATACTTGGCTCAAATACATTTGCATCTTCTTCAGACATTATTTCTGAAATACCACTTATCGAAAAACAACCGGGAATTTTTGTAGGATCACTGGTTTCACCACCCACGACGGGTACTTATGAGCTTTATGTACAAATAGCTGATTCTTTAGGAAATATCACAGAATCAAAAATTGGAGAAATAAATAATAAAAACCCTTTTACCGTAGTCGATTACAGAACAAATGCACCCCTTGAAGGCGTACGTATTATAATTTATAAATTCGATCCCCTTAAAAAGGGTTATGTCATACTTCAAAATGACGGTAGCATAATCAATTCAATTCCATATTATACGGATATTTACGGCGTAGCTAGATTCGTACTCTCCCCAGGGAAATACCGGGCTAATTTAAGCTTACTTGCATATAGTTCTCAGCAGGTTTATTTTTCGATTGGAAACAGTAGTAGCGATGGCTTCCCTTTTGTTAAAATGCAATCCCAACCTTTTAATGTAGGCACGTATATCACTTTTATAGAAAACACGCTATTGGATGCTTATGGGCAAACTATGCTCTATATTCAAAATCTATCTGATTCAAATCGGTTCTTTAATTTAGTATCTACTTTTACGATTGCCTTATTAGTATTAACAACGTTTTTACTTTTCTTGTTTAGAATTCATATTTCGATAAATCACTTTCCTCGATATATTGCCTTCTATATAAGAAAATTATTTGGTAAAAAACACGATGCAAACACTCTTTCTGGAATTATTACTGATCAAGATAAAAAACCTCTTTCTCGAGTAGAAATTAATGTAATAATGCATGCATCATATATCGTGTATGCTGAGGGTATATCTGATAAAAAAGGGAGATTTTTTATTAAAATCCCCGGTAGTAAATACGATTTACTGGCAATAAAAGAAGGGCATGAGGTACAAAAGTTAACTTTTAATAATGACACACCATACGAAAAAAAGATTGAAGTGGTATTGACGAATATCAAAAAATCACAACATCATATTAAGACCCTTCTAAGTGGGGGTCAGCATTTACTAGGGTTTTTATTCGAAACTGCACTACTGCTCTCCTTTATTTATGAATTCTTTTTTATTAATTTTTTTGGATTAGCAATGACCGCACCTTATCTCGTGCTTTCCATATTTAATTTGCTTATTTGGATTTTATTTTTAAAACAAGAATAGAGAGGTTAAATTTTCTTAGCGAATAAGATTCTTCCTGATGCAGTCTGAATTACGCGTGAAACTACGACATTTAATGTTTTATTTATATCTGAACTTCCTTTTTCAATAACGATCATAGTCCCATCATCTAAGTATCCAACACCCTGCGTTGGATCCTTACCACTGTGTAATACCTGAATATGTAATGATTCACCGGGAACAGCGATAATTTTTAAGATATTTGCTAGTTCATTTATATTAATTGCGGTAACGTTTTGAATTTTTGCTTTCTTTTCTAGATTATAATCACCAGTAACGATTCTTCCTTTATTCATTTTTGCTGAACGGATTAATTTTTCATCAATATCATGTTTTTTATCTTTATCTTTTAACTTTTCGTCTTCAGGAGTTATTAATACTTTTACATTTTTTATTTTTTTTACCACCGAGAGTCTTTCTAAGCCTCTTCTACCTCTTTCACGCTTAACCATATCTTGTGAATCGGCAATATGCTTTAACTCTGCCAATATAAACTCAGGAACAACAATAAACCCAATTAACAAACCTGTGCTTATAACGTCAAATATCCTTCCGTCTATTATTGCTGAAGTATCAAGAAATAATGCATTTTCGGTCATTTTTTGTTTCTTAGGATTATTTCTTCTATGAGGACGAGGCAATGCTCCTGGTAAACGCTGAATTAAAGTTCTTGCAATTTCTTCTGCTAAAGGACCGATTAGCCTTGCAGGGATTGCTCCCCTTATTCCATCGCTTTTCCTATCAGGTTTTTTAACTGTTTTATCTATTAATTCTTTATTCTTTTCATCTTTGGCCATATATATTTAATCTAATGCTGCAAGAACTTGACCTAGTGTCTTAAATTTTGCAACCGATAATACCGATTTAAAACCTAACTTTGTTGCCTCTTTGGTTCGTTTCTCAAGCATCGGTACTTTACGAAGTTCACCTAATAAGCCAACTTCAGCGATACCGACTGTTTTTTGCAATGCTTTATTTTTGAAGCTTGAGTATACAGCAAGACAAATACCAAGGTCAACTCCAGGATCGGAAAGCTTTAGTCCTCCTGCAACATTTAGAAATACATCATAGGAATCAAGGGGTATTCGGCAATGTTTTTGCAGTACTGCTAATAATAATTCTAATCGTCGTGCGTCAACACCAGAAACTACTCTTCTAGGATAAGCAAGCTTTGAAGGAAGAACTAATGCCTGAAGCTCTACTAAAAAAGCTCGAGTTCCCTCAAGCGTGACTACCATTACTGATCCAGGAACTGCCTTATCATTATCTAAATTCCCTAAAAATAGTTGCTCTGGATGCTTAACTTCTACCATTCCTTCTCCTTCCATTAAAAAGATTCCCACTTCATCTACAGGTCCAAATCGATTCTTTAAAGATCGCAAGATACGAGTACTTGTGAACTTTTCGCCTTCTAAAAACAAAACGCAATCTACCATATGAGACAAAACCATTGGCCCTGCTACAGTTCCTTCTTTTGTCACATGACCTACAATTATAAATGGAATATTATTAGATTTAGCTACCGAAATAAATTGCTGTGCAGCATAACGCACTTGACCTATTGCACCAGAAAGTCCAGCAACATTTTCAGATTCCATTGTTTGAATTGAATCTAATATAACAAGTCCCGGCTTAGTATCAAGTATAATCTGTGCTATTTGATCTGAATCAGTTAAGGACAGGAGTAGAAAATTATCGCTTGTAGACTTAGGAGCTATGCGAGATGCTCGAAGCTTTATTTGTTCTTCAGATTCTTCTCCTGATATATAGAGAATAGGTTTTTTGCTATCTTTTGCGATTGAGAGTGCTAATTGTAATAATAAAGTTGATTTACCAATACCAGGATCTCCGGCAAGAAGAGTTACAGAACCTGGAACAATTCCTCCTCCTAATACACCATCCATTTCAATATATGAAGTTGATATTCTATTGGTCTCTTTAAATGAGATGGAAGATAAAGGCTTTGGAGTATTATCCCTAGCAGTAGATGATCTTAAAGAAGTATTTTTATTTCTAGACGTAACAGAAGGTATTTTTAATTCTTTGAAGCTATTCCAACTACCACATTCAGGACATTTACCTAACCATTGTGGGCTATCATACCCACACTCTTGACATACATAATTTATTGTCGCTTTTGCCATGTGTCGATTATACTATACTCAATTCAAGCTAATTTATTCAATTATTAACGATAGCCAATTGTTTTTCGAAGCAATACTGGAGAAACTACTATTTTTCTTTTTCGAGTATCAATTTCAGATATGGTAACTGAAATTTGCTTACCCGCCTCATATGATACACCTGCGGGAACCTTATCTTTAGGAATCAACCCTTGCATTCCATTTCCTAAATCAATCTTAATATTACCATCATTTACTTCCAAAACAGTTCCTGTCACTTTTTGGTCAATAGAAAATAATTTAGTTTTCTCTATAAATGGATCTTCGGTTAATCTTTTTAAAGATAAATTTACACGCTTAGCTTCAGTATCAAAACCAATAACTATCGCTTCTAGAAGTTGCCCACTTTTATAATTTTGTTCTAGATTTGGGGTTTGTTCCCATGTAAGCTCAGATGAATGTATTATTCCATCAACTCCTTGATCATCTGTGAGCTTTATTACAGTAAATAGCGCAAAAGATGTAATATTTGTGATTGTTGTATCGACTTTTTGATTCATCTTAAGCTGTTTAGCTAATTTAGAAAAGTCTTCATTACTCGTTGCACCTTTTTGTGAAAAAATGATCTTGTGTTGAGCTTGGTTTAATTCAAGAAGAACCACATCTACTTTTACGCCAATCAATTCTTGTGCATTTTGGACAAAAGAAGTATGAGAATTAGGTAGGAAACCTGAAACGCCATCAGTAGTTTCGACCATAAATCCTCCTCGAGTTGCTTCAGTAATTGTTACTGATATTTTACTTCCGTCTTTTTGCAGTTTTTCTAACTTACCCCACACTCCATCAGAAATAAACTTTCTAAGTGATACGACTGGGTAACCTAAGTCTGATTCTGGATTTAAAACACTTACTGTTACCGTATCTCCAACATGTAAGGTAGCCAATAATGATCTCAAAAGCCTATTATCTTTTTCTAATACAATTGCTTCAGATTTTCCTCCTAAATCAACGAGAATTTCGTGTGGAGTTAACTTAGTAATTTTACCTTCAATATTATCTCCTTTATGAAGACTGGTAAATTTGGCTTCAGCTTTTTTTAAAAGTTCAGCCATTGTTGAAGCTTGTGATGAAGAATTATTTGTTGTTTTTGATATAGCCACTCATTATTCCACCTTTCAAAAATGTTGTCACAAGTATAACACTATAATTAGAAATATTCAATTAAATTATATGTCAATTATTCGATTGGAAATGCTAAAGTAAAATTTAAATCAAAATTACTTGATCTATCAATGCTTTCATATATATCAAATGCATTGCCTCTCAATTTTATCTGATGTTTTGATAAGTAATCGTATATTCTTTGGTAAATTAATATTAAATACTCATCAGGTCCATAATAATCATATGTTAAGGAAGTTATTCTGGGGAAACTTTTAATATAAGTTCCTTTTGGTAAATCCTCTCTTTTCGGTATAGTTTTTCCTTTCAAAACTATTGCAATCTCTATTGAGGCATTTTTTGGTTTATAATCTGTGCTTAAATAGGTCACAATCATTCTATCAGTAGTTATAAGATGCAATTGATTTGCTTTATTTGCTATATTTTTTCTATAAAGCAATATGTTGTGATAATCTGCACTATCCACATACTGACAGAAAGCCACAAATGGACTAATTGTTTTTCTTTTAAGTACTGATTTAATGTCAGTATCATACATAAAATGTTTAATATTTTTTAAGAAACGGTATTCAAGTTCTTTTTCTTTTAATTGTTCGTGTATATCTTTGATTTTAGCATCTAATAATATATCAATTTGATTACTTTCTATAAGTCTACTAATATCATCTAAAGGAGTGTTGAAATTGTGCAATAATCTTACTTTTATGAAATCTCTGGTTTGCTGCATATTATAATATCGATATTTAGTAAATTGATCAATTCGTATAGGTAATAGTAATCCCTTCTCTTCATAAAATCGTAGAGTCCTAGGAGTAGTTCGACATATTTGTGCGAATTGTTTAATTGATAAAAGATTAACGTAATCACCATTATGCGTCATAGTTCTAGTATATACTACATTTCGATTTGAGTAAATGCATTACTTGACTTTAACGTAACGTTAAACAATATACTTTACATTACTATAAGTTATATTTAATAGATTATAGTAAAAGCATCAATTGCTTTTATAGCTCTTTTACATAGCTTTGTCTCTAGGAAGCGGCTTTCTGTGCACCATAATAGCCTTGGTGTTCAGAGCGCTGCTTCCAAGGAAGTAAGTTAACCATGAGGTGAAGATTTATGTCTATCCACGCTATATTTAGTCATAATATTAGCCTAAGCTCTGTTTTCTCGACAAAAGGAGAAGAAAATAGACTAATTTGTATCGCAACAGACAGTAATGGAAGAATATTGAGCTCAGATCTCAACGAACAGTATTATTCCATGTTCGGGATTGAGTCATTAATATATGCTCATCCAAAGCGATCATCGCGAAAGTTTATAAATAATACTGAGTTTCTAGTCATTAACGTTGGAACTGAGCCTCTTTCATCCTCATTAAATTATGCTTTACTCTGCGATCTCAATTTTAACTGCAGATTGGCTTTTTTGCAGTATGGAAATCGAGTAAAGCTCGACTTTGTTCTTCCAGATAACCTATCATTCGATGAGTTATCACAAATCATAAGCATTTTAGGAAGCTATTCCGAGTTCTATAAGGTTACACTTTATAATTATCCTAAGGAGGCACACGGCTAGTAATATCATGGGTGGTTATTAACGACCAATTTGCTCATATAGCAACCTAATCAATTTTAACCACCCTTTTTTTCCTCAGATATCAATTTTGCACAAAAAAACTCTCGTAAAGAGAGTTTTCTGTATTTAAAGCAACAAATCCCCTGGCAATGACCCATTTTCCCAGAAAAATCCAGTATCGTGGGCGCTAAGGCGTTTGATGACTCTGTTCGGAATGGGAAGAGATCGTTCCACCTCGCTCCAATCACCAGAGAATTTCTTGCTTTAAATGTGCCTAAAGGCTCTTAAAAAAGTGAAGAGAAAATACTAGTGCTAAAATAATCTACTACTTGACCATTAGTACGGGTAAGCTCAATACTTTGCAGTACTTCCACCGCCCGCCTATCAACCTCGTGATCTTCAAGGGGTCTTCGTACCCTTGCGGGTACATGAGATCTTATCTTGAGGTGTGCTTCCCACTTAGATGCTTTCAGCGGTTATCACATAGGAATATAGCTACTCAGCGATGCTCGCTTTCACGAAACAACTGACACACCAGGGATTCCTCCATTCCAGTCCTCTCGTACTAGGAACGGCTCCTCTCAAATCTCGACGGTTGTACAGGATAGAGACCGAGCTGTCTTACGACGCTCTGAACCCAGCTCGCGTAACTTTTTAACCGGCGAACAGCCGGACCCTTGGGAGCTTCTCCACCCCCAGGATAAGTTGAGCCGACATCGCTCATACCACTTGTTACCAAGTGCTCTGACTATACCTTCATCCTTATAAAATAAGGAGCTAGTCTTTTATAGAAGTTATAAATTTGCGTTATCGCAAAACTTCTATCTTCATTCCGATAAATCGGAAATCCAGTCGATACGGGTCCTACAATGTAGGATTCCCTCGGTATTGACCATTATGTGTTCGAAATAATGGTGTTCACCGATTTTAACTAGTATATTTTATTACTCACATCATACTCTATTAGATGTAAATAACCAGGCCTACAAATTACTTCATAGGCGCCCCAATGTTAATTAAGGTGCCAAACCGCATCGTCGCTGTGGACGCTTGGATGCGATCAGCCTGTTATCCCCGGGGTAGCTTTTATCCGTTAAGCTCTGCGCCTACCACTAGGCCACAGAGGATCACTTACACCGACTTTCGTCCCTGCTCGACTTGTGGGTCTCGCAGTCAAGCTGGCTTATGCGTATACGCTATCACCTTGATTTCCATCCAAGGTTAGCCAACCTTTGTGCGACTCCGTTGCGTTGTAGGAGTCAACCTCCCCAGTTAAACTGCCCACCAGACACTGTTCTCTTGCCGGCTTTTTATACGGCTAAGAGTGATGCTCACTCATTTCAAAGAGAGGTATTTCACTGTCGACGAATCTCCCTCCTATTCTAAACAATTAAAATGAACTTGCAAATGCCAAGCTACAGTAAAGCTCCCGGGGTCTTTTTGTCCATGTACAACTAGGCCGCGTCTTCACAGCCATCTCAATTTCGCCGGGTAATGGTTCAAGACAGTTATTATGTCGTTCTACCTTTCGTGCGGGTCGGAACTTACCCGACAAGGAACTTCGCTCAATATGTTATCGTAGTTTTTTACTACTTCTTACTATCGCTAGTAAGTTCGGACTATATCTTCTTTAATTTAATTAAAGTTCTGCGTGTAGTCTCTGAGGGTTTTCCAAATAATTTGGAATCTTCCCTGCTGATTGACTCCACCGATCAGATTATTACCATTTCTGGTACTGTCGGATACTGAGTGTTTCCAGCATATAGTCGACTTTTACAACTACAATTTGTATTTTATAGTTACTGCTGCCGTTTACTGGAGCTTGAATCCCAACCTTGATGTAATCTCAGTCCAGATTCTTGACTTACCAGCACTGGGCAGGTGTCAGCCCCTATACGTTACTTTTCAGTTTTGCAGGGACCTGTGTTTTAGATAAACAGTCGCATAATACTCTTTTGTTGTAACCGCGCTCTTAAACGCGGTAAGGCATCTCCCATAGGTTACGCCTAGCTTTTTTGCCGAGTTCCTTGAACCACTTTCTCCCGATCGCCTTAGTCTTCTCGACCAGCCCACCTGTGTCGGTATACGGTACGGTAAAATATAAGTTTTATCTATAACGATCTAATGAAATTTTTCCTGGAAGCTGAAAGCTACTGAATCACTCTCTCTTGCGAAAGAACTTTCATTCATAACTCAATTAAACAGATTAACGGATTTGCCAGTTATTCCTATTTTGCTATTTAGACCAAGCGTGCTCGGCTCAGTTCTTCCAACTTCGTCCTTCCCTTAGAATACTTACACTTTGTAGTCGAATCTCAACGACTTATCCATCAGGTTACCCCCCTTTAACGAGGAACACCCTTAGGACCGACTAACCCTCCGCTGACTTACATTGCGGAGGAAACCTTGGGCTTTCGGCGGACATGCATCTCACATGTCTCTCGCTACTCATACCGGCATTCTCACTTCTATCCGCTCCACCA
>PLZJ01000002.1:79409-917863 GCA_003152105.1 Candidatus Levyibacteriota bacterium
TTTATTTAGAGACCTTAGATGGGAGTCTGGGCTGTTTCCCTTTCGACTCATCAGCTTAGCCCGACAAGTCTGACTAGTAAGCTGTCAACATCTGTATTCGGAGTTTGATTGAATGCAACAACTTTCGCCGCCACTATCCATTCAGTGCTCTACCCCAGATGCGTATACTTACCGCTATACCAAGATATATTTCGGGGAGAACCAGCTATCTCCGGGTTCGTTTGGCATATTGCCCCTAACCTCAGGTCATCTCAACCCATTGCTACGGATACGAGTGCGGGCCTCCAGCTGTCTTTCGACAACCTTCACCCTGCCCAAGGTTAGCTCACCCGGTTTCGGGTCTACTCACTACTACTAATGTAGGCCAGTTAGGCCTTGCTTTCACTGTGTCTTCCCAACGAACGTTGGTTAAACTAAACGCAGTAATGAGTAACTCACCGGTTCATTCTTCAATAGGCACGACGTCATCTTGCGACTTCGTCTGCTTGTTAGCCAATAATTTCAGGTCTTTTCATCCCCCTTCCGGGGTGCTTTTCACCTTTCCCTCGCGGTACTAGTTCACTATCGGTAGATATTAATATTTAGCCTTGGATCGTGGTCGACCCAGATTCCCACAGAGTTTAAATCGTGCTCCATGGTACTTAGGAACAAACTATCGCAGCCTTTCATTTTGCTTACACGCCTTTCACGTTCTTTGGGGAACTATTCCGAGTTCTTCTGCTACAAAAAGCTGATCGAATATTGTCTGCCCTGCAACCCGCATGGAAAACCATGCGTTTAGGCTGTTGCGCTTTCGCTCGCCGCTACTGACGCAATCTCATATGATTTTTTTTCCTGGCGTTACTTAGATGTTTCAGTTCACGCCGTTCCCAACCATAAGCTATTACAAAGACAAGTCCTTGTTGTTTACGTATGGTTCCTCAAAAAGAGTGGGTTGCCCCATTCGGAAATCATCGGATCAAAGGATAATGGCTCCTCCCCGACGCGTATCGTCGCCGTTTACGTCCTTCCTCGGTTAATATCTCCTAGGCATCCATTATTGGCATTATGAGTAGATTAATTTGCTTACCATTAACTGGTAAGACTTTTAGCCTAGTTAATCCTGAAAAGTCTTGGGATAACAAAATTAAGACTTATCAGGATAATTCTCTTCACTTGTTAAAGAGCCCTAAAGAATAAGACTTTAGAAAAAACCCTCCCTCACTGGAGGGCTTGTTCCAAAGCCCAATCAATCTTATTGCGTCGTGTGGACTCGAGGAGATTCGAACTCCCGACCTTCGCTATGCAAAAGCGACGCTCTACCAACTAAGCTACGAGCCCATATTACCTTTTTGCTTTACGCTATAAACTGTCATTAAGCAAAAAACCAACTGTGAAAGCTAACTTAGCCATAGCTAAATATATTAAATTGTAAAACCAAACGAAACCCAAGCGTAGTAAATTGCAGTTTGCTCTAATTCAAGAACAAGAAGCTATATAGTTTGAGAAAATATCATATAAAACTACTTCGTTTTCCGTATGGTAAAATTCATCTTATCACAGGCTATTTAGCCTGTCAACCCCTGATAAAACTCATTTGAAAAAAGTTTTTAACTGTTTGAAGAATTAGCATCTAACCATTTTTCAGTTTCAAGTGCCGCCGCACAACCATATCCTGCAGCAGTTATTGCTTGTTTATATTCGAAGTCATGAACATCACCAGCCACAAATACTCCGTCAATATTCGTTTTATAATGATCAAAAACTTTAATGAATCCTTTTTCGTCTCTGTCAATTCCTTCAAATACTTTCGAATTAGGAAAATGCCCTATTGCCACAAATACTCCATCAATAGCCATTTCAGAATTTTGACTCGTCTTGTTGTTAAATAATTTTACGCCAGCTACATGGTCTGTGCCCGTAATTTCTTTAATCTCTGTATTTAGTAACAACGTAATTTTTGGGTTATCTTTAACTCTTTTTTGCATGATTTCGCTTGCTTTAAACGAATCTCTTCTATGAATAAGCGTAACACTACTTGCAAATTTTGTAAGGAAAAGCGATTCCTCCATTGCACTATCTCCTCCACCCACGACTATCACATTCTTGTTTCTAAAAAACGCTGCATCGCATGGGGCACAACTTGAAACTCCGCGACCGATCTTTTCTTTTTCCCCGGGAACATTAAGCCATAAAGTGTCTGCCCCAGTAGCAAGAATTACTGACTTAGCTTGGTACGCTGAACTACTTGTCGTTATTGAAAAAGGTTTTTTAGTAAAATCTGCACTTATAAAATCTTCTTCTTTAATCTCCGCTCCAAACTTTTCAGCTTGCTTTCTCATATTTATCATTAGTTCAGGACCTTCGATCCCAACAGGAAATCCTGGAAAATTTTCCACAAGTGTAGTTAACATAAGTTGCCCTCCCCATTTACCACCAGCAATGATTAGCGTTTTTAAATTCGCTCGAGTAGTATAAATTGCTGCAGTTAATCCTGCTGGCCCTGAACCAATAATAATTACGTCAAACATACTATATATTATATAACAGATTAAAATTAAAAATCCTGAACGTGATGTTCAGGAATAAAATCAAAACTATCAAAAAACCTATCGGCCAACAAATTCATCAATATTTCTCTTTAATGCATCTTTACTTTGGGCGCCAACCATTGTTTTAACAGGTTGACCATCTTTAAATAACATAATTGTTGGGATACTCATTACTCCGTACTTACCTGCAGTTTCTGGATTATCATCAACATTAAGTTTACCGACTTTCAATTTACCTTCATAATCTTTCGCTAATTCATCAACTATTGGACCTACTATTCTGCATGGAGCACACCAGGGAGCCCAAAAATCAACGAGAACTGGAGTTTGCGAAGAAAGGACATCTTTTTGAAAATTTTGGTCGGAAAAGGTTAAATCTGCCATTGTGTACATATTACTGTAACAAAATTTGATGAATTGGTCAAGAGGATTATTAAGAAACTATGAATAATTTACTCTATTCTAGGTTTTCTCTTTTTTGGTGTAAATAATGAAACCATTGCTCAAAAAATGCAAACAAACCCTTAAATGGTGTCTCAAATACAAAATCTAAAATAAATAAAAATATATTAATCTGTGCAACACCTTCGGTTAATCTTCTTCCTACTTGAATTATTGGTAAAAATATAAAATCAATTAGGGGTGTCAATAATGATTGCTTGCTTTCTACTGCATACATATTCGCTGTTTGGTTGATTCGATAGGAAAGAAATGACACAATAGCAACAAAGAACATAAAGATAATTCGAGAAAGATAATTGAAGTGAAATTTACCAAGCAAGAACCAAATTCCACCAAACGACAATAAAAACGCCAACATCCAAAGTATCGTAAAAATATAATCCATTAAGGATTGCTTTTGTTTTGCTTTTGTAAGTAGCAATGGTTGAGAAATTTTTGGATCATCACTAAATAAAACTACTTGTATTTTACTTAAAATACGTCTTGAGTTATCTAATCCAGGAGTCCTAATAAGAAGTCCTACAACTACCATGAGTAATGGAGGAATTCCTGTATTAACGATTAACGTTCCCCACATAATATGCCCGTAACGTGCTTTTTCATAGCTTCCTTCAATAACAAAAGCAAATACCACTTTTGTTAATAAGATAAAAAATACTGCACGAATTATTGCTCTTCTAACTTTTGAGGCAATACTTTTATATCTCACTTCACAAGCCGCAATTACACTTTGACTTAACTCTTCTGGTGATGAAATTAGTGTTTTAAATTTTCCTTGTTCATGTAGTAATATATCTTGCAAGATGAAAAATACAGGTGTCTGTTGTCTTACATAAGAATAAATTTTTTCCTTTAATGGATAACTGAATTCTCTTTCGATTTCATTGTATCCCTTCATGAATGAAGTTGAGACGCTTTCAATATTTTCTTTGGTTAATTGTCCAAAATATTGTTTAAAAAGATGGTAACGAAGCAATGCTCGGTCATCTCTTGCGAATGCCCTACGGACTGCAATAAATACCTGAGCATCCCTTGTTTCTGGCTTATCATCGGTTATAGTGATTAGTTTCTTCATAATTTGAAACATAAAATTTGCCATAACATCTCGTCTTCGATCTTGATTTAACAAATAAAGAATATCTACTGATAATAATTGGACTATCCACTGATTAAGCTTTCCCTCATCCATACTGTGCTTTTCGATGACTTGGTTTTTAAGAGCTATATGAAGATCTATTGAATGGGCTACTTTGGCAATAGTCGCTTCTGGAATACTACCTACAGAAAAATATTTGGCCCATAATAGTTCCCTAACAAGCGGTAATGCAACTTTTTCTCCGGTGCCACCTAGGAGCATTCGACGTTTTAAAATACGTTGAATCGTTACTCGAAGAACTACTTCCTCTTCACCATATTCCATTACGTTTCGCAATTTTTCATACCATGAAGCCACTTGTGAAACAACGGGATTTACTGTGATTGACCTATCATATGAAATAGTTTCAGGTTTATCAAAGGCATTTATTAGATAATTTGCAAGATGCGAGATGTGATGTTCATTTTCCATATCACTGCGTATTATATATTATCCTACTTTATGAGACAAATTACCAATAAATGATGAGGTTAAGTAGCGGAAACACTATTCACGATTTTACCATCTAAAAGTCCTCGGATATTTCCAACTGTTGTGTCCAGAATTGTCAATAACGCCTCGTGCGAATGGAATGCGTTATGAGGTGTAATAATTACATTATCGCAATCGAGTAGTACATGGTTTAGCAGTTGTGTTTTAATATCACAAGTTTTCAAAAATTCGTCTGAGAGGATTTCTCTTTCTTCTTTAACTCCACACTCCTCTTCCAATACATCTAGGCCAGCACCTCGGAGAATTCCTTTTTCTAATCCGTATACAATTGCTTGCGTGTCTACTAATGAGCCTCTTGCTGTATTAAGTAGTATGCTTCCAGTTTTAAATTTTTTAATATTATCCAAATTGATCATATGATTATTCTCAGGACTTCCAGGTATATGTAACGTCACAACATCGGACCTAGAAAGCAATAAGTCTAAATCTATTACAAATTGAATCTTGGGATCTTTTGCAAGTTCTTCATCTTTATGATGAGCATAAACAATAACTTGCATTCCAAAACATCTTGCAATTTCAATTACTCGCTTGCCAATATGACCTGCGCCTATCACACCCATTGTTTTACCATTTAAGTCAAAACCCTCCAGTCCATCTAAAGAAAAATTCCCTCTTCTTGTTCTTTCTATAGATGTAACGATATTTCGCGACAATGCCAAAAGTAACGCAAATGTGTGTTCTGCTACAGTAACCTCACCATATGATGGAACATTACATACTGCAATATTCTTTTCTTTACAATATGCAAGATCAATATGATCAAATCCAGTAGTACGTGTCGCGATTAATTTAAGATTTGGAAGCTGAGATAATACTTCTTTTGTTAGCGTTGAGTAGACCATCGAGGAAATAATAGTCGCATCTACAAATTGTGTAACATTATTTTTAGTTAACGTTTCTTTATAAAATTGCGGGCTATATGTTTCTAGTGCTTTTTTGATATAGTCATTTTCCCATTCATCCATCTCAAAAAAAATCATATTTCCCATACTAAAATCGTATATCATTTTTCACGATATGTAAACATGTTTATTTCTTGACAAAGAATATATTTTAATGTACTGTATAGGCCATGCCAGCTACGAGAGCGAAAAAATCTACACCCTCAAGAATTGCGAAAAATACAGACGAAAATAGTGTTGAAATACATATTCCCTCAATCCCAAGAATAAAATCATTTACTCCCATACTTATAGTTCTATTAATAATTGCGTCATTTCTACTAGGTATGATGTTTCAGAAATTACAAGACCTAGAAAAAGGAGGAACTGTTTTATCTGCACAAACTGGTGGCAATGCTCAACCAACTCCACAAACCCCAACTGGTCCTGTAGTTACTAATGTGTCTGTCGGACATTTACCTGCGAGAGGAAATACTAAGGCTAAAGTAAAAATAATTGAATTTGCTGATTTGCGATGTCCATTCTGCGAGCAATTTTTTACAAACGTCTTGCCTCAAATTCAAAAAGACTATATTGACACAGGGAAAGTAACAATGTATTTTCGACACTTTGCCTTCCTAGGTCCTGCATCTATTGTTGCAGCAAATGCTGCTGAGTGCGCAAACGAGCAAGGTAAGTTTTGGGAATTCTATAATTACATGTATGCAAATCAACCCGATGAATCAGATACAACAATGTATACAACTGATAACTTAACTACGGTTGCTGGCCAACTAGGAATGGACACTTCGCAATTTAACACATGTTTAAGTAGTAACAAATATAGCAGTAATGTTACGAAAGACTATACAGATGGACAAGCAGCAGGCGTATCTGGAACTCCTACTTTTTATGTAAATGGCACGCAACTTGTTGGAGCACAACCTTATTCAGAATTTCAAAAAGCGATAAATGCTGCTCTTGCAAAAGCAAAATAAAAGTATTTACTTAAGTATCAAAAAATCGTCGTATACCCTATCTATCTTCATATCCCAATCTATTTTCATTTCTTTTATATGCGCGAAAAATGAATCTTTTTTACAAATTGTGATTAGCGATACTAAATCCTTTTCAGATTGAGATTGAAACAAAGCCTCAACTGTTCCATCGGTATTATTTTTAACCCACCCTTTTACCAAGAGTCGTTTTGCACTTCGCTTAACAAATCGTCTATACCCTACTCCTTGCACAAAACCCGATATAAGTACATGAACTGATTTCATTTTTTACTTTTCTTACCTTTGGACTTCATTACACCAAGTTCTGAAAGTTTCCACATAAATAATGCTCCTTTACTATCTGCGTTACTATCAATCGAAAACGTTAATGCTTTTTCTAAGACAGATCTATGTATTGTCTTTGCTAACTTTATATAAAGACTCCTATGCTTGTAATCATCTAATTGCTCTGCAAGGTAAATTCCGTATTGCTGAAAATCTCTTGTTATATACTTATCATGTACAGGATCAAACTTAAGTAATATTTGAGATACTTTTTGCATACTATTTAGTGTTGTACTTATTCATTGCAACAGATAATCCATCTTCTAATGCCTCTTTTATTGCTTTAGAACCTCTCTTTATAAGCTCACGTACTTTACCTGCTTCATTATGATCAAAGGGTGATACGACAAATTCTTCAACATGGCGAAGTTTAAATTTTCTCATTTGATTCTTAGCTGCATCCTCATCATTACTAGTAAATCTATGACTAGCTCCAATACCCATTCGAAATCTCCAAAATTTTTCGCTATGCATATGCGCTATTATTGACTCAATACCTTTATGTCCTGCTGAACTCCCGCTAAATCGTATTTTCATACCTCCAAGCGGGATATCAATATCATCATGAAGAACCCATACATCCTCAAGAGGTATTTTATAAAAATTTACCAAAAGCGATGCTGCCAAGCCTGAATTATTCATAAAAGTATTCGGTTTGGCTAAGATTATTTTTTCCTCTTCACCAAGTTTTGTCGTCCATAAAAAATCTACCACATCACTCTTAAATGTTTTGTTAGTATTCCAATTAGCTTTTTTTGCTGTAGCATAATCTTTAAAAAACTGCTCAATTATCATAAACCCTAGATTATGCCTAGTAGATATATACTTTTCCCCATGATTTCCTAGTCCAATAATTAATTTCATAATAACCTATAAGCAAGTATACTGGTTTTCAATTTGAAGCACCATTAGAAATTAAATCCTATTTGTGACTTTACCGTTTCTTTTTGATCTTTGTTTTCATTCCATATTTTTACTTTCCCAAATTCCCCATCAAAGCCAGGAGAAATAGCAATATCTCGACATCTGACTTTAAATAATGCTTCTGATAATTTTTCTCCTCCGATTCTCTTAACTTCATTAATATCAGTTTTGAGAAGCACATTAAGTTCAGATCCAAAAGTCAAACATAAGGTATCGTATAAATCTTGTACTCTTTGACTACCAACTTGCACATGCATACTTTCTGCAACAATTTCAATTAATGGAACCAAATTAACATAAGGAGGATGTTTGCCCGTAGGATCCATAATCCATGTTAGAGATTTATCATTTGGCTTTTCAATAATATTTGGGTTTCTTTTTACTGATAGATCATTTACTCGTTCCATAACACCAACCGTTAATCCTCTTTTGCAAACTGGACAAATAGTTCCATTTTTCTTTGTATCCTCTGGTGTATACATTACTTTACAATTTCTGTGACCCGTATAATGATACTTGCCTTCTTCGGGATAAAACTCAATAGTATACGCAATCTTACCTACTTCCTTCTTTCTCATAATTGCACTCTTAATATCACTAAATGCGACATCTTTTAAGTTTTTTGTGAAATCAAAAACAGTCGCTTCTCTACCCATTTTAATTAAAGAGTGTGAATCTGAAAATGAGAGTATTGATCTATTCGAAAGCTCAGGTATTTCCCAATTCATTGAAGGATCAGAAGATAAGCCTGTTTCGATACCATAAATATACTTTGATAAATCACCAAAACACTCATCAAGTGAATCAAATCCGGATTTTGAACCATAAACTGAAAACCATGGCGTCCATACATGACATGGGATAATAAACGAGTGCTCATCTACTTCAAGCACTAAACTTAGTAAATCTCTTGCTGATAATCCTATAATAGGTCTTCCATCAGAACCAAGATTTGCGCCTCTTTTAACAAGTTCTATATTAATTTTCTCTGCAACTTCCATGCTAGATGCAAAAACTAAGTTGTGAATTCTTCGTGTCTTTCCACCCTGTGAATAAATACTCGATATTTCAGTTGAAAATATAAATCTAAGTCCTTTGTCTTTTAATGGATCATCTAGTGCAAATGCGTCTTTTAATGCATACATACCCGCCGAAGCTTCTTGTAATTGATTTTTGATTTCTTTAAACCAAAGTGGATGAGTCCAATCGGCAACTGTTAACGCATCTATACCTTTTTTGTGAGCCCATTTTACCATTTCGGGAAGGATCATGTTTTTAGATACAGCTCTTGAGTATTTGGAGTGGAGATGAAAATCTGCAACAAAATGCATACGATTATTCTAACAGAATTTTAAAATATTGCATGGATAAAATTGTGAAAAACTATTGACTTATTGTGAAAAGAGATCTACCCTTATTGTAGAGATTATGAATTCTTCTAATCCAGAATCAAGACATGCATTGTTTTCATCTATATTTCATGCTCAGCATGAAAAGCAACAAGAACCACTGGTTGCTCAACCAAGATTTACTCCTGTTCCAGAAACCGTATTTTCTGTTAGAGTACGAGCAGTACGTGCACTTCCAAACGTCGAGTTTAGTCTTCCGAATTTAGTAGCAGGAGCAATGGATAAAAGTCCAGTAATAAGTAGCGTGAGCGAACTTCCCAATCAAGTAAGAGTTGACGTGGATGAATCGGGTGCAACTCCAGTGCTTGAAGTTCATGCAGGTGATTTACCAATTAGATTTCCCGATCTAGAAATAGATTCTAATAAAGATGATAACGAAGTGATAATTGATATACCTGAAGGAGCAAATGTTTCCTATATTGAACAAGAAAACGGAAATTTGGCTCTAGTTCTTACTAAACCAAGAAATAAATCTATTTCTGTCCCTGCTGCTTAAACATTTCAATAAGCTCCTTAACTGTTGTGGCGTCCTCTGGTTTTTTATCATGGGATCTAAAGGAAACAAGTCGTGGGAAACGGAGTGCATAACCAGGTTCATCATTACTTTTTCCTGCTGTGTGTAGCGGAGACCTCGTGATTTCATCGGCCAGTACTTCAATAACAATTTCAGGCTTAATCCATACGCTCGGTATTAGGTCAGAATTAATTCGAGCTGGTTTATGTTCTACTTTAATTTTATCTGCTCGCTTATGTATCTCACGCCACTCTTCGTCAGTGAGTCCTGTGCCAATTTTTGAAACAGAAACAAATTCATCTTTCTTATTGTCATATACCCCAACTAGTAATGCTCCTGCTCCAAATTCAGCACGTTTCCCTCTTCCAAAAATATAGCCTAAAATAACACAATCAATAGTATCTTTTAACTCCCCGTTTGAATGTCTTTTTAGCTTTACCCAATTAAAATTCCGTCCACCAGCAACATAAGGACTTTCTAGTTTCTTTACCACCAATCCTTCCAAACCCTTGGTAATCGCATCATCTAGTAATAATTGTAATTTCTTACTATCCTTAAGAACTTGATTCTTTGTAACAATTAAAATTTCGTCTCCTCTTATTGTTTCTTTAAGTATTTCAATGCGCTTACTCAATGGCTCATCAATCAACGATTTGCTATTTTTATACAAGATGTCAAATACAAAAGCCTTTAAAGGAAGTCTTTTTGCCATTTCATCAATATCATATTTCCTTCTTCGTTTCGTAGTTTCTTGAAACGGCAAAAACTCTTCTGACTCAGGATTAAATGCTAATGCTTCAGTATCCAATATGGCAGTCTTTGCATTTATTTGCTTACGTGCACCTTCTATTAATTCAGGGAACATATGCGTCATATTTTCTAAATTTCTCGAAAACATAGTAATTTCATCATTATTTTTATGAATTTGGACACGAAACCCATCATATTTAAATTGAGCGTCTACCTCAATCATTTTTTCAATGACTTTTTGTGCATTTGGAAGACGTTCGCAAAGTTCTGATCTAATGGGTTTACCTATTGTCACATTTAATTTTTGCACTGAATCTAGTCCTTTTTCAAAGAGTATTTTTCCTATTAAACCAAGATCGGAGGTTCTATTATAGGCACCCTCCAATAACTTTCTGTGCCCTTTATCTCCAAATTTAGCGCTCGCTAATGCATCCAATATTGTTGGGTCACCTATACCTAATCTCATGTTACCCAAAGGTATTCTAACAAGATGTTTAGCAGACACAGGGTCCATATGCTCAAGCAGTACCTTTAATAGAGTGATTTTTTTGTCGACAGATCCAACTCCTGAGATAGTTGTTAGTTGTGTCAAACTATCGAATACCTGAACAACAGTTAAGTCTTCTTTTTTGTTCGAATGACGATACTTTTGGGATAAATCCTTTGCCACTAATCCTAAATCTCCTTTTAATCCGTTTTCTTTTATTACAACCTCCTTTTGTATACCAAAAGCTAATGCAATGCTTTGTTCAACCATCTTATCTGCCATTCCCATTTCGAGTGGTGCAAAAAATGGTGCTACTCTACCTTGAAGTAAATAAATAACTTTATCGATTGAATCTGGAGGTGTTTTTTTAAACAGTTGTGAAAGAATATCTATTAAAGTGAGTCGAGAAGAAGTGCTCTCAAGCTTATCAAAGTAGTTAGATAATTCAGAAAAGGTCATTCAGACCATATAATACGTATTTGTGGAGAAAAATGCAAGATAAATGCGTATTAATGCAATATATATTTTGCGCCTTTTGTACTACCTTGCTTCTTAACTATCCCAGCCTTCATCAAGTCTTTTAAATCATTTAGTATTGTATCTTCAGAAACCATTGGAAATAATTGATCGAATGCTTTATTTTGCAAAAAGCCAACTTCTTGTAAATATTCAATTATTTTTAGTTGTCTTTCTGTTAACATGATTGGCTTTCCACCAAGTTTTTGCCGTAATTTACCATCAACTGAGATCTTCTCAACTTTATTTTTTACTCTTGATAATTCTATGGCTAAGCCTTCAGTAAAATAATCGAGCCAAAGAGTTAAGTCACCATCTTGCTTTTCTACGCTTTGTAAAGCCTCATAATATTTACCAGCATTTTTATCGTAATATTCCTCTAAAGAAAAGAATCGCCTAATGTCATAACCTTCTTCAAATAAAATCAGCGTTGACAAAGCCCTAGCAACTCTACCATTCCCATCTACAAACGGGTGGATTCGCACAAATTCATAATGTGTAATACCTGATTTTAATACCGGATGAATTTCCTCACTATCTTTACTTTTTAGAAATTCTAAGAGTTGTTTAATTTGTATTGGAACAACTGCAGAAGTTGGAGGACGAAATGACACATGACCACTATAGCTATTTTTAACCACAACTTGTGATTTTCTATACTCTCCACTTTTTTCATCAGGCAAGATTCTGTCTACAACTATTTTGTGCATATATTTAATTACCGATTCTGTTATTTCTTTCCCGTATTCAGGATTTTCCCATTTTGAGATATATTCAATCACTTTTCTGTAATTAATTACTTCTTGAATATCACGTTCGCGAGCAACAATATCTTCACCTTGCAGTACTTTTTCAGCTTGCGAAAGATTAAGTTCATTTCCTTCGAGATGCGTTCCGTAGTGTACCGAGCGAATAATAGCATCCTGCTGAAATTGCTTCTCGTAATATGGGAGCAATGGAGCATGGTCTATAACCTCCTTGCTTGCTTCTATATTAGAAATAAAACGCAGTATCCTATTAGTTATTCGAAATTTTGGAGAGTACATTAGTAAAACAATTCTTACAGAATTTTACTAAAAACGCAACAAATTATTTGCAATTAAACTACTCTTTAAGTATACTAACCACGTATGCGCTCTCCTTGGGTTTAAAATGCCAAAATCCTGATTATTTTGTTTACTTTAAAAGCTGCTTCATGGTTCTTGGAATCTCATTTACTAGATCAGATGCATTAAAGTAATAACTAACATCTTTAAATAAATTTTCGCCAGCTTTTTTATTTATATAAGAACCGACTATTGCTGCTAATTCGAGTTCATTGTTGCATGCAAGCGCAGCTATTAACCCCGCCAAAACATCCCCTGTTCCACCCTTTGTCATTCCTGCATTTCCTCCACTAATTTCAGTACACTTATCTGCGCTACAAACAATATCAGCTAATCCTTTAACCAGAATCAAACATTCATATTTTGAGGAGCAAAACTGAATATTCGTTTTGCTAGATTCAAGAGAAAATAAAGAAGCAAATTCTCTTTTATGTGGAGTAAGTAATACCCGATGCTGCTGCTTAAGCCAACGTAAATCCAACATTTGAAGTGCTCCTGCATCAATTACAAATTTTTTTTCAGGATAATGTTCCAGTAAATATTTTGTTAAATAATATGTTTGTTCGCCTTCATACTTTAAAGCATTAATATGTGTTAATGAAGAAATATTTTGTTTTTCAGCTTGTATTTTAAATTCCTCATCTCTAACCATTCCTGGTCCAATAAGAATGCAATCAGCTTCTTTCGCGTAGTCATCAATTTTGTCTCTTGGGATAACAATCCCATCATGAAATTCTTCTTTTGCTTTAGCAACTATTTCATTATTTTCAAGTATTGACGCATAAAAAACCATATCAACAATTCTTGAAGATACTTTCAAAGCCCAAAGACTTGCTGAATGAAATAAGTGAGAACCACCAATTAATAACAATTTGCCATTTTGGCCTTTATGAGAACCAGCTTCAGGAATATGAATCTGCTTAAGTAGTAGTGGATTAAAATTTTCCATTTTAATTATTTTTTAATTCTATCACAGTAGTTCGTTCTAGTAACTCTTCTGGTATAAACTCTTTATGAGTAGTCGTAATAATAGCCTGATGAGATAACGTCAGATCTAAAATTCTTTCAATATTTCTCTTATCAAGTTCTGAAAAAATATCATCAAGTAGCAATAAGGGGATTCTTTTGGTTTTTTCCTCCATATAGGCAATTTGTAATAATTTTAACTGGAAAATTACTAACCTTGCCTGTCCTCTTGAACCATATTTCTTAACTTCTTGAACACTTTGGGTCTCATTATGAAACATTTCAAAAAGAATATCATCTCTATGAGGCCCTACTAACGTGACGCCTGCCCCTAATTCCGCTTTCTCATATTGCAAAAGTCTTTCTTTTGAAATTGTGCTTTTATCGTAAACTACATTAAAATCGAATATTTCTTTTAGTGTCGTATTGAGAAAAGCGATAAATTCTTCTCTTTTATTTGTAATTAGATTTCCATTTTCGATTAGTATGGCATTCCAATACTCGAATTGTTTTGTTAAGTTTTTTCCATAATCTCTAGCTTGTTCAAGTAAAGCATTTCGTTGCCTTAACGCTTTAGAAAATGTTAGTAGTGCATTTGAATAATCAATGTCAACTTGAACTAACACTTCATCTAAGAATGCTCGGCGTTTTCCAGGTGAATTACTAATTATTTCAACATCTTCTGGAGAAAATAAAACAACACTTAGATGAGATGAAAATTCTGATTTTCTTTTTGAAACTCCATTTACAAAATACTTCTTTATGGCACTTTCATGTAAATTATTTTTGATTATTGCCAACTCAAGTTTAATCGCGTCATCATAAAATTCTCCCGTTATTTTTCCTGCATTTTCTCCAAAACGTATTAATTCAGCATCTCTTTCTGCACGAAAACTTTTGCCGGTTGCTAATAAATAAATGGATTCAATTATATTTGTTTTTCCTGCGGTGTTTGGTCCAATAATAAGACTCACTAAGTTAGAAAATGAAAAGCTAGCTCGACTGTAGGATCGAAATTCTTGGAGTGTAATTGTTTTTAAAATCATGCAATGGTTGTTCCAACGAACTCTTTACCATCAAGTAAATTTTCAAGATTTGCTAAGTTATTACCATGAATATACTTTACCGTAATTCCACTTTCATGCGCAGCTTTTGAAGCTACTGGATCAAAAGGTTGATTTGATCCAGGTACCCATTTATCTCCTATTGATGCTCTGTAATCTGCCCAAGAAATTGTTTTATTAGGTTTAGCATCAGGAAATTTTTTTGGGTCTTTGTCATATATATAATCGGTATTACTCATTTTTATGATCGAAGTTACTTGATAATCTTGTGCCAAAATTACTGGAGGATAATCAGAAGACCATCCTGGCTTCCAACCTGCTGCGATTACGATTGGCTTATCAGTTTTTTGGATCATATTATAATCGTCAATGATATACGGAAAAGCATTCTCTCGAAATATTGTTCTAAATAAATGTGCGTTCATTCTTGTTGCATGTACTCCTAGCCAATCTAAATCATCATCTGTTAGTTCGTGTCCAGTTATCGCAGCTCCTGCATCTCTATAATGTCTCGCAAGCATTCCTCCTCCAATAAAAATAAAAAATCGCTTATTATGTTCGGCGATTTGCTTATTAATAAACTTATAAAACTCAGTAATATATTCAATATTTAATCCTCCATTTGGAACAATAAGTGATCCACCTAGTTTTAACACAAAAGCTTGGTCAAAATGATTTTTCATAATGTTGCTATCTTCTTCCCCCAATAGTACCATACCTCTATACTTAAAACAATATTATTTGAGTACGAAAATATCTGATTTTAGTTAATTGATTTTTGAAACAAAGCTTGAGAATTCTTTCAAAAATCTTTCTTTAGAAAATAAAGATGCATGTTTTTTACATTCCTCTGGATAGAATTTCTTCGTTTCAAATTCCTTTATGACTGCCATCAATGATTGCGGGGTTAATTCATCAAAAAACATACCGGTTTTACCTTCTTTTATAGATTCTTTAACGCCACCTGATCGATACGCAATAACTGGCGTTCCCGCTGCCATTGCCTCAACTGGAACTATCCCAAAATCCTCATCTTCAGAGGCAAACAGAAATCCTTTCGCTTCCTTAAGTAATTCCCATTTTTCTTCATCAGTTACTTCACCTAAAAACTCTACATTGTTTTTGGCTAAACTTTGCAGTTCTTCTCCGTATCCAGCAAAACTTTTACCAAAAACTTTTAGTGGAAGATTAAGCTCAGAACAAGCTTTAACAATAATATCAATATGTTTTGCTCGCGCAAGCCTTCCTCCAGTTACGAAATAATTTGATTTCCTTGAATTAACGTTAACTAAAGGTAAGTCAATTGGAGGATAAATAACAACTGCGTCTTTTTTATAAAATTTTTTGATTCTTCCTTTTACTTCTTCTGAGTTGGCAATGTAATAATCAACATTTTCAGATGCTTTAAAATCAACCATTCGCAGAATATGATTTGCTATACCTGCAAACACTTTTAAAATTGGGTCATTTGTTAAATTTCTGGCAGTTGCATATCCGTATAAATATCTTGGTGGTGTATGACAATAGCAAACAATTTTTGCTTTTTTTTTATCTAAAATGGTTGGATTATATGCACCTGTTGCAGATACGATTATCACGTCATAATTGGAAAAATCGAAACTTTTGAACAAAAAAGGTGCTAAAATTCTGAGTGGAGAAATTAGTTTATTTTTGTATGGTAAATGCTGCGCTACTGAAGTTTTTATTTCCCAAGAATTAAATCTAGACTTATGTGGACCAAGAAAATCAGGCAAATACACCAATGTAAACACAGGTGCTTTTGGAAATAGTTCATGCAAAGCTTCGAGCACTCTTTCTGCTCCTCCGTATTCTTTTAAATAATCATGTACTAAAGCTACTCGCATACTTTAAATATAATCTTCCCTACTTGGCAATCTAGCTAATAAACTCTTGAACTCATACGATTCAAATGCATCTCTTGCTGCCTGCCAGTCAATCTTACTCACATTACACTTTTTAATATCTACTGTAATGGGAACATCTAAAATAATTGTTGCTAGTTTTTTTGCAAGTACTGCCTGCTCAGCATCAGTTGCCAATTTTAAAGATATTTTCTCTGGAATTAAAGCTATATTTTCGTATATATCTTCTAAATGATTAAATTCTTTAAGTAATGATGCGGCAGTTTTTGGACCTATACCCGTTACTCCCGGATAGTTATCTGAAGCATCTCCAATTAATGCTTTTAAATCGGTAAATTGATTTGGAGTTACACCATATTTTTCTTCAACTTCTTTTTCACCAAATATTCCCATATTACTTATACCTTTAACTGGCATTAATAGCTTAACATGTGGATTAACTAATTGAAGTAAGTCTCTGTCTCCGGTAACAATATATACCTCAGATGTCTCTTTATTATCTTTAATATGATTAGCTAATTGATAAGAAAGCGTACCTATAACATCGTCTGCTTCATAACCATCCACACTGAAAACCGGTATTTGCATATTCTCAACTATAGTTCTAATAATTCCAAATTGTGGCCCAAGATCTGAGGGGCCAGCTGGTCTAGTTGATTGATAGCCTGCATACAAACTTTTTCTAAAACTTGGTGCTGGTCGATCAAAGCATACTATGATAAAATCTGGCTTCTCTTCAGCTATTATTTTTAAAAACATTGCAAAGAAACCGTAAACTGCGTTTACCATAGTCCCGTCAGGAGCATTAAGCGGAGGGAGAGCGTGGTATGCTCTGTGTATTAGAGCATTACCATCAAAAAGTAAAAATTTCTTCATACCCGTAATTGTACAATGGATAAGATATAAATGAAAGATCAGCTACGCAAATGATGTGTTATGTTTAAAGTCTAACTGTTGCGGGAACTAATGCTTTTTTAGGTCCGATAAGCGTTGCAAATTCATCTGCATCCAAAGTTTCTTTTTTCATTAATTCTTCTGCCAAAATATCCAGCTTTTTCTTGAGTATCTTTAATATTTTAGTTGCATTTTGATACCCAGTATCAGTGATTTTTTTAACCTGCTCATCGATTTTTGCTTGCATTTCTGGAGAAATCTTGCTTGATTCATAAAAAGATTGCTGGGAATCGGTATTCAAATTTATAGGTCCAAGATCACTCATCCCCCATTCCACAACCATTGCTCTTGCTACTTGTGTTGCCTTCTCTATATCATTTGAAGCTCCAGTTGTCATTTCGTCGAATACCAGTTCTTCGGCAGCACGACCTCCCATCATAACTGCTATTTGCTCTATTAAATGCTTTTTTGTCTCATGCACTCTATCTATCGGTTCCATCATTGTGTGTCCTAATGTCATTCCACGAGAAACGATCGATATACGATGTATTGGTTCAACATGTGGCATTTCCCAAGCTACCAATGCATGCCCGGCTTCATGATATGCAGTCATTTTTTTGTCTTCTTCCGTTTGCAATCGTTTCTTTTCAGGTCCTAATTTTACTTTAGTAGCTGCTTCCTCAAGATCCTTCATGTCAATAACTTTTTTACCAAGCCTAGCTGCTAATATGGCAGCTTCATTTAGCATATTTTCTAAATCTGCGCCTGAAAATCCAACAGTTCTTTTTGCTAATCTTTCCCAGTTCACGTCCTCAGAAAATGGTTTTCCTCGTGCATGAATTGCAAGTATGGCTTTTCTTCCCTCGATGTCCGGTAAATCCAACACCACTCTTCTATCAAATCTTCCCGGCCTAATAAGAGCAGGATCTAATACGTCAGGTCTGTTTGTTGCAGCAATTACGACAAGTTGTTCTGTTGGCGCAAAACCGTCCATTTCAACCAGAATTTGATTTAATGTTTGCTCACGTTCATCGTGACCACCCATAATACCAACTCCTCGCTGACGACCTATTGCATCAACTTCGTCTATAAAAATTATCGCTGGCTGTGCTTTTTTAGCAGTTGCAAATAAATCACGGACTCGAGAAGCTCCAACACCAACAAGCATTTCCATAAATTCTGAGCCAGCAATAGAAAAGAAAGTTACGCCTGCCTCTCCCGCAGTCGCTCTGGCTAACAATGTCTTTCCTGTTCCAGCTGGACCCACCATTAAAACTCCCTTTGGAGTTCGAGCTCCCATAGCCTTATATTTTTGCGGGTTTTTAAGAAAATCAACAATTTCAGTTAATTCTTGTTTTGCCTCATCAACCCCTGCTACATCAGCAAAAGTTACCTTAGGCGTATCTCGATTAAATAGCTTAGCTCTACTTTGTCCAAAAGAAAATATATTTTCTTGTGCTCCACGTGCTTGGCGAAATATAAAATAAAAAAATGCAACCATTAATACGACTGGCAATATGGAAGATAAAATATTAATCCAGTTATTAAATCCAGAATTATCCTTTATAACTATTTGTGTTTTATTAGGATTTATACCCGCATCATGGAAAATTTGATAAGTGTTTGCACTACTCTCGATTACTGCATCTACACTCGTACCATCTTTCTCTTTTGCAGTAAATTTATTATCAGAAACATCGATCTCCTTAACTTTACCACTTTTTACATCTTGTAGTACTTGAGAGAGTGGCACAGTTTGGTTATTAGTAAAAGGTTGCTCAAAGGCAGTAAAAAGAAAAATGATAAATACCAAAACAAAACCATAAAGGAATATATTTTTCATTGAAAAATTCATTTTTACCTTTACTATCCTTCTTTTATTATTCTTTTTCCCATTAGTAGCCATATAAGTGCAAAGTATAACACAAGCTTAAAAATTTGCAACCTAAACAATGGATTTATGTATCCTGTAATTCAGTATCGAGGAAGCTGTAAATAGCTACCTTTTGAAACAATAAGTTTTTCTTTAACCAATTTGTCTATGAGAGCATCGATTGATCCATTTGTCTTTTTTGGATCATATCCAACTTCAACTCCAATATCTTTCCGAAGAATTTGTTTTTTCTGAAGTAACAACTTTATAATCATACCTCTATAGTATCTACTTGAATATATAAATTGCGGTTGCTTTTTTAAGGGTACTTTTCGACCCTTTAGCTGTATAGCTGCATAATCCATTAATGCCTGATTCCAAATCTTTGCTTTTCTTTTTGGAAGAAGCAAGTTTGCAACATGACTAATTTCCTTATCATTTACCAAATGGTGCTCATTATATGGAAAAAATGTTAATAGAATTGTCTTTCTGACATTTGTATCAATCACTACTATTTGTTGGTTAAAAGCAAAACACGAAATTGCACTTGCGGTATATTTGCCGATACCTGGTAGAGTTATTAAATTATCATATTCTTTTGGAAATTGACCATTATAATCCGATACGACCAATTGCGAAATATTCTTTAAATAAATCGCCCTTCTATTATAGCCAAGGCCAGACCAGAAACGAAGCACTTGATCTGTAGATGCTGTTGAAAGTGATTCAAGCGTTGGAAGTTGCTGCATCCATTCTAAATATTTAGGTATTACTCGACTTAATTGCGTTTGCTGAGACATCATTTCAGAAACCAAAATAGCATACGGATCAGATGTCTTTCGCCAAGGCAAATCACGTTTATTTGACTTATACCAAGTAAAAATTTTATTTTGAAATTCTTCAATTACTATCTCGTTGAGGAATTCAGGCATACTTATTTATTTAATATTGAAGTATGAGTATGACCCAAAAACTATAATACGGAAATACCCATTTTATCTTTCACTTCAGAAAGAGTAGAAAATGCCATTTTTTCACATTTTTCTCTACCATTTGCCAAAATTGTATCTACAAGATCTGGCTGATTTTCAAATTCTCGTCTTCTTTCTTGTAACGGCTTTAATTCTTTATATATATCTTCAGCTAGCACCTTTTTTAATTCAACATATTTAATTTTTCCTTCTTGATACTCTTTGGTAAAAGCTACGATTGTAACTTCGCTTGAAAATAATTTGAGAAGAGTAAATAAATTTGCAACTCCACCTTCCAGTGGGATTTCTCCTCCCTCAACCCCTGTATCTGTAGGCGCTTTAGCCAAATGAGACGATATCTCGTTAAAATCATCTACTAATGAAATATAGGATCCTTCAACAGTTTTGCTCATTTTTCCTTTTCCAAGTAATGATGGAATGTATTCTCCATTTGTTTTGAATCTCTTAGGCTCTGGGAAAGTTTCTCCAAACATGCTATTAAATTTTCTGGCTATTTCTCTTGCAACCTCAAGATGAGGTTCTTGATCGATGCCAACTGGTACTAAATCAGCTTTATATAATAATATGTCTGCTGCCATTAATACTGGGTAATACAATAAACCCATGTTTACATATTTTGGGTATTGAGCTTTTTTTTCTTTATATGTAGGTAAATCTTCGAGTCGTGATACAGGATATATTGTTGAAAGTAAATATGCTAAATCTGTGTGTGGCAATTGAGATTGAATTTCAAGAGCACATTTTTCTGGATCAAGTCCTGCTGCTAAAAAATCTAATACTACTTCTCGAATGTTTCTTTGCAGTAATTTTGGACTGTATGGGGTTGTAATTGCATGCAAATCAACAACAGAAAATACACAATCATAATCATCTTGCAATGCAAGCATTCCCTTTATTGCACCGTAATAATTTCCTAAATGAAGTCTGCCAGTAGCACGAACTCCTGAATATACTCTTTTTTTCATGTACTGCTATTATATAGCTAAGCATTACGGTAGTAAAGGTAAATAATACTAACTCCTCAACCATGATTCTTTTAGCTCCAAAAATATTCCGTCATAAATTGCTTGTCTAATTTTTTTCATTATATTTGTAATGAAAAAAACATTATGATAGGTAGCAAGTTCTAAGCCTAACAATTCATTCACTGAAAATAAGTGATGTACATATGCACGACTAAAGTGTAAGCATGTGTAACAGTTACAACCTGGATCTAATGGCATTGAGTCTATTTTAAATCTACTATTTGTTAACTGAACGGTAAAATTATTCGATATCAATCCTCCATTTTCTGGAGATAGATATATATTGCCATGACGTGCTCTTCGTGTCGGCGCCACACAGTCAAAAAAATCTATTCCTCTACTTACACCTTCAAAAAGATCTTGCACTTCGCCAATTCCCAACATATGTCTTGGTTTATTACTATCAACATTTTCCAAACTCCAATCCATTACCGAATATAAAGTTTTTTTTGAAGAATATGATCCCCCTATTGCAATAGCATTGAAATGTTTTTCGGTAAATTTTGCAGAGGCTCGACGCAATTCTTCATACATACCACCATGAATAACACCATACATAAGTTGATTTTCTGATTTATGCGTATTTATACTCTCAAGAGCCCATCTATTCGTTCTCTCTAGTGAAATTTGCGTAGTTTCAAAATCCCAGAGTGGAGACTCATGATCATCAAATGCAACAATTAAATCTGCACCTAACTGTTCCTGAATGTGGATAGATTTACGGGCATCAAACCACTCTTTTGTACCATCAATGTGCGAATAAAACCATACACCATCATCATTTATTATTGCTTGTTTTAATTTATTTTTTATTTTATCTTGTCTCGTTTTAGTAATTGAAGGTAATAAAAATTGCGTATCGGCAGGACTTAGGAAAACTGATTTTGTAAATTTACTCATCCGTTTCCCACTTTTATTTTGTACTGATACTTTTTTTTGCGCTACACCAAGAGAAAATACCTGATATCCGCCTGAGTCTGTCATTGTTGGACCATGCCAACCCATAAATTTACCTAAACCTCCTAGATTTTTTATTATTTCTTCTCCTGGTCTTAAATGAAGATGGTATGTATTAGATAACACTATCTCTGACCCTAATTCTCTTATTTGATCAGGCGTTAATCCTTTTACACTTCCTTGTGTTCCAACAGGTATATATGCTGGAGTAGAAACCTCACCGTTTGGAGTCTTTAGAATTCCCAGTCTTGCTTTCGTCTTTTTGTCTTTCGCTTTAATTGAAAATCGAATTGAATTAACTGCCATTGAATTAATTAGAATGTAATTGGAGTACTATTTTTTTAAATTGTTCACCGCGATCTTTATAATTTTTAAACATATCAAAACTTTTGCATGCTGGTGATAAGAGTACTATGTCGCCTGGTAATGTTATTTTGTCTGCAGCAAGTACAACTTGCTCCATACTAATTGCTCCTTCTAAAAACAACATATTGTTTGTAGGTTTACCGATAGCTTGTTTAATAATAGGCCATTCTTTACCAATTCCTATTATTGCTTTAATATTTTTTGAAGAAGCGATTACTTTTCCTAGTTGTGTAAAATCACTTCCTTCAGTTACCCCTCCTAGAATGAGAATTTTCCATTTATTTTCAAATGCTTCAATGGCTGCAATAGTACTTTCTGGATTTGTAGCAATAGAATCATCGTAATATGAAACTCCATTAATAATTCGAATTAATTGCAATCTGTGATCAAGTCCCTTAAATGATTGCAGTATTGGAATGATATGTTTTTTAGAAACACCTGCCAACTTCACAGCCATTACTGCAGCGCATACATTTTCTAGATTGTGTTTTCCTGGAAGTATTATTTCATTAATATCAATAATCTTTTCTTCGTTATTTCCTTTACTCACCCAGACCGCGTTATCTCTCACGAAGCATCCATTATCACTGATAACTCTTTCGCGGCTCACCTGATAACAAGTTCCATTAGTATAAATATCTGATTCATGACTTGCAGGATAATCTCTGTTTATTATTGCAAAGTCATCTGCTTTTTGAAAATTCAGAATATTTCTTTTGGCTGCCACGTAATTTTCTACGTTCTTATGGTGAGTAAGATGTTCGCTTGTAATCATCAATACAACAGCAATATGAGGACTACTTTTAAGGTCTTCTAGTTGAAAACTTGACAATTCTAATACTACTATTGATTGATCACTTAATGTATCCAAAAACTCTAAGGAGGACACTCCTATGTTACCACCTAAATACGCATCTTTATTAGCATTTTTGAGCATTTCGTAAATTAATGCGCTTGTTGTTCCCTTGCCTTTAGTTCCCGTAATTCCTATTATTTGGCATGGACAATTATCAAAAAACAAATTTGTTTGAGACGTTACCATCCCCCCTTTGCTACTAAATTCAGCAAGATATGAACTATCTGAAGGAATACCGGGACTACGAAAAACAATTTGATATTCAGAAAGATCTGTAAAAATATCCTTTTCACATTTCAGTGGTAAGGAGAGTTGTTGTACTTTTTCAATTATATGTTTATCTAAATTTGTAGACTCATCAAGTAATACGCAAGAAATATTGTGCTTCGCAAGATACGTAGCTGTTGCTATACCTTCAATACCAACTCCTAAAATGGCAATTTTCTTGTTTTTTAATTCTTCGATTTTCATAATGAGATATGCACGTCGTTATTAATATTACGACGTATTAGTTGTTTTGCAATTTTTGAAAAATATGTATTATCCCCAGTTGTATAGAATTCATAAGTATACGCATTATTAATACTGCCTGCACCACCTTCGCCTACTAGTTTCTGCAATTGACGTGCAACTGCTCCACCTGAATCCAAATACATCACCTTACTTCCTAACAAAGCGTTCAATTGTGCTTTTAAAAATGGGAAGTGAGTACATGCCATGATAAGCGTATCAATATTATTTTTATTAAATATGTTTGCTATTCTCTGTAATTCAGGTTTAACATTCTGCGAATCTATCTCTCCCTTTTCGATATATGATACCAATTTACTCGATGCAACAATTGTTATTTTGCAGTCAACCGCATATTTATGCGCAAGGAATTGTAGATAATTGCTTTTTGCAGTTACCGGCGTTGCTAAAATTCCAATATGTTTATTTTTAGTCTGTTCTGCTGCAGTTTTTATTACAGGGACAGTTCCAATTATTTTGATACTAGGAAAATCACTTCTTAATTTATCTAGGCAAGAAACACTAATGGTATTACATGCAATTACGATGATATTTACCTCTTTCGAATGCAGAAATGTAATCATTTTTTTTGAAAGTTGATAGATTTGCTTTGAAGATTTAGTACCATAAGGTATGTTTTTCTGATCACATACATAAAGAATTCTTTCGAATGGTAAAATTTTTACGATTTCTAACCAAATCGATAAGCCTCCAAATCCCGAGTCAAGTATTCCTATTTTTTGTTTCTTCATGTAAGTACCAGGGATGAGAGTTGAACTCATGACCGCCGGGATATGAATCCGGTGCTCTAACCAACTGAGCTACCCTGGCTGATTTATTGCTTTCAAGTATAGCAAAATTTGACCAGAATAGAAAACTTTGCTAGAATGTCTGAATGAATGCAAAGCTAAAAACTTTGCCAATACGCGGGGTAGTGTACAGTGCACGTGAGGCTCATAATCTCACAGGCTAGGCGCAACTCCTAGCCCCGCAACACAAGCTCATTTTCCACGCTTACTTTAATAAGCAAATCCCGCAACTATAATAACGCTAATTTTTCAAAAAAATCCCCCCGAGTCAAACATATAAAGCGCAAAGCGCATGCCTATAAGGCTGTTTGACCCCGGAGGGTGACACTCGTTAAATCGAGCAGACTTCCTAAAAAGGAATTCTGTTTGATCGTATTAAAGCGCCACCCTCCAAGTCAGACTAGGACCTAGTGAGAGCCGGACCCGTCGACGTCTTTGATGTTAACCCCGTTAAGGAGCTGATACCGTCCTGGGAGAGTCCAGTATTGGCTCCACGAGTCATCTACCTTACTACAGGCTATCCTGCGCTGAGCTGAGCCGACCTTGGCGGAGTTGCAATCACGCACCTCAGTAATGAGAGTAGCAAATACCCCATTGGCCCATTGCGGCAAGACTTCCACGACTTGTGGCTTGGGTGCCGGAGCAGTCGACGATTTTCGGTCAGCATTGATAAGCAGTGCAGCGATAATGATTGCTACTGCGATCAGTACAGCCGACAGTATCCAGCTATCTCCGTACGGGAACTGATGTTCTCGACGATGACTTCTGCGAGTCTTCCTTC
The DNA here is from genome assembly GCA_003152105.1 of Candidatus Levyibacteriota bacterium. Taxonomy (GTDB): domain Bacteria; phylum Patescibacteriota; class Microgenomatia; order Levybacterales; family UBA12049; genus PALSA-1332. The sequence continues at coordinate 104,960 of PLZJ01000002.1, forward strand.
CCTGCCGCTGAATTTCGTCGAAGAGTACCTGGTTTCCGTCTTCGACTGCGCAGAGAATGTCGACTTGTCCGTCTAAGATCCTTTGGTTTTGACTTCTCAGCACCTTCGTTTCCGAAAGTACTTTTGTGAAGTTCTCGACCGTGTCGTCGTAGAGCAGTCTAACCCACAGCTGCGTAAAAAGAATCGAAGAGTAGATGTTGTCGAGAGTAAGCTGAAAAGTCTCGAGAAGCTGACGCGTAGTCGGAATCTTTGCTGCAGTTTTAGGTTCTGTCCTATCTGTGTCCAATGTAACTCCAGTGTTTATTTTGTTGCCTCAGTTTCTCTTTTGAGCTAGGCTCGACTGAAGAGAATATACGCTTTTTACCTCCATGCGTAAATCTGTGACTAAATACTGACTTTTTATCGGCATTTAGCCACAGACTAAGCAATAACTCACTTTATATGAGTTTTGAAGATAATATACGATCAAATGTTAATGTACAATAAATACTATAAGGCTATTAAATAGACAGCTTATGCCTATATTTACCTTTATAAGTTTGAGAATTATAGCAAAATGAGGTATACTAGTCAATACTACAGGATAGTAAAATGCTGAGTAACATTCTATCTAGAAAATTTCAGAAGTTACTCATCGAGGCTGTTAACATTAGGGTTATTTATTCTCTGTCTTCTATGAATCCACAATAAAACCTTTAACTTGATGATCCCAAAGTTTTTTAAACACCCCGTTGTTTTTCTTTAACAATTCATCAGGCTTACCATCCTCTACAATTTCGCCTTCCGAAATAATGACAATTCTGTCCATTTTCTTAAGCGTGGATAATCGATGTGCAATAGCAATAACTGTTCTTTTTTTCATTAATTCTTCGAGTGAAATCTGAATTGCATGTTCGCTTTGACTATCCAAACTACTAGTAGCCTCGTCCAAAATAAGAATAGGTGAATTTTTAAGAAATGCTCTGGCAATTGCAATTCTTTGTCTTTGGCCTCCTGATAGCTTTATGCCCCTTTCCCCTACCAACGTGTCATACCCCTTCGGAAGTGACATAATAAAATCATGTGCTTGAGCAAGCTTAGCTGCTTTTACGATTTCTTCTTCGTTTGCCTCAGGATTACTATATTGGACGTTATCTTTAATAGTACGATGGAATAAGCTCGTATCTTGAGGCACAAAAGCTATTGCTCTTCTTAAGCTCTCCAGGCTCACTTCATAAATATTTTTATTATCTATTTTTATAACTCCTTTCTGTATTTCAAAATGCCTAAGTAGCAATGATACAAATGTCGTTTTTCCAGCCCCACTCTTGCCTACAATTCCTATTTTTTCACCTGCTTTTATTTTCATGGAGAAATCTTTAAATACATCAACGCCATCATACGAAAAATTAATTGATTCTATAGCTATTTCACCTTTTGAGAATAAATAGTCAATCGCATCAGGAGTATCAACTATTAAATGCTTACTTAAAATTTCTTCTAAGCCTTCTTTAGCTTCGCCGTAATATCGTACTGAGTCCCTCATGTCTTGGCCTACGAAAAGTAATTGAGAAATAATATTGCTAATCAAAGCTATTATCATTACCACTACACCGATAGAAACTGAGCCTATTTGAAATAAATATATAGTAATCCATAGCATAAAAGCCGTAAATACACCTAGCATTATGGCATTCCCAACAAGTATCCATTCACCTTGACTCCATCTTTCTATTCCTGCTTCGTGTTGTATCTGAACAAACCCTCTAATATATTCTCTTTCTCCTGCAACATGCGTATATTCATGTACTAGCGATATATTCGAGAGAGAATCTACTATTCTCCCTTTTAACGTAGAGAGTGACTTTGCAAACTTAAATGAATTTGGTTGCATTTTCTTTGCAAACCAGATATTGATCATCAAAAAAGTTGTTGTCCATACAGCGGTTATTATGCCAAGGTAAAAGTTTCCAATCCATGCAATAACAATAAATCCAATAAAGCCTGTTATAAGAGTGATAAATCTCCAAAGTATCTTTTCAAATAAATCATCTGTTCCTTCAACAGCATTGGATATTTTATTTGCCAGTGAGCCTGCAAATCGACTATTAAAATAATCTTTACTATGGAGCGTTAAATATTCATATAACAATTCGTATGCACTTGCACGAAGTCCCATAAACCAACGCATACCAGTAAATCCACTCGTTCGCCAAAAGAACTGTGATATAAAAAATAACGATACATAAAATATTGCCCACAACCATACAAAATAGAGGTTAATTTTTCCAATTGCTAAAGAATTTGTTAAATTTTCAAGCACCAAAAGGACAATTCTATCTATAATGGTTGCTGCGAGCACGCAAAAAATAGCAATAATTGCCCATTTTTTATGTAATTTAGTTAAAAATACACCAAAAGCAAGTGGTTTTTTCGGAATATGCTGTTCCATAAATTTATTATAGCAGATTTAGCCTCAAAATGAATTTAAAACGATGAGTTTGTTTAATCGTGAGAAAAATTATACAAAAGCTTGTCTATTCGTTCGAATTTGTTCTATATGTGGAATCGCCAACTGCACCAGAAAGATATGCTCTTCTTAACGTATCCATTGTTTCCTGATCAGGCTGTAAATCTTCTAAAATAGTCAATACATTTTCTGGTAAGCTTCCTGAAGCATGATAAACATCCGAAAGTCGAGAATTACTTTTTTTGTTTAAAGTAATAGTCTCACTTTGAATCCCCGTTTTTATATTTATCCAATTATGACCAGGCGTTTCATGCAGTGCCAGTCTTACCGTCATTTCTCTTCCATTTTGATGGCTAAAACCCCTATAATCTGTGTATTCCCAGGTACCCGAAGATTGAGTTACTCCTTTTCTGGCTATAACACTTGCTTTATCAAATAAATCCTTAGGGGTAAACGAATCAATTGTTTCATGTTGAGCAGTATTCCCGATGGGAGGAATATCAGTCGCAAAAGGAGTACGCAGCTTAAAATCTCTAGGTCCTTCTACTGGATTAGACTCTACATAGGTAGTCATAGTTACGATATTATACTCGAGTTTCTAGGTAAGTCAAATAATCAAATAATATTATTTAGCACTAGTCGTGAAAGAATAATTGTATCCACTGTTGCCAATTTGGAACACTTCGTCGAATCTGAATTTGCTTTTGTTTAGGCAAAAGATCTGTTGGTATTACGACTTCTTGCTCCCCAGGCTTAATTAAAAACAATTTATTTACTGCTTCTTGTTCTATAAAAGAGGTAGTTTGTGCCTGAGCTAATTCCTGTTTGAGAAGTTTATTTTGTGCCTGTGCAGCCTCGAGTTGCTTTGTGGTCTGAGTCATAACATTTTGCTTCTGCCATAAATCATAAATTGAATGCGCGAGGTCATTAATTATGAATAAACATATAGCAATTGCTGTGAAATATGCAACTTTTTTAATCATAGGCAATTTAAAGCTGCTTGTTGACTATTGTACGTAAAATTGATATTATAGGCTATCGAATTCTATGCAACCTATTAAATTGCGCGATGCGCACGAACAATTTAAGAATTATTTAAAAGGCAAGAATCATTCAAGTGCTACTATTGTAGCATACGGTAAAGATATTGATCAGCTTGTGGGTTATTTACAAGATCTTCAAAAAAACCAAATACATGAAGTTTCAAAAGAAGATATTGAAGGATTTTTGGCTTCAATGAGTAAACAAGGCTATACGCCAAAATCAATCTCAAGAAAAATTAATTCAACTAGAACATTTTATAGATTCCTAAAAGTCAGTGAATATATTACTGACGATCCATCGTTATTAGTAGCTCACCCACGATATCAACCCGCTACTCCGCGTATTTTAACTCCTACAGAATACAGAGCACTTCGAGATGCAGCAAGAAATGATGCTCGAATGTTTGCGATAATTGAATTACTATTACAAACTGGAATTCGCATTGGCGAACTTGCTGAACTCCGCATCCCTGATATCAAAAAAGATTCGCTTTATATTCGTCCATATGAAAAGCATCAAGCTCGAGAAGTTCCCCTTAATAAATCCGCCAAATCAGCACTAGATAGATATCTTTCTCAGAGACCAGAGGTCACTGAAGATCGTGTTTTTGTTACTAAATCAGGAAGGCCATTTTTAATTCGCAACATACGAACTGCAGTTGAAAGATATTTCCGTCTTGCAGAAATAAAAGGTGCAAAAGTTAACGACTTACGACACACTTTTGTGGCACATCATTTAAAACATGGCGTATCATTAGTAGTACTTTCTAAAGTTCTTGGACACAAAAGATTATCTACAACAGAAAGATATCTTCAGTATGTTCCAGAACGTGGTAAAGAAACCTCTGTTCTTACGGAACTTTAATTTATCCCCTTATAGCAGTATTTTTTCTATGCACTTGGTAACGATTGGGGTGGGTCAGGATGGGATCGAACCATCGACATCTACTTTATAAGAGTAGCGCTCTACCACTGAGCTACTGACCCGAGGACACTATCATACCAAATACTTCTTATTTTTCCAACTTAATGAATTCATTGCGATACTTAGTAGAATAATAAATATAATCAAAGCCTTGCTCTTTGAGAAATCTCTGCTTCAACTAGCTGTACGTCTTTTGCGTACTTTAGAGAAGATAATTCCTTGACCAGCTCTGCTACACGAGGATTCTTCGCAGCATTTTCTACTGTCATATCTTTTCTAAGATCTAGAGAGAAAGGACTAACAGGTTCGCCATCGACAATTGTTTTAATATATGCGTTATATTTATCTACATTAATTAAATCAACCTCATTAAAAATAGGTTGAAATTCATGCTGCAAATAATTCGCGTCAGTTACTCCAACTCGAAACGAAACAAGAGAACCTACATTACCAAAAATTGCATTCTTTACCTCTTCTTCCATTTGGCCAATAAATTGATTTGCCACTATTAAATTTAAACGATATTTACGAGCTTCAGATAAAATTGCTGCAAAGTCGGGAGTTGCAAAGTTTTGAAATTCATCTACATACAGAAAAAAATCTTTACGTTGATCCATTGGAATATTTTGCCTAGACATTGCAGCGATTAAAATTTTTGGTACTAATATCAAGCCTAAAAAACTTGAGTTTTCTTCACCAATAATACCTTTTGATAACGATATTAACATTATTTTCCCTTCGTCCATTATTTTTCTGAAATCAAAGGATGATTGCGATTGCCCAATAATATTTCTCATAAGCTTATTAGTTGTAAATCTTGAAAATTTAGAAACAATATAATCGAGTACTTCTGATTTATGGAAATCTGAAGTTTGTGCTATTTGATCAGTCCAATATCGTCGTATTATAGGGTCAGTAACTTTTGGTAATAATTCTTGCACAAAGCTCATATCGGTTAATGCACGTTGCACCTCAATGAATGTAGAGCCAGGTTCTGCCATAACCGTTAACATTGCATTACGTATTGAATGTTCTAATCGAGGTCCCACAATACCAGTCTTATGTGGATCATAGAGTTTATAAAATAAACCTATAATTGACGATACTACGTAATGCTTCTGCTCTTCAGAATAGGCTTCCATAATATTTAAGCCCATTGGTCTTGAAGTATTTGCAGGATCAAATAAGATAACATCTTCTGCTCGCTCAGGAGGCATCATTGATAATATATCTTCGATTAAATCTCCGTGAGGATCAATAACAGCCATGCCTTCGCCATTCTTAACATCCTGCATTATCATATCTTTCAAAAATTCTGTTTTACCCGTACCTGTTTTACCAATAATATACATATGCCTTCTTCTATCGTCTTCGCTTATAAATACTTTCTTCTCTAATCCTCTGTACGTACTCTTTCCAAGAAATAACCCTGAATCTGGAATTTTTGCTGGTGCAGGAGCTCGCTTTGACGTAACCCAAAAAATATTTGGCGTAGTTACTGATTTGTTTGGAAGATGAAATATGGTTGCTAATTCTTCACTAGAAAGTATTGGTATTCTCCCACGAAGAGGTAAATATCTATAAATAAAATCAGTTAAAAATGGCTTTTTGAAAATCAGTCTTTCTTTCGTAAATGAATTTACGCTATCAAACTGAGAAAAAGCACTTCGCATGTTGCTCAGATGAGATTCAGCCATTTCCTGAGATGTTGATGATACAACCATACGTATAGTTGTGTGAAATCCTGATTTACTTATTTTATTTTCTACTGCCTCGAGTTCTTTAGCATCTGAGGAGTATTTCGCAGTGTCGGGATTGGATTCATTCTTCTTTGTTTTAGCAATATATGATCTCCCATGTTTTTTCCAAGAAGTAGATGCAGGAGAAATTATTATTTGTATAGCCGCACCTTCCCCTTCTGTCATTTTGGCCAGAACTGAAGTTATTGATGATAATGGATCTACAGCAAGATCCTTATACGCTTTAATTGGCATATAATCAGTACTTGTGAGTTTTAAAGAACAGAAAGCTACCTTTCCTTTATCAGAAAATATATTGTATTCACCTCCAATGAATTTTTGCGTTTGTGGATCATCTCCTACTGGGGTAATTTCAGCATCAGGATAAGCACCGTTAATTTGCTTTTCAACTAAGTCACGGAGGTTATTTGGAGTATATACATAAAACCTAATATCTCCAGGGAATCCGACAATTTCAAATGAAATATGAGGCTGATTTACCAAAAAAGATAGTTTTAAAAATCTTTTTAAAGAATATCTCTTTAAGCGTTTAATGGCAGCAAGAGACGCAAACAGTTGCTCTGCGGCGTCTATTTTTATTTCGTTTTCTCGAGGTAAGGCTATTTGTAAAAGCGTTGAATTTAACGCATCTTGCTCTCTACCTCTATTTTTTCTCCAGATATAAAAGACGTAACCACCCAAATATAAAATCCCACAAAGTACTACTACAGCCAATAATTCGACCAAAATAATATTTAGTGAACCCAACGAAAATCCCGAAGTTATGTCAATCATAATTAGTTAGCTCCTTTCTATTTCTTTTTTTAATTAATTTTATGAGTATTGAAGCAATCCAAAATATTGAATCAGATGTATTATTGTCGTGTATAGCTTGAGTTGCCTGTGCTGATGTTAAGGGAAGTGTAATTTCTTGGGCAGGTTCTTGTCCAGCTGGAATTGCCTCACCCTGCAATGCAACGCCGCTATGTCGTACCACTTGAGGAAGAGTTGGAGGCTTATTTACTTCAACGCCTGCCTCTTTTACTTCTTGAGGCAACCGAGGCTCAACTTCGCTTGGATGCACATACTCTACTTTTGTTTCCTCAGTTCGAATAGGAGCATGCTCCTTATGTCCTCCACTTATTGGCTGTTGAGGGATTTGTGGCTGTATAGTTTGAGCATTTTGATCATTTATAGGTTTTTTATTCTGATCGTCCATAGTGTAATCATACCAAATACACCTGCCTCACACAATGAAAATTAGCTTACATAAACCTAACAAAATAAGTTTTGTGTTTCACAAAGCATCTTGTATATTAGAACTTTTGTTTGGTATCCAACCACATATCGGACAACTCGAAAGTAATCCTTTTTGTATTTTATTTACATCTTCTTGATTAGCAATCCAATTACAACGAGCACATTTAATTTCGTAACATATGTCACATTTTTTTTGAGTTATTTGATTCATTATGTTTTACCGCAAGCAATATTTGTTTTACCGCAATGCTGACATTCCTTAACATAACCTCCAAGTGGTCGCTCATTTTCCTTATTGCAATCGGGGCATTTTGGATACAACGTTCCTTTACCATCTGGGCCTTCTTCGGTTAACAATGAGAATGATGCACTAAGCATAGTAATTCTTTGTTGTAGTGATCCAGGATTTGCAAGCATAGTTCGAACTGCAATAGAAAACATAGCAATAGGATTATTTGCTACATCTTCACCTGATAATCCACAGGTCGTAGCAACATTTTTTATTTCATGATCATAACTACTATATCTTGCAAAAACCGATTTATCTTTATCTGCTTTTTCCGAAGTTGAATATCTCCATTCATCCTTTGTGTTGAAATCTGCACCACTGGATAAATCATATAAACTTCTTTGTGCAAAATTATATAATATCCTCAGTTCTGATTTAAAATCTTCCTCATTTTCCCCTTGCATAATTCTAGTACTTATTGTGTCTATCATTTCTGTTAGATCTTTATGTGCACTATGCCAGATCGTTTCTCCGTGCAGCATAAAATCCTGCATCACCATGGGTGCATAGAGAGGAAAGTTTCTTAATCTTTTTTGATAAACTCTTTCAAGTTGTTTATATATGTGCTCAAAACTATTAGCATCAGAACTACCATTTGGATTAAGTAATATTGATTCTTCAGTTGCATCAACTACATTGCTTCCTGAAATACCATTTAAAAAGTCAGCTTGCTCTTCCTTGCTAAACTCATTTATGTACGACAACGCTTTTATTGTTCGTTCTCCAGGCCTCTCAGATGGCGTAATATGATAAAAGTACATTAGGTTATATCCTGGATATCCAGGGATTTCTTTATCTGGAGCAGGTGAACAAAGCACTACCGTTGAGTACAAAGGCAAGCTTTTCAATTGCTCTTTAACTAAAGAGTATCCTCTATTTTCAAGCGTATAACGCTGTGCTATCGTATCACCATATTGTTCTTTTGCTTTTCCCACAGAAAGTGCATATGAGTTATCAAGATCACCACGATGCTCAAATCCATTTGCAGTTACTGAGCCATTTGCTAAATGGTGTAATTCAAATGAATTCCATGATCTTTCTCGTTCAGTAAGAGCAGCTCGTAGTTGAGCACGAAGTGAAGGCAATACATTTTCCGCATTTTTTATACGTTCTTGCTCATCGTTAAAATTAAATGCGCTCCTTGTTTCTAATGTATTATTCATAAAAAAAGCTCCTTTTCCGAGGAGCTATTATGCATCTGCTCGGATGTCCGTAAATACGGACCTCGGGGATCGGACTGTAACCGTTACGGCATAGTTGCGAAATCTCATCGCATTCACCCGCGAAATTTACTTTACTAATTCTGATTTACTTTGAATCCAATTTGTTTCTTTTTTATTGTTTAGCATATTTGCATATCTTGCCATTGTAAAAAAAACGTCTGAAAGCCTGTTAAAATACATTAAGAGATTCTCGTCAATCCTATCTGCTTCATATAATGCAACTACTAAGCGCTCTACGCGCCTACAAACTGTACGAATATAATGTAGATTAGCCCCACTTCTTCCACCTCCAGGTAATATAAAATTTTGTAAGAGAGGTAGCTTCTTTGTAAGCCTATCTATGTATTGTTCTAAAAATAATAAACGATTATCAATTCCCTTTAACGGTTCTGCATTAGGATTTGCAAGTTGAGCGCCTATTGCAAGTAAATCATATTGTATTTTTAGTAATTCCTTTTTCAAAAGACTATCTTTAATATCAACTAAAGCAACACCTAAAAGACTATTCAATTCATCAACGCTCCCATACGCATCTACTCGCTTATTTGATTTTGACACTCTCTTTCCACCAAATAATGATGTTTTACCCTTATCGCCAGTTTTTGTATATATTTTCATAGTAATGTTAAAGCGGACTTTTTAAGTTGTTTTTTTCATAAAAAAATCCCTCTTTGCCCAAGAAGGATTCATTAACAATATCACAATTCCTGCTCGGGAAACGTAAAGGAAGTTTTCTGGCTGTACAGTTACGGCATAGCCACGGAATTGTGATAATTACATTCACTTCACCGTGATTTCCTTACCCTTTACGACAAATTCAATATAACTTTAGTGTAACTTAGCTAGCACTCTGAGTATCCACACCCATAGCACTTTTTACACCCCTCTTCATACGCTAACGTAGACGATCCGCAATCAGGACAAATATCAAATAATCCCGTTGATGATGCAGCATATAATTCTTCGGTTTGAGGAAGCATTGCAAGTTGTCCTTTGACTACAACCTCTGTGTTTACAGGTAAAGCATGCCCATTTGCTATTTCTGAACTTACCCCGTTACTTTGAGAACTTATAGTTGATTCAGTAACTGTACCAAGGGGTGCTGACATAACTTCTGAAATTATTTCTTTATCTTCAACTTTTCCATTTACCCTAAACTCCATGTGTTTCGCAAGCACTTTCGCAATCGCATCAGGCAATGAACGCACTCTGTTTTCTCCAAATCCGACACTTCTTGCGCCCCCTATTCCAGATAGCTCTGATACAATCTCTCTGATACGTTCTCTTTGTGGCACTGGTGAGTGTATTCGAAGAACAAATGATATCATTCTTCCTAATGCATCTGACATTGCCATCAAATCTGAACCTGATTTTCCATTATTAATAAACACTTCAAATGGCTGCCCTTTTTCATCATTATTAATATTTACATATGCTTTTCCAGTTGGACTTTCTGTTTTATACGTAGTTCCATGTAAAACAAGTGGTCGAGAAACACGAGCTGTTGCAGGGATAATAGGCGCAACTACTTCTTCTTTCTTCTCTTCAACTCGTTGCAAAACCCCAAGTCGTGAACCGTCACGCATATAGGTAATCCCTTTGCATCCCGTATCGTACGCTAACATGTATAATCTTTTTACATCTTCAACTGTATGAGCGTTAGGAGCATTTACTGTTTTAGAGATTGAAGCATCAACATATTTTTGTACCGTAGCTTGCATTTTTACATGATCTTCGGGAGTTAAATCATTTGCGGATACAAAATAATCTGGCCTCTTTTCGGTCGGATGTTTTTCTTTCCATTCACCAAAAAGCTTATGGAATACAACTTGTTTTCCGAGTCTACCATTATGGGTATATTCGAATTCATAAACTGGTTCTACTCCTGAAGAGGCTCCTGAAAGCAAACTAGTTGTTCCAGTAGGTGCTGCTTGTAGAATCATGGAATTTCTAATTCCGTTATCTTTAATCTTTTCTTTAATTTCTTTTGGAAGTTGCTTTACAAAATATGCTTTCAAATGCTTATCTGGTTCACATTTTGGAAACATCCCCTTTTCTTTGGCAATGTCAGCTGATGCTTCATAAGCAGCATCTCTTATTGTCTTATATATCCTGTCTACTACTTTTTGAGATTCATCACTGCCATATCTTAGATGCAATTTAATTAATGCATCAGCTAAGCCTAATGTTCCAAGTCCTATTCTTCTTTCTCCTTGATGCTGCATTTGTTCTATTTCTTCATAAATATACTGATCCGCATCAACTACATTATCTTGAAATCGAACTGCGATTTTTGCATGATCTGCTAATGATTCGAAGTCAAACCATCCTGCCTTATCAGTTTCCGCATCTTTTACAAATGCTGATAAATTTAAGGAAGCCAAATTACATACTCCCCAAGCAGGTAATCCCTCTTCTCCACAAGGATTTACACAATTAATCGTATTCCAATACCAATTGTTATACCATTTATTGTATCTTTCCATAAATACTAAGCCAGGCTCAGCACTTTTCCATGCAGCTTCACAAATTTTTTGCCAAATATCTCGAGCCTTTACCGTTTTATAAACTTTTACTTTTTTACCTAGTTTTTTCCAGTGATCCATGATGCCGTCCCATTTTTCATCATATTCTGGGTCGTCGAGATCAGGAAATACCAAATCCCAATCAGCATCCATTTTTACTGCTTCCATAAATGTATCTGAAACACAAACAGATAAATTAGCACCATTTATTCTTGATAAATCTTCTTTAACAGTAATAAATTCCTCTATATCTGGGTGCCAATCCCAAAGCATTAACATCAGCGCACCTCTTCTTGAACCTCCTTGTTGGATAATGTCATGCGTTGCGAGTGAGTACATTTCTGCCCAATTAATAGGTCCCGAAGAAAATCCATTTACTTTTTTTACTCTAGCTCCCCTTGGTCTTAGTGAAGAAATATTAATTCCTACACCTCCGCCTCTTGCCATAATTTCAATCATATTAGTGAGATTTGTCATAATCCCATCTCGTGAATCTTTTGGAGAAGGCAACACAAAGCAATTATAGAAAGTAACAGCATATCCAGTTCCTGCCCCAGCCAATACTCTTCCTCCTGGTACAAACTTGAAATCTTCCATTGCTTTATAAAATTTATCAGCCCATTCTTTTTGTTTTTTTGGGGTTTTTTCAACACTTGCAATAGCGTCTCCGACGCGTTTCCACATTTCTTCCGGGGTTTTTTCAACAGGATCACCGTTTTTATCTTTTACAGAATATCTATCTAAAAATACTTTTTCTCTTACACCATCAAGTTTCATAGGCAATTATTATTTATTATTAACCAATTAAGCGTTTTACTTCTTTTTCGAAATCTTCAACATCTACAAAGCGTTTAAATACACTTGAGAACCGAATATATGCCACTTTATCTATTGTTTTTAAATTTGCTGCTATCATGCTTCCTATCTTACTGCTTTCAATTTCACTTGCTTCTGTGGTCCTTAGTTCTCGTTCTATATCATGCACAATCTTATCTATTGCTTCTAAGCTTACTGTTGTTTTTTCGCATGCGCGAAGAATTCCGTTTTTTAATTTATCTCTACTAAACTGTTCCCGAGTCTTATCTTTTTTTATTACATACAAGTTGATATTTTCAACTCTTTCGTATGTAGTAAATCGTTTTGAGCAAGTAACACAGGCTCGTCTTCTACGAATCGTTCCTAGGTCATCACTGTCTCTTGTCTCTACAACTTCTGTTTGTCTACCTCCGCAATATGGACATCTCATACCTGCTATATATAGTGCTCTCTATCATAATATTGCACTACATATAAGGTGTCAACTAGAAATATCTATATCATATATAGTCACTAGCTTTGGGGCATTATTTTTTCGCTAGCTTACTCACTTAATGGAAACAAAAACTGAACAATTAGTTATTTTTGTGCACTTTATTTGACGACAATGCGTCTACCATTTTTTGTAAAATTAATACCCTATTTTCAATTGATACAAAAGATCTTTTTAAGAGCGGCGATGATCCATTTTCAATTTGTCTTAAAACTTCATAATGTTTTTGCGACGCTAATGTTAATCTTGACTGTAACGTGTCGATATTTAACCCTTCACTTTTTGCAAGAGAAGCAGTATCTATTGCTTCATTAAAATAGTTTTCTGCTTTTGAAGCGGTTGAAATTACTAAAATATCGTTTTGCTTATGCTCATTATGTAAAAGTACTGCTGCATTTAGTCTCTTATCTGCTTGAAGTAGTTCTAGTTGAGATTTTTTTATTGGATCAGAAATCAAAAATATTATAAATTTATCACGAATAACTTTTAATACATATAAAGGGTTATCAGGTAATATACCTGGATAAGGCAAATCGTATTGCACATCCTTTATGGGAGCTGTGCTAACTGCATACACGTTTCCAATAGAAATAGCATAAAAACAAATACCTATACAGATAAATAATATGACTACATAAATACGCATATATTAAATAGTTATTATAACTAAGATGTAATGATTAAGAAGTAAATAATTTTCATATAAAAATAGTAGTAATGTGCCACGATTGTAACGTATGAATAGAACCATTGCAAGTAAGAAAATAGCGATTAAAATCTATAAAAATACCTTACTTAAATAGAAGATAAAACTTGCTATTAATTATTCTATTGAGGATACCTAATTGATTCTAAAGCTATGCGAAGTGTTTCTTCTTGATTATGGCTATATGTATTAATTACTAAATCATAATATTTTTTATCCCAATATACCCATTCTTGGTCGTTTTGTACATATAAACGTCTAAATTTTTCTAAGTGTTGTCTTTCTCTTTCTTTTACTTCAAATTTTGCTTCTTCTACTGAAACTTTATCTCTATTAACTATTCTATCTATCCTGATATCTGTTTTATCTTCACCGGTCTCGTCTTCACAAATAACTAATATTTTAAAAACACCATCTATTCTTTCTGCATCAAAACCTGCTAAATGACTTTGTACAATTTGATGAGATTCGCTCTTGAGCATTTCCTTAATTCTATTTTCGTATTCTAAATCAAAATGATCTGGTCGTTTTTTTGTATCTACAATGCTATGACCTGCTTCTGAGGCAATTTTACGAAATAACGCTCCTCCATCAAGCATTTTCCAGTTTAATTTTTCTGCCAGTTTTTGAGCAAGAGTCGTTGCGCCACTTGCAATTCTTCCTGATACAGTTATATTACGAATACTATCAAGATCAATTGAAGAATGTTTATCCATAAATTATTGAGCGCTAGAGGCAGTTTGAGCTTTATTAAATAGAAGTACTTCTTCTACTAAACGGTTCGCATAACCATACTCATTATCATACCAAGCAATTACTTTTATAAGATTGCCCATGGCCTGTGTTAACGATAGATCTACAATGCAGGAATGTGAGTTTCCCACAATATCTGATGAAACAATAGGATCATTTGTTACCTCAATAATTCCCTTATACGCATCGTTTTCTGAAGCAGTTTTTAACGCTGCATTTATCTCATCAACCGTAGTTTCTTTTTTCAAGAGAAATGTAAAATCAGATAATGAGCCAACGATTGTTGGAACACGTATTGAAATGCCTTCGAATATTCCTTTTAGAGGTGCGTATGCTTCACCTGCTGCTATAGTTGCGCCTGTCGAAGTTGGGATAATATTATGAGCAGCTGCTCGTGCTCTCCTGTAATCTTTATGACCCCCATCCTGAAGCTCTTGATCTGATGTGTAGCTATGTATTGTTGTCATCATTGCTTTTTCAATTCCAAAGGATTCATTGATTACTTTGGCAACTGGCGTTATGCAGTTTGTCGTACATGAAGCATTTGATATTAATTGATCTCCTTTAAAATCAGCTTGGTTAATTGATAAAACATAGGTTGGAATTTCTCCTTCTTTAACAGGCGCTGAAAGCACGACAGCTTTTGCTCCTGCAGCTATGTGTGGATGTAATTTTTCAGCAGTTGTAAAATGACCTGTTGATTCAATTACGACATCAACGTCTAATAGTTTCCATGGTAATAAGCTTGGATCTTTTTGTGAATAAACAGGTATTTTCTTATCATTGATAAGTAAAGATCCAATCGATCCTCCAGCAGTAGAAGTATCAATACCTAAGTTAAAATTTTGTAATGACCCATAAGAGGTATCGTATTTTAATAAATACATCCAGCCCTTCAAATCTGTAGAAGAGCCAGCATTTATCGCAACTATTTCAATTTCTTGTGCATGTTTTTCTAAAATTACTCTATGCGCTACACGTCCTATCCTTCCATATCCATTAATTGCAACCTTTAACATATAGTTAGTATAAAAGGTATTGTGTTTTAGAGCAAGGGGAAAATAATATATGTATTTATTGAAGGCAAAATTACAAACTTATTTTTCACATAGTGCAATTAAACCAGGTAATTTTTCCCCACTTAGCAATAGCAACATTGCACCGCCTCCTGTAGAAACAAACGAGAATTTATCTAAGATATGTAGTTCTTGCAAAAATTCCGTAGTATCTCCTCCTCCTAAAATTGTATGAGCCGACGAACGCGATACTGCATCTGCTATCACACGCGTGCCATGTTCTGTCTCAGGCATACCTTTTCTGTCATTTGTTGGACGAATTAAACCCATAGGACCATTCCAGACTATCATATTAGCAAGCTTAATGACTTGCAAAAAGTTATCAATACTATTTTGGGTAATATCGGTTCCTTGTTCAATCAAATCAGCTACCAAAACTACATTGCCAGTATCAATCTTTGTAACTTTTTCTAAAACCTGCGTTTCAGCGGCAATCTTTCCTCCAACCAATACATAATCAGCAATAGCATGCATTTTTTCTACCAATGGCAACTTGGTTTCTAATTTTGCTCCACCAATAATAACAACTAAGGGATGTTTTGGCTTTTTAAAAACGAGATCCAGTTCTTCAACTTCTTTCTGTAAATGTATTCCTGCATAATGGGGCAATTTTTTACACACGCCAGTAATAGAAGCGTTATTTCTGTGCGATACCGCAAATGCATCATTGCAATAAACATCAGCAATATTTGCTAATTTATTAACAAGTTCTGGACTATTTTTATGTTCACCTGGATCAAAACGCAAATTTTCCAAAAGATAGAGTTTATTGCTCAATTGCCAACCACTTAGCTGACCAATTGGTTGTTTAGTGGATGTAAATTGTAAGCCTAGCTTTTTAGCGAACCATTTAGCTACTGGGTCAAGCGAGTATGCATCGTCTTGCCCATCTGGCCTCCCTAGATGTCCACATAAAATTATCGTAGCGTTTTGGTTTTGAAGATAAGTTATTGTCTCGAGTGAGGCGTGCAATCGAGAATCATCTAATATATCTTTATTATGTAGGGGAACATCGATATCTACCCTAAGAAGTACTTTACGATTATGAACTTGTGCCTCTTGAATTTTTGGTAACGTCATAACAACTAATTGCAAGTAATTCTTTACTATTATAGCGTACTCTATGGTGTATGAATACTATTTTATTGTCAGATGTCAAAACAAATGTTATTATAGTTTGGTGAAAAAGATGCCTAAAATTATGAAAAAACGCCCGAGAATTAGGTATGTAATTGTCTCATTACTGATTGTGAGCATTGCTTTATTTTATTACTATATACTCAAAGACCTCCCTTCTCCTACTAAACTTGGCAGTACAAATTTTCCCCAATCTAGTCAAATATATGATCGAAACGGCGTTCTTCTATATACAATTTATGGCAATAGAAATCAAATATTCATTCCACTTTCAAAAATCCCCAAGCAACTCCAACAGGCAACCTTATCTATTGAGGATAAAAACTTCTATAATCATGGAGCAATTGACATTCGAGCCATACTTCGTTCTTTAGTTTCAATTATTACGCATAACGAATTACAAGGAGGGTCCACATTAACTCAGCAACTCGTAAAGAATAGTTTATTAACTCCTGAAAGAACTATTCCTCGTAAAATTAAAGAAGTAATACTTTCTTTTGCAACTGAAATTATATATCCAAAAGACAAGATATTAGAGATGTACCTAAATCAATCTCCGTATGGTGGGACTGCATGGGGTGTCGAGGCAGCTTCAGAAATGTATTTTGGTAAACACGTCTACGAATTAGATCTTGCTGAATCTGCCATGCTTGCAGGTTTACCAAATTCACCAACCAGCTATTCCCCTTTCGGAGCACATCCAGATTTAGGAAGACAAAGACAACTCGAAGTACTCTCTCAAATGCTACAACAAAATTATATTACCAAGTCCCAATATAATGCTGCAGCAGCAGAACAACTGCATTTTCAATCCTTAGCTAGAAATGATATTAAAGCTCCGCACTGGGTATTCTATATCAAAGATTTACTAACAAAAAAATATGGACAATTACTTGTAGAACAAGGAGGTTTAAAAATAACCACAAGCCTAGATCTTAACCTACAAAATTATGCCCAAGCAACTGTTGCCGCTGAGGTTGAAAAATTGGCTGGCTACCATGTTTCTAACGGAGCAGCACTGATAACGCAACCAAATACTGGCGAAATACTCGCAATGGTCGGCAGCAAAGATTATTTTGATACGGCAGATGATGGAAACGTAAATGTGACAATTTCTCTCCGACAACCTGGCTCATCTATTAAACCTGTTAATTATGTGGTTGGTATTATGAATGGTTACGGAGCTAATACGCCATTTATTGATCAACCGATTTGCTTCGGAGTTACTTATTGCCCACATAATTACGATGGCAAGTTTCATGGAGTAGTTACTATGAGACAAGCTCTTGGAAATTCCTTTAATATACCAGCTGTAAAAATGCTAAAAGTGAATGGACCTGCAGCAATGATTTCAACAGCAACTGCAATGGGAATTTCAACATTTAATAATCCTAATTGCTACGTATTGTCACTAACGCTTGGTAGTTGTGATGTAACTATGGTAGACATGGCCACCGCATTTGGAGTTTTTGCAAATGGAGGATATAGAGTAGACCTACATCCCATCCTTAAAATCGTTGACAAGGATGGAAAAGTACTTGAAGAATACCAACCATCAGATAGTGGCTTTTTTGGACAAAAAGTAATATCACCTGGTGCTGCCTTTATTATTTCCGATATATTAGCTGATAATAATGCTCGATTACTCGAATTTGGTCCTTCATCATCTCTTCGTGTAGTCGGACAACATGTATCAGTTAAAACAGGAACTACAAATGACTTTCGTGACAATTGGACAATTGGCTATACGCCAAGCTATTTAGTCGCAACATGGGTTGGTAATGACGACAATACGCCAATGGAGGGTCTCGTGTCGGGAATAACTGGAGCTGCACCAATGTGGCATGATTTAATGACACACATGCTTGAAAATAAACTTCCTGAAAGCACTGTGATACCATCAGGTGTTATAAAAAGAGGCGTTTGTGTAGGAGCGGGACAACTATCTTCCGATCCAAATGCTGCAAGCAAATGTCCTGAAAGCTATGATTATACGCTTTCTGGAACACCACAACATTCATATGTTTCTCAACAAAAAGTATTTATCGATACAACAACTAATGATTTAGCTAAGCCTGGACAAACTGCAAATGTAGGCCAAAAAGATGAAACTATCCTTACCGATCCATCAGGAGATAAATATTGCTTAAGTTGCCCTCATCCGTCCCCCTCTCCTACTCCCACTCCATAACCATTTCCTGCTTTTCAAGGCATACCCCCTGTTGTATAATGCAGGCGTCCCAATCTGCTTATGTAATCGTTATGCAAATCTTTGTCAACATTATTGTCTTTTTATTGCTTGTAATGATAAAAATCGGCGATTTGATTCTCCTGACGGTAGAAATCTTACTAAAAATATGTAGAAAAATATTTTTCTTATGCTTGAGGCTTATTGATTTTATCGGATTACTATTCTATAAATTTTTCGGTTTGTTATTTACCATAATTAAAACTGATGCGCATAACATCAAGAGTGCATTTTCGAAGATACAGGAAGATGTAAAAAATACTGGCTCTTCGCCATATAAATTGGCAAAAAAGAAAAAAGCAAAAAAACATAAAACTAACATGCATGTTAGTTTTCACTTAGGTTTTTTTACTAAAATACGCTATTTTATTACAGGAGGGATATTCTCACTAATCATCATTGGCGCTCCTCTAACGTTTTATGTATTTATACAAAGCCTTCCAAACCCTAATCAATTAATTACCGAACAGATACCGCAAACTACGAAAATTTACGACCGGAATCATGTTTTGCTTTATCAAATTTATGCAAATCAGAACAGAACTTTGGTTCACTTACGAGATGTTCCCAACTATTTACGAGAAGGCACTATTGCAATCGAAGACAAAGATTTTTACACTCATCCAGGTTTTGATATAACGGCAATTTTTCGTTCTTTTCTTCAAGATGTTTCAGGCAAGCAACTGCAGGGCGGATCAACAATTACACAACAATTGATAAAATCAACACTTCTTACACCTCAAACGAGCATTACAAGAAAAATAAAAGAAATTGTGTTAGCTTTTTGGGCAGAACGCATTTATTCGAAAAATCAAATCTTAGAAATGTATTTTAACGTAGTGCCTTATGGTGGAACAGCGTGGGGAGTAGAAGCGGCATCTGAAACTTATTTTGGAATTCATGTCTCTGATCTTGACCTTGCGCAATCTGCTTTTTTAGCTGGATTACCACAAGCACCAACTATTTATTCTCCTTTCGGATCAAGCCCAAATGCATGGAAGGCAAGACAAAAAGAGGTTTTAGATAGAATGCAGCAACTTGGATACATATCCAAACCACAAGAAACCCAGGCGTTATCTGAACAATTGCAATTTCAAAGTCCGCAAACTCCTATTCTTGCACCACATTTCGTCATGTACGTTAGAGATTTACTCATTCAAAAATACGGCTTACCTTTAGTTGAAAAAGGAGGACTAACAGTCATAACATCACTTGATACCAATATGCAAAATGAAGCACAAAAAATAGTTTCAAATGAAGTGCAAAATGACGCGTATTTAAATATTTCTAATGGTGCAGCACTTATTACGAATCCTTCAAATGGAGACATACTAGCAATGATAGGTAGTAAGGATTATTCTGACCCTAATTATGGCGCGGTAAATATCGCTACGTCACCACGTCAACCTGGTTCTTCAATAAAAGCAGTTACATACTCATCTGCATTAAGTAATGGATTTACTGCAGCAACAATTCTTGACGATTCCCCTGTTACATATACCGACCCTTGGGGTAATTCTTATTCACCAGTCAATTATGATGGTAAATTTCACGGAAAAATCCCGCTTCGCATTGCACTTGCAAATTCATTTAATATTCCTGCAGTTAAAACATTGAATCAAATTGGTATACCTACCATGATCAGTTATGCTAAACAAATGGGAATTACCACATGGGGAAGCCCAAGTAATTACGGATTATCAATAACACTAGGAGCTGCTGAAGTAAAAATGACAGATATGGCAGAGGTATATGGAACGCTCGCGAATGGGGGTTTACATGTTGGTTTAAATCCTATTCTAAAAATTTCAGATGCAAATGGAAATATTCTAGAGCAAAAAAATCCAGACAACATTACGTCTCAACGAGTATTAAGCCAAGGAGTTTCATATATAATGTCTGATATTTTAGCAGATAATAATGCAAGAACATTAGAGTTTGGACCAAATTCTCCGCTTTATATCCCAGGAGAATACGTATCTGTAAAAACAGGAACAACAGATGACAAGAGAGATAATTGGACTGATGGCTATACAAAAAATAGAGTGGTTATCACGTGGGTAGGTAATAACGATAATACTCCAATGAGCCAAGCCCTTGCCTCAGGCATTACTGGCGCAGCTCCAATTTGGCACGCAATAATGACAAGTCTTTTACAAAACCAGGTAGCTTCAAAGCCACCTGCTCCAGAGGATATAGTTAGTAAACAGTGTTATGGTCATGTGGAATATTTTGTAAAAGGAACTGAAAATAGTGTAAATTGTAGCTCATATCAATATGGGACTCCTACTCCAACAATTAAAAAATCTTAAGTGTGAAGAAGATTATGTAGCGTTTTATATTGTGTATTTGGATCGTGTTTAAACAAAAAGCTCGTGGTCACAAATCTATTTGCTCCTGCATTTTTCGCCGCAACAATAGTATCGTCATTAATTCCACCATCAACTTCTATTGATACATGTTTGTTACTCTCTAGATCCAGTTGCTTAATTTTATTCAATCGATCATTCTTAAACATTGCATTTGAAAAACCAACACGGTCTGCGGAATAAATTAATAGTGAATCAACTGCATCTAGTGGTGTTGATATCTGAGATATGGGAGTGGGTCCATCAATAGCTAGTCCAGCATTACCATATTTCTTAGCTCTATTTAAAAATGACTTCTGATTACTCATTTTTTCAATATGCCCTAAAAACCTCCTAAATCCTGCTTTTCCAAAACTATCTATGTATTGCTCTGGTTCTTCAACCATCATATGTACTTCCAATATAATATCTTTTGCGTATTTATGAAAAGGAGTAGGATCTATAAATGTTTTATTTTTGATAAATATTCCATCAATAATATCTATATGAATGCTTTTAGCAAAAGGGCGCACAAGATTAATTTTATGTTCGATCTCAAACCAACTACTTTCTAAAATTCCTGGAATTATTTCAAACATTACTCATTTCCTTTTCAAGTCTAAGAATTTTATTAATTCTTCTCGTGTGTCTTTCCTCAGAAGGAAAAGGAGTATCTAGCCACAGCTTAATTATATGACAAGCTTCTTCTAAAGATACAAAACTAGCTCCAATAGAGAGCATATTTGCATTGTTATGTTCTCTAGTTAATCTAATCATTTCATAGGGATCGTGGCTCTCTCTTCCAGAAATATCCGCAGATTTAATCGGGACTGCTTGACCATAATATAAAACGCATCTTACATTAGCAAACTTATTCGCAACTATTGCTTCACCTTGACCAGAACTACCAAATATTATTCCTCGAGATTGAGTATCCTCTGATACTTTTTTTGCTGCTTTACTAATATAATCCGGGTAATCATCATTTTTATCGAACGTAAATGCCCCGCTATCTTCAACTTCATACCCTTTGTCTTTGAGAAATTGCTTTACTTTTTCTTTAAGTTCAAAACCTGCATGATCTGTTGCAATATGTACTTTCATATGAAGCTTGTTAAAAGTGTATGCTTGAGAAAAAGAATTGTCAATAAGTACTACTGACCAATGATGACAACAGCGTCTGTGGAGCTTGATTCAGGTAACGTCGCAGTTGCACTTCCTACACTATAATTTGCACTTATATCACTTTTTAGTTTAGGCAATATGGAGCTTTCACTCTTCTTAACTTCAATGGTAACATTTGTATAGTTAAAATTGTCAGCATTTGTGGTACTTACAACTGTATAGCCAAGTCCCTTTAGAAAAGTAGCCATTTTATTTGCAACGCCTGCTGTGCCGCTACCATTTTCAACAGTTATTGTTGCACTACTCTTTGTTGGAGTTGCAGATGGAGATATCGATACTTTTCCCGATGGCGCTGGTGTACCCGAAACAGAAGGGCTTGGAGTCAACTTACCTGATGGAGCTGGAGTGTCGGTTGGAAAAATATAGTCTGTTGGAGTAGGCGTTGTTTTGGAAGATACTGGAGCAGACGCTTTAGTTAAAAATTTTGCAGCTACTACACCAATTCCAACTAGAAGAATGAGAAATATTACAAGCACAATCCATTTTTTTGAACGCTTGGATCTTCGTGTTGGTGGAGAGTCAAAAAATTGCGTGTCATCCATATGCGTGCAGTATAGCATAAATAAATTGGGAAAACTACACTATCTGCTATAATAAATAAAGCTCTATGAAAAAGATTTTCCCCGTTTTCTTAGCTAGTTTTTTTATATTCTTTTTGTTTCATTATGTATCGTTTAGTTTATCTGATCAATTGGATGTTATTAATCAACAATTGGCAACTTTACAAAATGAATTAAATCAATCAGTGAATGCAACAACTCCTCTTGTTTCACAGGTTAATGCTATGCAAAATCAAATAGCTGCAATTAAGACACAGGTTGCTGCAATAGATGCAGATATAGTGGTAAAAAAACAAGACATACAAACAAGAGAAACGCAACTAGCTAAACAAGTAAATTTACTCAACGAAGCTCTTAGAGATTATTATATTAAAAGCTATACAAGCACCCCAATCCTTTTGATATTATCATCTTCTTCAGCAGCAGACATAACACAACTTGCTGCCTATCAAAAAGCCGCCACCGATCAAGACCAGTCAATCATAACAAATACGGTAATAACGCTCCAGGATCTTGAAATACGCAAAAAAAATCTTGAGTCAGAAGAAACTCGCCTAACTGCAACCAAACAAGATCTTGATGCACAGTCTGCTAAACTCAATGCAGTTATTACGCAAGCAAAATCATATCAATCAACTTTGTCGGGTCAAATCGCTGCACTTACTTCGCAACAACAACAACTTATAGCGCAGAAACTTGCAAGTCTTAATATCCCACAAACTGCGTATACTACGCAGGGTGGTTGCTCTTCAGATATAAATGTGGATCCTGGATTTTCTCCTCGTTTTGCTGTTTTCACTTTTGGAACACCAAACAGAGTAGGCCTAAATCAATATGGAGCAAAAGGTAGAGCTGAAGCAGGTCAAAGTTATAACGATATCTTAAATGCATACTATGCAAACATACAAATCACGAATATGAGTACTTCATCAACCAATATCACTGTAAATGGCACAAATGATTATGGAGAAAGCTTCGGAAATCAACAAATGAGCGTAGAAGATTATCTGAAACATATTTACGAAATGCCCAGCAGCTGGCCTTCCGAAGCATTAAAGGCACAAGCAATTGCCGCTAGATCCTATGTGATGCATGCGATAGCAAGTGGGCAAACAACAGTTCCTCCAAACCAAAGTTTTCAAGAAGTTAAAACTGAAGAAAATGCGCAACCCTGGCTAGATGCCGTTAGTGCAACAGCTGGGCAAGTAATAACCTCAGGTGGATCTCCAATTGAAGCATGGTTCTCTTCCACGCATGGTGGCTATGAATTTACGTCTGCAGATATTGGGTGGTCTTCAAATTCATACACAAAAGAAATGTATGATGGAACAGGGAGCGTATCGAGTTTTTCTGACTTAATGAATAACGCATACGACAAAGAGTCTCCTTGGTTTTATTGTGACTGGGGTTCTCGAAGCGAAAATAATAATACAGCGTGGCTACGTCCAAGCGAACTCGCAGATATTATTAATGTAATTTCACTAGCAAAGGCAGATGGAAGTACTGTTTCGCATCTATCGCAACCAGATAAGCCAAACCCTGACGGCACTGATACATGGGACGCAAATCGAGTAAGACAAGAGTTACAAAATAGAAATCTACCAGCATTTACCACAATCTCAAGTACGACAATTAATTGGGATCATGGTTCCGGACGAGTTACATCTGTATCTGTTTCTGGAGATGGAGGCAATGTTAGTTTTGATGGCTCTTCATTTAAGACATTTTTTAACTTACGCGCACCTGCTAATATACAAATTGTAGGTCCGCTTTATAATATTGAACAAAAATAATATGGCTGATATATTTATTGCACCAGAAAAACAAGAAATTCCTATTCAATCAATACCTGCTAATGATACTGTTGTAGCAGAACAAGAATCGATAAATCAGGATATTCAAACGCAAAAAGCAAATGAAACCATAAAGCAAGATAACTCCACTTCATTTTCTACACTTAAAATTTATCCGCACAACGTAAAATTTGATTCACAAGAAGCAAATGAAGAAGTTTTATTATTCTTGAGAAAACATATTATTACAAACGTTCCTTGGATTTTGATTACGTTATTTCTAATATTAGTTCCCCCAATCCTCTATTTGTTTCTCCGAGATAACCAAGGATTATTTCCACAACTATCTCAAATAAATGTATTAACACCTTTTATACTGAGCGCATTTTACTACCTTGTTGTACTGACATTTATTTTTATCAATTTTATTACGTGGTATTACAACATTTCTCTTGTAACACAAGAGCGCGTACTCGATATAGACTATTCTGGCATTGTATACAAAAATATCTCAGCTACAAAAATGAGTCTCGTAGAAGATGTTAGCTTTAAAGAAATTGGAGCAATACGCTCAATGTTTGATTATGGAGATGTACTTATACAAACAGCTGGTACGCTCGATAATTTTGACCTCTTAGCAGTTCCGCAGCCTGAAAAAATCGTACAATTTATTGAAGAACTAATTGGAAGGAATCGTCAAAATGCCTGATACATTTATTCAATTTTTTAATAATCCAGAACATATCATTAAATTATTTTCTCTTTTAGTAATGGTTTTGTTCATGGTTTTTTGCCTTGTTATCGTAGGACAAATTCGGTCAATGAGAAGAATAATAGAGCTACCTACACAAAGCACCGTTCAAAATATTGGAATATTACTTTTGATTGTCAGTATTATGATTTTTGTCTTTAGTATTGTTATACTATAGACAGATGAACGACATGCAAATTACATTTGGGAAAATAGTTGCCACGCCTACTCAAACTGCATGGTCACAAGCATATAATGCAGGGAAGCTATTTGCTGTATTATCTCTCTCTAGCGAGGAAGACACACTTCTTAATGCCCTAGGAAAGGACATTGTCAAAACACTTGAAGAAGAATACTTTACATTAGAAGAAAAGAATCTTGAAGGTATCAAATCTGCTGTAACTACAGCGGTAGACAAAATTCCTGAACATATCAATCGTAGCTTTCTAGTTGCTGCAGTAGTTCATGACATTCTCTATTTATATTTACACGGTGAGGGCTTAATACTTATTAAGCGTGGCGCATCATTTGGTAATTTACTATCGCACAGACATACTAATACGCGCGAAGTGCTATCTGCATCTGGATTTATAGAAAATAATGATGATATCATTCTACAAACAAAAGCGTTTTCAGATATTATTACTCGTACGCTACTCGAAGATGCGCTTGAAAATCCGTTACCAAGCGAAGCAGCAGAAATTCTCGCACCAAAAATTCATGAAAAAGAAAATGGCGCAGCTTCAGCAATAATTTTATCCTTCAAAACAACAAATGAAGAGGAGGAAGGCGAAAAGGACATAGACTTTAATGAAGACGAAAAAGCAGAAGTAGAAGAAGATGAATTACCTGAAATAATACCTCTGGCATATGAACCTCCTAAGACTGAGGTAATCGAAGAAGCAACACAAACCCACATAAAGCCTCCCAGAAAAGTACGCCTACCAAAATTTTCTTTTTCGGGAAAAAAATTACCTCATATATCTCACAAGAAAAAGCTACTCCTTAGCATTGCAGGCATACTTTTATTGGTATTACTTTTTAGCTTGTATAGCGCTCGTTCAATTCAACAACGTACATCAATTCATACAAAATTCCAATCTATTTATACGCAAGCAAAGAAAAAGTATGATGAAGCAAAACTACTTAATGATTTAAATAAACCATTAGCACAACAAGACTTTTCAGACGCCAAACAAATTATTACAAACAATATAAATCAGTTCCAACCCGGAACATCAGAACGTACTCAAATTAATGATTTGCTTACGAATATAAATAATGCACTCGGGCCAAATGAAGGACAAAGTTCAACAAACTCATTGGCAAAAGCAACTGTTACTAGTGGTATTTTAGTAGCTGAAAATAATAATTCACAAGCCACTTATGCTATCCTGAATGGACAAAATGTAGACTTACTATTAAATGATGGTATTTATCAAACCGATTTAAGTGGTAATAGCAAAAAACTAATAGTAAAAAAATCTGGAAACTATGCAAATGGCGGAGGGTTAGCAACTTATTTAACAAATATTTACCTTTTGGATAAAAATGCTAATCAAATATATAAATTTACTCCTTCTGATTCAGAGTATACAAAATCGAATTATCTAACTTCTTCTGAATCACCTGCTTTTTCCAAAGCAGAATCTATGGCAATTGATAGCTCTGTTTATGTACTTTATTCAAACGGATCAATAGATAAATATTTACGTGGACAGAAACAAAACTTTTCATTATCTGGGCTTTCAAAACCATTTAAAAATCCATCCCGTATTTATACTGATGAAAACACCAATAACCTTTATGTTTTAGACCAGCAAAACAGTCGTATAGTAGTACTTACCAAAGATGGTGCATTTATAAAGGAATATGATGCTCGCGAACTACAAAATGCGAACGATTTCGAGGTACATGAAGCTGAAAATAAGATTTTTATCCTTTCTTCTGGTACAATCTACGAACTTGACTTAAAGTAAATGAAAATTATCAACCGTAAAGCTACCTTCGACTTTGAAATTCGAGAAAAACTTGAGGCCGGAATACACTTATTAGGCTCTGAAGTTAAGGCTGTGCGCCTTGGGCATGCAGACTTATCTGGAAGCTATGTAAAAATAATCGGACTCGAGGCGTTTCTTGTAAACGCGAAGATCTTTCCTTTTCAGTATGCACGACCTGATAATTATGATCAGATACGCACAAGAAAATTACTTTTGCACAAAAGAGAAATACTCAATCTAAAGCATAAAATGGAAGGAAGCGGTTTGACAATCGTGCCTATTGCGATGTATAATACGAAGAACCTCATTAAGCTTGAAGTAGCTTTAGGAAAGGGTAAAAAGGAATATCAGAAGAAAGAAGCGAAGAAACGTAAAGATATTGATCGAGAAGTAGCAGAAGAGTTTAAAAGGCATCTTCGATAAAATCGATATTCGCCTTTACCAAATAGACATATTTAGTAAAGGGGGATGAATCGATTCGACGAGAATAGTACTTTGAAAAACAGCAAGCCGACTTTGATATATAGTCGTTAAACAGGATCAAAACATAAATGCTGAAGGATTATCCTTTAGTCGTTATAATGCTCAGCCAGCAATGGCCTTTGCATAAAGCGTATCTATAACTCCCTTTCTTTGCGGGACATATAGATATTTACAAAGCTAAGATATAGTAAAAAATCTGGTTTCGTTTTTTACCGAATTTTGAAACCTTACTATTATTTTTCCTGTCAATTGGATCAAGATATTAGGAAGTTTAATAATTGACTACGCTTGTAGACGTTTTTAACTGACTTTTTCGGACTCCGGTTCACTGCCGGACATCTCCACAAACAACGTTTAGATTGCTAAATCAATCTAAACTAATACATTATCAGATAATTAATACCTTCATATTTAATCCTGTAGTATTGACATTCCCAACTTGCTTTGATATACTCCTATAGCTAAAAATAGTATATTTGGGCATAAGCTGCCAATTTGTTACTGTTTATAGTAATTATTGCACGTTCACAAATTGCGAAGTTATATACTTCTATTCTTACCTTAAGCAAAGGCTACAGGTTGAGAAAATATTTTCTCTATCTATAGTCTTTGCTTGTTGCAATGAAAAACCTTTAAACGTATTTCAGTGTAGGGTGAGAAAGCAAAAGACAACTGCAGGAAGTTAGATCGATTATATCCAAAAGGAATAACCATGATTCATTCACCTCCGAACAGTTCGCCTTCCAAGTATATGATGTTAGACATGACCTTCGAGTTCGACACGATCCCGGGCGAGGCCACGATCACCAGCACGCATCGCTGAGGTCCGGCGCCGGCTCTTTACTCTTTTAGAGTAGTGAGCCAATAGCTCAAACCATTCTTGCGGGAGGAACACCCTCTCCTGTAAGTTTGGTATTCCATTCTCGACAATTATCTACGGAAAACGTGGATTTAAAAGATATTGATCGAAAATCAGAATCGTGTTGTTTCTCAACACAAGAAAGGCTTAAAGATGAGTCCTATTAAAGTAGGCCTTTGCCTTATAGTAGCGTTCTTTTTCACTGTAGCAGGAGACAACGTCCTACAAACAGCCCACGCTCACGGAGTCTGGCCAATAGCGACATTCGCTGCTCTCGTTTTCTTCATCGCAGGAATGTTCACCAACTCCGACTGGAAAAAACCCTAACACACCAACATCGCAACAAACCGAACAAGCACTCATGAGGGGGATCAAGTCTGTAATGACTAATTCGTCTAAACAACGAAATAACTCAACACAGACTCCCCCTCACATTTTTCCCAATTAAATAACAAGCTAAAGCTAATTTGATTATTTGTTGTTAGGTTGGGAATCCTCAAAAGAATCCATACGAAGTTTTATTGCATCTTTTACTTTCCCAGGATTTGCTATATTTTTAAAAACTTCTGGTTCACTTGCATTAGCCGAGTAAATACCAATATCGCCATAACCAAAAACTAAACCAAGCATATTTCTATACGTATTTATATTATTGATTTTTGAACATGGAATTTCATTCGTGTTACGCGTAAAAACCCCTCTCTTTACTACTAATGAATTGGCATGAAGCGTAAATGATTCTGTCGAATAACGAAGAATTGTTAATACAATTAGCGGAATTCCGATAAATGCACCAATTATGGTTATTGTTAATAGAAAACCAAAAATTAAATGAAGTAATAACCAATTTTTTGAGTGTTTTAATATTATTTCTTCTTGCACCTGTTTATTATGCTCCATAACCCTTGACTTGTAAATATTTTTAGCTTGGTAAAAATGCTATAATAGGAATCAATTGGAGGAGTCGCATAGCCTGGTCCATTGCGAGGGTTTGCTAAACCCTTGAGCCGTAAGGCTCGCGCAGGTTCAAATCCTGTCTCCTCCGCAATAAAGTTCTATTGGAGAGGTCGCATAGTGGCCTAGTGCGGCGGTCTTGAAAACCGCTGTGGGTGCAAGCTCACCGTGGGTTCGAATCCCACCCTCTCCGCACCATTATTCACTTCCTGCATAGGCTTTTTAGCTTGACTAAGTTTTCTAATTCATTTACAGTTATTAGTATATGGAGAATAATGAAAATCCCCAACCAGAGCATGAATCAGAACGAAGCTACACTCATGAACATTCCCATGTGCCCACAGTCAAAACGTTGATAGCATGGCACGCACCCGGAAGACCTTTTGCGAAACGCTCCAAGGAGTATTTTATTACGAGTGCCTTGATTGCATTACTTATTGAAGTAATATGTTTATTATTTGGACAATATATGTTAATGCTTTTAATAGCTTCATTTTTGTTTGTTGTATTTGTTCTTGCAACTATTCCTCCTCATAATTTTCATTACAGAATAAGCTCAGAAGGAGTCACCGTGGAAGATCATTTTTTTCTTTGGCAGGAACTTTATGATTTTTATTTTAAAGAGATTCACGGTACAGACGTCTTGCTTATACGAACCATTGCATTAATTCCTGGAGAACTAACCTTAACCCTTGGCGAAGTTCATAAAGAACACATTAAAACGATTTTGCTGCCATACTTACCTTTTCGAGAATATGTTCAACCCACTTTTGTTGAAAAATTTGGAAACTTTATTGCAAAAAACTTTCCTCTCGAGAGATCCTAATAGATTGATTATTCTGCAACTATAAGATACAATAAAATCGTTCTTGTGCCCGTAGTTCAATGGATAGAACACCTGGTTGCGGTCCAGGCGGTTGGAGGTTCGATTCCTCTCGGGCACGCATATAAAATATAATCCCAAAGCAAACTCCTCTAAATTCATATAGACGATCAATACTTGCATTCAAATAGATAAATACGAAATAATAGGAACGCCTAGAAATATACAGAAAGGAGGTAAAATATGAGCAAATACTCTTCAAATCAAATAATAACTGTGTTTGAAAAATGGTATAAAAAAGCACCTAAATTAGATAATAATGTAAAAAATTTAATAATCAACTACATACCGTGGGTTGCAATAATATTTGGCTTAATTGGCGTAATTCTTTCAGTGCCAGAACTTGGAGTTATAACTATTGTATCTCCTTTTGCAGCAATTGGTGGTATAAATGGCATTTCGTGGTTTGGATTACATTTTATACTAACGCTTATTATTTTAATAGCATCAGTACTTTTACTGGCCGCTTATCCAGGGACAAAAGCAAGAAAAATAAATGGATGGAAGTTGTTTTTCTGGAGCGAGTTTGTACAGGCTTTTTATTCTTTAATTACTCTTTCGTTACTTGGACTAATTATTGCAGGATTTATATTTTATTTGTTATTTCAAGTTAAGTCTCACTACAGTTGAACAAAACTGAGCGTTTTCGATTATGCTTCGGGTTAAAATAATTAATGCATTAAGTAGTATTTTTCCTTATTCAATTTTAATTGTCTTATTTTATTTTTATTGTTTAAATTCTCTAGGTATTTTAGATTCAGATTTTGGATGGCATCTACAAACAGGTAGATATATCCTTACTCATGGTATTCCAAAAACTGACCCTTTTTCATACACAATGCCATCCTATCAACTTATTCCCCATGAGTGGCTAACGCAAATCATAATAGCGAAATTATTTCCGGTTTTAGGCACTATTGGACTTTCTATTATTTTTGCTTTCCTTGCGATTTTACCCATTGGTTTTCAAACGATTTTATACAAAGGGAAAACATTCATTCCTTTACTACTTATGGAAGGCGGAGCGATGATAACTTTAATTGGACTTAGACCTAAGCAGCTTGATTGGCTATTTGCAGAAATACTATTTTTATTATTTTTATCGCAGAAACATTGGCGAAGTTTTCGATATTTCTTACCGATTTTAATGATTTTTTGGGTAAATTTACATGGAGGATTTGCACTTGGCATAGGTCTTATATTCTTATATATCTTTTTACGCTTTGTATTCTATAAATCCATAAACCTAATTGATATTGTAGTGTTACTACTTTCAATAATTGCTACTTTTATAAATCCATATGGAATTTATATGTGGAAATGGGTTTATATAACCATGACAGACACTAAACTCCATAGCCGTATTATTGAATGGCTCCCGTCATTTTATTTTATTAACTTAATGCTATGGACATACACAGCAACTAGTTTATTTTTTATCTTTAAATATGCACGTCGATTTCCAAAAGATCAAATTGCCATGTATATAATTTTATTTATTTTTGGCGTATCTTCGTATAGAAATATACCATTTTGGTTACTTTATTCCCTACCTCTAACCTATACAGCAATAAAGCTTTTTTCACTAGAAGTTGAAAAAATTAAATTTGGCAAAAAAAGGCTATTAATAATATACAGGTTATTTATTGTATTAATTTTAATAGTATTTGCACTTCAATATTATCCTTTATTCTTGCTAGGAAAAAAAACTTCTTTTTATCCTACGAGTGCAATAACGTATTTAAAAATACATCCATATTCTGGTCAATTATTTGCTCCATATGAATGGGGAGGCTATTTAATTTGGCAATACCCTGAGAAAAAAGTTTTTATTGATGGCAGAATGCCAAGCTGGAGACAACATACAAATAATCTACATGAGAGTAGGGATTCCTTTTTAGAGTATGAAAGTATCTTAAACGGAAAACTTCCATTCAGTAATGAGGCAAAAAAATACCATATTACCCGAGTTTTATTTTATAAACAGCTTGCATTACCTTCATCAACTACTATTCTTACGGACACATTCAGTCACTTACCACCTTGGTTACAATCGCATGACATAAATCTTCCATTACTTCATAAGCAAATTATTTCATATGGAATGCACGTTCTTTATGAAGATAATATTTCAGTTATTTATGGAAATTAGGTGCTATAATTACCTAGCTTGGAGGGGTCGCATAGTGGACTAGTGCAGCGGTTTCGAAAACCGCCATAAGGGAAACCTTATCGTGGGTTCAAATCCCACCCCCTCCGCAAAGTGAGATTTTCTTGATAGAGATACATCATTTGTGCTGTTATATCAACCTTTTCCTCAGGTTTGAACCGAGCAACAATTCTATCCGTCTCAATCTTTGCTTCCCGAATGGCAATAAATGGTTTTGGCACGGCAAGACTGAGTATTTTGTCTTTTAATATAAGGTTTGAGCCAATGGTTGCAAGAATTTCTTTTTTTTCGTGATGTGATCCATGCTTAAACTTGAGACGTGCATAGCACGCAAAGTTGAATGTTCTTTGTGATAGTTCTAACCATTCATCTGCTCGTTTGGCTAATGTTTTCTGCTCCTGTTCTAGATTTATCTTTTCTTTTTGGAGTGGTGTAATCTGCTTCTTAAAGTCTTCATCAGACAATACTGAACCATCAGAGTTCATAGGAGAAATTTTTAGCTTGATAAGGTTATTGATTCGCTCAAGACAATCTCGATATTTTGTATTGATACTTTCAGCAATTGCGTCTTGTTCTCTTGCTTCTTGGTCGTGTAGATAGTTAAGGTGGCTAATTGCCCAATCCTTAAATGCTTCTGGAATCTCAATTCTGGAAAGCAAGAAGTCAATCTGTTCCTCTAATGCCTCAAGGCGAACATATTTTTGCTTACACTTTATTGTTTTATTTTTCTTTGTACAGCGATAGAAAATGTAGTGAAGTATTGATGGATTAGCCATGTTCGCAATGGAAGTATTGCATTGGGTACAATTATTAGTGTTTTTTGATGAAAACTTATTTTTACACTTCGTACAAATAACTTGCCATAATTCCTCTGCTGTTACTCTTGAGTCACATTCGCCACACCGAACCATTCCAGTAAACGAAAACTCCCTAGCTTTAGCTCGTTGTTTGCCTTTCCTACCTAAAATAATCTGCACTTTGTCATATTCTGCTTGTTCAATCATTTTGTCATGTTTTCCTTCATACCAATTACCGCTACCTATTGGATACTCATACCAACCATAATAAAAGGAGTTCGTGAAGATTCTATACAAACCAGCACGAGACATCTCTGCACCACCTAATTTTTTTCGTTTTACTGTTGTATATTCCCATTCTTCATTCATAATTTTGAGTATTTGAGGAACAGTATAGTTTCCAGTAAGCAGTAAATCCCATGCTTTACGAACTAATGAAAAACGGACAGAGTCAGTGATGATTTTTCTGTTACCTTTTTCTTCTGATTTATCATTCAAGTAGCCTTCTGGAGCAATACCTGGTCTCCAACCTTTTGTGAGCTTTGTGTTAAGTCCACGTTTTACATTTTTTGATAAGTCTCGTAGGAATTGGTTTGCTTGACCAAACTCAATGTTCAGGAGTAACACATTGTCTTGAGACTGATAAATCCTATGAGGGGTAACGATTACTTTTAATTTCTCTTTTTGCAAAAACCAGCTTAATGTTCCTGAATCTACAGGATTACGAGAGCATCGTGATAAATCCCATACAACCAATCCTTGAATAATGCCATCTTCAACACGTTGCAGTTCTTCATTAAAGATTGGTCTACCTGGTTGTTTCGCTGACATTGATTCTTCTACAATCCGCTCAACCTTGAGTTTATTATCTTTGACCAGCTTTAATAACACTTCTTTTTGCGACTCAAGAGACGCAACTTGATGGTCAGCATCATCGCTACTTCGCCTGATATAAACATCATATTTTAATTGTAATAATTCTGATGGAATATACATATTTTTATATTCTACTATTAAATCCACTGTCACGTTCAGCGTAAAATATAAGCTGATTATACGTTGTTTCAATCCATTTTTCATCTGCCTTTTCAGGTTTTTGTAAAAGCAGTGATTCTTGTTCTGCAAAGCGAAACGATTTAGAACGATTGAACAACTCATATGTTTGAATTACGTTTATGATGCAAGTATTTTGCTTTACGATTACTTGATTTATAAACTCATCAATCTCTGTTAATAATCCTTTACGAGCTACAATTTGCATGCCATCAAATATCTTTAACTCAACCTTTTTTATGAGTGCCTGGTAATTTTGTAATTTCTGGATGAGTTCTCGTACTTCTGCAAGCGTATCAAAATAAGCAGCTTTTAATGAATCATTACAAAATAGCAGTGTACGATTATTACCTTCTAAATTATCTGATGAAAACGTGAGTATTTGTAACATTTCTAGAATGCGTGAATTTAAGTCATTTTCATCCTCATCAGTTTCAGATAGCACTAGATTCAGGACTCTTTGCCCTTGTAACAGTAATGGACTAATTTTTATAAAGTATTGTAAATGAGACAAACATGCTTCCTGAACCTGCAAGTGCAAATAAGTTGTTTGATAATCAAGAATAATTTGTTGCACGTTCATATACATACGCCAGTAGAAACTGTATTCACTGATATTAGGCTGAGGAATAGCATCCACAATTGCTTGTATCTCATTCTCATAATCGCCTTCCCCTTCGTCCTGTTTCATTAAATACCCAATAACAACTTTTGCAGCTTCTTTTGACGTAAGCCCCTGAACAAGAGATGATAATTTTCTGATATTAAAATTTGTCATAGTTATTTCCTCACTTTCCTTTCTAAAATAACTCTGTCAATTGCTTCAATCTTTTTATCAATTTCAGAAACTTCAAATGCTTTTATGGCAATACCAAGTAAATAACCAACCGTATTTGCGAGCTTTGGTGGCAATTTACCAGAGCGTAATTCATTGATTGTTTGTACGACTGCTATTACCACATCAGATGTATTTTTTATTTCAAATGGCTCAAGGTTAAGGTTTAGGGTTTTATACCCATCAGATGAACCACCTTTAGCAACAGCATTTTGCTTTGTCTCTTTCATTGATTCCTCATGGTTAATGCAATACTGTGAGCTTTGTACAGCATATGCACCGCACCTATCACCATTTTGTTTTATAAATTCACATTGTTTACTCATAGTTTTAAGTAAGCTACTTACTGGGTAGGGGTAGCTATAGCCCTTCATTTTCTGCTATTTCTGCATAGTTTTGTTCAGCAGGTGTTAAATCAGATATAAGCTCTGGTTGTGACACCTGTGACAGTAATGACACTGTTTCACCTACACCATTACTGTTATTAGCAGCTTGTAATTCTTGATGATTATTTGTGGGTATATCTGTTTCACTGTCACTACTGTCATTACTGACGGTGATACCATATTGTGTTATCAGCTTCTTAACCAATTCAGGATCATAATAAATGCCTCGTTGTCCTGCTGTTCTTTTTTTGATAAATCCTAAACTTCTTAAAATCTTGCCTACTGTTTCATTTTGTAATGTGAACTTTGCATCTTTACCTTTGTTAAATTCATTAGCGACAAGTTCAATTGGTAGGTATGCACCAACAACATCATTTTCAAGTTTAATAACAGTTTCTAAAATTCGTGCTTCTAAAGAATCAGTTGCATCTTCTTTTTTCTGCATCGCTATATTGTTAAGCATCTTCATGAATGTATCTTTCTTGTTTGGGAAAAACGTAAAAATGATTTGAAATAAAGGACTGGTAATGTCACCAAGCCTTGCTTGTGCTGGCTTTTCAACAGTCATAATTTCTCTTTTATAATGTGCTGCTCGAAATGCAGTCAGTCTGTTCTTTAGTTCTAGTGCGCTCTCTGGCAGCACAGGATTACTAAAGAGCTTACTTGATGGCTTCATGTCTATAGATATACTTCTTGACTCTAAAATGTCATCTACAGGGCGATTGGTGGCAATAATGGTTGCTCCAAATAACTGATAGACTTTGGTGTCTCTGAAAGCACCTTTTTCAGGCCACAAGGTACGAGACGAAGCTGAACCTTTTTCAAAACGAGCAAGAATTAAATCATCGCAATTTGCTCGTTCCATTTTTCTAGGAAAGTCTTTTATATCAAATCCAAGCGCTGCTTTATGGTCATTGCCCCATCTGATAATATCTGCTTCCCTGACACATTCAGTAAACACACCTCGTCTTGCAACATACATTGCGCCTTTTGTGGTTCTGCTTTTGCCACGTTCTTTTACTGCATAGAGGTATAAGATCGGTGAGAAATGGAGCTTATCCAGAAAGTAAGTATGGAAATCCCACATAACTAATAAATGATAAAAATGCTCATTTGGTAAATCAGATATTTCAGTGTGGTAGGTGAATAAATCAGTGTAAATGTTTTCGTCTTCCTCACAATCAATATCATCATGCCTTTCAATATGTCTCATTACCTCATCAGCGTTAGCAAATAAGTAAGGGCAGGCTTCTCGTGGTGGTGGAGTAAACATTTTATCCAAATACTCAATCTTATCCACTGTTTCATGATTTTCTGTTAAATATACAAGACGTTTACCAGTATCTAAAACATCAATAACGCCTGGTAAGTCAAGCGCATAGTATATCTTTTTACTTTTTTCGTCTTTTTGTTTATCCTTATCCATATGTTTCTTATCGTCAGTAGTTTTGTTTGAGACATCAAATCCAAATTCTTCTTTTAATAATTCCTCAACTGGTCTTGCATAGTTATTGTTCATATTGATTAAAAAGTTGTTCTTTTAATTCGTAATATGCTTTTTCCTTACTCTCATAAATCGTGTAATACAATTTTTGTTTCTTTTTGTCTTGTTCTTGAAAAAAGGCGATATGCCAATCAACCATATCGTTAAATGGTTTTTCAAGTTTTCCTAAAATTTCCATTACTTCACCTATGCTTAACTGTTTCATACTCTTTTATGTTTTATACGTTTCTTATTTTGCTTCTTTTGTGGTACTAACCAGCTTTTTGGAATCGGCTTATAAATAAGACCGAATAATCGCAAGAGTTTTGTTCCTTGTTCTCGTGCGTCATCATAAGAAATATCATGCCCAAATTCTTTTTTGTATATCTCCTGATACTCAAGGATTGCTTCTCGTGGTAATAAAGCGTTATCTGTTTTCATACAGCCTCGCTTTCACCTGACGTAACTGGGTAAAATACATTTGAGGCTCAACCTTGAGTTCTCGTTTCCAGTAGGCTTCTACTAGTTGCTCAAGTTCATTACTTCTTTTGAAAAAGAAAACAGATTTTTGTGAGTTTGGAAGTTTTTCTACTCCTTCAAGTGGAAAATATAATGAGAGAGTGGTAGCAAGAGCTAAATCCTGCGTCTGATATAAAGTTGTAACTGATTTATATTCGTGTGTCATAGTCATTGCCGCTTTTGTGTGGCAATAACTAATGGCGAAAAATCACCGTGACAAAATAACCGATAAAAAAGAGCTTCAAAAAGCCTTTTCAAGGTTACTTTTATTTTACGGTGACGTCACTGACTATCTTTTTCATAGACTTCTTGTGATTGTTCTTTTATGTATTCTTCTATTCCAAGTTTATCATTTTCGGTATTCAATTCATTCTGTGAAGATTGTCCTGACTCTGGGATAAGATGAATCTTAATTTTATATGCTCTTTCTTTCTTATAATCGTAAAAGGGGTCTTCTGGTATTTGAAAATAAGCCTTTAGGGCTTCTGCCAACCGCTGCTTCTTCTTTTTGAAACTGTCTACCTCTCTTTTAGGCAATCCCAGTTTAGAGGTCATTTCCCACGATAACTCACCATCATGAAATGCAAGCAAGCGTAAAAAATCCCATTGCTTGTTTGGCAGTTTATTTTTACTGTTCTTAAATCCCATTTCTTCGTAATTCGTGTGACGTGTCTGGTCTTTTGCTTTTATAATCGCTTCATGTCCGTCAAGAAATTTGATAGTGATATTTTCCCAAGTAACATTGTCTGGAAACACCTTTTTAACTGCCACCCTAGAGGTACTATCTGTTTCAAGTTCCTTATTGGGCGTCTGCACCAATTGTTTTAATTCGTTTAACCTTTCGACAACGTTTTGAGCAGAAACAGAAGGACTAAAAACGATACGAACATCACTTTTGGATTCGTTAAAATATGGTGTAAATCCGATATTCTTTCCAAGCAACACAAAGACTTTCTCTACGTCATCAACGCTAACGCCATTAGTAACAAAATCTGCTTTCGGAAATTTTAGCTCCTCTATATTGTTGGTCTGATTAGAAGTTACCCCTACCAGATGATACTTTTGGATTAGTATTGTAATCACTTGAGAAATTTTTGATTTTAGGCTTTTGTCAAAATGCTCAAGACTAGAAGCATAATCTTTCATGTTTCTTTTTAAGACCTCATTCTCAATCGCTGTAAATAATTCATCAAATTGTGGTTGTAGTATTGTTATTGCGTACTCATCCATGCCAATAGCTACGACTTGTCCAAACTGAGGAATAAGACTCATTCTTATAGTACCTTTACGCTGTAGTTCGGACAGTATTTCTTCCTGCTGCTTAAATGTTGGTATGGCAGGTTCACTATGAAGAATATAAATTGGAAAAGTTACGCTTTTACTTTGTAGGTTCTTTTTAAGAAGTATTCGTTTAATTTCTTGTAGAACCCACCATACATTTTGAGCATGGTTTGAATCAACTTGTGTCATATTCATTTTACGCTAGTTCCAATCCGAATGTTACCAAAATTATACTCAAAATTGAAGAAGCATAACCATGTCAAAGTCTTCTTTGATATAATGCAAACAATGGCAGACCATCCACTAACCACTCTTTTTATGATTTCTTCCCTCGATGGAAAAATTTCTACTGGCGATATTGATAATTTAGATGTTGATAAGGATTTTCCTCGTATTGCAGGTATCAAAGAAGGCTTGCATCAGTATTACGATTTGGAAAAGACCACAGATAGGGTGTCTTTTAACTCAGGAAAAGTACAAGCAAAAGTGGGCGTAAATCAAAGAACATGGGATAAAGGACGAGATGATGTCAGTTTTGTTGTTGTAGATAATAAACCCCATTTGGATAAAAACGGAGCAGAATACTTTGCCAAAAGGTCAGACCATTTCTATCTTATTACTTCCAACAAAAACCATCCTGCATTTGCACTACAAGAACAATATCCAACCATGCACATACTCTTTTATGAGAAAAAAATTGATTTTGTAGATGTATTTCGTAGATTCAAAGAAGAATTTAGCATTGAAAGAATAACTATCCAAACAGGTGGTACACTCAATGCTGAATTTTTACGTCTTGGGCTTATTGACAGAGTTTCTATCGTTGTTGCACCTTGTCTTATAGGTGGTAAGGATACGCAATCACTCATTGGTGGCGAATCATTACATACAGAAGAAGATTTGAAGAAAATAAAAGCATTAGAAATTATTAGGTGTGATGTATTAAAAAATTCCTATCTTCATGTGCAATATAAAGTAATCAATGATACAAAAGTTGAAAATCAGTAAATTATGAGATTCAAAAATAAGGTAATTATTGTTACGGGAGCTTCAACGGGCATTGGTCGTGCTACTGCAATAGCGTTTGGCAAAGAAGGAGCAACAGTTATTTTAGGAGCAAGGTCATTGAAAGGACTGATGGAAACCAAAAAGAAGGTAAATGAAGCTGGCGGTAAAACAGAGGTTATTACCGTTGATTTAACAGATGAAAAACGTCTTCATTCGTTTATCAAAGAAATTAAAGAAAACCATAAGCAGATAGACGCTTTGGTTAATATCGCAGGTATCTGGCATGGAAAAGATGAGGTATATGCAGGAAGAGATTACGAAACATTTGACCAGAAAGTAATTGTTGATACTTATATGGTTGGTACGATTTCTCCTTCCCTTCTTGCTCATGCGTTTATTCCTCTTATGCCTAAAGGTTCTGCAATAATGAATCTATCAGGTACATTTGAATCAGGAGCAAAAGGATGGTTACCATACTACGTTTCCAAACGTGCTATTGAAGATTTAACAGTAGGACTGGCAGAAGAACTGAAAGATAAAGGGATACAAGTGAATGGTATTTCCCCATCTGATACAGCAACAGACGCATACAAGCATTATTTTCCTCAATACATCAAGGATGCCATAGAACCAGAAGAAATTGCTAAATTTGTGGTGTACCTTTGTTCTGATGAAGCAAAGGACATTACAGGTAAAATATATGTACTAAAGAAAGGTAAAGAACCTTTTGAGGCATTTCATTTTTAACCTATGGCTACACTTAAACCTTCCTTTAAAATCTATACTGCTACATCTCATATTTCAAAAGCAGGCAGAGGCGTTTTCGCAGCAGTTGATATAAAAAAAGGTCAAACCATAGAACAATGTCCAGTGTTTGTACTTCCGAGAAAAGATTACCCTACTCTTAAACAAACAACAATGCGTGATTACTATTTTATGTGGGGAAAAACGACAGTTGGCGTCTGCTTTGGATTTGGTTCGTTGTATAACCATTCTTACCAAGCAAATGCTACATACAAAAAGTTGATAAAAGAACAAATAATCGAATTTATAGCAATAAAAGATATTAAGCAGGATGAAGAAATTACCGTGAACTATAATTATGGCAATCCAGATGACAAAAGTGCTTTATGGATTGAATCAATAAAACCTAACTCATGAAAGATTTTAAGATAGTTTTTATTCATGGATATACAGCTTCGCATCTTGCAGACTGGTATCCGAACATTTCAAAAGAATTAGACGCTCTTGGTATAGATTATGCTACTCCAGATTTACCAGGAGGGATTCATTCACATGCTCAAGAGTGGCTTGATGTACTGCATAAAGTAGTTTCTCAAACAGATAAACAATTAGTTCTGGTTGGTCATAGTCTTGGTACTCGTACTGCACTTCTTTACCTTGAAAAATACCAACCAAAAGTAGAAGAGGTTTTTCTTATTGCTGCATTTGCCAACAGAACAGAAAATGCAGATAGACGTGATGGAGAAGCGTATCCTGATTTTTTTAGCCATAAAGTAGATTTGGGAAAGATAATACCACTCGTTGGTAAGTTTATTGTTATGCACTCCAAAGATGATAGTTCTATTGATTACGAGCAAGGCGTTGAGATCTCAAAAGATTTAGGAGCAGAGCTTATTTTATACGAAGGCAAAGACCATTTTAGCGAACCTAACAATGCTCCAGTCATACTTGAAGAATTGAGAAAGGAGTTAAATTTTTGATATGAAAAAGGGCATTGATTATATTGGTGTTGGTGTAGGAGCAGCTATTTTTGACAAAAATGGAAAGCTATTTATTACCAAACGTGGTAAAGAAGCGAAAAATGAAAGAGGTAAATGGGAAATTCCAGGTGGAAGCGTAGAGTTCGGAGAAACCTTTAAGCAAGCAATAAAGCGTGAGATTAAAGAAGAACTTGGTATAGAGATTGAAATTATAGAGCTACTTGGTATCTGTGACCATATTATTCCTGACGAGCACCAGCA
This sequence comes from Candidatus Levyibacteriota bacterium, assembly GCA_003152105.1. Classification (GTDB taxonomy): domain Bacteria; phylum Patescibacteriota; class Microgenomatia; order Levybacterales; family UBA12049; genus PALSA-1332. The sequence continues at coordinate 146,975 of PLZJ01000002.1, forward strand.
TTGGGTATCACCTACCTATATTTGCAAAATCAAAAAAGGAACGCCAAAAATACTTGAGCCTCATAAATGTGCAGAAATCGGTTGGTTTACCATAGAAGAAGCAGAAAAACTTTCACTTTCCATCGTAACCAAGTACGATATATCTCAGTTAAAAAAGAAGTATCCAAAAGAATTACATAGCCTATGAATGACCAAAAACAACACTGGAATCAACTGCATTCGCAAGGGGCAATTAAAGATTATGCTAAAAAGCAAACAGATTTTGCAGAAGAAGTTAGTAAAACTTTTCCTGCATCGGCAGCGGTTCTTGAGTTAGGTTGTGGATTAGGTAATGATAGTTTTTTCTTTGCAAAAAAGGGACATGCTGTAATATCAACTGATTTTTCAGAAACAGTAATAGAACAAAATCAAAAACACTATCAAAAACAACAAAACTTGAGCTTTCAAGTTATTGATATGAGTAAGCTGCTTCCTTTTAATGACGTTCAATTTGATGTCATCTATGCAAGACTTTCGCTTCACTATTTTACCGATACCATAACAAAACAATTATTTACTGAGATTCATAGAATACTCAAAAATGGAGGATTACTCTGCTTTATCTGCAAATCTATTGATGATTCATTATATGGTCAGGGTGAACAAATTGAAAAAGATATGTTTCAATTCAATGGTCATATACGACACTTTTTCAGCGAAGAGTACGCCAAAGAATGTTTAACTGATGAGTACAAGATTAAGGTATTAGAGACTGGTGAAGAAGATTTTTATGGTAAACAGTCTGCTTTTGTAAAGGTTGTTGCTCAAAAGATTTAACGGATGAAAAAATATGTTTTTAAGCCATATAACCCAATCTTCCCAATACTTTTTGAGAAAGAAAAACTACGTTTACAAAAGTATTTAACTGGAAGCTATCAAATTGAGCATATTGGCAGTACGGCAATCCCAAAACTTGGTGGAAAAGGAATTATTGATATTTATATCGCTGTACCAAAAGGTCAAATGAAGCAAACCTCTCAGGAGATACAACAAGCTGGTTATGAGTTTAGAATGCAAGCGAGTAAAATGCACCATCACTTATTCCACAGAATTTATCTACCAGATGACTTAGAAGGAATAAGAACGTATCATGTGCATATAACCTATCCTGAACAACAGGACTGGATAAATACTCTTGCGTTTCGGGATTACCTACGGACACATCCACAAGACGTAAAAGAATACGCTGAAATCAAAAAGAAAGCAGCCACAGAAGCAAACGAAGATAAAGATGCTTATATGACAATAAAATCCCCTATGATGCAAGAGATTCTTCAAAAAGCTCTAGCATCATATGTGTCAAAATCATTAGTAAACCAGCTAACCAATCTAATATCACCTGAACTTTGTATAAACAATAAAATGTATGAGGATTTTCTTGCCCTGATAAAAGAAGGTAAATTAACAAGAGAAGAAAATCCTGAGAACCATTGTTGTGTTTTCTTTATTCCCTATAACCCACAGACAAAACAGATTTTTATTGTTCATCATAAGAAAGCTAAGCAGTGGGTTGTACCAGGTGGACACATTGAAAAAGGAGAAATACTGGAAGACGCTGTAAAGCGTGAAGCAAACGAGGAATTAGGAATAAAAATAGAAAAAGTAGTAAAACCATTCTTATTTTCCATTATGTATATCCATAATGAAGGACAGCTTTGCAAAGCTCATCACGATATTTGGTATCTAATACCAACGAAAGATAAACTAAACATAGATTTTACCGAGTTTAATGACGTGAAATGGGCAACTATTTCAGAAGCAAGAAAGATAATTACGCATAAAACGTATTTACAGGCTATTGAAAGGATTGAAAAATAACAATATGCAAATTAAAGTTGTTTCTTGGAACATTTGGCAAGGGTATCACCTGAAAGAAGTAATCTCCTTCTTAACGAAGAGTAATGCTGATGTGATAGGTTTGCAGGAAGTCATAGAAAAAGATGGAACAAATATCGCTGCTGTTATTGCAAAGGAGCTTAGTTATGAATGTGCCTACCATAGAGCAATTGATAAGACACGACTAGGATTTCCACAAGGCAATGCAATTTTAAGTAAATATCCGATAGAAAAGAGTATACCTCACATGCTTAGTGATATGAGCTTCTACAAAGACACAGCAGAAACAGAGCCACGACTTGCAGTAGAAGCAAAAATTAACATAAAAGATAAATTACTTACTGTCTTTACAGTTCATCTTGCGTATTCTCACAAATTTCAAAATTCAGAAATGCGGAATTTGCAGGTAGACAATTTAATCAAACTACTTTCCGACACAAGAACAGTCCTTATTGGTGATTTCAATTCTCATCCAGACAGTTCATACATGGCAAAGTTAAGCGATGTTATGGTTAATACTGACAAGGATTTAACAACTCCAACGTGGACAATTTACCCATTTGACTACGAAGGATTTAAGGAGACTGAACTGAGGCATAGATTGGATTATATTTTCGTCAGTAAGGATATAAAAGTAGATTCATTCAAAGTTGAAGACTCCAAAGGCTCAGACCACTTACCAATATCTTCAATAATAGAAATGTAATTCCTCATTAACGATACACAACTTTACCTCAAATGATATACTTGTCTACGCACGATATGAAAATAAGTTATTCTTGGGAAGAAACAGAAACCCTATGGCAATCCCGCTACGAAACTCTAGCGCAAGAAGCAGGTATTTCTTCTGATACATTAAGAGCTTCTAGGGCACAATTATTAGTTGCGTTTGGCGAAGTCTGGTTAAAACAAGAATATGAAAAATCCAAGAAAACTTCTAAACCACTCCACGAAATGTTAAAACCAAGTCTTGTTGGAATGCTTTCCAACCCAGTCATCAATAACGCAGTCCAAATTGTTGAGTTAGCAAAATACCTTACTGTCCTGAGAGACCAAGAGAAACTGAATGAAACATTAACAATGCTCAAAGCACAGTTTGAAGCAGCAAGATTAAATATAGCGGTGGCATACAGGCTTCATAAAGTTGGATTTGAAGAATTGTCCATAGAGCCAGACTCTCCCAGAGGTAAAGGCGATGTAAAAGGCAAGTTTCTTAACGTGCCATTTTTCTTTGAATGTTCCATTATTGAGGAAAAGAATTTAGAGTTCTTGTTTCAGAGCCTTCTTGAAGAAAGGCTATCAAAAGGAATGAAAGATCAAGCATTACAAGTTGGCTTTGAGGTAGAATTCGTTAAAGCAGTTGATGCGACTGGCATTAACGAGACAGTTGAAGCAGTCAAACAAGCAAGACATATCTTTGGCAAACAGGAGAAACTTTTCGATACTCCTTTCAAATCCTCTGTAGCAAGAGGGAAAGTTTTCCGCTTACAAGAAGAGCATAAAAAGTCACCTCCCGATATGGAGAAATGGGATGCTGTCTTTTCATTAAGCTATGAAACTCCTGTGGAAACGAGAAACATTTACACAATTGACCTTGACGTTCCACATAATGCTACTGGACGACTGTTTATAAAAGGGCTTCATTCTGCTCAACAACAAAAATCCATGTATGAACGAATGAAAGCGAAGTTGGAAGAAAAAATAGTACAGACGCACAATGTGCCAGACAAAAAAATCTTTGTAATAATGACGGAAAAAAGAATAGAGGGTTTTAGCTGGAAAGACATATGGAAAAGCATGGAGTCAAACCTAAAAACTAGACCAAACATCGCTGGCGTGTTCTTTGTAGATAGGCGACAAACAGAACTGGATGGTAAAATGAGATTTGCATATCCGCTTGCATTTTTCGTTAACATCTATGGCGACATGCCTGAATTACATCCATTGTTCGAGAATCTGAAAAAACTAGAGAGGAGTGATTGGTTAGCAGCATGATAGAAGACAAAGGAAAAAGATTGGCGAGGTTTCAAAATGGTTCACCGATAGAAATTATAGAAACACTTCTCAATTCTATTGCAAACTTTTATAATGGGGAAATTGACCAAGCTGCAAGTTCTCAACTCTGGCTATTGGTGATATTAGGTATCCATTCAGTAGCTTTAACTATTTCAGAAGGCATTTTTGACAAAAAAGGGTTAACTGGATTTACTTTCTTTTTAGAAAACTTTATGGATGAAGACAAGGAAGGTTTTAAGTTTTCAGAGATAGCAAAACAAATACACAATTACAGAAATGTTGTTGCCCACCATTGGTTATCTGCTTCTGGATATGATTTTGGCATAGACGGAGGTATGACAAAAGGATGGGAAGAAAGAGAGAATGTTATTTACTTCAATCCAAAGGTATATTACGAGACTTTCAAAAACGCATTTGGTGGTGGCGGAAAAATTTGGGACTACAGACAGTTGCTTTCTCCCGAAGAATTGGAAACAGTAAAGGCAAGGTTATTAAAGAAATACGAAACCCGATAAAACTGTTGGCGTATTATATATTAAGCATAATTTGGGATATAATACTGTTGGGAAGCTGGTAATTGTGCGTAAAAAGCTCGAACATCGTCTACGAGCTTCCGCTATATCATTTAAAAATTTGTTTAAAAGAAAATAATTTCAATTTTAAAACTTAATAATCGTATGAAACAACTTATAAGTGCAGGTGGCGTAGTATTTACTAAAAAAGATGGCAATTTATGCATATTGATTGCACAACATGCTTCTCATCATGGATGGGTATTCCCAAAAGGTTTAGTTGGAGATCATATCGCATCAGAAAGTAAAGAACATACAGCTATTCGAGAGGTACAAGAAGAAACAGGCATTACTGGAAAAATTCTCCATACTCTTACTCCAATTTCTTATTCATACACTGATAAGGAAGATCATATAAATAAAACTGTTTATTATTATGTTATGCAATTTGTAAGCGGAGATATACGTAATCACGATGCTGAAATGGAAAATGTTGAATGGATTAATAGCTCTAAAGTTTTGGAGAAATTGACATTCAAATCAGACAAAAAAGTTTGGCTTGAAGCTGCTAAAATTATTAACCAAGCGTAATTGCGGAGAGGGCGGGATTTGAACCCGCGATACCTTTACAGGTATACAGCTTTTCCAAAGCTGCGCACTAGGCCACTATGCGACCCCTCCAGTGTTTCTCATTATATAAATCGTAAGTTCTTTTGTAAACAATCCTTATCCTTTATACTATACGCGTGTATCTTAAAAAGAATCTTAAAAATATAGCACAATATTATGTTTCCAATTTAATTGGTGGACGGAAAAATACTAGTGATTGGGAATTTGAAAAATATGGATTAAAAACTGAAGTGATTCAAAATAAACAATTAGCTCTTGAATTAGAAAACGCATGCCAAAAGGATGGATATCTATTATTTTCAGAATTTTTACAAATTGATCAACACGGTAAATATGGATATCATTTAAATAATAAATGGCATGGCGAACAACAACTATATAGGTACTGGGGCAAGGCTATTGCAAAGTTATGTCAATATGAACCCATAGAAAGGGTTTTAGATTTTGGGGCAGGTAATGGAGATTTGGGTATTGCAGTAATTGATGAAGCAAGAAAATTACACTATAAAATAATCTGGAGCGGAATCGAAATTAATGGAAATTTAATAAGTACGATTCGTCAAGCATTTAAGCGCAAAAAATATGAAGAAAACTTACTCCAAATATCTCCTTCAATTAATAAAATCTTGTCCAGTTCAAAAAAGAGTTTACTCGTCTTTTCATATAGTCTAGATAATCTTGCACCCGAAATGTTTATCAATGAAAATCAAGATTTACATTACCCCACTAATCTAATGGGAGTAACAGTTAAAAATGGAGTTGTAAACGAAATAATATTAACAAATGAACAGCTTTTAAAAAAGAAAATTCAATATAAGAATGGTGTTTTATCGCAAAATGGAACTTCCTATAATCTTCATGGCTGGAAATTAACGCACCTACAACGCGCTTGCATCCCAATAACAGCTGCTAAAATACTCCTGCAATCAAGCAAGAAAGTAAAACAAAACTCAATGCTTCTTATTATTGACGAATTTTCTGAGCCAAATTATGCAAGAAACGAAAAACACTTGAATTTTCCTAAAGATTTAACTGTATTTGACCGAATATTTAAGAATACAACAAAACTTTATAATCAAGCAGGAAATAATCTATTGTACTATCCGACCTACCTGTTAGCTTACGAAAGCATATTACAGTCGCTTGGATACACTCAACTGCAAATTGATAATGAGCGTACATTAGCAAATATACTCGCAAAAAAACACATAATCCAAAATATTCCCGGACTTTGCTTTGGCATCTTAGCGAAAAAAACCTCAAAAACAGTAAATCCAATTACTATTAAAGCCTATTAAAATAGCTGATATTTTCTTGACATTTATTACATTTTACTTCACACTTAATCAAGTATGAAACTCCGTGCCCTGCTCATATTATCCTTATTTATTGGCATTTTTTCTTTTTTCGCCTCCGGAGGACCAGCATTTGCGCAACAAGACTCTTCATTTGCAAATCCTTCACAGAATAATCCATATTTACAACTTAATTTAGATAATAATGTTCCAAAAAATTTCCACACCTTCACACAAAGCTTAGTTCTTGAACTTCTGTCTAGTTCAACATGTTTAATTGCTGGCGTAGATGCATCAAACCCTAAGCAAGGTTGTTTAGGCACAAATCCTAAAACAGGAAAAATAGGATACGTTAAAAATGGAGGAGCTATTGAAGCAATGGGAACAATGGTTGGCTCACTCTATACCCCAACAGTTTCTTCCGGTGATTATATTGGATATTTAAATAAAAATTTTCAGGTAAAAAGTGCTTATGCGGCTACAGGTAGCTATGGGTTTAATGGCTTACTTCCTTACTTAAATGTATGGGTAGTTTTTAGAAACCTTGCGTACTTAGTTTTTGTCATATTATTTGTGGTGGTAGGATTCGCAATCATGCTAAGGCTAAAAATTGACCCACGTACCGTAATGACTATACAAAATCAGATTCCAAAACTTATTGTATCCATACTTCTGGTAACTTTTTCTTATGCAATTGCAGGACTACTTATAGATTTAATGTGGACAAGCACGTTTTTGGTGATCAATATCTTCCATGAAGCTCAACCTGCAATCAGCTCAACAGACGCATACAACAATATTGATAATCAACCTTTTGGATTTGTGAATGCTGCAGCTGTCCCAAACGGAGGGAATATAGTTAGTCTTGCTGGACAAGGAGCTGGGGACGCAAAAGACGTCATCATTAGCATGTTTTCAAATAGCAGTCCAATTGTAAAACAGGGCACCGTTTTAAATGGAGGCACTATTCTAGGAGGTGCTGCAGTAGGTGCCGCTGGAGGAGCAGCAATAGGCGCAGGAATAGGAGCTTTTGCTTTTGGAGCAGGAGCTATACCTGGAGCCGTAATTGGAGGTTTGGTTGGTGCAATTGGAGGAGGCCTTTTTGGAGCTGCAAATGGAGGCGTGAATGTTAATGCACTTGTTGGAAATGTTCTGACATTTATAATTGGCTACGTTATTTCTATTCTTGTATTTCTTGTATTGATGGTGGCACTTCTAGTTGCTCTTTTTAGATTGTGGTTTACCTTATTAAAAGCGTATGTGTTTGTACTAATTGGAGTTGTTCTATCCCCTTTATGGTTCTTAATCGGCACTTTGCCTGGAAAAAATGGATTTAATATGTGGCTAAAGTTTATGCTGGGTAATCTGGCTGCATTCCCTGCAGCTGTAGCAATGCTACTGATGGGTAAATTATTTATGGTTTCTGGAGCTTATGGTGCAACATTTGTACCTCCTCTTATTGGAGATCCAAATGGTGCTTCTTTTTTGCCACTTGTCGGCATAGGATTTATATTAGCTACTCCAGGCGTAGTTGAGCTAACAAAATCAGTTATGAGCGGAAAAGGACCACAAGGCATTCCAGGTCTCGGAGGATCACTAAAATCAGGGCTTGCTGCACCAAGTAGAATACTAAGTGGAGGCGTCTCTTACTTTACCAACCCACACTACAGTAGCAAAGGAGGCACAGACAAGAAAGGTGGCATTGTTTATCCAGGATCGATGTTCACCCGTCTATTTGGAGCTTTTAAAAGATAAAAATTATTGAATTATTCCTTCTGTAAGTGCTGATGAAGAATCAATTCCAATTTTCCCTGCTTCTATAAAACCTATTACAAATGCTCCAAAAATCGCTGTTAAAATTCTCCTACTAGCTATATCTTTACCCATGACCCTTAGCATTACTTCAAGTTCATGATAATATTTTTGCGTTTCTTTATATTTCTTTTTCATACCTTTATGTCGTTCTTTATTGAATTTTCCTTCGGCTTTTACTCCATATTTTTCGATCCTATCATTTCTTTCTTTTTCAGTTAATTGAGCCCATGTTTGCGCACTTTTTTCCATACTTCCTGTTAATAGCTGTCTAATATGATCCAGCTTGACTCGTAATTCGTCTCGAGATAATGGTGTAGCTTCATGCCCATAAATTCTTTCGATTTCAGACATAGATTTTCGAAGTGGTAATTTACTTATACCTAATGAGTCAAAAACTAGAGGCATACGAGAAGCTAAATACCATGTTCCTAATGTATATCGAACACCTTTAGCTCTTCCATTATCTTGTCCGCTATATTGACTTATGGCTTCCCCAAATTCTTCAGCATGTTTTGCCTTTGATTCAATATCTGAACCATGTGATTTAATAAACGCAATTAACGCTTGTGCTGCTTTAATAGCGTTACCAAAATCATTATAGTTACGCACTAGCATATCTGAACCTGGTTCTGACGAAGCTTCTCGAGATACAGGAAGCATGTTCCAATTATCAGGAATATTTTCAATTTGATCGAAGAGTCCATCAGTTACATCTAAAGTTCTGACATAGATATCTTCGAATCTTGGATCCTTTATTAAAGCATCAATTACACTCATTCTACCTTTCCCTACTACCTGTATACCGTTACTTTCAATAAAGGACTGCATTGATTTGTATACCTTTTCAATAGCTTCCCCAGCTCCTTCCTTACCTGTAGCTTTATTTAAAAATTGTTTGTCTTCTGCACTTAAGCTTCCGAAATTAATCTGTCGAGGAACAGCTTCATGAAATCCTTTATCACGCAATAATCTTATTTCTGCTCCGTATTGCTTTCTAAATGCATCGTAATTTTCAAATCCATAAAGCTTCATCTGTGCATTTAAAGCAGAAATTTGATCAGGAGTACGATCGCGTACTAGTTTTATTATTTCTTCTGTTTTGAATTTAGCTACTTTTTCCCAGAGACCTGTTAACTTTTCAGTTCTTCCTTCTTTAGATGCTCCCGCAGCTTTAATTTGCATAAATAAACCAAAGTTGGTTGCCTCATTAATAAATCTTTTTGGATCCTCTTCTTTAAACCTTTTAATTTCTGCACTCAATGTTTCTTTGGGTATAGCTGCGATAATTGCATCATATTGTCTTTTATACTCTAATGGATTAGATTCTAATAGATTTTTATGCTCACTTACCCAACCTGCCGTCAATGATTTCTCTGCAGTTCTGTGTTCTAATACTTTTTCTAGATTTTTTCTAAACTCAACCATTCTCCATCCTGAAGAAAAGAAATCAGGAACTGCATATAGATCACGGAATAATTTAATTCCTAATTCGTGCTTTTCTTCTTTACCCATATGCGACATATGATTATCTTTCATATATCCGTCTGCCAAATCTTCGTATGTATAATCCATGTATTCCTGGTCTTCTTGATTTAACAGATCAAACTTTGCAAGTGTCATATCATGAATGTTATAGATATTTGCAAATACTCGTGAAGGATCATTTCCAAAGGATTCAACGCCATATAAATGGTGATTTCTAGCAGATATTATTCCAAGTCTTCCAGAGCTAACAAATATGTCATACGCTGTTCTGGATGCACGTTCAATTGCCCTTTTTAATTCTTCCTCTTTTGCAGTATCATCCCCAAAAGTTCTACTCCAAATTTCTGCAAATGGCCCTATTCCCGATTGAGCAAGTCTTTTTTGAATTTCTAATTGTTCACCCTTTATTATGTTTACTATATTTGCAGCAACTTCTACCTCCAATCGCTTATTAGGATCCTGAACACGCATATCATCAGAAAGCTCGTCCATGCGATTTATCATGTATTGGGTTGTTGAATCATATTGAGAAAGACCATACAGTAACCCCTTTGCCATTAAATTTTTTGCACTTCCTTGAGCACCCTCAAAATCATGTCTATCTAAAGTTGAACGCATAAATATTAAGCTTAATCTATTGCTGAAATTAACGGAAAAATTCTTAAGTACCGCGTTTTTTTTATCAATTTGCGCTTGTTTTTCTCTCATAAGCGTCACATAGTTTGTTTTTAGCTTTGCCTGTTCTGATTCAGGGCTCCCATCGAAACTTCCTTGTGCTTGAAGCTTAGAGTATTCTTCAGAAAGCTTTCTAAAATCATTCATGTCTATATGTACCTGCGTATCAAGATGTGTTTCTGCTTCTTGTACTAATCTCTGTACTGACTGGACATGATCAGAGCTGAGCTCATTTCCTTGATCTGCCATTTGATAGATTCGGTCAAACTGCGTATCAAGCCACGCTTCCGCATCTGAATTTAAGCTTTCTTTTGCTGAAGCTGTAAGTAAAAAACCAACTCTTTCATCTCTATCTTTAAGAGCTTCAGCTCTCTCACGATCTATATATTGAAAATTTAACTTTTCTAAATACTTAATAGCCTCGTTACCAACATCGCTATTCATTCTTCCTTCATCGATATTTGTACGAATTCGATTTATTTGTTCTGGAAGACTAGCCATGAAAGATTTAGGACTAATGTTGTAGGAGTTAGCTAATTCATTAAATATTCCAGCAGCAATACTATAGCTTGCCGCTTTTTTTTGATCTGTTTGTGCATCAAAGCTTTTTCCAAAATATGACTTCGCGAATTGCTCTAACTCACCTTCTTCTGGACCAAATGAGCTTTTTTGATCAAAATTTCGAGGTTTTATTAAAGGTGGTTGATTTTCAGGTGTACTTGTCGAACCTTCTGGCATAAAAACTACTCCTCTGTTCATTGTAGTTCCAGCTGTATGTGCTGTCAATTCAGGCTCCGAATTTCGGATAGTAAAATTTGGTCGTTCAGTCATAGCCAAAGTATATGCAGTATGCCTATATATAACTTGACATTAATCTATTAGTTACATTACAAATTCCTAACAATACATATTTTTTTAATCCTATGCTACAATTCGACTATGGAAACACAACACTTTGAGGCTCTTTATCCAAAAGATTCATATGGTAAAGAGATTAAAAAATTGCATACATATATTAAGGAAGGAAATTCTATCCAGGTCATTGGATTGCCAGGTGTTGGTAAATCAAACTTATTAAAGACTTTAACTTATAACAAAGTTGTTAGAAGCACACAATTTAATAAAGGCCAGGAATGGATTCATTTTGTTTATCTAAATTTTGCTGAAATTAGAGAAAGGCCTCTACTTGATGTTACAAAATTCATTTTTATCTCACTTTTAGATTCAGTTGCTGAACGACAAATGACAGAAGTATACGAAAAATTAAATCAATTATTTAAAGAGGTCTTGTTGTTTCAAGATGAACTTGTTCTATTTCAAGCTCTTAAAAAAGCAGTAGATATTATTGCAATTGAAAATCAATTGACTATTGTATTATTATTTGACAGATTTGAAGAATATATACCGAGTGTGTCGAATGTATTTTTTTCTAACTTAAGGGTGCTTCGAGACAGAGCCAAGTATCGCTTTTCTTGTGTATTTGCAGTAAATAGACCGCTCGAAGATGTTCTAGATACTTCTATAATTGCAGATTTCTATGAATTTATAGCTGGACATTCTCTTTTTCTGCCTCTTTATGATAATTCTGTACAGTCATTTAGAATTTCTTATTTAGAGAAGACTACCGGGAAAAAAATTAGTCATTCACAGTTAGTTAAAGTTTTTGAATTAACAGGCAGGCACAGTAAGCTGACACGAATTTGCATTGAAGTATGCTTAGAAGATGAAGTGAAAAAGGATAATTTAGTTGAATTCTTATTAAAGCAACCGAATGTAAACGGAGTGTTAAAAGAAATTTGGTATGCGTTAACTCCTGCAGAGCAAACGCATCTAAAAAAGATGACTTCAAAAGATTTACCAAATGATACTCATGAATTTTTAATACTATCAGGCCTTATTAAAGAAAATACAATCCAAATTCCGCTTTTAAAAGATTATATTAAAAATCTACATAAAATTGGAGAAGAGACTTATTTCTACAACAACACTACCCACATAATAACTAATGGGCAACATAATATATCAGACTTATTAACTAAAGCTGAATTTAAACTTTTAAAAATTCTCCTCGAACATAAAGATGAAATAGTTGATAGAAATACAATTATAGCAACTGTCTGGGATGAAAATAAATCAACTACTGGAATAACTGATCAAGCGCTTGATCAGCTAATTTTCAGGCTTCGGAAAAAAATAGAAGAGAATGTTAATTTACCAAAACACATTATTACCATTAAAGGTAGAGGAATTCGTTTTAATCCTTAATGCTTGCAATTTACTGCTTGCTTGTTTAGGATAAAGATAGAATGAAATTCTTCTTAAGAACTCTTTCCGTTTTTGCTATCACAAGTATTTGCTTATTCGTATTTACCTTTACTGCTAAAGCAACATTTGTCCGTGGAGACCCAAGTTGTATAAACATTCCTGTATGCGTATACTACAATGATATCGCTAAGAGTGGCACTGACGTGCTTTCGTCAGGAGACACTGTTCCCAATACGGTTAATCAATTGCAAGTTGGCATTACAACACATAACCCGACAAAAAACTATACTCCAACTATTCCAATTAATAAAGTAATTATTTTGGTTCGTGACAGTGAAAAAAATTATGATCCAACCGACGAAAACAACCCATTTGACAATAATAGTGCAATAATAAATTATGTTGTTTACAACACCGGAGACTGTAGTATAGATTTAAATGGGGGCACATCGGTTTGGACAAAGGACACAAGTTCAGCTTGTTCTACAAATGGAACTTCAAACATCCACTTCAGTGATAGTATTGATATAACAAAATTGTTTCAAGATAGCCCAATTATATCCGGACATACTTATGAAATTGACGTTTATGGTGCGCATAGCCTTTATGACACTAATTACTATACTGTTGTTAAAGGAGGCAGCGGGGAGAATTGTAAAACTATTGTATGGGGAGATAGTGATGGAAATGATTATTGTGATTTTCCAACTACAAATATGTCGCTAAAATTTGTAGTAGAACCTCCTAATTTTAAATATGTAAGTGACAAGGCACATTTTGACTGGAGCGATACCACAGTCTCTCCAGATACAAACGCATTACTAGGTAGAGATGTAATAATTCATATTCCGGAAGCACTAAATAGACCTGATTCTGGTGTAAGTGATGGTAATTCAGATAATTCGGTAACGTATAAATATGCTATTGAAGGGTATGGAATTAGCTACACCGAAGGAAATTGCTCTCAACCTGATTGCTATCAAACATATACGCTCCCCAATATTAGTACGATACCCAAAGGAGTAAATAGCTTAGATTTATATATTTTCGGTCCAAATTCAGAAGGACATTATCAAGATTTTGTTAACCATCCTGGTGAGGCGGCAAACTTAAAAATACTCTCAATCAGTATTGATAATGCATATAGCTACATACTCGCAAATGATCCGGATGGAAGAAAAGAAAATGATTGTATATATGAAAATCCTCCTTCAACTTGTCCTTTTAGACCTATGCCCACAAATTATCCCAATTATAAACCAGGTCAATATATTATTGCAGGAAGTCAAGAGAATAGTAAACACGCAGTGTTATCATGTCACGGACCTGGAATATATCAAAATTCAAATGAGAATTCTTACATTTGCAATAATGAAGACACTTATGTAGCTTGTAATGGAAATCCTTCTTTAACATCTGTTAAACAGAATGGTCAAATTGAATATAACAATATTCGGTGCGTTAAAAGAAGCGATATTAAACCTCTTTCTCCCTGCACTCACCCAGAGGTAAGCAAAACTGATGGAGAGATCTCATGCGCAGGGGTCCCAACTGCACTCGGCACTCTTCCAACAGATCCTGAAGGTCTGGTTGCAGCTATATTTGGGATCTTACTTAGCCTGTCTGGAGCAATTGCCCTTTATTTAATAGTTAGAGCTGGCTATAGAATTATGACTTCAGAAGGTACACCAGAAAAAATTACTCAAGGGAGAGAAGAATTGGTTTCAGCAATAACAGGATTGCTATTCATTATATTTTCGCTTGTGCTTTTTGAGATTATTACTCATTCATTTTTACATATCCCGGGCATATTATAATATTGCAATATGATTCGGATTTTTTTATTATAATGTAATATATGACCAATCAAATCGCTCTTACTTTACCTGGATACCCTAGTACTTTTCCACAACCAAATGGACTTCCAAATTCACTAAGCAAAAACTCTGGTGCATCAGGTGCAGGAATTATAAGCTTAGGATTAACACTACTTCTACTTATGGCAATATTTTACGCACTATTCCGAATTATGGTAGGCAGCATACGTATTGTAATTTCTAGAGGCAATAAAGAGAAATTTGAAAATGCTAGAAAAACAGTAATTTATGCGGTAATCGGACTTTGTGTGGCTTTTTCATCGTTTTTCATAATAAATTTACTTGGTAACTTTGTAGGGATAAATCTTCTAAATACAATACCTAAATAAAATAGTACTTGACAACCTTAACAATATGTTACTATGATAAATAAGATGAAAAAAATTAGTTCTATTGTAATTGGCATATTTCTACCCCTAGTAATGGCAGTACCTGCTTATGCAGATTCAGCTTGCGCAAATTCAGGTTCAGGATTTAACTTTTATCTTCTTTGTCAATTTGGTCAACCTGGTGGCACCTTGTCTACAGGTTCAATAATAGGTAGAGTAGTTGCACTACTGCTTTTAGCAGCAGTTTTAGTAGCTTTAATATTTTTAGTAGTCGGGGGTATTCGTTGGATAACTTCTGGAGGAGACAAAACAAAATTAGATTCTGCGCGAAGTCACATCGTAGCAGCAATAGTTGGTCTTGTTATAGCACTACTTGCATACCTAATAATAAATGTAATTCTTCAGGCATTTGGACTAAATGCAGGAGGAATCAGCAACTTTAATCTCCCAAGTATAACCGGAAAGTAATCGTTATTGCATTCCTCTCTCTCCTTTGTTACGCTTAATATTATGAACTGGAATTCTTTCGCAGGTTGTATTTATTCGGGAGATCCTAAAGATCAAGTAGCTACAATTAAATGTCTCCCTGCAGTCTTCTATAATGTTATAAGTGCCTTAATTATCCTAGGCGGTGCTTTTGCAGTATATTACATTATTTATGCAGGCTTAAAATTAATTCATTCTGGTGGAGATCCTAAAGAAGTCGAAATTGGAAGAAAAACACTTCAATATGCATTTATTGGATTAATAGTTGTACTTGGTTCTTTTTTATTAATTAATCTCGTTGCACAAGTTACTGGCACAAACTGCATTACTGCGTACGGCTTCTTAAAATGTAGATAGTATCAAATATTGTTGTTGAAGAAATTTTACTCTTTATAAAAGTGGTAACACACCCAAAGCACCAGCTCCCAATCCAGCTGTTCCAAGTGCTGCTGCGACTATAGCTCCAGTTAAAAACTTTTTCCCGTGCTTACGAATTACAAAATCAATTATCTCTCTTCCAGAATGACCTTGGATTGCACCCTCTTCTTTAGCTTTTTGTATCTCATCATCAAGCGCTTTATTTTTTGTTAACGATTCCGTGATTAACCCCTCACCCCATGAGCTCAAGGTGACTTTTTCTGCTTCAGCTTCGGTAAGCTTTCCATTCTTCAATCTATGAGAAAGAAGAGTTTTACCAACTTCTCTACCTTTTTTTGCAACATAATCTGGATCCTTATTGAATTTTTCGTCTATTTCTGCTTGACTGATTCCGGTTCCTGGTGAGGTTAAAATTTTAGTTAATAATGCTCTTTCACCATTTTTCATTAAATCTTCGAAATCTGCATTTATTTCAGGTTTTTTACGTACCAAAACTTTTCTTCTCCTTATTATACCGTGGTTATTTCGAGTAGGCATTTCTGTCCATCGATCCAGTAATCCCTGAGATAAAACTGTGTCTATTCTTGTTAATGCATTATCGGATTCAGTTTTTAAACGGCCGACTTCTGCAGCATCTGCTTCTGAAAGACGACTATATATTAAATCCTCAGATGCCTCTGAAAATGCGTTTCCTAATTTTAGTTGCAATTCCATTTCTTTTTGCGCATGATCCCTAACCGCAGCATCATAATCAGCTCTAGCTGATAAATATTCAGTATGTGCAGTTCTATCTTCTAAAGAAGCGTCCGGTTTTTGACCCTCAAGTCTCAGTTTATTTTCATTTAATTCCGTTTGATTCTTCAATAAAGCTTCTCTGTCTGATATCATTTTCTGAGTTACACCAATTTCTCTATAGTTATCGTCCAAAACTTGAACTGCCGCATCTAATTGTCCTTGAAAAGTAGCTATGGTAGCAGTTGCTTTTCCGGAAGTTACCGCGTCATCTAAATCTTTTTGCAATCGCTTAACTGCAGCTGAGTAAATTCTCGATTTATCTTGTTGTGCTTGCAATAAAGGCTCACGACTTCTTAAAGCTTTATTAAGTTTCTCGAGTTCCACTTTCTTTACTCCGGGAACTCCTGCTGTGTCTCCATATTCTGCCAACTGACTATTTATATGTTTTATTTCTGCATCTATTCCACTTAATTTTGTGTGTGCAACATCATATTTTATTTTAGTAACGTCTCTATTTTTTACGGCGTCTAAGGAGATATCTTCAATAGAAGTTGATGTTGCGCTTCTTACAACTTCTTTTAATTTATATTGGAATCGAGGTTCTTTTACAAATGCGTCTATTACAGCAGTTTTTTCTGTGCCCGATAATGAATCAAGAAAAGTAGCTGCTTCAGGAGATGACGCATATATACTGTGCTCAACGATGTCCCTAACAAAACCCCTGTCTGCACTATCTGTCAATGCCGAAACTTCTCCACCTTTTTCTAAGAACTCCTGCACTCTTTTTAACTGTTTTTGAGCATCGACTCTTCGTGCTTCCTCTACTTTTGTAACTATTTTTGTCCCATCTGCTTTGCGCTCATGACCAAAGCTTTCATTAATACGCGCGTCTAACTGTCCGAAATCTAAAGGCTTATCCCTATGAGCTTCTTCAAGTGCGGCTTGATGACCTTTCTCTGCCATTGTTTCTCTAAGGGACTTTGCTTCGGCTTCAGACCCTGGCACAGCAGAAGTAATACCAGTATCTTTCACTTCAACGGCAGCTCTAACAGGTGCTTCTCTATTCATATCTTACTTTGCGTCTCCTCCTAATGCCGCTTTCGAGAGCTCTAATGCTTCATCAACTTTACCTTGCTTTGTAAGAGACTCTATGTCAGTTGCGGTACTCTTATCTTCTTTCACTTTTTCCTCACCCTTTTCGATAGTTAGAATTTTTTGAAAAATATCCCATTGAAAAGCTAATGCATATAAGAATTCTGATAAATCGGTTTTTGTTTGTATTCTTTGCATATTTTTTTGAATTTGACCTGAGATATCAACAGCTTCATCTTGCGTTAAGATGCCATTATGTAAACCATCAATCATTGCAATTGTTAATTTCTTTTCGATTTCATCTTTATGTTGCTGATCTAATTGCATACTATATCAATAGTAATCTTTGCGCTTCTTAAATGTCAATAGAGCTACTGCAAATTTACATTTAGGCTTATTTAGTAACGTATATTTTCACGATAAATTTACCTAGTTATAATCACATTTGACATACTTTGAACTGCTTGCATTGGAATTTTTCACGTATTACGATGATTTAAGCACAAGAATGATATAGTGCGAAACAGAAATCCTATATCTGGCTTTCTGCCCAAGACAGTAAATGGAAAATCATCCTATACCGCAAGACATTACAGGTTTTCAGTTTAAGCTAATTGGCGAAATGACAGTCAAACAATTTGGCTACATTGCTGCTGGTGGAATACTTGCATGGATTTTTATTTTCGTTTTACCTCTTCCAGTATATATTAGGTTCCCTATAGGGTTACTATTTGCAGGGCTTGGATTATCCTTAGCATTTTTACCTATTGAAGGAAGACCAATGGATACAATGCTTGGCGCTTTTATGCTTACGCTGATTCGACCTAATCAATATGTATTTCGAAAGCATGAATCACTTTTAACGCCAATTTTTGCGCAAAATATACCTCAGCCTTATGTAAAAACAGTATCTCAGAAGACACACTCAACTAAGTATACTGAGGAGCAAGTAGAAACATTTATTCAGAACTATCCCAAAAAAGCAAAAAATAAATGGGATGAAAAAGAACTGGCATACAACAAAACGCTTGCAGAACTATATGTTCCACTTCCAGCTATAGATCAAAATCAGCCACCAATCCAGGAAACTGTAAAAACAATACCAATTCCTGTACCACAACAAACTGCTCAAGGAATACCTCAATCGCAAATGTTGGTACATAATACTCTTAGTACTACTCAAGTTTCTGTTCAGCAACCTTCAGAAAAATCTAAAGCACAAGAAAATATTAATGCAGTTCTTGAAAATACACAAAGTTCTACCGAAAATAGCATTAAAAAAACTGATAACGATAAGTTAGAAAAGGAAAAAATTAAAAGAGAACTAGAGGTGGCAAGACTCGAGGAAGCAAATCAACAAAATGAATCACTTGCAAAAAATGCTCATGAGAAAGTCAATGAATTAGAAAAATTATTAAATGACAGTTCTACGCAAAAACAAAAGCTTGAACAAGAACTTTTACAACTCAAAAAACAATTAGAAGGTAAGAATCCAGATGTTTTCACTCCATCACAAGGACCAGAAAAGCTTCAAGAGACAAAAAATGTACAAGTAGTGCAAAAAAGCATGACAAAGGCTACCGGCCTACCTCAAGCTCCCGAAGCACCAAACTTACTAACAGGTATTGTTAGAGATCCAAGAAATAATCCATTACCAAACATCTTAATTGAAGTGAAAGACAAAGATGGAAATCCAGTAAGAGCATTTAAAACAAACATGTTGGGGTATTTTGCATCTGCAACGCCTCTCCAAAATGGCATATTTACCGTTGAGTTTGAAGACACGCAAAATGTTCACAAATTTGATGTCATTCAACTTGAAACAAAAGGTCAAGTAATAATGCCTCTTGCCGTTACGTCTGTTGATGCTAGAGAAGAACTGCGAAGATCGCTCTTCACATCTCCTCAAGAAGGAGCAAATTAATTATGGCAAACCAAAAAAAAATTCAAGCTACCACTCAAAAATTCACCGAAATCAAAGCGATCGTAGATGACATTGTATTATTTCAAAATGATACTGCGTGTTTAATCATAGAGGTTAGGGCTACAAATTTTGCGCTCATGTCCAAACAAGAGCAAGATATTAAAATTTATTCATATGCTTCGCTACTTAATTCTCTCTCATTTTCACTTCAAATATACATTCATAATAAAAAAATTGATATTTCATCATACTTAGGCTTGCTAGATGTAGAAATAAAAAAAACACAAAATAAGCTTTTGCAAGCAAATATGATGATGTATAGACAATTCGTAGAACAACTAGTTAAGGTAAATAGCGTGCTTGATAAACAATTTTATGTGGTCATTTCTTATAATCCTTTAGAGAGAGGGGCAGTAAATACTGCTACAACATTAAAGGGGCAAGGAAAACAAAACGTCATTGACCAAGCTAAGGCTTCTCTTCACAGTAAGTCAACATCAATTTTAGCTCAGTTAGCACAACTCAATCTACCAGCCAAAACACTAATGGCAAATGAATTAATCCATTTGTTTTATGGTATTTACAATGAAGACTCCATCGACTCAACAGAGCTAATAGCAGATACTAATACTCCTATTGTTAGATCTGTAATGCCATTACAAAACAAAAAGGAAACATGAAATTACCAAACTTAAAAACAAAACTACCAAAAAATCGAAATATAGTAAAAAAACCCATAGGAGTTCCTCCGGCAATAGCCCACTTTGATAAAGGACTTGCTTCTATTCAAGATATCATAGCACCATCATCAGTTGAAGTAGATTTTCGACACATACGTATTGGAGAAACATTTTACAAAACATTATTCGTAGTAGGATATCCAAGATTTATATCTCCAAATTGGCTTGATCCACTTATAAATTTTAATCACTCAGTCGACATCTCTATGTTTTGTTATCCAGAAGCATCCTCAGATGTCTTAACTGATTTAAGGAGAAAAATAGCAGAAATGGAAGCAACAATTTCTTCACAAATTGAAAACGGACAAGATGTAGATCCAAAAATTAGTGCCCAACTTGAAGATGCACTCGCAGTACAAGAACAATTAGCAAAAGGCGTGGAGAGATTTTTTCAGTTTGGCTTTTATATTACTCTCTCTTCTTCAACCACTCAGGAATTAGAAGAAATAACCAAACAACTTCACGCAACACTTTCATCTATGCTTCTCACTGCAAAAGCAGCTACTCTTCAAATGGAAGAAGGGTTTAAGTCCACAATCCCAATGGGAAGAGACAGTCTTTATATAACTCGCAATATGGATACAACGTCTTTAGCATCAACGTTTCCATTTACTTCAGCAACACTCACGCAAAACAAAGGAGTTCTCTATGGCCTAAATGAACAAAATGGATCTCTTATTATTTTTGATAGGTACTCATTGGAAAATGCAAATGAAGTAGTTTTAGGAAAATCTGGAGCCGGGAAATCATATCTTATTAAATTAGAAACAATGAGGCAATTTATGTTTGGGACTGAAGTAATTATTATTGACCCTGAAGGCGAATATGACGCACTAGTTCAATCTCTCGGAGGCGAAAGGGTAATTTTTACTGCTTCTAATCCAGTTAAAATTAACCCTTTTGACTTATCGGGTATGTATGAACCTGGGGAAAATGAACTCGGATTAAAAATATTATCTCTCCATGGATTACTTCGAATTATTATGGGAAATCTAGACGCAACGCATGATGCTATCCTAGATAGAGCACTTGTTGAAACTTACAGACAAAAAGGAATTACGCCAGATCCAGCTACTCAATCAAAAATACCTCCCACCATGCAAGATCTTTATAAAGTACTTCTTGGTTACGAAGATCCCAATGCGCAAGAACTTGCATTTAGATTAGAAAAATTCATTAAAGGTTCTTTGGCAGGAATCTTTAATCAACAATCAAATTTTGATATTTCAAATCCACTAACTGTTTTTGATATTAAATTTCTCGAAGAAGAATTACGACCGGTAGCAATGCATATAATATTGGATTTTGTATGGACTAAAGTAAGAAAAACTCTAAAAAAAAGATTGCTCATACTTGACGAGGCATGGTATGTAATGAAGTATGAAGATTCAGCTTCTTTTGTATATGGCATTGCAAAAAGAGCCAGGAAATACTACCTGGGCCTTACTACAGCAACGCAAGATGTGGAGGACTTTTTGGCTACAGATTATGGAAAAGCTGTACTCTCCAATTCATCTATTCAGGTGCTACTTAAACAAGGAACTTCATCTAGCGAACAAGTCGGTAAAATATTCTATCTGACTGATTCGGAAAAGCAATTACTTCAATCGGCTCAAATCGGAGAAGGCTTATTTTTTGCAGGCCAGAATCATGTGATTATTCGTATTATTGCTGCCCCTCATGAACACCAAGTTATAACTTCAGATCCTAAAGAAAAACTAAAAATGGAACAAAAGGCTGTTCAAGATGCAATACCAGAAAAACCTATGAATAATACTGCGCAAACTAATCCTCAAAAAACGGCAGAATCATCACAAAATATCAACAGCACTGAAGCCATACGGCCACCTGAGAATTTAACAACGCCAATTATGCCGATTACAAACGAAGTTTCGAACGTGGCGTCTCCACCAAATAAACCAACTCAGTAATAGTCTGATATGATATTGCAATATGGCAACTACATTACCTCCAGATCAAACTCAGAAAGATGAAAAAATCAGATCTGTAAAGAGTTTAATTACTTTAGCAAACAGAGATAGAACAGGAACGGTCTCAAGAATAATTAACAACCCTAATTTTATCGAAAGTCAAATTCAACTAAAAGAACTACTAAGAGTTCATCCAGAATACGATATTTCACTCGAGGCACTAAAGGATTATCAAGATGATCTCGGGAAAAAAGAAACTGAACCAAAAAGCGAAAATAATACAGAGAAAGACAGCCATGATGAGTCGCATTCAACTCACCATGAAACTATTCACCTTCATGTAGAAAACGAGTCAGATACTAAAAAAGTGGATCCAAATGATTATTTATTAGAAGAAAATTATGTAGATGCTCCGAAGCTAACAAAACAAGGCGTAGTCGATAGTTATTTAAATGATCGACATGTCGCTGAATATCAAAAAGTTATGGCAAAAACATTTTCTCATGAAAATCCAAATGCTACGATCGAAACATTTTATGATGTATTTGCAAAAGACTATGCTCCTGAATTAGAAAAACAAGAAAAAATCGAAGAACAAAGAATTTATCTAAATCAACCTGAAAAAGACCCACTATACCAACAGCTATTAAGTAATATCGAAACAGAAACTACTATTGCACGAAAGATGACAGATGAAGGAAAAATAACTAAATATGGATCTACTGACATGAAAGAGATAACCAGAATAATTAATGAGAGACATTTTTATGCTTTTATACGTAAATACCCAGGAAAGGTTCAATCACATATTTCAAATCCAATAGTAACGAAAATAGTTGAACACATTAAAGATGTTGAAAGTCAAAAAAAACAAAAAGTAAAAGATAAAAAAACTCCAACTACCCAAGCAGCTCCGACTAAAATTCCCATAGAAGTTAAAAGTCAGCAATTCAATAGCGAACATCCTAAAACTTCAAGCACAACTAGCTCTTATGCACACAAACAAACTTTTCGTCCACAAAACGATATAAGTAACTTTTCTAGTCAACCTCTTAGCTCAACATTCAATTTTTTTAATAATTTTTCGCCCAGAATTAGATCAGTTTCTAGACCAACGGCAAGTAATGAAGCAAGAGGAATTAGAGTTCAATCTAGAACAGCTAGGTCTATAGCAAGAAATCCTTTGACCTCATCGCTACTTAGGGGTGCTACTAGAGTAGGTGGCGGTTTAGCATCCAATGCCCTCAAGCTAGCTGCTAGAACACCTTGGTTCTGGATAGTGATTGGTATTATTGTAGGCATTTTTATACTTATAGCAGTTATTATATTAATAATTGAAATAATAACTGGCAAGTTACCAATAGGCGGAGGCGGAGGCGGAACACTTTTACCAGGTCAACATTTCTCGTTAACCAAAACAGCTTCGCCAGCATTTGTAACAATTGTTCCTGGACATGAAAAAGAAGCAAGAATTACCTATACGATCACTCCCGACTTTAACGGTGACGGTTCAGTAGATATAACAGATCCTATACCCAATGGCACAAACTATGTTGATGGTTCAGCTTCGCCCGATCCAAGCTCCAAGCAAACGACCGGCAAAAATGTTACATCATTAACATGGAATAATATTGAAAATGGAACTAGTATTACATTCCAGGTTCAACCCACGCACGATGGAGCGTTTACGAATATAGCATCTGGAACTCTCTCGGGAAATTCGGGCATAAGCCCAACAGCAAACACTAATACATGTAATGGTCGCTACACAACAGATATTCAAAATAACTACTTGCTTCATAAAAATTTTGGAGATCCCAATTGCACCTTGATAACAGCAGCCGAAAGAAATGATTTATATAATTATATTAAACAGGTTGATCCTGCCAATGCTGACTGGTGGTTTAATACTATTATTCCTTGCGAAAGTGGATATGACCCAAACTCGTGGCTTAGCCCTCAAGGAGGAACTCCTGATCCTCATGGAGCATGGGGGCTTTTTCAAGACGGTAGTAGTGAGCCAACTCCAGGAGGGAATGGTAATGGATTAAACGGCAAATACGATAGAGGGGATGTTGAATGGCACCAGCAAGTATTTAATGCTGCGCATTTACTTCAAACAAATGGGTCTGGTTATTGGGCGTGTTCAGGCTAATATGATATAAATAAATTATGAACGAATATTCAAAGAGGCAAAAAATAATAATACTTACAGTGGGTATAATTATACTTTTTGGTACCATTGGAGTTATTACATTTTTATTTCTTAGCAATATTAATAATAAAACTCAAAGCTACTTACCCACACCAACGACTAAGCCCGCTCTTAGAACAGTTCCGCTTGTTATTTATAATTCGAGTAAGTCAAACGAATTATTAAAAAAGCTTGAAAATAGACAAGCTCTAACACAAAACGATACCTCAATTAGACAAAAACTAATTAGTCCCTTAAATGGGCAGAGCGGAGATATTCAACTTACAAATGATTATGATATCCAATACCTAAGTAGCCCAGATCAATTCCAGGTAGAAATTCTATCTACCAATATTAGTTTAGCTAAACAAGAGGCTGTTAATTGGTTTATTGCTCAAGGAATGAGTCAAGACGGTATATGCAAATTACCACTGAGTTTTTTTATGAATCATTCAGTCGCACAGCAGCTACAAGGAAAAAACATTACTTTCAATCCATTGCCTGATAATTGTAATTAATATGAAATTTTATTCAATAATTAAAACAGATTCAAAATATCTGCTTATTATTATACTTTCTCTCTTATGTTTTACGGTTATGCTTGGAACAGGACAGGTGTATGCTGATTCCAATAATACTGCGATAACGATAATTGGAGATTCAATAACTGTTAGATCTACTCCAGATCTCAAACAGTTACTTCCTAATGCTGATATCAACGCCCAAGTTGGTAGGCAATGGGAAACTGGAATTGGAGTATTGCAACAAATAAAAAATAGTGGAAATCTAAAAAACATATTAGTATTTGCTCTTGGAACAAATGGTCCAATTACTTCAGCGGACGTAGAAACTGTTCTTAATATAGCTTCCGGGAAAAAAGTAATTTTTGTAACAATATTTGGATTAGGTAACCACCTGTCCTGGATGGATAGCGTAAATAATGTTTTAAATTCCGAAGCCAGTAGGCACAACCAAATAACCATTGCAGATTGGAAATCTTTAGTTTCGTCTCATACAGATTGGATTGACACAAGCGACGGACTAGATGTTCATCCAACTATTCCAACGGGGACGCAAAATTACGCTAAATTAATTGCTGATACCGTATCTCAAGTTAGTTCCGGTGCTACAAACTCTACTTCAGCAACAAGCCAAAGCTCTTCATCAACAGTACAAAGCAATGCTGTAGTTTCCTGTGTAGGAAAAGTTTCTGAGCAAGAAAAAAAGGAATGCCAAAACCAAGGCAGCGGCTCATCAAATAATTCACTAGTGGAAGCAGCTCAAGACTTATATAACGAGACGGTGGCATGTTCTTCTGATAGAAGATTTACTTTCGATATTTGTAGTTTCTCCAAAAACTTATCTAATACCCCATTTTCTGCAAATATTGATGCAGCATTACAAAGCATCACTCCTGATGGTGCAGGCTGCACGCAATGTACTAATTTTGTATATACTGCAGTAGCACTAGCTACCGGGCAACAACTAGAACCAAATATAAGCGCAGCAGCGGATGCATTAGACTATAATCAACTTACTGCGGGTGGTGATACCTTTGTTAAGCAGCCTGCAAATACTATTCCCCAACCAGGAGACATAGGAGTGGCTGCAGCTTGGGCAAGTATTGCAAACGGGGCTGAATATGTTGGCGGAGCAGGACACATATTAATCGTAAAAAAACCAGAAGGAAACGTAAAATTCTATGCTTTAGAAGCAAATTTTCCCGAACCTTCTAATAGCTGCCAAGTCGCGGATAGTGTATTTGAGCATTTTGATGGTTTATATACGTTTTTTAGAAAAAAATAAATATGTTTAAACAATATTTTTTTGAATTAATGAGCAAGTGGAAATGGTATTTATCTGCCTTACTTATTCTTATTTCACTAGTGGCTATATATATCATAATATCCTCGTACTTTTTTCCTCGTAATGCAAATCATAATAAAATAAATACTACTTCTCAACCAACAATTTCTCCAATTCCGTTATCTAGCTTCGGTATTGATTCTACAAACCCATTAAGTGGACAAAATAATGTGAATGCTGGCGAAATAATAATTTCATTTATATCTGATAGAGAGCTTCCTTCAAGTAAAGCATTTACTATGACTATATCACCAAAACTTCCCTATTATTGGAAATTTATTAATAGTTATCCTACTAAAATAGTTGAGGCACAGGTATTTGGAGGATTGAGTCCAAACACCACATATACAGTAAGTGTTTTTGATTATAAAAATAAACCAGTAAATTCTTGGTCATTTACAACCGTGACACAACCAGCTCAATCATCTTCAGCTCTCATTCAAGATAATGAACAGAAAATAATTAGTAACTATTTTCCACTATTTCAATGGATTCCGTATTCAAATAATGATTTTGCAATAGACTATACTTCTCCAAGCGATAATACGCTACTTGTGAATATTAAAAATAGTAATGTAAGTAGGGTTAAACAAGAAGTAAACGATTGGATTAAAAGTCATGGAGAAGATCCTTCAAAGCAAAAGATTAATTTTGTTAATAGCTATTAACTCTGCACTCTCACAGGCATAATTATGTGCATATAAGAATCGTCGCTTTTAAATTTAAATACGCCGGGATTTAGGGGTCCTTGCATTTCAAAAACTAATTCTTCTTCTTCAACATGAGTAAAAAAATCTAATAAATATTTAGCATTAAAGGCAATTTCGTTTTCTTCTCCCTCTAATACCCCCTCTACTTCAACCATATTACTTCCTACTGCTGCGGTATTTGCAGATACTACTACCTTATCTTTCAAAAACGAAAATCTAACTATATTATCAGTTTCTCTAGCAAATATTCCACTTATCTTAACTGCCTTATGCATCTCCTCTCTATTAAATACAAAGCGAAGTGAGTGTTCACTTGGAAGAATATCATCATATAAAGGAAATTCAGCGTCTATTAGTCTTCCTATTATAGTAGTATTTGTGTCTGCAAAGATTATTTGATTGTTTTTAGAGGAAACATGAATTATTACATTACCTTCATCTTTTAATGTTACTGCTTCCCTAAGAACTCTTGACTGCACTAGAAGTTTTTCATATTTTCCCGGATCCTGACTATTTACTCCCTCAGTTACAATGTGCTTTAAAGATAATCGAAAAGCATCAGTTGCAACAAGAAGAAAACCATTCTCTTCGCGTTTAAGTAAAACTCCAGTAAGTGCAGGCCTTGCATTATCTGTACTTGCCGCGAAAATAACCTTAGTAAATTCTTTTTGGAGTATATCCTTATCTATAGTAGTAATAGTGTCTCCAAGGGCATCGTAGAGCGTTGGGAACTCTTCTTTTATTAATGTCTGAAATGTACTCTTACTGTGTAAACTACTAACCTCTAAGCTGTTTTCGTTGCTTTTTAATTCCACCTTATCTGAAGGAAGAGAATTAATAAGCTCAATAAATTGTCTTGCAGAAACTAGCGTTGAACCTTCTGTTAGTATTTTTGCTGGAATTGCAACTTGAATTCCAACATCTAGATCTGTTGCTGATAACAATAATCGTCCTTCTTTACCTTCAAGTAATATGTGTTGTAATATTGGCAGCTGACTCTTAGAAGAAATGACATGTTGTATTAATGAAATCCGCTTTTGCAAGTTTTCACTTAGTACTTGTATGTGCATAATCTTTTTACGTATATATAAATTGTAGTTGTAGTAGTGTATCGGGAAAAGTGGAAAAATGCAACCATATTTGAAAAACGAAATTTATTTTTATCTATATTTATTTCAAATAAAGCTGTTTTTGCTTTTATTATTCTTATTAAATTCCCAAAAACACGAAATAAATGCTAATAAAAAATGTGGATAAGTTGTTGAAAAATTTGGGGAAAACCTGTTCACAACTCAGCATTTACTAGTTATCCAAATATCCCCTTTGTTATCCCCATTATGTCAACAGATATCTTGTTTGGTGTTTTCAACATGTTCTCCACTTTTAAAACACCATGCATTACTGTTGTATGATCGCGCCCACCCAGCATATTTCCTATCTCAACATACGTTAGTTCTAGTTCTTTTTTTAACAAATACATGGTAATTTGTCTTGCTTTAACAATACCCGCATCTCTTTTGGGACCTTTTAGTTGTGTGGGCTTTATATTATAAAAAAAGCAAACATTTTTAATAATATCCTCAGGGTAAAGCCTCTTTGATTCTTGCTTTTCAATGCCTAATGCATTGTCCACCATTGCTAGAGTTGCTTTTTGTTCTTTTGTTTTTGATTCAGTTATAATTCGAAGCAAGAGCCCCTCTAGAGATCTTGCATCAGAAGCTTTTTCAGCTAGAGCTTTAGCAATCTCTATTGGTAAATCAAATTGATATTTATCAGCCTTTTTTAAAAGTATGGCTGTCTTTAGCTCAAAGTCTGGTGACTCAATATCTACGGTTAGTCCTCCTGCAAAGCGAGAGGAAAGCCTTTTTTCTAGTTTTTTAATTTCTGACGGGGGTCTATCAGATGAAAGAACAATTTGCGACCCATTATCAATTAAAATATTAAATGTGTGGAACAATTCTTCCTGAACTCTATCTTTGCCTGCAATAAATTGAATATCATCTATAACAAGGAGAGACGCAGATCTAAATCTTTTTTTCATTTTTGATGTTTCTGTATTGCGAATTGCCTCAACTACTTCATTGGTAAATTCTTCGCTGGTAATATAAATTATTTTTTTCTCAGGAGATTGTTGATAGGTAAAATTTGCTATCGCATGCATTAGATGTGTTTTACCAACTCCTACTGGTCCATATATAAAAAGCGGATTATATGAGGTTCCAAGATTTTTTGCTACTGTCTGAGCAGACACAAAGGCAAGCTGATTACTTGAAGATACAGCAAGCGTATCAAACGTAAATTCACTTCTCACTCTTGGTAAATGTCCAAGTTGGATTAATGGTTTTTCTTGAGCAAAGGTAAGGAGCGTTTCTTTGTCGTTTTTAGAAACATTCTTTTTCTCGATTGATTTAGTTACTAAGTTTAGTTGATAGTCTCCTTGGTAATAGTCATCTACAGATTTTTTAATTTCGTTATAGAATCGTTTTTGTAGCATATCAGCAATCATTGGAGAAGTTGTTCCTATAGTCACTATGTTCTCTTCAACGGAAACAAGATGAGTTTGCCTAAAAAGCGTTAAATAGTTTACTCGAGACACTTTCGTTTCTATAGTAGACAGAATAGTTTTCCAAGCTGTATTTAGATCTTTTTCCATAACAATTCGTTTGAGGCAATGTGGCAAATCGTTTTATCACTGTAATATTGTCAGTACAATTTGTCAAGAGGTTCTAGAAAACTTTAATCTTATGCTTAATTCTGCTATAATATATTCTCAATGGAAAAATTAATTAAAATAAAAAAAGTTAAAAGAAAGAGAAAGCACGGATTTTTAAGCAGACAGAGTTCGCATGGTGGAAAAAAAGTATTAAAGCGCCGACGCAATAAAGGCCGGAAAATACTAACCGTCTAATGCTTGCTAAAAAATATCGTCTTTTATCGACTACAAAATTTCAACATGCTAAATTGTATCAATCATCTTATTTTTCTCTTAGATATGTAAAATCTGAAAATAACCATAGTACTTTCGGATTTATCGTTACAAAGAAGGTTGACAAGAGAGCGGTTATTAGGAATGAAATAAAGCGTCGTTTTAGAGCCTGCATAGAGGAAAAATTAGAGCAAATTGTAAAGGGATATCATTTCCTTTTTGTAATAAAAAAGGAAGCATTATCTGTTAATAAAGAAGAATTATGCAAACATATACAAGAGCAGTTGAAAAAAGAGGAGTTGTTGATAGCATAAACTTATTGCAACCTTGCGTGGTGCTACTTATTGGGGTCTATCAAATACTTATTTCACCTCTACTACACGCGATAACCGGTCAAGATAAAGCATGTAGATATGCTCCTACTTGTTCTGAGTATGCTAAGGAACAAATTATAAAGTACGGATTAATGAGTGGAGGAAGAAAAGCTTTAATAAGACTTTTGAGTTGTCAGCCTTTTTCTAAAGCAGCAATATGAATATAATATCTATTTTTCAAACTTATATAGTTACTCCTTTAATAAACGTTTTATTATTGATATACCATTATTTGGTAATTCTTCATGTACCCTACCCTCTTGGATTTTCAATTATTTGCTTAACTATTATTATACGCATTATCTTATATCCATTTATTGCTGCGCAGCTTCGGATGTCACAAAAAATGCTTAAAATTGCTCCTCATGCGTCTAGACTTAAGGAGATTCACAAGAATGATGCAAAACGACTACAACAAGAAACTGCAAAGTTATATAAAGAACATGGTGTAAACCCGGCTTTAGGGTGTTTGCCTATGTTAATACAGCTTCCAATTATCTGGGGTTTATATAACATGTTGTTTAATATAGTTTCCCTCAACCCGCACATTGCTGTCAAAAAGATTAATAGCGTTTTGTATTCACAAAGCCTTCATATTTCTGGAAATTGGAATCCTCAGTTTTTTGGAATTCCTTTGGGTCAAACACCTGAGCATCTATTTGCCACAATGGGTCCATTAATTCTGCTTGTGCCGGTTATTACCGGAGCGCTGCAATTTGTACAAACCAAAATGATGACTCCACCAAAGAACAAAGCGGTCTCCACAGAAAAAAAACAAGATGACTTTGCGTCTGCATTCCAAACACAATCACTCTACATATTCCCTATTATGATTGGATTCTTTTCATTCAACTTTTCTTTCGGTTTATCTCTATACTGGAATACTTTTACTATTTTTGGTATACTCCAGCAGTATTTAATTAAAAAAGAAGATAAGGAAAAGGGAGTGGTTGTTGCACCGATTGTATCGCAAAATAATAGGAAAAGGAACAAATGAAAAAAACAGAAGAAAAAATTATTAAAGAAATAATTGATTCGTTTATTAATGTGCTTGGCATTTCAGGAACAGCTACTTTTGAAGCAACAACTTCAGATAAAGAAGAATTGATTGAAATCTTGCTTGAAACACAAGATACTAGTCTCGTAATTGGGCATCATGGTGAAGGGCTTGAAGCCTTACAATTATTGCTAAGTCTGGCGATATCGAAAAAAATTGATAGATTTGTTAGAGTATCTTTAGAAGTTGGAGATTATAAGAAAAACCGGATTGAATTTTTAAATCAATTGACGGCAAAAACAAAAGAAAGAGCGCTACTTGAAGGAAGAGATATTGCTATGCCAGAATTAAAATCATGGGAAAGAAGACTAGTGCATATGTTGCTTCAGGATGACGAAGAAGTAGAGACTGAGTCAATAGGTGAAGCAAAAGAGAGAGTGTTAGTTATTAAACCAAAAAAATAATGAACCTTCGTGCTTTTTTTCAAAAAGCAGCAACATTTTTCTTCCAAACCACTATACTTTTACTCCCTACACAGCTTGGAAAACATTTTTGGCCAGATTTTGCATTGACGCAAGGAATTCGCATAGACTATCTATCCCCTACTCTTTATGTTACTGACATTACAATTTTTTTATCACTCTTTTTTACAATTCTCTATTTAGGAAATACATTTCTATTACCGTTTCGAATTCTCCTTTTTAAGCACAAGATACTTTTACTGCTAATAAGCTTGGATATTGGTTTAGGAATAATCGGTGCTACAAATAAAATGGTATCTTTATACGAGCTGTATAAAGATATTGAATTTTTATTATTTATATATCTGGTAATTCGAAATGTTCCTAAGGTAAAGATTGCAACTTTACTTGCATTAGGAGTTTGTTTTGAGTCTTTGCTTTCTGTAGCTCAGTTTGTTCATCAGGGTTCATTAGGAGGTCCTTTATATTTATTAGGAGAACGTGAAATATTTCCAAGTACTCCTGGTGCTGCAAATGTTTCAATTCACGGATTATTATTACTTCGTCCATATGGTACATTTTCTCATCCAAATGTCTTGGCAGGTTATTTAATCGTCGTGCTTGCATTACTAATTTTTTCAAAGAAAAAGAAGCAAATAAAAAACAATTTGGGTTGGATTATTACGTATATCTTAGGAAGCTTGGGGGTAGTAATCTCGTTAAGCAGGCCTGCGGTTATGGTTCTTTTTGTCATGATCTGCGTTAGGTTGGCAATGGAAAAGGGTAGGAAAAGAAAGATTTATGCAACCTCAATTTTTATCTGTTTAGTATTACTAATATTGATTTCATTTTCTGTCCTCCGCTTTAGGCTATTTGATTTTTCATTATCTGATTCATCTATTACTCAAAGAATATATTTAATGCAGGTTGCTTTAAAAATGATTGGTCAAAGTCCTCTGTTTGGAATTGGTCTGGGAAATTTTATACCAACTCTTCCAAGAATAATGGGATATGTTGGGTATCAATTATTGCAACCAGTACACAATATTTATTTGCTTGAAATGTCTGAGCTTGGCATGTTTGGGTTTTTACTACTTGTCTGGATAATATATATGGTTATTCAAAAGCTTAGACATGTACAATCGAATGGGTATCAATTTACGTTCCGTGGAATTGTGATTGCGCTAAGTAGTATTGCATTCCTGGGTTTATTTGATCATTATTTCTTCACATTAGAGCAAGCACAGCTAGTACTCTGTTTGGTTATTGGAATAGTCTATGCTGAAAAATCTCGTGCGTAGAATAAGGCTAAACATGCTACAATACGAATATGTCTCACGTTGCAATCGCAAAAAACACTCTTTATCAAATCATCTCTAAGATATCGACTGCATTCATAGGTTTTTTATTAACACTATTAATTGCGCACTATTATGGAGCTGATGGTTTTGGAGCTTATACAAAAATAACATTCCTCGTAGGCACAAGCCTTCTGTTAATTGATTTTGG
Organism: Candidatus Levyibacteriota bacterium; assembly: GCA_003152105.1. GTDB lineage: Bacteria > Patescibacteriota > Microgenomatia > Levybacterales > UBA12049 > PALSA-1332. The sequence goes on from PLZJ01000002.1 coordinate 180,072, forward strand.
AATTAATGCAATTTATTTGCAGACAGAAAAAAATATCACATTCTCCGATTTGGTATGGTTAAGGCTCATAATGGCTGCAGTATTGCTAATCGGATTGAACTTGCTACTTCCTGTATTTGGTATTTTTTCTCAAAATGCATTTCCTGTAGGAGTAAGATTAGGAGTATTGTATTATTCTTTAACATTATTTCCACAGGCAGTTATTTTATCTACAAGTTCTTTATTTCAAAAGCATTTAAGGTACAACCTGCTTTTTATTGCGCAAGTTCTGGGATCATTAATTTTAATTCTGTCATCGGTTGTAGTTGTTGCGTTACATTTAAATTTGATTTGGATAATTCTTTCGTTACTTATTGGAAACATAGTGTCTGCTATAGCCGCATTTATTCTTACAAAAGAAAAAATATCTTTTGGTTTTCGTCCACGAAATAGTTGGACTTTATTTAAAATGAGTGTGCCACTAGGACTTATGCTTTTTTGCAATTTAATTTACTTTAGAGCAGATATCTTTTTACTTTCTTTTTTCACAAGTCAAACAGCAGTAGGTATTTATGGTTACGCGTATCGTTATTTCGATTTTTTAATTGCGCTGCCATTATTTTTGTCGAATTCTCTTTACCCAATCATGTTATCTGGGAAAAATACGCGAAATGGAAGTCAAATGCGAACTACCTATGGAGTTGTTTACGTAGTTTCTGGTATTTTCATTTCTTCGATAGCATTCTTATTAGCACCAATTATCGGAATCGTGAAACCAGAATTTTTATTATCAATTTTGCCGTTTAGAATATTACTGATCTCATTGCCTATATTTTTTCTGACCAGTTATTTGCAATGGATTTTAATTGTACATAAGAGATTACACATAATGCTAGGTATTTATATTTTTTCTGCAGTATTAAATATTGTGTTAAATTATATTTTTATTCCCACACTTGGGTATATAGGAGCTGCATGGATTACTGATATTTCTGAACTAATTGTATTATTGCTTCTTGCACTTACAATTTTTAAAACAAAGATATGGAACATAAGATAATCGTTTTTACAGACGGGGGAGCAAGAGGAAATCCTGGGCCAGCTGCATACGGGGTTTTTATTTGCGATGAGAAAGGCAAAGAATTAGCAGCTATTGGAAAGGCGATTGGGATTTCTACTAATAATATAGCCGAGTATGCAGGCGTTGAAGGAGCATTTAACTGGCTACTAGACAATCCCAATTATTCATCTAAAATTTATTTTTACCTTGATTCTTTATTGGTTTGTAATCAATTAAAAGGAATTTATAAGATAAAAAATCCGACACTAATGAAGATGAGACAGGGAATTGCTATTGCTGAAAGAAAACTTAGAGATAAAAATATTGAAATTACTTATCAACACATTCCTAGGGCTCAAAATAAAAAAGCAGACGCATTAGTAAACAAAGCATTAGATGAATAACTAAAACAATTTCTATGAATCATTCTGCCCTAATTTCTGAAGAGAAAGTAAAAACCCCATTATTAATAATTGATCCCCTTGGAGAAATAGGAAAAATATTAACTGACAGAATAAAAAACGATTACCATGTTGTTTTTGTAAGCAAGCAGGAATTTGAACAGTCAAAAGACGTTGATAATATATTGTTAAAATACCATGAATCGTATATCCCAGATGTAGCTTATTCAGTAATGATTTTTATTTATCATGGTGATTTGCGAATGCTCGATATGATGCCAGCAATAACTAAGAAAGCATCTGAAAAAAACGCAAAACTGATTATCGTCAATACGACATCTCGATTGGCTAATGTTGAAAGTAAAACTGTAAGAGTTTATTTAGGCGATGTTGTAGGAAGCGTGGATGAGATTGTAATTACAAGTGAGATTAATAAATTCTTAATTCACGCAGCACTTCGAAAGAAAATAAAACTGCAAGGTAGCGGAATGCATATTCTTCACCCAGTTAACATTGATGATGTTATAGACCAATTATTGCTTCTCATAAATAGCCCAAGAACTACAGGTGATTTTATGCTATCTCCTCAAATTGGAACCACTGAATTATCTGTTGCTCATTCAATAACGAAACAAGATCCAGAGGTTGGTATTGACTTTTATTCAGATAAGCTTATACCGCTTCCAAGGGCACAAAGAGGAGAATTTTTATTACCAAAAACCTATGACGGACAAGAGGCCGTAAAAAAAGCTTACAAGGATATTAAGAAAGTATTATCCACCCCAAAATTAAAAACATTTTTTTTAAAAAAAGTAAAACAACAATTGCATGAAAAGAAAATGCAAAAAAAGGTAAGTACTCGAATATATTTAGTGCGACAATTGTTTTTGTTTTTACTATATTTCTTGTTGCTACCACCATTGGTTGCTTTCATGTTAGCGCTTTTTGGGATTGGAACACTTTTACATGCAAAGGACGAGTTTTCTAAGGGAAATACTAATGTGCAACTTGATTTAAAAATTGCAACAAACTCTTTTGCATATGCAGAGAAATTTCTGGCCATTACCGAAGATACCTTATCTCTTTTCGGTGAAAATTTGATTGTAACTCCATATAAAAATCAATTAGAAATTGCTCAAGTAATAGGAAATGCGCTTGAAAAAACTCAATTATTATTCCCATCAAGTCGCAAGATGAGCCAAACTCAATTTACCGATGCATTATTATCGCTATCAAGAGGATTAGACACAATAGAAATGTTGGAGGTTGAAGGAATTATTTCTCCTCAAATGATACAACCATTAATACAAAATGCTCCTCTTGTAAACTTATTTAAACTAACTCGTGATAATATACCTCAGTTAGTTGGTTATTCTGGAGAAAAAGATTATTTAGTTTTATTTCAAAATAATACGGAACTAAGACCAACAGGTGGATTTATAGGTTCATATGCAATCCTTAGTATGGATAGTGGCAAATTAAAAAATATTGTAGTGCATAATGTGTATGACGCAGATGGTCAGCTACATCAGCATGTTGAACCACCGTGGCAGCTACGTAGATATATTCCAATACAGCATTTATTTTTAAGAGATATTAATTTTGATTTAGATTTTCCTACCTCAGCTCAAAAAGCCTCTGTTTTTTTACAGACTGAGACAGGTCAACATGTCGAGGGCGTGATAGGGGTAGATTTATCATTTGTCAAATCACTGCTTAGCGTAGTAGGCCCCATATATGTTCCTGAATATAATCAAACAGTAACACAAGACAATATGTTTCTGTTAACTGAAGAGCATGCTGAAAAAGATTCTTTCCCAGGTTCTACGCAAAAACAAGATTTCCTTAGTTCTTTATTAAATGCGATTCAATTAAAGTTGCAATCGCAAAAAACAATTAACTATCTTGGGCTATTGGAACAAATAAATAACGCATTAGTTGAAAAACATTTATTACTAACAGTTTTGGATCCCTCTATTCAGCCCGGTTTGTCAATAAATGGCTATTCTGATTCAATAATTGATACTAGAATGCCAAGTCAAAATACGATATCTGACTTTTTAAGTATTAATGAAGCAAATTTAGGACTTAATAAAGTAAATTACTTTATTAAAAGAAAAGTTAAGCAGCAAGTTATTATCGATGATCTAGGAAAGATTCATGAAACAATTACTATTGATTATAAAAATACTAGCGACGGAAGTTGGCCAGGAGGTATATATAAAAATTACCTGCGTCTAGTAACTCCACAAGGAGCTACCATAACCAGTGTGGAAATAAATGGCATTAAACAAAACAATATACCCGCAATAACAGATTATCATATTTATGAAGAAAAAAATTTTAGGCCCCCACTAGGGTTTGAAGATGAACAAACAACTCAATATGGAAAAAACGTAATCGGATTTTTAGTTTCAGTTCCCGTACAAGGATTTACATCAATTACTGTCTCTTATGATTTGGCACAGCATCTATCTCAAAATAATTCATCATTTTATTATGACGAAATAGTTTCTAAACAAGCGGGACTTGATAGCGATCCTTATAATATAGCACTCACTTTCCCAAAATCTTTTCAATTATTCTCAGGTGACAATGCGGTCTTGTCAGGGGATAGCACATTAACATATGCATACCATTTAAATAAAGATATACATTTACATTTCTCGTTTACTAAAAAATAAGTATATTTTAAAAACTCTATAAATACAGTTTTTATTGCTCTGATAAAACCTAGTTTTTAGTTGCATTTATTATTCCATTTCGCATAAAATTTTCAGCTCGTTGAACCAAACAGTGTCATTTGTTAGAATAGGTTCATGGACAAAGCTTATAATTTTGAAGAAGTAGAAAATAAACTATATCGTTTTTGGGAAAGTGAAGGGTTTTTTAAACCAGAAATAAATCCAAATGGAAAACCATTTAGTATAGTTTTACCTCCTCCAAATGTTACCGGTACATTGCATATGGGTCATGCCCTAATGCTTGTAATAGAAGATGTATTGGTTAGATATCATAGAATGAAAGGATATAAAACTCTTTGGTTACCAGGAACAGATCATGCCGCAATAGCAACTCATGCAAAAGTAGAAGCCGAGTTATGGAATACTCATAAGCAAAATAGATTTGATTTAGGGAGAGAAGTATTTGTAAGAATGGTAGAGGAATTTGCGCAAAATAGTCACGACACAATTGCAAATCAAATTCGTCACATGGGAGCTTCAGTAGATTGGACTAGGGAAGCATACACGCTCGATGAGGAAAGAAATCATGCAGTTAGAGTAGCATTTAAAAAGATGTTTGACGAAGGATTAATTTATAGAGGGGCCAAGATTGTAAATTGGGATCCTAGAATGCAAACCACAGTTTCAGATGACGAAGTGGAATGGAAAGAAAAGGAATCAGAATTCTATTACTTACAATACGGACCGTTTGTAATAGGTACTGCAAGACCCGAAACTAAATTTGGAGATAAATATGTAGTCATGCACCCTAAAGATAAAAGATATACAAAATATATTCATGGGGACAAAATTGAACTTGAATGGATAAATGGAAAAATCACTGCAACAATTATTAAAGACGATTCTATAGATATGGAATTTGGCACTGGTGTAATGACAATAACTCCTTGGCATGACAGACTAGATTTCGACATTGCGGAAAAACATGGATTAGATAAGGAGCAGATAATTGATTTTAACGGCAAGTTGTTGCCGATCGCAGGGGAATTTAAGGGCTTACATATAAAAAAAGCACGTCCACTAATTGTCGAAAAACTAAAAGCAAAAAACCTTTTGGTAAAGGTCGACCAAAAATATATTCATAACATAGCTACAAATTCTCGCGGAGGAGAAATTATTGAACCGCAAGTAAAAGAACAATGGTTTATTTCGGTTACTAAGGAATTTCCAATGGGGCATTCAGAGCTTAAAGGAATTAAGAAAGGTGAAATGGTAACCCTTAAGCAATTAATGATGCATGTTGTACAAAGTGAACAAATCACTTTCACACCCAATAATTTTATCAAAACATATTATAGATGGATTGAGAATTTAAGAGATTGGTGTATTTCACGCCAAATTTGGTACGGACACAGAATCCCTGTCTGGTATAAAGGTACCCAAGTGTACTGCGATATCGTTCCACCTAAAGAAGAAGGCTGGAAACAAGATCCTGACACTTTAGATACATGGTTTTCGTCGGGTATTTGGACATTTTCATCAATGGGTTGGCCAAATGAAACAAAGGATCTAAAAGAATTTCATCCAACATCTGTTCTTGAAACTGGCTATGACATTTTATTTTTCTGGGTAGCAAGGATGATTTTAATGACAACATATTTAAGAGGAGAAATACCATTTAAGAAAGTATTATTAAATGGATTAGTTAGGGATGCACAAAAACAAAAAATGAGTAAAAGCAAAGGAAATATAATTAATCCTTTAGATTATGCAAAAGTATATGGTACTGATGCACTTCGAATTGCATTAATTTTTTCAACAGCTGCAGGTAATGATATTGCTTTGTCTGAAGATAGAGTTCGTGGAATGAAGTACTTTTCTAATAAGTTATGGAATATTGCTAGGTTTGTTTCCATGCATGAAGTTGTAGATGAAATAGACGCGAAATCATTAGATGAATTGATTGATCATATTGGAGGAGAACAAAAACTACAAGCTGCTGATAGGCAAATTATAGATATTCTGAAAAAAACAGCTTCATCTGTGTCAGAAAATATAGAAAGCTTTAGACTACATGAAGCTACACAAACACTTTATCAGTTTGTATGGCACGATTTTGCAGATAAATATATTGAGCAAATCAAAAAATCATTTGAAGGTGCTGAAAAGCCTACCGAAAATACGTACCCTCAATATCAAATTGCAAAACTTATTCTCATTGACACATTAAAGCTACTTCATCCCTTCATGCCATATATTACAGAGGAAATATATTTAAAAATACCTGGACATGGTCAATCAATAATGATTTCCGCATGGCCAAATGCATATAAATAGGAATTATTACAATGGCAAAAAGATCCAAAAAACCCAAAGTTATAAAGAAGTTTAAAAATATACCTAAGAAAACTAAAGAAAAGGTGGTATTTCAAAGAAAAAGAGAATTCCCGAGTATTTCCCGATTTATTCCCGAATTCACGTTTAGGTTCAAAAGAAACGATTCCTTGCCGGGAAATAGCATAAGACTTATTTTTGCTATCGTAATAGTAGCAATAGTGACAGAGGGTATTCATTTATTTATTGATTTGCGTAACGTAAAAGTTACCGCAGATGATTCGATTACCTTTGCTAAACAAGCTGCGTATTGGCAAATGACTGAGAAGAAATACCCAAATTATAGAGATGGTTATTTCCAATTAGCTTTACTTGCTTATAGGGTAGGAGATAACCAAAAAGCAAATGAATATTTACAACAAGTAGAAACGTTGGATCCAAATTTTGAGGGCGTACAGCTATTAAGATCGTATATAAGATAGCTATTCTTTTGGTTTTTCTTCCGAATTATTGTCTTCAGTTTTTTGTTCTTCTTTTTCTTTAGTCACTTCTTGTCCTTCTGATTCAGCTCCTTCTTCCTTAGCTGCTTCAGAAGCTGCTGCTTCTTCGGCTGCTTGCTCTTCAGCTTCTTTTGAAACCAGTTCTGTGATTTTAACTACTGATTGATTAGGGTCAGTAAGAATTACTACACCGCTCGGTGTTTTTAATTCTTCAACTGGAATATATTCGTCAACTTCAGCGAGTTCAGTAATGTCGACTTCTATTTTTTCAGGTAGATCTTGAGGAAGTGCTTCAACTTCGACTTCTGAAAGCATTTGTTGAACTAACCCAACTCTGTCGGTGACTGCCTGAGCTTCCCCAACTAATAGAATTGGAACAGAGGTTTTAATTTTCTCTTTAAGATTTACTTTAAAGAAGTCAGCATGAAGTATTTCGTCTCGAAGGTAATCTTTTGCAACATTATGTATTAAAACAGTTAGAGATTTGCCATTTAAATCAAGATCAATTAGTCCCGTTTCTCCTACTTGTTTATATACGGGAAGAAATTCTTTCTTCTCTACTTGTACTGGTGTCGAATCTATGTCTTTGCCATAAACGTTACCGGGCAAAATTCCTTCTCTTCGTAATTGCTTTACTTTTTTACCAAATATTTCTCTTTTTGCTACCTTAAGGGAGGGGTTTTTCATTTAGTCATTCTACCATAGATTTTGCAGCAAAACAAATGCAGAGTATAATGCTTATATGAGAATCATTGGTATTGATCCTGGAATTGCGAGGACGGGTTGGGGAATAGTCGATAAGGAAAAAAATATAATTAAAGCTGTCGCGTATGGTTGTTTTGAAACCTCGCAAAAAGACAGTCTCGAAGAAAGGTTATTAGCTTTATATGAAGGCATGTTATCTTTAATGGATAAATTCTCGCCAGAAGTAGTATCTGTAGAAGAATTATTTTTTAATACAAACGCTAAAACTGCCTTAATTGTAGGTCACGCAAGGGGAGTGATAATGCTTGCTGCAGCTAAAAAAAAATTACCAATTGCAGTTTATACTCCTCTTCAGGTAAAAATTGCAGTAACAGGGTACGGAAGAGCAGAAAAAAAGCAGGTTGGACAAATGATAAAAACATTACTTAAATTATCAGAAGTACCAAAACTTGATGATACATCGGATGCTTTGGCAATTGGATTAACGCATGCATTCACAATGAAAATGTAGATAGTAAAACATGCTATAATACGCCTTGCATGATCGGTCTGCTCAGAGGAACAATAATTCATCGTTTTGACCCCAATATTATTATTGATGTTAATGGGGTAGGCTATAAGGTATTTGCATCGCATGGTGTGCTTTCTCAAAGTACCACGCCCGAACAAATCATTACGATTTATACCTACACGCATGTAAGAGAAGATACATTAGAACTTTTTGGTTTTTTAACTCACCCAGATTTATTATTATTTGAACAGTTATTGAGTGTTTCAGGAATTGGCCCAAAAACAGCGATTGCGGTATTTTCAATTGGCGACCGAGACGCAATACTAAATGCAATTTCAAGTGGAAATATAACATTTTTTACTACCGTACCAAGATTGGGAACTAAAAATGCTCAAAAAATAATTATTGAATTAAAAGGAAAAGTTGATTTGACATCTTCTGTAATGAACAATAGTAATTCAGAGCTAATAGTAGCACTTCAATCATTTGGTTTTTCAATGAAGGAAATTCAACATGCACTTTCTTCGATTGAACAAAGTGCACAAATGCCGCAAGATATGCCTTCTCAAATTAAACTTGTATTAAAATATTTAGGGAAGTAATATGTCGAACAAAATAAATGTAACTACGAATCATATTGAAGAAATAATTCCTGAAGAAGAAGCTGTTTTTAACTCTCTTCGTGCTTCAGATTGGGAGGAGTTTTACGGGCAGGATAAAATAAAAGAAGCTTTACGTATTGCTATTGATGCAGCAAAGAAACGAGAGGAAGCACTGGAGCATATTTTACTTTATGGTCCTCCAGGTCTTGGTAAAACTACGTTGTCACATCTTATTGCAAAAGAAATGGGTAGCAATATAAGAGTAACTTCTGGTCCAGCAATTGAACGAACAGGGGATTTGGCTTCAATTCTTACAAACCTAGAAAAAGGAGATATCTTATTTATTGATGAAATACATAGAATGAATAGGGTAGTGGAGGAAACTCTTTATCCTGCCATGGAAGATTATGCGCTAGATATAATAATAGGTAAAGGACCATCAGCTAGAACATTAAGGCTTGATTTGCCACAATTTACAATTATAGGAGCTACAACAAGAGTTGGAATGTTATCTGCACCACTAAGAGATAGATTTGGAGTAGTACATAGGTTAGATTTTTATAACTCAAAAGACCTAGAAATAGTTGTTCGCAATGCAGCAAAGAAGCTTAATATAACTATTGATAAAGAAAGTATAACAATGATTGCAAGAAGAGGAAGGGGTACTCCGAGAATAGCATTAAAATTGTTAAAACGAGCACGAGATTTTGCTCAAGTAAAAGGAAAGGGAGTTATCACAAATCAACTTGCAAATGAAGCATTATCTTTACTAGATATCGATACATTGGGATTAGATGGATCAGATAGAAGATTTTTATTTTCTATAATCGATAAACATAAAGGAGGGCCGGTTGGCATAGAAACAATCGCATCTACAATCTCTGAAGATATTGAAACTTTAGAAGATGTGATAGAACCTTATTTATTGCAACTAGGATTTTTAAAACGAACAAGTCGAGGGAGAATAGTTACAGATCTAGCATACCAACATTTAGGCATTAAACAACTAAGTGGCAAAGACCAGCAATCATTGTTGTAAGGCAACTGGACACTTGGCTTGCAATTCTCCAACATAATAAGAGCTTAAAGAATCATTTTCTTGTTGAAGTAAATTTATATATATAGATAATGCCTGACAGTTGTTACTGTCGATATTTAATAGTCTTTTAAGTGCCTCTATTTCTGTATGTTTCCAATCCAATAGTTGAAAAACATTAATATATTGCGCAAGATCTTGTATAGATAAATCGCTTTGAAAGCGAAAAGAAGATTGAGAAATGGTATGGCCTGTTATTAGATTATGATTTTCTTGATTATTTTTGACCAATATAATTGAAAAGGAATCAAGATATACAATTTTCCAATCATTATTTACTGAAATATTTTTCAAAAACTGTTGCGCCCAAGGAGTTTGGTCAGTGTGAGAGAAAAATATACTATTAAAATTATACTTATTGTTTTGACTTGCAAAAAGTAATGGATTTTGAAGCATAGGAATATAAATATTTTCAAAAAACGATGCTGGAAAAGCTTCGGGGCGACCATCAATAAATACTCGTTGCTTTGGATATAGTCTATATTCTAAGTAACTTCCTATGTCAAAATTATTTAAAAGTGGCCCCTGTATTTTGTTTTCTTGATAAAAGCTTACTCCTTCGGCAGCTCCTTTAATTGACCCAAAGCCCAGACCATTTTTAGCTAAACTAGTATGCATTGTGCTATACGTGAGGATACTGATGAGTAGTACGATAAACGTCAAAAAATATATATTATTTCTATATTTATTGCTAACATTTCCATATAAAATATCAAGAGCTCTGCAAAAAGATATAAACGTAGTAAATACGAACAAAGGAAAATTGCGGATAGCCATTGCCGCTCCGATAGAAAATAAAATAAGCAAAAACCAATCTATGGCTCTAGTTTTTTTCCAAGTGATAAGTAGTAATGAAATTAGAAAAGCCACACTTAATTTAAAAAACAACACAGTTTGTAGGTGAAAAAGAGAATCTAAGAAAAAAATGTTTTGATTTTCTTCTAGAGAATACCCATAATTGTTAAATACATTTAATGGAAATAGTGCTCCAGATATGCCATTTGGATTACAAAGAGTAACTATAATGCAGCAAGACCCAACAATCAGTAGTCTTTTAATTTTTTTCGACATTATTATTTTTTTAGTTACTATTTCATCAGCGAGAAATAAACATACTAAAGCAATGCCAACAGGATAGTATATATGCATGTTTGTCCATAAAAATTCAATTACAGGTAGTAGGTAAATCCAATTCGTCATCTTCTCTCGATTTTTAAATAGAATAATCATAAAAATCGAAACAAATAAGAAACTAAAAATTTCTGGACGTATATCCGTTCTTTCAAGGAGTATTTGGAGATAAAGAAAAGCAGTTAATAAACATATGAACGGATTATATTTTTTAATCGAAAAATAAAAAATAATTCCAAATGCAATACAAGCAGTAATTGTGGAAAATAAAAGAAGTCCATTTAAACCTAAGAATAAGGTAATAAAATAGTAAAATACTTCCGATAGCCAATGAGTATTTATAAACGGGTAGTTAGGATATGTATAAGAAAATAAATTTATTTTGGGGACACTTCCATTTGAGGATATTATTTTGCCCAGTAATAAATGTCTACCCAAATCTTGATTAAGCGCGTTAATTGGGTGGAAAAATATTACAAATAGTAATCCAGAAGCAATAATTATTGTGGTAAATCGTAATAAAAATATGTATTTCATTTAGAAAAGAACTATTTTATTAATAGGCATTTAATGTTTGGTATGTATTTGATTATAAATTTTAGTATATTTTTAATCAATCCATGCAAATTGATATTTCATAAGAACCCTGTGCTACAATAGCTCCTATATGGATCAAGTCGATCAAATTAGAGAAAAAACTGATATTGTAGCGCTGCTATCAGAATACTTAGAATTAAAACAAGCAGGTCGAAATTTTAAGACGACTTGTCCATTTCATCACGAAAAGTCACCTTCATTTGTAGTGTCTCCTGAAAGACAAATATGGCATTGTTTTGGTTGTAATAAGGGGGGAGATGTATTTACTTTTCTTATGGAATATGAACAAATGGAATTTCCAGAAGCTCTTCGTTTCTTAGCTAAAAAGGCTGGTATAGAATTAAAATCAAGTGAAAGATCTAATATCGTTACGACTAAAAAAGAAATATTATATGGATTAAATTATTTGGCTGCAGAGTTTTATCACTATTTACTAACAAAACATAAAATTGGAAAAGAAGCATTGTCATATTTGACCAATACGCGTAATTTAAACCCTAAAATTATTGAAACATTTAAGCTGGGATTTGCTCCATCTTCAGGTAACGCTTTGACTCGATTTCTTCTCGGAAAAAAGGGATATAGCGAAATCGATCTAATTGAAGCTGGACTTGCATATAGAAGAGGTCGAGATGTTTATGATTTCTTTTTTGGTAGATTAATGTTTCCATTAATTGATGCAAGAGATAATATAGTAGGATTTTCTGCAAGAGGACTAACCAACGAATCCATGCCAAAATATCTTAACACAAGAGATACTCTTATTTATAATAAAAGTAATCAATTATTTGGCATTAACATTGCAAAGAAAGAGATAAAAAGTAAAAATCAAGCAATTTTAGTTGAAGGTGAATTTGATGTGTTATCGTTATTTCAACATGGGATAGGGAATGTGGTAGGAATTAAAGGTACTGCTTTAACAGAGTCGCAATTAATATTGCTAAAAAGATTTTGTTCAAAGATTACTCTTTCATTAGATAAGGATTCAGCAGGACAGCAAGCTATGTTAAGAAGTATACCTCTTATCGAAAAACAAGAGTTATTAGCAAGCGTAGTGGTTTTTGATAATGCAAAAGATCCAGACGAGGCTGTAAGAACCGATGAATACCAGGTAAAAGATGCCCTAAAACACGACGAAGATATCTATGAATATTTACTCAACCAAGCGATACAAAAATATGATGTCAAAACCCCTCAGGGCAAATCAGCAATAACTAAGATGGTATTGCCTCTTTTTGCTGGAATAAGAAACGAGATAGTTAAAGAACATTTTGTTAGAAAATTGGGCGAAGCACTAAATACTTCATATGAAAGTATAAATCGCGAAATGGCAAAATATAAAAAGGAAGAAAAATCAATACCTTCTAATGCAAAGGTTGTTGCTAAAAGAAAAAGAGAAGAATTACTCGAGGAATACATATTTTCTCTTTTAGTTCAAGGAAATAATCCTAGTCAGTTATTTATAAGACTAGAGCCAATTCTTATGGGGTATGAGTTTAGTATTGCATCGCATTCTCGATTTTACTCCTTACTAAATGAATATTTTACTAAAACTAAGTATGTAGACCTAAAGCTATTTGTAAATACTCTACCTGAAGAAATGAAACAATTATTTGATATTTGTTATATTGCACCTCTTCCGACATTCCAAAGCGATATATTATATGAAAATGAATGTCTTAATAAGGCAATGGAACTAAAAAAATTATTTTTGCGTCAGCAGATTAGTATGAGCAAAGATAGTGATCTTTTAGATAAGTTACAACAAGAATATATTCAAATCGATAAGGAGTTAAAAAGTAAATATTCTCGTTTAGCTTCCAATTGAACTTCATTTTTGGTATAATACATACATGTCCAAGCCCACACCAATAATTTCTGATATTATACATTCTGCAAAAAAACGTGGATATATAACGCAAGATGAAATTTTAGGTATATTTTCAAAGCCAGAAGAGCATATTCTAGAACTTGATGAGTTATATTCAAAGCTTCTTAAATTAGATATCGATGTATTCGAAACTGTTGCACAAGGTCAGGAAGAACAAAAACCCATTGAGCAACTTGAAAAGGAATTAGAAGCTCTTACTGTTTTAACCGAAGGCACAGTATCAGATCCGGTCAGAATGTACTTAAAAGAAATCGGAAGGATACCCCTGTTAACTTTTGATCAAGAAATCTCCCTAGCTAAAAGAGTAGAAAAAGGAGATGACGAAGCAAAAAAAATATTAATAAATTCTAACCTTAGATTAGTAGTATCTATTGCTAAAAAATATGTAGGAAGAGGTTTAACTTTGCTAGATTTAATTCAAGAAGGAAATCAAGGATTAATTCGAGCAGTAGAAAAGTATGATTGGAGAAGAGGATATAAATTTTCAACCTACGCCACTTGGTGGATTCGTCAAAGTATCACTCGTGCTATTGCAGATCAGGCAAGAACCATACGTATTCCAGTACATATGGTAGAAAATATCAACCGTTTTTTAAGAGCTTCTAGAAAATTAATGCAAGAACTTGGAAGAGAGCCTACGCCTGAAGAAGTTGCAAAAGTATTAAATATTGATCCCGATAAAGCTCTAGAGATAATCAAAATATCCCAAGAACCTGCTAGTTTAGAGTCTCCGGTGGGAGATGAAGAGGACAGTAGATTAGGAGATTTCATTCATGATTCTTCAGCGCCTACATTATTTGACTCGGCTTCAAGAGAATTACTTAAGGAACAGGTTGAGCAAGTATTGGAAACCTTGTCGGACAGAGAAAGAAGAGTTTTAGAAGAAAGATTTGGATTAAAAGATGGGAGACCAAAGACTCTCGAAGAAGTAGGTAGAATGTTTGCTGTTACTAGAGAGCGCATAAGACAAATTGAGGCTAAAGCACTGCGAAAACTTCGACATCCTTCTAGGGGTAATAAGCTCAAGGATTATCTTGGATAAACTTTTTACAACTTCCTTAATTTTAACTCTAAATGTAGATTTATAGCTAATTTGATGTTATAATTTTCTCACATTCCGCGATAGCTCAACGGTAGAGCAGGAAACTGTTAATTTCAAGGTTCTAGGTTCGAATCCTAGTCGCGGAGCAGATCAGGACAAACAAGCTGCAAAGTCTCTGTTTGGGTCTTTAAGTCAATAATTCCTCGCTGTTCGAAATTCAAAAGTACTGGTTCCACATCGGCAATTGTTTTATCCCTGTTTGATATATCTGCAAGTTTCTTCAGAATGGTAAACACTGGTGTAAATTCGAAATAAAGCTTACCGTCTCTAAAAGTTAAAGATTTAAAGATGTCATTAAGCATAACTCTTTTTTCTTCAATACCTTTTGTATATAGGTATCGTTCTTTAGCACTTTGTGATAGTTCATAAAAAGTAATCGTCTTCTCAAGATATTTAGTATCTGCATTAGCATGTTTACCTAGCTCTTCTAGGATTCCTTCTCTCTCATCAGTATATTTTCTAAACTTTGCGTCATAAAATTCTTGGGAAATTTTTCCATCAACCTTATCATCATAAAGCCTATCTAGTCGTGTTTTAACAACTTCATGCTGCTTTGTTAGCTCATTTACAGCAGTTGAATAGTAATGTGATTCATCTTCATGTCCTTCCTTTAAGGCTTTGTGTATCCATGTTTGAATACGCTTATTCTTAACTTCAAGTTCTTCAAGTACCTGTGCAAGCTCTATTTCGATATCAAACTCTTTTGCCCAAGTAGACTGTGAGCATGCCTTAAAGTGGTGACAATGGCCATAAATGATGTTTTTATGTATTTCCCAAGTAATTGTGCCACTACACTCCCCACATTTAATAAGTTTGTTAAACAAAAAGAAGTGCTTGCTGTATACTGGTCCTCCTTTACCTTTCAATCTTCTTTGAACTCTTTCAAACAAATCTTTATCAATAAGACATTCATGTTCACCTTGAGTAATAATTCCATTCCATCTATTCTTGCCTATATAAAAAGGGTTTTGCAGTAATTCATGGATCCTGCTCATTACTATTTTATGACCGTGTCTATTGCGAAGTCCTTCTTTTGCCATTTTTGCTGTTAATTGTTTTACTGAGTAATTTCCGCTGGCATAATACTCAAACATTTTTATAGCTAATGGAGCTTTCTCTTCATCAATAACATGAATCTTATGTCCTTTATCTCCAGTTGTAATGTATCCTACAGGTGGGGTTGTAGGTAGCCATCCTTGTGCTAATTTTTCTTTCTGCCCCTTTTTGACTTCTTCAGAAAGGTTATCAATATAGTATTGTGCTACTGATACTTTAATATTCCATATAAACTTTTCATTTGATTTAGAATCCCTACTTAAAACAACATTTTCTTTTACAAAATGAATTTGATGGTTTGGGTTTTCATTTAACCAGTCATTCATGTCCGTTGCATCTCTAAGATTTCTTGTTAGTCTATCAACTTTTTCGCACAGTAGAATCTCTATTTTGTGTTCTTTAACGTAAGAAAGCATGTTTAAAAAGAAATTTCTTTGCTTTTTGCCACTTGCTGATTCTGAGATTGAAAATAACTTAATTTCTTTAGGATTATATCCTTGCTTTAGAGCATACTCATTGAGAAGTTTTTCTTGAGCGGGGAGTGAATAGCCATCAACTTCCTGTTCGCGAGAACTAACCCTACAGAATATTACAATCTTTATTTTCATATTATTTCCCATTTTTATTTTCTCCTTTCGTGCTAAAGTCGTCAATACTAGGGGTAGGAGGAGTTTCGAACTTTAATAAAGTTCCATAGAAGGAAACAAGGAAATATGCAAAGTCTTTTAACTCTTTTGATTTTAATGAAATACTAAATTCTTCTTTTAGTATTACACCAAGTTCTTCAATTGTTGAATCTTTTAGTTTCATAATTATTTTTTTAGCCACAAACCCTTTTCTAAAAACGTTTTGAATGCCCATTTCAGATCTTCAGGATTTTTTGTTGTTATCTGATTATCAATGACTTCAGTTTTTCCATTAGGTTTATTAAACTTTCCGTACACAACTTTGAAAGTAACTAAAACATTAAATCTAGATTTTGATTTGAGGCTAGAATTTATGATTTTCTTGATTTTTCTAAGACTTGGGCGTACTTGTCTCTTTCCACTTTTTTCGTGATAGGTAATTGAAATTTTCGGAGTTAATAAATTAAAAAACTGATTGTGTGTATTTTTTATCCCTATTGAATAATTACCTATATAGTTAAGAATATATTTAACAATAACTATATTGTTATTGTTTCTATCTAATAAAAGGTTAGTATTTAAAGTTACTATTAAATGGTTATTAATATACTTATTAGAAGGGGAGATTATCATAATCTATTTCCTCCTCTCCAGTTTTAATATCTAGTAATTTTTCTTTTATTTCGTCAGTAATTTTTGAAGTCATTACTTTATATGAGTCTTTGTTGGGGAAATAAACTGCTTTAATATATTTAAATGAAATTTTATATGCAGGGAGATCAAAGACAAGGACACGGCCATTACCAAAATCTTTATATTTTATTACGCAACCTTTTATTATTAAAATACCAAAATCAAGTTTTGCAAACGCTACTATTGGATCTTTATCAGGTACAATAGTTATATAGGCATTTATAAGTTTACCTTCATAAAGTAATTCAAGTTTAATTTCTATATTTTTCATATTAATTGTTGTTGTATAGTCGATCTTTTAGGCTTTTTATTGCCTCTAAGAGTTTTCTTGCATCAACCATTGTTCTTGCGTCTTGATCAGGGGCAAAATTAAATATCTGGGTTAAATCTTCACAGGTTGAGGCATCTGCAAAGATAAAGGTAGATTTATTACTTGAGTCGCTTTTTTCTATACCCTTCAATGTCACACCTTTTGCATACAAAAATGCCGAAAGGTTAAGAGAAGAGGTTTTATATATATTCTTGTTATTTTTATCTGTTTTCATATTTTTTAAATTGTAAGTTAAAAGAGGAAAAAGGGAAAAGACAGTTAATGTGGGCTTTTATGTGTCCTAAAGATCGACTTCTTGCAGCTCAGATATATCTTGGGGCTTAAGAGTAGCTACAAAATTGGTAAAATTATTAAAAGCGGTAAGTATTTCTTCTTGTAATTTAGTGTTTTTAGTGAGTTTTTTATTTAAACTTTTCTGATATCTATGAAAATACTTATTGAGATCACTTTCACTATGCGTTTTCCCACTTTCAGTACTAAGATTATCAGCTATGTCCTTAAAAGAATCTCCTTGTAGTCTTAAGTTATTAAGTTTTCTTCTAAATCTGATATTCTTAGTTTTAAGTACACGATTTTTAGGAAGAAAGGTAAAAAAGTATTGCAGCTCAGATTTATAATTATCTAGAATTTTACTTAACTCTTTTAAAGAAACATACTCTGATACTGTGATAATAATTTTCTTTGTTATATCGCCTTTTATTCCAGTTTCATTTTTTGTTTCTAGACCAATAGTTACCTTTGGTCCATTAGTTAATGGAGATGGAATTGCAACACCATGTTTTATTATATACTTGAAAGTAAAAGCCCAATGGCTGGGTAAGTTATAAATCTTAGTAAGAAAAATCGAAGCACCTTCTACAATTAAGTCTTTTGCCTCAATTGAAGTAGCTTTAGCTGTGTTTTTTCTTGCAACAACAACAAATTCTTCAAAAAAAGGATCATCTGATAAAATGGTTATAAACTTTTTTACATGTTTCTTGAATTTCTTTTTCTCTCCATTCTTATCCTTAAGTGAAGAAATTTTTATTTTCATCTTTATATTGATCTTTTCTACCAGATTATAACATTAAACATAGCTATATTTATGAATACCAATACAGATTAAATATAAAACTTATATAACTATTATTGATTTTAGTTACTCTTTAGCGGTACAATTCAAATACAATTTGGTTTGCCTAAACTTAAGTATTTAAATACTGAGCATGGCATAAGAAGTCTTTCGGAGCAGTAAGCTGTTGTCAGATGCTCCGAAAGCTAGTATCCGAAAGGGTGCTATTTGGGGAAACCCATTGCTGGCAGCAGCTTATTTTGTGAAATATTTAAATTTTAAACAAGCTTCATTCCAGCTCATAGCGGCCAGCGCCCTCGCTGCAATCCTGATTCTTGCTTACAACAATCAATCAAAGATTCAAGCAGTTCTTGGTATTTCAACTAATAAGACAACTCCAAATGCAGGAATAAACCCAAAAGAATTTGCCTACCCTACTATTAATCCGTTGCCTTCAACTGTACCAACTTATGAAATTAAGTCAAATGACCCAAACGTACAATGTAATTTATATGCTTGCGGAACAATAAGTATGTCTTCTAGTCAATGTAAGCTTTCTGGTTGTTGCACAATCGGTAATCAGAATGTTGTCATGACAGATCAAAATAAATGTACTCAAGAGCAGCAAGCATATGCCTCAACACATCAGCAGCAATCTATTCAACAACCAAATTACCCAGTTAGCAATATGAATCCATATAATAACTGCATGAACCAAGAACAAGAAATTGAAAACACTTGTAATAGTAGCTGTTCTTCTGAGGAATCAACCGAAACAAGCTTATGTCAAAACGAATATGGATACCATGCTGTATACCAAAATTCTGATTCTTACAGTTCATGCTTAAATGATGCAACTACAAAGAATGAGTCTTGTCTGAACAATTGCACTTCTACTTATCAAAATGGAATACAAAGTTGCTTGCAGCTATCGAAATAAATCAATTAGTAGAATTAGCTAGAAATAATACTTTAGTTTTTAGGTAACTTTACTTTCTTGTCATAAACAACTGATGGTTACATAATTCAACTGATCAGCTTATTTAAAAACAAATATGTCAGGATTATTTGCTCTCTTGTTTCTTGCCTCAATCGTTGCTTTCCTAATCAGTATGGTAAAGCCCTCATTGTTTTCTAAAATCTCGATTACAAGACGGAAAAATGCCGCATTATTATTTGGTGGACTTACTTTTCTATTTTTAATTTTAGGAGGTGCAACAGCGCCCCAACCTTCAACTACAGCAGTAAAGGGAGCTTCAGTTGCAGAATCACCAACAGTAATTCCAACTGTAAAACCTACAAAAATACCAACTCCAACAATAGTTCCTACTAAAATTGTAAAACCAACATTATATATTCAGCCAACTACTCAACAGCAAACAAATGTTGTTACTCCACAAACACAGGGTTCATCAGGATTAAGCAATAACAATTACTACACTAATTCAAGCGGCAATCAAGTTCACTCGCCAGCGTACTCAAACAATGGACAAGCACCGGCTGGTGCAACAGCACAATGCGCAGATGGAACCTATTCTTTTTCACAACATCATCAGGGCACATGTAGTGGACATGGTGGCGTTGCTAGTTGGTTATAATCTTCAAAATCCAAAAATTGATCTCATATATTGTATAATATACGTATGTGGGAAGATGATGAATCAGAAGTTGCTTATTACGACGTAGATCAAGTTTGCTTGAATGGACATGTAATTAACGACCGTTACAATGAATCTCCTCAAAATAATAAAAAACATTGTCCTGAATGCGGAGAGCTAACTATAACTCAATGCATTAATTGTCATGCCGATATTCCTGGGTATTATAACTCAACAAAAGTCGCAGCGCTTTATACTGAACCAGCTCCTTCATATTGTCATAACTGTGGTAAACCTTATCCCTGGACTGAAAATAAGTTGAAAGCTGCAAAAGAACTAATTGAACTTCAAGAACAATGGCAAAAGTTAGGCAAAGAAGAACAAGCAAGTATCGAAAAAAGTCTTGCAGATATTACAAAAGATACACCTCAAGCAACAGTAGGAGCAACTCGACTTAATAAATTATTAGTTAAAATCGGCAGTGGCGCAGGAGATGCTTTAAAACAGATATTTGTTGATGTAGCAAGTGAAACAGCAAAAAAAGTTTTATTGGGATAGTAAAGATGAATAAAACATGGAAAGATTTCCTACCACCTCCTGAAATATTAATTGAATTGGAACCTGAATCCATAGCTCCTAATTTACTACTTTATCTCAATGACTTTGTATCTCATGATAACCAAGGTAATAAACTTCATATTAGCCATCACATAAATGAAGGTAATTCTTTACTTAGAGATTATGCTGGTACTCATCTCAAGCAGGTATTGTTAGTACTAGCAGAGGCATGGGGTTGGTTAATTCAGCAAAATTTTTTATGTCCATATCCTAATGATTCAAGTTCAAATGGATGGCTATTTATTTCCAGACGAGGAACAACAATTCAAACTTCTGATGATTTTAAAAAATATGCACATATAAGTCTATTACCACGTAATGTGTTGGATACGGAGTTAAATAAAAAAGTATGGCCATCCTTTATTGACGGGGATTTTGATACTGCGATATTTGCAGCATTTAAAGAAGTTGAAGTTAGGATGAGAAACGTTGCTGGATTAGATGCAACTCATATTGGTGTTAATTTGGCACGAGAAGTATTCCATCCCGAAAGTGGTCAATTAACTGATAAAATCAGCCCTGATAAAGGAGAAAAGGTAGCATATATGGAGTTATTTGCAGGTTCGATTGGTGTATTTAAAAATCCAGGCAGTCATCGACCAGTAAACTATGATGATCCAATAATAGTCGTAAGTTTAATACTTTTTGCCAACACATTGTTGCAAATAATTGAAAAAAGGAAATCTGTCTAGTTTAATTTAGTTATTTATATATAACTTTCTCATTTTCTTGTTCTCAGCGCCCTTGCACAATCTCCCAAAAAAGAAAAAATGGGGGCAAAAATTTATCAATTACACTTCTATATTCAAATCGTAGAAATTGGGGTATAGACCACTTCTAACTGTTCGTAGAAGTCGATCTCAAGATAGTGGGGAGTCCTCAAGTATCCAGGTATATAGGGAGGGTATGCAGCAATTACACAAATGTATAAATTCAGAAACTAAAATAAATAATAATTAGTCATGCGGCGAGGACGCTGGCAATTGTGGATTCTAGCATATTTCTATATTGATATTAGTGAATGAATTGAATTGAATAAGTAATTATTATTGACAATGGTATAATCCAAACATGCAATTCTTGTCTACAGATATTAAGCCAATAAAATTTGACCAAATAAAAGAAACATACATTTTTTACCTTAAAGAAAATTTTATTTTAATGAGTCAAATTAAAAGAAGAGGTGATAATAACTTTGCGGCGTTTGATCCTAATAAGTCTGAAAAACTTTTTAAAGGAAGGGCACTTCACATACAATTAATGTCTTTAATTGGTATCACAGCAGAACATTTAGTTAAATTAATAATTTCTAAAAGAGGGTATACTCTTAATAAAATTTCATATGTAAAAGATGATGCCAATTCTTCAATGCCTACAATAATCTACTCATCTATGTTAATAGGATTTAAGGAGTCAGTGAAACTTTTAACTCAATCAAATACAAATAATTATTTTATCAAACTGAAACCTTATCAGTTAAATCCTTTTCCCAAAGCATACGATAGAGATGTATATTTTAATCGTAAAAAGATTAATCCAGGAGAATGCTTAAATCTTTTAGTTGAAGTTAGAAATAGTTATCTACATGATCCAACGCCAAAAAATGAACAAAATGGAGTAATTTGGTATCTTTATGATTTTATTCTATGGCTAGCTAAAAAAGAATTTTCAGGAGAATTCAAAAATCAAAAGTATATTGGAAATGATGAAATTAAAAAAATCTATAGCGCATAGTAAGTAGATGGTATAATATAGGTATGCAAATTACCAAAAGAAAAACTACTGTTACTGGTGGGATTTATCATGGAGAAAAATATGGATGGCACTATTATTTTGGCCATGCATTAAGTGGTAAATTCTTTTCGAGACATCAAGCAGAAAAAGCATTGAAAGCTCAATTCGATCAAGCAACTGAACAATTCGGAAAAAATTGGGAAGTAGCTATTAATAGGAAAGACTTAGACAATTAGTCATGTTTCTAACATCCTCTACTCCTGCGAGCTTTTATTTGGATACTTATTACACAGTCTTTTGTAATATTATCAGAGGTGCTTTACCTAGTCTTTCTTCAGCTATATCGGCGAACCTTCTGCTTCTCTCCAAGACTGAAAGTGAATCATTTCCAATATCGGTACTAAGTATATAGCCAGCTTGAGTTAGATTAATAGGTTCTTGATCTTCTCCTACTTCTCGTTCTTCTACAACTTTAGCCTCTATTCCAACCTCATTACCATAATGTACATAATCTATGGCTACATGATAAGACATCCTTATGGTCCTTGCAGTTTCTTCATCAACTAATTCTTTTGTTCCAGATGTCAAATCGATTTTATCAATAGGTCCCTCAAAGAAGTCTGGCGAATAGATAGATCTATAATATTGGGTTTCAGCATGACTCATATAATTGCAGTATTATACCATGAGACAAGTTCTAACATCCTCCACTCCTGCGAGCAATATTAGTGTTAAATTAGAGGAATTTATTTTTCAAGAAGTTATTGATAGCCTTCCCAATGGCCATCTGAAAATCCTCTAATCCTAGGATGTGTTGAGAATTTATACCCCTCTTGATAGTAAAAATTTAAATCACACCAAAATACTATTTCGGAATTATGATTAATATAGTAATACCCATTTCTTAATGCCTTTACAGTCCATCCTGAACTTGCCATCGTCGAAGTATTTGAATTATTTCCATCACAGACAAGACCAGGATAATTATGTTGTCCTGTATAAGGATTTGGCCTATTAGCAAATTTAACCGTAGAGTTTTTATTATTGTAGTTAAACGCAAAATCTATTTGACTATAATTTCCTACATAGTTAAGGTTCAAAAAATATTTTGATGGTGGATTTGGAGTATAAGCTGAAAAATAAGTGTCATAAATATATCCAGTAGTACTTGTTTGAGATTGAGTGCTTGCACTTATTTTAGAAAAATCCATCGGTTCGCCTAGAGGAGGAAGAGATTCTTTATTGCTATTTATAGATATTGGCATAACTGTTGGTTCAAATCCTGCTGCATTTTGTTGTGTTTGGTGAGATATATTTACTCCCCACACAGTTAATGGTACCGCTACAACAAGTGCTGCAATTACTAAATAACCAAGAAAACTTGAATTCTTCTTACTTTTAGCCATACGCTTATACCTCTACAATAATAAATATAGGATTATATGTCAAGAGCTGAGATTAAAGGTTCTAACATCCTCCACTCTTGCGAGCACCTCTTTAGCCTCAAAATAGTCTTTTTTAGCCTCACATGAGGAGAATAGGATTCGTACCCTGTTTTGATACTTGAATGGACTTAGTTTAAAATTTCATATTGCATTTAAATCAAAATATACATATAATCCTAACGCTATTATGAGTGTAGAAATTACAAGACCAATTGACCCAAGATACCAAGCAAAGCTAGGTGAAGCATCTGTTCCAGGCTGGATTGGCCTAGGTGAGAGACTTCAATTGGGGAACTTAGAGCCATATAGAGTGGCAAATCAAAGGCCAAAAGAAGGAGAAGGTAAAGTAGGCTTTGTAGTTCCGTTTGAAGTGGAGGAATTAGGTAAAGGAGAGATAAGACTTGTAGAAATAGAAAGCTCACAGGAGCAAATTGATGGTATTCCAGTAGAGCTTATAGGTGATTATGGAACAGAGTATGGAGTTTTTATAACTTTAAATGAAGTGGGTTTTCCTCAAGTTCCAGAAGTTTGGCTATATCATCCTCATAGACCAAGATTTATTGCAGAAGTTCGGACTGATAAAACTGACGACCCACTTGTAAAAACAGCTAATGTTGACAATATTTGGAAAGATATAGATGATATAAGTCGTAAACTTGCAATTAGAGAATCTGATCTTCCACTTATAATGTTTGGAATACAACAAGAATGGTCAACCGACACAACAACTCCTGGTAAAAAACCTCAAATGTGGCAAGACTAAGTGAATAACCATGTTCTAACTTCCTCCACTCCTGCGAGCTTTTTCATACAAAACTTATAAATTAATTAACTATCTTGATGTTAACATTGTTTCTGCTATACTTATTTATCAAATTATGAATCCAGAATTTGAGTTCAATAGACAGGTAGCCATAAATAAGGAAGCATTAAAGCAAGGAATTACTCTTGAAGATAAATTAAAACAAGTTATAAAAGTTGGGGAAGGTGAGCAAAACCCAAACATGCGCTTAGATGATCCATATATAGTTATAGGTGCGTTAGGCGTACGCAATGGAAGTATGTGTATATTTGGAACATTTCAAACTGTAGAAGAAGCTTTAGACTTTAGGACAATACTACGTGTTAGAGAAGATCAATTAGTTACCGATGGACAAACCGAAAGAATGGCAGTATTTGCCTGTAATAGAAAAGGATTCTTACTTATTGATTAAAATAGGGTTCTAATTTCGTAAGTTCCAGAACTAAATTTACCACTTTAGAGGCAAAAAGATATATTCTAACAACCTCCACTCCTTTGAGCAGCAAATCAATTATATTTTATTTCATCTAATACTTCTGCTACTTTCATAGGACTATGCCATGCAGTATCTCCATGATCTTCAATGCGATAAATAATTGATAACATAGTTTGTACAAAACTCCATTGTAAAATTCTATTTCTTTCAAAGTTTAATTCATCAGCAAGTATTTCTATACGTTTAATTAATATTTCTTTAAGGTTTGTTTTTTTTGCCAGAGTAGGATACGGATTTCGCATCATAGCTCCTGTTTCAAAACATGGATCTCCAACAATTCCATTTGGATCAATTGCGAGCCACCCTTCACGATCAGATGATAAGATATTACCCTGGTGTAAATCACCATGCATAACAACTATATTTGACGTAGAGCTAATTAAACCATTTAGCATAAATTCAGTCTTATCTAGTAAATATAGAGAGAGTGGGTTATTAGATCCAGAAAATCTTTTTTTATATTTAGGTATATGACTAGAAAGCTCTGATACAAGTTTAAAATCATGTTTTTCTGGAACTTTTCTACTAATTCTTTTTATTATCGAAGCTAGGATTTTGGTTTGTGTTTCATCCTCACTAAGTTTATTTAATCTTTTGCCAGGTACAGCTTGTTCAAGTAGCATTGTCATATTTTCATCATTGCTACTTATCAAATTTATGCTACCTTCACCATTAAAAAGTTTTAATGCTGCAACTTCTGATAAATAGCCCTCGTTACCTGGGAAATCTATTTTTATTACTAACTTATCTCCAGTATTTCTAGTTGCTGGAGCTACATAGTTGTATGACAAATCATAGGGTTTTCCTATTTTTAAATTCCAATCTTTTTCAAAATATGTTAACAGATTTGGTATATTATCTAACCATTCTTGTCCTCCAGTACGATTTTTTATGTCGTGTAAAAAATTCTGGTTCATAGCTACAAGTATATCATTCCCAGAATCTGGGTTCTTACGTCCTCAACGCCTGCGAGCTTAAATATTTGTAAAAGTTAATAACATATGATAATATCCACGCATGACTGAATTTGAACCTATACCCGGCAATGAGCCTCAAGTTGAACCAACCCTTGAGGATTTATTAATATCAAGAAAAGCTATATCTTGTCAAATACCTCAATCTGAGCTTATTGATTATACCCAGGCAGGAGAAAAAACAGGTACTACTGTAACAATTATTGCACAGCAAGGAGAAATGTTTAAACACTATAACAGCGGTAAAAGATGGAATTTGGAACCTATTTGGGGAGAACATCTCATACATGAGCAAGAAGGAATAGAAGATGTAAGGGTATCTGAAGGAAATATTGCGATTGCTATTCAAAGATCCCAGGACAATAATGATCTTGGAGCTTTTTGGAGAAAATTAAAAGCATAAAACGTTCTAACATCCTCCACTCCAGCAAGCAACTATCCAGCCTCAAATTAGTCTTTTTTAGCATTGCTTGAGAAAAGTAGAATAAGAACCTTAGTTTGATATACTAGTCTTATGAAAAACACAATTTTTCTTGCCTCAAGCATGGATTTCTACAAAGAACTAGTTGAAATTGAAAAGCAATTGGAGTTAAAAGGATTTAAAGTAGATATTCCATATTCTGCTCAAACAATGAAGAAAAATAATGATTTTGAGGTTGCACACTTTAAAGGAGTTTTTACACATAAACAAAAAGGAGGATTTATTCATAGTAATTTTGATAAGATTGCTAAATCTGATTCACTTTTAGTTATTAATAATGATAAAAAGGGAATTAAGGGATATATTGGTACAAATGTACTGATGGAAATAGCAATTGCATTTTACTTTAAGAAAAATATTTATATTTTGAACCCAATTGAAGATAACGCATCATTTACAGAAGAATTATTCGCTTTTGGAGTCAAGTTTATTAATGGAGACTTAGATAATGTTAGTTAAGTAATATGTTCTAATTTCCTCCACTCCTGCGAGCAAATTTATCTAGTTGACAACCTTTCAATTGTTATTCATATTATTAATAATGCCAAAGTTTAAATCAAAAAGTACAAATAAAAAAGGCTCTTATGATCTATTTAATAAACACAAAAATCTTAAATGGTTAATCCCTATTTTAATTTTAGCTTTTCTTTTTCTGCTTTTTGTTCATCATGCCAGAGAAGAACTGGGAGTTAATATGGATACTTCAGTATATATATCTCACAATAAACAATTAAACGTAGCAAACTGGCAAACATATACAGATTTAACTAATGGTTTTAGTTTTAAATATCCAGATAATTGGATTAAAGTTGATGATCCTACAACTGAAAATGGACCACAGGTTAGTTTTTTTCTTAAAACTGACCCTCAAATAGTTACTACAGAAACTATTAATGGTACTGAACAGCTTATGTTAAATGTTGTGCCTGATTCTGATACCATACAAAGTTTACTACAAGAATTCCCTCACTATATAAATATTAATGGCAAGGAAGCAGCATGTGACGTATCTCCTACTAAAATATACTGTAATGTAAAACTTAATAAATCAACGCTATTAATATTACAAAGTCCTCGTTCCGATGGAGTTAAAAATTTTGCACTTATAACAACTTCGTTTATTTTTAGTCACTAATTTGACAGATTCTAACGTACTCCACTCCTGCGAGCTTCATTATTGGGCTAATTTACTTTTAAAATAAGCTTTTAGTGAATCTTGATCTTCTCCAGGAGCAATAGGAGGGGGAGCACCATTTGGGGGAACTTCTAAATCTCTATGAAAAGATTTAGGTAATATATCACTTGGTAAAGTCATTATGTCATCAATGTTAGGTAATATTGTATCAAGTTCTCCAACTTGTCTTGCAGGTAATGTTACTTCTTGTCCTCGTACTAATATTGTTGCAGTTCCCTTAAATACGCTTGTTCTTGCTAGTTGTCCTATTTCTCCTTTATTTGTATGAATGCTACCATTAGTTCCCTTCATTGTTAAAGCATCAAATCTATTTGCTATTGCTTCAACTATTCTGCTCATAAACTCTATTATATAACTTCTTATTAAACAATCAAGTAATAGGTTCTAACGTCCTCCTTTCCTGCGAGCAACTACTCAGCCTCAAAATAGTCTTTTTTAGCATCTCTGGAGGAGACTAGGATTAGAAACTTCTGATATAATACACCTCATGGATTCAGAAAGAGAGCAAGTTAAACCTACTCGAAAACCTTATGATCCTGCTGAGTTAAGTTATGAAGCTAAGTTTGATTTTGACCAGATGACTCGAGAGGATTTAGTAAAAGCTAGGTATAACGGGCCCAATAGTAAATCAATAACTGATGCTGATCATAATCCTATTGAAATGTTAGATTTAAGATTTGGGTGGCATGTGCTTAGTTTAAGATCACCTGAATTTGATGGAAAACCTGATGCTTCTGCAGAATCATATATAGATATTACAGACCAATTTAGAGGTTTTAAGCTAAAAGGATTACCAGAGCTTATAGATGATGGTCATAAAGCTAGATTCCAGCTTATTGGGTCAGAAGGAGAAGTTTTACAAATAGATACCCCTTCTTATGGTTATGTTAGAGGATATGACATGTAGCGGGTTCTAACGTCCTCCACTCCTGCAAACTCAACAAATCAAAAAAAACTCACTTACATAGTTAACCAAGGGGAGCTTAGTATTATCTAAACTTACCAATCTTAGCTATTTCAACTAATTTAGCCCAAGGTACATGAAAAGTAGTCGAAACATTAGTTAATTCAGGGAAACCCATTGCTCTAAATCTACTAATCCATACATCGTAACTAGTGTTGAGTTCTGAGGTTTTTAATCTTGGCAATTTATTCTGCATTAAAACTTCTCTGGCTTCATCCAAACTTACGGCTGAACTTGTGTTTACCATTAAAGAATCATAGGCAAGTATACCAGCTGCAATATCTTCTATCTTTTTCCTGGTTTCTCCTAGTTTTGCATCTTCATTTTCTCCACCCATAATATGTAGTCTTGCAAGCTGAGGCTTACTTAACATATCATGCCAATCTAGCCATAAAATATCTTCCTGAGTTTGGCCATGATCTACAGAAGCCAAATGAGTAGTTATGCCATAATCTATGGCAAGAGGTGATAATCCCATATGCCATTGTCTGTCACCGCTTTCAAACGAATGATTTAAATGTTGGACTATTTCAATGGGACCTTGTGAGTCAAATTCCATGCCTGAATCAGTCATAAAAGTATTGTAGCATAATATGTATTAACACCCTCCACTCCTGCGAGCAACTATCTAGCCTCAAAACAGTCATTTTTAGCCTCGTTGGAGGAGACTAGATTAGAACCTTCTGGTATAATAGCAACCAAATGTCAAAAGAAATACCAACCCAAAACCCGTTAGATCAAGCGTACGAAGAAAAACCAAAAAGATGGTATGAAAATCAAGTATTTGGAAATGGTTTACTCTTCAATAGCGCTCTTGTTTCAAGTAATATAGCTTATATTGCATTTATACACAATTATTCATCATTAACACGACTTGCAGGTGCATCTGTTTATATATTAAGTACTATCGCCGATAGATTAAGTACCTATAGGGCTTTAAACAGTATTAAAGAGGCAAAAGATAGCGGAATTGAAGTAATTCATAAGGAACAAAATCCTTTATTAGTTAGTAAAGAGAACCCGCTTAAGTTGGAAAAACCAACAAAAATCCATGTTGGAAATTTGATAGGCTTAGGTTTGTCAACCCTTACGCTAGGTTCTGCAATGCCAATTTCAGCATACCAATTAGTTTATGCTGCAAACAATGAGAGAATTAATAGACGATACAGAAGAGCTATATGTATTTTTAGTGCTAGTCAAAATCGGGAATAGAATCATTAGGTATATAATTAGCCTACATTAACGGAATTGTTCTAACATCCCCAACTCCTGCGAGCAGCTTAGCCTCATATGATATAATGCTCAATTATGGGAAAAGAACAGCATCCACTTGATGACCCTAATGTAGAGGCAGTTATACAAGGTAAGCAAAGTCCTAGTTGGCACAAATACCAAGATTCCGAAGATTTTATCGAGAAAGGCTTTCCATTTAATGAAGGCTTTCCTAAAACAAGCCCCTTAAGTCTAGAACCATTTAATCTTATACTCAGAAATGGTGTTAGAGTAGTAGGTTATGTAGATTTCTCTACTCAGTATAGGTCGGAAGGACTGTCATGGATGGATGAGCAGGGTCACTATCTTTCAAGTTATACAGTTGTTGGTTGGCAAAAGCAAGGAGATCCAATTGGCTTCGGTACTCAACAAAAGTAAGTTCTAACATTTCTCCACTCCTGTGAGCCTCATTTAATGAATCTAAATGTATTAGCCATTTGATAAAGAGTTTGTTCGTAGTTAGGA
The DNA here is from genome assembly GCA_003152105.1 of Candidatus Levyibacteriota bacterium. Lineage (GTDB taxonomy): Bacteria > Patescibacteriota > Microgenomatia > Levybacterales > UBA12049 > PALSA-1332. The sequence goes on from PLZJ01000002.1 coordinate 210,466, forward strand.
ATATCACTAGAATTTGCAGTTAAGTTTTCGTAACCTATAATTACAGCAGATGCATTCCCATCAGAAGAGTATGTTGTTGGTTTAACTACATAGTAAATAAATTTTTGACCGTTTTGACTACTTCCATCTCCTGCAACAAATCCTGTTAATTTTCTCATTTGGTATCCATTAAGGTTAATAGTTGAAGAATTTACTATATTATCGCATTCGGCTTTACATTGTTCAGGATCCCATTCTATGGTTGTAAAAAAATAAGGACTTTTATAATAATTATCAGAATTTGCCAGTTTGATTGTAAAAAACATGGTGCCAGGAAAATCTCTTTTTATTACATAAAGGTTTGGAGAATATTCGATTTGATATTTAAACTCATCATTTGCAGCATAGATATTCCAACCCGTGCTTTCATCAATTGTAATTAGTGGTGTTGGTGTGATACTTGCTGTTTTGTTAATAGGATTTGATTTTATATTGGTTATATTACTTAATGTTGTAGGATTTAAGGTATTAAGCTGTTGATATTTCATGCCGATTAAAAATCCTACTAATGGAAAAACAATAAACAAGATTATGGCTAAAGTTTTAGATAGAGGAGTAATAGTTGTTAGATTTTTAGGTAGAGTCATATTTAAACTATAGTTTAGCAACTAGATATGGTCAAGTAGGTTCCAACATCCTCCACTCCTGCGAGCTCCATCTTGATTAAAATAACCAATTGTGAAATAGTATTGGTATGGATCCAAATACTGCTCAACCTTCTCAGTCAGTAAATCAAAAAACACCACCAATTAATGAGCCACAATTTCTTTCAAAACATTTTTCATTTACTCGAATCTTACTAATATTATTGATTACTCTTATTTCAGCGTTTCTATTTGGAACAATAGGGTATTTCATAGGGAAATATTCAAGTTCTCAGTCCTCAGACATACAGTATACTTTTACAAAATCTCAACCAATTAAACCTTCTCCAACTTTTATATCAATAACACCTAGCGTTTCACCATCGCAAACCCCTGCTGAAACCTCAGGTTTATCTGGCATAGATAGCTCAACTCCTCAAGATTTTGCAACTTATATTACAGCTTTCTATAAACAAAAACAAGCTAGTTGCGATATTGAAGAAATATCCGTAGATAATTCTAAAATAATTAGAGATAGTTTTGCTGAGACACAGGAAGGTTGTGGAACTGGATGGATAGGATTCTACGCAAAGGTAAATGGATCTTGGGTTGAAGCATTTACTGCTCAGGGAACACCAACTTGTGCTACGGTAAATAAATATTTTTATACTAAAGAACTAATTCCTGATTGTACGGTTAATCCACAAATTTCTCCAATTCCAAATACTAACCCCTAATTACCATATTCAAATTCTAAAATAAAGATAAGTTCTAAAGTACTCCACTCCTGCGAGCTCGTCTTAATCTCATTAACTTTGCTTCTGGTATACTAAATCCATATCATTATGCTTGATATATTCTTGGTAAAACTACTGTTAACCTTTATAGTTGCAAGTATTTTTATAACTGCTAATACAATACTTGCCGAAAAAGTAAGTCCTAAAATAGTCGGATTCATAGGAGGAATACCAAATACAGTTTTAATCTCACTACTTTTTATTGGAATTACCCAATCTCCTTTAATTTCTTCTCAATCAACTACTGTAATTCCAATTATTATGGGAATTGATGCATTATTTATTGTTATTTATGTCTATTTATCAAAATATAGTTTCCTTGTAGGATTTTTATCTGCCTTACTAGTGTGGTTTGTCTTAGTTAGTATTCTTGTGTTTATTAAGTTTAACAACTTTAGTCTATCATTAGCAGCCTTATTAATACTTATGGTTCTTAGTTACTTCTTAGTTGAACATGTTATTAAGACAAAAACTATCTATAACAAAAAGTATAAGTTTTCACTAGCAAACATTATATTTAGAGGTGTCTTTAGTGGAACAATAGTTACTTTAGTAGTTATATTTGCAAAAATAGGAGGGCCACTTTTTGGTGGCATAGGTGCTTCTTTCCCAGCAGCAATGATCTCAACTATGATAATCACAAATAGAGCTCAAGGAATTGAGTTTTCTAGATCAGTAATGAAAATATTAATGATTTCAGGCCCTGTAAATGTAGCTGTATATGCAACAGCAGTTAGATTTCTTTATCCTGAATACGGCTTACTTTTAGGAACAATATATTCACTACTTATTGCATTAATATCCACCTATTTGACCTACAAGTTCGTTGTAAAAAGAGTTGCCTGAAGTTTTATAATGCCAAGTAGGTTCTAACGTCCTCCACTCCTGCGAGCTTCAAAATACCTCATGATATAATTAATTCATGGTAGAGCAATCTAGTGCAAATGAAAGAATATCTCCAGCTATTCGTCCTATGACCCTGGATGATGTTAATGAAGTCTATATTATTGGCTCATCAACTCCAGAGTTTTCAGCAGGAGATGCAGCAACATTTTGGGAAAGAGATGAACTTGAAAGATGGGTTACTCTGGGAGTAGATGATGTCTTACTGATAGCTGAAGTGAATGGACAAATAGGAGGATTTTTACTAGCAAAATACCATGTGCCAACAAAATTAGGTGCAATTCATGACGTATTTACTAAACCAGAATTTAGACGAAATGGGGTAGCAGAAGCACTTGAGGAAGAAGCTATACTTCAATTAACTCAAAAAGGGGCAACTTATATCTATTCCGTTACTCAACATGATAATCAAGCATCTATGAACCTTCAAGAAAAAGTAGGCTTTAAAAAAGGAAAACTTATGCAATGGTTTGAATTAGAACCCGAGAGATAAATGTTTTAACTTAGTGGGTTCTCAAACGAATCGCACCAATATGCAAACAATAAAGTTTTAACTTGCATCTTCTTTATCTCCTCCCACCTCTGTCTAAGTTCTCCAAAGTAGCGTAAATCCTGGAACACAAGGATAATTGAGGTCAAATCTACGGTTATAATAAGATAAGGCTCGGGGAGCTGGGTAGGATGATTAGTTTAGCTTCGTTTAACAACCCAAATTATTGATTTGATATAATCTTTTAATGATTCTTTTTATTGGTGGACCACCTAGAGTAGGCAAAGGAGTTTTAACAAGAAATTTAAGTAAAAAACTTGGAATTCCATATATTTCTACTGACGCACTCCGTCAAGCAGCTAGAGAACTTCCTGCAATACCCAAAACCGACAATTTATTTAAATCAGAACCCCTAGGTGAAGGAGATAACCAAGAAGAATTTTTCAATAATACAAAGGTAGAAGATATTATTGATTTTCAAAATAAGGAATCTGAAGAAGTAGCAAGACTTGTTAAGGGTATAGTAGGATATTTCAGTTGGAGTAAAGAGCATTACATCATAGAAGGGGTAGCACTTTTACCTCGATATTATACCTCAGAATTTATCAAGGAAAATAATATTATCTTTATAGCTGTTGGAAATACTAATTTTGACACATTTTTTAAATTTTCATGGGACCATAGAGTTAATGGCGATTGGTTAGGAAAGACAAGTAAGGAAGCATTTGAAAAAGTAATTAAATTTAGTGCTGAATTCAGTAAAATCTTCCAAAATGAAGCCAATAAGTTTGGCTATCCATATTATGAAGTTAATTCAAAAGATTTTAATAACCATATGACAACTATAACTGAGGAAATTGTAAAGAAGATTAGAAATATAGATAGGTTCTAACATCCTCCACTCCTGCGGCACGATAATGTAACATCAAGATAAGCCCTTTGTATTAATCTAAATGAAATATTTGAACCTTCTAGAAACTTCTTAAAGTTTAGTTTAGTATGTTATACTAACAGATAATGCTCAAACAACTTTACTTAGTTACATTTACTTTACTCATCTTTTTCGTTTCACTTTTTGTCTATATAAAAATTGCTGGTCCGCTTCCGTTTTCAGTTAATTCAGTGACTACATCTAAATCAACAACTTTTGATGTAAGCGGAGAGGGAAAAGTAACTATACAACCAGATGGGGCAAATATTTCTGCAGGAGTCATGGCAAATGGAGCAAGCGTACAACAAGTACAAACTCAGATGAACACGATTATAAACAAAGTCTCCTCCTCCGAAAAATCATTGGGAATTGACCCAAAAGATATACAAACTGCACAATATAGTGTTACTCCTATATATGATTATTCACTAGGCAGCCAAAATATAAACGGATACAGTGCCACGACAACGCTTACCATCAAAGTCCGTGATATTACCAAAATAAACAGCAGTATTGATGCCGCAACAGCAGCTGGAGCAACAAATGTAGATAATCTTGGTTTTACAAATAGTGATACAACGGTTGCGGAAAACCAAGCAAGAAAGATTGCAGTTGCACAGGCGAAGAAAAAAGCAGAGGATGCCGCAAGTATAGCGGGATTTTCCTTAGGTAATATTGTTAATTATAGTGAAAATTTTGGAGGTACTCCTCGTATTATGCCACTTAACGCAGAAAATGCTAATATAGGGAGCGCTCCTGTTACTAAACTTGAACCGGGATCAAATGAAGTACAAGTTGATGTGACTCTAAGTTATGAAATCAGATAACAACTTAGTTCTCAGGTTCTAAATTGAATCACACCATTTAAAAGTTAATAACTACTTAATTTTCCAAGCTCTATAATCCTCCACACTGCGAGTTTGATAGGATTGTAAATTTAGCCTCATTTTACAATCTATTTATTGATTAAATAGTTTCTGCTTCTTTCCACCATTCTTCAAATAATTGAGAAAGTATTGCAGCAAATGGGGGATAGGTAATCTTTATACCCATATCTTTTTCGGATTCAGAATGCTTATATGACATAAAATATATGGCTTCAGAGTCATAAATCATAAGTCTTATATGTTTCAAGGCTGATTTTTTAACTAAAATTCCATTTTGCTTCCAGTTAGCAACCTGATCAGCATTTTCGCCTGAGTAATCCTGTATTAGCATTCTAGTAATAATGCCTCTCTTTTTCGCCTCAATAATAGACAACATTGTTTCAGGAGGAATTTCATGTCCAGAACGAAGTAAATCTATTGATTTTACTGTTTTATCTGCTTCTATTGCTGAGATTTTCATTAACTCATCACGGCTTTGAATAAAATTAAAGGACAATGGATCAATCTTAGATATCTCATTATTAGGAACTGTACCTAAATTTTCTCTAAATTCCTTTGAAAACCATTTATTTTGATGTAAGAGAAAAAGCGATAATCCGTCATTAATCGGCTTAGCCATAAATTGAGAAGGATAGCTAGAAGACTTGGCAATTAAACCTAAATTTAAGAGTTCCTCAGTCAGCCTATATACCACGGTAGGTATCAGCTTAAGCTGTATTGCTAGCTCTCTTGCGTAAAGCGGCCTAGATGTTTTGAGTAGCACCTTATATATTTCTTGAGCTTGCGGACTCATAGCCATAAGAAGGGTAGTTTAGCATTTTTTTGCTAAAGTATCAAATTTATAGATAATTCTATTTATGATAGAAGGTCAACCTTTAGAAGGTATTTTTCTTAATCAAAAAAGAGATAGTCTGTTTCAGCAGGCTGAGCGTGAACTTAGACATGAAGTTAGCATTTATCGTTTAAAAGATAGATTTGAAGGTTTGCCTAATAATCTAGGAAATATAACTATGCTTGATGCCTCCAATATCCCAGGTTGTCACTATGGTGTTAGAAATGTGTTTGTGCCTATTATTCATCACTTAGAAGAAGTAGGATTTTCAGTTAAAGATAAGTATGTTGATATCAATCCTGACACAACGATTCTAGTTGAGCCTAGCACAGGTAATAGTTGGGTAGCTTTTAGCGATGCGGCTGAGATGTTAGGATATGAGCATATTGTAGTTATGCCTGAAGGTTTGCCTGAGAGTAGGTATAGGCATCCAAACGGAAGACCAGTTAAAATTCTAAGAACTCCAAAAGAAGAATACGCTGAAGGCATGCCTAAACAGCTTCAATCTTTAATCATGCAAAACCGAAGAAGGATAGCTTTGGGTCAAAAAATATATATCACACCTAATCATCCAATTAGCTCTGCAGATATAACTGTAAAAGCAATGGCTGATTTGGGTCGTCAGTTGGCAGCAAAATTACAAGGCAAGGCTTTTACATTCGTAGGCTCTATGGGTAATGGTGCGAGTATTTGTTCTATAGGTGAATATTTAAAGGAAAACACTGATGATGCAAGAGTAATAGCCACAGAATCGTTTAATTATGGTGGAGGATATGATTGGTATGCGAATACGCATAGGAAACCAAGCTATAAAAAATTATATGGAATTGATCCAGGAAATCCAATACTTATGAAGCAGTTTGATGCTTTTGGGACTAACGCACCAATAGGTATAGAGCTTCCTCTTCAGAAAAGAGCTATAGAAGGAGGCTTACTAGATGATTATTCATTATTTACTACACAAGCTACTTTTGATGTTTATAAGTCAATTCCAGGTTTAAGTCAAGAACAGATTAATAATGCATCAAGTCTTCCTAATCGCAATAAACTACCTCAGTCTTTATATGAAGCATATGGAAACTCCACCTTAGCTAATATAGAAGTTGCATCACAATACACTAATGAAGAAAGAGAAATAGTTGCAATAGCTTATGATTCGCGAAAGGCGTATTCGTAAAAATAGCTTCTAATGTCTGCCACTCCTGCGAGCTTGGTAGGAATAGCCAATTTATCTTCATTTTACAATCTAAATTTCAGGTCTGGTATAATTGTAGCATGGAAGATAGCGCTGAATCTCCACAACAACCAATAATACATAATAGAGAAAATACTGCATCAAGCACTTTTAATTTTAAAACATTTTACTCTGATTCAGAAGGTAGAATAGATTTAGGTTCTTACACTAGGGACGTTGCTAAATTAAACATGCTTATTTATGAAGGTCTTGACGACAAAGATGAACTTCAAGAATTAAAGGATATAATTGAAGAACCTGATACTGCTGTTATTGTGGTAACAAATCACTCTGATGAAGTAGTAGGCTTTGGTTCGGTAAGCGGCCTGCATTCAAGTACGGCAAATTTTGATGTGTCGGCAGTTAAGGAAGGAAATAGAGGAAAAGGTATATATAGAGAACTTGTCAGAAGGAGAGTAGAGCTAGCTATGCAAAATGGAGTTAAAAAAGTGATGACTTTTCCTAACTCACAAAATATCTATCAAATAAAAGCACTTGCTGATGAGGGTTTTAATAACAATGGAGGCTCTTTTTATATTTTAGATATTAAGTAGATGCCAGGTTCTAACTTCCTCCACTGCTGCGAGCTTTTATTGATGTTAATATCTTGACTTTTAAGTCGGAAGGGGTTAATATAGCTAATCCATGGCTGTACAATTAGAAACAACTAGAAGATTTGAATCATTTCAACCTGAGCAAAGAGATGAATTCTTAGGTAAATTAAAAGCAGAGCAAGCACAATTAGCCGAAACAACAAGGGAATTTGTACGATCACAAACTCCACTCTGGCAGTTGTTACCAAGCTTAGCTTCAGAAGCTGAAGGTATTAGATTAGGCTCAGTGGGCTCCAATATAGTAAAAGAAAAACTTTTACCTATTTCAGCTGGTCATAATGTATATGCAGTTGCTTACATTGGTCTTTCTTCTGGAGAAATATTAGACGCTTATGACCGATTTAATGACAATAATCCTGCAAGAAGTTTATCAATGTTAAGTCGTGCAAGCGATGAAGCAATTTTAGATATTTTAGCAAATAGTCCAAGTAGCTTTGATGCTGCAAGTGTCATCAAAGTATATTTAAAAGGAATTGAAATTAGACGCTCTCTAAGTCGAACGCAGGGAAATGAAGAAGTAAAAGAGCAAATAAAAATAAGAAGAGAAAAATACGGACTAAGAGAATTAGATTTGGAACAAGTAAAACAGTTAGTTGAAAAGTATGTATCTGAATAGTTAAGTTTTAACTCCCTCCACCCCTGCGAGCTGAACTATTGACAAGTCAATCAAAGATATGCAATCATAAACATGCTGAAAGCAATGGAATGGGTCTTCTAAATACTGGGAATAATTCTACTTGCATCTTTTGTTGGAATGATTTATTCATATTTTCAAAATACCCATAGTCAGGGACTTTTATTCACATCTGTAGTATTTCTTATCGCAGGACTTTATTCAATAAACTACTACTTTAAATTAAATAAGAAAAATAGACAATAGATATGAATTGCACAAATGATCAATCCCCTATGGAAAAAGGCTCTTTAGTTGAACAAGGTACTCATTGGAATAAACTCTCTGAATTAGGAAAATTTGCAACTGGAATAGCATTGGGATCTGCAAAAAGAGTTTTTGCCTATCATTGTCCTACCTGTGGAAATATATCTCTCTCAACCCAAGATAAATAAGGTTCTAACGTCCTCCACTCCTGCGAGCAACTACCTAGCCTCAAAATAGTCATTTTTAGCCTTGTTAGAGGAGATTAGGATTCGAACCTAAGTTTGGTATACTACAAAAGTGATAATACAGCCACAGATAATTGACAAACTAAAAGCCTTAAATAGTCCAGCAATTATTGCAATATCAGGATTTGGAGGAGCTGGTAAGTCTTCAGCTGCTAATCAAATAGGTAAACTTCTTGATGCCCCAGTCGTGTGCATAGATTCATTTATCAGAAAAGACAAGCCAAAAGAATATTCTAACTGGGAAGTAATGGATTTTAATAGACTAATATCGGATGTGATTAAACCATTTAAGGAAGGTAAAAATCCAGTTACCTTTATACCAAGTAGGTGGGAAGATGGAGTAATTCTTTCAGAAGTAGCGTTAAATCATAATGGAGTCCTTGTGATTGAAGGAGTAGGGCTGCTTCAGCCAACGTTAATGCCATATTATAGCTATTCAATTTGGATTGATACAGAAGCTGAAGAAGCATTCAGACGTGGTAAAAAAAGAGACAGAGAAGAATATAATAATCCTCATGATGAACTTTGGGATGGACTATGGAAAGAAAATGACATTCAGTTTTATGAAAAGAATAATCCACATAAGTTAGCGGACGTAGTTTTAGACAATAAATAACGTTCTAACTTCCTCCACTCCTGCGAGCTTCAATTAGCCAAATAAAACTCACTGATATAGTTAACCAGAGGGAGCTCTATAGGTAAATATTGACATGGTTATTTATGTATGTGATAGTTAGTATATGGAGTCAGATGTTAAAAAAGATAAAGTTGTCGAACCTAAGTTTATTTCAAAACATTTTAATTTTAAAAGAGTTTTGTTAGTTTTACTGGTAGTCCTTATAACTGCTTCAATTTTTAGTGCAATTGGATATCTTTTAGGAATAAGTCAGTCTTCATCAAGCATATCTATAAAGCCAGTACACGCATCTATTACTCCTGCTTTTAAAAGGCAAGGATACAATGTAACTGAATCAATACTTCCAACACCTACTCCAGTACTTAATTTCGTACCGAATGTGCCAACAGTTACAAAACAAATCATTTCCAGTGTTGATACAAATGGATGGAAGACATTTTCATGTTCATTCCAGGGATCGTATAAATTTTCGGTCAAATATCCATCTCAATGGTATGTAGTTGATAATGGTGATACGTGTGGTGAAAAAGATGATCACGAAGAATTTGTGCTGAGTAATTATCCACATTCCCCTGGAGTAAATGGTTACCCAAATTATTATGCAATTGACATAGAATTTAATGCAAATGGGGGATATTTGGGTGGAGAACCTATATCTGCACAATCAACTGTAATTGATGCATTAAGTGGAAATGATTTACATATTAAAGATAATCCAGGTAAACTTCTTGAAATTGATACTACTACAATAGGTGGAAAAACTGCATACTCTTTACTAGTAGATACTAGAGTAGATGGTAAATCTAATGATCCTTGGACTGTACTTATCCCAAATGGTTTAGTTCAATTTGACGATTTATCAGAAGTTACAGGGAATGCAGAAACTCAATTGTTTAATGCAATATTAAATTCAGTTAAACTTTAGTTATATAGCCAGGTTAAAACATTCTCCACTCTGCGATCTCAAAAGCATATTGTAATATATGTATTTAAATAAATACGCTTTATTTAGTTTTACTTATTAATTACTACTTCATCTGCTAACATAATTAATTCATTTCTAATCTGAAGGGAAAATTCATATTTGCTCATGCCCATAAAACCGAATGTATCAGGAATACTTTCTTTTTCAGATTGTGTAGTTGAACGCGTAGTAAATGAAGGGTCAAAATTATACTTATCATCGTTTCCAACTTCATCTTCAACAATTCCAGGATCGCCTTGCCAAGGTAGAAACGCATAATGACTTTTTCCATTTGGAAACATCAGTAATTTATCTTCAGGAGAGTCAATAAATATAAAAAAGGGATAGGAATTAACCGGATCTACTACATCAAGAATTTTTTTAGTTAGTTTTTGTGTGCCACCCGAGAAAACTAAATCATCCACCACTAGTCTTTTTGTTGGTGTCCGTGAAATATTAAGTATCTTAATTAATTGATCTATGTTATCCGTACCAAAATGCTTATCCAAATCAGTTCTTGTTTGTATGGATTGAATTAAAGAGTTAGTATCAATTTTCGTTTTACTATCAGTTTGAAATATTCTGGTTTTCTCATGCCCAATATTTAAAAATCTTATCTTTGGCAGAGGTTTAGTTGGATTTATAACTGTGAATAACTTTCTGTAAAAATAAGCAAGCGGTCTAGCGCTTTTATCAAGGAAAAAAATAGTATTAACATCTTCAGAAGCCTGAACTAACTCCAACCCTCTTCTTTTAAACAGTTCTCTTTTCTCAACTATGGGAATAATTTTATACTCGCTTTGTATTGCTTCTTCGGGAATTGGTTGCTCTTCCATAGTTCAATCCTAGTTTATAATATATTAAAAAGTCAAACAATTTGTTCTAACGTCCTCCACTCCTGCGAGCAAGGTTAGATTAATGACCTAACAGACCCCATAAGCTCTGGTTATTATAACTTCCACTTCTTACAAATAAGTTTTATAATTAGGTAAACTGGTAACAAAAGATAACTTATGGACAATAAGCAAAAATCAATCATCCTAACTATTTTAGCTTGCGTCTCAGCAGCTTCCACTGCGCCCATTGCTGCAACGCCTTCAATAAAAGCAATTTTTATAGTTTTACCACTAATCCTAATGGGTATACTCCTGTTTTTTGCTGGATATTATGCTGGATTAAGTAAGAAGTGAAATAAATAGAAAAATGAAAAGGCCAACATTTTTAACAATATGGCTCAATGTAATGCTTCTATTCTCTATTGCACTCACGGTTGATTCTCTCACATACCTTCCTATGATACGTCTTACTAAAAACTATGTTAGTCTTATTGGGATTGTGGCTGGTTTTGTGCAAATATGGGCAGTAGTCCAGCTACTCAGATGGAGAAAGATAGGAGTTTGGCTTTTACTGTCCTCAGCAATTGTAATAATGTTTGTAACAGCTATCAATGAATTTTATCTTATATCTAATGTAGGCCAAATACTTGTCAGTATGTTAATGGTTTTAGTGGTCAATATTGTTATGTTTGGGATTTTATATTTAGCGATAAGACCGGTTTGGAAAAACTTCAAATAGAAAACTCTAAATTGCGAAGGATTTGGATGATTGTAACTTCTTTATTTCCTCCCTCCTTTGTCTAAACTCCCCAAAGACGCATAAATTCTGGAAAACGCTAATAATTTGTGCGTAATTTATCGGTATAATAAGATTAGGTTTTGGGAAGCAACTACCCAGCCTCTAAATAGTCCTTTTTAGCCTCGTTGGAGGAGACTAGGAATCGAACTTTCTAATAAAAGTGTCTTAATACGGATATGGAATAAAGGGAATTGGACCTGAAAAATTATTGCTTCCTGTCACTAAATAATGAAACATCTGCATTGCTAGTAAGGCTGCTACGCAAAATGTAAGTAATGCAATCCACGGTTTAAAAGTTTGTTTGATAAAACGTATTTTTTTCTGTTTTTTATTTCGTAAAAAATAAATACCTAAAAACAATAGACTAACAATTACTACTAAAGCGATATCTGACAATATTGTTATGATTACATATGTCATTTATTTATAGTCTCAGAATTTCCGTATATATGTCAAATAATTAAATAGTAGGTTCTGCCACCTTCCACTCCTGCGAGCTTATTGATAATAGCAGTTGACATAGTATTATTTATCTGTAACTATAGAATAGAATGTTATTTCAATATTTTTTTATACTATATTTTATATTTCTATTCATTTTTTTTACTTTACAATATCCATTAGACTATCTTTTAATGAGTGCTTTGCAAAAGGATTATCCTGAGTTATTGTCCGAATACAATATTGGTGATTTATGGTTTTTAAACAGAATGACAACGTGGAGGACATTGAAACTTACTTTTGATGACGAATTAGCTCAAAATGCAAGCGCAAAGTTAATATTGCTTATAAACATATATCGCTATAGCACACTATTAAGTTATGTAGCAATTTTTATTTTTATCTTTATAGCAATTTTAGATTCAAAAGATAGTGTCCAAGCTATTATAATTATGTTCAATTTTATCGGTATTCATATTAAATAATATGTTCTAACGTCCTCCACTCCTACGAGCTTCAATAATTTATTTAACACTATATTTAGAGTCTGTATGATTTTCCCAAAATTCCAGAAAAGATTTACGATATTTTGGAAGTCTATGCCTACCTTTTCTCCATTCGGATTTATGGGTTAAATGTTTAATTTCTATCGAAGGAGCAAAATACGCAAGTGCATTTTCTGATGATAGAACAAAAGGAGGATAGTTTCCCTGCATATTGACCCAACTTGCAATTAAGGCGCCTGTTCTATGATTGCCATCTGATTTAAAGAGTTGTGGTTGTCCAAGTATGGCTATATATACCTCGGCTGTTATTTTTCTAAAGTCATCACCACGTTTTTTATGTCGTTTATACCAATCGGATACATATTCAACTTGATCATAAAAATGAGCAGAAGTCTCCTTTAATGCCTGAGCGTTTTCCATTCTTAATCTATGATCATTACCATAAAGAACAATAGTGTTTAATGCAAGCATATGATGAAGGCTTGAATCAACACAGGGTTCTACGTCTTGCAAAATAAGTTTATCTAAATACTCATAACCTATCATCATTCTTTGTCTCACTTCTGAATTAAAAGGAGGGTTTTTAGCTCCAATTTTATGTTTAGCTAATAATTCGTTAATCTCACTCCAATTATCCTGTACTGATTGGAGAGATTGATCTACTAATGCTAGGTTTAAATGCTCAGGCGTGGGTTTTAAATACTCTGACATAGGTGGATTATACAACTATATAGGCTCTAACGTACTCCACTCCTGCGAGCTTCAGTTTGTTACAAAACAATTGTGAGTAGCATGGTGAGGTAGAACTTATTATCTTAATGGTGTATACTGCCTTTGTATGGAAAAGAATATATTAAATTATAGAATTATTATTGAAAGGGAGAAATATGATGATAGATCTCCAGTTTATGTTGCCTATTGTCCAACACTAGGTATTTCTGACTATGGTGATACAGTTGAGGAAGTATTAGCTAGTATAAAAGATGGCATTGAACTTGCAGTAGAGTCTTTAGCAAAAGAGGGTAAAGAAGTACCTATTGATCAGGTTGAAGACCAAATAATTACTTCTACAAAAATTAATATTCCTTCAGGTTTAAAAATCTCTTATTCCTAAAATGAGTAAATTACCTCGTAATGTAAAAGGGAAACAATTAATCACAGCTTTAGAGAAACTAGGATTTAAAGTAGTAGGTAAACGAGGTAGTCATCATCGTCTTTCTCATCCTGATGGAAGATGGACTCAAGTTGCAGTACATCCTAAACCAATTCCTCAAGGAACTCTAAGAGCAATTATTCGTCAAGCAGAAATATCAGTTGAGGATTTAATCAAAATTATTTAAAAACTTATCCAGAAGATTCTAGCATCCTCCACTCCTGCGAGCAACTATCTAGCCTCAAAATAGTCAATTTTAGCCTCGTTGGAGGAGATGAATAAGTCGCGATACATTTCGGAAAATTGAATCTAAATTTAATGTTCTATGCCAACTGATTTTAAAAGAGTAAGATATCACCGACCAAATATATCTAAATTGAGCTATCATATCGAGATGAAAGCTCTGCAAGATTCCATGGCAACTCAGATATCTGATGTAGCTGCGTTTAGAATTCATGTAATCACTCATTACTACAAATATGGACTGCGTGCTACACTTGATGCTTTTAACCTAAAACAAAGCACATTCTATGATTGGAAGTGGGCATATGAGAGAAACTACAGAAGAGTAATTGCTCTTGTTCCTAAGAAAACTATTCCTAAAGCTGTTAGGAGAATGGAAACAGACTGGAGGATAATAGACTTTATCAAACAAATGAGAATTGAGCATGGAAACATAGGAAAAGAAATGCTTAAACCATTTGTTGATGCATATGCAAAAGAGCTTGGAATCAAAACCATAGGTACTACTACAATTCAAAAGATAATTAAAAGAAGACACTTTACCTTTGAAAAAAAAGTTTACCCACAAAAACAGAAAAACAAATTTACCAAGCTAAGAACAAGAAAATCACCTAAGGTACAAAGACCAGGATTTGTACAAATGGATTCAATAGTTGTGTATGTGAACTATGAGAAGTATTTATTTATGTGCTGTATTGATATCTTTACTAAGTTTGCTCACGTGGTGTGCGTAGATACACTTTCTGACAGGTATACGCTAAAGTAGACACTGAGTCTTAGTATCAATATATACTAGAGAAGAGGTGTTTTTATGTTTGCCCCAATTAATCCAGAAGTTAAAGCAGAAATAATTGAAAAGATTAAAAAAGGAGGAAAAGTTTTAGATCTTTCCAAGCAATATGGAGTTCACGAGAAAACAATCTATGGCTGACTTAGGAAAAAAGCAATTGGAACAATTTCCCTTCTTGAGTACAACAGATTAAGAAATGAAAATACGCAACTAAAGCAAATCATAGGTGTTTTAACTTACGAGATAGAAAAATCAAAAAAAAAGAAGTGAGATCAAAGATCTTTTAGAAGTTTCCATAAAGGGCATAAACAAAAAACTGCTTTCCCAACTACTAAATCTTGCCAGAGCAACTATCTACAAACCTAAGGTTGATCATGCAAGTGAGGATGAACTTCTTAAGGATCAAATACTTAAGGCACTTGAACTTCACCCTTCCTATGGACACAGAAGAATTGCTTTGTTCCTTAACCTTGGCCAAAGGAAAGTCAGAAGAGTAATGAAACAGTATGGTTTAAAACCATACAAACGTAAAGCCAGGTGGAGAAAAAGAAGAGATGAAAGACGTGAGGAACAACCATACTTAAATTTAATCAAAGGTAGTTGTCCAATTAAACCAGGAACGGTCCTGGTTGGAGATTTTACCCACATAATATACCAATCTAAAGTTTTGTATCTGGCAACATATATGGATGTATATACAAGAGAAGTAGTTGGTTGGCATATTTCAAACAAACATACCAAAGAACTGGTTCTTGAAGCTATGCTTGATGCAATTAAAACCTTAGGTCAAAAACCAAAGGTTGTGCATACAGATCAGGGATCAGAATATTGTTCAAAAGAAAATCTTTCATTTCTAGAAAGTCTTGGTATTCAAATCTCCATGAGCAAGAAGGCATCGCCTTGGGAGAATGGTTACCAGGAAAGTTTTTACAACAACTTTAAAACAGATCTGGGACTTGAGTTTGATAGATTTGAAACACTTGGACACTTAGTTGCTGCAATTTATGAAACTATCAACTATTACAACCAGGAAAGAATTCACACAAAACTAAAGATGGCGCCTGTAAAATTTAAAGAGAAATTCTTGAGAAATTCAGCCGATAGAGGTTAAGAATGAGTGTCTACTAAAACGTGTACTTGACACTATTTATTTTTCTCAACTTTTTTATTTATAATTTGGATTCTTTTATTTCTTCTCAGAAAAAATCTAAGAAGAGAGATGCTTTTTGGGAGCGTATTGTTAACACCAATGGCACTTACAGAACCATTTTTTGTACCGACATATTGGAGACCAGATTCTATTTTAAATCATCCCAAATTGTCAGTAGAAGATTTTATTTTTTGCTTCGCTATTGGAGGAATAATTGCAATCTGTTACGAATTTGTTATGGGGAGCGCACTTGACCACTATAGGCTGCATCGTACAATTAGATATGTATTTTTTCAGTTATTGTTTTTACTATCTGGAGGAATTATTTTATTCGTGTTTTATCTCATATTAAGACTAGAGTTTATATATGCTACATACCTTTTTGCAATCACAGAGATTAGTATATTTACCGTTTTAAGAAGAGATCTGTTACGAAAAATAATATATTCTGGGATTATATTCGGTACATTTTATTCAACTGTTTATATTGTATTTTCGATATTATTTCCAATCAGATTCGTGCATATGTGGAATATTCGAGATTTGTCAGGTATATTTGTACTAGGCATGCCGCTTGAAGAGATTGTTTGGGCATTTCTTATTGGAGCTGTAGCTGCACCATTTTATGAACTTATTTTTAGTCTAGAGCTAAAAAAGCATTCAGTAGATTCCTAACTTCATTACTCTTGCAATTTCTTATTTGGCTTGCAATAGTTCGTTTATGATAATTTTTTTCATCTTAAGCATCGCCTGCATAGCTTTTTCACCATTTATTAATTCAGCAATATTTTCAGGAGCTACTTGCCATGAAAGTCCAAATTTATCTTTTAACCATCCACATTGTTCTGCTTCTGGGACAGCTGAAAGTTTTTCCCAAAAATAATCAATTTCCTCTTGGTCTTTACATTGAATTACAAAGGAGATAGATTCGTTGAACTTAAAGTTTGGTCCACCATTTAATCCTAAAAATTGTCGCCCATTTAATTCAAAATCTATGACCAAAACAGAACCTTTAGATCCCGATGGCGTATCAGCTGAGGCATGAGTGACATTTAGAACTTTTGAGTTTGGGAAAACAGAAACATAAAAATTTGCAGCTTCCTCAGCATTTTTATCAAACCATAAACAAGGATAAATATATTTCATAGCTAAGACAATTTTACTAAGTTTATATAATAAAATCAATATAAATCCACAAGAATTAAGTATGAGATTATTAACAATATGCCAATATTATGACTAAAATTTACTTAAATAAAAGGTTCTGACAGCTTCAATTTATGTAGCTCAAATTTTTGACAACGCTGATATTTAAGCATATCATGTATCCATGCATGTATTTAAACCATTAATTATACTAGGGTTGGTCTTGATGATTGTCATAATCGTTACTGTAGATTTATTGTTCTTCAAAAACCGGTTTTGGGAACGACTAATTGTGAATATAGGAATCGTCTTAGTATTTGCAGCTTTATACTTGATATATTTTAGACATCAGTAATGAAGTAAATTCATCAACAATAGATAGATAACTTAAATAATATTACTAAAAAATGTTAACAAGTTCTAATTATATGAGTAATTAGAAAATCCCCGGGATCAATCTCCAGCGTACTTTATTTTGATATTCTTTGTAGCCTTTTAATTCACTTCTAAGTAGTTTCTCTTCTTCAGTTGCCCTAATAGCAAAGAAAAGGAAAAAAACAGGAGTAATAAGCATGACCCACAAAGAACCAAGCGCCAAGGGTGCACCTAGAATATAAATAAGAGCTCCCGCATACATTGGGTGTCTGATGATTCCATAGGTGCCAGTTTGGATAAGCTCCTGATCTTTTTCAACTCTTACATTCGATGAGGCGAAACTATTCTCCTTCGTAACAATGTAATAAATATATAAGCCAATGAATACTAAAAAGTCTCCTAATATACTTAGATACCATGGAACAGGGGACCATCCAAATCTGTGATCAAGCGGAGGTAATACTAAGAAAGCTAAGATTAAAGGCGTCCCAAGTAGAACTAAAATTTTTTGAGTTTTTTCTTTTTCACGACCCATTTGCATGCGTCTCTTAAAAAGTTTTGGATTATGGATCGCAATATTAACTGTTATTACAGTCAGCTCAATTCCAACTACCAAACAGTAAAACCAGCCTTGCCAATAGTTAATAGTTCCTGCAGAAGCAAAAGTCAAAATGAAGAAAAATAAGACACCTAACATGCTTAAAAACAGTGATTGAAAGATAGGTTTATGCATATTGTTTAATAAAACAATCAATTGATATCAATAGGATACTCTTAAGTAAGAGTGCAATCAAGTATTCTTAGTTCTAATACTCTACCGATAGCAGTTTTTCTTACTAACTTCTTACTTTACTTTTGAAGGTTAATTATTTACAATTATTCTGTAATCTATGTTAAATCTTAATTCAATGATGATCGGGTCGTTTCAGCAAAAGGTTTTGGCTGAGTTTTACCAAAAAGTATTTGAAAAAGAACCTGATATGGCTGATGGTGGTTATTCAGGTTGGCTAGTTGGAAAAACATTCTTTGCGGTCGGAGAGCACTCAGACATCAAAAACAAGTCTAAAGAACCTGCAAGATTTATATTCAATTTTGAAACAATAGATGTAAAAAAAGAGTTTAATCGAATTAAGAATATCGGTGCAGAAGTCATAAAAGAGCCTTACGAAATGGGTGGTGCATGGATCGCTACGCTGGCAGATCCAGATGGTAACTATTTTCAATTAATGACTCCTTGGGAATCCAAATAGACTCTAATATTTTTCTTACAATTGTCTTACTTATGTAGCTTCAGGTGATATAATACCATTATGGGGCAAAGTAAGAGCAATAAAATACAATTTGAAGCAAAACTTATTACAATCAAAACGTGGACAATTCTTAAATTACCAAAAGAGGCAAGTATTAAGCTTCCATCTCGTGCTTTAACAATGGTTAAGGGAATTATTAATGGTATTCCTTTCCAGGAAGCACTTGAGCCAGATGGTAAGGGAAGTCATTGGTTTAAAATCGACGATTCGCTACAGAAGGCAACTAAAATTAAAGCAGGAGATAATGTAAAAGTTGAAATAGAAGCATCTAAAGAATGGGTAGAGCCTGAAATACCAGAGGATTTGAAGAAGGCTCTTTTAACCTCAAAAAAAGCAGCAGATTTGTGGAAGGATATCACTCCCAATGCAAGGTGGGATTGGGTTCGCTGGATACGCGCAGTTAAAACTACAGAAACTCGTCAAAAGCATATTCAGGTTGCGCTTTCGAAACTAAATAAAGGTATGAGAAGACCATGTTGTTTTAATCGCAATCTTTGTAGTGAGCCTTTTGTGTCACACAACTGGGTGCTTTTGGATCAAGTCTAAACTGCAAACGGTTTCTTTGTATTTTTATTCTCTTTATATTAATTGATCCTTAGAAATATGATTCATAGTAGCGTAGCCAGCTTTATTAACTTAGATTCAGATGCAGATGATATAATGTGGGTATGGATGATTGCATATTTTGTAAAATAATAAAAAAAGAAGCTCCTGCTCTGATTATTGATGAGAATGAGGATTTAATAGTCATTTTATCCTTAGAAAATCATCCATTAATAATAACAAAGAAGCATTTTGATAATATCTACCATTTAGACGATAAAGTTGCTAGTGCAATTATGATTGAGGCAGTAAAAATTGCTAAAGCAGTTAAGAATGGATTAGATGCTGAAGGCGTGAATCTTGTTCAATCAAATGAAAAGGCAGCAAAACAGGATGTATTCCATTTCCATTTACATGTTAAGCCTAGATGGCATAAAGATTCAGTAGTACTTAATTGGAATGGTAAAACAGTAGAGACTGATAAAAGGATATTTACGCAAGAAAAAATAAAAAAACAACTTAAATAACTACATTTCTGCGTAGATTTTTGCAACATTTCAAATATGAAAAAAATAGTTCTAATAGTATTTGTTTTATTAATAATTGGATATATAGCTTATCAGAACAGCACTTTGTTGTTACTTCGAATAATGACTTTGTTTACTGGTTCATCTTCAAGTACTATTACGAGTTCAGGATCGTTGAGTCCTAAGCCTCCTTTTAAAGACGGAACATACATAGGAAATCCAGAGGACGCGTTTTATGGTAATATTCAAGTTCAAACTGTTATATCTGCAGGAAAGATCGTCGATGTGCAATTTCTGCAATATCCAGGTGACAGAACGCGATCATTAGCTATAAACACTTTGGCTATGCCTAACTTAAAACAAGAGGCGATACAAGCTCAAAGTGCAAACGTTGATATTATTTCTGGAGCAACTGATTCAAGCAATGCGTTTGTACAATCTCTTTCATCCGCGCTTGCCAAATCAAAGTAGTTAATTAATATTCATTTCCAAGTTCAACAATTTGCTATAATCATAATATGAGTGAGCAACACAATCCTGAGCATGTTTTTAACGAAAAAAAACGAATAGGAAAATTATCTCAAATTCGAGAATTAGTGTTTGGAGCACAAGATGGATTGCTTGTTCCACTTGGGGTGGTAACTTCTGTTGCAGGAGCATTTAATAATAATCATTTTGTTATTGTAGCAGGGATTTCAGAAGCGTTAGCTGGAGCATTTTCTATGGCAACTGGTGCGTATTTGTCATCTCAAGCAGAAAAACAGGTACATAATGCTGAAATCGCGAAAGAAACCAGCGCTATTTTAAAATATCCAAATGAAGAACATGAAGAAATGGTTTTATTGTTTGAAAAAGAAGGAGTTTCAAATGATGACGCAAAAAAACTGACTGCAATTCTTTCAAAGCATAACGGCTCATTTACAACAACAATGATTCAAAAGGAGTTGGGACTCGATCCAGAACCTCCCGGTACTGCTATGGGTGATGCATTATATGTAGGATTATCATATCTTATAGCTGCTATCATACCTCTGGCTCCCTATTTTTTTACTTCAGGATTTAAAGCCATTGTTATTTCTATGCTGGCAACATTTGCAGCATTATTTATTATAGGATTTTTGAAAGGAAAACTTGCGTCTCTGCCCTATATTAGAAGTGGGCTTGAAGTATTGTTGGTAGGTGCAGGTGCAGGTATTGGTGGATACTTTTTAGGAACATTTCTTCCGAAGCTATTACATCTAGAGTAGAAATATCTACCCTGATAATTATATCCCATAGTATATAATCTCTTATATACATCAATTTTGTTACTTTTTGTTAACTTGAACTCAAACGATCACTTTGGTACTATTGATCCATAAGTTTCAAACAATACTTCAAAGTATGATTCCATATATATTAATCGTTTTCGCTTTTTTAGCAGGATTAGTAACTATATTAGCTCCATGTATTTGGCCAGTTTTACCAATTGTACTTTCTTCATCAATTGCAGGAGGAAAAGGTCATAAACGTCCCTTAGCGATTACTTTAGGAGTAATGTTGAGTTTTACTATATTTACATTGTCAATTTCTTATCTAGTTCGAATATTTCATTTTGATCCCAATATATTACGTTTTATTGCAGTTGTGGTGATAGCCTTTTTAGGATTAACTATGATTATTCCAGTCCTAGCAGTAAAATTTGAGATTTTGGTTTCTAAGCTCTCAAATATTTTTGGACAAAATACAAGCAAAAAAGGTTCAGGATTCTTGCCAGGTTTTATAACTGGACTTTCGCTTGGTATAGTATGGTCTCCTTGTGCGGGTCCTATCTTAGCAACTATAGCTACGCTTGCCGCAACAGGGCAAGTTACGTTTTCCGTAATTCTTATTACGCTTGCTTATGTAATAGGAGCAGGTATTCCTTTGTTTGCTTTTGCATATGGTGGTCAACATTTTATCAAACGAGCAAGAGGTGTAAATAAGTATACTGGGATTATCCAGAAAATATTTGGGGTAGTAATGATTCTTGCTGCAATAGCGATATATACAAATTATGATCAGATACTCCAATTAGAATTAATAAATGAATTTCCTATATTAGGTAGCGTAGTTAATGGGTTTGAAAGTAGCCAAGTAGTTACAGACCAATTAAATAAGCTAAAGGGTATACAGACAACCTCTTCTAATACTACTGGATTATTTAATGCTAATACTCCAGCACCAGAATTTATAGGTATTGATAAATGGCTTAATACTAATAAGCCTATTACTACGGCAAGATTAAGAGGCAAAGTAGTACTTGTAGATTTTTGGACATATACTTGTATAAATTGCATTAGAACATTACCTCACGTGACTTCTTGGTATGACAAATATAAAAATCAGGGATTTGAGGTAATAGGAATTCATACACCAGAATTTCAATTTGAACATAATACGCAAAACGTACAGCAAGCAATTAAAATGTATAATATTCATTATCCGGTAGGTCAAGATAATGAATACGCAACTTGGAATAATTTTAGTAATGAATATTGGCCTGCAGAGTATCTTATTGACGCAAAAGGTATTATTAGAAGAACCGAGTTTGGCGAGGGCGAATATGATCAAACAGAACTTGCAATACAAGCACTTTTAAAAGAGAATGGAGAGAAAATTACTTCAAAACTATCAAAAATGCCAGATGAAACTCCTTCTAATTCAATCTCACCTGAAACTTATCTTGGTTCTTCTCGCATGCAATATTATTATCCGGCCGGCAATTTAGGAAATGGGAGTAATAACTTCACTTTATCTAATAATTTGTCGCAAAATAGTTTTAGCATCGGAGGTTTATGGACTATAGAAAATGAGTTTGCTGTAGCAAATAATCATGCTTCCTTAAATTACAATTTTACGGCTGATAAGGTATACATTATTTTAAATCCAGGAGCAATTAAGCCTGGAATTGTAAGAATATTGTTTGATGGAAAACCAATCTCATCCAATGAGGCCGGGGCAGATGTTAATAATAGTCAGGTTAAAGTTGATTCTGATAGGCTATATTCAATCGTTGATTTACACGGCAAGTATGAGAACCATATTGTTACCTTAGAATTTCTTTCACAGGGTATTCAAGTTTTTACATTCACTTTCGGATAATTAGATATGAATATACCTAAATTTATCCTTAAAACCCTGAAGAAGGCAGATGATTCAAAGCGCTTGTCTCAATTGCTAATATTGACTAGTTTTTTAATTACGTTTTCAATAATTAGATTAGTAACACATCTGCAAAAAGCACATCTAATTCCTAATCAAAATGGCCCATTTCATATTCATCATATGGTTCCTGGCATTATTTCACTTCTAATAAGCGGATATATAGGTTTATCTTTTTGGAAACATAAAAAAGTGCGATTCTATATGCCAATACTTTTTGGTATAGGCGCAGCGTTGACTATAGATGAATTTGCTCTTTGGTTATTCTTAAAAGATGTATATTGGGAAAAACAAGGCAGAGACAGTGTTGACGCAGTAATAATTGTAACGGTAATCCTTTCGCTAATTTATATTGTAAGCGCAGTACATGATCATAATTTATTTAAAAATACGAAAAAAAGAGTAAATAAATCAATATTACACCATTAGTGATGTATAATTAGTGAATGCAAGATGAGTATATTTTAAAAACAATACGAGCATATAATAATAGCCCTCAAAAATACATACAAGCTACTAAAGATATGCTGCCCATTGTAGATTTAAATAAGTTTCTTCAATCCTTGGCTCCCAATTCGCTCATTTTAGATGCTGGTTGTGGATATGGAAGAGACACGAATTATATACTTCATCGTGGATTTAATGCAGCTGGTATAGATTTGTCAGAAAAACTCTTAGAAGAGGCAAATAAATTATATCCTGGAATATTATTTCAAAAAATGGATATTAGACAACTTCATTATCCGGAAAATCATTTTGACGGAATTTGGTGTCATGCTGCATTACACCATTTAAACTTACCAGACATTAAAAAATCTTTACTTGAATTTCGCCGAGTGTTAAAAACAGGTGGCGTACTGTTTGTATCATTTAAAGAAGGAAATAATACTACGCAGGAAGTTGACGATAGCTTAACATGTTCTGATCCTAGATTCTATACGTTTCTCACCAGCGATATGTTGAGGAATATATTAATAGAAGTGGGTTTTAATGTTAAGGAAGTTGAAAAAGTTAATGAAAGATTGAGGTTTGGAAATGGCAAGCGGAATATAAATTGGATTCATGTATTAGCTAGTAAATAAGTTAAAACTCTTACATAATTATAACAATTTTATTGCAGAACTATTAAATGTTGATAGTACAGTGAGGCTATGTACACAGCAAGAGCTTTGCTTTTCTTAATAGACTTAATTTTTGGAATAATTGAGTTTGTGATAGGACTTCGAATACTATTTGAATTATTTAGCGCAAATGCTTCTTCTCCAATAGTATCTTGGCTATATGCGGTCAGTCGGACGCTTCTTTACCCTTTTCAAGGAATCTTTCCTTCACCTGTGTTATCGGGAGGTTTTATTCTCGATATGTCTGCAATAGTTGCGCTTTTAGCATATGCGCTACTAGCTTATTTTATAAGTGAATTGGTAAGATTTATAAATTATCATTCAATTCGCTATAATAACACCGTGACTACAGTCGAAAAGAATACATAATACAACACCAAAATCATTTTCGTTTTTTGCCCAGCTTTTTATTATTTTGAACCTTTTTACTAAAATGCTTTAAGCTAACACCGATATCTGTTCCTATATAAACAAAGAGTACTATTACAAGACTCGTGCCTATAAACTGCCCAATTTTTCCAATTAGATTGACTTGAGAATGGCAATATACAGCACTCGATATAAATGAAGTGTTAGTAGAAGTAAGAGTAAATAATAGCCCAAGAACAAATGAAATTAAAAGTAAAAGTTGGTTATATTTTTTTGATCTTTGCCAGAAATATTTTCGTATATGGATTCCATAAAATACAGAGAGCGGCATTGTGAAAACAACCAAAAAGGATATTAGTTGTAAACAGGGAGAAGTGATTGAATATAAAAAAGAATTTATCGAAATATAGGTTGTGTTTCCTATAAAGTATGTGCCAATGACGCCAAAAAATAAAAGCAAAATTCTAATAATACTTAAATATAGTTCTAAGAAAATTGCCATACTTAAAGTATAGATATACTTAGGTATATGTGTCAAATAAGGATCTGGTTAGCGTAAAAATAAGCTTTAGTATATAATGTTCATGGGTGCCATTCATGGAAGAAGAAGTTAGGCAACTTGAATCGAGAAAATTAATTTATAATAAATCGTCAGATGAAATAATAGTTTCTCATGTGACAGTAAGGTTGAGCATCTCATTTTTATTATTAAAATTAGTTGTTTTAGATATCTTAACAACAATATGCTTCATTTTATATTATTCGATCTTCTTAATTCCTAGTAAAGTAAGTGAAAATTTTGCCTTCGCACAATTGATCCCATTTATTATTCTCCTTATGCTAATTAAGATTAGTTTAACAATCTTTGTAATAATGCAGTGGTTATTTGAATATTATGAAATTACCCCCAAAATGGTTATTTATAAAAAAGGAATAATTATCAAGAAAACTGAAAAATACAAAGTTGAACATCTTGGATTGGTTAAAATTGAGCAAAGTTTTCTTGGAAAACTACTTAACTACGGTACAATTAATCTTCACAATTGGATGCAGGGAAAAGATCAAACAATGTTTCTAATTCATAACCCAATGAAATATATGCATATATTAGAAACTTTACTTCCTACTACTGATCAAGAACGAAAAATAATCAGAGAGCATATTATCGATTACGAAGAATAGATGAAGCACACAAGCAAGCTTAAACTACAACCTTTTAACGGACCTTCATACAATGAATTTTTACACTATACATTGACTGATGTATCAAAAATAGCAAGAACTTTTTTTGGCAAGGTTGAGGGTGTTACTAAGCCTGATAATACAGTAGTTACTAAGGTAGATTTTAAAATCGGAAAACAAATAATCGATAAATTACAAAATACGTTTCCTGACGCAAATATTATTGATGAGGAAAAAGGAGTTATTGATAAACAAAGTAAATTAACTTGGGTAATTGATCCAATCGATGGTACTTCTAATTATGCACTTGGAATTCCTTTGTATGGAATTATGATCGGACTTTTGGAAAATAATCAACCTATTGCTGGTGGAGTCGCTTTGCCATATTTTAATGAAATAATTATAGCAGAAAAAAATAAAGGGGCATTTTGTAATGCAACTCCAATACACGTAACGAAAGAAAAAACATTGAGAAGCACACTGGTAGCATATGGGTCTGATCCTCATTATGAAGACCCAGCTATAACTAGAAAGGAATTCCAAAAGTTATTTCAAATTTATTTAGGAATAAGAAATTTACGGTCTAGTAATTGTGTCTATGATTCTATGCTAGTCGCAAAAGGAAAATATGGTGGATTTTTAAGTAGAACTAGTAAAATATGGGATAACGTTGCTCAGCAAGTAATTCTTGAAGAGTCAGGCGCAGTGTATACTGATTTTTTTGGGAATTCGATAAATTATAGTAACCCTCTTAGAAAAGTTAACGATAATTTTACTTTTTGTATGGCATCTCCAACTTTACACAACTCCTTACAACAATTAATCGCGAAAAAAAGCGATTATTAATGACTATGCCAAACGCCTTTTTTCACTAACGCAAGAGATATATTATCAGTCTTACTTTCAGTTTCCATAATAAATTGAAGATATAACTATAATAAAACAAATACACTTATCTAGCCGTTAACTTAGTAAGTTAAAGATTTTGTTATAATGTTTCAATGAAGATACCATCAAAAAAATTATCAAATGGGTTTTCACTACCTGTTTATGGACTCGGTACTTGGTTAATGGGTGGATCGTTTTCTGCAGAAAAAAATGACGACAAAAGAAATGTTAACTCAATAAAAACTGCAATAGAACTGGGTGTTACACATATAGATACAGCAGAGATTTATGGAAAAGGACACACAGAAGAATTAGTGGGATTATCAATTAAATCTTTCCAGAGGAGCAGTCTTACTATAACTACAAAGGTCTGGAGTGATAATTTAAAATATAATGATATTATTGCAGCTTGTCAAAGATCTTTAAATAGATTGCAAACTAGCTATATTGATTTATATCTAATTCATCACCCCAGCAATACGATTCCCCTAGAAGAATCTATGCTTGCAATGGATTATTTAAAAAAGAAAGCCTTAATAAAAGATATTGGAGTAAGCAATTTTACTGTAGATTTATTTAAAAAAGCTCAATTGTTAAGTAGTAACAAGATTTGCGTAAATCAGATTCATTATAATATAGCAAATAGAGAACATCAGGACATGGTTTCATACGCACAACAAAATGATATTTTAATCACTGCTTACAGGCCATTAGAGAAAGGATTTCTTCTTGATAAGGATATCAGTGAGCTACAAGTATTAAGCAAGAAATATAATAAAACTCCTGCTCAGATCGCATTAAATTGGTTAATTTGCAAAAAAAATATTGTTCTTATTGCTAAAACTGTTAATATAAAACATTTGCAAGAAAATATCGGAGCTTTGATTTGGAAATTGGAAGAAAAAGATATCGAAATGTTAGATCGCTTAAATTTGACAAGTATCACGTGAGTATTTAATAATAAAATTGTGAATAAGAGTTTGATAGCTGAATTATGCGGAGTATTTCTGCTTCTCACAGGTGGCATTTTGTTTATATTTATATTTTACCAAGGAGAAACGCAACCAAAATATGCCTTGATAGTAATAATGCTTATAGCTCTTGGTATATATTCAATATACAATAGCAGGAAATTTAAAAAGCATCACAAGTTAAAATGAAATCGATAACACAGTCATATGTGATACATGCATCGATTAGTGAAGTTTGGAATGGACTTGTGAATGAGGAATACATAAATAGCTGGGGTGGTGGTCCTGCTAAAATGAATAAAATTCCGGAGGGTAAATTTTTTTTATGGGGAGGTAGTATCTGGGGTATCAATAAAAAAGTTGAGAAGAATAAAAGTTTAATACAGGAATGGTATAGTGAAAGTAAAAATAGAAAATGGGATAAGCCATCGATCGTGACATTTTCCATAAGACAAGATGGAAATAATGTGAAAGTAGAATTGCATCAAACTAATATTCCAGATGATGATGTAAAAAGTATCGATTCAGGATGGAAGGAATATTATCTTGGCCCAATGAAAGAATATCTTGAATCAAAATAAGTTAAGATCTATTATTTGAATTATTTCAGTTTTACTTATGAAAAAATTATTTATACCAGTGATTTTAGGTACTTCTCGTCCTGGTAGGCAATCAGAGAAAGTAGCAAATCTCATAGTTAAAACAAGCAAAGAAATACCTAATATCGTAACTAGCTTAATAGATCCGTTGGACTTCCATTTTCCTTATGACGGAAATGATAGTGAAAATAAAGATCCTAGGTACACCGAAATTACAGATAAAGCTGATGGATTTATTATCGTAACACCTGAATATAACCATAGTTTTCCAGGAACTTTAAAACGAATGTTAGATAGCGAGCTGAAAAATTACATACACAAACCAGTTGCAATTGCAGGTGTTTCAAATGGAATTTTTGGTGGAGCAAGAGCAATAGAAAATTTATTGCCTACACTTCGAGAAATGGGTATGATTGCTTCATTTTCTGATCTCTATTTTCCAGAAGTCCAAAACTTATTTGATGAAAATGGAAACATACTGGATACGTCTTATGTTAGAAGAATTAAAAGAACATTAGATGAATTAACTTGGTTAGCAACAACACTAAATTGGGGTAAAGAAAATATACCAAATATATATCACAAAATAGAAAAATAGAATTATAGTTTTTTTGAATTAAAACCTCAAACTATTATTTATCTTCAGTGTCGGGTGAATAGCGAATCGCAATAGTTCTAATAGCTATAAGTGAAAATAAAATTAGTATTAAGGGAAGAGTATTTTGAATAGTAGTTCCCTTAAACCAAAGAGATATCACCTCGTTAAGCATGACTATTAATACGGTATCAACAATAAATGTAACTCTTACTCTACCATTAGATAGATAGCCGTTTATGGTTTTTAGCACTTCTACTACTGCAAGTAGCGTTAACGCATCGACGAGTATTTGTCGGAGCGCATTTTCTAAATTCCCAAAAAGTAATAGAAGGTCAATTGCAGTTTTTAGTATACCTATTAAAAAAGCTAACAATATAATTCCAATTAAAGCGCGAAGCAAAAGAAGTGTATATCTTGTTAAATAATCTGACGCAGATTTGTCTGAACTTTTAAGCAGATGTTTTGTAACTGCCATAGTATTTTCGCTTGTATGATAATCTAAATAGTTTTAAAAAACAAGGTTATTTTATTAAACACTTAAGCTTATTCTCAGAAACGAAGTGTATACTCTATGTAATAAAACGATACCGAACTCTGGATGCGGTATCGTTTTACTTTGTTCCTCAGTATAAAATTACTTGAAAGAATTTTCTTAAATAGGTACAATTAGTGCCATGAAAAGATTTATAGCCTTTGTACTAGTGATAATTATAATTATTGCTTATCACACATATTTAATTGCTATTATTACACCATATATTTCTTATTCTCCCTGTGACACGCCTCTTGGTTATCATATTGGTAGTATTGATAGTAGATTTAATATTACTAAAAATGAATTTGCCTCAGATATTACAGAAGCTACAAATATTTGGAGTAAGGCTGAAAATAAAAATTTATTTGTATACAGTAACTCACAAAATGCTATAACCGTAAATTTTGTTTATGACCAGAGACAATATCTCAATACGCAAATTACTCAAATTAATAATCAATTACACACAGAACAAACAAATATAGACCCTAAAATTAATCAATACAATAGTGAATCTCAGGCATTTCATCAACAGGCAAGTGCATTAAATCAACAAATTGCTTATTGGAATAGTAAGGGTGGTGCGCCACCAGACACGTATAATACATTAATTCAACAACAAAACGCACTTCAAGCTGAAGCTAATCGTTTGAACGAAATGGCATCTGAACTTAATCAGTCAACAGGTGATTATAATCTTCAAATAAAGCAATTAAATCAAACAGAAAATACCTATAACCAGGTAATAAAAGCAAGACCAGAAGAAGGTTTATGGAATCCTAAGGCAAATACTATCACTATATATTTTAATATAACTCACATCGAATTAGTACATACCCTAGCTCATGAATTTGGACATTCACTTGGCATGGAGCATGTTCCTGATCAACTTGCTATAATGTATTTTCAAACGAATGATCGAATCACACCAACTAGCGATGATTTAAATCAGTTACACACAGTTTGTAAAAAGGTAACTATATTTGAATTATGGATAGAAAAAGTAAACTATATTATTGCTTCTCTTCAACAAATTAAATAAGTTTTTAAAATAACCAGCTATGCAAAAATCTTTAATAATAATTTCTAATAGTAACGAAATCAAAACACTACAAAAAAAAATCGCTAAACAAAAAAAAGTATTACTCAATTTGAGTGACAAAATAGAATTACTCACCATGGAAATTGATGATATTGAGCAGCAATATAGAGTTAGAATAGGAAGTCTACAAGTAAAAGATAATATGTTGGAGATTGAAATAATTCGAGCCCGTAAAATATTAGAATTGATGGAAGTAGGATTAACTAGAGAAGAAGCAACTGAAGAGGTTCTACAAAATCTTAAGAATGAAAATAAGTATGAAGAAGATATTAATTTTACTGAAGGATCTATTCCTTCATTCCTTTTTGATAATAATAAAGATGAAGATGTAAGCATTAAGAAATTATGGAAGAAACTCCTGCACGCCTTTCATCCAGATTTGACACAAGATAAAGCAGAAAAGAAGCGCAGAAATGAAATTGTAAAGAAAATAAATACTGCTTATAGATTAGGTGATTTTAATACACTCAGAAACGTAGAAGAAAAAGAATATCTTACCCTTGAAAAGAATGAAAGCCTCTCATCGATTTCAAAACTTCAAGAAACGTTAATTTCAATAGAAAATGCAATTATACATCAAGTGTCTCAACTCGATAAATTGAAGAAAACGGAATGGTATAAATGGGTAATAATTTCAAATAAAAAACGAGAATCACTATTTTTGAATCTTGAATCTAAGCTTCAGTTTCAAGTAAATAATAAAGAAAAACTACTCCATACGTTAAAAAATAAGAACCCAATAAGTAGATTTTCATACGCTTTTAGAAACGAGGACAGTAAATAATCCTAATAGCTACACGCAACTTCTTAACTAGAAGTAATTAAAGAAACGTAATTCCTAATATAGTTTTTATACCCAAAGCTTTTGCTGTGAGATTGATAAGCATATTATCAATTGAGTGTTTTACCCACCCGTAATTCGTAAAATTTTGCTCGTTATATGAATTTATAAATAGCGAAGGAATAGTGACACCAAATTGTTTTGCTTGATTTTCATTTTTAATAACCATAAGTTGACTTGCATGACTCTGAAGACAATTAATAAATTGATTTCTATTTAAGCCTAATTGAGTAGCATAATCTGCTAAGGTAATTGGAAGTGAAGAGGTAGTATCAGCAGTCCAATCATGTTGAGCCGAATATAATAGATCATGAAACTGCCAAAACTTATGTTGAGAACTTGCACATTCAGAAGCTTCGTTTGCTAGTTCTGAATTTTGATATTGCTGGTTGTAGATAGGAAAATAATATAATGATATTTGCCCAGAATTAATATAAGTTGGAAGAATTTTATTGAAGACTAGTTCATAAAACTGTTTACTTGTTGTACTTTGAAAATCTCCAAATTCAACTATATTTATATTTGTATTTATTTTTCCTTTGACAGGGAGATTGTTTAGCTGAAGGTTAGATCTAAAAGTACTTAAATCATTTGTGTGACTTATTGTTTGTGATAGAACATCTTTTAGTTTACTTAAAGGTTGAACATGACTTGGTGTTATATTATTTGTCGCGAGATTTGAAAAAGTAACTGAAATAGAAAGTGGGAATCCATTACTTGTAACTGGAGTTATATATTGAGTTATTGGCATAAATATAGTGTTAATATTCAGCTTAGTAATCCGATATGTAGATTTGTCTATAAAGAGATTAACTATAGTAGATCTTAAAAATCTAGAAAAATAAACAAAATTGCTTAATTTTGGATTCGTTTGACGGAGGAAATTATCTATTTCTTGAAGCGTAGAAGTGTCTGTATTAATAGTAAAAAGATAAGTAGGATTATTATTTTGCAGCACGTCAGATACCTTAGCGCGAGATAAAAGATCGTTTTCTAAATTTGAAAGTATCTGTTGTTTTTCGTTGTCATTTATAGGTGGATTATCTGAAAGTGTTGTTGATGGTAAAGTCCTATCAGTATACCAAGTTTTAGCTAAAAGTTTTTGATTTTGATTGGAAACTCCAAACGCGCTATATAAGAATGGGAATGAATTGAATTTATAATAAACATTATTTTTTACATATAAAGTATTAATACTCAAATTATTTGCTTGCGTCGTGAATAAATTGATACTAGGATTATTGCTATAATCTACACTCCCTTTTGTTAAAAATGTAAGTTCATTAACTCCTAATAAGGAATGTATTGAGGCAGTGCGAATTGTTGTCTTTGCAGTAAAAGATTGGCTTGAAGTGTCCATTTGAGTTGTAAAAACTTTATCGAGAATGTACCGAGGTGTTTTTGGTAAAAATGGAATGGATAAAATAAAGCTAGTTAGCTGCGATTGAAGATTGTCATTTGTAATAGGGATAAGTCCGTACGCCGCAAAAATAACAGTTAAAGGTAGTATTATTAGTATAATGAGTACCGGCAAAATTATTTTTACTTTAGTTTTTGATTTTTTTCCAGATAAGGGTTTTTCGTTAAAGAAGTGCGACTCATGAAGTGAATTTGATACTGTTTCTTCCTGTTTTATATTCTCTTTTTGTTTTAGGTTTAATATGTGGTTAAATCCTGACTCTATATCATTCTTGTTCCAACCAGCTGTTAGAAGTGCATTTATGATTTCTTGCTTACTAACATTATGTTTTAGCTGCGAAGTAATGTAGGAAATTAATTCAGGAGTTATCATGATTAAAAATAACCCAAATTAGTATAAATTAGATTACATTTATTTATCAACAGACCATCAAGTGAGAAAAATTAATTGTCAACAACTGCAAAGTTATTGTCCTGCAGTAGGGCTTACATTAATTGTTGGTGAAATACTTGGGTTTGGGAGTTTTTTCGAGTGTATAATATCTCTCATGCCAGAGTTAATAGTAGCAATATCTGATGCTATTCCTTTGATATCATTTATGACTGATTGTACTTTACTTCTAGCATCAAGTATATTTGACCTGTTTCCAGGATATCCTTGTGGAGTTAATGCCAATAATTCAGTTTGTGCCTGGGAAATTAATCCTTGCGCATCAGTTAGCTTAGATTGCGCATCAGAGAGAGCAGTAGTAAGGGCACTATTGCTGCTTCCCCCAGAGTTTATTGCTGTTTGTTTTCCTGTTAGTTTAGCAGATATCTCATTAAGGAGAGTTGTTAGTTTGTCCGTTGCAGCGAGTAAATTAATTTCAGGTATAAATACTGCAAATACTCGATATGAATCAATTATAGATTGCTTGTCTGATTTAAGTGTTGTCGGATCGGTATCTGAGTCAATTTTTGTTTGAAGTGAAGTTAATGTAGAAATTTCTGACTGAACTTGTGAAGTGTAAGAATTAATTTGAGTTTGCGTTAAATTTTTCATTTGTCCGAGCCTAGTTATTAAGTTTTGCAAACCCGTGATCCTTCGCTGTATCTCCTTATCTGCGTTCGATTTAGCATTAGTAATATGTTGTGTGAGATTATCGCTTCGTTTTTGAGCTGCCGCCGTAATATTTGCAATATGGTTTTCTTTATTTAATCCTGTTGTTATGCCGCCTGATGCTTGAGATGTAGGAGCTATAGTAGGTTGCGAGTCAGAAGCAGTTTGAGCAAATGAGATTTTAATTAAGGCTATTTCGAATACGAGAAATACTAAAGTGAAAATTATAATTTTATGTAGTAGTAATAATTGAATTCTCATAGTATTTATTATTGATTTACGTTAATTGGTTTATCATTTATGCCTTGATCTGCGTTTGATGTATCAGAGTTAACAGAATTTAGGCTTGAATCAATACTTTGTACATCAGGATCACTACTCGTAATAGAAGGCGTTACGGGAGTTGGAGTATTTGAAATTGAAGAGGTTTGACTAACTGTTTTTTGTGTCAATGCAGGAGGCGGATTATTTGTTTTGGTAGGAATAAATAAATAAACAAGAATACCTCCGATAACTACCACTCCAAAAATTACAAGGAGAATTATAACCTTGTTAGGAGATTTTTTCTCAGATGAAGTTACTGGTTGGTTTACGGTGCTAGTGCTCGCTTGTTGTTGAGCAGGTTGCACAGGAGGATTTATTGGAGGAGTAGGTTGTTGAATATCGCTCATATAATAAGAGTAATAAATTTATATTAGCGAGTCAAGTGTTTTTAAAATTTAATATTTTTTCTTACATTGTTCTTACGATTTTATTATGGATAAGTTACCTCAATATAGTTTAATGTATATATGAAATATATGTTCTATAAAAAATATGGTCAAACTCAACAGGAATTTAACGCAATTTATCAAATAGATCCTTTTTCAATTTCGTTATTCAATACAGAATACGAAACGCATAAAGGTAGTAAAGGTGGCAAATCTATTAGAGTTAAAAAATCTAAGAAAATATATAAATAATCATTAGTCTTTAAGTCTCGACTATGTTTGTTGCATCTGAAAGTATAAAATCTCCTATTTTAACCCTTTTTATTTTATAAGCTAAACCATTTGAACGTAGGCTCTTACCTAATTCATTAGCAAGAGAACGAATATACGTACCGCTCGTACAAGAAACGCTGATATTAACTAAAGGAAAAGAAGTTGTTTTATGCTTATTCAAAAAGTTTTTCCATCCTACTAAAATTTCAGCTTGACGAAATGCACCTGATACGTTTTCTATATTGCATTTAGCATAGCTTAGAAGTTGTATGCCATTTATATAATAAAGTTTATTAATAGATATAGCATCTATGGTTATTTGTTTTGACGGAATAGTAATGCTGTTAATTTTATCTTCTCTTGCCCAATAAAATAGTGGTTTTCCTTGTACTCTTACCGAAGAGTATGGGGGATAACTTTGTTTATAAGTGCCTATAAATTTATTAATACTTTTTGATAGTTTTTTATCTAGATTTAGATTGGATATAGGTTTAAATTGTATGATTTTACCTAATAAATCAAAAGTATCTGTGCCTATGCCTAGTAAAATTATAGCTTCATATGTTTTTACCAAGTTTTCATAGTATAATTTTTTCTTATTCTCCTCGTCTAGAAGAAGTAATAATAGTCCTTCAGCCATGGGATCTAGTCTTCCAGCATACCCTATTTTGCTAGATTTATATTTAGGAAATTTTTTTTGAAAAAGTTTAACAGCTTGAAGCGGAGTAAGTCCTTGTGGTTTAGAGATTGTGACTATATCTTTATGTATCATATTTTATTTGTCGACAAGAATGTAGGGATGATAAAGGATTTTATTAAGATGAAATATTTAGAAAATTAAGAATTTTTTCTATTTCCTCAAGTGAGTCAATAACTAAATTAGCGCCTGATTCTTCGAGTGTCTTTTTAGAGTAATTACCAGTTGGAATACCAATAGATTTAATATTATTATCTCTTGCACATTTAATATCTGCAGGCGTATCTCCAATAATAACAAAGGCTTCGATCGGAATTGATGAAATCCCATACTTAACTTCAGCTCTCTCTTTTGCAATTGGTACAAGTTTTCTTCTTTCAAGTGCTAGGTTGCCAAATGAACCAAATTCAATAAAATCTTTCATACCAACTTGTGCTAGTCTTTCCCAAGCTACCGCTTCAGTATTGCCAGTTAGTACTCCAATAGGAATCTCGCGACGAGTTATTTCTTTAAACAAAGAAAGTGCTCCTGGAAGAGGCGTATAAGTGCCTTCATTGGCATGCGCAATAAAGTAATCTGCCATAATTGTTGCCAAAGATTCTAAGTTTTCAATAACGTCTTTTTCAGAAAGATTATGATTTGGACTAGTTAGTACCTCGTAAAATATTTGACTATCTGTTTTTCCGCTAGGATCTATTTCTCTTTTTTTGGCGTCAATATTAAATACTTTTTTAACCGCAACTGAAAATCCTGTATCGTAAGCAGAATTTGTATCAGCTAAAAGTGTTCCATCAATATCAAAAAGTGGAATATGAACACCCTTTGCTAATAGTCTTTCAACAGAATTTGTTCTACTCAATTCGTTATTTTCCATTCTTTTTTTCTAAAATAAAATAATCTCTAGGTACATACAGTAATGGTTTATTAAATAATTTTATAATTGTTTCTTTAGATTCTTTTGAAACGTCAGAATAATAGTTGTCGCAATAAATATTAAATAGTGTTTCTATATAGTATCCTTCTGCTTGAGCCTTCACGTCGGCAGTTAATAATGTAAAGTTCCAATCTTTTCGAGAAGTAAAATACCCATCATTGAATGTGTCATGTAGCGCTACGACTTTAGTAACATACATAATTAATTTTTGTGAGAAGCCAAGAGGAGCAAGTAATTCTGGAATTAGAGTTGAGCCGTAGTATTGGTGACCAGGACTGGTTGTTGTTCCATCAGGGTGAATTGTTGTTATAGGTAGAACGTGTCCACCTTCTTTATATGAAAGTGCTTTACCAATATCATGTAGTAGAGCAATAAGCACCATGATGTTTCCCCTTTTTATCCCATCAATATGTTTATTGGCAAAATGAAAGTATAGCTCTCTTGCCTTATGATTGGTTATGAATTTACCTTTAATTTCTTTCTGGGCTATTTTCATTGTCTTGATAGAGTGATCATAAACGGTTTCATTTTCATGCCAGAGATTATTTTCATTAACTGACTTAAGTTTTTTAAATATTTTATTTTTAATTAATGTTGCAATGATATATTCGATGTCCATAATATTTTCCAATTATAATGCATTGACTTTTAAGAGAAAAGTAGTATTATTCCTAATACCTAGACCTTCATATATTTCAACAGCAGTAATAGAATAAAGTTTGGAATTTATAATGAGCTTTTTTATTATCAACCTATTCATATTAGTTATAATACTCGTTTTATTATTATTACTTTCATGGGTTTGGCCACCTGATTCTCCATGGTCTCCTTGGTGGAAGACAACTGCCGCGGTAGCTCATGTGGTCGTACGATTAGCAAAATTAACAAATAAAGATATAATATTTGAATTAGGTTGTGGGGATGCGGAGCATTTAAT
The DNA here is from genome assembly GCA_003152105.1 of Candidatus Levyibacteriota bacterium. Classification (GTDB taxonomy): domain Bacteria; phylum Patescibacteriota; class Microgenomatia; order Levybacterales; family UBA12049; genus PALSA-1332. The sequence goes on from PLZJ01000002.1 coordinate 247,780, forward strand.
TGTTTTTGCAAAGAAATATAAAATTAGATGTGTCGGAGTAGAAATTGATCCATTGCGTTATTTGATTGCTAAGTGGAATGTAAGAAGAAATAGACTTGATAAAAAAATTACCATACGAAAAGGTAATCTATATGATTGTGATATTTCTACAGCTACAGTGATATATGTTTATTTACTCCCAAGAGTTTTAAAGAAATTACTTCCAATATTTAAAAAACAATTAAAACCTGGAACTAAGATAATTAGTTACCGATACAAAATTGAAGGGTTAAAACAAATCGGATTTGATGAGAAAAATATTATATATGTATATAAAGTTTCACGATAATAATATTTATTGTTCTTAAATAGCCTTGAGATATTTAAATACCCATTAATTACTAAAAAGCCTCTCTTAATAAGGTAAATTAAGTTGCAGTTTTAACTAGTTTATGCAATTATCTTTGTGAAAACATAGTAATATATTTATTTTATTTTAAGCAAAAGCCAACGTAGTCTGTTCGAAATTTTGTACAAATTATACAAACTATTATTCATTATTAAATCGTAACTTCCGATAAATTCAATTAGTTCTGGGCTATAACCAAGTTTTAATCTATGGAATCCATACCAAGAATCTTTGGTGTCAGGATTGGTTCCTAAAGAGCCCCACATATCGAATTTTTTTAGTCCATGTTTTTTACCAAATTCAATTACTTCCCACATCATTAAATTTGATGCCATTAAATTCCTAAATTGAGTACTTGATGCTCCGTAAGGATAATAAAGTGTGTCTTTAAATTCAAATAAAATCCAAGCTACTAAATCATAAGTGGTTTTATTTTCAATATTTTCATGACTCGCAATTAGCAAATGTGCTTTTAGATCATTTGAATTACTGTGCAACGTATCCCACATTAGTCTATGATATCGTTTCGTATGAGCATAAAATTTTTGACGCGATGTAGTTTCTTTCATCAATCTCCAATAGACATCAAAATTATCACTTTCAGTAATTTTGACTCCATGTTTTTTTGCAACTTTAATATTGTAGCGTGTTTTTGAATGCATATTATTTCGTAGCTCTTCTTCCGTTTTAGTTAAATCAAGCATGAATGTAAATTTTGTAAAAAGAGGATGAGCTGAATCAACAATGTTAGGATGAGATGTTATATTTTTATTTTTATTTTCTTTAACCAACTCATTTGATTTACTGTCAAATATTTTTTCAATTACATTTGGTTCAAGTTGTATAAAAATACATTTTTCTATTTTGCCGATTCTATTTAATTCTTCGAGCATTTCTTCTTCGGGGTAGTTGCATTTTGGCACATAACCAATTGTAAATGGAGTATAAGGAATAGGATGAATAGTTATGCTAAATCCATCAATGAGCTTGTTGTCTTGAAAGATGCCTTTTCTAATAACCTTTATTCCGGTTTTTTTTCTGAATTCTCCCCATTCAAATGATTGTAGTGGATGAGAAATAACTTTGTTATAGTCTTCTTTTTCGTCTAATTCTATATCGCGTATCATAGATATTCGGGGACATCATTGTCCTGATCTATATGTGAATAAAGGCTTCGCTTAACTATATGTTCAGGTAATTCAAATAAAAAGCGTGAAACAGTATTTGCACTTCTTTGACCGAAAAATAATCGTTTTCGAGCATATGATAAAAAAAGCTTTTTTTCAGCTCTCGTAATTCCTACATAACATAATCTACGTTCTTCCTCTAATTCGTTTTTATCCATAAGAGACCTGCTGTGTGGAAATAGTCCCTCTTCCATTCCTACCATAAAAACAATAGGAAATTCAAGGCCTTTTGCTGCATGAAGAGTCATGAGTGTAATTGCATTCTTTTTATCATCATTTCCTGGATGATCTGGCATGTATTCTTGTTCCACCAGGGCTACATTTTCAAGAAAATTGATTAGATCAGGAAAATTCAATGCAACCGAACGAAGTTCTCTTATATTCTCTAGTCTTCCTCTGTCTTCCTCATCTTTATCATCATATATTTCTAAATATTGTGTCCCTTTAAGAATTGCATCAAGTAGCTCTAATGTGTTTATTTCTTCACCTTGTTGTTTATTTTTAAGTTCCAATGATATATCGGCAAATTTCTGCATTCGACCTTTCCCAAGTTTTTCAATTCGTTTATGTGAAACTAAATCATTATTATTAATGTAAAGTCTAAGATATGATATTACATCTTTAATTTCTTTTCTTTCGTAAAATCTAGTCCCTCCAACTAAACGATAAGGAATACTTTTATGTAAAAAGGCCTCTTCAAGAGTTCTAGATTGTGCATTGGTTCTATAAAGTACAGCAATGTCGTTTAAGTTCTTGATATTATGAGCGTGTATCTGGCGAATTATAAAATCAGCCTCATCTTGCTCATTAGTAGATTCATATATTACGATCTCATCTCCTGTAGCATTTTTAGTCCATAAAGAAAGAATAGGATGAGTTTTATTTTTTTGTATAATTGCTGTAGCTGCGTCTAAAATATTCTGCGTGGAACGATAGTTTTGAGAAAGAGGAAATGTTTTAGCGTTTGGAAAATCTGTTTTAAACTTTAATAGATTTTGAAAATCTGCTCCTCTCCAAGAATATATGCTTTGCGAAAAATCTCCAACAATAGAGATATTTTTCCATTTTCCGCTTAGCAGTTTGGTTAACTGATATTGTGCGTGATTTGTATCTTGATATTCATCAACAAGAATATATTGAAATCTATATTGATATTTAGTTAATATTTCAGGATTCTCTTTAAGAAGTTGCACTGTTTTTAATATTAAATCATCGAAATCTACCGCATCATTTGTCTGGAGTAATTTTTGATAAACTCTGTATATTTGAGCAACCGTTTCTTGAAAACGACCCTTAGAAAATGATTGATACGATTTTTCATCGATAAGTTGATTTTTTGCTCCAGAAATAGTTGCTAAAACCGATTGAGGCTTAAAATCTTTTGTAGATATTCCAAGAGTATTCATTGCCTCTTTAATTACTTCTATTTGATCTTGTTTATCGTATATCACGTAAGAAGATGAAAGTCCTATGTATTTACCATCGATTCGAAGTAATCTTGAACAGAATGAATGGAAAGTTGCTATTAAAGGTACTCCAGTATGAAGATTTGACTGCTTTATAAACGTTTCAATTCTGGTCTTCATTTCAGAAGCAGCTTTATTTGTGAATGTTACAACCAATACATTTGAAGGATCAATACCTTTTTTTAGTAAATAGACAACTTTATAGGTAATGCATTTTGTTTTCCCACTTCCTGCACCTGCCAAAATTATAATTGGCCCTTCTGTTTCTAAAACCGCTTTTTGTTGTTCAATATTTAAATCCTTGAGAAAGTTCTTTTCCATAACGTATAATAAGCTATCGGGTCATCAAAAGTGGTAATTTTTATATAACTTTGTAATGACAATGGGATAATGTAATTTTATCATATGAAGCAGCTTTATATTATTGGCAATTGGAAATCAAATAAAAATACGGTAGAAGCTAAGCAATGGTTGTATGAATTCGCAACATTAAAAAACAACAAACAAAATATAATTTCAATAGTTTGTCCTCCTTTGCAGCTGCTCTCATACGTGCACGCATATATTGAAGCAAACGATTTGCCTTTAAAAATTGGCGCACAGAATATATCTCCTTATGGAGATGGGGCATTCACTGGAGAAGTAAATGCAAGACAAATTAAAGAATTTGCTTCATATGTTATTATTGGGCATTCTGAAAGACGTCAGCATTTTTCCGAATCTGATCAAATGCTTGATTTAAAAGTTAAACAAGCACTACAAGTAGGATTAGAAGTAATTTTTTGTGTGCAGAATGAAAGTACTCCTATACCAGAAAATGTTCAACTCGTAGCATTTGAACCAGTTTCCGCAATTGGAAGTGGTAATCCGGACTCACCTAAAGATGTTGAAGCGATTGCATCTAAGATCTTAAATAGAAATAAAGGCATAGTGATATATGGGGGTAGTGTTACAGCGGAAAATGTTCATTCGTTCACTAGTTTAGAAAATATACACGGAGTGCTTGCTGGAGGAGAGAGCTTAGATCCAGATACATTCTCAGAATTAATTACTTATGCGTAGACGAAGTCTTCCTAAGCGCACTAACTCTCGTAGATTTGGTTCGATTAAGAAATTCATTTATATACTAATTTTTATCGTACTTTTATTAGTAGGTATCAAGGTATTAGTTATAGCAAAATCATATGGGCCATTTATTTTTCAACTAATTTTTAATCATGATATATCACTATCTTCAAATAACGGACAAGTTAATATACTGCTTTTAGGTATTGGTGGTGCATCACATGATGGGCCTAATTTAACTGATACTATAATTCTTGCAAGCGTGGATCAATCAAAGAATAGTTTAACCCTCCTTTCTATCCCAAGAGATTTATGGATTCCCGAAATGAAGGGTAAAATTAACACGGCATACGCAATTGGTCAAAATAAGCAATTAGGGGATGGTTTAATATTAGCTAAAGCAGCGGTGGAACGGGTAACTGGTCAACAAATTAACTATGGAGTAAGATTGGATTTTGGTGGTTTTGTTAAGGCAGTTAATTTACTGGGTGGATTAAATATAGATGTGGTAAGGACATTTGATGATTATCAATATCCAATTGAAGGAAAAGAAGACGATACATGCGGAGAATCTCAACAGCAAATACAAGATATCGCAACTGCATCTTCTGAATTGGAAGCATTTCCATGTCGCTATAAACATATTCACTTTACGAGTGGATTGCAGCATATGGATGGAGAAACAGCTCTGGAATACGTAAGATCGAGGCATGCAATTGGGATCGAAGGGTCTGATTTTGCAAGATCAGCACGAGAAGAAAAAGTAATAGCTACATTAAAAAATAAAATATTATCCGCAGAAACTTTACTAAACCCATCAAAGATTATTGCTTTATATGAGGTTCTTAAGGATAGCGTGGATACTGATATTCCAGAAGATAAATTTGATGATTTTATTCGATTAGGCCAGAAACTTCGTGGTGCAAAAATTCATACGTATGTTATTGATGAAGGTGATACCACGCAGAATCGACCGGGTCTTTTAATAAATCCCACATCAAATTTGCAGGACTATGGATTTCAATGGACTTTAATACCAAGAGTTGGAAACGGAAATTATTCAGAGATTCAAAAATATACAAACTGCATTCTTATTAGTGTAAATTGTACTGTTGCAAAGACGTCGATGTAGATACCTCACAATAATTTGTATATAGTTGTTTGTCCTGAACGGAAAACAGGTTTTCCCAGAACAGAAAACTTTCCATCTTGTAGATTGGGATATTTTTCCCTCTCTAAATCTCCGACAAATACATATTTTACATGATATTTCTCAAGCAATGCTCTGGCTTGTGAGAGACTTGATGTTTCATACATTGTCTTCACTTCAGTTATTCGTGGAGCTGGGATGTCATATGTTCCTCTCCAAAGCCATTCATGCACTGTCCAGCCAAGTATAGTTGGTAGTCCAGTATTCGAGGATATTCTGGCGTAATCAGTATATGAATCTCCTTGTGCCTCAAGAATTACAGGGTTGCCTGATATATGCGCGTTAATCCAATTTATTGCCTGATAATCAGTAGGATATAAATTTTTAAGATATGTTGTTCCATTGAGTCCCACATACTGTTTTGGTATAGGATAGTATGAAGTAATAGCAAAATATGGATATATAGCAACAAGAGATAATCCTATTAAAGCAAAAAAAGCCCATACAAGCAAAAATCCAATATGTAATTTTTTAATACGGTTTGCCTTAATGTAAGTGACTATCCTTATTAAGATATAAGCGCTTGAAATGGAAAGCATCATAAATGCCTGATAAACAAACTTAAACATTGTGTTTGCTCTATAATAGGTTGGATAAATATCTTTTACGTAAAAAAATTCAGGAATTATGATAAGTATTGTTGAAAGGAGAATTAAAGCAATAACAAAATAATCAATATCAATAATTTTCTTGGTCTTTTTTAAAAATACAATAAAAGAAAGTACCCAAAAATAGAAAAATCCATAAAGAATAAAAAGTTGCCAAAGAGGAGATCTTTCACAATGATTTGCCTCAAACAAAAATGGGCCAATTTTACCTTTTTGAATTAAAAAGTTTGGCGCACAAATCACCCCTATACCAGATACAAATGGTTTGAAAAATAAAGAAAATGGTAATGCAAATACAATCCCACCACATATCAGTATAATGATTATAAGAATTAGAATATACATTTGATCTATACCTTTTTTTATATCTTTTAGATTCCTAGAAAAAATTAAACTTAAAATAATAAGTGTTAATAAGAAATAAATAAAAGCATCCCATGCATTTGTCATATACATTATTGCAAAGAGAAAACATAATGTAGTTAATTCAAATGCCCAATTGCTAAAGATAAGTTTAATTGTTGCGAATGATTCCTCTTTATTAACAGAAGGTAATTTTTTGAAAAATAATGAAAGTAAAATTGCTACTGTGAGTAATACAAAGGGTATATCTAATACGTGGCCATGTAGATCTGATACTACAAAAGAATAAATTGGGAATTCGTGAATGGTGTGATAGATAAAACGAGTTGCATTTGGATACCAATAGGCATTTGGAAATGTAAATGGTGAAAATTTCAATTGCCAAAAAGGTACAGGATAATCATTTTGATATGGCTTAAAAAAAGTATATATAGTATGTAGGTTTCCACCAAGGGTAACTAAAAAGCTCGTAATAATTCCTCCGGCTATTAATCGTATCCAACCTAGTTTTTTCCCAATATGTGAGTAAAGGGTAATACCAATAGAGAAAGAACCCATAAAGGTAAATGAAAATAAAGTTGCCAACATTAAATTAAATGTTATCGTAGAGCTTATGCCCGATAATTTTGTTAACACGGCAGTAATAAAATGACCAAAATAATAATAATTTATAGAATAAGGGGTAAACCATATATCTGTTGGAGGGAAATAAGTACTTCGCAATATTGAATTTAGAAATCCAAAATCCATGTATTTCTCTAAACCATGTATGTCGGGTTGGTAACCACGAACATAGCTCCAGGCTATTAGACCAATTAAAAATAAACATTCTTCTATGACAAAAATCTTCCAATTTGAAAAGACGCTTTTTAGATGCATTTTTTTTGGAGGAACTGAAAATGAACCGCTTTTTACCGATATGTATAGAAAAATAAATATAAAAATACATAGCATGCTTACAATCTCGATTTGAGAAAATGTCGCTAGGTGCAAGGTACCAAGTATAAATATGACATAGGAAACGATAGCACTTCCAATAATTTTTGAGAAAATATAACCTTTATCTATGAATGAAGGAAGAAGTCGTTTTGAAAATGGCAGAAAAATAATCCCTATTATAAAAAGTAAAATCCACCAATGTAGGATATTGATAAGATCGAAATACCACATACGTTAATTTTGAAATACACCTTGGAGAGATGTTATTGCAAAAAGATTGGTTGAAAGTTTTTTTTGCACCTGAGGATTTAACCAATAAAATTTAACAGATTTGTTATTCGTTGCTAAATATTTAAGTAAGGCAAGATCGTCATCAATATAGATGTTTATTTTTAAAGTCTTAATCTTGTCGTCCTTAAACTCATGCGCCTGAAGATTATTATAGTTAAAATATAAGCCATCAAAAATAGCATCAAGTTTGTATTTTTTAACAACATTTTCAGTGCGTTTTCTTAGGAAAGAATATCTACTGGAAATTAAGTAGTATTTATTATTTTTATTACTGACTAGTTTTTCTAAAAATGCAATGTTATTTTTAATTGGCCTTCTCAAAATAGGTAAATGAGAAAGATTTCGAAATATTTGTTCAGGTTGATTCGGAATTCTATAAGTTAGTTTTTCCGCAGACTCATTTTTATAAAATCGATCTATAAGACGAGGAGAAATAAAGGGAGGGTAGTTTATAAAAACCTTATCTAAGTCAAATCCGATATTCATAACATTATGCGATATTTTTTATTAAATTAAGTAGTTTAAAATTCCAATTTACGCGATGAGTATCTCCACGAGTGTTTAAAATACTACTTCTATTTTTCTCATACCATTTATAGCTTTCTAGTAATAATTCTTTATTGGATTTTTTAGGATGCCATTTAAGTTTTTTTTCTGCCTTTGAAATCGAAACATAGGAGGGTACTGGTAGTGTTTTGTAATGCCAAGCGCTAATTGGAGAAAGATTTGCCTTTTCAAGAATCATTAATAACAATTGAGAAGGTAAAACTGGCAATGAAATTATTCGTGATTTAGAGTTAGCATATTTTATTATTGATCCAAGATCTTTTCTCCAAGTACTGAATTCTTTTGCGCCAATATTAAACGTTTCGTCACTTACTTCAAGAGTCAATGCCTTATATATTGCATCAACTACATCTGATACTGCAAGTAACTGATATTTATTATTTCCATTTCCAAGGATATATACATTTTTTCCAGAGTATATTGCTTCAAACCATAGTTGAAAAACTCCAAGTCTTTCGGGTCCTAGAAATGTTTTAGGGCGAATAATGTTTATTGATAAACCTTTTTTTGTGAATTCATGACAAAGTTTTTCTCCTTCAACTTTTGATTCTCCATAATAACCAATGGGATCAATTGGGCTATCCTCTTGTTCTGGTAAGTACTTTGGCACACCGTAGACAGCAGTTGTAGAAATATAAACTAACCTTTTGGCTTTCTGTTTTAATGCTGCTTCTAATACATTGTGAGTCCCATCAATATTAATACTATAAATAATTTTTTTACCTCTTTGTATAGGCAGAGCTGCAGCTGCATGAACAACTAAATCACTTCCTTTAATCGCGGTGTTGAGAGTATGTTTATTGCGAATATCTCCTGAAATATAGGTAACTTTGCCAATTAAATCTTTTGCATCTAGGGGGGCAATGTCATACAGTACAACTTTGCATTTTTGCTTTAGTAGTTTTCTAGCTAGATGTACGCCTAGGAATCCTGTCCCTCCGGTAATAAATACTTTCATGTGACTCATATTGTAACATTTGGATTGTAATAATAACAATAACTGAACTTACTTTATTTAATTCATATTTTTTTAAATATCATTACGATAGGATGATCATAAACAGTAAAAGATTCGTCTGCAGATTGGTCATTAATCTGTATGCCTAAAAGAGGAATAGTTGGATATTCTGAAAATTGAGCTACTTTTTTAAATCCTAATTTTCCACTGAATAAATCGTGATAGTAAGATGCCGTTCGTTTATAGCAAAATTGCGTTGGTAACTTTGTGCAGTCAGTCAATTTTTGCAGTGGTACATAAAGTCTATTGGATGCAATGATAATATAGTCTGTGTGTTGTAATATTTGATGAACTCCTAGCCACTTGTCACCTGTATCTGGATTATATAAAGGTAAAATCAACGTACTGTATTTAATGCTATCACCTAAGGGTAATTGATCATCCCAATGTTCTACTGCTAACGTTTTGTTTTGGCCAATATTCTGATAAATCCAATTCGATGCTTGTACTCGGGTGTTGGGATATGAATAAATATGCATAAAGCTAAGTGGCCATATAACTATCGAACATAAAATAAAAATTCCAATAATGTAATAACCAATTCTAGGATACGTTTTGTGCATATAGTTGAAGACATAATAAAAAAATAACCCACCAAAAATGCATAGTAATGGATATAATGGGAGCATATATCTCATAAAAGCTACAGAAAAATTACCAACAATCAGGAAGTAGGGTATAAAAAATAAAAATAATACTAAGATGTTTCTCCAATGTTTTTCATTGAGATTTCTAATTGCTTTAACGAATGCATAACCCGTTCCAATATAACAAATTATCGCAAGCATAGGTCCTTGTCCCCATAGAAATATATTCTTCAGTTCGTAATAATAAGGTATTATGCCAACGTATTGCAATGTATATGGAAATATAAATGCGTTATGAGTCATTTGGGATTGTTGTTGTGTTTGCAACCAAAAAGAAGAAAAATCTATCAGTGCATATGGTTCAAATAACACAATAATTAGAAGTACTGTAACGATAAAAAAAATTGGCGAAAAAATTATTAATTTTGCATTTTTAGATATATACGTTTTCCAAAAATGATTTTTATTCAAATGAGATTTCAAAAGTAGCAAGCTTAATAGATAGGTGAGAATTATAGTTGATAATAAAATTAAACCAGTATCTTTTGTCACTAAACTGAGACCAAAAGATAATCCAAGCAGAACTGAAAATTTTAATGAAGGATGTTCATAATATTTTAAAATAAAATAAAGTGTTAATAAGATAAAGAAACATAATTGGGCATCAACTGTATAAAAGTGAGAATTTTGTATAGGGAAAGTACTCACTGCATAAAAAAACATTGCCAATAGGCCAATTTTTTTTGACGCAACGAGTTTTGAGATGTTAAAAATAAGTAGCATGCTGCAAAGTTCAAATAAGACAGATAAATCGCGACCAAGAATGTTGATTCCGTCATAGGTTGCATAAACGGGGTTGTGTAGTGACGCAAAAATACTAACGATCTTTAAAAAATATAAAGGAAACGATCCATATGCAAAAAAATGAGGATTTAGCGGACTATTCGGTGATAAATATTGCGTTACTGTTTTTGGAAAGTTAAGAGGCAGTGTATAAAGTACAATAGCTCGTTCATCTGGGTGCAGGTGAAATCCATTATCCCAATCTGTACCATAAAATCTAAATAGTGCTGCAAGCAGAAGAATGAGGCAAAAAACTATTGTAAAATAGAATTTCTTAGTATGATGCTTTATATTCATATCAGTCGGATTTTTTAAATATAAAAATGGTTGGTCTATCAAATACGCTAGCTGTTTCTTCATATGAGTATATAGGATTATTTAAATAAGTAATACGACAAAAAATATCACAAGGAGTTATGTACATTAGTTTATATCCGGCTTCACCGTTTATCAGATGTTGGTAAAACACTGAACTTATTGGAAAGATTTTCGGTTTAAGTAATCTCGTTTTAATGATTCTTTGACTTGGTAAAATAATATAGTCTGCATTCCCAATACCTTTTGCAATATCAGAATGTAATATATCACTATCGTAAAAATTATATAGTTTTATATTTTCAAATGAACTGTTAAATGGAACTATTCCTAGATCATATATTTCAGAAACTATAGTTGCATTTTTTGGAATATGATTATGCGCATAAATCGCAGCAATTTCTCGAGTATCAGTTTCAACAAATGCTGTAATTACATACGAAATAGCAAAAATTGCAGAAATAAGTTCTAGTGTGCTTATGATAATTATCAATTGAAATTTCTTAGTTTTGAACTGATTCTGAAGATGGGTAAGCGTATATGCTATTAATAAATAAATAAAAGGTAGCGTTGGTATCATATATCTTGTCCATTTAACAAATAGAATTGCCTGCGAAACAAATAAGATAATGAAAAATAATAATAGAAACAGTATCTGTTTTGACTTAAATCTGAACACAAGATAGATACAATAAATAAAACTAAATATAAATAGTAAAGTAACGAATGGATTTAATAAAAAAGGGTATACATGTAGTAACTGAAATAAAATATCATTTTGTGAGATGAATTCTTGCGTATAGAATACTGGTAAAGTTCCCATTGCGACAGAAGATTCATACGTAATACTATGAATAAAAGAAGATGAATCTAAAATAGTATAAGGTGAAAAAATTACCGTAAGTATTACAATAAATGCGTATAACAACAACGAGATAATTAAAAATGTAATTATATTTCTTGGCTGGAATCTAAATTTATTCAGTTTTCGAAATTCATTTTTGGCTTTATAGATTTGTAGAAATATTAAAATAGGAATTATTACACTATTTGATATTTTAATTGATAATAGAACGCCAATTATAAATACGCTTATAAATAAGTATTTATATGAAGGATTTTTCAAGAATAATAAGACATCTAAAAATAAAAGAGTAAAGAAAAAAGTGCTCCACATTTCAAAAGTTCCAAAATGAGCAAATTGAATAAATCCTACACTAAATACTCCAAGCAGAAAAGCGATGGTGCCCGTTTGTCTGTTATGCATTTTTTTGCCAATAATAAAAAGAAGGATTGGTAAAAATGCGCTGAGAATAGCTGAATAAAATCGATTAATAATTATTCCTTCAGAAAAGCTTACCTGCCATAGTTGTTGCAGCGGCATTCTACTTAAAAAATGCATTAATATTCCTGTAAAGTACACAATATAAATAGGAAGTGATCCATAGGCAAAAAAATGCGGATTCATTTGGGAAGGAAATTGAAGTTGAGTAATGGATGAGGCAATATTACGTTCATCAGGATGAAAATAGTAAGGTGTTCCCCAATTCAAATTATAAAATCGAAGCAAGAATAAGCATACAATAAGTATAAGTACGCTAAGGAAAAGAAAGAGTTTTCTCATTTGCTTTATGCCGTTGAAATGTCAGCGATTTTTTGCCCAAGTTCTACAGCATAATTTGTTCCTCTGTCCCAAGGATAAACTTGTTCAATATTTGCCAAAAATACATTCGGTAAAGGAGTTTTAAATTTAGGGATAATTTTAGAATAATTTGTTGGAATTATCGGTTGCGCAAATGGAGTTCTAAATACACGATAATCAATTAAGTATTCTTTGTACTTAGAATTAATTCTACTCAGTAAGGGATCATACATTTTTAATAATTCTTCATCGCTTGCTAAATATTTTTCTGAGTCTGTGGAAGGATAATTACCAACATAAACAAGATGTTCGTTATTATAATTAGCAATATCCATCAGATTTGTATGTTCTACGACTACCATAACTGGAGACGGAGTTTCGCAAATGCTTAACCAATATGTTCCGTCTTTGATAAGTTGCTTTTTTAATCGTAGAACCATATTAGTAGCACCTAATCCTTGTAACTTAACTAGCGAATTCCTATATGTATCAGGCAGTTGTGGAGTAATTTTCAAAAATAGATAAGATGGAAGAGTCACGATTATTTTGTCAAATTCATATGTTTCTTCTTCTCCCTTATTGTTTTTAAAAATCACGTTAGTTTTTTTATCATCTACAATTTTTAAAATCTCTGAATTATAGAGTACTTTTCCACCCTTTTTTTCTATAGTTGAAACAAGAGCTTCGGCAAATGAAAGAAATCCTCCTTTCGGATAGGCAAGTTGAGGAGTTCGTTTATAAATACGTGTCCAAAACCATACAAGGGAAACTACAGTTGCAAATTTACCCATTTTATTTACTAACTGTGGTTGCCACAGTAATTCATAGCCATGTTTACCCATTATTTTAGGTAAGAATGTACTTGCGTTTATTTTTTCAAGTGGTTTCCAAAATGGATTAAATTTTAAGAATGCAAGAGAGGCACCCATACGAAGCCGTTCAATAAGTGTTAATTTAGAGAATGTAAGTAGTGCTGAAGGAGAATCTAACTGATAATTACTTCCATCAATAAAAACTGATGTTTTTGGTCGTTTGATGAGCACTTCAAAATTGATTTCTTTTGCAAGATCTAATACAAATGTGTCATTTGTAAACCAATGATGATAATGTTTTTCTAGTGACCATTTCCAATTTTTTTCCTTGTAACCAATTGCCAATCCTCCAGGATTTCCATCTTTTTCAATAATAGTAATATCATGATTTTGTTTTTGAAGTGCATGTGCTGCAGCAAGACCAGTAAAGCCCGCTCCTATTATTCCAATCTTCATAATTTTGGTATTGTACCACGTGTAAGTGAAAATAGAATTATTCCGAAAAGTGCAAGTATGCCACCAATGACACTTCCTAATAGAACTGAATTGCTGCCCGTAGGTTTATTAGGCAACACTACAGTAGGGGTGGGAGAAATTGAAAATGAAGGAGTGGTCGTAATGGTTACGGACGGTTTAGTAGAAGGAATGAGAGTTGGTGTAGTAGTTGGGAGTGGTGTAATGGTTGCCGAACTCGTGGCAGCTCCCTCGACAGAAGAACCAACAGGTAAAATAGAAAATTGTTCAGTAGCTTGTTTTAACACACCAGAGCTATCCCGAGAAATTATTGTAATTGTGTGGACTCCTACACTCAACGGACTATTTGGACGAAAAGTCCATTGCCCGTTACTATCTGAAGTTGTTTCAGTTTTGATGTTTGCGTTATCTTGTATATCGATTTCTATTTTGGAATTAGGTAAAGCAGTTCCTTCAAATCTGGGTTGGGGGTCATTGAAATTTTGATTTTTCTTTGGCGAAGTAAAACCAAGGGTTGTGCTTTGAACTAGTTGTGCACGAAGTATTACTGATGGAAAGGACTGGAGAAGAAGTAGATGGCTATTATTTTGAATCGGAGGAAAAGAATAAGAATTTGATAGCGTTAATAGTGGTAATGGATTCGTGTTAATTGTAAATAGCGAAACTATAGTTGTATATGATTGCGTACTTGCAACAAGACGAAGCATAGTCTGTGGAGTTATCGCAAAATAATTAGTCCCGTTTGTTGATCTAATCTGTGAAAGAGGTATGGAAAAGTTTTGTGTTTGATTAATAAGTTCTGAAATTAATGAAAACGAATTTGATTGAAGGTAAATTAATGCTTCATCTGGCGTGCTTCCATCTGGTAGTTCAAGCTTCCCCGATATCGAGTGTTGTGATAAAGGTTTTGAATGAATGTTCTGAAAGGTTTTTATAATATATGGTTGGCTATTTGTATTTTCATAGGTTTGTCCACCTGAGGCTATCGTAAAGTAATATGGAGTATTAGGAAGTAATCCTGTTACATTAAAGTAATGAATGTAGTGAGGCAGGGATTTTCCTGCATTATCGATTTGATCTAATTGCACTTTTCCTAGTGATGAATTAGGGCCATATGATAGAGAACCCAGTAGAAGAGAATTTGTTGTATAGGATACGGTAAATGATGTGTCGGTAAGATTGCTGATTGTCACATCTTGAGGTACTGAGGATATTGATGCGTGACCTTGATAATTTGTTTTTTGTTGCAAAAAATAGGAAGTAACTAGTATGCTTAGTAAAAGCGTACCTATAGCAAATAAAGAGGGAATGCGTTTTTCAGAGATGTTTCTGTTCATGGTTGAGCAGGAGTCACATCTTGCACTGACTGAGTGTTTGAAGATGTAGAATCTTGCTGCACTGGTGTTTGCGTAGATGAAGGGGTAGGTGTGATTAATCCAGATAACGTTGCTGTTTCAATGTCATATAATGGATCTATTGATTGTCTTTGTTTAAGCTTATTAAGTGTTGTAGTATCAAATGTTGGATTAATGGGAAGTATTTGCATATTTAATTGTTGATCAATAGTAGAAGCGTGAAGTTTATGAAATACATTTACTCCAATCCACACTAATACCGCAATAAATGTTAGAAAAAGTAAAATTACTAAGTCGCGTTGTGTATTACTCTTCATAATAAGCCTTTCCAGATATTATTAAACTATAATTATCATTTGGGTTAACCGTTGTACTTGTGCTGCTGTTAGAGCTATCAGTTACTAATTGCGAATAAGATAATGAATCAATTGTAAGTATTCTGTCCAAAGTTAACAATGATTTTACATATGTATCTAAATATTCTCGGGGTCCATGAGCATTAATCGTAAAGGAATAATTACTTGCAGTATTTGGAACTTGTATTAAGGGTACTATAGATACAGTATTGATAATAACAGTATCAATTTTTACGCCATTATTTTCTCCTAATCGCTGCAATTGACCAACTAGATATGATGAATTTGGAGATTTTGGTATTGCTGCGATAACCACAGGAATATCAAATTGTAGGTTTGCATACTCGGTAGTTAGGGAATCAAGGTTTTGATTTTTGGTTTCTAATTGATTCAAAACAAGAGTATTATCCGATATCTCTTTTTGTAACTGTGCAATAGTAGTAAGAGTTGGTCTTATTGCAAATATTCCAAATACGCAAAGAATAAAAAGTGTTAAAGCAAGAGTGGTATATTGTTGTGTTTTTTCACTCTTAAAATTAGGGAGAAACTTTGAAACCGTTTTTTGTTTAAAAAATAATTCTTTTGTATCAGTCATATTATTTTAAGGTTAATGTGTAATTTGCTGTGATCGTACCATTAGAAGTGCTATTGTCGATTTGGTCAAGCTTAATGTTTGAGAAATCAGGTGAAGATTGAAACGCGGAAGTAAGAGATTTGAGAGAGTCGGTTGAATAGGCTACCGCAGCCACAGTAACTGTTGATGAAGTAAATGCTACTGAGTTTAACTTTATATTGCTGGGAAGAAGTGCTTCTATATCAAATAAGCTTTTGATGGTACTATTTTCTTGCTTATTGTACGTTGAAGCGTAGCTAAGTCTACTCTGAAGATTACGAAAAATTTTTTCATTCTGTGCGTAGGATTCTGTAATTAATTGTTCACTTTGAATTTGTGTGTTTAAATTTGCAATTTGATTGTCAAGTGAAAAACGGTATATAAATGCGATTAAGGCAATAAGTTCCGTAATTATTACAACCAATTTTCCAATCCCAAGTGCCCAGCTTAAAAAGTTATCATAAAAGCCCTGTGAACTTTCTTGCGAAGCCAAATTAATAGCAACATCATTCTTTGCCATATAATTAGTCTAGGAGGTTTGTAAAGATTTGTCAAAGGAGAAATTTATCTAAAAAAAAGCTATTTAGTTTTCTTTTTTACAGTGGGTGATTTTTCCTTAAGAGGAGCCTTAGGGCTCGAAATTTTAGATAATGCTGATTTAACTCGTGCAGCTTTATTTTTATGTATAATTCTATGTTTTACAGCTTTATCGATTGCGCTAACAGCATCATGAATCGTTGTTTGTTTTGATGTTTTTTTCGCTTCTTTTACTAAGCTTTTATATAGATTTTTTAGCTTATCATTATGTATTTGGCGTTTCTTATCTTGTTTAAGCTTTTTTTTCGCTGATTTTATTACTGGCATGCGGGTATTTTAGCATGCTATACTATATTACGCAACAGTAATCCAAGGAGAAGGAATTGTTAGTAATTTCTGTGGCAAAAAATGTATGGAATTTGTAAAAAAGAGTATACACCTCATAACGCTGCGACAAACAAATATTTTATCTGCTGCATTTGTAATAATGGCAATGACTGTATTCTCACAGTTGCTTGGTCTAATTAGACAGCGACTTCTGGTATCACATTTTGGTGCGTATAGTAATTTAGGCATATATTCAACCGCTACTCAGATACCTGATTCTTTGTTTCAGGTAATAATTGCTGGCGGATTAGCTTCAGCTTTCATCCCAGTTTTTTCAGATTTTTACGCAAAAGGAAAAGACGACGAAGCATACAGATTTGCTTCTTCAACTATTTTAATTGGAATGTTGGTATTTGCTTTTTTCGGACTACTATTATTATTTTTTACGCCATATATATTATTGCCAGCAAATTTAGGTGGACATTATAGTCAAGCTCAAATGACACTCATGGCAAATTTAGTACGGGTAGTAATATTTGCTCAACTTTTAATTATAGTAGCCAGCTTCTTTTCTGCAATTTTACAGTCATATAATAGATTTCTTATTCCTGGATTTGCAGCAGCAATGTATAACTTGGGAATTATTCTTGGCATTGTATTATTTTCTCATACATATGGTATATTTGCCCCGGCGTACGGAGCAATAATTGGAGCCTTATTTTTTGCGGTAGTGCAAATACCATTACTTCGAAAATTACATTTTAAATTTCATCCCCAACTATCTTTATCTGCTCCAGGAGTTAAGAAGTTTATTCATCTTATGTGGCCACGAACAATTTCTATAGCAATTACTCAGTTTGGAATACTTTTCACATTACCTTTAATTTCGTTTTTGGCTGATCCAGGAAGAAATAGAATAATATTTGATTTTGCACAAACGCTAGCATTTGCCCCAACAGTTTTATTTGGTCAATCAATTGCGCAAGCAGCTTTTCCAGTACTATCACGAGAAAGAGACAGATTGGATCAATTTAAACTCACATTTACTACGAGTTTTACCCAATTACTTTATGTAATTTTACCGTTTTCTGTACTTTTCCTTGTTTTACGAATTCCTATCGTGCGTTTAGTTTATGGCGCACCAAGACTCGATTGGAACGCAACCGTATTGATTGGAACCACACTTGCTTGTTTTACTATTTCAATATTTTCTCAAGCTTTACTATATTTAGTATCACGAGCTTTTTACGCGTTGCACGATACAAGAACCCCTCTAATAGTTAGTTTTATCACCACTGTTCTTATGTTACTGTTGAGTTTAGGATTTATTACTTATTATCAGTGGGGTGTTGCTGGAATCGCACTTGCTTATTCTTTGGCAAGTTTTCTACAGCTGCTCATATTATTCATAATACTAGATCATAGAATAGGTGGCTTTTTTCATAGCGGCTTATTCATCTCCATAGGAAAGATATTTACGGCTGCATTTTTTACTGGAATAGCTCTATATATTCCTATAAAACTTCTTGATAAATTAGTTTTTGATACAACTCATACGATCAATTTATTGATGCTTTCTGGAATTTCCAGTTTTATAGGTCTTTTACTTTATTTATTATTAACATGGTTATTAAATGTGAAAGAAGCCATGCTGTTTATAGTCGCATTCAAAAAAATAGATACCTGGAAAGAAGTCTTATTTCGTTCCGATGAAACAATAGATCCAAAAAGACTAAATACTTAGTATTACGCAAAGGTAAAAAATACTCATTTAGATTGAATTATTAGCTTTCTCCCTATATACTACCCATTATGCAGTCAAATATACGTAATTTTGCAATAATCGCACACGTTGATCATGGAAAATCTACTTTATCAGATAGGTTTTTGGAGTTAACCCACACTGTGCCAAAAGATAAGCTGAAAGAACAATTTTTAGATCAGAATCCAATTTCTCGCGAAAGAGGAATCACAATAAAGCTTGCCCCGGTGAGGATGCATTATAAAAATTATATTCTTAACTTAATTGATACTCCAGGGCATGTAGATTTTTCTTATGATGTATCTCGAACTCTTGCTGCCTGTGAGGGAGCAATACTTCTTGTTGATGCAACACAAGGAATTCAAGCTCAAACTGTTGCTCATTTAAGATCTGCAAGAGAAGAAGGGCTACTTATTATTCCAGTTATTAATAAAATTGACATGCCTCAAGCGAATACAGATGCAGTGGTAGATTCACTTATCGAAACATTGAATTTTTCTAAAGATGAAATAGTTTTTGTGTCTGCTAAAACTGGTCAGGGAGTAAACGAATTACTTGATAGAATAATTAGTCGTATTCCGAGTCCAAAAGGCAACGAAAGTGCTTTGCTCCGCGCATTGATTTTCGATGCAGTTTACGACGAACATAAAGGTGTCGTAGCCTTCGTAAGAGTTATAGATGGTAAATTAGAGCGAGGAAACGCAATTGGTTTTGCTCAAAATAGTACAAAGGCAGATGCAGTAGATGTTGGTTATTTTTCTCCAGCATTAACTTCCTCTGCGCATTTATTAACGGGAGAAATAGGTTATATTGTAACGGGAGTAAAAGATATTAGGCTTGTGCGCGTTGGAGATACCATAAAGCCTTATAATGCAGAGATAACAACGCTTGCAGGGTATAAAGCACCACAGCCAATGGTTTTTTTTGGTGTATACCCACAATCTCCTTCTGAATTTGCAAATCTTCGTGAAGCTTTGGCAAAACTTATGTTATCAGATGCGTCTTTGACGCTTAGCGAAGAATACTCAGCTTTTTTGGGAAGTGGATTTCGAGTGGGATTTTTAGGATTACTACATGCTGACATTATAAAAGAAAGATTAAGTAGAGAATTTGGAGTAACGCCGCTTCTTACAATGCCTCAAGTATTATATAAGCACGATACATCAGGTCAAATCACCGAACCATACATGATACTAACAATTTTTACTCCCAACACGTATGTTGGTTCAATTATGACATTATGTCAAAAAAAGAAAGGAACACTTCTTGACATGAAATATGCAGGCGATAATGCAATTTTATCGTACGATATCCCATATAGTATGTTTATAAGAGGTCTTTCTGCGAGCTTGAAGAGTGTATCTCAAGGTTTTGCAAGCTTTGATTATGAACTAAATGAATATAAGCCTGCAAATGTTGTTACACTAGAAATGAAGATAAATGATGTTTCTATAGATGTCTTATCAGAGCAAGTATACAAAGAAGAAGCAGAATACGTGGCAAGGAGAAAAGCAGAAGAACTCAAAGAATCGCTTCCAAGAAATCAATTTCGACAAATCATTCAAGGTGTAATAGGTGGAAAAATTGTTGCCAGAGAAGAGATTTCTCCATACAGGAAAGATGTACTGCAAAAAATGAGTGGTGGAGATAGAACTAGAAAAGACAAATTACTTGAAGCGCAAAAAAAGGGTAAAAAACGATTAGCTGCTACAGGAAAAATTTCCTTGCCTCAGGAAGCATTATTTTCTCTTCTTAAAAAAGACTGAATTTAAAGGATAAAGAAAAGTAATCCTCCAACGATTGTCAGTACTGCACCAGCAACTCCGATACCAAGTATCTGTTCACCTGGGCCAGTTGCTGCAACGGTTGGGGTTGCTGTTGGAGGGTTACTTGATGTTGCTGTTGGATTTGCTGCTTTAGGTCCACCTGGAGTTGCTGTAGGTCCACTAATTGTGATTGTCTGTGTGCAATTTCCTGGAACGCTTACTGCTCCAGATGAATCAGTAAAGGTTACAGATGCATTATAGGATCCACCCGCTGCATAAGTATGGGCAAGCTGAGCTGAGCCGGCAACACTTTGAGCAGTTGTAGGCGTAGGTGTTTCAGTTGGTGTATCTGTTGGTGCTGATGTTGTAGGTGTTGGTGTATCTGTTGGTGCTGATGTTGGTGTATCGGTTGCATTATTTGAAATAGATACGTCCTGAACTGTTCCATCTCCAAAGTTAAATGTTGCCTTTGAAAGTGTAGCGCTTCCTTGAGGTTGGCCATTAGCAGTAAATGTTATCGTATAAGGCGCAGTACCGGAAGTGCCAACGTCTGTTGTTAAACTTGAACATACCGGAGGGTTTAGTGATGTTGTAGGTGTTGGAGTATCAGTGGGTGTTGCTGCACCTGGAACTAAAGTAGGTGTTGGAGTATCAGTGGGTGTTGCTGCACCGACTGTTGTAGGAGTAGGTGTATTTGTAAGAGTAGGAACTTGCACATTGCCAATATATAAAGTAGCAGGTTGTGTAGACGCAATGACGCTTGATTCAGGATCTTGATTTTGAGAAGAGTCAGCTTGAGAAAGCCCTCCAAATGTTACCTGAGTTGATCCACTTACGTTTGGATTTACTAAAAACTTTATGTCTGCGATTTCCGTTTTTGTTGTAATAAAATTACTTACACTCGAGGCTGCAAGACGCACAAGAGCGCTTCCAGTACTATTGCTACACGTAGCTTTTGTGACAACATTCGCGAGTGCACCGGTAGAGTTTATACAGGTTGTGGGATCGGCAACCTGTAGATATTTTGGATTAAAAGTAATTTGTATGGTAACAACAGAAACAGTATTTACCGTCTGTCCGTTTTTAGGATCTACGAAAATAGGTAGGTCAACTGTATCG
This sequence comes from Candidatus Levyibacteriota bacterium, assembly GCA_003152105.1. Classification (GTDB taxonomy): domain Bacteria; phylum Patescibacteriota; class Microgenomatia; order Levybacterales; family UBA12049; genus PALSA-1332. Next base: position 269,390 of record PLZJ01000002.1, read on the forward strand.
TTTGGATTTACATGTTTTATTACCCCGCCATCTGATGATGTACTAGAATCAAAGGAAACAACTGTAGCCCTAGTAGCACCTGCGCCAGGATGTTGTTGATGGCGTATTAGATAAAGAGTAACCGGTATTGCTACGCCAAGTATTAGTAGAAATCCGAAAAGAAAAATTTGCTTTCTGCTTAAGTTTCCAAGCATATATAAAACCCTTCAACGAAGAGTGTGTACTTTTATGGTAGAGGAGAGAAAGATACGGTGTCAAGTAGCGATATGCTATGGGGTATTGACAATAGATTAATGGTATTGTATAAATTAGCAGTCACTTTCTTCTAGTGATATATTGCCCAATCAGCTTATTACAATAATTTAATGAAAGATAAAACAACAGTAAAACCGTTATTTGATAATGTGCTTGTAAAGCCTCTGGAAGCAGAAGCAAAAACTGCTAGTGGGATAATTCTTCCTGATAGTGCAAAAGAAAAACCACAAATGGGACAAATTATGGCAATTGGAGATGGACATATAGATCCTAAAGGAAACAAAAGACCAATGACTGTAAGAGTTGGACAAAAAGTTATGTATAAGAAATGGGGCGGCAACGAAATTAAAGTAAATGGGCAAGATTGGATGATTATCGAAGAAAAAGATATTTTAGCAGTAATAATATAAACCTATGGCAAAACAAATTAAATATGGGGCAGATGCCCGCGATTCATTAAAAAAAGGAATTGATCAACTTGCAAACGCAGTTGCAACAACACTTGGGCCAAAAGGACGAAATGTTGCTTTGGATAAAAAATGGGGCGCTCCTAATGTTATTCATGATGGTGTTTCAGTAGCAAAGGAAATTGAACTTAAAGACCCATTTGAAAATATGGGCGCTCAACTTGTTAAAGAAGCAGCTTCTAAGACTGCCGATGTTGCAGGTGATGGTACAACTACAGCAACTATATTAACACGTGCAATAGTGAATGAAGGAATTAAGATGATTTCTGCTGGCAGTAATCCAATGGTCATGAGAAGAGGTCTTGAAAGAGCAAGTGAACATGTTGTTGCACAATTAAAATCCATGGCAAAGCAAATTAAAAATACTGATGATGTAGCAAACGTAGCAACTATTTCAGCCGGCGACAGGGAGCTTGGTAATCTTATTGCCGAAGCTCTTCATAAGGTAGGAAAAGATGGAGTAGTAACAGTCGAAGAAGGAAGAGGTTTATCGACCGAAATTGAGTACAAGGAAGGAATGGAATTTGATAAAGGATACGCCTCAGCCTATTTTGTTACAAATCCTGATAAAATGACTGCTGAAATTGACGATGCATATTTGTTAATTACTGATAAGAAAGTAACATCAATACAGGAATTATTACCATTCTTGGAAAAATTTGTAAAAGTTTCAAAAAATTTAGTTATTCTTGCTGATGATGTAGAAGGTGAAGCACTTGCAACGTTAATTGTTAATAAAATAAAAGGTACATTTAATACAATTATCGTAAAAGCTCCAGGTTTTGGAGACAGAAGAAAAGCAATGCTTGAAGATATCGCGATATTAACTGGTGGTCAAGTCGTTTCAGAAGATCTTGGATTGAAATTTGAATCAATTGATATTGACGTATTGGGAAGAGCAGATAAGGTATGGGCTGATAAAGAAAATACACGCATTATTGGAGGAAAGGGAGATGCAGCAAAAATTAAAGCAAGAGTAAAGCAAATTAGAAAAGAAATGGATGACTCAACCTCGGAATTTGATAAAGAAAAGCTTCAAGAACGACTAGCTAAACTAACTGGTGGAGTAGCAGTTATAAGCGTCGGAGCAGCAACTGAAGTAGAATTAAAAGATCGTAAAGAGCGAGTAAATGATGCAGTTGCTGCAACTAAGGCAGCACTTGAAGAAGGAATTGTTCCTGGTGGTTCTGTTGCATTACTAGATATAGCGGGGAAAATGTCAAATAAAGACCTAGGCGATGAGAAAGCGAGCAGAGATGAATTATTTGGATTTGAAATTGTTAAAAATGCATTAGAGGCTCCATTTGTGCAACTAATGAAAAATGCAGGCATGGATGCAGGTATGTTAATTGCAAAAGCTCGAGAGGCGAGTGCAACTGGAATGGGTTTTGATGTTATGTCATTAGATAATGCTGAGTCAGCACAACCTGTAAATATGTTAAAAGAGGGCATAATAGATCCATTAAAGGTAGTAAGAACTGCTGTACAAAATGCCGTATCTATTGCAACTATGATTCTCACTACTGAAGCACTCGTTTCAGATATACCAGAAGAAAAGAAAGATATTCCTGCAATGCCAGGCGGAATGGGTGGCATGGATTATTAATCTGTATTACTTCATTTTATAAACCGCGTAAAGCGGTTTTTTTATATTCAGTTTGTTTGTTTTTCATTACTATGATATAGTATTTTCACCCAAATTCTATGAGGAAAATTATCGCGATAATTGTACCGTTACTATTAGCATGTATCGTCTTTTTTGTATTCGAATATTTTGCAAACAAATCAAGTGATAAAGGCGCACTTCAGGTTACCTCAACTCCAGCGAGTAACGTATATGTAAATGGGGCTTATGTCGGTAAAACTCCAATTTGTAAATGTGATTTACCAAACATGTTACCGATCGGTAACTATTCAATAAGCTTAGTACCAATTGATACACAATATTCAGCATATGAAGACTCAATTTCTATCACAAAGTCAGTACTTACTGTGGTAGATAGGACATTTGGTAAGGGAGCTTTTTCTGAGGGAAGCATAATAGGCTTAACTCCATTACCTGATAAAAATGCAATGGAAATAATAGTGCAAACAGTCCCAGATAAAGTGCATGTAATGCTGGATAATATTTCACAAGGAGATAGTCCTCAAATTATAAAAAATGTGACTGCATCAGATCATGAAATTGAATTATCAAAAGATGGCTATCGAGAGAAAATAATTCGAATACATACTGTTTCTGGATATCAACTAATAGCAAAAGTGTATTTAAGTGTTAATCCAAATCCCACATCATCACAACAAAAAGTAAGCACAACTCCCACGCCAAGTGTATCAACAACTCCAACTGCGTCAACATCTCAGATTATCATTCTACAAACTCCTACCGGTTATTTACGTGTTCATTCAACTGCTTCAACACAAGCAAGCGAAGTTGGACGTGTTAATCCAGGAGATACTTTTCCATTAATTGATCAGAAAACAGGCTGGTTTGAAATAACACTTACAGATGGAACGAAGGGTTGGGTTAGTAGTCAGTATGCGAAAATCAAATAATTAATAATTAGCTGGATTAATAAAATAGATTACAAAAATTAAAAGAACAACCCATATTATTATTGATATAAAAAATGGCCGGTCAGATAAGAATACTTTTTCAGGACTTTCTCCTTCATGCTTTTCATAAATATCTTGAAGGTAACGCATGAGCCCATATACAACAGGTGCAATAGTTATCATTAACCATTTTCTCGTTAAAAAAGTTGGTAAATAATCAGGGAATAAAATACTAAATGATGGTTTAAATCCAGTTTGATTCTCAAAAAAAGTGAAAAAAGAGTAAGTTATAAAAGTAGATGTTGCAAACATTGCGATATAAACGTCTAATAGTCTTTCAGAATAATGTGAAAGTGATTTTCTGGTTGCAGCTATTTGTGAAGCGGGAAACTTTGAAATAAGTGTAAGTTCTTGTCTTCTCTTGCCGCTTGCTAAAAAGAGCGATAATGAAATAGTTGTAAGTAAGAGCCAAACTGAAATATGCCAACCTGTTGCAAATTCACCGGCCAAAACTCTTATAATATATCCCGCAGCAAGCATCAATATGTCAATAATCGCTACATGTTTCAAGAATGCCGAATAAGAAAGTTGTAAGATTACATATACGATTATAATAAGGAAAAATGCAGGCGTGATAAATAAACTTCCAATAATTGAACCAACTGTGAGAAGAATGGTAATTGCTATAGCTAATGGTATTGATAAATCTCCGTGAGCAAGCGGGCGAAATTTTTTAAATGGATGAAGCTTATCTTTACTTACATCTAGAATATCGTTGGCAACATAGATAGCTGAAGATACTCCACAAAATATAAAAAAGGCAATTACCGTTTTATAAAATAACCCTCCATCAAATAGATGTCCACTAAATGTTATTGCCGCAAATACAGCAAAATTTTTAATCCACTGACGTGGTCTCAATAGTTTTAAAATGCTAAACAATTTTGTTTTTTTCATCTTTTTGGGTGCTAAAGTGTAAAAACAATAAGGCACCCGTTACGACAACTGCTAGCATGCACAATGCGAACAACTTCCCTTTACTGTTTAACAAAAGAGCAACCGTGCCTAATATAGCAGAAACCAACCAGTAAAACAATGCAATACGTCTTTGAGACCATCCTTTTTGCAAAAGTAAGTGATGTAAATGCTTCTTATCTCCTTTAAAAACCGACTTCCCACTGAGTAGTCTCCTAAATAACGTAAAAATTCCGTCGACCATTGGTACTCCCATTACCAGTATTGCCGTTGCAAGTTTAGCCGATGACAATATGGACACTACGCTTAGTAATAAATAAATTGAAGTTGCTCCGTATCCAGGAAAAATTTTAGCTGGATAAAAATTATAAAACAAAAAACCTATTGAGGCTCCAGCAATAATAAAACTTAGCTGTGCAGCAAGTAAAGAGTGACTATCTACTGATGCAAAACGTAAGCTAAGTATACCAATTACAAAGGCAGAAATAGCCACAATTCCTGGCATTTGTCCATCAACTCCCTTGCTCCAGTTAAGCATATTCATCACCCATACAAGCCACAATCCTGCAATTACATCAGATAATAATAATATTGAGTGTGTCCCAAAAAATGAAAAAGAAATCCTTACGGTATCTAGATGTAATATGCCGCCAAATGGATTTGTAATAAAAGGAATACTGATACCGCTTCCAACTACAAGTAATGCGCAAAATATATTTGCTAGAAAACGTATGTACCTTGAAAAATCGCCTACTTTGTCATCTATTAATCCTATAAGTAATGCTATTAATGAGGCTATAAAAAGTATTAGAGTGAGCTTGGTATGAGGAAGAAATATTATTCCAGAAACTAACACGCCAAGATAAAAAGGCAATCCGCCACCTCTTGGGATAGGTTTAGTGTGAATAATTGCCGGATGTATATGTTGTTTTGGATCATCAATCAAAATTTTGTATTTCTTGAATAAAAATATAAAAATAGGTGTTGTAATGGTCGTTACAATAAGCGAAACTGCTAAGGAGAAAAGAAATGTCCCAGAAAATACATTGTACATATTAAAAAAATACTACGATTAATGTCCTGAGTAAAAATAAAAAAGATAATGAAATAGTAACAAATGCAGATAAAGAAATCATACGCGAAACCAAAGCATATTTTTGATAGAAAAAAGAAGCAATAGTAGTATTTAATACTAAAATTCCAAGTCCTAATGTAAAAGGCAAAAAAATTGTAACTCGCGATGCAATTCTTCCGACTCCCCACGGCATTTGATTATATATAGGAATCAATGGAGGTAAATTATGGTATGCAAGAACTACAATTCCTAAAAATAGCACTAAAAATAAAATGGAAAGCAGTACGCTTCCGCTTATAATTCTATCGGTAAATAATGTTTTAAAACGTTCGTTCATAAATAGTTGTGTCTTTTATCTTCAATTTTTCCATGTATTGACTTAAAGAATAGGGGTACTGGCCTGCGTTAGAAATAACAACAATGTATTTTGGTTTTGCTTTATACACTATTTGCCTTGTTTCATTTAATGTCTTTTGGGAAGCGTTAATATGATAGGCAACGGTAAATCTTCCTGGAGGAATTTTATTTGCTAATTTGTATATTTGTGCATCATTTCCCCATATAAATATTGAATCGCGTTGCTTAGCATTTCCATTAATAAAACTGGCGACTTCGTAGTCACGAATTGTGTTTTGATCAAAAAATTGCTGGTAGGTAGCAACAGATTCACGATTTTGAACAAAGGAGATAAAATTTCGATAGTATGGAATTATTGATTTACCAAATCCATGAAAATTATTAAGAATTAGCATAATTAATCCAATCTGAAAAACAGCAAAAAATAGTTTTCCTCTATATCGTGAAAAAAGTAATCCAAAAAGGAGAGACATACTGCTAATAGTTACGAGTAAATAATGCGTATAAGGACGTTGTGAGAAAAAAGTATCAAATATTGCAAAGCCTGTCCAAAGAAGAATAAATTGTACTTGACTTGGAATTTTTTTTCGTAAAAAGAAAATAATACAACATAGTACAAGAAGTAAAATAAGTTTTGCAATTAATAGTCCTTGAGGTATTATAAAAGTGTTTCCGTACCCAACATACCCAACATTCTGAGAAAAAGAAGCATTAATAAAGTCACCAAGTGAATGAGTGAGTAAAAAGAAAGCTACAGTTACAAAAATTGGTAGAAAAAAACCAACTATTAAAGGTGTTACTTTAATAACTTGACTCGGAACCAGCTTAATTGATTTGTAGTCTTGAATTAATAAGTAAAGTCCAAATGCGCCCAAGTCAAAAATGCCAACAATTTTTATCAGAAATGCAAATGAAAGTAAGAGTCCTGCAAAAAATTGTAATTTGCCAAAATGTTTTGATGTTTTGTTTTGAATTATTAAAAGCCCACTGCACATAATAGGTAGAATCATAAAATTTTCCGCATTTGCGATATTTCCTTCCAGTATAGGTAGTCCAAAAAGAACAGCAAATACAAGCGCAGAAATTGAAGATGCAATCGTTGAATGTAGTAATCGTCTCGCAAGAAAATAGATTGTAATTACTGAAAGTAGTCCAAAAATTAGTGATGCAAGCTTAGCACCAAATTGATCCCCATTAAATAATGCGTATATGATGTATAAAAGTGGTGGTTTATTATCCCAAATCCCGGTGTAAAGCAATCTGCCATGTCTCATGGCAAATCCGATAGCCTCATAAATCCCTTCATCTCCATACCAATATGGTTCAAATAAGGAAGGGAATCTGAGTATAAAAAATAAAATACATGTACATAATAAAAACCAAAAGTGAAAACTTTTCTCAAGTTTTGACAATAAATTCATGTTATACCTTTTCTGTTACCTTATATTCCATTCGTTTACCAAACATTAATTTTGTATGTGAAATCATTGCAGGGACTGTTGCTAGAAAAAATCCCACTATTGGAAGAAGAAAAAATTCAAGGGGAAATAAAAACTGTCTAGTTTTTGAAACATGCGATTCTCTAGGTCTCATTCTATAATCAATTATAATCATGCAAAGAATAGCAAAAAGGGTTGTGGTAAGTATTGTTCTTGCAATATCAGGAAGAGTGTTCCCGAGTGAAGTTCTTGTAAAAATAGGATTTACAAAAGGCATGATATTGGCTGCAACTGTGATAATAAACCAATTGACAGGCCAAAGAAAATGATCAAGTAAGACGTTAAATAAAAGCCATGTTTTTCTAAAAAATGGCACACCAGGAACTGTTAGCCACCACTTAATAAAAAGAGGGTCATCTGAAACTCCCCAAGACCATCGCATTTCTTGGTTATATCTATTTTTAAGACTTTTGATATAAGTTGATGATTGCGCAGCATCCATAGAAGTTTTTAGGAAAATTGGCTCAACCCAAGCATTGCCTTTTAACACAAAAAAGGCTTTAAAGAAAATTCGATAATCCTCTGGTACTACATCAGTATCCCAATACCCTATTTCATGTAACATTTTAAATGTTAATGAATAGGTTGAATTAGATACTAATCTGTCTGGTTGTACGAGTAATGCTGCCCTGTGTAGGCTATTAAAAAATGACATTACACGAATAGGAGCGGGTACATCCCAGAAATTGTTGTAATGTACATTTGCTGATTGCCAAAATTTACTATATCGTTTTGGATCTCTTAAAAAGGAATAAGTTAAATAAGAAAAATAATTTTTATCAAATAATGAATCTGCATCTACTGAGGAAATTGTTGCGTAATTAATATCAATTAAACCTGTTTCAACTAACTTACTGTAAGCAAATTTGCCTCCAAATGCTTCATTTGATGATTTTCCAACCACTTCACCGGGAATTCTTGGATGAAAGGAAGCGAGTACTGAACCGAACCTATCACCAAATTCTTTTATTAGAATACTAGCTTTTTCTTTTGAGTCAACAGCTCTTTCTTCCATTGCAAGAACAATATGAATTTTTTTAAGAGGAAGTGTTTGATAAGTTAATACATGGAGCGTTTTCCTGATTTTTTCAACTGATTCGTTGTAATTTGGAATTATTACTACATGAGTTGTTTTCTCAAAATTTTCCAATTTTTCTGCCTTTGAAAGCCAGTCAGTCTTTTCAGCTGCTCGAATACGCTTTAAAGCAATATAGGCTGATACCACAAGTGAAAAAGATTTATAAAACCAATAAACATCGAAAAATAAGATAAAGTAAGCAACAACTGCTGGAAATGTTATGGAACCCCAAACCGGAAACGTAATAAGAGCCCACGAAAAAAAACCAGGTACAATTTCAAGCGCGCGGCGTGTTTTGATAGGATATTTTGTAAAAAGCTTTGCAAATGCAAGTGTCATATATGAAATATCATTCTTACGTTTTCCGTTGTAATACGATTCACGTCTTCAAGGGGTATCTTTTTTACCTTCGCTATATGTTCCCCTACAAGTATAACATAAGAGGGTTTATTTCTTGAACCTCTATAGGGTTCAGGAGTTAAAAAGGGACTATCAGTCTCAGTTAAGATTCTTTCAATTGGCGTAAGTTCTATTAATTCGTTTAGCGTTACAGTTTCACCTGGCGCTAACCCTTTATATGTGCTATTTCCATCAAATCCAATATAAAATCCTAAGTTTAATGCGTCAAATAAAACTTCTTTTGAACTCGCAAAACAATGAAACATTCCAGGTATTCTTTTCAAGAGCGATCTATGCTTTTTAAGTATTGCAATTACATCTTCTCCAGCATGCCTGTTATGAATCTGTATTGGTAAATTTAACGTATGCGCTATATGAATTTGTTTTTCAAATAACACTTTTTGCAAATTTTTATCTACGATCCCGTTGGACTTATATGCATAATAGTCAAGGCCGATTTCGCCAATTCCTAAAACCTTATCGTGCTTTCCTAGCTCTTTTAGTCTATCTTCCCAACCTTTTTCAACTTTATCAGCATGATGAGGATGAATTCCAACAATAGCATAAAGCTGATCATATTTTGCCGCCAGTTCAATTGCTTGTTGAGAAGAATCTATTTGTGTGCCTACATTTATTATTTCAGTTACTCCGTTTCCTAAGGCTTCTTTTATTACGTTGTCAAAGTCAGAGGTATAAGAGTGGAAATTTAAATGACAATGTACGTCAATCATGTTTAAGATATTCTTGGAAATAGTGGTTTATCTAGCTTTACTTTTTCATGAAATATAGATAAGATTTTTTCTGAAGTGTTTGGTAAAAAAGGCGATAAGAGCACCGCAATTTCTTCTATTTGGTCTACTAAATGCGCGAGCACCTCTTTTGATCTATTTGGATTTGATTTTATAAGACTCCATGGTTGTTCCTTATTAATATACTTATCTGTATCTGCAATTTTATTCCAGACGATTGATAGAGCTTCATTAAATTTAAATTCTTCAATAGCTTTTGTATATGTATCATTATCAATACTATGCTTTGAATGATCAGTTATATCAAAACTAGCATTTTCGCAGAGTTTTGCAATGCGAGATACTAAATTGCCTAATCCATTTGATAAATCGGACGTGTAAATTGATTGTAATTTCTCTTCTGAAAAATCACCATCCGAAAATGGCGAAAATTTTGCTAAAAAATAATAACGTAAAGCATCGGTACCGTACTTTTGAATAAGTATTTCTGGGTCAATGACATTACCAATAGTTTTGGACATTTTTTTGCCATTTACGGTAAAGTATTCATGAATAAAGAGTTTTTTAGGTAACGCTAGGTTTGCAGATAACAAAAACGCTGGCCAATAAATTGCATGAAAACGCGCGATTCCTTTACCAATTACATGAATGTCTGCAGGCCACCATTTTTTATATTCAGCTTGATTCCAACCAAATCCTATACCGCTTTGATATATATTGAGTCCGTCGAACCATACATAAATTCTTTGGGATGCATCATTGGGTACCGGAACTCCCCAGTTTTTAGCTCGTTCATTACTCCTTGAAATACTGATATCTTCCAGAGGGTTTTTTAAAAAACTTAACATCTCGTTTTTTCGGAATTCTGGAACTATTTGATATTTTCCAGAAGAAAGGAGATCGATTAATTGATTTTGATATTTTGATAACCGGAAAAAGTAGTTTTCTTCTTCTACCTCATCTAATCGTTTACCTGGATGCTCAAAGCATTCTCTATTTTCATCAAGTTCATCCTCGGAATAAAACATTTCACATCCAACACAATAAAGTCCCTTGTAGGCTTTTTTATAAATATCTCCTGCTTTATTGCATAATTCCCATAATTTTTGCGTTGCAGCATAGTGGTTTTTTTTGTCACTACCTTTTTGCCACACATCGAATGAAACAGAAAGATGCTTTGAAAGATTGTGGAATAATTCAGTGTTTTTATCTACGAATTCTTGTATTGGGACACCAGCTTTTTCTGCTGCCTGGACATTTTTTAATGCGTTTTCATCTCCTCCACTCAGTAGCAATACGTTATCTCCCTGAATTTTTCTGTATCTAGCTATCACATCGCTTTGTACAAATTCAAGCGCATGACCAATATGGGGTTTGGCATTTACATACGGAATTGCGTTGGTAATATAAAACTTGCTCATTTGCTGATTTTAACAGAAGTGCGGAGGCTAAACAAGCAATTATTTGATAAAAGAGAATTCAATTACCGCGAGTATCATGATGAGTATGAGTAAATAAAAAGGGTGCGTGTAATTAAACAAACGAAGAAGTAAATAGCCATCACCTAAAATTGCTAACAAAATTCCTCTTCTTTTACCAAGTAGAAAAGACCCAAATGACGTTATAGAAATAAATAAAAGTAGTAGAACAATAGCTACGATTGGTATATGCAGTTTATATAGTTGTAGTGTAATTTTAGGAGAAAAAGCAATAGAAATATAGATAAATGACCCTGTTGTCAAAAGAGCAATGAGTAGCAAGAGGATTTTTTTCGTCAATGCATTCATATATTGTAAGTGTAACATAGCAAAAATTTATCCTTAGGAAACTATTATGTAATGTAATAACAATATTGGGCACGATATTCCACTTGACATCAATTGGCAGTCATGATATATTAGTGCTAATTCAAACAGATAAAAATAGAATATATAGTCTCTTATGCACGATTTAACACAAAGACAGGTAGAAATTTTAAAAAGTTTAATAGAAGAATATATTAATACTGCTGAAGCAGTAGGTTCCGAAACACTTGAGAAAAAATATAACCTTTCAGCATCTCCAGCGACAATTAGGAATGAAATGGTTAGATTGACTGAGCTCAATTACTTAAAAAAACCACATACATCAGCAGGCAGAATTCCTACTTCAGAAGGCATGAAGTTCTATGTGCAACAGCTAATGCGAGAAAAGGAATTATCTGTTGCTGAAGAGGTTGCCGTAAAGGAAAAAGTATGGGATTCCAGAGATAATATTCAACGATGCTTACGCGAGGTAACTAAAACATTAGCTGATAAAACTAAAACATTAGCAGTCGCGTCTACAGACGATGGTGAATTAATTATTTCGGGCTATTCTTATATTTTGGATGCACCCGAATTTTATGATATTAATACAACTAAAATATTGCTTGAAGCAATAGACGAATATAGTTATTTTAGAACTATATTTTCTCAATTTTTAGGCGATGCGGAAGTGCATGTTTTGTTAGGTGCAGATTTAGGAGAGCGACTTAAGGGTCCATATGGAGTAGTATTTACCGGTTTTGAAACGCCAATGAGACTAAAGGGAGATATTGGAATAATAGGTCCATCTCGACTTAATTTTCCATCGGTGGTACCAATGGTTAGATATTTTGGAGAGTTAATTGAAGAAATTGCAAAAGGGTGGTAATAACTATGGCTAAAAATACAACGAAAACAAAACAAGAAGATACGGATAATCATCAAAATCAAGCTACGATTGAAGAACTTGATGCAAAATGTCAAGATTTGGAAGAAAAATATAAGCGTGCTTTAGCGGATTACCAAAACTTAGAAAAAAGAGTCAGGGAAGAAAAAGTACATTGGATTTTGGCAGCCAATAAAGAGTTAATTCAGAGAATGCTGCCAGTTTTAGACACTTTATTGTTAGCCTCAAAGCATACAGATGATCAAGGAATTAAGATGACAGTTACACAATTTATACAAGCATTAGAGAATGAAGGAGCAAAACGAATAAAAACAGAAGGTGCAACATTTGATCCTAATACAATGGAGGCCGTTGAAATAGTTGAAGGTGAAGATAATAAAGTAATAGAAGAAATTCGTCCTGGATTTGAATTAAACGGGGCAGTAATTAGACCAGCGCAAGTTAAAGTTGGCAAGGTCCAGAATTAATTTAAATTTTGCCTCTTTTCTTGAGAGTAAAATAGGTATAAAATAGGAGATAGATTATGGGAAAAATAATTGGAATAGATTTAGGTACAACAAATTCATGCGTTGCAGTAATGGAAGGTGGTTCACCAAAGGTAATTCACTCTGCTGAAGGTAGAAACACAATTCCTTCTGTTGTTGATCCAAAAACTCACGTTGTTGGAGATATCGCAAAAAGACAACTTGTCTTAAAGCCAAAAGAAACTATTTATTCAATTAAAAGATTAATGGGAAAGAAATTCTCTGATAAATCTGTCCAATTTGATATGAAATGGCTTCCTTACACGGTAAAAGCAGGTAGAAATGATATGGCAGTTGTTGAAGTAGACGGCAAAACATATACCCCTCAGGAACTTTCTGCAATGATTCTCCAAAAAATTAAAAGTGATGCCGAAGCATATCTTGGTAGTAAAGTGACACAGGCTGTTATCACAGTACCTGCGTATTTTGATGACTCTCAAAGACAAGCAACAAAACAAGCGGGAGAAATTGCTGGCCTTGAAGTACTTCGAATTATTAATGAACCAACTGCTGCTGCACTTTCGTACGGTCTTGATAAAAAGAATGCGCATACTGTAGCTGTATATGATTTAGGAGGCGGAACGTTTGATATTTCAGTCTTAGAACTAGGTGAAGGTGTATATGAAGTAAAGTCCACAAATGGAGATACGCATTTAGGAGGAGATGACTTTGATCAAGCTATTGTAACTTATATTGCGGACGAATTTAAGAAAGAACACAATGTAGATCTTCGTTCCGATCCACAAGCGCTCCAAAGATTAAGAGAAGCAGCTGAAAAAGCAAAAATTGAATTATCGTCCGCAGCTGAAGCTCAAATAAATCAACCATTTATTACGGTGACTCCTAACGGACCATTGCATTTAACAATGACATTAACTCGTTCAAAACTCGAACAAATCGTAGACGATCTAATTCAAAAAACTATTAAACCTCTTCAGTTAGCAATTAAAGATGCAAAAATAAATGTAAAAGACATCGATGAAATTGTAATGGTAGGTGGAATGACTAGGATGCCAAAGGTTATCGAAACAGTTACTAAATTCTTTGGCAAAGAACCAAACAAATCAGTTAATCCAGACGAAGTAGTTGCAGTAGGAGCAGCAATACAAGGTGGAGTTCTCGGAGGAGAAGTAAAAGACGTATTGCTTTTGGATGTTACCCCTCTTACGCTTGGTATTGAAACTTTAGGAGGCGTTTCTACTCCTCTAATTGAAAGAAATACGACAATTCCTTCTTCAAAGTCTCAAACATTTTCTACAGCAGCAGATAATCAAACCCAAGTAGAAATTAACGTACTTCAGGGCGAGAGACCTATGGCAGCTGATAATAAAACATTAGGTAGATTTATCTTAGATGGTATTCCACCTGCTCCAAGAGGAGTGCCTCAGGTTGAAGTAAGCTTTGATATCGATGCGTCAGGAATATTGCATGTAAAAGCAAAAGATAAAGCTTCAGGGAAAGAACAATCTATCAAAATTACAGGATCAACTGGCTTGTCTAAAGAAGAAGTAGAAAAGATGCAAAAAGATGCAGAAGCACACGCACAGGAAGATGAGGAAAAGAAAGGGCAAGTTGAAGCGAGAAATCAAGCAGATTCATTAATATTTACTGCAGAAAAAGCGCTTAAGGATGGAGGAGATAAGGTGCCTGCTGAAATAAAGTCAGAAGTGGAAGAGAAAATAAAATCAGTAAAAGATATTTTAGCAACTGGCAGTAAGGAAGATTTAGAGTCAAAAACAAAAGAACTATCTGAATCACTTTCAAAAATAGGACAAGAAGCATATAGTCAAACAGGTCAACCCGAAGAAATAGAAAAAGAGGAAAAAGAAGGAAAAGAGGAGACTTCTACTGGTAGTGAGAATGTGCAAGAAGGTGAAGTAGTAGAGTAAGTCTTAAGTTATTTATGTAATCAAATAAGCGCTATGAGCGCTTTTTTAGTATACTACACATATATATATGGCAGCTTCACAAGATTATTATAAAATTTTAGGCGTTACTAAAGGCGCTACTGCTGAGGAAATAAAACGAGCATATCGTAAGCTGGCTCTTCAATATCATCCTGACAAAAATTCTTCTAAAGAAGCGTCTGAAAAATTCAAAGAAGTAAGTACTGCTTACGAAGTATTGTCTGACACTCAAAAACGTCAAACATATGATCAGTTTGGGTCAGCTGCATTTGAGCAAGGAGGAGCTGGACAAGGGCCATTTGGAGGTTTTAATGGTGGCAATAATGCAGGAGGAGGATATGGGCCATTTACCTACTCCTATTCTACTGGCAACGCAAGTGATTTCGGAGGATTTGCAGATCCTTTTGAAATTTTTGAGCAATTTTTTGGAGGTTCACAATTTAACTCTCGAGCAAGACGTCAAATGTATTCAATTACCATACCATTTTTAGAAGCCGTAAATGGTGTTGAAAAGAACGTAAGCATAAATGGTAAAGATCAAAAGATTAAAATACCAAAAGGTGTGAATAGTGGCTCAAGAATTCGATTCGACAATTTCGATATTGTAGTCGAAGTTATGCCCGACAAACGTTATAAACGTGAAGGCGACGATGTTATTACTGAGGAAAGCTTAACGTTTTCCCAGGCTGCATTGGGAACTCAGCTTAAAATAGAAACACTTGAAGGAAGCGTAACGCTTAGAATTCCACCTGGCACGCAGCCAAGCACTGTTATGCGTTTACGAGGAAAAGGTGTGCCTCATGTTCGTGGAAATGGTAGGGGAGATCATTATGTTAGGCTTTCTGTAGCAGTTCCTAGAAAAATAACAAGAAAACAAAGAGAGCTGCTCGTAGAATTCGACAAAGAATCATCCTCAGGTTCTTCGCATTGGTTTTAGTATTATTTTAATTAACTCGGAACAATCACAAGTATTAGCTTATTTATTTTTTGTTTTATGTAGATAAAATAATAACCCAAAAAAGAGTATAAAGGGAAGAAATAAAAATAGTCTTAGATAGGTATGCGCATGAAGTAATGCCATTGTTTTTGCTCCTAGATTCAATCCAAGAGATAAATAAATAATTATCCAAAAAATAACAGATACAAATGTGCTTGCAATAAAGGTTTTATATGAAACATCTGATATCCCTGAAAATACCGTAACCGGAACTCGAAAACCAGGTATATGTCTGCCAAAAATGATAGCAAGTATGCCATATTTTCTAAAATGTTTTTCGACTGTTAATAGTTTTTTTTCATCCAAGTGTATGTATTTCCCGAGTGTAAGTATAAGTCTATTGCCGAAGCGAAAGGATAATCCATATAAAATCGTTGAGCCAATTAGCACCGAAATAAGTATTAGTATAAAAGCAACTTGATAAGATATATTGCCTTGCGCAACTTGATATCCCGTATATGCAATAATTAAATCTCCAGGTACAGGAAGTGGTATGCCAGCCTCTTCAAGCGCGAGAAGAAGTATAGGAGCAATTACTTTTTGCGAATTTAAGAAACCAATTAATGCATCCGAGTAGTTGTCTAAGAATGTGGGATCTAGATTTATCATATGCCTTATTATACAGGAAGTGTTTTCCTGATAAGGATTATTAGTACATATAGTCCGAATGATTTGTACGCTTGAACCGCAAGTGTGGTTTTGGTATACTCTTGCTACTATGCCAGCAGTACAAAGAAGCGAATTTTCACTTGCACTTAATCAGGTCGCCGCAGAACGCGGAGTTGATGCTGCTGTGGTTTTGGATACTGTTAAAAATGCAATCCTTGCAGCCTACAGAAAAGATCATCCTGGAATTGAGATTGAAGAATACAGTACTTCTCTCGATAAAAATACAGGTGAGGCTAAAATATTTCATAATGATGCTGATGTAACTCCTCCGGGATTTGGTCGAATTGCTGCACAGACAGCAAAGCAGGTTATATTGCAAAAAATTCGAGAAAAAGAAAAAGAAGCTATTTTATCTGACTATAAAGTTCGAATAGGAACAGTAGTGAATGGTATGATTTTGCGATTTGCAGGCCCCAATATCATCGTTGATATAGGAAAGGCAGAAGGAGTTATGCCTCCACAAGAACAAATCCAAAATGAGAAATATCACTTAAATCAACGACTCGCTGTACATTTAGTTGAAATCCACGACGGAATAAAAGGAGAGGAGATTATAGTTTCAAGAGCAAATAATGGATTGCTTGAAGGACTATTCAAAAGAGAAGTGCCTGAAATTGCACAAGGTTCAGTTATTATTAAGGCAATAGCTCGCGAGGCTGGAAATCGTTCTAAAATAGCAGTAGTTTCAAATCAAACTGGCATTGATCCTGTTGGAAGCTGTGTAGGACAAAAAGGAGTTCGAGTTCAAGCTGTTATACAAGAATTCGGTGGTGCGGAAAAAATTGATATTATTCAGTGGCAAGAAAATGCAAAGCAATATATTGCCGCAGCCTTATCTCCGGCAAAGGAGTTAACAGTTGAAGTAAACGAAAAAGAGAAAGTAGCTACCGTTACGGTTGCAGCTGCAGAATTGCCACTTGCGATTGGAAAAGATGGGCAAAATGTAAGACTTGCTTCAAAGCTAACAGGCTATCGAATAGAAATTGAGGGTCCAAAAATCGCAGCAGATGATAAACATGAAGAAGTAAAAGAAAGCCCTATTGAACGTAAAGATGAAAATGTATCTCAAGAGATCACAGATTCAAAAAATGAACATGAGTAGATTTATTTTTGATCAGTTCATGGGCATGAAAAACAGAAGAGAAACTTGTAGTATATGGATAATAAATTACAACAAAACAATCAATTTTCACCCGTTATTGCCGTTGTAGGTCATGTTGACCACGGAAAGACCTCTCTTTTAGATGCAATACGAAATACTTCAGTAGCCTCAGGTGAGCATGGAGGCATTACGCAAAAGATTGGTGCTTCTCAAGTAGAAGTCGATCATGAGGGAAAAAAGCGATTTATAACACTAATTGATACTCCAGGGCATGCAGCTTTTTCGAGCATGAGAGGCAGAGGTGCCAGAGCGGCAGATATTGGCTTATTAGTTGTATCCTTAGCCGACGGTGTAAAGCCACAAACAAAAGAAAGCATAGAACTACTTAAGAATGCACAGATACCCTATATAGTCGTGTTTACTAAGGCAGATTTGCCTAATACTATTCCTGAAAAAGTAAAGCAAGAGTTACTTAGAGAAAATGTGATGCTTGAAGGATATGGAGGTAGTATTCCCTATATAGAAGTTTCTTCAGTTAGCGGCAAAAACATAAAAGAGCTTTTAGAGCTTATATTATTAAGTTTTGACATGATAGATAATACTCGTTCTGATTTAA
Organism: Candidatus Levyibacteriota bacterium; assembly: GCA_003152105.1. Classification (GTDB taxonomy): domain Bacteria; phylum Patescibacteriota; class Microgenomatia; order Levybacterales; family UBA12049; genus PALSA-1332. The sequence continues at coordinate 287,306 of PLZJ01000002.1, forward strand.
ACTCTTCAGCTTCACTTGAAGCTATTATAATTGAATCTAAACTAGATCCTAAAACCGGTTCAAAGGCAACAATTATTATAAAAAATGGCACAATCTCACTCAGAGACGAGATCATATGTGAAGGTGTGTTAGGAAAGGTAAAAAGCCTCCAAAATGATAAGGGTGTTAGTAAGCAAAGCGCAACTATTGGTGAGGCCGTTGAAGTTCTTGGATTTGAGAAGGTTCCGCCAGTTGGAGGAGTAGTTTATAAAAAAGGTCAGGAAAAGAAACAAGAACAAAAAGTGACTACAAATGTGCCGCAAATATCTCAAAATTTAACGCCAGAACAGCTTTTTATGGATGAAAAAACTAATAGTTTGTCGCTTATTCTCTGCGCAGATACGCAAGGCTCACTTGAGGCCATTACACAGTCGTTATCTCCTGAAATAGTTATTGTGCTTGAAAAAACTGGAGATATTTCTGAAGCTGACGTTTTACTTGCAAAATCCACTGGAGCAATTTTACTAGGATTTAATATACGATTACGCCCAGAAGTTGTACGTTTGGCACAAACTGAAAAGATTCTTATGAAAACATATAGGGTTATATATGAGTTAATAGACGAAGTGCATGATGTCATGGAAGGAAAAAGACTACAGGGTATTGATGAAGAGCTTGGAAAGGCAAAAATATTAGCGACATTTCCTTTTGAAAAACAAACCGTACTAGGCATAAAAGTGCTCGAAGGGAGGATCGCAAAAGGCGATAAAATGAAGCTAATTCATGAAAATGATCATATTGGAGACGCAACAATAGCCTCACTACGGCAAGGTAAACAGCCTCTATCTAAAGTCGAAGTAGGTGCAGAGGCAGGTATAATTATCACTCCTCAACTTGACATTACTATAGGGGATATGGTAATATCCTACAGGTAACAACTTATGGATACTAGTGCATTTCAAAAAATCAACGATTTACTCGAAAAGAACGATAAAGTAGCTATCGCTGTGGGTAAAAATCCTACTCTGGATGATATGGCAGCAGCCTTATCTTTATACCTCAGTTTTAAGCAAATTAATAAACAAGTTACTATTGTTTCTCCTACTAACCCAATAGTTGAGCTTTCAAATTTAGTGGGAATAGATAAAGTTAAATCGTCATTAGAAGGTGATTCTGGAGATTTAATTGTTTCTTTTCCTTATCAAGATCGCCAAATAGAGAAAGTTTCTTATAACTTAGATGAAGAAGCTCACCAGCTACACATTATTGTAAAAGCAGGAGAAGCTGGATTACAGTTTGATGAAAAAGATGTGCAGTTTCGTAGAAGTGGTGGTTTACCAAAATTACTATTTATTTTAGGTACACAACGTCTAACAGAACTAGAATCGCTATTTGACGCAAACGCTTTGAAAGAAACAACAGTAGTTAATATTGATAATAATCAAGCAAATCAACGATTTGGTGAAATAGTTATGGTTTCACCAGACTTTTCATCTTTGTCTGAACAAATAGGTAACTTATTAATGGTTCTTGATTTACCTATTGATCAAGATACTGCTCAAAATTTATTAGCTGGAATATCACAAGCTACTGAAAATTTTCAAAGTCCACAAACTAGCTACATAGCGTTTGAAATTGCAGCAATGCTTATGAGAAAAGGAGCAAAGAGAACTCAAGGATATGCTCAAGCACGTGTTCAGCAACAAAATAGAGCTCCTTTTTCATCGCCACAGCCACAGCCACAACCACAACGACAGTCACCAGCTGAATTACAGCAACGTTTATCTCAGGAGTTAAAAGCTATGCAACAACAACGAGGAGAACCAAGACGTGCGCAATTTCCTCAATCTAGACCAAATCAAAATACTATGCCAAATTCTCCACAACAGATAAATCCTATTCAACAACCAGTTCGTGGATCAGTACAAAATGATCAACAACCGGAACCACCATCAGATTGGTTAGAACCAAAAGTATATAAAGGCTCAACACCTCTTTAAAAAGTATAAGAAAGTTAAAGTATTTCCACAGACCATAACGTCTAAAGAATAATAAAATCACAATTTTAGATTCATATGCTTGCTTGAAGAAGGGGAACTTGCTATAATACTACTATGTCATTAGATCCAACACAAAAACAAGACATTATAAAACAGTATCAAACCGTTGATGGGGATACTGGGAGTCCAGAAGTGCAAATAGCACTGCTTTCAACTAGAGTTAGTAGATTGACCGAGCATTTGAAATTACACGCTCATGATGTGCATAGTCGTAGAGGATTACTATCTATGATTGCAAAACGCAGACGTCTCATTTTCTTTTTATCAAAACTTGATAAGGCAAGAGCCTCATCGATATCCAAGAAAGTCGGACTCAAAGACTAATGAAACAACCCCAAAAATTAATCGAAAAAAGCACTGAAATAGGAGGCAAAAAACTTACTCTACAAACAGGTAATCTAGCTTCTCAAGCAACTGCAGCTGTACTTGGAAGACTAGGAGATACTATGGTGCTTGTTACGGTAACTGCCGGATCAAAAACTGACCTTGGGTACTTTCCGCTTTCTGTCGAATTCGTAGAGAGACTGTATGCTGGCGGTAAAATTAAAGGAAGTCGATGGGTTAAGCGAGAAGGTAGACCTTCAGACGAAGCTGTTTTATCTGGAAGACTGATCGATCGATCTATTAGACCACTATTTCCAAAAGATTTCAAAAATGACGTACAAGTTGTATCAACAGTATTATCAGTTGATGGCGAGAATGAACCAGATATCTTAGCAATGATTACTGTTTCTGCAGCTTTGGCAATGTCAAATATTCCATGGAATGGACCAATAAGCGCTGTGCGTATGGGTCTTACGAAAACTTCGGATGAAAAGGTAGAATATAAAATAAACCCAGGTGGCGCAGAACTAGAACTATCAGAACTAGATTTAATCGTATCCCAAACAGAAGATAAAACTTTGATGCTAGAAGCTGGCGCAAAACAAGTTTCTGAAGCTCATATGCTTGAAGCCATAAAGCTAGCGCAAGTTGAAAATAAAAAAATGATTTCATTCATAAAAGAATTTGCAAAAGAAGCAGGATCAGAGAAAATCAAAGTTGAACCCGACACTATGTTACTGGAGATGAAAGCAGTTGTTGAAAAATCTTACAGTAGCGATATAGATAAGCTTATTGAGGCTCGAATTAATAAAGATTCCTCAAAAGAGCTACAAGATGAACTTATTACCAGAATTTTTGAAGAAGAAAACATGCGAAACCCCGAGGGAAAATATGATAAAAAATCAATCGCAAAAGCAGTAGAGGCAATATTTTTCAAAAAAATAAGACAAAATGTTCTAAAAAAAGGTATTCGACCTGATGGAAGAAAGGTTGATGAAATTAGACCAATCAGTGCAACAGTTGGCCTACTACCTAGAACACACGGTTCAGCAATTTTTCAAAGAGGAAATACGCAAGTATTAACCGTAGTAACATTAGGTTCTCCTAGGCTTGAATTGCTAATAGAATCTGCTGACGGTGAAGAAGCAAAACGCTACATACATCATTATTCAATGCCACCTTATTCTGTAGGTGAAACGGGAAGAATGGGAACTCCAAGTAGACGCGAAATCGGTCATGGAGCATTGGCAGAACGTGCCTTAGTAGGAGTAATTCCTTCTCAGGAGAATTTCCCCTATACAATCAGAGTTGTGTCTGAAGTATTGTCTTCAAATGGTTCAACTTCAATGGCATCTACTTGCGGATCGACTCTAGCATTGATGGATGCAGGTGTACCAATAATTTCCCCTGTATCAGGAATATCAGTAGGCATGATGTCTGATGGAGATGATTATGTATTACTTACTGATATTCTCGGACTGGAAGATTTTTCAGGTGATATGGATTTTAAAGTTACTGGAACTGATAAAGGTATTACTGCTATTCAGCTAGATGTAAAAATACCGGGTTTAACAATTAAGCAAGTTGAAGAAACGCTAAAGAAAGCATATACAGGACGAATGTTTGTTCTAGAAAAAATGCTTGCTATATTGCCTAAATCAAGAACTGGTGTATCTGAATATGCTCCAAAAATAGAATTAGTAAAAATACCAGTTGAAAAAATTGGTGAACTTATTGGTCCAGGAGGGAAAACAATTAAAAATATTATTGCTCAAACCGGCGCAACTGTTGATGTTGAAGATGATGGTAATGTGGCAATATCTGGAACAGACGAGGCAAATGTTAAAAAAGCAGTAGATTGGGTAAAATCATTAACTCGAGAAGTGGTTATGGGTGAATCTTTTGAAGGTGAAGTTAAAAGAATATTACCATTTGGTGCATTTGTTGAAATTCTTCCTGGTAAAGAAGGAATGGTTCATGTGTCTCAAATGTCAAATGATTTTGTAAAATCTCCTTCAGATGTAGTAAAAATTGGGGAAAAAGTAAAAGTTCGTGTAATTGAAATAGATGAACAAGGGAGAATAAATCTCAGCATGAAATCAGGCGACGCTCAAAGTTCTGGCGAACAACGCCCACAGAGAGAACAAAGAACTGAAAATCGAGAATTTCGTTCAAACGACCATCCATTATCAAGACAACTTCGAAGAGAAAAAATGGAAAGTCAAAAATTACAACCTCGAGGAAGAAAAACTCATTATTAATTTATTGCTCGTATTTTTTAGATGGTGTATGATGGATTAATGGATCCACAGCAAACTAATCCTCCAGAAAATAATAACGATCAAGATCGAAATACAAACGCAAAATCAACTATGACTTCGCAGAGTGACCCAAATAATATCCTAAACGAGTTAAAACATAAAATTGATAACGCAAATCTACCTTTAGAGTTAAAAAATAACTTGAATGAGCGAATAGCACGCCTTGAGTTATTGCGAAGTGGTAACGGAATTTCTACATCAAGTTATATTATTGAACTAGAAAATAGCATAACTTATATTAATTGGGTCTTATCACTTCCGTGGTTTGCGAAAAGTGAAGATTTGCTCGATCTTGTTCGAGCAAAACAAATTTTAGACAAGAATCACTACGCATTGCAAAATGTTAAGGACAGAATATTAGAATATTTAGCAGAAATTATATTAAATGCAAAAAATCATTCAGATGGAATTATACGATCTCCGGTTCTTTGTCTCATAGGGCTTGCAGGTACTGGAAAAACAACGCTCGGAGAGTCTATTGCGCAAAGTTTAGGAAGAAAGTTTGAGAGAATACCTTTTGGTGGAATGGGTGATGCAAGAGCTTTGAGAGGACAATCTCGAGCATTCCCAGACGCGGAACCTGGTTACATTATTAAAAAACTAGCCCATGCTAAAACAAAGAATGCTGTTATTTTATTAGATGAGTTAGATCGTGTAGCTGATTCAGCTCGAACTGATATTATGGGTGTACTCGTAGAATTGTTAGATCCAGAGCAAAATAAAGCATACACTGATCATTATATAGATTATCCGTTTGACTTATCTAATGTGCTATTTGTTGCCACTGCAAATAATACGACAAATATTGCCACTGCAGTACTCGATAGATTAGAGATAATTCAAATGCCATCATATACCGATGAGGAAAAAGTTGTTATAGCTAAAAATTATCTATTTCCAAAATTACGAGCGCAAACAGGACTTGCGGTAAATCAATTAGAGATTGCCGATGATGTATGGGAAGGTATTATCCGACCATTAGGATTTGATTCTGGTATTCGTAGTTTGCAACGTACAATTGAAGGAATTTGTAGAAAAGTTGCAAGAGAGATAGTTGAGGGAAAAATTCAAACAATGGTAATTACAAACGGAAATCTTAAGGAATTTCTACAAACGTGGTAAAATACCCTGATATGCATAATTCGCTTTCTCTTATTCCATTAGGTGGTGTTGGTGATGTAACAAAAAACATGTACGTGTACGAAATGGAAGACGAAATCCTTCTTATTGATTGTGGATTAGGGTTTGCTAACGACAGTATGCCAGGTGTTGATTTACTACTACCAGATATTTCTTATTTGCAAAGTGTTAATAAAAAAATTGTGGGTATGGTTATTACTCATGGACATGAAGATCATATGGGAGGATTGCCTTTTATATTGCCTCAATTGCCAAATTTTCCTATTTATGCTTCACCGCTCACTGCAGCGCTTGCAAACGAAAAGCTTAAAGAATTTGGTAATCCGACAAAAGTTCAAGCTATATCATTTGCCCAAAAAGAACTAACTATCGGAAAATTTACAATTTCACTTATTCGCGTAACGCACTCAGTACCAGATACTGCACACATACTCATTAAAACTCCAGTAGGATATTTTTACCATGGTAGCGATTTTAAATTTGATTTGACTCCTGCAGATGGTAAGAAAACCGATTTGCTAAAAATTGCCAGAACTGGGGAGTTGAATGTAAGATGCTTACTTTCAGATTGCTTAGGTTCTGAACGGGAAGGACATACACCTTCAGAAATAACATTGACAGAAAATATAGAACAAGAAATGAGGATTTGTGAAGGGAAGTTTATTATAACTACCTATTCGTCTAATATTTCACGACTTAACCAAGCAATAGAAGTTGCGGAAAAAATGGGAAGACAAATTTGTTTTATTGGTAGATCATTAATTAGAGCAAAAGAAGTTGCCAAAAATTTGGGCTATTTAAAGATAAAAGCAGGAATTGAGGTAACACCAGAGCAAGCGAAGAAAATTCCAGATAACAAACTTATGTTACTTGTCGCAGGTTCTCAAGGTCAACAAGGTAGTGCAATGAATAGGATCGCTGAAGATGAACATAAAGATATTAAGCTTCGAAGTAAGGATGTAGTATTATTTTCATCTGATCCTATTCCCGGAAATGAAATTGCAGTGAATATGTTAATAGATGCAATTGTTAAAAAAGGTGCAAAAGCAGTGTATTCTGATTCAGCAAGTAAGTATCATGTTTCAGGGCATGGAGCTGCCTTGGAACTTAAACTGCTTATGTCTTTAGTAAAAGCAAAAACAGTGCTTCCAATTGGAGGAACTTATAGACAAATGGTAGTTTATAAAAAATTAGCAAAAGAACTAGGATATGAAGATAAAAATATTTTACTTCTTGAAGATGGGCAGGAAATGATATTTACTAATACCTCAATGCATCTTGGTAAAAAAGTACCATCACGCTTTGTATATGTTGATGAAATAAGCGGGGAAGAGGTTGAAAGTTTTATTTTACGTGATCGAAAAAGGATTTCAAAAGAAGGCATAGTAATTGCTATGACACAAATTGATTCTGAAACTGGTAATATCTTAGAAACTCCAGATGTAATAATTCGTGGATTCAAAGTTGATTCGCAAGCTCACGCAAAATTAGTTGAACATATCACAAAAGATTTAAAAAGTAATATAGGTAAACGAAAAACGCGAATTATTGATTGGATTCATATCAGAAAGCAAATTAGTGACATAGTAGAAAAGCAATTTTTTAAGCAGTTTAAGAGAAGACCTCTTGTTTTGCCAATAGTTGTTGAGGTTTAGTGAATTCAAATTGACTTGTCGAATACTTTTATTCGCCATATAATACTAATATGCCCAGACATAGAAGACGTAGAATTAAATTAAAGCTACAAACTAAAACTATATACTCACTGTTTGCTTTCGGTTTGTTTATTAGTGGTGTGCTCGCATTACTTTCTTTTACCAGAAGCGGACAGTCATTTACGTATGCTAATGATGAATTGTCAAAATATTTTGGTTGGGCGAGCATTTTATTCGCTTTTGCATTAATGCTTCTTGCATTTTTATTCCTTCAGCTTAAAAAATTTGTCTTGTCCAAACCCAATGTAATACTTGGTTATTTGGTAACATTTATTTCTCTGATGGGCATATCACATAGCGGATTAATTGGGTTTAACTTATTTGAAACCTTAGCTGCATTTTTAACTCCTCTTGGGACTGGAGCTGTCTTTTTGGCAGGAATTTTTGTAGGCTTAATTGTTTTATTTGATACATCAATTGATGAAATCATTGGTTTTTTCTTTACTATTGTTAATAATTTATACAGATTTTTTCCAAAATCAATACTTTCTCTATTTAAATCAAAACCTAAACGATTAACTGATAAACCATTTAAAATTAAGGGTGGTCAAAAAGATTTTAGTGCATCTAACTCACAAAATAGTAATGATATGCAAATTAAAAAAGAGCAAGTATTAATTGCAGACAAGTTGGTTTCTAATGCAACGATGCTTGGAGGTGGTGTATGGGAATATCCCCCATTGTCATTGCTCTCAGAAGTACCAGGTCAAAAAGCAGAGCGCGGTGACGTAAAACGTATCGCAAGCGTTATCGAAAAAACGCTCCAAAGTTTTGGAATAGAAGCAAGAGTAGCTGAAGTCAATTTAGGTCCTGCTGTTACACAATATGCACTTGAAATAGCTTTAGGTACAAAGGTTTCAAAAATTACATCACTTGCGAATGATTTGGCGCTTGCTACAGAAGCTCCAACTGGTCAAATTAGAATTGAAGCACCAATTCCAGGGAGAAATTTAGTAGGCATCGAAATTCCTAATAGATCTCTTGAAGTTGTTACTCTTCGTACAATGCTAAGTTCTGCATTAATGCAAAAAAATAAATCTAAATTAGTCGTATCAATGGGGTTAGATGTTTCTGGTACTCCAGTTGTGTCTGATATTTCAAAAATGCCTCATGTACTCATAGCGGGAACTACTGGATCAGGTAAGTCTGTTATGATGAATTCTATTATTTCTTCCTTACTTTTTCGAGCATCTCCAGCAGAAGTAAAACTAATTTTAGTTGATCCTAAACGAGTAGAATTTACTGCATATAATAATATACCTCATCTTATGACTCCGGTAATTGTTGAACCAGAAAAAATAATTTCTGCACTTAAGTGGGCCATGGGAGAAATGGATAGGAGATATAAAACATTTGCGGAACGTGGTGTTAGAAATATTGATTCATACAATGAATTATCTGGTTTTCAAGCTTTACCATATATAGTAATAGTTATCGATGAACTCGCTGATTTAATGATGTTTGCACCAGTTGAAGTCGAAGATGCCATTGCAAGAATTGCTCAAATGGCAAGAGCTACAGGTATTCATTTAGTAATCGCAACACAACGTCCATCAGTTAACGTTATAACGGGTTTGATAAAGGCAAATATACCTGCTCGTATTGCGTTCAATGTTTCCTCAATGATTGATTCTAGGGTCATTATAGACGGTCCAGGGGCTGAAAAATTGCTTGGTCGTGGAGATATGTTATACATTCCACCAGAGCAAGCAAAGCCAACTAGAATACAAGGTGCATTTGTATCTGAAAAAGAAATAAAGAAGCTCGTTGAATTCCTTAGGCAACAAGGTGGTCCAGTTGAATATACAGAGGAAGTATTAACGCAGCCAATAATGTCTCGCAAGGGTACAGGTATAACTAGTGCTAATAGTGGTAGCGGAAGAGATGTGCTTTTCGAAGAAGCAATTCGTGTAGTATGCCAACATGATCGTGCGTCTGCATCATTATTGCAAAGACGTCTTAAGGTAGGATATGCCAGAGCCGCGCGAATTTTAGATGAACTTGAAGAGGCAGGTATTGTTGGCCCTGGAGAAGGAGCTAAACCAAGAGAAGTACTTACTCAAAATGCTGAAGACATTATTAATAGTCTGCACACACAATAAATATGATAGTGTTTTAGAATCCAAATTACTTGCTTTCTGATTCATGATTATATTTGAAAATTTCAATCATGATAACAATAGGTCAGATACTTAAAAAAGAAAGATTAAAGAGGAAACTATCACTTACTGATGTTGAGATTGCAACTAAAATTAAATCTAGTTTTCTAGATGCAGTTGAAAAAGGACAGTACGATAAATTACCATCAAGCGCCTATGCTTCTGGGTTTGTTACTAGTTACGCACAGTTTTTAGACATTCCTAAATCACAAGCCATCGGTTTGTTTAAAAGAGAGTTTGATGAAAAAAGTGCATTTAAAGTATTACCAAAAGGTTTTACGAATGAAAAAGATTTTCAACTTCATAGGAGAAGATTTTCTGCACCAGTTTTTGGAATTAGCTTAGTTGTAATAGCAATTTTAGCATATCTTTTTTTCCAGTACCGTTATGCAATTATTAATCCCCCATTATCCGTTTATACCCCAAAAGATAACTCTATCATAACCTCTCAAAATATTATGGTAAAAGGTAGTACTGACCCTAATGCTACGGTAGTTGTTAATACCCAAGAAGTTGCGGTTGATGATAATGGATATTTTTCCACTACTATACCAGTTTTTCCCGGAACCTCAGTAGTTCATATCGTTGCAACTAACCGATTCGGTAAAGTATCCACAGTTGATCGTAATATAACCGTAAAATAATATACTACTTGCATTTTTTTATTTTCGCTCATTTTTCCGTACTTTGACCAAGGTAGTATATTTGAAAACAGATGGGAGATTTGGCAAACTGCAATTACAGCTGGCTTAAGCAGTCCTATATTCGGAAATGGATTGGAAACATTGTGCCATTTATGCTTAGTGCGTCTAGTACTGTAAATAATCATTTGCAGCAATATACTATCGATAGCACGCATAATATCTTTTTAGATTATTGGGTACAGGGTGGAATTATCGGTGTCATGCTGTTCGGAACAGTGCTCTTCACCGCTTTTTATAAGTTCATAAAAAACAATAAAAAATTTGAGATTACTATTCTATTTGGTTTACTCACTGTTTTTTCATTTAACCCTTTAAGTGTAGCTTCGCTTATTGCACTTTGGTGGGTTCTTGGTCAGGCGTTTATTGTTGACAGTAATCATAGAAAATGATACGTTAATAATATGATTGATTCCACACAGCTTGTACTTCTTATTGTTATTGTTGTTCTCACGATATTGCTTCTTGTGCTTGGAATTCAAGTATTTTTTATCCTAAAAGAACTTCGTAAGACTATTTTCAAAATGAATAAGGTGCTTGATGATGCAAGTACCATAACTGAAAGTGTATCAGAGCCAATATCCTCATTATCTACCATTGTGTCAGGTATGAAAACTGGAGCATTCTTCGCACATCTATTAAAAGGTAAATTAAGCCATAAGGAGGAAGATGGAGACTAATAAAAAGCAATCAGGAGGCAAATTTATATCCGGATTTTTTTGGGGTGCAGTTATAGGAGCTGGCGTGGTAGTTTTTTTAAAAACACAAAAAGGTAAGGATATTCTAAAAAAGTTTTCAGACGAAGGACTAGATCAATTATCTCAATTGACTAATATGGATGAGATGATTGAAGAGGAAGAAGAAGAGCAAGGTAATCAGCGAATAAATCAAATGCCCGAAAGTACAGAAGGAATCAAAATATTACATGTGCATACAGGACAAGTAGATGCTGATAACACAAAAACGACAAATAATATTTCAGAGACAAAAGATAAAGTTAAAAAACAGTCAAAGAAATTCTTCAAGGGATTATCTAAAAAATAATAATCCATCTTCTGTGCTACAATATCGCGATATATTATGAAATATCTTTATAAAAACGCTATTGCTGCAGGTACATTTGACCATTTCCATATAGGGCATAAGAAATTGCTTGATAATGCATTTTCGTTTTCAGAGTTTGTCTACATTTATGTCGTTGCAAATGAGGCGATGTATAGGAAAAAATTATTAGCTTTAACGATTGAATCGTATGATAAAAGGCGCGAAGGTATAAGTAATTATATTTTGGAAAATGGATACAATAAGAGAGCAAAAATAATTCCCTTGGACACCATATATGGGGATACGTTACAAAATGATAAGCTGGATGCAATCTATGTTACAAATAAAACCTATGCAAACGCAGAGCAAATAAATAGAAAAAGACTTCAGAAAGGTTTTAAGACGCTTTCAATTATAACTATACCAATGCTTGCTAGTTTAGAAGGAAAAGAAATATCTTCAGAAAGAATTAGATTAGGAGAAATTAACCGAGACGGGATAAGTTTCACTGAAGTATTCAAAATGAATAAAATTCTTACATTGCCAATATCACTTCGTGAAACCCTACGGTTGCCATTTGGTACCGTCTTGCAGACTCTAAAAAATAACAAGGAATTTAAAGATGCAACCTGTGTTATTACTATTGGAGATATTGTGACAAAAACAGCAATAGAAAGTATAGGTCAGCCTGCAATTAGTATTATTGATTTTAAAACGCAAAGAAATGTTATTCAGAATGACAGTATATTAAACGGATTAAAAAAATCTGCTTTAGAAATAAGTAATAGGCCTGGTTCAATCAATACGGAAATTGTCTTATTATTCCAGAATGCTTTGAGGGTCTATTTTGAAAATAGAAGTAATACTGTAATAGTCGTTGAAGGGGAAGAAGATTTGCTTGCATTACCCATAATGCTACTTGCCCCACTAGGGTCTATTGTGTTGTATGGTTTGCAGGGAAAGGGTGCCGTAAAAATAGTTATTACAGAAGAAAAGAAAAGAGAAGTGCAAGTATTATTAGAGAAGTTTTCGTAGGTTTATTTTATAATCCGTATTTTGTAATGTTTGCATTTTGTTTATCCAGTGTTTTTGCAAAATGAGTAACTCCTTTATTGTCAGCTAAGTAGTATAAATAATCACTTGAAGCAGGATTCGCAGCTGCCTGTAATGATTGCAAGCCTGGGTTGCAAATTGGTCCAGGTGGAAGTCCAGAGTTAACATATGTATTGTACGAGGAGTTTATTTGCAGATCTGAGGTTGTTAAGTTTTGTTTCCAGTATGTATGATCAGTGGTGTCATATCCAAGTGCATATTGTACTGTAGCGTCAACTTGCAAAGCCATACCTAGCTTAAGTCTATTCATATATACAGAAGCAATTAATGGTCTATCCGTGTTTGATTTTCCTTCTCTTTCAATTAATGATGCAAGTATAACTATTTGTTTTTGATTGAGATTTGAATTAATATTTAGTGTTGCATATCGTTTATTGAATGTGTCGGTTAATTCTTTAAGAATCATGTCAATAGTGGCATTTTTTGAAATAAGATAAGAATCAGGAAATAAATATCCTTCTTTCGCTTCGACAAGTGGTCTCCAACTTGATTGATAAGAAGGTATTTTCTGTTGCAACATATCTGCAATTTCATCAGCTCTAAAGCCTTCAGGTATTGTTATCCATATATCATCAGGGCTCTTAGTAAGTAGTAATGCGATTTCCTTGGTTTCAAGAGACTGACTTAGTGGATATTGTCCAGCTTGTATTTTATTTGCTAAATCAATTTCTTTTGCCACTAGGAGAAAAACAAAAGAACTTTTAATTAAATGATCAGAACTTAGGGCGTTTGCAACTGATCTAATGCTTTCTCCTTTTGTTACCGTAAATGAAATAATTGTTTTATTTGTCGGATTTACTGGACCACTTTCTGTTTTCCACCATGTGAATCCAATAACAATAATAACAATCAAAATAAAACTATAAAAAATTCGCATGAATTTAGAACGTGTAGAGCGGTAAGTTTTCGATTGTCTCCTTTGCCTCCTTAAGGTTGTATTCACTTTGTCCATATATTGTAAAGAGTGTATCACCTAATTGTACAGCATCTCCTATTTTTTTCTCAAGATAAATGCCGCTTTTTTTATTTAATGGAGCACCAAGTATTTTTGCAAGAATCGTCGCGTTTTTACTATTGATTTTAGTTACTGTCCCATTTTTTTCTGCCACAATATGTGAAGAAAAGTTACTAGGATGCAACATGCTACTAGTTGTTTCAGGTTTTCCTTCTTGAGCAACAATAATTTCAAGCATTTTTTTATGTGCCTTTCCAGAACTTAGTAATTCTTTTGCCCATGCTGTCCCGTCGCCGTATTGATTGATGATTTGTTTTTTTAAATCTTCCGTACTATCTATTAGGCAAAGATCTAAAAGTGTTCCTGCTAAATGAAGGCTTCGTTCCTCTAAGTCTAACGGACGGTTAGTGAGTTGCTCCAATACTTTTAGCGCCTCTTTCGTTTCGAGAACAGGACCGATACCTTTCCCTACAGGCTCATCGGTTTTATGGATTAAGCATGCAATTTTTATATTAAATTTATCCGCAATAAATTTAAATTTTTCAGCTATAATGCCTGCATCTTTTTTACTACCTACTTTTACACTAGCTCCATAAGGAATATCGATCACCACATGGTTTGATCCAAAAGATATTTTTTTGGCCATTATTGACACTACAATTTTGTCATAACTTTCAAATAGCAAGGGTTTTTCTACTTGTATTAATGCATCATCAGCAGGAGCGATTTCTACACTACCTCCCCATACAATACAACCATTTGTTTGCTTAACGATATCATAAATTTTTTCTTCTGGAAAAGTAACATTTGCAATTACTTCCATATCATCTGCAGTACCATCAGGTGTAGTGATAGCACGTGAAGAACTTTTAGGAATGGTAAATCCAGCTGCTGCTATTATTGGTATGACAATAAGTGTAGTTCTAGTTCCGGGAACGCCTCCAATCGAATGCTTATCAGCTACAACTCCATTAAAATGTAGTTGTTTTCCTGTTTCGACCATGGCTTTTGTTAAGAAATATAACTCTTCGTTTGAGAATCCTTTAGAATATCCAGAAGCTGCAAAATAAGTTGTGAGTACATCTCCTAACTTTTTTTTAGCAATTTGGTCCATAATTGCATAAATATCATGATAAGTTAGGTCTTTGCCAATTAGCTTATTCCGAATTGCATTTAAAGCGATTTCTTTTTCATCCATACTAATTAATATTTAATTTGTTTATATGCTATGTGAAAAATTCCTTTTATTACTCGCAGAATTAAGTAATAACATGAGTTCATAAATCGTATAAGACTTGGCCATATTTCTATTAAGAATTTTCGTAATTGTAACATTATGAGTTTTGTAATCTAGATCGAATAATAAGTCTTTTCCAAATTGTACCTGGAGGAGTACAAGTAACAAGTGTTAAGTAACTCGTGTCGTAAATTTGCGCAAATACAGAAGTGTCATCTGGAGATACCACTGTTATGCTATATATAGCATAGGTATATTTTTTGCCGGCAACAGTTACTAATATTTGATCCCCGTCTTTTAAATCAGTTGCATGTGCAAAAATAGTTTTATAATTTGTTGGATTAAACAAGTAAGGGAGAGTAGAATGCCCAAAGATTACCGTATTTCCGTTTTCTGGGGGTACAGCCGTATTGCCAATATTTACTAAATGTTTTGATAAATCTGTGTCAACAGTAGTAACTTGAGCATCATTAATATTAATTGCAGGGATGCTTAGTGTATAAAATGAAACAGGAGGTTTTGTAGTAGAAGATTTTCCGATTGTAAATCCTGGGAACCATGTATTAACATTAGAATAATCAGTTCCAAGAAGCTGTGATTCAGTTGACATAAGTAAGCTAGTAACCGATGCTCCATCAATGATTGTCGTTTGCGGTATTGGAGAAGAAATGCTATCTGATGCATATGCTGGTGCTAGATATATTTCATATGAAACGATAGGAAAAAATACATAACATACTGTTGTCAATCCGAAAAGTATAAGGATTATGCCTAGTACTCTAACATACAGACGATAAGGAAGCTTTTTACCTTTTTTATAATAATATTTATTCATTTTGTGTAGTAATGATAATATTCCCTTTTTTAAAACTGACAAGTTTAGGAATAAATGGGATATTTGGACTTAATGTAATAGTAGAGCCAGTTACTTGAGGTAACGCATCAATTATTTGTTCTGCGCTGGCAAATGATTTTCCAGCTAGTTGTGATCGCAATACGTTAATATCTATTTTTGGAAGGTCGTTTGCTGTAACCTTATCGTCTACGGTGAGCCCATTATTACCTGAAGTTACGTTTCCCATATTGTTTTGTATGCTTTGTTGATCGATAGTCTCATTTGAGCTGACTTTTTGTTGAAGTAAGTGTGCTATATAACTTGATAAGTCTTCTTTTTTGTATGCAACGGTTTTATATATTATTGTTCCTGAAGCAGTGAAGTTATTTGCAACAGAGCCTGCTGTTTTGCTTGTTGTTTTATTAGTAATGCTATCAACGCTTAAATTAGCCAGTATTGATTGATCTGAAGATAATTTTTTAGACATATCATTTTTTGCTTGTGTTTCGCTGTTTTTTTCAAGTTGAGATAAAGCGTTTTGAATATCTGTATTTGAAACTACTGTTACTGTTTTTTTACTTCCTCCAGACAAAGCACTACTATTATTTGCCTCAACTTGAGAAGTTGATTCGCCGTCGACAGTAAACTGCGTGCCAGATGGTAAATTGAAATCCGATCCAATATCGGAAGCAGTTATATTTACTGTTCCTGTACCTGATTTTGTTCCACTAATAACGTCTCCTGAGGCTGAAGCAATTGTGACTGAACTATCTAGCGTGTATTTTAGCCCATTACTTGAAGTAACAACTGTATTGCTATCATATTGCTTAGAGTCAGACGTTCCATTATAAATGGTAATAGATCCCTTTGCTTTTTGTCCAACATTTTTTTTACCCGTTGCGTTTTCAGTAACATTTGCCTGTTCTGACGTTGAAATATTTTGAGCAGCAATCAGATTATTTGAAAAGTCATTTGATGTGTTTGTGGAAAAAGTAATTGTTTGGTTTACTCCTATTTGTTTTGGTTTTATAGAAATAAGAATTGACGTTTTAATTCCTAAAAAATAAAACAGTATTAGCCCAATAACTATAAAAACAATAGTAAGAGCAAGAAAAATAAGTTTTTTTTGTCCCGTAGATGACGAAGAAGTAAATGAAAGTAATTTTGTCATATGTATAGTTTTTATTGTGTTTACGATTTTAGAGAAAAGAAGCATGCCTTGTGTAGGTAATGGTTGTTTTTCATTTTTTTCGACTTCTTGTTCTTCGATTGCAGCATATTCATTTTCTTGTGGTAATTCTAAAGGGCTATGGTCGATAGTCGTTTTTTCAATTATAGGTATTTCTTTTTTACTCTCTAACGCAACATCTTTTCCCGTTGCAAATCCAAAATTCTCAGATTGAATATCAGTATTTTCTATTGATTTGTTTTCATTTTGAAATTCTATAGTATCTTGTGGGTGAGGATCGATATGTGATACATGATGAAGCTCTTCAGTATTTGGTTTAAATCCAAGCTGCGAAGCTGCTCCTACCAATACAGCTTTTTTATCAAATCCAATCGGAAGAATTGTTACTTGTGGAACATGGAGAAATGGTAAACTCTTACTCCAACTATGTTTTGTAAATTCTTGTCCTAATTCTTCATTCTCACTTTGATGATTTTCAACATTGCTATCATTTTGTAAAATAATTCGTGCTGGTAAAACTTCATAATTCGTAAAATTTCTTAATAGCAGGTCAACTGTTTGTGCTGCATTATACGTTTCTTTTGAAGCAGTATTGGTTTCAATAATTTTTCCGCCTCGAACTAAAGAGATTGTGGTATTACGTTTACCTATTTGTGCAAATATACCTGAAACAGGAGCTCCTTCTTCTTGTTGTAGTAAGTGAGCGATTGCTTCAGAGAATACGAGAAATCCAATTGGAGATAAGGCAAGTTCGTCACAAATTTTCTTTAACTTAATTAAATATTCTTTTTTAATTTTTCCTTCATTTACCCACGTTTCTTTAACACAGAAAATAGTTTTTTCCAGCTTTGCTTTTTCAGGTATCTTACTTTCTGCAATACTTACTGCTTTATCAAATATTTCCAATAGTTCTTCGTCCGGGGTTTTATCAATCGGAAGCTCGAATAATTCTTCGTGAGATGTCACTAAATTTAAGGTCTGATTGTCTTGGGAGAAAATTACAGAAGTTACTTTTTCATCACGAAGCAGTAATGCAAGATAATAATCTAATGCACCTTTCTTTTTAAGAAAAGATGGGGCAGGCAGTTTCATAGTATTCTAAATAAACAAGAAATAAAAAGAACATGATTGCAGAGGCTTACTCCACAACAGCATAAATTCTTCTTTGCTTTAAGCCAAGACTTTCTTGCTTTATTATTTTAAATGATTTTAGTTCTCCTGTAAAATTAACATGAGGTCCTCCGCAGAATTCAATAGAATAGGGTTTTGCTTTCGTTCCTTTTTTAGGACCAATAAAATAAATCTTAGACTTATCTCCGTATGTATCCATAAATAAGCCTATTGCACCAATTTCATAAGCTTGTTTTGTAGGAATTATTTCAAAATGAACTGGTAAGTCCTCTTTTATTTTTCCATTCACAATATTTTCTACTTCTAAAAGCTGTTGATCTGTTATTTTTTTATCATAGGAAAAATCAAATCTTATTCTCTCAGAAGTTATATTGCTACCACTTTGATGAACAGAATTGTCTAACACATCACGCAATGCTTGATGTAATAAATGAGTCGCAGTATGTCCATGAATCGTTTTTTCAGACGTATCAGCTAGCCCACCTTTAAATTTTTTTTCATTACCTTTTCTTGAAATTGCTTGATGTTCTTTAATTTTTTCAGCTAATTCCTGTTCATTGAAATCATACCCAAGACTTTTTAATTGTGATGGAGAAATGCCATAAGAAGCAAGAGATTTAAATGCAAGTTCTGCGCTGATTGTTCTATGTTCGCCAAGTATCTCATCTCCTGATCTAGTTTGTTTTGCAAGCTCTTTATCAATTATTAGCTTTGCGTTCTTCAGAGCATTTCGATAACGATTTGCTTCTTCAATAATTGTGAGTGAAATTTGTTCTGATTTTTCTATCAAAATTTGATCAGTTTTGCTGTTTACCTCAATTATTGATGTAATTATTGGCGCTAAATCTGTACCTGAAAGAGTATGAAAGTTATCAATGCTTCTTCGAATTAATCGACGTAAAATATACCCCTGTTCCGAGTTGGAAGGTACTATGCCAAAGGCTGCAATATAGCATGCAGAACGTAAGTGATCAGCAATGATACGCATTGGTCGCTCATTGCCTTCGTATTTTTTGTTAGTAGATTTTTCAATGCTAGTTATAATGGGTGAGAAAAGTGAGGTTAGAAACATGTCTGAAATGTCTTGGGTTGCCAAAAGAAATCTTTCAAGACCTCCACCAAAATCTACGTTACTTTTTGGTAATTGAACAAAAGTATTATTTGTTGATTTTCTGTATTGCATAAATACTGAATTGCCGATTTCGAGATATCTTCCACAGTCGCAGTTAACATGGCATTTCTGGTTTTTAAACTGACTATTTTCATGAATCGTTGGATCTAAAAAATCAAAAAATACTTCAGTATCAGGACCACCTGGTTCATTTACTGGCATTTGTTCTGGTGTGCCGGATCTTGACCACCAATTTTTGTCAACTCCATATGCAAATATTCTTTCTCCTTCATTAGCGCTAAGTCCAACGTTTTGGAAAAGTGATTGCCAAATTGCGATACTTTCAGTGTCTTTTGGAATTTCTTTATACCCTTCAAAGACAGTAATATATAAACGTGTTGGGTCAAGGCCAAGGCCTTCTTTTGGGTCTATTAAGAAGTCAAATAACCATGGTAATTGTTCTTTCTTAAAATAACTACCTAAACTCCAATTTCCAAGCATTCTAAAAAATGTTGTATGTCTATTATCGCCAACTTCATCTATATCAACTGACCGAAAACAATTTTGTGCATTTACTAATCGTTCTCCAAGAGGATGTTTCTCGCCTAATAAATAAGGAATGAGCGGTTGCATTCCAGAAGAGGTGAATAATGTTGAAGGATCATTAAGTGGAACAAGAGGAGCATTATCTATGTGTTTATGACCTTTATTTTCAAAGTAGGTCACGTATTTATCAAGGATTTGTTTTGTACTCATAGGCTAAATTATAGCATGATATGAACCTAATTCATATCTTATATATTAATAAATTATTATTAGTAATTGACGATATTACTGTTTATATATATGTATTGACATAGCATGCTAATTATGTTATAAATTAGTTACATTAAATCCAAAAAAAGTACAAGGGATTTTCCCTGTGTACCTTTTTTGTCGTATAGAGCGTTCTCTACAAACATTTACGTATCAATGCTGAAGTTGACTGATTCAAAAGACAATATTAGACAAAACTGGGGAAGAACATACGATAACCTGCCGCCGCTTGATCTTCTAGCAGTCCAACGCGATTCATACAAATGGTTTCAAGAAAAAGCCATTGGCGATATCCTGCAAGAAATTTCACCTATAGACGACTTCACAGAAAAAAATTGGTCTTTACAATTGAAAGATTATAGAATTGGTAAGCCAACACAAACCCCAGAAAATGCAATTTCAAAAGGATTAACATTTGATGCTCCTTTATATGTTCAAGCAGAGTTAATAAATCACAAAACAAACGAAAAACATGATTCCGAAGTATTCTTAGGAGATGTTCCTCAAATGACTGAACGTGGCACCTTTATTGTTAACGGAATTGAGAGAGCTGTGGTTACGCAACTTGTTCGTTCTCCCGGAGTATTTTTTACCGCTACTACAGATAATATAACAGGAAGAATTCTTTACACTGCTGAAATTCGACCAGTACATGGTTCATGGTTAGAGTTTTCTACTACCCGACACGGTACTATTATGGTTAAAATTGATCGAAGAAGAAAATTCCTCGCAAGTACTTTTTTACGAGCAATTGGTATTTCCTCAAATGACGATATTAAGAAAAGATTTGAATCTTTAACTGAAGATGAGCAGGAATATATTGACAATACGCTTCAAAAGGATGAAACGGGTGGGGAAGTTGATGCATTAATTGAAATATTTAAAAAAATGCATCCCGGTGAACCATTAGTACTTGATAAAATTAGAGAAAATTTTAATAACCTCTTTTTTAATAATCGAAGATATGATTTGGGAATAGTCGGTCGATATAAAGTAAATAAAAAATTGGAACATATTCCAAATTTTCATGCTTCTTCAACGCAAGTTTTGACTCATGATGATATTGTTGCTGCAATTGCATATTTAATAATGCTAAGTCGAGGCAAAGGAACGGTTGATGATATTGACTCATTAGCAAATAGAAGAGTGCGTCGAGTTGGTGAGCTCGTAGCAACCAATGCTTTCAGAGTCGGAGTATTGCGCTTAGAGCGTTCAATTAAGGAACGCATGACATTATTACAGCCCGACGTGCCAGTATCAGTAGCAAATCTTATTAATGCCAGACCTATTATGGCATCAATTAATGAATTTTTTAGAACCTCTCAGCTCTCCACAATCCTCGACCAAACAAACCCCCTTTCAGAAATAGATAATTTAAATAGATTAACAGTTATGGGAACTGGTGGAATTTCAAGAGAACGCGCAGCATTTTCGATAAGAGATATTAATGCATCTCAATATGGAAGAATTTGTCCTATCCGAAGCCCTGAAGGGCCAAATATCGGACTAGTAACCTACATGTCGTTATATGCAAAAGTAAATGAATACGGCTTCTTAGAAACACCATATAAAAAAGTAGTAAAAGAAAAACATGGTAGTAAGACAGTCGTAAAAGCAATAAATGAAATAGTATATATGGCTGCAGATGATGAGCAAGGATATTATATTACTCATGCAGGATCTTTAACTGATGAAAATACAATTGAGCTTACCAGAGTTCCTGCAAGACATAACGGAGAATTTATTGAAGTTGAAAAAGAAAAAATTGATTTTGTTGATATTACACCTCGTCAGGTTGTAGGTACTTCAGCATCACTTATTCCGTTTGTACAAAATGACGATGCGTCAAGATCTCTTATGGGAACTCACATGCAATGTCAAGCCGTTCCGCTTGTAAAGCCTGCAAGGCCTGTTGTTGGGACTGGAATGGAAAGTATGGTTGCAGAAGTTATGGGTAGAGTAATTAATGCACCAGTAGATGGTGTAATTACAGCAGTTGATGGAAATAGTGTTACGCTTGATGGAAAAGATAAGAAAAAATACACATATCCTATTGTTTCATTTAAAAGAACATCAAATGCAACTTCATACACACAACGTGCAAAAGTATCTGCAGGACAGAAAGTAAAAAAAGGAGATTTACTCATTGATGGTCCTGCATCAGAAAATGGAGAACTTGCCCTTGGACAAAATCTACTAATTGCCTATGCATCTTTGGATGGACTTGGGTATGAAGATGGTATTGTTATATCTGATAGATTAGTTAAAGAAGATATTCTTTCGTCTATCCATATAGAAAAATACGAAGCATCAGTAGTAGAGACAAAACTTGGTCCTGAAGAAACTACTCGTGATATCCCAAATGTCGCTGAAGAAGATCTTCAAAATCTAGACGAAGAAGGTATTATTGTAGTTGGAAGCGAAGTATCAGCAGGAGACATTCTAGTTGGGAAAATTGCACCTAAAGGTGAAACAGAATTAATTGCAGAAGAACGACTGCTTAGAGCAATTTTTGGAGAGCAAGCACGAGAAGTTAGAGATACATCTCTTAGAATTCCACACGGTGAAAGAGGAACAGTTATCAGTGTTCAAATATTAGATAGGAAAAAAGGAGACGAGCTTGAACCTGGAACACTTAAGAAAATAATTGTTGAAGTTGCACAATATCGACATGTTGTCATAGGTGATAAATTAGCAGGTCGACATGGAAATAAAGGAGTTATTTCGAGAATTTTGACCGAAGCTGATATGCCATTCTTGGAAGATGGAACTCCAATAGACATTGTTATTTCTCCTCCTTCTATCTTAGCTCGTATGAATCTTGGTCAACTTCTTGAAGCCCATTTAGGAATTGCAGCAAAAACTCTAGGAATAAATGTTGCTACACCAGTTTTTGATAACATAGAAGAAGAAAAAATAGTCGAACTTCTTAAAAAAGCAGGTATTAATGAGAATGGAAAATCATCTCTGTATGACGGTCGAACAGGAGAACGTTACGAAAATCAAGTTGTAGTAGGCATAGGCTATATTATGAAGCTTATCCACATGGTTGAAGATAAAACTCACGCAAGATCAACTGGACCATACTCTCTTGTTACACAGCAACCACTTGGAGGAAAAGCCCAAATGGGAGGACAAAGACTTGGAGAAATGGAAGTTTGGGCATTAGAATCGCACAGAGCCAGATATATATTGCAAGAAATGCTTACTATCAAATCCGATGATGTTGTAGGAAGATCTAAGGCATTTGAAGCAATTGTAAAAGGAACTGATATCCCAACTCCTAAAGTACCTGAATCTTTTAAAGTCCTTATTAAAGAATTACAAGCACTTGGTTTAAATGTTGTTCCCGTCGAAGCGCAGGTGACTGTTAATGAAGCAGAAGCAATTGCAGCTGAACCAGCAGAAGAAGCCAGACATGAAGAAGAGTCAGAAGTTGAAGCAAAAGAAATGCAAGCTGAGCTAGGTGGAGAAGAAGTCCCAGATGAATCAATGAGCGATGGAGATGTCTCACAAGAAAAATCAATAGAACAAAATATGGAGGAAGAAATAGATGGATAATAAAGCAAGTAAAAGCGAAAGAAGAATGAAAGATCCAACGATTCTGGATTTTAAATCACTAAAGTTACTTCTAGCAAGCAAGGATGACATAATGTCATGGTCTTATGGCGAAGTTACAAAACCAGAAACGATAAATTATCGAACTCTTCGACCTGAGAAAGATGGTTTATTTGACGAGCGGATATTTGGTCCTACTAAAGACTGGGAATGTTATTGTGGTAAGTACAAGAGAATTAGATATAGAGGTATTATCTGTGATAAATGCGGAGTTGAAGTAACACTTTCTCGTGTTCGACGTGAAAGAATGGGTCATATATCCTTGTCTTCACCAGTATCACATGTTTGGTTTTTTAAGGGAGCATCTTCAGCTCTTTCACTTCTACTTGATATGTCACAAAAAAGCTTAGAATCAGTAATTTATTATGCCTCATATCTAGTAATAAAAGTTGATGAACAGAAAAAACAAGAAGCTATAGATACATTTACAGCTACAATAAACGAAAGAAAACAACTACAAAAAAATGAGATGGAACAAGAAACAATTGAACTAGATAAAGAAATTGAAGCTAAGAAAAAAGATAATGTTAATAATAAAATGAGTAAAGAGCAAAAAGATCTTGTAATGCAAGAACTTGATTTACAGAAAAGACAAAAAACAGCAATGCTAACTGAGAGATTTGATTCTGAAGCTAAAAAGTTAGATGAAATTTCAGACGCATTATTAAAACTTATAAAAAGCCTTAAAGTATCAAGTGTTCTGTCTGAAGATG
The DNA here is from genome assembly GCA_003152105.1 of Candidatus Levyibacteriota bacterium. Taxonomy (GTDB): domain Bacteria; phylum Patescibacteriota; class Microgenomatia; order Levybacterales; family UBA12049; genus PALSA-1332. Next base: position 311,467 of record PLZJ01000002.1, read on the forward strand.
AATACTTTAAGTTAATTGAATATGATATTCCACAGTTTTTTAGTGTTAAAACAGGAGCAGAAGCATTGCTTGATATTCTAAATTCAATAGATTTGCTTTCTTTAATATCATCTCTTAGAAAAGAATCAGAAAAAGCATCTGGCCAACGATATTTAAAGCTAGTCAAACGCCTAAGACTAATAGAATCACTACGAAAAGCAAATATCGCTCCATCATCAATGCTCATGACTGTATTACCTGTTATTCCACCAGACCTTCGTCCAATGGTGCAGCTTGCAGGTGGTAGGTTTGCTACATCTGATTTAAATGATTTATACAGAAGAGTTATAAATAGAAATAACAGATTAAGACATTTACTTTCCCTGGGAGCACCTGAAATTATACTTAGAAATGAAAAAAGAATGCTTCAGGAAGCAGTTGATGCATTAATTGATGTATCTCAAAGAGGAACTCAAATTGCTTCTCCTCTTAGATCTCTTTCAGATATGCTTCGAGGTAAACAAGGACGCTTTAGACAAAACTTACTTGGGAAAAGAGTAGATTACTCAGGAAGATCAGTCATCGTAGTTGGACCAGAACTTAAACTTACTGAATGTGGATTGCCAAAAGAAATGGCACTTGAAATGTTTAAACCATTTGTACTGCGTGAAGTTATAGTAAGAGGATACGCTCCAAATATTAAAAGTGCAAAAAGATATATTGAAAAAAGACCACCAGAAGTATTCGATATCTTAGAAGAGATTACAAAGAATCATCCAGTTCTTCTAAACCGTGCACCAACATTACATAAACTTGGTATACAGGCATTTTTCCCTGTATTAATTGAAGGAGCAGCAATTGCTCTTCATCCTTGTGTTTGCGCTGGTTATAATGCTGACTTTGATGGTGACCAAATGGCAGTACATATTCCACTTTCTCAAAAAGCTCAGGAAGAAGCCATTGAACTCATGATGCCAAATAACAATTTATTGAAACCAGCAGATGGTTCTCCTATTACATTACCAAATAAAGAAATGGCACTTGGTATTTATTATTTAACGTCGATAAATAAATTAGCAGCAAAAGATAATGTTCCTACATTTTCAAATGAAGTTGAAGCATTATTAGCTTGCCAGTTAGATAAAATCACTCTTAGAGAACCAGTAAATGTAAGATTAAGTATTGAAAGCAAAGAAATAGTTGAAACTTCTGTTGGCCGTATTATGTTTAATGAACGATTACCAGAAAAAATGAGATTTATCAATTCTGCTATAAAATTCTCAAATATAAAACAAATTATTATGGATGCTATCAAAAAATTCTCTCCAGATGAAGTAACTATTCTCATTGACAACATTAAGTCGCTTGGATTCTATGGGGCAACATTATCTGGAGTTTCTGTATCAGTTTTTGATAACAAAATTATCCCAGAAAAAGATACGTTACTTGCAAAAGCTGAAGAGCAAATAGTTAACATAGAAAATGAATATCAGACAGGACTTATAACAGATGAAGAAAGAAAGCGTCTTGAAAACGACGTGTGGCTCAAGACAACTGATACAATAGCTGATTTAACATGGGAATCGCTAGATGAAACAAATGTTGTACGAACAATAATTGATTCAGGTGGAGCTCGTGCCGGGAAAGAACAATTAAAGCAATTGAGTGCAATTAGAGGTCTTATTTTGGATCCTCTTGGTAAAATTGTTGAACTTCCAATTAAATCTAATTTTAGACAAGGGCTTTCGATATTTGAATATGTTGCATCTGCAAGAGGGTCGAGAAAAGGACTTACCGACTCAGCATTAAAGACAGCAAATGCAGGATACTTAACGCGAAGGTTAGTCGATGCTTCTCATGATGTTATAGTTCTTTCTGAAGATTGTGAAACTACTGATGGAATTACTGTTTATGCTGAAGATAAGGATCGTGATTCATCGTTTACAGATAGAATTATCGGAAGATATCTAGCAATAGAGTTAAGTGGTAAAGGCAAGAAAGTACTTGGTAAAGCTGGCGAAGAAATTACTGAAGAACTAGCTAAAATTATCACAGAAAGCGGAGTTACTGAAGTACTTGTAAGATCTTCGTTGACGTGTAAATTATCATACGGTGTTTGCGCAAAATGTTATGGTTGGGATTTTTCAACAAAACAAAAAGTACAACAAGGAGTACCTGTTGGCGTAATGGCAGCTCAATCGATTGGAGAACCAGGAACACAGCTTACTATGCGAGTACGACATTTTGGGGGGGTTGTTATGAGTGACGTAACACAAGGATTACCTCGGGTGGAGGAGTTATTTGAAATGAGAACGCCTAAGAATCTTTCCCCAATTTCCGATATTACTGGTAAAGTAAAAATTGAGACTACAGAAGAAGGATATAAAATTCATATTAAAAATACTAAAATTAAACCAATTGAAGAACGAGAATACTTTGTTCCATTAGCTGCAATGTTACGTGTAAAAGATGGCGATGAAATAGCTGCTGGATCTCCTCTTGCTGAGGGATACTTGGATCCAAAAGAAGTTCTTAAGGTCGGAGGACTACAAATGTCTCAAAGATACATAATCAATGAAGTCCAAAAAGTATATGAGTCACAAGGAATTGCTATTAACGATAAGCATTTTGAAGTAATAACTAAGAAAATGTCAGACAAAGTGTTAATTGAAACAATTGGTGATACGTCATTAATTCCAGGAGATTTTGTCACTAAAACCAAATTTGAAGAAATTAATGCAGAAGCATTATCTCAAGGCGGAGAACCTGCTACTGGAAGACAAGTTATCCTTGGTATTACTAAAACAGCTTTATTTTCAGATTCTTGGCTTAGCGCTTCATCATTCCAAGAAACAACTAAAGTACTTACTGAAGCAGCACTTGAAGGGAGGGAGGATAAGCTCATTGGTTTGAAGGAAAATGTTATTATTGGTCGACTTATTCCTGTAGATGGGAAAACCAGTGAGGTAATAGTTGAGGAATCTACGATGGCTGAATCTCCTGCTGTTGAGCTAGTAAATTAGCTCTATTCCTTCTTTTAAGCACAAAACTGTGCTATAATACCAAAACATTTAGTTACTATGCCAACTTTATCACAATTAGCCAAACGAGGAAGAAGTAGAAAAATTAAAAAAACAAGGTCGCTTGCAATGCGTCGTTTATTTAATGCTAAAGATAGAACATATACTAACGTAACAGCACCACAAAAAAGAGGTGTGGTAACGTTAGTTAAGACAATGACTCCAAAAAAGCCAAATTCAGCGCTCCGAAAAGTTGCTCGCGTAAAATTATCCAACAGAATGGAAGTTACCGCTTATATTCAAGGAGTTGGTCATTCTTTATCTGAACACGGAATTGTGTTAGTTAGAGGTGGTAGAGTAAAGGATTTACCTGGAGTTAAATATCATATTGTCCGGGGTAAATACGACTTAGCAGGCGTAGAAAATAGGAAATCGTCAAGAAGTAAATATGGTACAAAAAAGCCAGGCGATTCCAAATCAGCATAATATATGAGACATAAAAAGGTAATTAAAAGACAAGTAGATGCAGATGAGATATATAATAGTGTTCTTGTCACAAAATTTATTAATAATTTAATGCGTCATGGTAAAAAAACCGTCGCACAAAGCGTTGTGTATGGTGCATTCGATATTTTAAAAGAAAAAGGGCATGAACCATTAGAGACATTTGAAAAAGCTCTTCAAAATGTTGCTCCTAAACAGGAAGTAATTGCAAGACGAGTTGGAGGTGCTTCATATCAAGTGCCACAACCAGTTAAAGCAGAAAGAAGAATCTCTCTTTCGATGCGTTGGATACTAGACGCAGCCAAAAAGCGACCCAGCAAAGAACACCATACTTTTAAAGAAAAATTAGCAACTGAATTTTTAGCCGCATTAAACAATGAAGGTGAAGCAGTAAGAAAGAAAGATATAATGCATAAGCAGGCAGAAGCTAACCGTGCATTCACTCATTTTAGATTTTAATTCCTTTTGATATACTTATACTATGGCTGATTCTAATAAAGCTGTCCCTAGTGGACCAGCTGTTAAAACATCTGCTAAAGATCAACTATATATGTTGGTTGCTGCAATCTTTGGGTTACTTTTTATCGTTATTGTGTTGTATGTATTTGGTGGTAAAATCGTACAAAGTCATATTGGAACTCTACTTAAAAATTCTTTCACCTTTCCCCGCTTACACTAAATTTTCTTATATTTGTTATTGTATTTGGATGTTTTCTATTTTATCTCCTACTTGAATCTTGTTCACAACATCCATGCCTTGGGTTACAATTCCATAATTAGTATATTTACCATCTAGCCAATCAGCATTTTGTTTAACTATAAAAAATTGGTCATCATTTTGATATTTCCCATCACCTAAGCTTGCTTGACCAAGTGATCCCACAACAAATGGTTTAGTATTAAATTCAACTGGCATGTTCGTATCTCCACCTGTGCCATCGCCCTTAGGGTCACCGCCTTGTATTACCCAGTCTTCAACTCTATGGAAAGTTAACCCATTATAGAAACCACTTAGTGATTTATTGATAAAGTTTACTACGGTATTTGGCGCATCTTGTTTGTCAAGTTGGATAACAATGATGCCTTTGCTTGTGGTAATTGTTGCAATGCCTTGTATGTCGTTTAATGTTAATTGTTTAGGAGTTGGTGAAGGGCTTGCTTGCTGTGATTGTAATTGAGATGGGTTTGAGTTAGTTTGAGTTGGAGATAAAAAGCTAATTCCCGGAGTTGGTGATGGAGTTAAAATACTCGAAAAATTGCTTGAAGAAGGAGAGCTATGATTGTTTTCTACAAATATTATTCCAATTGCAAGTAATAATGCAATAAATAAAATGTAAAAAATATTTTTACTCATAGGTTATGTTAAGTTATTTTACCAGTTTAGCCTTACAAGTCAAGAATAGATTCTCATGGTATAATAGCTTCATGTTTCAAACACTGCTCATACTTTTGTTACTGTGCATACCAACAATCCTTCTTATCTTACTTTATAGAAAGATTTCCCAATTAAAGCAATCTGAGAACGATAAAACTTTATTTGAATGGCTCAAATCAATGCAGCAGTCAATGGATATTACTTCATCGTCAATGGTAAAAACGCTACAAGAGAATTCAAGGCAATTAAACGAAAGACTCGAAAAAGCTGCTGAAGCGATGTCGAACGTTGGAAAAGAAGTTGGTCAAATGAACGAAATTGGTAGAAACATGAGGGAACTTCAAGAATTTCTTAAAAGTCCAAAATTACGAGGCAATATAGGAGAGCAAGTGTTAAAAGATTTAATTTCTCAAATATTTCCTAAAAACAGTTTCTATTTACAATATCAGTTTAAATCAGGTGAACGCGTAGATGCAGCCATAAAGACAGATGCCGGCATTTTATGTATTGACTCGAAATTTCCTATGGAAAACTTTCAAAAATTATCAAAATCAAAAAACGAACTAGAAAAAACTCAATATCAAAAAGAATTTGTCCGAGATATCAAAGTACACATAGACTCAATTGCAAAAAAATATATTTTACCTATTGAAGGAACTATGGATTTTGCCCTTATGTATGTGCCTAGTGAATCAGTATATTATGAAATAATAAATATTTCTGAAATTATGGAATTCGCAAAACAAAAAAGAATTTATATAGTATCCCCAAGTACATTATATGCGCATCTACAAGTTATATTACTTTCTTTTGAAGGGAAAAAGATTGAACAACAATCTAAGGAAGTGTTTATCTTATTAAGAGCACTGCAAATTGATTACTCAAAAGTTAACGACTCCTTAGATATTATGGGTAAGCATTTAAGAAATGCTAATGAACAATTTACAAATGTTAAAGCAAATCATGCATCACTTGGTAGTAAGCTGAGTTCTATTCATCATCTGGAGTCAACTATTGAAAAAAAGGCAATAGATGAGAAAAAGTAATTAATATCCACTAAAAACTTCAATTTGAACATTGTCATTTTTCAAATCTAGTGTGCTTACTAACTCTTCCATTGCAATAGTCATTTTAAGTGGTCCAACAATCATTATTTTATCAATTTGTTTAACATCGAGATATTTATTTATTAGATTTGTGGTGATTCTACCTCTTTCTCCGTCCCATGATTTGTCTTCTGATTGATTAGTAATTGTATAAATTATTTTTATATTACTATGTCGTTTAGCTATATTCTGCAGTACATCAAAATATACAACTTCATTGCTCTCTGTAAAGGATACAAATAAATATAAATTATTAGATAGTTTTTTATTAGCAGCATAAGTTATCATGCTGTGGAATGGGGTAACTCCAATTCCTCCAGCTAAGAATAACTGATTGGCTGCATTTGTATCTAATGTAAACTCTCCGAAGGGTCCTTTATAAGAAATTTTCTCATTTGCAGAAAGCTTAAAAAGCCTATTTTTAAATGGACTCTTATTATTTACTTTTGTAGTTATCGTAATATATTTTTTTTCACTAGGTGAGGAGCTAATTGTAAATGAGTAAGTTGGAAGTGTGATAGTCTTTTCCTTTAAATGTAGCGAAATATATTGACCAGGTTTATACAAAAAAAAACTTTCTCTTTTAAAATAAAACTCAAAAGTATCATGAGAAAGTTTAACCTTTTTTACAAATTGCAAATATAAGTTATCAGTTTTAGTTTTAATAAATGATAGTATAACAAAGTTATCTTATCCAATAATGACTAATATTACTTGTAGGGATGAATTAGAATATGTTACACTAGTTTACCAAGAATACGCTTCTCTAGAATGAGTTTATTCAAGATAAAGATACACATACAGCATGTTGTAATATGAATGAGGATAGTATTGTTTTAAATTCCGCGCAAATTAGTGCAATTACTCATGGTGAAGGACCATTACTTATCATAGCTGGAGCTGGGACCGGTAAGACTACTGTAATTACTGAAAGAATAAAATATTTAGTATTAGAGAAAAATATATTGCCAAAAAATATCTTGGCATTGACCTTTACTGAAAAATCAGCAGTAGAAATGACAGAGCGTATTGATAGCGTAATGCCGTACGGGTATACGCAAATGGCAATTTCCACATTCCATTCCTTTTGTGACCAAGTATTAAGAGCAGAAGCAATTCATATAGGTTTAAATCCAGATTATAGATTGGTTAGCGAGGCGGAATTAGTGTTATTTCTACAAAAAAACATAATTAAATTACAACTAGATTACTTTATGCCACTTGGAAATCCTACCAAATTCTTGCAGAGCCTACTCCAGCACTTTAGTAGACTAAGAGACGAAGATATTTCGCCAAATGATTACTTGGAGTACGCTTCAAAAATTTCTAAAGAAAAAACTCTTGAAGTGGATGAGATAAGAAAGATACACGAATTGGCCAGAGCTTACGATGAGTTCGAAAAGTTGAAAATTAAAGAAAGCATTATGGATTTTTCAAACTTGATATCTTCAACGCTACTTCTATTTAGAACAAGGAAAAACGTGCTTAAAAAATATCAAGAACTACATACATATATCTTAGTTGATGAATATCAAGATACGAACTACGCACAGAATCAACTTGCGTTGTTGCTTGCAGGAAAAAGAAAAAATATAACAGTGGTTGGAGACGATGATCAGGCTATTTATAGATGGAGAGGGGCGGCTATAGCAAATATGCTAGCTTTTAGAAAAACATATCCAGAAGCTAAGGTAATATCATTAATTGAAAACTATCGTAGTAGCAAAGAAATTCTTAATGCGGCTTATTCGTTAATTCAAAATAATAACCCAAATAGGTTAGAAGTGAGAGAAAATATCAATAAGAAACTAGTAGCGGCGAATAAACTAGCTGCTGAGAAGGTAACATTAATATTTGAAGAAAATAATGAAGACGAGGCAGATGCTGTAGCAAAGACTATATTAGACCTGGTGTCTAAAAAGAAATATTCATTTATAGATATTGCTCTATTAGTTCGCGCAAATGATCATGCTATTGCATTTACAAGATCTTTTGAAAGATTGGGAATACCTTATCAATTTTTAGGTCCTACCCAGCTATTTCTGCAAGATGAAATAAGAGATTTGATAGCATATCTACAATTACTACACGATTTTGAAGATTCGATTGCCGTATATAGAGTATTAACGATGCCACAATTTTCAATATTACCAAAAGATATAGCCTTGCTGTTAAATTATGCTAAAAGAAATAATTATTCTCTGTTTGAAACCTTAGAGCATATATCTGAACTCTCCTTAACGCAGTCGTCTAAGGATAAAATACAAGAATTATTGGATAATATTAAAAAGCATTTATCATTAGTTCCAAAAGAAACGGCGGGTCAAATATTATATAAATTTTTAGTATCAAGTGGATTATTACAATCTTTTGCTAGCCAAAGTTCTCAAGTCGATGAAGTGAAAGTCAAAAATATTGCTACCTTTTTTGATAAGTTAAAACATTTTGAAACTGAATTTAATGACGCTTCGGTTCATGGGGTTGTAAACTACATTTCTTTATTAGCAGAGTTGGGAGATAATACATCAACTGAAAATAATTTAGAGCAAAACATGGGAGTTTCAATTTTAACAGTCCATGCTAGTAAAGGATTAGAGTTTCCCGTTGTTTTTTTGGTTAATTTAGTATCAGAGCGATTTCCTACAAGGCAACGTAGTGAAACTATTCCAATTCCTCAAGAATTTATTAAAGAAGAATTACCTGAGGGGGATTATCACTTACAAGAAGAACGCAGACTTTTTTATGTCGGGATGACAAGAGCAAAAAATAAATTATATTTAACTGGGGCAAAATACTATGGACAAGGTAAGCGTGAAAAAAAACTCTCACCGTATGTTTATGAAGTTTTAAGTAAGAGTGATATCGACGAGGCAATGTTAAAAAATGACAAAAATGATGATCAATTATCGCTTTTTAATTGGAGTAATATAAGTAGCAAAAATGAGTTGAATGTATCTCAGACTTATCAAAAGTTTCCGATAACATATTTATCATATTCACAAATACAAACATATGATATGTGCCCTTTGCATTATAAGTTGAAATACATATTAAAAATTCCTGTAATTAAATTATTTCCAGCTCCCAGTTTCGGAACTAGCATTCATGAGACATTAAGGAAATTTTACCAAGCTGTTCTTGATGGGGAAGAAGGCAGTGTCGAACTAGCACTTTCAATACTTGAAAAGTCTTGGAGTCATCTTGGATATGAAAGTCGCGACCATGAAAAAAAAGCGTACGAAAGAGCAGTACATGTTATTAAACAATATGTAATAAATAACTTTGACGAGAATAATCTTCCTTTAAGTCTAGAAACACCCTTTATTTTTGGTGTTAAGGGATTGAAAATAGGTGGTCGTATCGATAGAGTTGATAAGACATCAGACGGGAAAATTGAAATTATTGATTATAAGACAGGAAATAATATTCCAACACAAAGTGCGGTAGACAACAATTTACAACTAACAATTTACGCCTTAGCTGCAACAAAATTAAAAGATGCGCTTTTTAATAAATCGTCAAGTGATATTGTATTAACGTTGCATTTCGTTGAACAAGACATAAAATTAACAACTACTAGAACGCAAACGGCGTTGGATGAAGCAGAAAAAATTCTCCAGGAAAAAGCAATTGAAATTGCAAAAAGTGATTTCCAGTGTTCCAAAAGCATATTTTGTAAATCATGTGAATATTCTTTACTCTGTTTTTCTCAAAGCACCTAAATTGACTTATAGTTATTTGCATGTTATACTTATTTTGATCCTAGGAGATAGTTTCGCTACGGTTAACTTCATGTTAATCGAGGAAAGTCCAGACAGGTGTAAGGCTAGGGATGGAGCAAACGCTCTGACTAGTAATAGCTGGTGTTTAAGTTCTTTACCCACATGTGGAACTTAGAACAGATTGTGAATTGACACAATTTGAGAGCAACAGAGACGAGTGGGTGTGAAACGGGCAATCCTACCTACTGCAACCTCCGATTAGTACGTTATTATTTGCTTTACAAGAGTACTAAGGTTCGAGGGCAACCGCTTAAAGGCGGTCAGGATGATATAAATAGCATCGTGAGATAGATTGCGATTAAAACAGAATCTGGCTTACTCATTTCCTAGGATTTTTCTTATCATTGTCATTTACAATATCCAAAGAATATTCGAGAAGTATTCTGATAGTTGCAGCAATTGGAACTGCAAGAATTAATCCTACAACACCAAACATGTGTCCTCCGGCAAGAACTGAAAAAAGTATTATTATAGATGGAAGTTTTGTTATTTTGCCCATTATTATTGGGGTAATAAAATAATCTTGTAATTGTCTAACTAAAAAGTAAATTAATCCAACAACTATCACTCCTTGAATAGGAGCTAGTCCAAAATTATTATTTCCTGTAATAAGAATTACTAAAGCAGCAACTACACCAGCTGTAATTGGTCCAATAATAGGAACTATTTCTGCAAACCCTGAAAAAATTGAAAGAATAAGTGAAAATCTTTCTCCTAAAATCGAAAGACATATAAACAATAAGCAAGATACAATAATAATTAATAATAGCTGACCTCTCAAGTATCCACCCATTACTGCATTTATTCTACGTATTAATATTTCTACATCTACCTTATATTTATTAGGGATTTGATGAATAAATCTATCTGTAATTGCTCTTCCTTCTTTTAAGAAATAGAAGCCTGAAAATAGGAAAATAATGAAGCTTAATATATGTGTAAATATTTGTGGAAATAAGCTAAAAAGAGATGTCGAAGTAAGCAGTTTTGATTTTTGTATTGAATTCAATGCATCAAAAATAAATCCTTGCGCAAAGTCAGGGAGCGAATGTATTTGTATTTTCGTATGAATTACTAGATGTGTTATATAACCTCTAAGCTCCGAGGATTCTTCAATAGTGCGTTTTGTCAATATATAACTGGCAATAACTATTATTGCCATTATAATGATATATATTAACGCAACAGAAAGCGTACGTGGCATCCTAAGTTTATTTGATAGAAAGTTTACTAAGGGGTTAAATATATATGCAAATACCGCAGCTAGAACAAATGGAGTTAATATACCGCGAACTGAATAGAGGAATAAGAAAAGTATACATACTAGAATAAAGAAGAATATAAACTTATAACGAATTGACATTGTTAAATTTATTATATCAGAGGCATGATATGCTTGCACTCGAGCTATTTTGTGTCATTTTATAATCACACTATGCTTTTCTGAATTATCAGGTTAAAGTAAAAATAAATATCAATCTTAACGAACAGCTTTTTTAAGTGTTTTTCCGGGAGTAAAACCTGGTGCTTTTCTTGCTGCTATGTTCATTTTTTCTCCAGTTTTCGGATTTCTACCAACTCGTGATTGCCTTTTTCTAATACTAAATGTTCCAAATCCGGTAATAACAACTTTTTCACCTCTTTTTAGTGAATCTCTTATCGTATTTAGCATAACTTGCATTGCATCTCTAGATGCCTTGTTGGTAAGATTGGCTTTTTTTGAAATTACTTCTATTAAATCTTTTTTAGTCACACAATTCACCTCCTTCCATAATGTAAGTTGAAATCGCCGTTTAGACTAACAATATAGGAAAAACGTATTATTGTCAATATGATCAACTATATCAGTTAAGAGGCGATAGAGCGGAATTCTCTTATTGCGGTAACTTTAACTTCACCAGGTACAATCAATGATTTATCGATTTCTTCTTTTATTTTTTGTGCAGTTATAACGGTTTGAGCATCGTCCAGTTTTCCAGCATTTATTATTACTCGAAGTTCTCGACCTGCCTCAAATGCATATGCGTCTTCAATTCCTTCATGTCTTTTCGCAATATCTTCCATTTGAGTAAGTCTTTTTGCATAATCTTCATAATCTTCATAGCGAGCCCCAGGTCTAGAACCGGAAATAGCATCTCCGATATGTACGATTACGGATTCTATTGATGAAAATGGCTTATCTTCATGATGTTCTGCAACACAATTAATAATAGGTTCTGGTAGATTATATCTTTTAAGAAGCTCAACGCCAAGTTTAACATGAGAGCCTTCTCCTTCTACTACTTTTCCAATGTCATGTAGCATAGCGCCAAGTTTAACTACGTTTACATCAGCTCCTATTTCTTCTGCAATGTGTGCTGCTATTTTAGTAGCTTCTAGAGTATGTACGATTAAGTTTTGTCCATATGATGTTCTGAATTTAAATCTACCGAGGACAGACATTAATTCGACAGGCAAATTATATACCCCAACTTCATGAGTTAATTTTTGGCCTTCTTCTATTAAAATTTTATCTACCTCTTCTTGTGTTTGCTTTACAATTTCTTCTATTCGAAATGGTTGAATACGGGTATCTTTCAATAATTTTTCTAAAGCACGTCTTGCAATTTCTCTTCTTACCTGGTCAAAGCTTGAGAGTCTAATTATTCCTTCTTCATCCAGGTCAACATCAACTCCAGTAGCCTGTTCAAAGGCACGAATATTTCTGCCTTCTTTCCCAATAATTCTGCCTTTCATTTCTTCGTCTGGAACTTTTACTACAGAAACAGTATATTCTGGGACATAACTTATTGCTCCGTGTCTCATGCTTTCAACTAAAATTTCCCTAGCCTTTTTTTCTGACGTTTGCTTTGCCTCTTCTTCAGATTCTTTAATTAATTTAGCTACAGCATGTCTTTGTTGATTTTCTACTTCTGTTAGGAGTTCTTGCTTTGCCTCTTCTTCAGTAAGACTCGTAATATTTTGTAGTTTTTTACGATATTCGTCTCGCTTTTTTTCGATTTCTAATTTTTCTTTTTCTAATCGATCTCGATCTATTTCTACTTTTTCTTGTTTTTCAAGTAGTCGTTTTTCGAGTGCAATTAGATCTGATTGTGTAGTATCTGCCATAAATTGCAGACAATAGCATGAAGTTGCTTAATAATTTATTTCACTGTGGTTTTAGTTGCAATATGTATCATAATTCACTAAAACGAACAACTACTATTGTCCTTGGACGTATTATACTACACATTCTGTTTTCTGGTCAATGTTCCTAAAATTTTGTATACTAATAAAGATGTTTATTATTTTTATTAATTGGTTGATATCAGCTCTTGTTATTATTGCTGCATCATATTTATTACCAGGGGTACATGTTCAGTCATTTTTAACTGCGCTGGTAGTTGCAATAGTGCTTGGCATATTGAATGCAGTTATAAAACCAATATTATTTTTACTCACGTTGCCTCTTACTATAATAACTCTTGGATTATTCACTTTTATTTTAAACGCATTTATGATTCTTCTAGCAAGTAAAATAGTGCCTGGATTTCATGTTGATAATTTTTGGTGGGCATTGTTATTCGGTATAATCTTGTCTATTTTTAACTCTTTTCTTCAGAACTCCAAAAAAGAGCAAAAGCTTAAGTAATATTTATTTTTAATGATTTATGTATAATGCGCCAACACTTTTTTAATCGTTTCCCAATTGAAGCCTCTTCTTCCGAGTTGTCCAACAAGTTTTTCATACAATTGATCTCTCGATAAGTTTTTATAACTTGTAATTTTTTTCTCTACAATTTTTTTAGCTAAATCCTCGTCTGAAATATATGTTTCTTGATCACCAAGAACATCTTCTATAATTTCCTTTGAGATACCTTTTTTGGAAAGCTCAATGCTAATGAGTCTTTTACTTTTTGGTTTGCTATAAACTCTACTTGAAAACCAAGCCTTTGCAAACATTTTATCATCAATTAGACGTTCATTTTTTAAAAGTTCTATAACCAAAGCTATATCAGTATCATTTGCTTTTTTTCTTACTAAGTAATCTTTTATTTCTTTTTCTGATCGCTGTCTGTATGAAAGAAATTTTATGGTTTTCGCATGTAGAGAAGCAACAGATATCGAATGAGTCATTTAGGAGTATTATTACACATTTACTTCATCAATGGTATCTTTGGTATCTTCAATACCAACAGTTACTGAAGTTGGACGTGATTGAGTAAGTTCTTTAATTTTATCTACTATTTCTTTTGTTTGAGTAGGATTATTTTTAAGCCATTCCTTGGTATTTTCTTTTCCTTGCCCGATGACTTCATCGTTATATCTAAAGAATGCTCCGGCTTTTTTAATAACATTCATTTCTACTCCAACATCTAAAACTCCACCTTCTCGTGAAATACCATCTGTAGTCATAACATCAAATTCTGCAATTCTAAACGGCACTGCTACTTTATTTTTTACAATTTTGGCTCTGTGTCTTGATCCAATTGGTTTATCGCCATCTTTGAGAGATTCAATTTTTCTTACATCAATACGTACAGATGCATAAAACTTAAGAGCAAGTCCTCCAGGAGTAGTTTCGGGATTGCCAAACATTATCCCTATTTTTTGTCGTAATTGATTGGTAAAGATAACTACTGTTTTTGATTTAGAAATAACACCTGTTAACTTTCTTAGAGCTTGAGACATTAATCTGGCTTGTAATCCAATCATAGCATCTCCCATCTCTCCTTCTATTTCTGCTCTTGGAACAAGCGCGGCAACTGAATCAATAACAAGAACATCAATTCCTCCAGAACGAATTAATGATTCTGCGATTTCTAATGCTTGTTCACCTGTATCGGGTTGTGAGATTAGCAATTCTTCAAGTTTTATTCCAATTTTTTCCGCCCATAATGGATCAAGTGCGTGTTCTGCGTCTATAAAAGCTGCAACTCCTCCATGTTTCTGTGCTTGTGCTATTACAGATAATGAAAGTGTAGTTTTTCCTGATGCTTCGGGTCCATAAATTTCAATGATTCTTCCTCTTGGCAATCCTCCTACTCCTAATGCTAAATCAACAGGGAGAGAGCCTGTTGAAATAGTTGAAATATCTAACTTATTGCCAATTTCACCAAAACGCATTATGGCACCACGACCATACTGCTTTTCGATTTGTTCCATAGCCAGTCGAACTGCTTCTAGTTTTGGGGATAAGTGTCCATTTGTTGGTGGAGTTGCTTTTGTAGATCCTGCCTGTTTAGCCATCGCAGCACTATTGTAACACGCTTATGTTATAATGCAATAGGCAAAAAACAACAGTTTAACAATCTAATCTCTTTATATAGACTAGTAATTAGATTGGTATAGTAATCTAATTATAGTAATAATTTTTTATCGGGGTATAGTTTAACGGTAGAATTTGCGGATGGGGTCCGTAGGGCAGAGGTTCAATTCCTCTTACCCCGACATAAAATGTGCTAGATTCTTTTTCGAACAAAAATATTTTTTTAATGAATTATTTAGTAAATGATCAACTTGTGCTCAAAAGTATTATGTGATTAACTTGAAGTGGATTTATAAAACCATTGATACTTATTACGTAGAAGGGAGGTGAATAAGATGTTTAAAAAAAGAATAGCGCGTTATGATTTTTGGGACATAGGATTGATAAAATTAACAAGTTTTACGGTTGCCTTATTATTTGTTTCATTTTTTAATGGGTTTGCCGCTTGGGTTCAGTCGATAAATCCATTTTACTTATTATTACTAGTAATTCTATTTGCAGCAAGACCTGGATATAAATTCTTCAAAAAATAGATTATAGGATTATTTATTTAATTTCCAAATAGTACCATTGAGTACTGTTGCGAAGCTTACCCAAAATAGATAAGGCAAAAGAATTAGGCTCGCAATATGATTTAATGGCCAAAAACTTATTGCAGTTAATATAATAAAAAATAGCATGAAAAGAATTTCTATAAACGCAATAAATATTTTCTTCCAATAGAAAAAAATAAAAGACCAAACTCCATTTAAAATAAGTTGTATTATAAAATATGTAAGTGCAGTTACTTTATTTCCCGTATTTATCAGTATTAAATAAAAGGATATCCCCATAAGCGCATATAAAGTAGTCCAAACAGGACCAAAAATATATGACGGAGGATTAAATGATGGTTTTTTAAGTTTGACATACCAGGTTTTAATGGAACGCATTGTGATTGGTGTTGCACATAAACCGACAATCTCACAAACTAAAATACAAGTAATAAAAAGTAATGCAGTTGGATTCATATTAGTATGATAACACCTTTTTGTGCGTTAAGAAACAATCTTTCTTGAACTTCAATAAAATTGAAGTGTTATGGACAAAATATCGTAATAGTTGTATTATAAGCAAAATGATAATCTCCAAATATCTTCATTCTTGTTTATTGGTAGAGGAAAACAATAAAGTAGTTTTAATAGATCCTGGAGTGTTTAGTTATCAAGAAAAAGTACTTGTTCCAAAAATGCTTACTGCATTGGACTATATACTTGTGACGCATAATCATTTTGACCACATGAGCACCCCAATGATTAAAGATTTTGTGAGTAAATTTCCAGATGTTACCATAATTTCAAACGAAGAAGTAGTAAATGAATTAGTAAAAGAAGGACTGAAAGCATCAACAAAAGGTGATGAAAATATTACCATAATTCCACTTTCTCATGAGAAGATGTTTGGAGGTCAAAAAATGTCTGAGAACTCTCTGTTTGACATTTTTGGAAAACTTACTCATCCAGGAGATTCTCTGAGTTTAGATCATACAAAAGATATACTAGCCCTACCTTTAGACGCCCCCTGGGGTAGTACAACTTGGGCTTTGGAAGTTGCTCTTAAACTAAAGCCAAAAATTGTAATTCCAATTCATGATTACTTATGGAAAGATGCTATTAGAAAAATGTTTTCGGAGAGAATTGCTGAATATTTAAAAGAAAAAAATATTGATTTTAAACTTCTTGATACAGGACAGAAAATAGAAGTATAAATTGATTCTTTTTATTAGATTTCTTTTGTACTAATTTAGTTCCCAAAATACTTTAGAAATAATAGGATTACTAGTTGTTATGAAATAAAAATTTATGTATAGTAATACAATGACAAGTTCAGACGATCTTCAAAACACAGAGATTCAAGAAGCTGAAATAATAGAGCCACAGAGTGAGCAGTCAAGTGGAGGAGTAGAAATACTTTTGAGTCTTGAAAATATGATTAAGAATCATATTGTAAGTTTGGAGAGATTACAGGAAGAAATTAGAAAACATAGAGAAATGGTTGATAGTGCTTTTGAAAATTCAGAAACGTTTAAAACTCATAATGAAACAGCAAAAGAGGCATTAAAAGTAAAAAATACAACTAAACAAGAAATTTTGAAACAACCTGCTACGATGCAATTAAATATGAAACTAAAATCTATGCAATCTGAATATAAAGAAAGAATGCAAGAGCTATCGGATTTGTTGCCAGAATATCAGAGGCTATCTGGTGCAAATATTATTCAAACTGATGATGGTCAGGAACGTGAAATTGTAACGTCTGCAAAACTTGTTAAAAGAAGTACTGGGAAGAAAAAATAATATTTATCGTTTTGGTGATTGTTTCTTTCTTCGAGCTTTTCCACCCATACCAACTTTTCTTCTCTCTCGTGCCCTAGCATCTCTTGTTAGTAAATTGTGTTTTTTTAGTAATGAGTGGAAATCTTCATTGCCTGTTTTATCTAGCGCTCTTGCAATTCCGTGGACCATAGCATCTAATTGTCCAGATGAACCACCACCCATAACTTTAACGGTTATAACATATTTATCGATAGTGTTTGTAAGTCTAAGTGGTAGAAGAAATTTATTTTTTGAGACTGGGCCGGAAAAATATTCTTCAATAGGTAAATTGTTAACATAAATATCACCTTTTTTAAGTATTTTATCTTCCCAGAAAATATTAGTTGGAGGGTTTGCGTAGAGTCTTACTCTAGCCACTGCCTCACGACGTCTTCCTACTGTGCTAATATAGGTTACTTTTGATTGTTTTGTAGTATCTTTTGCCATATTATTTTGTTGTAAATTTCTCTGCGTATGGATGGTTGTTATCTGAGTATACACGAAGTCGCTTTAGCATTTCAGCTTGTAATTTATTTTTCGGTAACATTCCTTTAACAGCATGTTGAATAACTCTTTCAGGATGATCTTTTCTAAGTTCAGCAAGTGTTTCTTTTCTAAATCCTCCAGGGTAACCTGAATGACGATAATAATTCTTTTGTTCTTCTTTATTTCCAGTTACCTTAACTTCTTTGGCATTAACTACTACGACATAATCTCCACAATCTAAATTTTTAGAAAAATATGGTTTTGATTTGCCCATTAAAAGTTTCGCTATTTCTGTTGAAATTCTACCTAGAATCTTTTCGTTAGCATCGATTAAATGCCATGTTCTTTTTATTTGATCAGTAGTTGTTGGTGCTGTTATTTTATTTTTCATTTTTAGTTTTAGTATTTTTAGTTACTTTTTTAACTGTTTTTTTTACGGTTGTCGTCTTTTTACTAATTGTTTTGATAGGTTTTTTTACTACTGCTTTTTTGTCTGAACTTACAGGTATTGACACTTCAGTCCACTCGATAATTGCAAGCGATGCGCCGTCTGATTTTCTGCTACCTGTTTTTATAATTCTCGTGTAACCACCATTTCGGTTTTGAAATCTTGGTGCGACGTCATTAATGAATTTTTCAAGAGTTTTACCAGCAAGCTGTTTTTGAATATGCACAACTGCATTATCGCCACTTTTTAGTGCCTTGGTAACTAATTTTTCAACTTGAGGACGGATTGCTTTTGCTTTTTCCTCAGTAGTTTGAATTCTATCATTGAGAATAAGAGCCGAAATCAAGCTCTTAAAAAGTGCTTGACGCTCGTTCCTATCTCTTTTAAATTTTCTGCCAAATACCTTTTTTCTCATAAAAAAAATCTCAAAACTCAATTGCAAAATTCAAATCGTATTTCAAAATCCAAAAACTAAAGCAGGTCAGATTTGAGATTTTTAGTTATCGATTCGAGATTTGCGATTTGAACCTTGAGATTACGCTGACAGCGAAATCCCTTTTTCTTGTAATTTCTCTTCAATAATTGCAATAGATTTACCGCCCATATTTCTCATTGAGACTAAATTTTTGCGAGGCGTATCGAGTAATTGACCTAATGTTTCGATGCCGCCATTTCGTAAGCTATTGTATATGCGAGTAGGTAAGTCTAATTCATCAATCGTCAACCTTAAAACTTCTTCAGGAATATTTGATGATATTTGTGTTTTTTCAGCAGGAGTAGAAATTTGTGGAGCATAGATTTGTGAGAAATAGGAGGCTAAATTCATGGCTGCTTGATCTAATGCTGCTCGTGGAGAAATTGTTCCATTTGTCCACACTTTCAAAGTTAGACGATCTAAATTTGTTTGTCTTCCTACGCGTGTTGGATCAATTGAGTATGAAACTCGTTTTACCGGAGAGAATACTGCATCTGTAGCAATAAGTCCTACTGTGTTAACGTCTTGTTCTTCAGCTAAGTTATAGCCATAGCCTTTACTAATTGTAAGTTCCATTTCAAATTTATTTTTATTAGATGAAGCATGTCCTATGTATTGTGTTTTGTCAGCGATTTCAACACCATCAGGAAGGTCTAAATCAGCAGCTGTAACGTCTTTTGGTCCTTTTACTGATAATTTTACAGTAGCAGTAGCTTTACTGTCTGAGAGACGAAAATTTAACTGTTTAATATTAAGAATTAAGTCAATTACGTTTTCTTTAACTCCTGGAATTGTTGAGAATCTGTGTTTAACTCCAGTTATTTTAATTGAAGTTACTGCTGCTCCAAGAATTGATGACAACATTACACGACGAATTGAGTGGCCTAACGTAGCCCCATAGCCAGTTTCTAGAGGCTCAATTACAAATTCCCCGTAATCATCGGTAAGATTCTGTTCTTTAATTTTAAAAGTTGGTTCCTTCATATTAAGAGTACTATTATAACATTATCTTGAATAATATTCAATAATCTGTTGCGTACTAAAGGGTACTTCGATATCTTCGCGTTTTGGCATTCTTAGTAATTTTCCAGAAAGGCCTTCTCTTGTTAGAAAAGGTAGAATTTGTGATTCTTGTTCCTGCTGTAAAATACTTGGATTTGTTTGGAATTTTACTGAAAGAGTTATTATATCGTTTTCTTTTACATGATAGGATGGTATGTTAATTTTTTGATCATTAACTCTAACGTGTCCATGTACAACCATTTGTCTTGCCATTGCACGTGAGTTAGCAAATCCAAGACGATATACCACATTATCAAGTCTTGTTTCTAAGTAAGCAATTAATAATTCTCCAGTTTCGCCTTTCTTTTTCTGCATATTCTTTACTAGATTGCTGAACTGTTTTTCTAAGAGACCATAAGATCTTTTTGCTTTTTGTTTTTCTCGAAGTTGTGTCCCATATTCAGAAAGTTTTTTAGTTCGTTTTTTTCCATGTACTCCTGGTGGGACATTTAATCTTCTCGCAAGAGAATTAGAAGTTTTATTTAGTATATTTACTCCTTCTCTTCTAGCTAATTTATGTTTGGGTCCTGTATATCTTGCCATAATTTTTAAACTCTCCTTTTTTTAGATGGTCTTGGTCCATTATGTGGTATCGGTGTAATATCTGAAATAGCAGCAATTGATAATCCTGCACTTTTAATTGCTCGAAGAGCAGCATCTCTTCCTGATCCTGGACCTTTAATATAAATCTCAACTGATTTTAATCCTTTTTCAATTGCTCTTTTAGCAGCATCTTCTACTGCTAAAGTTGCAGCATATGGAGTTGAACGTCTGGTTCCTTTAAAACCTCTTGCTCCCGATGAGCTCCAAGTAATTGTTTCTCCTTTGTCGTTTGTAATAGTAACCAGTGTATTATTAAATGTTGCTGTAACATAAATTTTACCAGTTTGTGTGGCTGAAGCATTAACTTTCTTTTTCTTAGTAGTTTTAGTAATTTTTTTTGTAGCCATAGTTTATTTTTTAGTTTTAGCTGATTCTATTTTTGCTGCAAGTTCTTTTTTAATTGCGCCAATTGTTGTTCTTTTTCCTCTTTTTGTACGCGCATTAGACTTTGTTCTTTGTCCACGCGCAGGTAAGTTATGACTATGTCTCATGCCACGGTAGCTGCCAATTTCTTTTAACCTTTTGATGTTATTTTGTACTTCTGCTCGTAAATCTCCTTCAACTTTTATGCCGTCAATTATTTTTTGAATTCTTTTTTGTTCATCTTCGGTTAATGTTTTAACTCGTTTTGATGCATCGATATCAGCTTGTTTTAATACACCAACAACATTTTTTCTCCCAATTCCATATAAGTAGGTAAGTGCAATATCAACTCTTTTTTCGTCTAGTAAATTAATTCCTGCGATTCTCATAATTATCCTTGTCTTTGTTTGTGTCTTGGATTTTCACAAACTACACGAAGAACTCCTCGTCTTTTAATTATTTTACATTTTATACATCTTTTTTTAATGCTTGCTTGTACTTTCATAATTACCTCACTCTATATATTATTCTTCCTTTTGCTTTGTCATATGGTGTCATTTCAATTCTAACCTTATCTCCCGGCAGAATCTTAATAAAATTCATTCTCATTTTTCCAGATAAATGACAAAGAACTAAAACTCCATTTGGCAATTCAACTCGAAATAATGTGTTAGGAAGTGATTCTTTAACTACACCTTCTATTTCAAACGAACCTTGATGTGCCATTTATAAAAAACGCCAACCTTGAACAAGTTGAGCTTATCAATTTTACCAAATTTTAGCTACGGCGTCAACATTACAGGTTTATTATTAGTTATTGCTATGCTTCTTTCAAATACTCCAGACAAACTGTGATCTTTTGTTTTAATTGTCCATCCATCATTTCCAAAATAATAGACATCGGGCTTACCCATATTATAGATAACTTCAACTGCAATAGTCATGCCTGGTTTTAGAGGAGGTGTGTTCGTTATTTTTTCAAATAGTACACCTGGAATTTCTGGGTCTTCATGAAGTTGTTTCCCAACTCCATGTCCAATAAGATTTCTCACTACACTAAATCCAGCACCTTCAACAATACTTTGAATTGTTTGAGAAATGTTTCCAATTCTATTACCCGCATGAGCTTCTTCAATCGCATTAAATAAAGCTAATTTGCCTACTTCTAAAAATTTCTCCACCTCTGGTTTTATTTTGCCAACACCAACAGTTTCAGACATATCAGTATTTAAGCCTTTAAAAAAGACACCGCAATCAATACCAATAATATCTCCTTCTTTTAACGTATATTTACCTGGAATTCCATGAACTACAACGTCGTTTGTTGAAGCGCAGATTGAATGCTTATATCCTTTTACTCTCATAAATCCAGGTTCCCCACCATATTTTCTAATTTGTCGATTTGCTAGTTCGTCGAGTTCGATTTCATTTACTCCAGGTTTAACATGTTCAACTACTTGTGACAGAACATCTGAAAGAATTTTTCCTCCTTCTTGCATTGCTCTTATTTCAGATTGTGATTTATAGTGAATCATGTTTGTAGCGTTTTTGTAATAATTTCTTGAATATCTTCTACGCTTTGTTCGCCATTTATTTCAGTAAGTAAATTAATATGTTTGAAATATTCAATTACAGGTTTTCTGTCTTCATCTTGATTTAGTCTTCTTTTATCAATTATTTCAATAATATCATCCTTTCGTCCTCTGTTGAGAATTCTATTATTCATTTCATCTATAGAAATTGATAAATAAAATACTCTGTGAATCGAAAGATGTGATTCTCTCAAATAATCCAGTAATGTATCTAAATCTTCTTGCGTAGCAGGATAATTGTCTAATATAAAACCTGATTGTGCTTTATCCATTTCGTTTTTAAGCAGTTCAAATTTAAGGCTATTTGGGACATGTAGTCCTTTTAAACTATATTCTTCTAATCCTTTAATTGCTTTATGATGTCCAACACTCGATGCTTCTCTAATGAGATGACCCATGCCAAATATAGGAATTTGTAACTTTTGTCCAAGTAATTTAGACTGAGTATCTTTTCCTGCAAAAGGTGGACCAATAAAAATTATTATCATATTTTTTTAATAAATTCTTCTAATTTCTCTTTGAAAACTTCTATGTTTTCATTGTTTTCTATATACACATCAGCAATTGCTGTACAAAAAGCTACTTGAAGTCCAGTGCTTTTTTCATTTAAACCTAAGTCTCGATAATCAAGTTTATTAAACAACTCCCATGTCAATTTTTCGCGTTTTTTATGATTTTTAATTCTATTAAAACGAATAGCCCTATCAGAAATAACAGCAACGAGTATGAAATTTTTACTTTTTCTAAGTTCTTCAACTTCGCCAATATTTCGAATGCCATCTATAACAATTAGTTTGTGATTTTTTGTATTTTCAATCGCTTTCTTAGCGAGAATACCACTACCATAATCTTTTCTCCATTCATTTCCAATATCTTGTAACACTTTTCGAGTATTGGGGAGATTTCGATTTTGTACTTCTTCTTCTAGAAAGGAAGATAACGTAATAAGTTTATATTTCTTTGATACAAAAAATGATGCCGCTGTGGATTTTCCACTGCCAAATGCTCCAGTAATGCCAATTACCATGTTTATATTTTGACTCCAAGTTTACCTAATATTTCTTGGAATATGTCCTTAATTGGTTTTTCACCATCAACTTCAATTAATTCCCCTTTTTTTCTATAAAAATCTAAAACCGGCTCAGTAAATTTATGAAAGCTCTCAATTCGTTTTCTCAGTGCAGCAAGTGTTTCATCTTCTCTGCTATCTGTATTTCGAAAGCTCAGTCTCCATAGTGCCTCTTTGTCAGAAACGTTTAAGTAAATGACTTTATCTATGCCGTTTTTAAAACTTTTTGATTGCGTTAATGTTCTTGGATAACCATCCATAATATAACCCTTTTCATATTCTGGTCGTGAAAGGTATTCGCTTACTATTTCATTTGTCTTATCATCGGGTATAAGATATCCAGCGTTCATTATCTCCTTAATATATCTACCCATTGCTGTTTTTTCTTTGGCAATTTCTCTAAATATGTGACCTGTAGATAAGTAAGGAATAGCTAGTTTTTTAGACAACAAGTTTCCTTGCGTAGATTTTCCTGCTCCTTGTATTCCTATTAATATAAGTTTCATATAATTTATTTTCTAAAACCTTCGTAGCTTCTCATGACGAGTTGAGCTTCAATTTGTTTAATTGTATCCAGCACGACGCTAACTACAATTAAAATACCAGTTCCTCCTAGCAATAAATTTTGGACGCCAGTTGCTGTTCTTGCTATTGTCGGAAAGATAGCTATTAAACCGAGAAAGATAGCGCCTGCTAGTGTAATACGAGTTAATATATAATTCAAGTATTTTGCAGTTGGGGTACCAGGTCTAATTCCTGGTATAAATCCTCCATATTTTTGTATTTCTTCGGCAATTTTCTTTGGATTAAAAATTACTGCAGTATAAAAATAAGTAAATCCAATGACAAGAACAAAATATAAGATATTATAAAGCCAGCCATTTGGATCAAACCATACGGTTAAATTCGTACCAAGCGCATGAAGCGCAGGATTTTTTACAGCAGAGAAATAATTCGCTAGTAATGTAGGAAGTAGCACTAGTGAAACAGCAAAAATAATAGGAATAACACCTGCTTGATTAAGTCGAAGGGGCAAATGAGTGGATTGTCCACCTGAAATATTATTACCGCGAACTGATCTCGCGTAATAAACCGTGATTTGTCTTGTTGCTTCATTGATTATAACTATTCCTCCAATAACTACCAGACCCATAACAAGAAATGTTAATATGCTTCCAAAATTAGTACCTGTTGTCGTAGTAGCAGTTTGCGTAAATGCAACAGGGAGTCTGCCTACAATGCCAGCAAAAATAAGAACTGAAATACCATTTCCTACGCCACGTTCAGATATTAATTCCCCTAGCCACACAAGTAGCATAGTTCCAGCTGTCATAGTTATCACAAAAGAAAGTAGTCCAAGGGGAGTAAGTACTGAAATTATATCTTGGCTTTTTAAGAGAGCATACATTCCTATTGATTGTACTGCAGCAAGTGGAACAGTAAGCATTCTAGTATATTGATTTATTTTTTGTCTTCCCTGCTCTCCTTCTTTTGATAATTCCTCAAGTTTAGGAAACACCATAGTCAATAATTGGAGAATAATCGAAGCATTAATATAAGGATTTAGTCCAAGAGCCATGATAGAAAATGAAGCGAGTGTGCCGCCAGAAAAAATATCTAAAAGTCCAAGAAATTGATTTTGTGCAAATAGGACTTTAAGTTTTGTGATATCTACTCCAGCTACTGGGATGTGAGCAAAGAGTCTAAATACGATAAAAATAAGTGCAGTAAATAATAGTTTTTTCCGTACTTCTTCTGCTTTAAAACTGTTGCGAAATAAACTTAATAAGTTATTCATGAGTCAGTAGAAAGACCCTGTTTATTAATTTCTTTTTCTTCAACACTTCCCCCAGCTTTTTCGATTTTTATTTTCGCTGAATTTGATACTGGGAGTAAAACGGTTATTGGATTTTGTAATTCGCCGTCTCCGAGTATTTTTACTCCAAATTCTAAAGCATCTTGTGCGTTAACTATTTTGTGTTTTATTAATAATTCTAGTGTTACCTTACTGTTTTTTGGAACTAAATTTAAATATTTTATATTAACGGTAATTGGTCGTTTTTTAAATGACTTATTTCTTCCTTTCCCTCGTAAAAAAGGTAGGCGTTTTTTTAGTGGTAATGCACCACCTTCAAAATATTGTGGAATTGATCGTTTTGCTTTTTGACCTTTAGTACCTCTTCCAGAAGTTTTGCCACGACCAGTTCCATGTCCCTGGCCACCTCTTTTTTTCGCTTTTGTAGTTGTTTTTATAAGTTTATGTAGTTCCATGTTTTTCTCCCTTCATTGATTTGCTTGTTCTTTTCTTAATATTATTATATCTAATAGAAAGTAATTTAAGCGCCTCGATGGTTGCATATACATTACTTGCTTGATTATCACTTCCAAGTACTTTAGATGAGATATTTTTAATTCCTGCAGCTGATACTACTGATCGTACCGCTCCTCCTGCGATTACTCCTGATCCTTGTGGTGCTGGTTTTAGCATTATTCTTGCTCCGCCTCTTTTTATGAGTATTTCAATTGGGATAGTG
Organism: Candidatus Levyibacteriota bacterium; assembly: GCA_003152105.1. Classification (GTDB taxonomy): domain Bacteria; phylum Patescibacteriota; class Microgenomatia; order Levybacterales; family UBA12049; genus PALSA-1332. The sequence continues at coordinate 337,467 of PLZJ01000002.1, forward strand.
TCTCGAATTATCGGAACTTTAACCATATGTTTTCTGGCCAAACTACTGCCTTTTCTAATAGCAAAAGATACGTCAGGAGCTTTTCCAAGTCCTACCCCAACGTGACCATTTTTGTCACCAACGACTATAAGGGCTGAAAAACCTATTTTATTTCCTCCTTTAGTTTTTTTAGAAACTCTGTTAATTTGAACAATTTGTTCAATAAACTCATCTTGTCTATTTGGTTCCATTAAAATTGTAATCCCTCCATTCTTGCCCCTTCAGCAACTTGTTTTACTCTGCCATGATACGCATAGCTACCTTTATCAAAAACTACTTTTTTAATTTTTTGCTCAAGAGCTTTTTTTGCTATCTGTTTACCAAGTTCTAATGCTTTTTCGGACTTTGTGCCTTTGGCTGATATATTTTTTTCTGATATACCACATAAAGATTTCCCCGAAACATCATCGATTAGCTGGGCATATATATACTTATTAGATCGATAGATCGTAAGTCTTGGTATTGACTTATTACCTTCGATTTTTCCTCTTACTCGCTTTGTTCTTCTTAGTTTTGCTGATATTTTCTGCATTATTTACCTCCAACAGCTTTTGCTGCTTTTCCTGCCTTTCTTCTAACTTTTTCTCCCATATATTTTATTCCCTTTCCTTTGTAGGGTTCAGGTGGACGAACTGATCGAATTTTTGCTGCCATTTCACCTACTAAAATTTTATCTGCTCCTAAAACTGATATTGTATTATCTTTTACCATATATGTAATGCCTTCTTTAGCAGGAATTATTACTTGATGAGAAAAACCTACGGATAGTGCAAGACTAGTTCCTTGTAAGGTTGCACGATATCCAACACCAGTAAGTTCCAGTTTTTTTTCAAAACCCTCACTAACACCAGTCACTAGGTTTGCTAAATTTGCTCTTGTTAATCCGAATAAGGCTTTTGAAGCATCATCATTAGTAATTTTTTGAGATACAATGATTTGATTATCTTTTACTTCAACTTTAATAGGGTTTGGAACTGTATATGAAAAATTTCCCTTCGTTCCATTGATTGTTATTTTATTATCATCAATATTTACCGTTACACCCGACACGATATTGATTGGTAGTCTTCCAATTTTACTCATATTACCAAATGCGGAATAATAGTTCTCCGCCGACTCCTTTCTTTTCTGCCTCACGAGTTGTCATAACGCCTTTGCTTGTTGTGATAATAGATACAGTCATTCCCTTTTTTTCCATAGGTGTAATTTTATGTATTGGTTGATAGATTCTCAAAGACGGTTTAGAAATAATAGTAACGTCTGTGATGACTGGGTTTCGACTATCATATGCTATTTCTGCAATAAGCATTGTTTTATTTCCATCTTTTTGTTCTTTAATACTTGTTAAAAATCCTTCTTTTACAAGAGTAAGACCTATTGCTTTATTAAGCTTTGAATAGGGAAGTAGAGTATCTTTTTTTCGAGCTCTACTTGCATTTTTAAGTCTAATTACAAAGTCTGATACTAAATGATTCATATTTTTTGTTCTACCATGATGCCTTTACAACACCTGGAAGTTCTCCTTTACTTGCGAGCATTCTAAAACAATTTCTACAAAGTCCAAATTTTCGCATATAGCTTCGTGCTCTTCCACAAATTTGACAACGGTTTCTGTCTCGAACCTCAAATTTTTGTTTTCTTTTAAATTTAACTATATCTGATACTTTTGCCATATATTATTTAGTTTTTTGAAAAGGCATTTGCATTGCTTCTAGAAGCGCAAATCCTTCTTCGTTAGTTGCTGCTGTTGTTATTATTGATATTTCTAAGCCTTGTATTCGATCTGTTTTACCTGGGTCAATTTCAGGAAAAACAGTATGTTCTGGAAATCCTAACGTATAATTTCCATGTCCATCAAAGCTTTCTCTAGGTACTCCATGGAAGTCTCGAATACGAGGAAGCACTATTGTAACAAGTTTGTCATAGAAATCATACATGCGTTTTCCACGTAGGGTTACCATAAGTCCAACAGGATCTCCTTCTCGTAATTTAAAGCTAGCAATTGATTTTTTTGCTTTTGTCGTTTTTGGTAGTTGACCTGCAATCTGAACAAGCGCCTCACGTGAACGATCAATATTCTTTTTATCAGCGAGTGAATCTTTTACGCCCATATTAATAACAATCTTTTTAATTTGTGGCGTTGCCATAACATGCTTCGCATGCATTTTATCTTGTAATTGTTTTTTCATCTCAATTATTTGTTCTTTTTTCATAATTCTGCACCACACTTTCTACATATTCTTACCTTTTCTTTATTGGTAAGTTTGTATCCTACGCGTGTTTGTTGTTTACATTTAGGACAAAGTAACGCAACGTTTGAAACTGGTAATGGTTTTGTTAGCGTAATAATCTCAGATTTCTGATTTTGCGTTCGCGCTTTTACATGTCTTTTATATGTATTTATATCAGGTAATAAAACTTTATTTAGTTTAGGAAAAATTTGTTCAATTTTACCGGTTTTACCTTTATCTTTACCAATTACTACTTTTACGTTATCACCTTTTTTTAATTTCATTACAATACCTCCGGTGCCATACTGGCAATTTTTGCAAATCCTTTTTCTCTAATTTCTCGTGGGATCGGGCCAAATATGCGAGTTCCACGTGGATTTTTATCTTTGATCGTATCAATTACAACTCCTGCATTTTCTGAAAAACGAATATATGATCCATCTTTTCTTTTAATTTCCTTTTTGCTTCTTACTAATACTACTTTAACCATCTCGCTATCTTTGACTTGTCCATTTGGATTGGCTTCTCTGACGACACAATTTAAAATATCTCCAATATACCCAAATTTATGTCGAGAACCTCCATAAATATGCATAACAACAAGTGCTTTCGCTCCTGAATTATCTGCAACTTTTAATATTGATCTAAGTTGAATCATTATTTCTTCACCTTTCCATTTTTGCCATTTTGCACATCTAGTATTTTTTCAATTTTAAAATATTTATCTTTAGATACTTTTTTTGTTTCACTAATTTGCACATTTTGCCCTTTTTCGACTACATTGCCATTTAAAGCTACTTTAAATTTTTTACTTCGTTTCATCAATTTTTTATATAATGGATGAGCTACTCGTCTAGTTACTTCAACGATGGCTGTGTTTTGCATTTTTGTTGAAACTACTGTTCCTATTAAATTTCTTGCCATAGATTATTTAGAATTAACTTCTCCTCCTTTTGTAAGTTGTAAAGATTGTTGTTCTTTAAGTGCTGTTAAAATTTGCGCAATATCTCTTCGTTTGGTACCAAGTGCACTTGTGTTTTTTAATTTATTTCTTGATAAATCCATAGTTAAGGTAAACAAGTCTTTTTTACCTGCTTGTAGCATGCTTTTTAGTTCAGCTGTTGATTTAGTTTTTAGTTCTTTCTGATCTTTATTTTTCATATTTATTTTAAAACTACTCGTGTTTTAATAGGTAATTTATGCGCTGCTAGTCGAAGAGCCTCTCTTGCTACTTCGTCAGTAACTCCACTCATTTCAAAAAGAATTCTCCCTGGTTTAACTCGAGCAACATATTCAAAAATATCACCTTTTCCTCCACCCATTCTTACTTCTGGTGGTTTTTTAGTAATTGGTTTATCTGGAAATATACGAATCCAAAGCTTTCCTCCGCGTGCGGTATAGTGAGTAATAGCACGTCTTGCCGCTTCTATTTGTCTGCTAGAAACCCAAGAAGTACCTTCTGACATTAATCCAAAAGTACCAAAATTTACACGCGTTCCTCGCGTGGCATTTCCAGGCATTTTTCTTCTCATTTGTTTTCGATATTTAACTCTTCTTGGTAATAACATATTTTATTCCTTATCTTCTGGTTTATTGATCCATACTTTTACTCCGATATATCCTTTTTGTGTTAATGCTGGTGAACTTGCATAGGTAACATGTTCGCGAATAGTTGAAAGGGGAACAGTCCCTTTTTGAATTTTTTCTCTTCTCCCAATTTCTGCTCCTGCAATACGTCCTGATAATAGAATTCGGACACCTTTCGCTCCAGATCCCATAACTCTTTCTGCAGATTGAGCAATAACTCTTTTATATGGCATACGTCTGATTAATTGATCAGATATATTTTTTGCAACAAGATATGCGTCAAGATTTGGTTCCTTTACTGGTTCAATGAGAAGATCCAATTTTGGTGTATTTTTGGTTCTACTACTATCTTTTAATAATTTTTGTAAAAATTTCTTTATTTCTTCTGCTCCTGCACCGCCTCTACCAATTACCATACCTGGTCGAGAAACATATGTTATTACTTTAATGCTATTAATTGATCTCTCAATTTCAACCCGAGCGATCCCTGCATTTTTTAACTTATCCATAAGAACTTTTCGAAGCATATAGTCTTCTAGAAGTACTTCTTTGTACTGTTTATCATCAAACCATCTACTAGTCCAGTTGTATAATGGACCGGTTCGAAGCAGCATTGGATTAATTTTTTGTCCCATAGGTTACTATTCGCTCGCAGCGACTATTTCTCCTTTCTTTTCTTTACCTTTTAATATTATTTTAATATGACTTGTACGTTTTTTGTATGGATGCACTCTACCTCTTGAAGAAGGATGAAAGCGTTTTAATGCAGGTCCTTCATTAACTTCAACGCGATAAACATATAAACTATCTTGTGCAATGTTTTTAACACTTGCATTAGCAATTGCACTTTGTAGTGTTTTATATAAATCTGTTGCTGCTCGTTTGTTGGTTAACATAAGAACATCCAATGCTTTATAAATAGGCACGTTACGTATAAGCTCAGCAATTAAGCGAGCTTTTCGTGGACTTATTTTTGCTCCTTTAGATTGTGCTATTATTTCCATAATTGTTAGGTTTTAGATATCTCTCTTGCGACAACTCTACCATGACTTCTAAAAGTACGTGTTGGTGAAAATTCACCCAATCTATGTCCAACCATGCCCTCAACTACGAGAACATTTACATGTATTCTTCCATTGTGTACACCAATAGTGTGTCCAACAAATTCAGGTGGGATCTGTGATGCTCTTGCCCATGTTTTAATAGGCGACTTATCGCCACCGGATTTTTGAGCCATCACTTTTTTTAATAGTTTTGGGTCAATAAATGGTCCTTTTTTTGTACTTCTACTCATATATTATTTACTCTTTCTTTTACTTTTTCTTCTACTTAAAATTAGACTATTGCTATACTTTTTTCGATTTCTTGTTTTTCCAACCGCTTTTCGTCCAGCATATGTTTTAGGACTTTTCATACCAATTCCTGATCTTCCTTCTCCTCCGCCATGGGGATGAGATCTTGGATTTTGTGCGACTCCTCGAACAGTTGGACGAATACCTAAATGGCGTTTTGCTCCAGCTTTACCAAGTACTCTATTCTTCCAATCAATATTTCCAAGTTGTCCGATAGTTGCCATTCCATCTGCTCGAACTTTTCTAACTTCACCTGAGGGCATACGTAAATGAACAAATGCTCCTTCCTTAGCTGCAACTGTAGCTGATGTACCTGCGCTTCTTGCAAGTTGTCCGCCTCTACCCGGAGTAAGTTCTACATTATGAACTGTAGTGCCAATAGGTAGAGATTTTAATTGATGTGCATGTCCCGCTTTCAAATCTGCGTCTTTACCTGAGTTAATTGTATCATTTAGATTAAGTCCTTCAGGTCGTAATATATATCTTTTTTCTCCATCATGATAGTGAATCAAAGCAATATCAGATGATCTATTTGGATCATATTCTATGGAAACTACTTTCCCAACTACTCCGTCTTTATTTCGTTTAAAATCAATTTCACGTAAGAACCTTTTATGTTGTCCACCTTGATGTCGAACAACTACATGTCCTTTTTGATCTCTTCCCGAATGTTTTTTCTTAATGTGCTTTAAGTTTTTCATTTTAAGCTCCTAGATCGAATAAGTCAATTTTTTGTCCTTTTTCAAGCCTAACAATTGCTTTTTTAGTTGGTGATTTCTTAATTTCAGTTCTTTTAGCTCCTACCCGTTGTGTTTGGCCTTTTGTAATTTGTGTTGTAATACTAAGCACAGTGACGCCATACATTTTTTCAACTGCCTTTTTAACGTCATACTTACTTGCAGAAAGACCTACCAAAAAAGTAAATTTATCATTGGTCACATCTTTCATAGATTTTTCAGTAATGAGTGGTTTGAGTAAAACATTATGTGCATCCATATTTATAGTTCACCCTTTCTTAAAAAATGAGTACTTAAGCTTTCTACTGCATTTTTAGTAAATAATACGATTTTACTATTTACTATTTCATACGTATTAATTCTGTCTGCATGAAGTAGAGTTATGCCTGGCAAATTTTTAGTTGCTTGTTTGATGTTTTTTAGATTTTCTGCTCCATCCTTTTTAGGTAATACAAATAAAACTTTTCGTTTTTTACTTTCAAGTGATAAGTCTTTAAACGCTTGTGCCATTATTTTTGTTTTAGGTTCTGTTATTTCAGTTGCAGAAAGAAAAGTAATATGACCTTCTTGCAATTTTGAAGTTAGCGCACTAAAAAGTGCTGCTTTCTTCATCTTTTTCGAAAGCTTTAAACTATAATCAGTTGGTTTAGGTCCATGAGCAATACCTCCATGAACAAAAATTGGTGCTCGTGCGCCACCATGTCGTGCTCTTCCAGTCCCTTTTTGTTTATAAATCTTTCTAGTTGATCCTTGCACTTGACCTCTGGTTTTTGTTGAAGCATTTCCCTGACGTTGATTAGCAAGATATACTCTAATAGCTTGAGCCATTAACGTCGGATTAATTTTTGCACCAAAAATTTCCGTTGGTAAAGACAGTAAGCCTGCATTTTTTCCTTTGAGATCTTTCATCTCAATTTCTATGCCTTTTGCTTTAATTACAGCTGTTGTTTTTTTAGGTAACGGGGCTGTTTTTTTAACTGGCATTTGCTTCCTCCTTTACGTTTTCAGTAGGTGCTTCAGTTTCTGTTTCAGTTATCTGTATATCAGTTTTTTGTTCATCGTTTGTTATATTTTCTTTAGTTTCTTGATCATTTTTTTCTTCAGTTGGAATTTCTTTTGGTGTTTCTTGCGATTCTGGTAGAGTGGTTGGGGTTGGTTCAGTTTGTTCGATTGTTTCTTCTTGTTTTTGTTCTTCAGTGGAGTAGAGGGGGATATGTTTTTTGTTTTCTCCGGTTTTTGAAACTATTACGAGTCCATTTTTGCTTCCGGGGATAAGTCCCTTTAGCCAAAGTTCAGAATCAGTTACTTGTAATACTTCCAAATTTTGAACAGTAACTTTCTCATTACCCATTCTACCTGCCATTCTTTTACCTTTATATACTCTTCCTGGAGTTGTGGTTTGTCCTATTGATCCTGGTGCTCGTTCACGATCTGATTGTCCGTGAGTTCTTGGGCCACCTTTAAAATGATATCTTTTAACTCCTCCTGCAAATCCTTTTCCTTTTGAAGTGCCAGAAACTGCTACAAAGTCTCCTGCGCTTAAAACTTGTGTTGGGGTAATTACATCTCCGACTTTTGGTAGTGATTCTGCTTGCATGGTTTCTTCAGATACTCGTGCTTCTTTAATGAATTTTGGTGTAATATTGTCTTTGTGCGAGTGTTTAGAGTGGCCTAGGAGGGATTTTTTGGAGTTCTTGCGGCTACCTACTCCAATTTGAATTGAATTATAGCCATTTGCATCTTGTTTTTTAATTTGCATGACAATATTTCCAGATACGTTAATTTGGGTAACTGGTACTCGTTGCCCATTTTGTAAAAATTTTTGTGACTGATTAATTTTAATTCCAAGTAATGTTTGCATAATCATTAAAAAAGCGGCCATTGGGCCGCAATTACGGTATAATCGCAATTAGCTGCTCACTTTATGTGCCCGTTTGTCGCATTCCGTTTTCCACGAACATAAATTTATATAGTATTGTAGCAAAAGTTTAAAGCTAATGCAACGGAGAAATTTAAAAATTAGGCTAGAAAACCATTGTTGACATGCTGTTTTCTTTGAGGCTTGTTATATTTTAATTTCAATGTCGACACCTGCGGGTAATTCTAGATGAGTTAGAGAGTCTATTGTCTTTTCGGTTGGTTGCATAATGTCGATTAAGCGTTTATGTACTTTTAGTTCAAAATGATCTCTGGCATCTTTATCGATAAAAGGGGATTTATTAACGGTATACACTGTTCTATTTGTAGGCAAAGGAATAGGGCCAATAACTTTAGCTCCGGTACGTATTGCCGTATCTAAAATTTGTTGACAACAAGCGTCTATTACGCGTGCATCATAGCTTTTTAAACGAACTCTAATTCTACCTTTTGGCATATGATTTCCTTTTTCCTTTTAATGTGCTGATTTTACCATAAAACTGGGCATAAAAAAAGACGCATCAGCGTCATTTCTTATATCCATAGATTTTAAGCAATGACTTTTGTTACAACTCCTGCACCAACTGTTCTCCCACCTTCTCGGATTGCAAATCGCATTCCGTCTTCCATTGCAACAGGTACAATGAGTTTAACTGTCATTTTCGTGCTATCACCAGGCATTACCATTTCAACTCCTTGTGGAAGAGATACATTTCCTGTTACATCAGTAGTTCTAACATAGAATTGAGGTCGATATCCAGTAAAGAATGGAGTATGTCTACCGCCCTCTTCTTTAGTTAAGATATATGCTTCTGCTTCAAATTCAGTGTGAGGAGTAATTGATCCGATTTTTGCAATAACTTGCCCGCGCTCTACATCACTTTTTTCAATTCCTCGAAGTAATAATCCAACGTTATCTCCTGCTTGTCCTTCATCGAGCAATTTTTTGAACATTTCAACTCCAGTAACAACTGTGGTTTTTGTTGGACGTATTCCTACAATTTCAACAGTATCATTTATCTTGACTTGACCTCGTTCAATTCTCCCAGTTACAACTGTGCCTCTTCCTTTAATTGAGAAAACGTCTTCAATAGGCATTAATAATGGTTTATCAATTTCACGAACTGGTGTAGGGATATATTCGTCTACTTTATCCATTAATTCTTCGATTGCTTTTACTGCTTCTGGATCTCCTTCAATAGCTTTTAACGCTGAACCTCGAACAATAGGAGTATCATCTCCAGGATATTGATATTTAGTGAGAAGTTCTCGAACTTCCATTTCAACTAAATCCAATAATTCCGGATCTTGAACCATATCAGTTTTGTTCATAAATACGACGATTGCAGGTACGCCTACTTGTCTTGCAAGAAGGATATGTTCTCGAGTTTGAGGCATTGGTCCGTCTGGTGCAGAAACAACAAGTATTGCACCGTCCATTTGTGCAGCTCCGGTAATCATGTTTTTGATATAGTCAGCATGACCAGGAGCATCAATATGAGCATAGTGTCTTTTTTCAGTTTCGTACTCATTGTGGGAAATATTAATTGTGACGCCACGTGCTCTTTCTTCTGGAGCATTATCAATATCCTCATATTTTTTGGCTTGAGCCATTCCTTTTTTAGCAAGAACTGTAGTAATTGCTGAGGTTAATGTCGTTTTTCCATGGTCGACGTGACCAATGGTTCCGATATTTAAATGTGGTTTATTGCGTATAAATTTATTGTCCGCCATATGTATTTTTTAAAAAAAGAAACTTCAAAAAGAAGTCTATATGCACTATACATTACTTTTGCTTTTTCGTCAATACCTTTTTTTTTAGAACCAAAGGCTTGTTATTTTTCTATTGCTGAGGCTTTAGATTGTTGAATAAGCGTCGACGGAGAATATGATTTTTTTTGAAACTGACTAAGAAAGAAAGCAAAAACTATGATAAATAGCGCTAATATAAAGGGAACAAAAAGTTTTCCCATACAGAGCTACCTTAATTATATGCATCATTTGCATATTGTCAAGTTCATGTATATAAATTTAATTTAATAATATGAATAGGCCCAATACCCGCTGCCATTTATGCCGTTGTCGTTTGCAAATTGTTGTTTTTGACTTGCAGATTTTTGATCTTCAAACCAGATAATATGGTTAATCCCAGAGGAGTCTGTATAGGTAATTTCTGTTTCTTTAGATATCGGATCTTGTTTAATCTTGCAATTTTTTTCTGAACAAGAAGTTGCATAGGTGTTTTGTATTTGTTTAAGCGTTAAAGATTTAGCTTGTGAATTCGAAATATTATTTTTATCTACGCTCCAGTCGTAGCCAAATAGTCCATATATTATTGAAAGTTTTTGCTTCGGTACAGAAGCAATATAATCATTTATCATAGTTTGAAAATCGTATCCATATAGTTGCTTATCAGAAAAGGGAAAATTAGGACCTGGATTTGCACCATCTGCTTTTGAAAAATCATAGGTCATTACATAAATTCTATCTACTTTTCCTCCAATAGTTTTGACATCAAAGGGGCGTGCACGATAAAAAGTATCACCATATAAAGCAATGCCGAATTGTAGGTTATTTTGTTTTGCGTCAGTTGTAAATTTTGATACAAATGAATTTATTTGTGTTACTAAGCTGTTGAATGATATTGCTGAAATTTCAAAATCTAATACGACTCCATCAAAATTATATTTTTTTGCTATTTGATCGCTTTGCGTAATAACGCCATTTTCTGCAACTTGCGAAGAAAGAATTGATAAATTCTGGTCAGAATTTATCATGCGAACCACTAAGAGTTTTTTTTGACTAGCGTCTGCATCTTGGATAAAAAGTGGAATTGTTTTATATCCAATCTCATCGGTATCTATTCCGTTTGCTGTTGGGGTAATTCCAAAATATATCAGCTCATCGCTATTTGATTGTATTTTTTGATTGGATAGTGCCCAGTATGGAACAAAAAGTGACGTTATCTTAGGCGACGTTGTTGAGGTAATAGTTGATCCAAGAGTTACTGAGGGTTGGTTTTGAGAAATCGGGGAGAGGGTTTGTTCTTTAGAATTAAAAATGACCAGATAAGATAAAAATAACAATATTACAAGTAATAATAGCCAGGCGCTAAATTTTTTCATTGTCTCATTATATAGTATGTGGAAAGTGGAATAGTTGCTAAGAAGTATTAACGAATATAAGGCTTAGAAAACATATATCTTTTACTGATTATTTTTGTTGTGATTTTTTTATGACGAGGAAATATTCTTCTTTTGGAAAAGTATTAATCTCTTTTATCGCATAGTTTATGTCTGCTTGTTGAGACTTATGTGAAGAAATAGCTTCAATGACTTTTGGAAATACGTCAGAAATTGTGATAATCTTATTGACTTTAATTCTTTCATATCCTCGAGGTACGTATACAAACTCTGAGTAATATTTTCTCACACTTTTTGATCTTTCTTCAAGAAAGCATGCTTGCCAAAGTTCGTTTGTAGAACGGGATTTTTCAAATACGAAAGAGGCAATATGTGAAATTGCTATATGGTCTAAGTGGCCAGTAATACCATTTGGGGCAATAGTAATTAGTATCTTAGGCGATAGTGTATCTAAAATTTTCAATATGGCACTTGTAATGTCTCCATATATGCTATTTGAAAGATAGCCATCCTCGAAGCCTAGAAAATAGACATTCTTTACTCCTAAGATTTTCGCAGATTTTTTTAGCTCATCTACCCGGCGTGTGGCAAGTGTATTTTTTTCATCTAAGCTATCCTCTCCAGCTTGTCCATTTGTGGCACAAATTAAATATACATTATTGTTCTTGCAGAGCTTAGCTAAAGTTCCTGCCATAAAGAATGCTTCATCATCTGGGTGCGCAATAATACCTACGATTGTTTTTTTCATCCTATATATAATTGCATTTTATCATACTGACTCGTATGATATTTTTATGTTTGAAAAAGCATTAGTACATTTTAAAAAGGTTGATAAAGTGCTATACCTGGTTGCACAAAATAGCAAACCGATAAGGTTACAGACTTCAAATGATTTATTTGATAGTATTTGCAGAGAAATAATCGGCCAACAATTATCTGGTAAAGTTGCAGATACTATATATAAGAGATTTATTGAATTATTTCCACATCAAAAACCAACGCCTACTGCAATTAGCTTATTGAGTGCTGATCAACTACGAAATGTCGGAATGTCTTGGGCTAAAGTGCGTTCATTATTAGACTTAACAGATAAAATTACTACTTATAAGTTAAATATAAATTCTCTCGAGAATTTAGATAATGAGTCAATAGTTTTGGAACTTACAAAGATAAAAGGAATAGGGCCCTGGACCGCAGAAATGTTTCTCATGTTTGCATTAGCCAGAGAAGACGTATTTTCACCAGGAGACGTAGGATTAAAAAATGCAATAACCAAACTTTATAAGTTAAAAGAAAAACCTGATGAAAATAAATTGCTTGCTATATCGAGAAAATGGATTCCTTATAGAACGTATGCGTCAATAATATTATGGAACTTTTTAGATAATAACCTCCAAAAATAATTTTAAATCCAAAATAATTAACTTATGAGAGTGCTAAAAATGTATTAGCTTGAAGCGGAATTTTTGGTGTAGGTTTTTTTCTCAAGTGTAGTGTGTCTTTGTTTCCAGATGCTCCACCCAATAGCCGCACAATCATTATCGCAGGGTCTTTTCCTGAAAAGCCTTGATGATATATTTCGGGCTCGATTTCGTGTGTGTTTCCTGGTAGTAGTAATGTGCTACCCAAAGATATTAGTTGATGATCCCTCATTCTATACTGCGCAATCTCTAATGGGCCGGATTTTTCTCCGGGAATTATGTAATACAATTCATCCGGTTGATTGGCTGGTTTTTCATTAAAGGCATGGTTGTGTAATGAAGTGTTAGCATAGGAAGGAAGACCAAGAACATAGATTCTATCCTTACCGCTAATTTCTCCGTCAATAACATAAAATGCATCAGACCCTTCATGTCTTATAAATTGCGTAAATGTGGAAAAATGTTCATCCAATTCTTTTTTTGAAAAAACATTTTGTAAAACGAGCTCATTGATAAGCGTTTGCTTCCATTCAAGACCTAACCCCTCTCTAAATGGATTTACTATTAGTGAAGTACCCATGTGTTCGCCCATATGTTGCTTGTCATTTTCTGCCTTCATGAAAAATTATTCTATCATTTACGTTTTTAGTATACAATTTATCATAAAATGTATAAACAAAGTGCTTTACAATCCAAAAATTATGTGTTATTTTGTACTTCATAATGATCAAGAACGTTGCAATCGGCGTATTATTAATTGTAGTAATAATTGAATCTGGCTTGTTACTTAAGCATTCGAGTTCACCTTCTCAGTTAGCAATGACACCACAGGCTTCGAATAAATCTACTTTACCTCCAGCAGGTCCAAATGCACTACGAAGAGGTGGGCCTCCGGTAATAATGAGTAAAGGTATGAATTTACTAACATCTCCACTTTTTAAATATGCATATCAAATTGCTCCCGGAGCTGTATCTACAGATTCACAGAAAGCACTCACGGGATGGTCCGTTGATTCAAAAACCGCCGCAGATGGATCAGTTGTTGTTTCATTAACACCTAAAGATTCTGATGACCAAAGTCAAACATATACGATAAAATCAGGAGAGAAATTATACTTTATTGAACAAACGCCAGCTGATGATAAAGTAGATCAAGATAAGGATTTAAATTATAGAGATGATTACGGAATAATAGTAGATCAGTCAGGCATCATTCAGTAGGAGTAAGTAGGTACCTATTTATGAATGAACAATTTCCACTTCTGGTTCAGGCATAAAACCAAATGTTTCTTGATATTTTTTTTGTATAGTTCTAATAATTGCTTCAACATCTGCTGCTGTTGCCTTTCCTCTATTGAGAATAAAATTTGTATGAAGTGGTGAGACTTGTGCTTCACCGATATGATATCCAGAAAAACCTAAACGATTATTAATATAACCTACTGATACTTTCCCATACCATTTAGTTGCTACTAAATGTGCTATATCTGGCCAAACAGTCAAAATTTTATCTATGTCTTCTTTTTCTTTAATGTTCTTAAATGTTGAACCTGTATTTGGATAAGTGTATGGATCTGGATGGTGTTGCTTTCGATAGAATATATTATTGTTGTAAACAAGCTTAGCTTTTTCAATTTCACTATTCGTACCGTCTTTTAGTTGAAATGTTGCAGACAAAACAATAAGACTCCTATCTTTTTTAACAACACTACTTCTGTACGAGAATGCAAGGTTGGATGATGGTACTTGCGTTTCGTTATACGAATTATCAATAATTCGAAGTAAATTTGCTTCTTTTGTAACATCTTTAATTTCTCCACCGAATGCGCCAACATTACCTCGAATAGCTGCTCCGATTGTACTTGGTAAACCTCCCGCCCATTCAAGTCCCATGAGATTGTTTGAAAAGCCAGTTTGTATTACTGAATCTAGCGTTATCCCAGCGAATGCGCTAATACAATCACCTTTAACATTAATGTCAGATTGAGATGAGGTGGTTATCTCAGTATGTTGATTCCCGAACATGAAATCTGATGTATTGTCTTGAATTGGTGAAGAAGTAATATGGATTACGGCACCATCAAAATAATTATCCGTAAATAATAAATTCGCACCCATTCCAAAAATAAAATAGTTTTTTATATTGTGTTGGAATATAAAATCAAAAGCGTCTTTTACGTCTTGTTCAGAGGTGGCTTCAATAAAATATTTTGTAATTCCCCCAATTTTGTACCAAAGAATTTCAGATAAATCAAACTCTTTATAAACTTGCATAATTTTACGTATAGTATATCAGAAGTAAGTAGCTAAGAAGTGAAATTATTATTCAACCCGACCAGTAAATGTTGATTTTGCGAGCATATCTTTAACAATGTTTTGTGGCACATCTTCATAATGTGATGGTTCCATGTAGTAACTTGCTCGTCCTTGAGACATTGATCTGAGTGTTGTCGCATAACCTGATAATTCTGCAAGTGGCACCATTGCTTTTACGATAGTTGCGCGTGCACGTTCTTCCGTTCCAAGAATTTGTGCTCTTTTTGATGAAAGATCTCCGATAATGTCGCCCATAAATTCTGATGGAGTAGTGACCTCCACTTTCATTATAGGTTCAAGTAATGATAAATTAGCTTTTCTTGTTGCTGCCTGAAGTGCTTGAGAAGCTGCAATTTTAAAGGCAACTTCTGAAGAGTCTACATCGTGATAAGAACCATCATAGCAAGTAACTTTCATATCAACCATTGGATAGCCAAGCAGAATTCCATTATCCATGGTTTCAATGACGCCTTTTTCAACTGCCTTAACATATTCAGCTGGTATCGCTCCTCCTTTAATTGCATTCACGAATTCGTATCCTTCTCCTCGTCCCGTAGGTTCAACTCGCAGGAAACAGTGGCCGTATTGACCTCTTCCTCCTGATTGCTTAATATATTTTCCTTCAGCTTCTGCTTGATTAGAAATGGTTTCCTTATATGCAACTTGAGGAGCTCCTACATTTGCCTCAACATTAAATTCACGTTTCATACGATCTACCATTACTTCAAGTTGTAATTCACCAATTCCTGAAATAATAGTTTGGCCTGTTTCGTGGTTTGTTTTAACAGTAAATGTAGGATCTTCTTCGGTTAATCTTTTTAATGCATAGCCAAGTTTTTCTTGATCAGATTTGGTTTTTGGTTCGATTGCTAATGAAATGACAGGTTCAGGGAATGTAATTTGTTCTAAAATAATTTGATTTTGTTGTTCACAAAGTGTGTCTCCAGTACCGGTTTCTTTTAGTCCAACGATTGCTACAATTTCTCCGGCCCTTGCTTCTTTAAGTTCTTCTCTGGTATTTGCGTGCATAAGTAACAGTCTCCCAATTCTTTCTTGTGTATTTTTTGTGCTATTAAACGCGTATGAGCCTGATGCTATTTTTCCTGAGTAGACTCTAAAATATGTCAATTTACCAACGTGTGGATCGATTTGAATTTTGAAGGCAAGGCCAGCAAAGGGTTGATTATCATCAGCTATTCGTTCTGTCTCTTCTCCGGTTTTTGGATTAATTCCTTTCGCAGGCAATATATCTGCTGGAGATGGAAGGTAATCTACTACTGCATCAAGTAATGGTTGTACGCCTTTATTTCTAAGAGAAGTGCCAGCATAGATAGGCACCAGTTTATATGCTATAACTGCTGCACGTAAAGCCTTTTTAAGTTCTTCAACACTTGGTTCTTCACCATTTAAATATTTTTCTAAAAGAGCATCGTCTGTTTCAGCAATTTTTTCAATAAGTTTATGACGATATTCTTCGACCTGAGACTTCATTTCTTCTGGGATATCATCAGATGTTTCATACTTTGCTCCAAGTTCATCTGAACCCCATATAAGCGACTTTTTAGATAAAAGATCAACATTGCCTTTATATGTTTGTTCTGCTCCTATTGGAAGAACCATTATTGCTGGATTTGCACCTAATCTATCTTCAATTGATTTTACTGTTGCTAAAAAATCTGCACCAAGTTTATCCATTTTGTTTACAAAACAAATACGAGGAACGTTATATTTATCTGCTTGTCTCCAAACTGTTTCAGATTGTGATTGTACCCCTTCTTCAGCATCTAGAACTGTTATGCCACCATCTAATACGCGAAGAGATCGTTCAACTTCTGCAGTAAAATCTACGTGACCTGGAGTATCAATAATATTTATTCTACAATCTTGCCAAAAAGTAGTTGTTGCAGCAGATACTATAGTTATCCCTCTTTCTTTTTCTTGTTCCATCCAGTCCATTTGCGTATTGCCTTCATCAATATCTCCTATTTTATAGGTGCGGCCAGTATAAAAGAGTATTCGTTCTGTTGTTGTCGTTTTTCCTGCGTCAATATGAGCAATAATACCTATGTTTCTTACTTTATCGAGAGAAAATTCTTTTTGTGGTTTTGGTTCAGCCATAATTATAAAAAATCCCAATCAAGGGATGAATTTAGTATACCATAGTATGTGGTGATAATCTAGAACAAGTTAGTCAAAATATAACTGAGGGTTTGCTTGAACATTCTCCCACAATTGTTGTACTGGATTATAAAATGCTGCTGCCCCTATCATTGCTGCGTTATCAGTGCATAACTGCGCAGGAGGAACGGATAATTGAATAGGTAACTCTAGTGCACTGATGTGTTCTTGTAGTATTTTAATAAGTTTTTTATTTGCCGCAACGCCACCCCCAAGTAATATTGTTTTAGCTTGATATAGCTCAGCTGCACTAACTGTTTTTTTTACAAGTACGTCAATTATCGCTTTTTGCATAGATGCAGCGATGTCAGCAATTAACTTTTCATCAAGAGCGTTATGTAGTTTTATTTCTCTAAGAACTGCAGTTTTTAATCCTGAAAAGGAGAAGTCAAAATTATTAGATGCAAGTAATGCCCTTGGGAACCGAAATGCTTTTTCATTTCCTTTCTCGGCGATTTTTTCAATTGCAGGTCCACCCGGATATGTAAGCTTCAGAACTCTTCCGATTTTATCTAACGCTTCGCCAGCAGCATCATCTAGCGTTCCTCCAAGCCATGTTACATCTCCATGTTTTTTTAACAAGACCAAGTCTGTATGACCGCCTGACACTATCAATGCAAGAGCGGGGAAAGCAATATTTTTACTCTGAGGAGTTTCAATAAAATTTGCGTATATATGACCGTATAAATGATTAACTGGTATGAGTGGTTTATTCCATACAAAAGAAAGAGTTTTTGCCGTTTCAACCCCAACAAGTAGTGAGCCTATTAGTCCTGGACCATACGTAACAGCAACCGCGTCGATAGAAGGATTCGTTGAAGATATGTTAGCATCATGGAGTGTTTTAGTAATAACAGGGAGAATATAGGCAACTTGATTTCTAGCAGCGTGTTCTGGAATAATACCGCCAGTTTTTGCGTGAATTTCCATAGAAGTTGCGATTGTTTGTGATATAAGTTTAATTGCTGCATTGCCTTTTCTACCTTCAACAATAGCGGCAGCAGTTTCATCGCAACTGGTTTCAATTGAGAGGATTTTCATTGTAGTGTTAGTATATATGTTTTGAAAACAATGTAAATAAAGGCAAGCTATAAATTACTAAAGGTGACAGTATCTCCAACTTTAAATTTGTCTTTTTGTGAAAGTCCTGCATTAATTTCCAGTACTTTATCAGCTTTTTGAGAAGGTGTGATTACCGGAATTTGAGTATCTTGATAATAAGATGGGGCTATTGGTTGATTCGAAAAAATCTGTACTATTTTTCCGTTGTAGACATAAATAATATCGAGTGGAAATTTCATATTTTTCATCCAAAACGCATACGTATCAGGTTTGTCAAACAAAAATAACATCCCTTGATTCGTATTTAGACTGGTTCTTCCTGATAAGCCTGTTTGTCTATCTTTTTCTGTTTTTGCTTCGATAAGCGTAAAGGAAACACTATTAATCTTTGCAGTTGGCGTACCAAATCCTAGTCCTCCGAATAACAAAGCTTTACTATAGGTTCCAATAATAATAATGAGTAATAAAACACCAAATAATCCAAGTATTAATTTCATAATGTATTTTTCTTTGCAAGCAATGTGGCAATATTACTTGTAGACGAATCTTTAATTTTTTTAATTTGTATAACCTGTGCGCCCGTTAATTTTGCTTGACGTATTTTGTGATGTAAATACGGATCGCCAAAGGTAGCAGCAATTATAGCAGGTTTTATTTTTTTTACCAGCGTATCGTAAGATGTATCATTTTCCATTTTTCCAAGAAGCAATACAATATCAACACTGCGAAGCTCAGATAGTACTTTTGCTCTGTCTTTTTGTATATAAATTGGTCTACTTACTCCTTTGCTTCCCATAATGGTTTTGTCATCTTCCAAAAGGACAATTACCAAATCTCCTAGGCTTTTGGCGCGTTGTAAAAAATAAATATGCCCAATATGTAGAATATCAAAACATCCTCCGACAACAACAATTTTTTTCTTTTGATCGTGCAATTTGTTAATTGTTTTTGATACATCGCGAGCAGATATAATAGTATTCATACGACCGGATGTTATCAGTTTTACGGTAAATGGTCAACGTATTATGCGCGGGTTTAACCTGTTCCTACTTCGAAAACAGCTTGCCAAGGTTGATAATTACTGGTAAATGTTTCATTGATTAAAACTACTCCGTTTCTAACAACTTTTCTTGTAAAGTAAACATTTGCTCCATTTGCAGAAAAATCTGTTTGTTTAACTGTGCCTTTTGGTAGCGAAGGGTCATTTTGATACAGCGCCGGTGGTGCAGGAGTTTGAGAAGTGATAACTGGTGTAGAAACTGTTGCTATTCTACCATCGCTCGTTCCGTAAAATGATACCGTTAATTTCAAGTTAACTGGGTCGATTGCAGTTTGAATTAAGATATAGTGACCAGTATCATTTTTAAACTTTAAGTCAACTGTGGGAACATAAATAGTAGCATCTATGCCTGGGGGAGAGTCTTCCTCATAGTATTCTACCCGATAAGCGTGAGCATGTCTTTCAACAACAGGTAATCCAGAGTTTAATATTGCTCTAAATACTGTAGTTGAAACCTGACATACGCCGCCACCATCTCCTAGCACTGTTTTTCCGTTTTGAATTACATATGCTTGTTTATAACCAGTAAACGAAGTTACATCACCTAGCGTTTGATCAAAAGAAAATGTGTCACCAGGCGCAACGAGTGCTCCATTGATACGAGAAGCAGCAAGTTCAATATTATAGATACGTGAATCTATTGATCCTTGAAATTGTGATTCTCCTTGACCGAGTAAATCAGTAATACCTAAATTGTTAACCTTATCTGTCGTAAGCTTGGGCTTTAGTGTTGAGACAGTTATGGGAATTGTATAATTGTTACTAGTGCTTGATCCAATAAGATAGGTAATTTTATTGGCTATTTCTTGTTTTATTTTTGCCTCATCAATTTGTTGTCCGTCAGCAGAAGGCCTAAATGCGCTAACTCTGCCGTTTGCAAACGTAAATATGGCGTCTACAGGAGCAAGGTAAACCTCCTTCTCAACAGGCAGAAGAATGGCGTGAATTTTTTCGTCATTATATGTTTTTTGTGAATTGAAAGTTACTCCATTAACATATGCTTGAAGAATAATGCTTAAGTTCGATAAAGGGTCTTTTGATCTTCCTATACTATATGCGCCTACAGCAAGTAAATTAGCGTCATAACCAATGTTTAATGATTTTGCTGAAATAGTGGCTGTAGTGTCATTGTAGGTAAGTGTAAATTTATTTTTCCACATTACTGCGTTTTTTTCATTAAAATAATTTCTTACTTCATTTTGTGTTTTGCCACCAAAATTTACACCGTTTATCATGACACCAGGATAAATACGGTTAGTATACAATTGTTGGAAAAGTATGTAGATGATGCTTGTTACCAGTAAAATCCCAAGAATCGCTCCAACAGAAAACCAAAAAATAATTTTTGCACTTAAGGTAAAGATATTATGCTTTTTTTTGATAATTTGCTGCGAATTATCCTGAGGAATTACGTCTTGCGTTTTATTTTTTTTCCTAATGATACTCATATAGGCAGAATTGGAATGATTGCTCCATAGCTTCTTCTCGTATTATACTATATGTATGGACGAAACTACGCTTTTTAATTCAGCTCAAAATCAATCATCAGAAAAAGAAGCAAATGAAGTGAATGCTTTAGATAATCAAGATAAAAATATCACAGAAGGTAGTCAAGCACAAGTAACCCAAGAGCCAGTGATTCCAAAGGAACCAATCGTTAATCCGCTTACAAATCCAAGCCCACTACCTACTTTTGACTCACCTTTATACCAGTCGCCAACATATGAAGAAAAAACACCTGGAGATATTCCTCCTCCGATAACGCAGTCTCGCAGACCCATACCGCTTGGCACTGTAATTAGGTTCTTGTTAGGGTTTGCAGTCTTTGTCGTAATTGCTATTGTGATATTTATATTTGCAAAAAGTAATTTTGGAACGAAGCCTAAAATTACACTGACCTATTGGGGGCTATGGGAAGATCAGAATACTATGAATAGCATTATTTCTGATTTTGAAAAAAAGAACCCAAATATAATAATAAATTATCAAAAACAAGACATTGCGCAATATGAACAGCGTCTGCAGACAAGAATTCAAGAAAACGCAAGTGACGCACCGGATATTTACCGATTTCATAATACATGGACGAGCTCACTTAGGAACTATTTAGCACCTGTGCCATCTACTACCATGACAACCGATATGTTTCAAAAAACATTTTACCCAGTGGCATCAGATGATTTGATTAAAAACAATGTGTTATATGGGATTCCACTTGAAATTGATACGCTCTCCCTGTTTATTAATACTGATGCTTTCTCAGCAAGTGGTCAAAAAGCACCTACTGATTTAATTTCTGACTTTCCAAGAGTCGCAACACTATTAACTTCAGTGCAAAGCAATGGAGATATAAATAAATCAGGTGTTGCGTTAGGAACCTATGATTATATTAATCATGCTCCTGATATTATTTCGTATCTTCTTGCGATTGAAGGAGTAGACTTAAAAAATCTATCTTCAGATCAAAATCAAAAATATACAGCAGAAGCTCTCGATTATTACACCAAATACGCACTTTCTACCGATACACATCCAGCGCTTTGGAGTGATAAGCTAGGCAATTCACTTGATGCTTTTGCGCAGGGAAATGTTGCAATGTATTTTGGTTATTCATGGGATGTTAGTTTAATACAGGCTGAAAATAAAAATCTTCATTTTGCAGTTGTTCCTGTGCCTCAACTACCTCCAAACAAGACTACTATAGCAAGTTATTGGGCTGAGGGAGTATCCTCCAAAACGAAACACTTAAAAGAAGCAATGTTGTTTTTGAATTTTTTAGCACAAAAGCAAACAGAAGAAGAGTTCTATCAAGCAGCTGCGAAAGAAAGAGGGTATGGAGAACCATATGCGAGAGTTGATTTGGCTTCTACTTTGCAAAGTAATCCGTTAATATATCCTTTTGTAGAACAAGCAAGCTATGCAACCTCTTCGTACTTTGCAGGAGACACAGGTGACGATCCTGGGGTTGGGTTAAATGGTGTTATGGATCAATATTTATCAGGAGCAATTAATTCAATTCTGTCCACTTCAAATCCTACGAGTCCTCAAACCGCGGCTCAAACGCTAGGAACTCAAGTACAGCAGTCACTTCCGCAATATGGATATTGAGAAGGCAATACTTTATACGCTTTCCTATAGTGATATTTTTAATTACCCACTTACATTAGAGCAAATTTGGTTTTATTTAATTTACCAAGTCCCCGTCTCAATAGGTGAAGTTGAAAGAGTAGTTAAAAAAAGTAAAAAAATTAGTCGAAATAATGAGCTACATTGCTTAAAAGGAAGAGAGGAAATTTTTGCAATGAGAAATAGTAGGAAAAGCAATAATAAAGAGAAAGTGCAAATTGCAAAATACGCTTCGAAAATACTAGCATTTATACCAACTATTACTTTTATTGGTATAAGCGGTGCTGTAGCAATGGGAAATGCAAAAGAGGAAGATGATATAGATTTTGTAATACTTGTTCAAAAAAATTCTCTGTGGATAACAAGATTGTTATGTATTGCATTGCTAGATACATTGCAGCTTAGAAGAAAAAGAAAAATAAGAAAGGTTGCAAATAAAATTTGTCTTAATTTATTTATATCTTCAGATTATGTATTCGGCAACTCAATGCAAAATATTTATACGGCACATGAGGTGGTTCAAATAATGCCATTGTTAAATAGAAATAATTCGTACCTTTCTTTTCTAAAAAACAACAATTGGACAAAAAAACTATTACCAAACAGTTTTGAAAGAGAGGGGAATTATGTAACTAACAATAAACCAGTGTTTAAAAATCTTGTCCCAGTATTAATTATGTTGGAGCCGATAGCAAAGTATTTACAACTCCTTATTATGAAAAAACACATAACAAGCGAAGTTTTGACCTCTAATATATTGGCATTTCACCCATACAATTATAACCAAAAAATAGTTAATGGATATCTTAGAAAGATTAAGAAATTTTCTTAAAAATAATGTGATAGAGGTATAGTAATTTAACTACTAGAGGTTCTTGACAAACCTTAATAAATACTGCTAATATGCCGAGTGATTATCATTATTCCTCAAGAAGCAATTGCTTGGGGAATTTATTTTAAAAAGCCGTATGGATAAGAAAAAAATTTATTTAACAAAAGAACGACTAGAAGAACTAAAGCATGAACTTTTGGAGCTTTCACAAGTTAAGCGTCCTCAAGTGCTTGAGAGAGTTTCTTCTGCGAGAAACATGGGAGATTTATCTGAAAATGCAGAATATGTTGCTGCTAGAGATGAATTATCATTTATCGATGGACGAATTGATGAACTCGAGCAAATTGTTAAGCAAGCAGTATTAATTGATAAGGTGGCCGCAAAAGGAGTACATAAGGAAATCGAGATAGGCTCTACAGTGACGCTTCATATAAAAGGCAAAAAAGAAGATTATATGATTGTGGGAGAATGGGAAGCGAATCCAGCTGAAAAAAAGATTTCTCATGAATCACCTCTTGGTAAAGCGTTAATCGGGAAAAAAGCTGGAGAAAAAGTTGAAATAGAAGCACCAGCAGGTAAAGTACTCTATACAATAGTTAGTATTGCGTAAAATAATTCGTATTATTGTAGCGTAGCATTCTTGACATTTTAAGTGCGTAGTATTATTGTTAATACACTTTATATATATGGCAGATACAATGCTTGCAGTAGTTAAAACCGCTAAAGCTCCAGGAGTTACTCTTTCACAAATTCCACTTCCCAAAGCTGCAAAAAATGAAGTTCTCATAAAAGTAAAAGGTGCATCAATTTGTGGAACAGATATTAGTATTTATGACTGGACTCCTTGGGCTGATGGACACATAAAAAATGTTCCATTAGTAATTGGACATGAAGTTGTCGGAGAAATTATTGATATAAATACTTCTGAGAATACACATTTAAAAAAGGGAGATTTAGTATCTTCAGAAACACATATTTTTGATAATACTTGTTACCAGTGTCTAATTAATAATAGACACATATGTGAACATATGGAACTTTTTGGTATAGGGAGAAATGGTGGATTTGCAGAGTATGCAACGATCCCTTTAAGAACTACCTGGAAAAATACCGCTAAAATTCCCATAGAAGCAATGAGTGCTCAGGAGCCATTGGGTAATGCTGTTCACGTGTGTGAGAAAGCAAATGTTGCAGGTAAAACAGTAGCAGTTTTTGGACTTGGGCCTGTTGGGCTTTGCGCAGTTGCTGTAGCAAAAGCATATGGTGCTAAGAAAGTTATCGGTATTAATCGAGGCGAATATAGAAGGAATTTGGCAATAAAAATGGGAGCAGATGAGGTGTATAGTGAATTACCAAAAGAATACATAAATAAATGCGAAGTGGTACTTGAAATGTCGGGAAATTCTGAGGTAATTGGTCAATCATTAGGAGCAGCACGTATAGCAGGAACGATTGTATTTTTTGGTATACCAAAAAAAGAAGCAGTGATAGATATTGGGAAATATTTTATTAATAAAGAACTTACTGCAAAAAGTGTGTTTGGGAGAAAAATATGGCAAACGTGGTATCAAACATCAGATTTATTGGATGAGGGTAAAGTAGATTTGTCAAAAATAGTAACCCACAAATTTAAATTAGAGGAATTTGAAAAAGCAATGGAAATAATGAAAAGTGGCGAGTGTGGAAAAATTGTATTAATTCCATAATAGCTTTGTAAATATTTATGACAAAAGACGCTTTTTATACGGAAATAGCTCAACTTGCAAAACTTGCAAATGAACCTCGAATAATAGGCTCTTCAGAAGGTGCATATCTGACTATTAATGGGAAGAAGGTATTAAACTTTTGCTCAAGTCACTATTTAGGATTTGCAACTGATGAGCGAATAATCAAAGCTGTACAACTTGCAGTAAAAGAGTATGGTATTGGTACTGGGTATAGGACACTTGCAGGTACTCATTTGCTTCACGTTGAGCTTGAGAAATCATTAGCACGTTTCAAAAATGCCGAAGATGCCATAGTGCTTACTGGAGGATATATGGCAAATTTGACCGCGGTACAAACGATAATTGGAAAAGAAGACATAGTTATTTCAGATGCATTAAATCATGCTTCAATAATTGATGCTGTAAGGTTAAGCGGTGTAAAAAATAAACTAATTTATAAGCACTTAGACACTAATGATTTAGAAGAAAAATTGAAGGAAGCAAAGATAATCGCGCAAACGAAACGATCTGACGGAAAATTTCCACTTATATTAATTATTACTGATGGTGTATTCTCCATGGATGGTGATTTAGCCCCTCTCCCAGAAATAGTTAGTCTTGCAAATAAATATGAAGCACTAACTATGGTAGATGATGCACATGGTGAGGGGGTACTCGGAAAAGGTGGGAGAGGTATTGTAGATCATTTTAATCTCCATGGACAGGTTGATATAGAAGTCGGAACTCTTTCAAAGGCATTTTCAGTGATGGGTGGTTTTATCACTGCTAAAAAAGATTTAATAAAGGTATTTAAGCAAAAATCTCGTCAATTTCTATTTTCTAATGCTCTTACCATAGCAGATACTGCAGCCAATTTCGAAGCAGTTAAAATTCTTGAAGAATCCGATCAGCACGTGGTGAAACTTTGGGATAATACAAAATACCTAAAAGCGCAATTTAAACAGCTTGGTTTTGATATTGGTCAAAGCAAATCTCCTATTACCCCAATAATGCTAGGAGATGAACAACTTTCTAAAGAGTTTAGCGCAAAACTATTTGAATACGGAGTATTCGCAACGCCAATAGTATTTCCAATGGTAGCTAAAGACGCTTCTCGAATAAGAGTAATTCCATCAGCTTCACATAGTAAAAATGATATAGATTTTGGTGTCTCACAATTTGAAAAAGTTGCAAAGGAGCTTAAGGTACTTTAATTACTCCACTTTTATCATTCCCAAAGAGATTAGTGCTTGAAAATTAAAAATTAGAAAACTACAATGAGAACTATGTTTTGGGCAGATACTATAGCAATTGAACTGAAAAAAAGAAAGCTTCCTTTGGAGTGGGTTGATGATATGAAAACCCCTTCTGGAAAGATACATGTTGGCGCACTCCGAGGTGTGGTTGTCCACGACTTGGTCTATAAAGCGTTGCGAGATAGTGGGGTTAAGGCAACGTATACATATATTTTTGATGATCATGATCCAATGGATGGTCTGCCTGTTTATTTACCAAAGGAATACGAAAAATATTTAGGCCTACCTCTTTTTAAAATTCCCTCTCCGGAAAAAGGATATAAAAGTTATGCAGAGTATTATGCAAAGGATTTTGAGAAGGTTTTTAACGATATAGGTTGTTTCCCAGAAATTAGTTGGGCAAGTCAGATGTATCTAAGTGGAAAGATGAACGGCGTCATAAAAGAATGCTTAGATGCTGCCACAAAGATTAGAGAAATTTACGAAGACATTTATAAAAAAGAGGTAAGTAAAACTTGGTATCCTTTTAAAATTTGTTGTCCGAAATGTGGCAAAATTGCAACTACCGATATTGACAATTGGAATGGGGAAACAGTACATGTAATATGTAGAGATTTAACATGGACAAAGGGATGTGGTTTTGAAGGCAACCTTACTCCGTTTAGCAACAAAAATCATTTCGCAGGAAAATTGCCTTGGAAAGTGGAATGGGCAGCAAAATGGAAAGTGATAGGAGTTACCGTTGAAGGTGCAGGAAAAGATCATATGAGTAAAGGTGGATCACATGATCTTGCTTCGCTCATTTCAGAAAAAGTTCTAGCATATCCAGTTCCTTATCCAGTTTTTTACGAATGGTTTTTGATTGGAGGACGGAAAATGTCAACTTCAAAAGGAGTTGGAGTGACTGCTTCGGAAATGACAGAGATATTGCCACCAGAATTATTAAGATTTTTAATGGTTAAAACTAAAAAAGAACAACAGATTAATTTTGATCCGTCTGGTGAAACTATCCCATCATTATTTGACGCGTACCAAGAGGCAGCAGAAGCATATTTTACAAAATCTAATTCAGATCTTGCTCGTATTTTTGAATTGTCCCAAGTTAACGATATTAAAAAACCACCAATGGTTCGTTTCTCACAACTTGCACAATGGGTGCAGTCTCCCAATATGCATGAAATGATTAAGAAAGAGAAAGCAGATGAATGGATACCTTATGTCAAAATATGGCTTGAACGTTTTGCGCCTGATGAAGTCAAATTTTCAGTGTTAGATAAGTCTCCAGATGTAAAAGTAAAATTAACCGAAGGACAAATACAATTCTTAAAAAAAATTCTTCTTGAATTGGAACATAAATGGGAACCGGAGGAATTACAGCAAATGCTCTTTGATTGGGCAAAAGAAAATAATATTTCTTCAAAAGATGGATTTAGTGCAATATATCTTTCATTAATTGGAAAAAGTTATGGCCCAAAAGCTGGTTGGTTGCTTTTAGAAAACAGTACAGTGGCAAAAAGTCGTTTTAAGGAAATAATTGATATATCTGAATAAATTGCCCAGTCTTTTGGTAAAGAGTATAATCACAAATAGGATTATTTACTAACATGCTAGATATCTCATACATAAAAGATAATACAGAAAAAGTAATAAAAGGCATTGAAAGCAAAAATGCCTCTGTTGACGTACATAAGATAATAGAACTCGATAATGCATTTCGAGAACTTTCAGTTGATTTGCAAAGACTCAGAGAAAAAAGAAATACGAACACATCTGCAATTTCTGGTAAGCCTACCCAAGAACAGATTGATCAAGGCAAAAGCATAAAAGAGGCAATTGAAAAGATAGAATCTGCTCTCGAGAAAATAAAAAACGATCGAGATACGTTGCTTTTACAAGTTCCGAATATTCCAAAAGCGGATGTAAAAATTGGGAAAAATGAAGACGAAAACGAAATTGTTAAAACAGTAGGTAAGCCTACTATTTTTTCTTTTACGCCAAAAGACCATGTTGAGATCGGAAAATCGCTTGATATTATAGATATTGAACGAGCCGCCAAAGTTTCAGGACCTCGATTCGGTTATTTAAAAAATGAAGGAGTGCTTTTAGAGTTTGCATTGAAAAGATTAGCTTTCGACACGCTGTTAAAAGAAGGATTTACTCCATTATTGCCACCAGTTCTAATTAAAGAAGAAATAATGAAAGGGCTTGGATACATGGAAAATGGTGAAGATGAAAATATGTATATTTTAGACAAAGATAACATTGTTTTAGTTGGAACTGCTGAGCAGTCAATGGTGCCTTTTCATATGAACGAGGTGCTAAAAGAGTCAGATTTACCCAAGCGATATGTGGGATTTTCAACTTCATTTAGAAGAGAAGCTGGTAGTTATGGCAAAGATACAAAAGGAATATTTAGAGTACATCAATTTGATAAAGTAGAAATGGTATCTTTTGTAAAAGAAGGAGAAGATGACAAAGAACAAGAATATCTTCTTTCTCTTGAAGAGCAGTTTTTCAATTTACTAGAAATTCCTTATCAAGTGGTAAAAATGTGCACTGGCGACTTAGGATTCCCTGCAGCTAGGAAATATGACTTAGAAGCATGGATGCCCTCCCAAAATAAATACAGAGAAGTAACATCAGTTTCTACTGTTACAGATTTTCAATCTCGAAGGCTCAATATTAAATACCAAGTTGGTAACGAAAAGAAGTTTGTTAGCATATTAAATGGTACTGCATATTCAATGAACAGGCCAATCATTGCTATTTTAGAAAACAATCAACAGGCAGATGGCTCTGTTCATATTCCTAAAATTTTACAGCCTTATATAGGCAAAGAAAAAATTTCTATTAAACAATAAACTCCCTAAAATTATTAGCAAGACTATATTTCGAGGCTATTTTGTGATAAAATAAAGCAACATGATTCCAATAATTTCTAAATTTTTTGATTCTAACGACAAAGAAGTGACCAAGCTTTTTCCTCTTATTGAAGAAATTAATTTACTTGAAGAAAAAACTAAAAAACTAAAAGACACAGATTTTCCAAAAAAGACAAATGAATTTAAAAAAAGAATTCAAGATGGAGAATCATTGGATGCAATACTTCCTGAAGCATTTGCACTCGTTAGAGAAGCAGCAAGAAGAACTACTGGTTTGCGTCATTTTGATGTGCAACTAATGGCAGCAGTGGCTTTATCAAGAGGTAAGATTGCAGAACAAAAAACTGGTGAAGGAAAAACATTATCAGCTGTGCCTGCATTATATCTCAATGCACTAAGTGGAAATTCTGTGCATTTGGTTACTGTTAACGATTATCTTGCTCGTCGAGATGCGGGTTGGATGGGGCCAATTTTCAGTCTTTTGGGTATGAGCGTATCATCAATAATTGCCGAACAATCTTTTGTCTTTGACCCAAATTTTATTGACGAAAATGCACATGATGTCAGATTAACTCATCTGCGTCCGATAACAAGAAAAGAAGCATACAAGTGTGAGGTTGTATATGGTATAAATTCGGAATTTGGATTTGATTATCTCAGAGACAATATGGCCCAAGATCAAGAACAAATATCTCAAACAGGACATTTTTTTGCAGTTGTTGATGAAGTAGATTCAGTTCTGATAGATGAAGCAAGAACACCCCATATTATTTCTGCTCCGGATGCACAACCTACTCAAAAGTATTATGAATACGCCAGTTTAGTTGATAAATTAAGTTCTGAAACTGATTATAAGATTGATGAAAAAATGCGTACTGCTCATTTGACCGATCATGGCATAGGCAAAGTTGAAAAGATTTTTGGTATAAAAGATATTTATGAAAAAGATTTCGATACAGTTTACCATCTAGAAGCTGCTCTTAAGGCAAGGACGTTGTATCAAAAAGAAAAAGATTACATTGTAAAAGACAATCAAGTTATTTTAGTTGATGAATTTACTGGTCGTCTCATGCAAGGGAGAAGGCTTTCTGAGGGACTTCACCAAGCATTAGAAGCAAAAGAAAATGTTCCTATACAGCGAGAGTCAAAAACACTAGCAACGGTATCGTTACAGAACTACTTTAGAATGTACGAAAAATTAGCTGGTATGACAGGTACTGCAGCAACAGAAGCTGAAGAATTCCATAAAATATATGGAATTGACGTAATTACGATTCCAACTAACAACCCGATGAAACGCATTGATCATGCAGATGTGGTATATAAAACTACTCGAGCTAAATACTCGGCTGTTGCTCAAGACATTGAGGATGCATATAAAAAAGGACAACCAGTACTGGTTGGTACGACCTCAATTGATAAAAACGAGATTATCTCACAGCTCTTAATAAGAAAGAAGATTCCTCATGAGGTATTAAATGCAAAAAATCATGAAAGAGAAGCTGAAATAATTTCAAAAGCTGGACAAATTGGAGCAGTTACTGTTGCAACAAATATGGCAGGACGTGGAGTAGATATTATTTTGGGTGGAGAGCCGCCTACATCTGACGATGCTCCTGCAATGAAAAAATGGGAAAAAGAGCACGAGAAGGTTATTGATCTTGGTGGTTTATATGTTATTGGAACTGAACGACATGAGTCAAGAAGAATTGATAATCAGCTACGAGGCCGATCAGGAAGACAAGGAGATCCTGGAGCATCAAGATTTTTTGTCGCTTTGGATGATGAGATAATGCGACTTTTTGGAGGAGATAAGATCGCGGGAATAATGAGTAAGTTTAATATGCCAGAAGATACGCCTCTATCTCATGGATTAGTTTCACGAGCAATAGAGCAAGCGCAAAGTAAGGTTGAGGGATTCTATTTCCAAAATAGAAAAAATACCGTTGAATACGATGACGTTTTAAATAAGCAAAGGGAAATAATTTATGGCAGACGGAGAGAAATACTAAAAGCTGGTGCAAACACTAAAGATACGATTTTAAAGGATCAAATTAAGGAAAAGATTCAATTAAGTATTCGAGATATTGTAACTGCTGAAGCTCAAGCTGAGTTATTGCCAAGCGGAATTGAAAATGAATCTCGGCTTCTTAATATAAATGAACGTATTGTTGCACAACTTGTAACAATCATTAATTTTGATGAAGCTTCTCAAAAACAAATTTATACACAGTTAGAGCAACTTCATGGACAAGAAGAAAAAATAGATTTTTTAGTAAAGCTTTCGTCTGATCTATATGATAAACGTGAGGTTGAAGTCGGCTCAGAATTAATGCGATTTGTCGAAAAAGCAGTAATGTTGGAAGTTAGTGATAGATTATGGATGGATAATTTAGATGCTATGGAACATTTACGACAAGGAATTGGACTTAGGGGTTATGGGCAAAGAGATCCATTAGTTGAATATAAGAATGAAGGCTTTAGAATGTTTGAAAAACTTATAAGAACAATTGATGATGAATTAGTGCATAGAATATATCGAGTACAAATTCAAAATCAGCCACTTGAGCAAAAAAATACTAATCAAAATAACATTGAACTAAATAGGCCTCAAAGCGAGATAAGTCAAAGCGGAAGAATTGCAAAACCGAAAGTTGCTAAGCCTATAAATGAAAATAAACTAGGTAGAAATGATCTTTGTTGGTGTGGTAGTGGGAAGAAATGGAAAAAATGCCACTGGCCTCAATTAGCTTGATTTAACAGACTAAAATAATATTATTGGAGTAATAAATATCAGTATATTAAATATAGTCAAATTATACCATAATAATGGACTAAATGTGCTTGCCAAGAATCAGGGGCTCATAGCTTCGAGCGTCTTGTAGCAACTGTTCACGTGCAATACCGGCCTTAGCGCGAATTTTCAAACCCTGCACTAGGTCAACGAGCGCACGACTTCGCACCTTGGCAGAAGGTGTTCGAGTCAGACGACCTGCCTTTATCTCCTTTTCGAAACGTATCGCGAAAATATCAGCAGATTCATTGAGGGCTTTTGCGACAAATATACGTATCTCCGTTACACGCTCCGACTGTCCCAGCGTAGCGGAAAGCATCAGGCAACCGGCACGACCCTCACTCGAAGCGGTGTTGACAGTAGCCTCACAAAGGGCCGCTACAGCCTTATGGATATCCGGCTCCGCTCGAAAATCTGCCAGCATGGCTGCTCCATACGTTATTGCATAGCGCTCAACCGCCTTGAGTAGTAGGGTTGACTTGTTTCCGAAGGCTCGGTAAATCGCGGGTTTGGTGACATTCACAGCCCGTGCGATCCGATTTACGTCAACTCCTTCATACCCATGTTCCCAAAACATCTCAACGGCACGATCGAGGGCTTCGTCAGGGATAAAGCTTTTTGGACGTCCTGGTGTTCGGTTTGTTGTATTAGTTACCATAGAGTATGAAATTGGTCCTTGCATTACACTTTTTATTATTATACTCTTGAGTATGTAATACATCAAGTCAGTTAAACAAAGGAGACTATATGGATACGATCAAAGAAAAAACAAGTCGACCCTCACTTTCTACAATGAAGAAATCTATCAAACATTCGATCGCACTCATCACCGGTGCCACCTCAGGGGTCGGTTATGCGGCTGGCCGCATGCTCGCCATCGAGGGCTACCGTCAGATCATCGTTACCGGACGCAGTCTGGCCCAGATTCAAGAAACGGCCGCTCAGCTCGCGGCTGAGACCAAGATACAGGTCTTCACGCCGCTGGAACTGGAGCTGGATAGTGTATCCAGCGTTCAGTCCTTCCTCGCCGAGCACGTCAAGCGAGGTCAGCCGGTCGACTTCCTACTGCTCAATGCAGGAATCATGGGACGTAAGGAACTCAAGCTCACTGCGGCAGGAATAGAGATGTCTTCGGCTCCGCTCATCGGCCATCATCAACTGACTGTCGGGTTGCTCCGCGCCAAGCTGTTGAGCCCGAATGCTCGAATTGTTATTGCCAGCTCGGAAGCTGCCCGAGGTGATGTACCCCTGTTCAGCTACACCGATGTAGCGGCCTTCGCGGCCAAATACTTCCAGGGTGACCGAACCGCTGCTGTGGAAGCCTTGTTGCATAGCGGACCGAATGTAAAATATCAGCCCAACCGGGCGTTCGCAGATGCGAAACTAATCGGTACTTTGTGGGTAGCTGCACTGGCTCGCCGGCTGCCCTCCGGCATGGCGATATATGCCGTTTCGCCTGGTGCCGCGCCTGCCACCAATGCGGTGCGAAACGCAGGTCTCCTTACGAGATTGGTGCTGATTCCACTGACGAAGCTTATCCCCGGCATGTCTCATACTCCTGAGACCGCGGCCCGTCGGTATCTCAATGCATCGGAATTCGGAACCGACGTTTCGGGTCAATTCTTCGCATCGCCGCCCAAGAAGTTAACCGGCCCAATCGAGGCAATGCGCCAACCACACTTTCACGATCGAGCCAACCAGGAAGCCGCGTGGCAGGCCGTCGTCAAGGTTACGGGCGTCGATTTGTCTTAACCAGCATCCTTGAGAGCGGTGTTCTGAAATTCTGAAATTAAATCACTGGTTTCTTTACGTATCCCAGCTTGTTGCTGTCTATTTTGCTCTATAGTTTACCCAAGTGGGCTTAATTAGTTGTGTTG
Source organism: Candidatus Levyibacteriota bacterium (assembly GCA_003152105.1). Lineage (GTDB taxonomy): Bacteria > Patescibacteriota > Microgenomatia > Levybacterales > UBA12049 > PALSA-1332. Next base: position 370,983 of record PLZJ01000002.1, read on the forward strand.
AAACTAATGATCCAATTGGCGGCAAATTTTTGACGAGCTTTTCAATTAGCTAGGACACTCAAGTTCAGTATTATATACTATAAGACTGTTAATGAGCCTGTAAGTCATGACTTATCAGTGTCTCATTTGTCTCACTAAGCCTGTATAAGAGACATCGCTATAATGATAATATGGGTTTAGACCGCTATACTCAGGGATTGCGGATTCGGCCGAAGCTATTTGGTACCTATTTAAATGACAGTTCAAAAAATGTCATTGGCCTCAATTAGCCTAACTTTACTTTTATACAATTATTGCCTTAATTACTATTTATGATTTTTTCCAAAAGAAAAAACCACCCTTTATTATTATCCGCTTACGCGGTCCCAAGAAGGGAAGGATGGTTTAGATATTCAATTGTAGATTTGTGCAGCCGAAGCTGGATTGATAACGGGATCATCCGTCTTGGTCGTCGAATTGACGCTCAAGCCCCATGGAGACCATGAGTTTATGTGATATTCAGTTATTTGGTTGGCGTCGACGATCCGTTCCCGAGACTCCCCAAGTTGAAGAGATTGCCCGAGTTGTTCGGAAGGACGTAGACCTTCGCTTGTCCGTAGAGGCTCTGTACCGCCTGGATCGAGAGATATCTCAGCACCTGCGGTGAAAGCGACTTGGTCAAGAGGGAGTTAGCCTTTGATTGGCCTTCTGCCTTGGCGATGGTAGCCCTACGAGCTCCTTCAGCTTGTGCAACGACTTGTTGCGCTTGAAGTTGAGCTGTTTGAACCTGCTGGGCCGCGATCTGTTTTGCCTCGATGCTCTGCTCGAACTGCTTGCTGTAGTTGAAGTTTGAGATAAGTAGATTGTCTACTATAATCCCATTCTTCCCAAGATCAGTCGTGAGAGCATTCTGGATTTTGACAGAAAGCTGAGCTCGATTCGGAGCGATCTCCACCGTGTGGTAGTGAGATACTTGCTCCTTCACGTCTTGCTGGACTTGGTTTGGTACCAAGACATCGAACCAGTCAACTCCAAAATCTCGGTAGAGATGTTGAAGTTTGGTCGGATCGAGATGGTAGTTCAGCTGGACATCAAACGTTAGAGTCTGAGACTCCTTCGAGAACGCGTTGATGTTGTTTTCCGTGAACTTCTGCGTCTTGACGTTGGCGGTGTGGACCGAATTCCAAGGTGCGACAAAGTGCGTTCCCGATTGAAGGGGAGACCCGCTAAGTACACCGGAATAGTTGTAGACCATACCGACTTGCCCGGTTCCGATGTTTTGGATCGATGCTATGAAGAAGATCACAAAATACAGAACCACTGTAGCTCCGGCGGCCGCCCATCCTGCACCTTTTTCGCCTGTTGTTTCACCGAAGAGACCGAATGCCAGTCCGAGAAAGATGATGATGAGTCCGACGACAGTTAAACCGATCCATAGTGCCATGTGCGTTCAACTCCTTGTTGTTATTTCGGCATTGATCGAACTACTTTTAGTGCTACACGTTTCACCCTCCATTTTGTTATTTGTTGTCTTCTCATTTATGCCCATGATAGATTATGGATTAGTACAAATATTTATACTTTTGCATAAAAAAGAAGACAACTTTTCTCAGCAATTGAGAGTTAATAAAGGATGTCCTACAATTAAATGTAAATGTGCTACTAAATTCCCTATAGGGTATTTAGTAATACAGGATTATATACTGAAAACATGAAATTGTCAATATTATAGGATTAAAATTATTGAAGCTAAAGGGAGTGCGCGGGGGTTGTTGTAGCTAGAGTAGCTAAGATCTGTAGCTTGAATCACAGATTGTCCAGATGGACCAACACCCCACACGCGGCGCACATCTTTGTTGCGGGTTACTTACGCGCTTGAACTTGGTCGATGAACGACATCTTTAACCTTTTGTTCATAGGTTGGGAAGTCCATCTCGCCTGCAACGTATTTGTCTTGAAGAGACTTGATCGTATCTTCTTCGGATCCGAGTTCCTGCTCCTTCGCTTGGAGAGTTTTCTCCTTAGCTTTCACCTTGGAACGTTGTTTCCTCAAGTACCCGATGAAGAAGATTCCTCCACTACCGAGTAAGAGCATGCCTACCACGACATCAAGTAGATCTCTTAGCATTGCGAATTCCTTTCAGTGTTTTGTTGAGTTTGAATATGTCTATTCGACGTTTTTGTCGCGTTTTGCCTCCTTCTTGTATGAAAGTATTGTTAAACGAAAATGACCGCGATTACCTTGACTACATCAAATACTCCTTCAAAGTTCACTTCTGTCCCTTCGTTGATTATGAGTCTACCGGAATATTCTAATCTCCATTTCAGAAGCAGCTTCGAAGAATAGAATCAGAGTAAAAGCTCCAAATAGAACAAAAAAGACTGTGTTAGAAACATCGTACTTATGATGTGATAAGTTAATGAGAGCTAATGAATATCCTGCTGTACTCAAATTAGCTATCATAGCTAGAACAAGTAGCAATGCTCTTATCAAGTAACTCTATATTTTTCCTTAATGTTATTTCTATATACCTGGGAAAGAGAAAAGGTTATTACCATCTCTCTTCCCAAGGCAAAAGAATATAAGGAATGTTCCGCAACTTGTGAATGTGCAATAAGTTAAAAAAGGCTTTAATTTAGACAGCTATAGTCTAATTTAGCTCTTTTTTAGCCATGGGAGTATAGCAATAAATAGTCAAATTGTCAAATACTACAGGATTATATTTTCGGCTTGCTTAAGTACATAACTTCTATAGTTTCACAGGTATTTGAGGTTTAAACCAATTTATTTCAAAAAAAGGTCCACAAAATAATAATTAGATTGTATTTATTGGCCAGGTCAATTAATATTCATGGACTTTATTGGTGGTTAACTATTCTGTAAGCGTAACTATTTTATTCCCGATCTTGGCCAAAATTTAAAAAAGAAGTGGTATAATTTAGGAGTGATCACGCTTCGTCCCTATAGCCCAAATGACCACAGACAAATACTGGCTATTTTAAAAGAGTCTGGAATGGGTCCTTATGAAAATTGGGATGACTTGGATAATTACGCATCTATAGTTAAACTAGATAATGAAAATATCCTAGTAGCTCAAGATGATGCAGAAATTATAGGCGTAGTCTTACTTACTTTTTTTGGTAGTAAAGTAGCATGGATTTTTAGACTTGCGGTTAAGGAAGCGTATAGGGAAAAAGGCATTGGTTCAAAATTAATTGAAGAAGCAGAAAAGATTGTTAGGAAAAAAGGAGTTAAAGAATTAGGTTTATATGCAAATGCTTCAAATATGAAGCTCCAAAGTTTCTACAAAAAGAGAAAATACAAAACGTTTGGAAAAGAGTATATTTACATGTGGAAGCTTATGTAAGGTGATATGAATAAAAAGCAAGGACCATGGACAATAACTGCTACAAAAACTATCTATAAAAATCCTTGGATACGAGTTCGAGAAGATTCAGTAATTAGGCCAGATAAAAAGACCGGAATATTTTCAGTAATTGAAATGAAAGAAGGAGTAAGTGTGTTGCCAATTGATAAAGATAATAACGTATATATTACGAAAGAATTCAAATATGCGGTAAATAGAGAAATGATAGAAGCAAGTAGTGGTGGATTGGAAGATGGCGAAAGTGTGCTAGAAGCTGCAAAAAGAGAATTGAATGAAGAAATGGGCATTTCTGCTAAGGAATGGATTTATCTTGGCTATATTGATCCTTTTACTTCAATTGTTACTTCTCCTAATCATATGTATATTGCCAAAGACCTAGCTTTTACAAGCACCAATCCAGAGGGGACTGAACTAATTTCACCGGTAAAGATCTCATTAAATGAGGCCATACAAATGGTTATGAAAAACAAAATAACTCACGGAGCAACAGTTGCGATTATATTAAAGACAAAAAACTATTTTAATCTTTAATATTCGAAGCTAAGTATTATTTTATTTATACTCATCTTTTACATCATTTCCGTATTCTTTTAATAATTTTTGTATTTTGGGATTAATGACAAACGTACAGTATGGAGAAGACTGATTTTTTTCAGCAAAATTCATATGTTCTTCTTCAGCTGGATAAAAGGAGCTATATGGAACGATTTCGGTTACTATGGGGTCTTTAAAAGTACCTGAATTTTCAATTTCTTGTTTTGATTTTAGTGCTATATTTTTTTGTTTTTCAGAGTGATATAAAATCATTGATCTATACTCAGTGCCAACGTCTGCGCCTTGTCCATCTTTGGTAGTGGGATTGTGTGTATGCCAAAATATATCAAGAATTTTTTCGTAAGGAATAATAGATGGATCAAAGGTAAGTTGTATTGCTTCGCCATGTCCAGTAGTTCCAGTAACTACATCATAATAACTTGGGTTTTCCTTATTCCCTCCAGCGTAGCCAGGAGTAACAGTTGTCACTCCTTTTAATCGCCTAAAGATAGCTTCAGTACACCAAAAACAACCACCTGCTAATGTTGCTGTATCTATCATAATGTTAGTATACATGACAGTTATCACTCCAAGCTCTCGTAAATTAACTATAAGCCTAGATAAAGGTTGACTTTAGCGCAGGTTTATCCTATAATAGGATACCTAAAACGTACAGGGACCTATCATTATTAGATCGATTTTGCTGTACAATTTAACTTTTAGGATAAATGTATGTCTCTTGCAATAACAAAAATTAAAGTATTTTATAAATATATTACAGGATTAATTAAAAAGAAAAGCTTTAAGCGTTTTTACGCAAAACAAGTAATTAGAATTCGAAAGCATCCACTACTCAGTTTTTGCTTAGTACTATTTTTATTATTCCTATTAATACTTGTTGGAAATATACTTTCATTTAAAAAGACTCAAGTTGTAGCTTCCAACAAACCTCAACAGGTGCAAGTATATAGTATAGGTAAAGCGCCAACATTAACAGTTAATGCAAAAATAGATAAATCAGGAGTTATAAAAATAACTTCGCAAACCTCTGGAGTAGTACAGGAAATCAATGTTAACGAAGGAGATGAAGTGGGACAAGGAACGCAAATTGTGTCTCTGTCAACAAATGATCAAGGAGGAAATGTACCCGCTTTACAAGCACAACTTGCTCAAGATCAGCTACAAAATACAAATGAAACTTATTCTGAGCAAAGCGATATTATTCAAAAACAACGTGATATAGCTAACAATCAAGACGAAAATGCATCAGATTTGAGAAATATCCAAAATCAATCAATTGCTGACACACAATCACTTCTAAATTTAAACAATCAAATATTGCAAACGTTACAGCAAAATTTAGCCAATGACCCAACTAACCTGCAAGACCAAGAGCTAGTTGCTCAGTATCAAAATTCAGTAAATGGGTTAAATTCGACAATTCAAAATACACAATATCAGGCATCCAATACAAACCCCCCTGCAGTTTTAGCAGATGAACAAAGAGATTTAACTTTAAAACAGTTAGATGTTCAACAAAAATCACTCGATTTAAGTCGAGAAATGAACCAAGTACAACTTTCAATTGCGCAAGTAAATGAGGCTATGATGTTCCCATCAACTCCAATTGCAGGCACAGTTGATAAGATTTATGTGCGAGTTGGTCAAGCTGTTACGCCAGGAACAGTAATTGCTCAGGTAACAGGAGATACTCAAGCAATAACTGCAGTAGCGAGTATTCCGCAAAATATTGCAAATAGAATCACTGCTGTTGAAAATTCCCAGCTTCATATTGGCAATAGTATATTTGAAGAAGTACCTTTATATGTTTCAGGTGAAGCAACAGATAATAATTTATATACAGTAACATATCAAGTTCCTTCGCAGTATGCAAATCAAGTAAGTGATGGTGGATATATACAAATTGCGATTCCTGTTGGAACAGGAAATACTTCTGCATCAGATCCATTTGTTCCAATTGATGCAATATTTCAAACGCAAACAGATTCATACCTTTTTATTGTTGACCATAAGGTAGCAAAAGCAGAAAAGGTTCAGCTCGGACAAGTATTTGGTGACTATACAGAAATACTATCAGGTCTAAAAAATGGAGACCAAGTCATACTGGATAGAAATATTATTGCAGGTACTAAAGTTTCCCCAACGCCGTAATATGAATAAATCACTTTCCTATCTATCAAAGCTTCGATTTGATACGAAGCTAAGTAATTCAAGAGTTGCCAGATATATTAATAATCCTAGATTAGTTACCCTTCTTGTGCTCATGATTGTAATTACTGGAGTATCTAGTTTTTTACAATTACCTAAAGTACTAAACCCATCTGTCAAAATACCGATTGTAATAATTTCAACGCCTCTTCCTGGTGCATCACCAAATGACGTTGAATCATTAGTTACTATCCCAATTGAACAAGGCATAGCAGGATTGTCAGGTTTAGATACATATACATCAACTTCTCAGAATTCTGTTTCTGTTGTTGAGTTGCAATTTGTGGACGGTACAGATCCAGATAAAGCATTACAAGATACGCAAACTGCGGTAAATCAAGTTAATAATTTACCAAAAGATGTTAAAACTCCGACTGTTCAGAAGTTAGATTTTGAAAATGTACCAGTTTGGTCGTTTACAATAACTTCTCCTTCAGATACAGCCTCACTGATGCGGTTTGGAAACACACTGGAACAGGATTTAAAAAATGTAAGCACCGTAGATCATGTCACAACTTCAGGGCTTGAAGAGCAAGAAATATCAATAGTTATAAAACCTGAAGCAATAGCTACTTATGGTATTAATCCGCAAACATTAAGTCAAGCAATCATAACTGCCACTGCTTCTTATCCTGCTGGAAGCGTTAAAACTGACTCTTCAACATTCGCGCTTTCTGTTGATCCACAAGTTGCTTCAATTGAAGATCTCAGAAATTTAAGAATTTCTATTAATGGTACCAGCACGTTACTTTCTGATGTTGCTACTGTTGAGGAACGATCTAAGCCTGATCAAGCTGTCGCCTTTGACGCGACCAAGTCTCAAGCTCCAACCAGAAGTATTAGGTTTGATGTTTATAAAAGAAGTAGTACGACAATTGAGCAAGCTATTGCAGATGCAAAAAAAACAGTAACTTCTGACATAGCTCAAAATCACAATGCGTTTGAGGTGCATTCTCTTCTTGATACAAGTAATGAGATAGATACACAGTTTAACGAGCTGATTAAAGATCTATCTATTACCGTTTCTCTTGTTTTTTTAGTTTTGTTTATTTTTTTAGGGCTTAGACAGGCTATTGTTGCGTCTTTGGCAATACCATTAACATTCTTAATTACATTTTCAGTAATGAAATTGTATGGAATAGATTTGTCATTTATTGCATTTTTTTCATTACTTTTATCTCTTGGATTACTTGTTGATGACACTGTAGTTGTTATTTCAGCAATGACTGCTTATTTTAGGTCAGGGAAATTTACGCCACTTCAAACTGCGCTTCTCGTGTGGAGAGATTTTATAACTGCAGTTTTTACCACAACAATTACTACTGTTTGGGCATTTGTACCATTACTCTTAGCAAGTGGTATTATCGGTGATTTCATAAAACCTGTTCCAATCGTCGTATCCTCAACGTTACTTGCCTCATTTGTAGTTGCAATGTTGATAACCTTACCGCTTGTCACAATTCTTTTACAAGGTACATTTCCAAAACGTGTGGTTAGGTTATTTAGAATAGTGTTATTCCTTATCGTTGCTGAACTAGGATATTTACTACTTCCAAAAACAAAGCTATTTATATTTGAATTTATTGTATTTTTGTTATTACTTTTTGTCATAACTCGCGTATATTCTTTGATATTTACTATTTTGATGGATAAATTTTTTGGTAAAAGAAAAAAAGTAGTAATTAATAAAGGAAAAGAATATATCGATTCAGGCGTAATTCATTTTGAGGTATTTGAACTACGATATAGAAAGCTTCTAGATAAAATTCTTTCTTCAGCTTCGAACAGAAAAAAGACATTAATAATGGTTATTTGCTTTGCTCTTTTTGCATTCTTACTGTTACCACTTGGATTTGTACAAAATGAATTCTTTCCTGATAGTGATCAAAATACGTTGTATGTAAATCTAGAATTGCCATCAGGTACAAATGAAGCGATAACTCAAAAAGAAACTATTACCTTACTTAATCAACTTCGAAAAAATATTCCTCAAGCAAGTTTTATCAATGCAAGCTTAGAGCTTAGTATAAGTTCAGCTGGATTTGGTTTTTCAGGATCTGATCAAAATACATCACTTTTAACAATAGTACTTCCTGATAAATCTAAAAGAAACCTTTCATCTATTGATATAGCACAAAATATTAGAAATACGTATAGTAGTTATGCAAAAGGAAATCTGACGGTTACTGAAGAAAGTGGTGGTCCTCCAGCAGGCGCTGATGTGCAAATTAAATTATTTGGAAATGATCTTTCGGTTCTTGATACATACTCAAATAAAATTGAAGATTATCTAAGAACGCAGCCTGGGATAGTTAATATCGATAAATCAGTTAAATCAGGAACTAGTAAAATTGTTTTTGTCCCAAACCAACAGAGTCTTTCAGATAATGGTATTACGCTTGATCAAATAGGTTATTGGTTACGGCTTTATGCAAGTGGTTTATCTCCAGAAAGCGTACAATTTAATTCACAAACGAATCAAAATGAAGATATAACGATTAGAACTGATTCTTCGGATCAATTCGCAAATACTATTAGTGCAATATCAGTTCCTACGCAAAATGGCTCAGTTCCGTTAACTGATTTGGGAACATTACAACTTGAACCAAATCCAACGGTAATAACAAGAGAAGAAGGAAAAAGAACTATTTCAGTTACCGCAAGTGTAACAAAAGGATATTCAGCGATTAAAGCAAATGCTGATATGCTCCATTACGTCTCAAATTCTCTAAATTTACCTTCGGGTTATACATGGTCAACTGGGGGAGTAAATCAACAAAATCAGGAATCAATTACCTCTATTCTTGAAGCAATGGTGCTTTCATTTTTATTAATTATTGTAACGATGGTACTGCAGTTTAGTTCATTTAGAAGAGCGTTTATCGTTATGCTTGTTATACCGTTGTCTACTGCAGGAGTATTTGTAATTTTTGCAATAACACATACTCCTCTTTCATTCCCAGCGCTTATTGGTGTTCTTGCTCTTTTTGGAATTGTTGTTAAGAATTCGATTCTAATCGTTGACAAGATAGTTAAAAATCAAGAAGCAGGAATACCATTTAAATATGCAATTATTGATGCTTCAGAAAGTAGACTTGAACCAATTGCGTTAACGTCATTTACTGCTATTATTGGACTTATTCCAATTACACTTTCAAATGCATTATGGCAAGGACTAGGGGGAGCCATTATAGCTGGGTTAACATTTTCAGGGACGATCATGCTCTTCTTTATTCCAGTTGTATACTACATGATGTTTCAACCTAAAAATTCTTCAAAGTAAATTGTAATTTCTGTTCAATCATACCTGTCCTAATGCAATCTGGTATAATTTTTTTGTATGGCTCTATCCTTTTTTCAAATTAGAAATCCTAAAGATGATGAAACTCCGATTGAATCTGCTACGCAGATTTTTGCTTCACTCTTATCTTTTCCCTATGTACCGCTTTGGAAACACCCTATTGTAAAACCAAAAACATACTCGTTTGAGCTATATTTATTATCGCAAACAGTATATTTTTATATTGCTGCTCCATCTGAAACCGAAACATTACTAGCGAGTCTTATATCATCATCTTTTCCGCAGTCACAAATAGTCAAAACTGGTGATCCACTTGAAAGCATATTTAAGAGTCCATATGTAGAAGCGGGAGAAGTTGTATTGAATGCTTCTTTTTATTACCCATTAAAAACATATATGGATTTCCAAGATATTGATCCATTATCTTCCTTAATTGGATTCTTATCTAAGCAGGATCCATCTATAAAAATGGCAATTCAAATTGCCGTAAAGCCAGCATCATTTGCATGGCAAAGCAGGGTGGTTTCAGCTGCTCAAAAAATGATCTATGATTCCCAAGCTGCAAGGTACAACAGAAATCCACACCAACTTTTAATGATGAAAAAAGCGTCATTTCAAGGCGGTAAAGCAGTTGTTCGATTAGTAGTTGGTACAGATACGCCTTTGGCCTTAGCACATTTGCGTAACTTGGCAGGCACATTTGGTAGTTTCTCTCTTGGTGAAGGGAATCAATTTGTATTTAAAAGAAAGCGATTATTTAAAAGTAGATTTTTAAAACGAATTGAAGAACGAAAAGTATTATATCGTGAAAGAAAATTTCAAGTTCTAAACGCACAAGAACTTGCTACTATTTGGCATCCGCCAGGATATTTGCTTGGAGGAATTAAAAATATTGCTTGGGGTAAGACGCTTGCTGGAGAGCCACCTGAAAATCTTCCTGTTGTGACAAACGCTACCGATGAAGAAAAGAAAGACGTAAATTATTTTGGACAAACAGAATATAAAAACGCGACAACAATTTTTGGTATAAAAACTGCAGATCGAAGAAAACACAATTACATTATTGGAAAAACTGGAGCTGGAAAATCCACACTTATTGCAAATATGGCCATAGATGATATACGAAAAGATAGGGGAATTGGGATTATAGATCCTCACGGTGATTTATCAGAGATAATACTAGATTATATTCCAAATAGACGTATGAACGATGTTGTTTACTTAGAACCTTTTGATACAGAAAGACCATTTTCATTAAACGTATTGGAGGTCAGAAATAAGCAGCAAAGAGATTTAGTGTCCTCAGGTATTGTTTCTATTTTTTATAAAATATATGGAGATTCATGGGGACCACGTCTGGAATACATTTTGAGAAATGTTATATTAACATTACTCGAGACTCCAGGCGCAACGCTTGTTGATATACTCCGTTTATTAACTGATGTTAATTTTAGAAAGAAACTTGTTGATACATTGCAAGATCCGGTAATTAAAAGTTTTTGGCAAAACGAATTTGCTAGAATGCCAGAAAGCATGAAGGCAGAAGCAGTCTCGCCTATACAAAATAAAGTAGGGCAATTTGTTTCGTCAAGAATGATAAGAAATATTGTAGGTCACGAGAAATCATCCATAAATCTTGAGGAGATAATGAATGACGGGAAAATATTAATACTTAATTTATCCCAAGGTAAACTGGGAGAAGATAATGCTGCGCTACTTGGAGCTATGATAATTACGCAAATTCAACTTGCTGCAATGAACAGGGCATTTATTCCAGAAGAGCAACGAAGAGATTTCTTTCTTTACGTTGATGAGTTTCAGAATTTTGCCACAAGTTCATTTATTAAAATTTTATCTGAAGCAAGAAAATACCGATTAGCATTAACACTTGCCAATCAATATTCAGATCAACTAGATATTCATGTACAAAAAGCAATTTATGGAAATGTAGGGACGCTTATGTCGTTTGTTGTTGGAGCCGCAGACGCATACACCTTAACAAAGGAATTTGCAGAAATTTATACAGAAAATGATTTAGTGTCGCTTGGTAAGCATGAGGTTGTTATTAAACTTTCAATTGATAATATGACTTCAGCACCATTTCCAGCTACTACTCTACCACTTCCTGCACTCAAAAATGACAACAGAGATAAAATAGTCCGTCTATCAAAAGAAAAATTTGGCAGAAACGTAAAACCATTGTAGAATAAAAATATGCCAGAAATTGTAACGATCAATACACCATTCGAAAATACCAGTCAAAAGAAGTTTCATCCTATAAGATGGTATAAAGAACAGGGGCTTTATGTAAAATTAACAATTTTAACTAGTATTGCATTAGTTCTTACTTTACCTCCAATATTTAGTGAACAAAATCACAGTAATGTATTTATTCATGCAGCAACAATATCTTCTTCTCCAACGCCTTTGCCAACATCAACACCCAAATCTGCACCAAGTCCAAAACCAACTTTAGAAAAAGTTCCCCTTGTACAATAATAGTATTTTTCTTCATGATAGATTACTGTGTTATACTTGTTGAGATTTATGACGAAAAATGATGAAAAACTTCAAGTTATTACAAATGAAATTAAAAAATGTCACATTTGCAAAATTGATTCAGTAGGAAATCCAGTAGTAGGTGAAGGGAGTTCAAATGCGCAGCTCATGTTTGTTGGTGAGGCTCCAGGGAGAAAAGAAGCTGAAATCGGGAGACCATTTATTGGAAGATCAGGAATACTGCTTAGAAGTTTTATTGCAAGTCTTGATATAAAAGAAAATGAAGTTTATATAACAAGTCCTGTAAAATATTTGCCACTTTCAAAAACTCCAAGTAAAGAACAAATAGCTCATGGAAGATTGCATTTGTTAAAACAAATTAACGTTATTAATCCAAAAGTAATAATATTATTAGGAAGTGTTGCGTCCCTTGCAGTGTTACAACAAAAAATACCTGTCAAAAAAATGCACGGAACTATTATTACTAATGATAACCGTGTATATTTTATAACTCTTCATCCAGCAGCAGCATTACGATTTCCAATTTTGAAAAAAGATATTGCATCTGATTTTGCAAAGCTAAAGATACTTTTAAAAAGTAATTACAAAATTGATAAAAAGAACTCTTGACATTGAAACGAATTTAAATTTATAATGAAGGCGATGCTTAGTCAAAAGCACCGATTTAGTATTTTAGTTTTGTAAACCCGCCAAGCGCGGGTTTTTTTATTTTTTTTAAGGTGTGGAAATAATAAATAAGAATAATATATTTTCAGAAAGTAAGCTACATGAGAAATGTGGTGTGGTTGGTATTTGGACAAAATCCAATCAAGCATCCTATTTTGCAAGACGTTCTTTGGCGATGCTTCAACATAGAGGTCAAGAAAGTACAGGAATAAGCATTTGGAGAGGTGGCAATATAGTGCAATTAGTTGGTATGGGACTTGTTGCACAAGTATTAACAGACGAAGCATTAAAAAAACTAGGGAAAAATACTGTAGCAATTGCACATAATAGATATTCAACAACAGGTAACTCAACGCTCGAGAATTCTCAACCATTACTACTCACTTATAAAAAATTTCAAATTAGCATAGCTCATAATGGAAATATTCCAGACCTTACATATCTTAAAAAACATGTAAAAAAACAACTCAAGCAAACATCTGATACAGCGATGCTTGCACAACTATTATTGGAAAAACGTGAATTATTTACTAATTGGGAGGAAACATTACTAGACGTTTTACCAAACATAATTGGAGCATTCAGTTTGGCGATATTAACTGAAGATGGTAATATGTTTGCCATTCGAGATCCTTGGGGAATTCGTCCTCTATGTTTTGCTAAACTTTCTGATGGTTGGATATTCGCATCAGAAACTGTTGCAATAGATAGTATTGGTGGACACTATATTCGAGATGTTAAAAATGGTGAAATAATCAAAATAAGTAGGGATGGTAAATTAAATTCTTACTTTTTTGGTAAACCAAAAAGGCAATCATTTTGCATATTTGAGCATATTTATTTTTCTAGACCAGACAGTTTTATTAATGGCGTTCGAATAAGAAGTGGACGTGAGGAATCAGGTATTCGACTTGGTATACGAATGAAAAAGAAACACATATTGCCTGATGTTGTAGTACCAATATTTGATTCGGGCTATCCAGCAGCAAAGGGGCTTGCTCAGTCGCTTGGCCTGCCACTAACTGAAGCCATAACAACATCACATTTTTCAGGAAGAACGTTTATTAAACCTGGGCAAAAGAACAGAGAATCTGCAGTAATATATAAACATATTGTTATCCCAGATGGTGTTGTTGGGAAACGAGTTGTTTTTGTTGATGATTCCGCAGTAAGGTTAACCACAAGTACCATTTTAACAAAAGCTCTTCGAAATGCTGGCGCGAAAGAAATATATGCTGCATTTGCGAGTCCACCGATAGTTCATCATTGTGATTTAGGAATTGATCTAAAAACTAACGAAGAATTACCTGCAGCAAAATGGGCTAATAAATCAATTGAGATAATTGAGAAAAATATTGCTAAATTAATACTCGCGGATTATGTTATTTACTTACCGATAGAAGAATTAGCAGAAGCATTAGGAGGAGAAAAAAAAGATTTTTATTACACGCCATTTGGAGGCCCTCATCCAATCCTTGGCAAACAGGAAATTCTTCCTTCAAGTACAAAGAAAATAAAAGGTAAGCCGAAACTTAGTATTTTTATTTCTGGGAATGGGACAAATTTGGAAGAAATTATTAAACGAGTAGAAAGTAATGATATCAATGCAGAAATAACCTCTGTCATTTCTAATGATAAAAATGCGTTTGGACTTATTAGGGCAAAAAACCATAATATACCAACATTTATTGTTTCTTCAAAAGGTGTCAGAAAAAATAAAAAAGAAAGACAGTTTGATAAAGAGTTATTGAAAGCTATTAAGGAATCAAACCCGGATTTAATAATCCTTGCTGGTTGGATGCATATTCTATCTCCCTATTTCTTGCGTCAAATGACACTACTACAAATACCCGTTATAAACGAACACCCCTCACTTCTTGCTGCTGATGATGGAAATACAGTATTTACCTCACGAGGGTTAATTCCTGCTATACGAGGAACACATGTAATCGAAAAAGCATTTTCAGAAAATTTGCAAGTATCAGGGGTAACTATACATCAAGTATTGCCGGGTGACAGTGTTGATACCGGACCAATAATATTAAAAGAAGAAGTACGGCGAGAAGAGGATGACACGTTAGACAGTTTCGAGAAGAAAATACATGAAACAGAATATAGAGCATTAAGTACTGCAATCAAACGTACATTACACGTTTTAAAGCATGAAATTGCCATCAGTAAAGGAAATTTCCCATGGTAAAAAAGAATAATATATTAATTATTGGTTCAGGTGGAAGGGAACATGCTTTGGGATGGCGTATGTCTATGTCTCCACATATATTAAATATATATTTTGCTCCAGGAAATGGAGGAACTTCCACAATCGGTAAAAATATTCCGATTGCAATAGATGATATCCAAAATCTTAAAAAATTTGCCAAAGAAAATAATATTGACTTAACTATTGTAGGACCAGAATTGCCACTTTCGCTTGGTATAGTTGATGAATTTGAAAAAGAAGGACTTGTAATTTTTGGTCCTTCCAAACAAGCTGCTCAATTAGAATCTGATAAAAATTTCGCTACAGAATTTATGAATAAATATAAAATACCGCATCCTAAATCATACATTTTCTATACACCTAAAAGTGCATTAGCTTTCTTTAAATCACATAAGCCTTCTGATTATGTAATTAAAGCAATGGGATTAGCTTCCGGAAAGGGAGTAATCTTGCCACTTACTAAACAAGAGGCAATTACTGCAATTAAAGATTTTATGATAAGTAAAATATTTGGTAGCGCTGGGGAAGTAATTGTAGTTCAGGAAAAAATTGAAGGAAGAGAAGTATCTGTGTTAGCAATTTCAGATGGTAAATTTTTGTTGAGTCTGCTTCCTTCGCAAGATCATAAGCGACTTCTTGATAATAATAAAGGGCCAAACACTGGCGGAATGGGAGCTTATGCACCTGTGCCATTTGTAACAAAAGAATTGTTGCAAGTAATACGCAAAACTATTTTACAAAAAACCATAAATGGCATGCGTAAAGAAGGAAATGAATATAAGGGCTTATTGTATGCAGGAATAATGCTAACCAAAAATGGACCAATGGTACTTGAGTATAATGCGCGATTTGGTGACCCCGAAACACAACCCTTAATGATGCTTTTGGAAAGTGATTTATATGAATTATTTATTGCCTCAATTAGTGGAGACTTAAAAAATAAAAAAATACGTTTCAGAAAAGGTGCTGCAATATGTGTAGTACTAGCAGCATCTGGCTATCCAAATTCATATATTACAGATAAAACAATACACGGACTGAAAAATACTCTGCAAAGTAATATTGCGCATTTTCATGCAGGAACAACAAAATATAACAATAAACACAAAACCAGTGGAGGAAGAGTTCTTGGCATAACAGCATATGGCGATTCTTTGGAAGAAGCATCAAATACAGCATACTCTTCTATTGGTGATGGAGGAATATATTTTGACAACATGCAATACCGAACAGATATTGGAAAATATAGCGCAGTTGAGTAATTGTATTTATGAATAAGAAAAAAACTTCATCATATCGTATAGAAGTGGTTTCGAGAGTGCCAGATTCCAGATCAACGGTAAAACAAAAGCAGTTGCACACTATTGGGTTTAATGGACAAATTAAACAATTATGGCTTTCTGACATTTATACTATCGAAAAAGAGCTTAACCAAAATGCGTTATCAAAAGTTATTGCAATGCTTTCAAATCCAATTACTCAACAAGGAAATGTTTCTGGTAAAATCCAACATAAAAAATTTGACTTTGTAATTGAAATTGGTTTTCATCCTGGAGTTACAGACAATATAGCCAGTACAGCAAAGGAAAGTATTGGAGATTTGTTAAAAAGTAATTTTACAGATAAAGAGAATGTTTATACATCGAATCTATATTTTATTGAAGGCAAATTAAATGCAAATGAAGTTAGAAAAATTGCGGAATATTTTTCAAACCCATTAATTAACCAAATAGCTATCTATACACACAACGAATTTGTTAATAAACATGAATTTAAATTGCCGAGCGTTACTCTTCCAGAAAAACAAAATGTTGGTAACATAAATTTAAATATTAGAGACGAAAAGCTTGCAGAAATTGGTAAAAAAGGGATTAAAAATCAAGATGGATCATACCGAGGGCCGCTTGCGTTAGATTTAGAAGCCATGAAGGCAATTAAAAATTATTTTGAAAAAATAAGAAGAACTCCAACTGATGTAGAAATAGAATCAATCGCGCAAACTTGGTCAGAGCATTGTAAGCATTCAATTTTCGCAAATCCAATCGATGAATATGAAAACGGTTTATATAAGACATTTATTCAAAAAGCAACAAAAGAGATAAGAAGTAAGAAAGGAAAAAAAGATATTTGTGTTTCAGTATTTATTGATAATTCTGGTGGAATTATTTTTGACGATAATTATGTTATTACTCATAAAGTTGAAACACATAATAGTCCTTCAGCGCTAGATCCATTTGGTGGAGCAATTACAGGTATTGTTGGAGTTAATCGAGATGCGTTGGGATTTGGTCTTGGAGCAAAGCCTGTTGCAAACACTTATGGATTTTGTTTCGCCGATCCAAATGATAATGATCCACTCTATAAAGATGAAAGTATGAAACAAAAAATGTTATCACCTCGACGTATTATGGATGGTGTTATTAGTGGCGTTAATGTAGGAGGAAATTGTTCGGGAATCCCAACTCCCCAAGGTTTTATGTATTTTGATAAAAGCTATAAAGGAAAACCATTGGTGTTTGTTGGAACAGTTGGTCTTATTCCTCGGAAGATTAATGGAAAAGACGCTACGCATAAAAAAGCAAATGCTGGAGATTATATTGTAATGATTGGAGGAAGAGTAGGTAAAGATGGAATACATGGGGCAACTTTCTCATCAGATGCAATTAATTCTGGAAGTCCTGTGACTGCAGTACAGATTGGAGATCCAATCACACAAAAAAAATTATCAGATGCAATAATTCGGGAGGCTCGTGATTTGGAACTATATTCAAGTATTACTGATAATGGAGCGGGTGGACTTTCATGTTCTGTTTGTGAGATGGCACAGGAAAGTAATGGATGCAGAGTGGAACTAGAGAAAGTTCCGTTAAAATATCCAGGACTTGCGCCATGGGAGATTTGGATATCAGAATCTCAGGAACGTATGACGCTCTCTGTCCCTAAGAAAAATTGGATTTTGTTCAAGAATTTAATGGATAAAAGAGGCGTTGAAGCAACAATTATTGGAACATTTACTAATTCATCAAAATGTATCGTAACTTACAATAAAAAACTAGTTATGGATATTGATATTGATTTTTTACACAATGGATTACCTAAGAAACATAACTGGACACGTAAAGTGGAAGCATCATTAACAGAATGTGTTATCCCGTTGCCAAAAAATTACACTTCCCAATTCCATGAAATGTTAGCAAGAAATAATATTGCGGGATATTCATTCGTATCTTCGCAGTTTGACCATGAAGTCCAATCTTCATCTGTGCTAAAGCCATTGCAAGGGAAAGGTAGGATTAACGCTGATGCTACCGTAATTAAGCCAGTTCTTTCCTCAAATAAGGGCGTAGCGTTTTCTCAAGGTCTTTACCCTTCTTACTCAGAAATAAGTCCATATGATATGGCAGCTTGTTCTCTTGATACAGCAATTCGAAACATAGTATCAGTGGGCGCTAATATTGAAAGTATCGCATTATTAGATAATTTTTGTTGGTGTAGCTCAGAAGATCCCAAACGATTATGGCAACTTAAGCAATCAGCACAAGCTTGTTATGATTTTGCAACTTATTATGAAACACCGTTTATATCTGGTAAAGATAGTATGTTTAATGATTTTAAGGGATTTAATTCCAAAGGCGAAAGTATACATATTTCCATACTTCCAACTTTATTGATTTCATCAATTGGAGTAATTGAAAATTGTGAAAAGGTAGTATCTTTAGATTTTAAAATGCCTGGGGATCATATATATGTGTTGGGTAATACATACGAAGAATTTGGAGGTACTGAGTACATGTTATCAATATTAGAAAAAAACAACTTTGGTAATATGCGTACCCCAAAAGTAAACCCTACTGAAAACAAGCATATATATAAGGTTATTTTTCAGTGTATTCAAAGCGATCTTATTTCGTCTTCTCAAAGCATTGGTAGAGGTGGACTCGCTTGTGCATTAGCAAAAAGTGCTATGGGTGGAATGCTGGGGATTTCAGTTGATTTAGCAAAACTACCTGGGGTATTTTCTCGAAATGATGCTGCGCTTTTTTCAGAATCTCAAGGAAGAATTCTTGTAAGCGTATCTGAGTCTCATATAAAAAGATTTAAAAGATTGATTAAAAATACTCCTCACGCATTGATTGGGATTGTAAGGAATGACTCGCTTATTCGAATTAAAGGAATTGAGGAAAAATTAATAATATCATCTAACGTACAAAATATAAGTAGGTATTACAATAGTACATTTTCTGAATATTGAAGTATGATAAAACCAAAGATTTTAGTAATGAGTGGTTACGGAATTAATTGCGAAGACGAAACTAAATTTGCTTTTGAGCTTGCAGGGGCTGAAAAAGTAGATATAGTCCATATTAATGATCTAATAGATGGAAGTAAGAACTTAGAAAATTACCAAATTGTAGCTTTTCCAGGCGGCTTTGCTTATGGTGATGATACTGGAGCCGGAAATGCTTTTGCAAATAAATTAAGAAATCATATGTGGGATGATTTCATGAAATTTATTAATCGCGATACATTAACAATTGGAATATGTAATGGATTTCAGGTATTAACCAGTTTAGGAATTTTTACAACTAAGGCAAAAACATATGGAGAAAGAATGTTTGCATTAATGCCAAATGCAAATGCTCGTTATACAGTTAGATGGGTAGATTTGGGAGTAGATGTTGATTCACATTTTTTTCGAAACATTGACACAATTTCACTTCCTATAGCACATGGTGAAGGTCGTTTTTTTACACCTGAACGATCTATGAATGATATAAAAGACGCAAACGTAATAGCAGCTCGATATATTAAAGGTGAAATGTGTGAATTTCAACAATTAACAGCAAATCCTAACGGCTCACTTGAAGATGTAGCTTCTATTATTGATATAAGTGGAAGAATTATGGGTCTCATGCCTCATCCAGAACGAGCAATATTTTTTACTCAATTACCGAATTGGACCTCAATTAAATATTCGAGAAGATATGAAAACGAGCATTTACCAAAATTCGGTCCTGGATTAAAAATATTTGAAAATATGGTTTCTTATTTTTCATAGTATGATTGTAATTGTTGATTTCGGCGGACAAACAGCACACCTTATTGCTAGACGTTTACGTGACTTAGGTTCTCCATGTCAAATTGCTGTTCCAAAAGACGCACTTTCACTTATTTCTAGCATACAAGCGCAAGGTATAGTTTTATCAGGCGGACCATCCTCGGTATATGAAAAAGGAGCGCCTACAATTAGTAAAACTATTTTTTCATTAGGAATACCAATTCTTGGAATATGTTATGGGTTCCAATTAAGTGTTAAATTATTAGGTGGTAAAGTCATTGCAGGTAGAAGTGAATATGGTCCAGCAGAAATTACTATGAAACGACATTATTCTCAATTAACAAAAAACGTACCGAATAAATTTACGATTTGGATGAGTCATGGCGACACAATAACTTCATTGCCTAAAGATTTTCTTGTAGTTGGTTCAACAAAAAGTGTTCTCTTCGCCGCCGCAATATCAGAAAAAAGAAAATTATACATGCTTCAATTTCATCCTGAAATTGAGCATACAGATTATGGGAATCAATTACTTAAAAATTTTATTTCTATCTGTGGAGTTAAAAAAGTAACTCATACAATTGACCCAAAATTAATAATAACGTCTATCAAAAAAATCGTTAATCAAAAATATGTCATAGGAGCAGTGTCGGGTGGTGTAGATTCTACGGTTGCAGGGACTCTCGTTGCAAAAGCTATAGGGGATAAATTTATACCAATATTTGTAAATAATGGTTTAATGAGAAACGACGCAATTGACACGGTTGCACAAATATTTAAAACCTTTAATATTGTTCCTATTATTGTTAACGTTGAAAAAGAAATGTTAAAAAGGTTAAAAGGGGTGACTGACAGCGAGCAAAAAAGAAAAATTATTGGTGCGTTTTATATCGAAGTTTTTGAAAAAGAAATGGATACGTTGCTCAAAAATCATCACGATGTGGCATTTTTATTACAAGGTACGATTTACTCAGATGTAATTGAAAGTAAGGGTTCGTTGCATGCGTCAAAAATTAAATCGCATCACAATGCAGGTGGACTTCCCAAAAATATGAGGCTTACTCTACTTGAGCCATTGCGTGACCTATATAAAGATCAAGTTCGACAACTTGGCAAGAAACTTTCTTTACCTGATGAATTTGTAAATAAGCAAGTATTTCCAGGGCCTGGTTATGCTGTTCGAATTAGAGGTGAAGTTACTGCTGATCGATTAAAAAGAATTAAAATAGCAGATGATATAGTTTTGTCTGAACTTAAAAAAGCAAAAATATTGGAAAATGTGTATATGTCGTTTCCTGTGATGACTGGAGCTTTTTCAACAGCGGTAAAGGGGGACGGGAGATTTTATGGAGAGGTAATTGCGCTTCGTATAATTGAATCAAAGGATGTAATGAGTACTGTTTGGACAAAAGTTCCATACGAAGTTTTGCAACAAATATCTTCGCGTATCGTTAATGAAGTTCCTGATATTTCACGTGTCGTGTATGATATAACAACTAAACCTCCAGCAACTATGGAATGGGAATAATGAAAACTATTAAAAAATATATTATTGCTACACTAGGTAGTCACTCATCACTTCAAATCTTAAAAGGCGCAAAAGATGAGGGATTTAAAACGCTACTTATTGTTAAAAAAGATAGAGTAGATTTTTATAAAACATTCCCATTTATTGACGAATTTATAGAAATCGATTCATATAAAGATTTTCCTAAAATTGAGGAAATACTAATAAAAAGAAATGTAATTTTAATTCCACATGGATCCTTCGTAGCATATTTAGGATTTGAGAAAAATAAAGCAATGAAGGTACTATATTACGGCAACAAATCGGTTTTGGATTTTGAAGAACATCGATTAAAGCAGAGAAAATGGCTTGAGGAGGCAAACATCAATATGCCAAAGTTATTTACCAACATTAACACAATTGATTATCCAGTAATTGTAAAATCATATGGCGCAGCCGGTGGAAAAGGATATTTTTATGCCAGAAATAAAACAGATTATAAAAATAAAATAAAACAAATGAAATCAAAACAATTTATCATTCAAGAATATGTAATTGGAGTGCCGCTTTATGTGCATTATTTTTATTCGAATATTACCAATAAGTTAGAAATTATGAGTATAGATAAACGATATGAAACTAACGTAGATTCATTGGGAAGAATTCCTCTAACTTCTCAACAGGGCTTAACTATTGAACCAAGTTATGTAGTTGTTGGGAATAGTACATTAGTTCTGCGTGAAGCCATGTTATCGCAGGCATATGATATGGGTCTTCGCACAATAGAAGCGTCTAAAAAACTAATAGACAAAAAAGGATTATATGGACCTTTTTGTCTTGAAACTGTAATTTCTCCTGAACAAGAATTTTTTGTTATTGAAATTTCATGTAGGATTGTTGCTGGAACTAATTTGTTTACTCATGGATCAGCATACTCATGGCTTTATTATGATGAACCCATGAGTACTGGACGAAGAATAGCAAGAGAAATAAAAATTGCTATACAAAAAGATAAATTAAAATCTATTTTAGGATAAGATGAATAACAAGAAATATGCGTTAATAAGTGTATACGATAAAACAGGCGTAGTTGAACTTGCAAAAGTTTTAATAAGGAAGAAATACACCATAATATCTACAGGAAAAACTTTGGCACACTTAGAAAAACATTCTATTCCAGCAGTTCCCGTTGATGTTTTTACTAAAAATCCAGAGAGCTTTGACGGAAGAATGAAAACAATTAGTTTCACTTTAGAATCAGGCATTCTATTTGATAGAAAAAACAAGAGGCATGTGGAGGAATCTATTAAGTTTTCAGTTCCAAAAATAGATTTTGTTGTTTGTAATTTTTATCCGTTTTGGGTAAAGCCAGGAATCGATATGATAGATATTGGAGGACCAACTATGGTTCGTGCAGCTGCCAAAAATTATAAAAATGTTACAGTACTCGTTTCACCTCTTGATTATAATAAAGTGCAAAACGAGTTGGAAAAGAAAGGGGTTACGTCTTTACGTATAAGACATATACTTTCAGCAACTGCATTTTCATACGTTGCTCAATATGATGGGTTAATATCTAATTACTTTCAACATGATATTTCCGGAAGTGACAATATATTATCACTTCACAATGGACAAAAGTTGAGATATGGTGAGAACCCTCATCAAAATGGATTGTATTTTCAAGAATATAATGATACGGATCCTCTTTCTTTGTCGCAATTTACAAAATTATCTGGCAAAGAAATGTCATTTAATAATTATCTTGATTTAGATGCTGGATTATTAGCAGTATCACTTATCGGAGAGAAAAAACCATCATGTGTTGTAATAAAACATACAAATCCATGTGGTGCTTCTACATCAAATACCATCGAAAGCGCTTTTTTAAACGCATGGTATAAGGGGGATCCATTAGCCGCTTTTGGAGGAATAATAGTTCTTAATAGACATGTAACAAAAAAGTTAGCAGGGATAATGCTAGCTGATAATAAATTTTTCGAGATAGTTGCCGCACCCTCATTTGATGTCGAAGCGATAAGATTACTTAAGCAAAAAAAGAATTTACGAATACTTCAAAATAGTGCTCTTCAAAAGCCTTTTCTTTCTCCTTACCTAGATTTTAAAAGAATAAGAGGAGGATATTTAGTACAAGATTTTGATACTAAAAGGTTACAAAAGGGTACGTTACAAATTGTTACTAAAAAGAAACCAACCAAACAGCAACTCTTCGATTTATTTTTTGCATGGGCTATTGCACAAATGAGTAAATCTAATTGTGTAGTAATAGTTAAAAATGGAACATTGCTTGCATCTGGAACAGGACAGCAAGATAGAAAAAGATGTTGTATACTATGCATCAGTAAGGCAGGACAATCTATTAAAAATGCAGTAGCCGCTACTGATGGATTTTTTCCGTTTCGAGATGGACCAGATATATTAATAGAAGCTGGTATAAGTGCAATAATTCAGCCAGGTGGATCTATTCGCGATAAGGAGTCAATTCAAGCGTGTGATGAGAAATCCGTAGTTATGATAACTACAGGTATTCGAAGTTTTAAACATTAATTATGGTAACAATAGTAATTGGTTCTCAATGGGGTGATGAAGGAAAAGGCAAAATTGTTGATTTGTTGTCTGAAAAAACATCTATAACAATTCGATTTCATGGCGGCAATAATGCAGGCCATACAGTTATAAATAAATATGGAAAATTTCCTCTTCATTTAATTCCATCAGGTGTTTTTAATCCAAAAGCTAAAGCAATAATTGGAAATGGTGTTGTACTTGATCTTGAGGTTTTGGCAAATGAAATAGCACGTATAAAAAAAGTATTCCCAAATCTTCAAAGTAGATTAATAATTTCTCCTAGAGCACACATAATAATGCCGTACCATAAATTACTCGATAAAGCATATGAGGATGCAAAAGGTAAGAATAAAGTAGGAACAACGGGTCGGGGTATTGGACCAGTATATGCTGATAAGGTTTCTTATAATGGTATTCGATTATTTGATCTTCTTGACCCAAAAATATTTAGAGAAAAACTGAAGATTTCACTGTTAATTAAAAACAAAATTATTACATCTTTGGGGCACAAACAATTTAATGAAGATGAAGTGTTTAATGAAATTATGACGCATTTTAAAAAAATCAAACCTTATATAAAAAATACTAATCCAATTGTATTTGATGCCTTGCAGAAAAAGAAAAACATCCTATGTGAAGGTGCGCATGGATTTTTCCTCGACAATGAATTTGGAACGTATCCTCGCGTGACAGCATCAGAAACAGTTTCTGGAAATGTAACAGCAGGAGCAGGTATCGCACCAAAATATATAAATGAAGTAATCGGAATTGTAAAAGCATATACAACTAGAGTAGGCGAAGGGCCATTCCCCACAGAATTATTTAATAAAACAGGTGAAAAATTAAGAGAAGTAGGATTTGAATTTGGAACCACAACTGGTAGACCAAGAAGATGCGGATGGCTTGACCTAGAACTTATCAGATTCGCTGCTAAAATAAATGGATTTACAAGTATCGCTCTAACAAAGCTTGATGTTTTGGATTCATTCGAAAAAATAACTATTTGTACTGGCTACAAATATAAAAATAAGCCTGTTTCTTATAGTGATTTATCTGCAGAGCAACTTGAAAAAGTAACTCCGATATATAAAGTATTAAATGGATGGAATAAGTCAATTAAAGATATTAGAATATTTTCTGATTTACCATTGAATACTAGGAAATATATTCAAGAAATAGAAAAGCAAACTGGGGTCAAAGTACAACTAATTTCTGTAGGACCAGAAAGAAAGCAAACTATTTTACATGCATAATATTACAATAGGTGTAATTGGAAGTCACAGCGCGCTGGATATTTGCCGAGGCGCAAAAGCAGAAGGTTTCAAAACACTGGTAGTAGCAGAAAAAGGTAGAGAAAGAACATATGATAAGTATTACAAAACAAAAAATAATTTAGGATGTGTTGATGAATGTATAGTGCTAGATAAATTCTCCGATATTATAACAATTCAAGGAAAATTAAATAAACGAAACGTAATTTTTATTCCAAATAGGTCATTTGAAGTGTATATGAACTTTGATTATGAAGCTATTGAAACTAGTTTTAAAGTACCGATGTTTGGGAATAAATACTTACTTAAAATCGAAGAAAGAGGGAGAAAACCTAATCAATATGATTTATTAAAAGCAGCTCATATTTCTTATCCTAAACAATTCACAAATCCTAAAGATATTGATCGATTGTGTATTATAAAAGTACTTGAAAGTAAAAGAAAGTTTGAAAGAGCATTCTTTTTTGCTAAAAATTATAACGAATATGAAACAAAGTCGAAAAAGATGATAGATGAAGGAATAATTACACAGAAAGGATTAAATAGTTCCGTTATAGAGGAATATATTATTGGAACGCAAGTGAACTTCAATTTTTTTTATTCACCCTTGTCAAAGAGGCTTGAATTGTTGGGCACAGATACAAGAAGACAGACTAATTATGAAGGTTTTACCAATTTACCTGCTAAATTCCAAAAAGAATTGGATGGTGAAGTTAATATTACGTTTGAAGAAGCGGGGCATATTGCAGTGACCGTTTTGGAATCATTACTAGAAAAAGTATTTGCTCTTGGTGAACAATTCGTAGAGGCTACTCAAAAAATCTCATCTCCTGGAATAATAGGTCCTTTTGCACTCCAGTGCATTATTACTTCAGGTCCTCCTCAAAAAGATATTATTGTAATAGATGTTTCCCCAAGGATGCCAGGAAGTCCTGGTATATATGCCACTCCATATAGTGACTATTTATTTGGAAAACCAATGAGTGTAGGTAGGAGAGTTGCGTTAGAAATAAAGCAGTCATTTGAAAATAATTCGATAAACACAATAACAACATGAAAAAAAACGATTTTCAAACATATGTTTCTCCTTTTTCCAACAGGTATGGTTCATATGAAATGAGGCATTTATTTAGTCAGGAATATAAATTTCAAACATGGAGAAAAATTTGGCTAGCAATCGCAAAAGCACAATATTCAGCAGGGTTACTTTCAAAAAAAGAAATAGATGACTTAGAACACAATAGAGACAACTTAGATATTAAAAGAATATATGAACTTGAGAATGAAACAAAGCACGATGTTGTTGCAGCATTAAGAGAGTATGCAGAAAAAACAAAAATTGGAGGAGGAAAAATTCATTTTGGAGCTACTAGTATGGATATTGTTGACAATCAAGAAAGTATTGTCGTTATACAAGCAATAAGGCTTATCGAAGAAAAACTCATAGATATATTAGAAATATTTGCTAAGAAAATAAATGAATATGCTGACTTAACGTGCATGGGATATACGCACTTACAAGCAGCAGAGCCTACCACTTTAGGTTATAGATTTTCATTTTATGCACAAGATTTGCTAATTGATCTTCGATTTCTACGTTTTACTACATCAGTCTACAAAGCCAAGGGTTTAAAGGGAGCAGTTGGGAATAGTGCTTCATATAAAGCAATACTTGAGGAAACAAGCGAAAGCACATTGGAATTTGAAGATAAGGTAATGAAAACACTAGGTTTGTCTCCTATTTTAATTTCCTCTCAAGTAAATACGCGTAAATTTGATTATTTAATTTTATCTCTACTTGCAAGTATTTCTTCTTCACTTGCTAAATTCGCTGCTGATGTCCGTATTTTGCAATCTTCAGGGTTTGGCGAATTGCAAGAACCATTTGCCTCGACTCAAGTTGGTTCCTCTGCTATGCCATTCAAAAAAAATCCTATCACTTGTGAGAAAATATGTTCATTAGCAAGATATGTTAGTAGTTTACCAATGGTTGCACTTTCTAATGCCTCACTTTCCTATTTAGAACGAACTTTAGATGATTCAGCAAACAAAAGAATAATTACAGCAGAAGCAATGCTTTCAGTTGATGAAATTTTAGAATGTACTAAGAAGGTTTTAACTGGAATAATAGTATATAAAGATAAAATTGCTTTTAATCTTTCGCAATATTCTCCGTTTTCTTCCTCTGAGTCAATAATCATTGCCGCAGTTAAAAAAGGTGCGAATAGACAAAAGATGCATGAAGTATTAAGAAATATATCTATGATTGCCTGGAATGATGTGCAAAAAGGTAAGAAAAATCCGTTTCAAGATTTGTTAATGGAAGATAAAGTGGTTATTCGTTATTTAGATAAAACTGAAATTTCAAAATTACTTAATGTCTCGACCCATATAGGCGATGCTTCATCGAGATCTAAAAAATTAGTAAATGAAATTAGAAAAACACTTCATGAAAAGTAATATTGGAATAGTTGGTGGTGGTCAGTTAGGTAGGATGCTAACTCTTGCCGCAAAAAGATTAGGTTTTACGGTTATAATACTTGATATAACCAAAAATTCCCCTGCAGCACAAGTAGCAGACGAGCATATTATTGGTGATATTAAAGATGAAGAAGCAATAAAGTTGCTAGCGAGTAAAGTTGATTTTATTACTTTCGAAATTGAACTTGCAAATGCAGGCGGCTTAGATAACTTATCTAAAAAGGGAGTTTTAATTAATCCATCTGCTAAAACATTGAGTATTATCAAAGATAAATTACTTCAAAAACAATTTTTAAAAAAAATAAAGATTCCAACAAGTCAATTTAGGCAAGTTACTACTTTCAAAGATATTGAAGAAGCGGCAGATATATTTGGATATCCGATTGTTTTAAAAGCACGTCAAGATGGTTATGATGGTAGAGGAAACGCAGTTATTAATTCAAGAAAAGATATTTCAAAAGCAATGAAGAAATTAGAAAAAAGAGCCTTATATGTTGAAAAATATGTCCCTTTTGTAAAAGAAATTGCAGTAGTTATTGCACGTTCAATCAAAGGTGAAGTTGTTGCATATCCAGTAGTGGAAACAATTCATAAAAATAATATTTGTCATATTGTCATAGCTCCAGCACAAATTAAAAAGGATATTGCAAAATATTCTGTAAAACTTGCAAGAAAAGTAATGAAAAATATGAACGGAGCAGGAGTATTTTGTATTGAGATGTTTCTTAAGAAAAATGACGAAGTGCTTATAAATGAAATTGCTCCTCGCGTTCACAACGCAGGCCATTACACAATTGAAGCGTCTATTACTTCACAATTTGAGCAACATATTAGAGCAATTACTGGTCTTCCTCTTGGCAGAACTAATTTACGATCTTCGGCTGTCATGATTAACATCTTGGGAGAAAGAACTGGTAAAGCAAATTTATTTGGACTTGAAGAGGTGTTAAAAATGCCAAATGTTTACCCTCATATTTATGGTAAACTAACAACAAAAATAGAAAGAAAAATGGGTCACATTACGGTATTAGATACAAACAGGAAAGCTGCGTTACAAAAAGCAATACAAGCTAGAAAACTTATCCACATTTAATATGAAAAAAAAACTTGTTAGCATCATTATGGGTTCTGATTCTGATTTGGATGTAGTTAAGGAATCGTGCGAAGTTCTTGATTCTTTCGACGTAATATATGAATTGGACATAGTTTCAGCTCACAGAACACCAGCAAAAATGTATGCTTACGGTTTAGCTCTAAAAAAGAAGAAAGTCCAAGTCATTATTTGTGCTGCAGGTGGATCAGCTCATTTACCTGGAATGATCGCATCTTTAACTACCATACCGGTAATAGGTTTGCCAATTAAAACAAAGTCAATGAACGGACTAGACTCACTTTTATCTATCGTTCAAATGCCTCCCGGAATTCCAGTTGCAACTGTTGCTGTTAATGGGGCTAAAAATGCGGCACTTCTAGCTATTCAAATATTATCATTGCATGACGACTTGTTAGAAAAGAAAATTACAAAATATAAAAATAACTTAAAAAAATTAGTTGATAGCAAATCAAGTAATCTATTAAAGGTAGGTTACAAAAAATATAAAGTATAAATATCGTGCTATGTTAAATTCTAAAACAATTATCAAAGCTCTCCCTAATATATTACAAACTGTTTCTGTTCCTCATCTTGGTAAAAAATATAAAGGGAAAGTACGTGACTTTTATATTCAGGAAAATAACAGAATTTTAATTACTACAGATAGACAATCTGCGTTTGATGTAATTCTTGGATGTATTCCATATAAAGGTGCTGTGCTGAATTTACTAGCTGCCTTTTGGTTTGAAAAGACAAAACACATAATTGAAAACCACGTTATAGAAATTCCTGATGATAATATAACAATTGCAAAAAACTGTGTTCCTATACCTGTCGAGATGGTAGTAAGGGGATATATAAGCGGAGTAACAAATACTTCAATTTGGGGTTCATATAAAAAAGGCGAGAGAGAAATTTATGGAATTCGATTTAAAGATGGACTTGTGAAAAACCAAATGCTACCAAATCCAATTATTACTCCAACGACACATGGAGGAGGAAAAAATGGACACGATCAAAGATTGACCAGAGATGAAATAATCAAATTGAAAATCGTTCCAAAAAATACTTATGAGGAAATGGAAGAAGTTGCATTAAAACTGTTTGATTTCGGTTCAAAATGGTGCAAAAAAAAAGGCTTAATTCTAGTCGATACCAAATATGAGTTTGGATTATATAACGGGAAATTGGTTGTGATAGATGAAATTCACACACCAGACTCATCTCGATTTTGGCTTGCCAAGACATACAAAGAAAGATTTACTAAAGGCATAGAACCAGAAAATTACGATAAAGAATTTTTAAGGCTATGGTATAAGGAAAAAGGATATGATGGGAATGGAAAGCCTCCAAAAATGTCAACTCAACTACAAATAGAATTGGCAAAACGATATATTAACATTTATGAAAAAATAACCGGGAAAAAATTTCATTCATTTGATTATCCGATTGAGGCACGAATAATAAATAATCTCTCTAATTTAGTAAAAGCAAAAATAACATATGCAAAAGTAGGAGATAATTATGAAACAAAAGATCCTATTAAAATCCATACCCAAAATATGGCTGCCAAAACAGGTAAAAATTTACTTCAGCATTCATTTTCTGAAATAGAAAATAGCAGAGGGGAATCTGCTTATGTCTGGAAAAGAAATAATGAATATTTTGCATCAGTCATTGAAGGGCTTGGCACAAAAAATCTTGTTGCAGATGGTACGAGAGACGGAGAAGTTACTTATTACGATGTTATTGGTCATGATACAGTTGCAACCGTGGTAAATGATTTAATTACTGTTGGAGCAAGGCCACTTGTTGTACATGCTTACTGGGCTATACAGAATAATACATGGTTATATGACAAAAAGCGTATGAACGATTTAATACTTGGTTGGAAAACTGCTTGCGATCTTGCGGCTGCTTCTTGGGGTGGAGGAGAAACAGCAACCATGAAAGGAATATTAAAAAGTAATACCGTGGAACTTGGTGGAAGCGCAATGGGGTATATTCAAAAGAAAGATCAACTTATTGAAGATTCAAAATTAGAAAATGGCGATAGGATCTTGCTTCTTAGTAGTAATGGTATAAACGCAAATGGAATATCTCTGGCTCGTGCAATAGCTAAAAAATTACCAAAAGGATATCGTACAATTGTTTCTGAAAATAAAACGTACGGTCAATTAATCTTAACAAAAACAAATATATATGTGAGACTGATAGCAGATTTGTTAGATAATAAAGTTAATATTCATTATATTTCAAACATAACAGGTCATGGTCTCAGAAAAATTATGAGAGCAAAGGGAGATTTTAGCTATATTATAGAAGACATATTTGACCCTCAAGAGGTTTTTTCATTTATTAAAAAGCAATCAGGATTATCTGAAAAAGAAATGTACGGTACTTTTAATATGGGAATGGACTTTGCGATATTCATCCCAAAAAACGATGTTAAGAAAACAATAAAAATGATTCAAAAACACAATTTTAGCGTAATTGAAGCAGGATATATTGAAAAAGGTGAAAGAAAAGTTGTGATAGTTCCCAAAAATATTACATATCAATCTGAAGCTTTGGCGCTCCGTTAATTATCAGTAGCATGTACTTAGTGCTAAATAGATGGTAATTAACAATACGATGTAATAATTAACAGGAAGTAGAGCTTACGCATTCAGTGTTTCATTATAAGAAGTTGCACTATATAATATAACTCATGAAAGAAATATGGAAAATAATTTTTTACACAAAAATATTTAAAAATTACTATTACTTAGTAGCATTTTTTGTTGTAGTAATTGCGCTACTTAATCAGGTTACGCCTCTTCTAACAAAGCAAATAGTTGATTTAATTGTTGCACAATTTAGTACGCATAAAGCACCTATTTCTCAGTTATTTGTATTGTTGGGATTAATAATTATTGCCAACGTTCTCGTAAATATTATAACGGTAATTTCTCAGTATATCGGTGACTTGCTTTCTGTAAAGGTAAATTCATTCTTAAGCGAGAAGTATTATAGTCATGTATTATCACTTTCAATTGATTATTTTGACAACGAATTAACTGGTACTATAGTTAATAAATTAAATAGAGGAATATATAATATTACTAGCTTAATTGAACAAGCGGGAAATAATTTCTTACCATTTTTTGTATCAACATTTGTAACACTACTTATCATTAGTTATTATTCAGTTCCTCTAGCACTATTATTATTTATTTTATTCCCAATTTATGTATATATAAGTCATAAATCTGCTATTGAATGGGGTCAAGTCGAATCTGAAAAAAATAGAATAGCAGATGTTGCGAGTGGAAGAGTGCAGGAAGCGATCGGATCTATTCGAGTAGTTAAGTCATTTATCAGAGAAGCTGTGGAGTTCGGGTTCTTTCATAATACTCGAAAAGATATTTATCATTTAACTAAAAAGCAATCATTGCGTTGGCACAAGTACGATTTATATAGAAGATTTGTACTGGTAGTTATTATGTTGTCGATATTTACCTATGTCATTTACAATACATTTCAAGGACATTTTACAATTGGTGTAATGACGCTGCTTCTTGCATTATCGCAACAGGCGCAATTTCCACTTTTTGCAATGAGTTTTATCATTGGTCAAATACAACGCGCACAAGCCGGATCAAAAGATTTTTTTATAGTTCTTGAGGAAACAGTTAAAATTAAAGATAAAAATAACGCAAGTGTATTAAAAAATGTTAAAGGTAAAGTTATCTATAGCAACATAGATTTTTCTTATAATAAAGGTAATCAAGTATTGCATGACATCTCATTTACAATAAATCCTGGTAAACGAATTGCAATTGTAGGTGAAAGCGGTGAAGGAAAATCAACAATTGCCAACTTACTACTTCGATTTTATGAACCGCAAGCAGGAACAATTACCATTGATGGGAATAATATTTCAGATTTGACACAACAGTCATTACGGCAAAACATAGGAGTAGTTTTTCAAGACACGTTTCTTTTTTCAGGTAGTGTGCTTGATAATATTCGGTATGGTAAAGAGGGTGCAACAAAAGATGAAGCAATAAAAGTATCAAAAATTGCAAACGCTCATGAATTTATTAAATTACTTCCAGATGGATACGAAACCGAAATTGGAGAAAGAGGAATTAAGCTTTCTGGTGGACAAAAACAAAGAATTGCAATAGCTCGAGCATTACTTAAAGATCCACCATTATTAATATTTGATGAGGCAACAAGTTCGTTAGACAGCAAAGCTGAATTTGAGGTCCAAAGAGCTTTATCAAAGCTTATGGAGGGTAGATCTACGCTTATTATTGCACATAGACTTTCAACTATTAGAAATGTAGACCATATTGTTGTATTACAAAAGGGTAAGATTGTAGAGCAGGGTAGTCCTTCGGATCTTGAAAAGAAAAAAGGAGTTTATGCTGAATTATTATCTTTTCAAAATCTTGGACCATTAGCAGACGAGCGATTAAAAGAGTTTAATATTGCAGCGTGAGTAGAAGTTTACTTTCGATCCTTAAGATATCTATTTTCGATTTTTTTAAGCTTATCTGATACTGCGCGATCAATATCTACTCCCGTTACTACGCCAAGTTGCATCGCGGTAATTATTACGTCAGCTATTTCTTCATAAAAATTTCTTTTATCGAATTTGTCTAGTTTTGATTTCCTTTGTAGTTTAAGAATTGAAAGTATATCATTGCAAAGTTCGCCTACTTCTTCATTCAATTTTATAGTTTTTGTTAGAATTTCTTTTTCATCTTGGGAATATAATTTGTAATGAGGTCGAGATTTTTCATTGAGAATTTTAATTTTCTCCTGTAAATTTTTTAATTGCATATTTATATTCTATCACAGTACTGTGCTATACTTTAAAAATGTTAAGCTACTACCAAGCTATAATTTTAGGATTATTGCAGGGTGTATCTGAATTATTTCCAATTTCATCTCTTGGGCATAGTGTAATTTTGCCTCGTTTACTTGGTTGGAATATTCATCAAAATGATGGATATTTTTTAACATTTTTGATTGCTACTCATTTCGCAACCGCTATAGTTTTATTTTTATTTTTTATTAAAGATTGGTACAAGATTTTATTAGGTTTTCTTCGATCCATAAAAGAAAGAGAGATCAAAGAGTCTGATACTTATGCAAAGCTTGCGTGGCTTTTAATAATAGGAACAATTCCTGCAGGTATAATTGGTATACTTTTTCAAGATACACTGCGAACCCTCTTTGCTTCAGCGCAAATTGCTGCATTCTTTTTATTCTTAAATGGTTTTTTACTGCTAGGAGCTGAAAAATTAAGAAAAATAACCAAACAAAATGAACTAATTGATCAAGATCTATCAATCTCAAAATTGCGTTATTTGCAAGCCGCTAAAATAGGATTAATTCAAGTAATTGCTTTAATACCAGGGCTTTCTAGAACTGGTTCAACTATAGCAGGATCACTTTTGGTAGGTTTATCTCATAGAGATTCTATCAGATTCTCGTTTTTACTTGCAACTCCAATTATTGGAGCAGCAGCTTTGTTGAAATTACCTGACGTATTTACTTCTTACCATGCTTTATTTGGTCAATTCATTGTTGGATTTTTTGCATCTGCAATAAGTGCTTTTTTTGCAGTCACATTCTTAACTAAATATTTTCAAAAGAATACTTTATTGCCCTTTGGAATTTATTGTCTAGTAATTGGAGGAGTTACTTCTTTATTATTCTTTTTTACTTGATTTTTTCCCTGTTTTAAACCAAGCATATGCAAATAAACAAAGTGCAATTGCCAATGAACCTAAAGCATGTGTTTTATGAACTTTTGTTAGCGTCGTATCATAACCTGGAAAGAAAACAGGGAGAGATTTTGCAGGTTCAACAAAATAGATTGCGCTAACTACGAGAAATATTATGCCAAGTAAAATTGCTGCAATTGTTAGTGGCTTCATTATATTTATTTTCTACTATTTTAATTTATATGTCAACGAGCAGCGATTATTAGTAGTATTAGAATACGATACCTTATCCGGTTTTGATAGTTAAGGTGCTGCTTTTTGATATATAATTTTTATATAGTACTCGTACTTGCATTCTAACAGAAAATATTTTACTGTGTAAAATGTATGATAATGGATGCAGGAGAAATAAAAAGTAGTGAAATAGGGGAAGGACCTAATCGAATCGCAGTTCCATTTTATGACGATAAAAATGGCACACTTCTTCTTTCTGTACCTCAAATAGCAAAACTTCCAAACTCAATAACTGCAAGTTTAGAAGATGGATTTGAAGCAAAAAGTGAACAACATATAACTGCCATAGGGTATTCTCAGGCAAAAACAATCCGAGAAGTACTGAGAAAGCTTCCACCAGATAGTCGAACTAGTTCACTTTCATCTCTTCAACAATTAATCGCAACAACAGATTGGCAATATTCTCCTTTAAATCAATTTTTTCATATTTCAAAGGATTACCCGAATCTAGATGAACACAGGGAATCTATTGTGCAGCTTGTTGATGTGCCTCAATTGGATTCATTTTATAAAGAATTAAATAAGATATTTGGCACCAAATTACCAAAGCAGTTACCACACATAACATTACTTACCAAAAGTACTAATCCTGAAAATATGAAAGCAGGAATTGCGATTAATTCTCAAGATGACTTTGAAGCTATGCATCCAACAAAAGTACCTGTCGGTGGTTTAATTTTACCAAGCAGCGATGGTTTGTATCCGTATAAAGCGGGTAGTCATGGGTTTTTATTCCATAAACAATTTCAGGAAGGAAAACAGGACGTAGAAGGAGGATCTGGGAATGTAGTTGTAAGTGAAATTTCTGAAAATAAAATAAGTCTTACTGACCAGACTTCGGAAAATAAGTTTAAACTTGTTGCAACTGTCGATAAAGATAACGTATTACTGTTTGATCTGCGAACTAGAGAAAAAAATGCTGATGGAGAAGTAGTTCATCCTGATTTATTTGCTGCAAAATTTTTAGGATATGCACTTGAGTATTTTAAGGCAAACGGGAAAGAGATTACAAAGGCAAAATCAATCTGGAAACCATGGTCAGTGAATTATAAAACCTATATGCGACTAAGTAAAACTAGTGATGCTAAAGAAGCAGCTAGTAAAACATGGGCTGGTCAAACGTTTGGTTTTTACGGATTTAGTGTAGATAAAGTATTGGATAGATTAATAGTTGGCAAATTTGGCGCAGAAGAATGGGTAGAAGTATTTTATTCAAAAAAATAATTGGATTATTAAGTGATGGAAATAGAAAATCTTGTTACTAATAAGAAAATGGAATTTTAAGAGCGATGAATATTTCCGTTAAATCTTTTATCGGCAAACCTATTGCAGCATTTAAATCTCCTTCTATTTTTT
The DNA here is from genome assembly GCA_003152105.1 of Candidatus Levyibacteriota bacterium. Taxonomy (GTDB): domain Bacteria; phylum Patescibacteriota; class Microgenomatia; order Levybacterales; family UBA12049; genus PALSA-1332. The sequence continues at coordinate 407,195 of PLZJ01000002.1, forward strand.
CAATAAAAAGTATTGCTTTACCTTGCAAAGCATAAGCTCCAGCTTTTCCCAAATATTCACCAGTTGCAATATATGAGTCAATTTCATGTTCAGACAATTTTTTTACCCAAACATTAGTTTTTACGCTTTTAGTAAAAGTTTTATTAGTATTTGTATCAATTACACATAGTCCAGTTATTACAAAATGTTTTTTCCCTTGTAGCATTTGTAACATTTGCTTTGCTTCTTCCTTCGTTTTTGCTTTTCCCAAATACGTTTTATGTAGTACAACAAATGTATCTGCTCCAATGATAATGGCATTCTTATTTTTTTTTGCCACACTTAAAGATTTTCCATAAGCTAGATTTTCTGCAAGTTTTTTTGGAGATATAGTTTCATCCATTACTTCTTTATAGGTACTTGGTTTTACAATAAATTGTACGCCCATTTTACTTAACAAATCTTTTCTTCTAGGTGAAGAAGATGCCAGAATTATTAACTTGTTCTTTTGATTCATACTGCTTGAATAGTAAACGTATTCTTTAGTATAGTATATCCTAGATTTGCAATCGCTGATCTCACTCTCCTACAATACAAATATGAGACGATACAAAAAAGATGACTTTCAAGAAAAAGAAACAGAGCAAGATTTACAAGAAAGATGGGATCTTAAAAAAGTTGCAATTGGTTTTCTATTTATTATCCTAATTTTAATTGGGATTGGATATGTAATTGTTCATTCTAATATTTATCCTCCAATTGCAAAAATATTATCTAGACACTCTTCCGGAGCTGTTGAAGGAGCATCTACGCAAGCAGAAGGAGTAGCAACACCTAGTGCAGTAAATATTACAAATAAATTAAATAGTCTGAAAAAAGAAATAACGCACTTAAATGTTGGAGATATTGCAAAAAATTCACCTCAAATACAGAAAATTCAAAGAGATTTTCAGTCACTTGAAAATCTTCCAGGTAAACAAGCAAAACAGGCCTGCCTACAAATTTGTAGTGGATTATAAACCCCAGTTAATATAAAAAACGCTATTTGCGGTATAATGCTCTTATATGGAAGACGAAACAAAAGAACGAATTAATCGTGTACTTTCAAAAATGGATTTGGAGTCAAAAAGTAATGAGATAAAGCAAATTGAAAAAGAAAGTTCTGAGACTAATTTTTGGCAAGATCATCAAGCAGCAAGCAAGAAAATGAAGCAGCTCGCAAAGTTGCAAAAAGAAGTTGAGGATGCAGAGTATCTTAGATTATGCATTGAGCAAGGAGATAATAAAGAAGCCCTCGTTTTACTTAATGAATTAGAAAAAGTATTATATTTTTCATCACAATATGATAAGCATAACGCATTACTGTCAATTCATTCAGGTCAAGGAGGGGTTGAAGCAATGGACTGGGCAGAAATGCTATTTAGAATGTATAAACGGTATTTTGAAAGAAAAAATTGGAAATTTGAGATTTTGGACCAAACACTAGGAGAAGAAGCTGGCATTAAAAGTATTTCTCTAGCTATTGAGGGAGAATACGCATACGGATTCTTAAAACATGAAGCTGGAGTTCACCGATTAGTAAGACTATCTCCATTTAATTCAGATAATTTACGTCAAACCTCTTTCGCGATGCTCGAAGTATTACCAGAAATTGAAGACAATGATCAAATTGATATAAAAGAGGATGATATAGAATTTGAGGCGTTTAGAGCAGGTGGACATGGTGGGCAAAATGTAAATAAAGTATCAACCGCTGTAAGAATTAAACACATACCAACAGGTATTATAGTTACTTGTCAGACTGAAAGATATCAGGCACAAAATAGGGAATATGCAATGAAAATGCTTCGTGCAAAACTATGGTCATTAAAAGAAGCTGAAAAGAAAAAAGAAGAGGCGAAGATAAAAGGTGGATACAAAACGCCTGGATGGGGAAACCAAATTCGATCATATGTGCTACATCCATATCAATTAGTTAAAGATTTAAGGACTGGATATGAAACGGCAAATACGCAAGGCGTACTTGACGGGGATTTAGATGAATTTATTGATGAAGAGTTACGAGTTCTTAATTAAATATAGCCTACAGGGTTGTCAAATAGGTAAAAATGTGCTTTACTTAAAGAAGTTAAATGCTAAGCGTAGCAGGGGCTGAAAAATTATGGAAAATACAACTAATATAAATAACAAACGAGCAGTAGTTCATAATTTTGACAATTCTTCAAAACAGTTATTTAGTCCAAAATATTTAGCAGTACTTATCATCCTCGTATTATTAGGTATTGGCGCAGGTTATTTTTTCACAAGACAACAAAATACTTCAGTAAATGCAACCCTTCCTACAGCTACAAATAAAACAGTGGCAATAAAAGCTGGAGATGTATTTGGAGCAAATGATACCAGCGCTTTTAAAGATACTGCTGAAGGACAATTAGAGGTTGGAGGAGTCGGAGATGAGGGCCAGTATCATTTAGTCAGACCAGGTGGTTCAAGTCAATATGTATATTTAACCTCCTCTACAGTAGACTTGAGTAAATTAGTTGGAAGAAATGTTAAAGTGTGGGGTGCGACACAGAAGGCACAAAATGTTGGCTGGCTTATGGAAGTCGGAAAAGTTCAAGTAGAATAATAGTACTCCACAGTTAATGAATCTCTATGATCGTACTCGATAAAGTATCAAAAGTGTTTGGTTCAGGGAACGCAGGGCTATCCGAAGTGACATTTTCAATAACCGGAGGAGAGTTTGTTTTTTTTGTTGGGCCATCAGGTGCAGGTAAAACGACATTATTCCGTCTTTTAATACGTGATATGTTGCCAACTCACGGAACAGTAATAATAGCAAACTGGGACATCTCAAAGCTTCCAACTAGTAAAATTCCAACTCTTAGAAAAAAAATTGGGGTTGTATTTCAAGACTTGAAATTATTACCAAACAGAACTATCTTAGAAAACGTATCATTACCATTAGATTTTTCAGGCTATTCTACCGAAGATGCACACCAAAAGGCTGAAGAGGTTTTAGAACGAGTTGGACTACTATCACACAAAGAAAAATTCCCAATCCAGCTTTCCGGAGGAGAATTGCAGAGAGTTGCAATTGCAAGAGCGCTTGTACTTTCACCCGAAATATTATTAGCTGATGAACCAACAGGTAACCTAGATACACATACAGCTTTGGGAATTGTTGATTTATTAAGCGAAATTAATAAAACTGGAACAACTATTCTTATGGCAACACATAATACTGATATAATAAATAAATTGAAAAAACGTGTCATAATGCTTGAGAAAGGAAAAATAATTCGAGACGACAAAGCAAAAGAAGTTGTAAAAGAAGTAGCTAAAGAGCAACCAAAAGAAACTCAAAAGGAACCACCTAAAGAAGCTTCAAAAGAACATACTTCTCATTCGTCTACTCAAAAAGAAGAGAAAGAGAAAGCGAAATCTAATTAATATATGAAATTTTTCAAAACTGCCTGGACAAACATACGTCGATCCCCCTATCAAGCACTCGCGGCAATTATCATAATTACGCAAACATTCTTTGTTGTTTCATTATTTACACTGGTTATTGCTGGTTCTTCTGAAATCATTACTTATTTTGAACAGTCTCCGCAAGTTACTGCATTTTTTAAGGCAGGAGTAACGCAAGGAGAGATTAATAGCTTAAAAAATGAGATTTCTCAAACAGGGAAAGTTGCAAAAATTCATGAGGTAGATCAAAGTGAGGCATTTGCAAGGTTTAAGCAGTTTAATAAAAATCAACCTGATATGCTCGAATTAGTTTCTCCAGATATATTGCCTTCCTCCTTAGAAGTCTCAACTCAAAAAATAGACGATCTCTATTCAGTAGCGGATATTATGAAGAAAAATTCCAATGTCCAACAAGTAGTGTTTTATCAAGATCTTGTAGCTAAACTTATTAGTTGGACAAACTTTTTACATAAATTTGGAATCGGACTAATTATTGTTCTTGCATTAGATTCAATTTTCATCATGTTAATTATCATAAGTATCAAAATTTCTCAGAAAAGAGAGGATATTGAAATAATGCGTCTTATAGGAGCGTCAAAGTGGTATATTAGATGGCCATTTGTTTTGGAAGGAATTATATACGGAGTAGTCGGCGCAATAATTGGTTGGATAATTTCGCTTGGTGTATTATTTTATGCAACGCCGTTTTTATCACAAATTTTACAAGGAATCCCAATATTACCAGTATCACCTTTATTTCTTCTTGCCATGCTTGGATTCGAGTTAGTTTTTGCTGTGCTTCTTGGTGTGTTCTCCAGCTATTTGGCAGTACTTCGTTACTTAAAGTAATATAAATATATGGATCATTTTAGTCAAAAAAGAATATATTTCTTTTACGTACTTTTGTTTTATGTAAGCTTAGTTATTGTATTTCAAAAGCAAGTATTTGCTCAGCAAACAACACCTACTGATACGCCAACACCTACACCAACTTCTTCCCAATCGAACGATAGTTCTTCTGCTGAAACAGACTTATTAAATCAAATTAATGGACTTGAATCCACAATAAATAACTTGCAAGGGCAGGCTAATTCAATTGCGAATACCATTGAGGTTATGAAGGACAAAATATCTCTTTCAGAGTCTCAAATTGCATTAACCAAGGAAAAAATTGCAAGCATAACTAATGACATAAACGCATCTCAACAGCAAATTACACATTTGAATGGTTCACTCAAGGATCTTACGAAACTCTTATTAAATAGAATAGTCTTAACATATGAAGACAGTAATATTCAGCCTATTGAAATACTGGCAACATCAAATTCAGTTTCTGATTACGTACAGAAACGTAGTTATCTTCAACTAGTGCAAGAACATGATAGAAAACTTATTTATGATACGCAACAAGCCCAAGATAATTATGTGACAATTAAAAATATTAGAGAAGATCAAAAAAAACAAGTAGTTGTATTGGAAAATCAACTTGTTGATCAAACTAACCAGCTAGATAAAGAAAAAAGCGATCAAGAAAGTCTTCTTGCTCAAACTAATGGAAATATTGAGGAAGCACAAAGACAACTCGCTCAAGATCAAGCAGAACTTGCTGGCTTTTCTAATTTCGTAACAAGTCAAGGTGGCGCTTCGCTGCTATCTGGACAAACTGCATGTGACTCTTGGGGTTGTTATTACAATCAAAGAGATAGCCAATGGGGTGGCGTATTAATTAATGGACAAGGAGGATATTCAGTTGCTGGGTATGGCTGCTTGATAACGTCCATTGCAATGGTTGCATCACATATGGGGCATAATATTTCACCTGGTGCAATCGCATCTTCTGACGGAAGTAATTTTTCATTTGGTACTGCAATGCTTAAATATACTATTTCTGTGAGCGGCTTAAACATTGGTCGTAGTGGTGTATCTCCATTAGATAATGCTCTTTCGTCTGGACCGGTAATTGTCGGCATCTATGCATATGGAGGGACTCACTTTGTTGTCATTAAAAGTGGCTCTGGAGGTAATTATGTTATGGACGATCCCTATATTCCAAATGGTCATGATATAAATTTTACAGATCATTATTCATTGAGTAGTATATTTGAGATGGATCAATTAAGCATCCAATAATTTCTTTCCCAAATTTCCCAACTAGAGAATGATACTATGAGATTGTGATATACTGATCCGAATTAAAATCCTATGATAATTAGTAGTGAAAAAGAAATGGAAAAGCTTGGCTTGTCGTTTGCTACAAAAGTAGTGAACGGAGGCGTTGTTTGTTTATATGGAGAATTAGGAAGTGGTAAAACGACATTTGCAAAAGCACTTGCAAAAGGACTAGGGTTTACGGGTAGAGTAATTTCGCCTACTTTTCTCATAATGAGAACATATGAGTTGAAAAAGAATAAGCTCGGGAAATTTTATCATTTAGATTTTTACAGAACTGAAGACGAGAAAGCTCTTAAAAATCTTGGTATTGAAGAATTATTTGCAAATACTCATAATATTGTTGTTATTGAATGGGCAGAAAAAGCAAAGAATTTATTACCGAAAAAACGTTTTGATCTACATTTTACGTATTGTAATCAAACGCAAAGAAATATTGAAATTAAAAAGGTTGGAAAATGAATACAGATAAAAGTACATTATATATCAATAAAGCAGCAAAAATTATTAAAGAAGGAGGTATAGTAATTTATCCAACTGATACAGCGTTTGGAATTGGGTGCAGAATGGATGATGAAGCTTCTGTGGCTCGATTATTTTCAATTCGAAAGAGACCCAAGACGCAAGCAGTCCCTTTATTATGCAGCTCGATGAATATGGTTAATAAATATATAAAAACTATTCCTGTAGGTGTTGACGAAAAGCTTATAAAGAAATATTGGCCTGGACCTTTAACTATTGTTTTTGAAGCTAAAGTAGAGAGGATACCTGAGCTTGTAAGAGGAGGAAAGCGAACAATTGGAATGAGAGTGCCAAATCATAAAGATGTAATTTCGTTAATTCGGAAAGTTGGTATACCGATACTTGGACCTTCTGCAAATTTTCATGGAGAAGCAACGCCTTATACGTTTTCAGAAATTGATCCGAAGTTAATTTACTTGGTAGATTATGTTATGCCTGGTTTATGTGAGCTTAAGAAAGCATCTACTGTAGTTGATGTTTCGCTTTCGCCTTGGATGACGCTACGAGAAGGAGCAATTAAATTAAGATGATAACACTCTATATCGATTCTAAAGATAATACCAAAATAATTATTTCATTAAAAAAAAATAAAATCATTGATACGATTGAAACTGCTTTAGTTTTAAAAAAAGGATCACAAGTTATTTTGCCATCAATTGAAAAAATACTTAAAAAACATTCACTTACCATTTCAGATATCGAAGCTGTTGAAGTTAACTGTGGTCCTGGTTCTTTTACCGGACTACGTGTTGGGGTGGCTATTGCAAATGCACTTGCGTTTTCACTGGGCGTTTCGCTGAATAAAAAGAAAGTTGGAGTATATCAGGAACCCAAATATCAATGATATACTTAATGTATGAAAGCATGGCTGTCCCATTTATTTTTACCTCAAGATTCAAATAATCATCGAGCAAAAATACTTCATCATCAAAGTTTGGCCTACCTAATAATAATTTTTATTGCCATTCAAATAGTTTTTTTTCGAATAAATACTAGCTCTCCTCAGGTACTCGGAACCACAACCGATATCTCAGCACAGGAATTATTGCATTATTCAAATATAGAGAGAATTAAATATAATCTGTCTCCATTAACGTTAAATAACTCGCTTTCAGTAGCTTCGGAAAATAAAGCAAAGAATATGTTTCAGTTTAATTATTGGGCACATTTTTCTCCTACTGGTACTACCCCTTGGTCATTTATAAAGGCAGCTGGCTATGATTACGTATATGCTGGAGAAAATTTGGCAAGAGGTTTTACCGACTCTCAATCTATTGTTGATGCATGGATGAATAGTCCTACTCATCGAGCAAATCAATTATCATCAAATTATACCGACGTAGGGTATGCTGTTGAAGACGGCACTTTGCTTGGCGAGCCAACAACTCTTGTAGTTGAGATGTTTGGATCCACCACGCAGTCTTTAGCTAAATTGAATTCAGAAAAGAATGCTTTAGGCGCAACTACAATTGTTCTTTCTCCTACACCTGAGGGGACTGGACTAATACCAACACTTGTAGGTAGCGTTGGTACAAAAATGGTAAAATACTCATTCATTAATAGTATCCTTGCATCAAAAACAATCGCTTTTGCTCTGCTTAGCATGTTAATCATCCTTCTTTTACTTGATGCCGTATTTATAGAAAAAAAGAAAATCTATAGACATATTGGAAATCACATTGATCATTTGTTATTTTTTTCTACCCTGTTATTTTTTGTTTTATTAATTGGAGAGGGGGTAATTTTGTAATATGTTTACAAAGAAGCATATTTTATACTACATCATATTAAGTGTAATTTTGCTTTTTGGTTTGTTTTTACTGCTTCAAAAAAATCTTAGTTCTTCGATGCATATATTTATAGCTTTGTTATTATGTTTATTTTATGTAATTTGGGGAATTGTTCATCATAGATTTAATCACAGCGTATCAGCTAGAATTGTGCTAGAATATGTTTTAATAGGAATTGTTGGGTTTTTAATTCTTAATTTCTTATTACAAATTGTATTATGAAAGGTATTGTATTAGCAGGTGGGCTTGCAACTAGACTAAGGCCTTTAACGCGAGTCACAAATAAGCATCTTCTTCCAGTATATAAAAAGCCAATGATATATTACCCCATTGAAGCAATGGTTCGAGCAGGTATTAAAGAGGTGCTCATTACCAGTTCCGCAGATCACGCTGGTCACTTTGCGAATCTCTTAGGATCGGGTGAAGAATTTGGGTTAACTTTATATTACGCAATCCAAGAAAATCCTAAAGGAGGGATTTCTGATGCTATATTGCTTGGTGAAGAATTTGCAAGGAAAGAAAAATTACTTGTTCTATTAGGAGATGGCATTTTCAATTACGATTTATCAAATGCAGTGAATAGACTAGAACAAAAAGAAAAAGGAGCTACTGTATTTGGCATACAAATGCCAACAGAATCTGGACAATATGGAGTAATTGAAATGGATGAATCCGGAAAAGTTCTTTCAATTGTTGAAAAGCCAGAACATCCAAAATCTAATATTGCTCAAACAGGAATTTATATGTACGATGAGCGAGCTTTTGAATTCATTCATTCTCTTAAGCCATCAGAGCGCGGAGAGCTTGAAGTTACTGACCTAAATAATCTTTATGTAAAAGAGGGTACGTTATCTTGTGAATTACTAGATTGGTGGATAGACGCAGGTACTTCATATGATGAGCTTCTGCGAGCAAATAACTTAGTTGCAGAAAAAGTTAAGGCTGGTGAATTTGAATAAACTAATCACAGCATCGTTATTTTGCAAATAAAAATTTATGAAATTACTCGTTACTGGTGGAGCAGGATTTATTGGTACAAACTTTATATTATATTGGCTAAAAAATCATGAAGGTGACGAAATTGTAAATCTGGATAAGCTTACCTATGCGGGTAATTTAGAGAATCTAACTTCAATAGAAAAAAATCCGCGTTACTCATTTATTCATGGGGATATTTGTGACTCAACAATAGTAAATAAAGTAATGGAAGGCATTGATAAGGTTGTCCATTTTGCCGCAGAAACACACGTTGACCGTTCAATTAGTGGGCCTGCTGTATTTATTACGACAAATGTTGTAGGTACTCAAATACTTCTGGATGCAGCGCTCGAACATAAAATAAAACATTTTCATCATATTTCTACAGATGAAGTATTTGGTCAATTAGAAATTGAATCACATGATAAGTTTAGTGAAAATACGCCATATAATCCTAGGAGTCCATATTCGGCCAGTAAGGCAGCATCTGACCATTTAGTCAGAGCATATTTTCATACATATGGATTACCCATAACTATTACGAATTGCTCTAATAATTTTGGTCCATATACATTCCCTGAAAAATTTTTCCCTTTAGCTATTACTAACATACTAGAAGGTAAGAAGGTGCCTGTTTATGGTGATGGGAAAAATGTAAGAGATTGGCTGTATGTTGAAGATCATGCCAGGGCAATAGACCTTGTGCTTAATAAAGGTAAAATTGGAGAAACCTATGTAGTCGGTGGATTACAAAATGGAATTTCAAACATAGATGCACTGCGTAAAATTCTTACAATTATGGGTAAAAATGAAGATAGTATAGAGTTTGTGAAAGATAGACCTGGACATGATAGGAAGTATGATATTGATTGGAGTAAGATTCATAATGAACTTGGCTGGGAACCTATATTTACATTTGATGAAGCACTCAAAAAAACAATTAGTTGGTATACGGAAAACGAAACATGGTGGGAAAATATTAAATCAGGAGAATATGCCTCTTATTATCAAAAACAATATCCGCATTCATGAATTACTTGTTGCATTAATTAGTTACAATTACATATGACTATTTTAGGAACTGGACTTAATGGGCTTGTTGGCTCACGAATAGCTGAGTTATTAAAAAACACTTACCACTTTGAATCACTTAGTAGATCTTCAGGTGTTGATATTTCTGATGCTCGATTGGTCGAGGAAGCAGTGAATAAATCAGCATCCGAAGTTGTTCTTCATTTTGCAGCAAAAACTAATGTTGATGCTTGTGAAGAAGATAAGAAATATGGGAAAGATGGAGAAGCATGGAAAGTAAATGTTTTAGGAACAAAAAATATTGTAAATGCATGTGAGAAAAGTGGTAAAAAACTAATATATATTTCTACAGATTTTATCTTTAATGGCGAAAAAGATTTTTATACTGAAATCGATGGTCCTGACCCAATTAATTGGTATGGTATGACAAAATGTGAGGGAGAATCTGAAGTGCAATCAAGTAGTTCTGATTGGATAATAATGCGTATAGCTTATCCTTATAGAAGTAAATTTGAAAAAGGTGATTTTGTAAGAAAAATACAAGAAAGATTTACAAATAAACAAGAAGTAGCTGGTGTTACTGATCATATTTTTTGTCCTACTTTTGTTGATGATATTGCCGCTGCGATTTCAAATTTAATAAAGCAAAAAGCAACAGGTATATATCATGCAGTTGGATCAGAATCACTTTCGCCATATATTGCTGCAACCAAAATTGCAGAAACTTTTGGATTTAACCAAAAACTTATAAGTAAAACCACACGAGCAGAATATTTTAAAGATAAAGCCCCACGTCCCTTCCATTTAGTTTTAAAAAATGATAAGATTGAGCAATTAAATGTAGCAATGAATTCATTTTCAAAAGGGTTAGAACTAGTTAAATCCCAACAAGCTACAATATAAAAATATGACAATTACATTTATTGGACATGGATATGTGGGGCTCGTTACGGCAACAGTTTTTGCTGAGCTTGGAAATACAGTGTATGTCATTGGACATACAGCAGATAAGATAGAAAACTTAAAAAAAGGAATTTTACCAATTTATGAGCCAGGGCTGGAAGAAATGGTTAAGAGAAATACAAAGGCTGGTAGATTATTATTCACACTAGATTACAAACCAGCAATCCCAAATTCAGATGTTGTATTTATTGCCGTTGGGACACCACCAAAACCTAACGGTGAGGCAGATTTGTCTGTAGTTTTTGAAGTGGCTAAAAAAATTGGAGAACATCTAGATGGTTATACTGTTGTAATAACAAAAAGTACGGTTCCTGTTGGTACTTCGGAACATGTAACAAAAATTCTAGCTGACGTTAAAAACAAAAAAGCCAAATTTGATTATGCTTCAGTTCCTGAATTTTTACGAGAAGGACAGGCGATATCAGATACGCTAAGCCCTGATAGAGTTGTTATCGGAGTTGAAACAAAGCAAGCTGAGGAATTGCTAACAACGCTACATAAACCAATTCTTGCTAACGAAAATGTAAAATCAAAACTAGTAATTACCAATATTCCAACTGCTGAAATGATAAAGTATGCTTCAAATGCATTTTTGGCGACAAAAATTTCGTTCGCAAATGCTATAGCGCAACTTTCTGAAAAAGTTGGTTCAGATGGTCCAACCGTATTGTCGTCTATCGGTTTAGATAAAAGAATCGGATCCGCATTTCTAAATGCGGGTGCTGGATATGGAGGAAGTTGTTTTCCAAAAGATGTAAAGGCACTTATTTCAATTGCAAAATCTTATAATTACGACTTCACTTTATTAAAAGATGTCGAAAAAATTAATGAAGATGCGATAATTGGCATAGCAAACAAAGCAACAAAAATGCTCGGAAGCGTAAAAGGAAAATCAGTTGCAGTACTTGGGCTTTCATTTAAGCCAGATACAGATGATATGAGAGATGCTCCATCTATTACAGTCATTAAAGATCTTGTAAAAAATGGAGCCACTGTAAAAGCATATGATCCAATTGCAAAAGATACTGCCCAGAAAGCTATTCAATCAATTACATTTGCAGATTCAGCATATGAAGCAGTATCAGATGCAGACATATTGATCCTTATGACTGAGTGGAATGAATTTAAGGAATTAGATATGGAAAAAGTAAAAACATTAATGAAAAATCCTCAAATTCTTGATGGGAGGAATATGTATAATAAAGATGAAATGGAAAAAATGGGATTTGTATATGTTGGCGTTGGACGATGAAAAAAATTCTCATTACAGGTGCTACAGGTTTTGCTGGAACTCATTTAACGAATCTTCTTCACCAAAATCCAGAGAATAAATTATTTGGCACTTCATTTACTTCAGTTACTAATACAGATACCAGCATTACTCTTGAAAAAGTAGATTTACTTGATCAAGATGTTACAGAAGCAATGCTTGGAAAAATTAAACCTGACGAAGTGTACCATTTAGCTGCGCTTTCTGCCCCAAGTTTAAGTTTTGAAAATCCTATAAATACGGTTACAAATAATATTAATGCGGAAATTATTTTACTTGAAGGGCTTAGAAAACTTAATTTATTATCTACCAAGGTACTCATAATTTCTTCTGCAGAAATATATGGGAAAGTTTCTCCTAAAAATATACCGATGAATGAAGATACACCTTTTTTCCCCGTAAGTCCTTATGCAGTTTCAAAAATAGCTCAGGATTTTCTAGCCTTACAATACCAACTTGCATACAACATGCATATAGTGAGAGTTAGACCATTTAATCATATAGGCCCTGGACAAAGTCCCTCATTCGCAGTCGCAGCTTTTGCCAAACAAATAGCTGAGATAGAAAAAGGAGAAAAAAAGCCTGTTTTGCATGTTGGCAAATTAAATGCTAAGCGTGATTTTACAGATGTTAGAGATATGGTAAAAGCATATGTTTTAGCTTTGAAAATGGGAACTGCGGGAGAAGTGTATAACATTGGCTCTGATAAATCGATAACGATAGAACATTTATTAGAAATGATTATTAATAATTCCAAAGTAAAAGTTTCAGTCGAGACTGATCAAAGCAAATTTAAGCCGATTGATACTCCTGAACTGCTTTGTAATAGCCAGAAATTTCGAAACTTAACTGGTTGGAAACCAGAAATTACACTCGAACAAACGATTCAAGATATTTTATCTTACTGGAGGCATCAAGTATCTATAGAAAGTTAATACTGGTAACGATATCGAATGTATAGTTGAGTATTATTCAAAAGTCAGTTAAAATAAATAAAGAAATGGCAAAAAAAGCATTAATAACAGGAATAACAGGACAGGATGGGCCGTATCTCGCTGAATTTCTATTATCAAAAGGGTATGAGGTTTTTGGTTTTGTCCGTCGTTTAAGTACTCCAAACATTACAAATATCCACCATTTAAAAAACAAGATTCAATTAGTATCTGGCGATTTATTAGATCAAGGGTCAATAATGGGGGCATTATTAGAGACAAAACCAGATGAAGTATATAATTTAGCCGCACAATCGTTTGTTGAGAGCTCTTGGAAACAGCCGGTGTTAACAGGTGAATTTACCGCGTTATCTGTCACAAGAATGCTAGAGGCAGTTCGATTAGTAGACAGGAATATCAGATTTTATCAAGCATCATCTTCTGAAATGTTTGGTAAAGTAACGGAAACGCCACAAAAAGAGACAACCAGATTTTATCCACGTTCTCCTTATGGGGTAGCTAAAGTATATGGTCACTATATTACGGTAAATTATCGAGAAAGTTATAACATGTTTGCCGTATCAGGTATATTATTTAATCACGAATCTCCTAGGAGAGGTATTGAATTTGTAACACGGAAAATAAGTAATTCAGTGGCAAGAATATCATTAGGACTTTCGGATTCATTAGAACTTGGCAATTTGGATTCTAAACGAGACTGGGGATTTGCAGGCGATTACGTTGAGGCTATGTGGTTAATGTTACAACAGGATCACGCTGATGATTATGTTATTGCAACCGGAGAAAATCATAGTGTTCGAGAATTTGTTGAGTTAGCTTTTAAAATAGTTGGGATAACTGATTGGGAAAAATATGTTAGAGCAAATCATCCAAAGCACTTAAGACCAGCTGAAGTTGATAATTTAATAGGAGATTATTCAAAAGCTAGAGAAAAATTAGGATGGCAACCGAAAACAAGTTTCCCTGAACTTGTTGAAATGATGGTAAAAGCTGACATAGAAAAAGAAAAGAAAACAATGTAATATGCAAAAAGTCCTCGTAACAGGTGGAGCAGGGTTTATTGGATCACACCTATGCGCATTTTTGCTTTCTCAAAATTATCAAGTTATCTGTCTGGATAATTTCTTAAGTGGAAGAAAAGTAAATATTAAAGCACATGAATCAAATAGTAATTTTTCACTTATTGAGTATGATATAACTAAGCCAATTGATGCAATTGCGTCTAAATTGGAAGCTATTGATTTTATTTTTCATCTTGCCTCACCAGCTTCGCCAAATAAATATAGTAAAACTAGCTATCTTTCAAACCCAATTGAAACCTTATCAGTGAATTCTTTTGGCACTCATCAATTGTTAGATCTTGCATTAAAAAATAAGTCGCGATTTCTTTATGCCTCATCATCTGAAGTATATGGAGATCCATCAATTTCACCTCAAGTTGAGAGTTATTTCGGGAATGTAAATCCGAATGGGCCGCGATCAGTGTATGATGAAGGAAAGAGATTCGGTGAAGCGATAACAATGGCTTTTGTGAGAAAGTATGACGTAGACGCAAGAATTGTGAGAATATTTAATACATACGGACCAAATATGAGAGAAGATGATGGTAGAGTTGTGTCAAATTTTATTATCCAAGCTTTACAGAATAAGCCATTAACAATATATGGTAAAGGTGATCAGACAAGGAGCTTTTCTTATGTATCGGATACTGTTTCTGGATTGATTAAAACTATGTTCACAGATGGTCAGAAGGGAGGAGTTTTTAATATCGGAAATCCAATTGAAAAAACAATCCTTGAGTTTGCCACTCTTATTAAGGAACTTACTGGTTCAAAAGTCGATTTTGTATATGAGGATTTGCCTCAAGATGATCCAAAGCAACGTAAACCAGATATTTCAAATGCTAAGGATAGATTGGGATATGTTCCATCTGTTACACTTGAGGAGGGATTAAAAAAAACAATAGAATATTTTAATAAGTCTGTTTAAGTATGAAAATAGTAGTAATGATACCAACATATAACGAGAAGGAAAACATAGAGAAGATGTTACCTCTTTTGGAGAATGAGGTATTCCCAAAAATTCAAAATCATAATATGCATATTTTAGTTGCTGACGATACTTCACCAGACGGGACCAAAGAGGAAGTAGAAAAATCAATTAAAAAATGGAGCAATATCCATTTGTTAGAAGGAAAAAAGGAAGGCTTGGGATCAGCATATATCCGTGCTATGCATTACGCTATGAACACATTAAATGCTGAAGCTGTAATTGAATTTGACGCAGATTTTCAGCACGATCCGCATGATATTCCAAGATTAGTTGCAGCAATGGATCAAGGGTATGATTATGTTATTGGAAGTCGGTATATTAAAGGTGGGCAAATTCCTAAGGAATGGGGATTAAACAGAAAAATAAAAAGCTTTTTTGGTAGTCTATTGGCAAGAATAGTTCTTTTTACATTTTCTATTCATGACATGACTTCTGGTTTCAAATTAACCAAGACTTCATTCTTAAAACAAGTTGATCTAGATCATCTCATTTCAAGAAATTATGCATATAAGCTACAAATATTATTTGAAATTGTACTACTTGGTGCAAAGGTAAAGGAAATACCAATCATATTTTATGAGAGAAGTGCAGGGAAAAGTAAAATGGAGACAAATGACATTTACGATTCTTTAAAAGTAATTTTTACATTACGACTGCGAGAATCAATGCGTATTATCAAATTTTTATTTGTAGGAGGGACAGGGTTCGTAGTTCAAATTATTGTTCAAGAAAGTACTATTAGAACTGGTTTGGCAATATTTCTAGCAATGCTGGTTTCATCAATTCACTTCCCCTTTTTAAATGTTCAAAATCTTGGAGCTGTATCAAATGGTATAGGAGCTGGATTTGGAGCAGAAGCAGCAATAGTTTCTAACTTTTTATTCAATAATTTCTGGACCTTTAATGATACAAGACATTTAAAACAAACATCACCGTTTGTCATTAGAGCAATAAAATTTAATTTAGCCTCTCTATTATCAATTGCAATACAAACATTTGCAGTATATCTTGGTGTAAGGCTTTTTGGGGAAAATATTAGTCTCTTTTCGCATAGCTTACCTACAAGAATTCTAATATTATTCCCTACAATTATATTTCTTGTGATTCCCTTGAATTATATTATTTACAATATGTTAATTTGGAAAACACGCTATTTAAAGCATGATAAAAAAACTTCAACTCACTAAAGAGTCTGTAATTATTAGTGCAATCTTACTTCTTGCGGCATTTCTCCGTTTGTATAATATTAATGGATTCTTAGTATTTCTTGGAGATGAGGGCAGAGATGTTTTAACAGCATATAACATACTGCATGGACACTTAACATTGCTTGGTCCAACTTCTTCTGTAGGAGGTTTTTTCTTAGGGCCATTTTACTACTACTTAATTGCTCCATTTTTACTTCTTTTTAATTATGATCCAGTTGGACCAGCAGTAATGATTGCTTTTTTTGGGATTCTCACCGTTTATTTTGTATATAAAATAACTAATGAATTTTTTGGTAAACCAGCTGGACTTTTTGCTAGCGCATTGTATGCTGTATCTCCACTAGTTATTCAATATTCTCAATCTTCTTGGAATCCTAACTTAATGCCGATAGCAACATTAATTCTTTTGTACTTGCTTTATAAATCAGTAAACAATAGAAAACAAAAATACTTCTTTATAGTTGGATTATTGTATGGAATCTGCATGCAACTTCATTACCTTGAAGTGTTTGTTGGAGTTGTCATCCTGCTTTACACCGCATTTGGAATATATAAATTAAATCCAAGTAAGTCGAAAAACATACGTATGATTTTACAAAGCTATGTAAGTATTTTTGTAGGCTTTATAATTTCATTTTCACCCTTTTTGCTTTTTGAAGTTAGACATAACTTCTTAAATACGAGAAATATTATTATGTTTATATTTGCTTCCAAAGATGCCGGACCTGGAGGTAATTATGTAACAATTGTGTTTACTGTTTTATTTCGTTTATTTGCGCGTCTTATGGTTGATTTCCCTCTCGCTCAAGATCTAAAGCTATATAGTATAACCATTCTTATAATTTGGGGTGCGGTAGGAGTATTGATAGGCATTTTTTCAATATTTGCATTATTTAAAATTAAGAATAAGCAAATGTTTTATTTGTTATTATTTTGGTTATTTATTAGTATTTTACTCTTTGGATTTTATAAGAAGCAAATTTACGATTATTATTTCGAGTTTCTTTATCCATTACCCTTTATGTTATTTGGCGGTGGACTTGCTCTATTGTATAAAAATGCAAAACAAAATCCAGTTAAGAAATCTATCATACTTATAATATTTTTCTTGCTTTTTCTTTTTAGCTTATATCGTGCAGATCCAATATTTAAACAAGCAAATCACCAAAAAGATCAAGCAAAAACTATTGCTGATTTTGTACTTTCAAAAACTGATAATAAGCCGTTTAATTTTGCATTAATTACTGGAGGAAATTCCGATTATGCATACAGATACTATTTCACTATTGAAAACCACCCTCCGGTAACAATATTAAATCCCTCGCAGGATCCTATGCGAAAATCTGTTACCAGTCAGTTGCTTGTGGTTTGTGAAAGTTTGCCTTGTTCTCCACTTGGATATTCATTATGGGAGGTAGCTGGGTTTGGAAGAGCAAATATTGTTGGATCATGGAATGTTTCAGTAGTTAAGGTATATAAATTGGATCATTACACAGGTTATTAGCTT
Organism: Candidatus Levyibacteriota bacterium; assembly: GCA_003152105.1. GTDB lineage: Bacteria > Patescibacteriota > Microgenomatia > Levybacterales > UBA12049 > PALSA-1332. Next base: position 425,092 of record PLZJ01000002.1, read on the forward strand.
CCTTTAGCTGCTTACGCTTCTCAGAACAACCAATTTTTGCTACAATAGCATACTTATTGGCATATGACAGATTTAGTAAAACTAACAAAACAACAAAAGCTGCTAATCATGATTGGCGCAATGTCTGCGTTATTTTTAGCCGCTCTTGATCAAACTATCGTTGCTACAGCAACTCCTAAGATCGTTGCAGAATTTAATGGATTTGATAAGTTAACGTGGATTTTTACCGCCTATATGCTTGCTGCAACTATTACTGTGCCAATATATGGAAAATTATCAGATATTTATGGGAGACGAATATTTTATTTATTGGCAATCGTAATTTTTCTGATAGGATCAATATTTTCAGGTGTATCTCAAAATATGATTGAATTGATACTTGCTAGAGCAGTTCAAGGAATAGGTGCTGGTTCTATTATGGCAAATTCATTTGCAATCATAGGTGACTTGTTTGTTCCCGCAGAGAGATCAAGGTGGCAAGGGTTATTCGCTGGCGCATGGGGACTTGCCTCGGTTGTTGGGCCAACATTAGGAGGTTACTTTACTGATCATATTTCTTGGAGGTGGAATTTCTTTATAAATATTCCTATCGGTATACTATCTTTTGCATTTATTTATTTCTTAATGCCCAAAATTATTACTCATGCTAGAGAAAAAAGTATTGACTACATAGGAGCTATTTTTTTAACGCTCACGTTAATTTCACTATTACTCGGTTTTGTTTGGGGAGGTAGCCAATATGCTTGGCAGTCTTGGCAAGAAATAGGACTGTTTGTTTTATCATTTTTCTCTTTATGTGCTTTTATTGCTAATGAAAAGAAAGCAGAAGATCCAATAATTCCTTTAACTTTATTTCAAAATCCTATTTTTACTACCTCAATGATACTTGTTTTTATCTCAGGAGTAGCAATGTTTGGCATAATTTTATACATACCTCTATTTGCACAAATTGTGCTAGGTATTTCTGCAACCAATTCTGGTGCAATTTTAACACCTTTAACACTCGGACTAGTAATTGCAAGTGTGGTTTCTGGACAAATCAGTTCGCATAGAGGAACTTATAAATCTCTTATTATTTTCGGAATTGAGATGATGACACTTGGCGTATTTCTTCTCTCTCGAATGGATATTCATACAAGTCCATATTCTTTAGCTTTGTTTATGATTATTTCAGGAATAGGAATGGGAATTACTTTACCGTTATTTACAGTAATTGTGCAGAATGCATTTGATCATTCAAAATTAGGTGTAGTTACGGCTTCAACGCAACTTTTTCGAAGTATTGGAGGGACTGTCGGTACTGCAGTTATGGGGAGTATAGTTAATAATGCACTACATCAAAAACTTTCCAATTTATCAGGAGATATTTTTATTTCAACATATGGGAAATATATTTCATCTATAAATATTGAACATTTGTCTATAAATCAAATACAGTTATTAGTTGCAAATTCAAAACAAGCTACATCTCAACTCGCAAAACTACCAAATCCGATTAATAAATTCGCATTGCTTTCTTTTAGTTCATTTATTGAGAAAGTTAGAATTGCTCTTTCTTCATCGATAGCAGAAATATACGCAATAGCTACACTTTTACTTTTACTTGCAATAGGGCTTTCATATTTGTTAAAAGAAATTCCGCTTAAAGAACATAATCAACCAATTAAAGATGGTGAAATTGAAAATTTAGATAAAGCCACCGGAAGTGAATTAGCTTCTTATCATTAATACCTCTCTTGCAATTTCGCATCATAAAAGTTACTATAAACTATATCATAATAGCTAACATATAGAGTAATAAATATATTCAATAACCATTATTTTACTAAGTAAATATAGTGTTCAATATATTAATTTAGCTTATTATTGCAATATGTTAAAAAGTAGCAGTTCAACAACCGAGAGCGTATTTGAGTTTGAGTATATTAACTCGGTTCGCATACAGCTTTGTCCAGTTTGTAAAACTCACATGGGTGATATGCCAGGAACTAGGGACGCAGTTTGTAAAAATTGTGGATACAAAGATCCTTGTTGTGAATAATGTCTAGCCCATAAAAAAACAAACCTCTCGAAAGGGATGCAAGAGGTTTGTTTGCGTTTCCTATGAAGGAATAATTATTCCTTCGAAGAATATATAACTTAAGCTGCACCAATTTTATACATTCCTGTATTACAAACTGGACATTTTCCTTTTAATGCAGGTTTTCCATTTTTCATGGTAACTTTTTCTGCATTTGGATCTTCTCGCTTTGCGCGACATTTAACACAATACATTTGAGCCATTATTTATTCCACCTCCTTTCAAAAACAAATTTAACCAGCGTTGGACAAACCCATTACGTGGTTATTCAAAATAAAATAGAGTACGAAATCTGCTAGTAATATCCCAAATGTTACAAACGCTGTTTTTTGTAAATCTTTGTAAACAAAAGGATAGAGTAATTCGTACGAAGATTTTTTAACAACTACTTGTTGCGCGGGTGCATTATATGTATGCGTTACTTGTTGTTGGTGAGTAGTTTGTTTTGGCGAATTTACCGGTGAAATTAGCTCAGCTGTTTGAGAATTAGAAAGCTGACGACGAAGATCCGCAATTATTTTTTGCTTTTTCGTTTTCTTATTTTTAGCCATCTAGAAGGGTAGGTTACACTATTGACACATAGCTGTCAAGAGGCTAAGATGAGATAGATATGTTGTTTAACATTGCCCTGGCAGGGATAATTCTTCTATTCATCTGGGCAATTTTTATTTCGATTTTCTTTTGGCAATTGTATAATCATTACAATACGTTAATTGGAGGATCTGATGAAAAAAAGCTTAAAAATATCCTTGAAGATATTTTAAAAAATCAAGAAGTTTCAAAAAGCAATCTTGCATTTCTTAAAACAAAGTATGATAAGATAGAAGAAGATAGCCTGTATCATTTACAAAAAATTGGGTTAGCAAGATTTAATCCATTCAAAGATACAGGAGGAGAGCAAAGTTTTATTCTCGCTTTACTGGATAACAGAAATACTGGTATATTACTAACAGGTTTATATTCTCGTTCTGGTACCAGATGGTATGCAAAGCGAGTTGTGGACGGTAAAGGGACTGAACATGCTTTATCAGAAGAAGAGCAAAAAGCAGTAAAATCTGCAATAATAGTAAAATAATGGATAGGAATACTTTTATCAGAGTCGTTATTGGTGTTATTGTATTTGCTGCGGCAACTATTGCTTCTTATGCGATTTTTAATAATAGTCCTCTTGCCGGAGGCGGACTTGCCTATCAACCAGCACTTCTAAAAAACGGATCTGTACAATTCGATTCTTCACTCCCAAAAACTGAAAGTTGTCCCTTAAATGGAGCTATGTATTCAAAACAAGAAAAAGATTGGTGGGAAAAACATGCGCCTATGGGTATCATGATTGAGAATGAAATTGATGCTCGTCCTCAATCTGGATGGTCTTATGCTGACGTTATATATGAAGCAGTAGCCGAAGGGGGAATTACGAGAACTCTTTCTATATTTTATTGTCAGGATCCTGGTATTGTTGGTCCTGTTCGATCTTCTAGAACCTATTTTCTTGATTGGATTTCTGAGTATGGCGCATATCCACTTTATGTGCACGTAGGAGGAGCAAATGAACCGGGAGAGGCTGATGCTCTTGGGCAAATTGAAAGCTATGGTTGGGGTGGATTTAATGATATTTCAGGACTTTCAGTTGGCGCACCGGTATTTGTAAGAGATTATAACCGTGTCGGTCGAGACGTGGCATACGAACACACTGATTATTCAAATACTGATCAGTTATGGAGTTACGCGGCAAGCACAAGAGGCATTACAAATACCGCAAAAGGAGTATCATGGGATCAAAACTTCATTCCATATAAATTTAAAAACGATGCAACAAGCTTTGGAAGTATTAACGCGCTTCACATAGAGTTTTGGTCATCTCAGCAAGATTACACAGTAAATTGGAAATTTGATAAAGCAACAGACTCCTATCTTCGTAATGATGGAAACGGGAAGCCATATATTGACCGTGATACGGAGAAACAAATTTCGGCTAAAAACGTAATAGTTCTCCAGATGACTGAAAGCGATGTAAATGACGGCTATACAGATGGTGTACACCAATTATATGGAGATACTGGAACGGGAAAAGCTATGTTTTTCTTAGATGGTAAAGAAGTTGATGGAACATGGAGTAAAGCAGATCGAACTTCTCGAACGTTACTTACAGATCAAAATGGGAATCCAATGGTGTTTAATAAAGGACTGATGTGGTTTGAGATATATTCTCCAGCAGAAGGAGCTTTCAGTACTCAATAAGATAGGAATCGCGCACATAAAAAGTAATATTTCATTGTAAAAAACTCCTTTACAATTGTGTATTGTTGCAATACAATATGCACATTGTTACTATGCTAGAAGATCTTATAACCTCCAAATCTCGAGTAAAGTTGTTGAACGTTTTTTTGACCACACCACAGGAGATGTATCACGTCCGGGAATTAGTAAGAAAAACTGGAGATGAAATTAATGCAGTGCGTAGAGAGTTGTTTTATTTAGAAAAAAAAGGAATTTTACAAAAAGAACCAAGAGCAAATAGAGTTTATTATTTTTTAAATAAGACATACCCTTTTTATTATGATTTAATAGAGCTTGGTTCAAAAACGATAGGACTAGGAAGTGAAGTGTACAAGAATAGAGCAAGGATCGGAAAAATAAAGTATGCAATGTTTTCTGGAAAATTTGCAAGAAGAATTAAAAAAGAAGACGCTGATGTAGATTTTATTGTAGTTGGAACCATTGTTTTACCTGAACTTGCTCAACTTGTTAGAACAGAAGAATCTAGATTAAATAGAGAAATAAATTACACAGCAATGACTGAAGATGAATTTACGTTTAGAAAGAAAAAAAGAGATCCATTTATTCTTGAAATTCTTCAAGGTTCCCGTGTCATGCTCATTGGGGATGAGGAGAGTTTACTAGCATGAGGAAACACGTAAGATTTACACTCTGGTTAATTATAGCATTAACTATTATTACAGTGCTTATAGATTTACCAAGAATAATTACTGTTAGCGTTAACTCCAAAATACCCTTAATTAATAAGCAACTTGTCATAAACCAATCAATACAAGGATTTAATCCTGAGCTTATTTTCGGTCCATTTGGTATTCAGCGAGATTTAGCTTTTAAGAAAGGTCTTGATCTTCAAGGAGGTACGAGCGTAACGCTTCTTGCAAACATGAAAGGAATTCCGGCAAGCCAGCAAGATCAGGCACTTTCATCAGCTCAACTTGTTATTGAGCGAAGAGTTAATGCGCTTGGTGTTTCTGAGCCAGTTGTGCAAACGTCTCAAGTTGGCTCTCAAAGACGTATAGATGTTGAGTTGCCCGGCGTAACCGACATTAATCAGGCTGTTCAGTTAATTGGTGCCACAGCGCAGCTAACATTTTGGGAAGAGGGGGCTGCAAATAGTGCAACGCCAAGCGCAAGTTCCGTTCCATCAGGAATACTTTCGTACTTACCTCACGCGCATAAAACAAACTTAACGGGGAATGATTTATCTGGTGCGAGTGTAACATTTGCTCAGAATAACGCACAGCCTCAAGTGCAATTAACTTTTACCCCTGATGGTACAAAGAAGTTTGCCGATATTACCACACGAAATGTAGGTAAGCCACTTGCAATGGTTTTAGATAATCAATTACTTGAAAATCCGCCTCCTACAGTAAATCAGCCGATTTTAACAGGTAATGCTGTTATTACGGGAAGCTTTACAACTGATGAAGCAAATTTACTAGCAACTGCTCTTCAAGCAGGTGCGCTTCCCGTCCCCCTTTCTATATTATCTCAACAAGCAATAGGCGCAACTCTTGGTCAGTCTTCTTTAAATGCTAGCTTATTCGCAGGAATACTTGGATTTATTGTAATTATTCTATTTATGTGTCTTCTTTATGGACGTTTAGGGATGATAGCAAGTCTTGCGCTTACGCTTTACACGCTTGTTGTAATTGCTATATTTAAATTAATTCCAGTAACGCTTACGCTTGCGGGAATTGCTGGGTTTATTTTATCGATTGGTATGGCAGTTGATGCGAATATATTAATATTTGAACGCATGCGGGAAGAAATGCGTGCGGGAAGAAGTAGGGAAACTGCTATTGAGTTAGGATTTTCTAGAGCGTGGACGTCTATTCGAGATTCCAATATTTCTAGTTTAATAACATCTGCTATTTTGTATAAATTTGGAACAGGAATAGTTCGAGGTTTTGCGCTAACCCTTGCTATTGGTGTAATTGTATCTATGTTTTCAGCTATTATTGTTACAAGAACATTTTTAAGATTATTATATAAAGCATAAAATATGATAGATATTATTGGTAAGAAAAAATGGTTTTTTTTGCTCTCACTAATTGTTATAGTGCCTGGACTTATTTCATTATTGTTATGGGGTTTAAATCCATCTATTGATTTTGTTGGTGGGTCTAGTATCATTCTTGATTATAAAATTCCAATTTCTGATCAAACAAAACAGTTAATTTCTAAAACAATTAGTTCAGAAAAAGTTGAAGTAAGCACAATTCAAGTGTCAGGAAACGAAGCAGTTATACGAACTGCTTTGATGGATACAAAAACGCATCAATTAATTATTAACAAACTACATAGTGTAACAGGTAGTTTTTCAGAGGGTACTTTTGAAACAATTGGACCTGTTATAAGTGCTGAGATTACCCGAAATGCTATCTTGGCAGTTTTACTTGCTTCTGTGCTTATAGTGTTATTTATCGCATATGCATTTAGGAAAGTACCAAAACCTGCGAGCAGTTGGAGGTTTGGGGTAAGTGCTATCGCAGCGCTTTTACATGATGTACTTGTGCTGCTTGGAATTTTTTCAATTCTTGGACATTTTTTCCACGTAGAAGTAGATTCATTATTTGTGACAGCTGTACTTACAGTAATAGGATTTTCCGTTCATGACACAATTGTTGTTTTTGACCGAATACGAGAAAATTTAAGACGTTTAGGAGGGGGATCTTTTAGTAATGTTGTTAATGCGTCTATATTGCAGACCTTATCAAGATCTTTGAACACATCATTAACTGTTATTTTAGTTCTAATTGGATTGTTGCTTTTTGGAGGGCAAAGTACAAGATGGTTTATCGTCGCATTATTAATAGGAGTAATATCTGGAACATATTCTTCAATATTTAATGCAGCTCCTCTTCTTGTACTATGGCAAGAATGGAGTGAGCGAAGAAGTCAAAAAAAGAATAAATAAAGTATTACGGTTTGGATAATTTTTCTTTTACGATGTTACTAACAAGTGTTCCATCTGCTTTTCCTTTAACTTCACTCATTAACACTCCCATGACTTTTCCAATATCCGATAGAGAAGATGCACCAGTTTTTTCTATAGCTTCTTCAACGAGTTTCGAAATCTGTTGCTCGTTCATTTGTGGAGGTAAGTAAGTTTCGAGAATAGCAAGTTCAGCTTGTTCCTTATCCACAAGATCAGTTCTATTTGCTAATTTGAACTGTTCGATTGAGTCTCGGTGTTTTTTTGCTTCATTTTGAATAACTGCTAAAACATCTTCATCGGTTGCAACATATCCTGCGCCGCCTTTTTGAATTTCGTAGTAGCCAATTGCAGAAATAAGCATTCGTAATGTAGATTTTTTTATATCATCATGAGCTTTTAATGCTAAGATAAGTTGCTCTTGGAGTTTTGCCTTATTCATAGATGTATTGTAACACAGTTACGCAGCGTTTAACTCTTTTGCACGTTTTAAAAGGTATTCTTTGGTATTTTTAGAAAGATCCTCATCAACTTCATTGAATAATTTTGCAAGCAATATGCCAATTTGTTTACTAGGAGATAAAGATAGCTCCTTCATTAAATCATTTCCATTGATAGCAAGGTCTGTTAAGGAAAAAGGAGCGGGTTGTAATTGTTCTTCAATACGAGCCCGAAATTTGCTAAATCTCCAGCTATCTTCCTTTGAACCACTTCCTAGTCTGTCTGCGATACGAAGATCTAGTATGTCTTGTATATATTCAACGCCAACTCTCCTAATAAATCGTCGAATAGCCGCATCGGTTGAATGTTCTTCAAGTGAAAACATATGCCATCTCACCAGCGAAACAACTTTATCTTTTTCTTTATTTGAAAATCGAAGGCGTTCTGCAATATGTTCTGCCATTTTAGCTCCAACTATTTCGTGATTATGAAAAATAATAAACCCTTCTTGATCAACGCTCGCAACCTTTGGTTTACCAATATCATGTATGAGTGCTGCAAATTTAACCAGCCAATTATTGGATGGGCAAAATTTTAAAGATAGCATATTATGTGTAAAAACATCTGTTGTATGATGTCTACCTGGTCTAACTTGTGAAACATTAACACCAAGTAATAATTCTGGCAGAATTACTTCTAATAAATTCGTATTTTTCAAAAGCATAATCCCATCATATGCATGTTCGCTTTCAAGAATTTTTTGTAGCTCTTCTTTAATTCTTTCTTGTGCAATCGAGGCAAGAAGGGGTGCATGATGTGTTATTGCAGAAAGTGTTTTTTCTTCAATTTCAAAACCAAGTTGAGTAGCAAGTCTTATGCCTCTAATGAGACGAAGTGCGTCTTCTTCAAAACGCTCAAGAGGCACGCCAACAGCACGTATGATTTTATGCTCAATATCTTTTTGTCCATTGAATGGATCTGTCAGCTGGAGTTTTCCATTTTCTAGTTTTGCAGCAATTGCATTAACAGTAAAATCACGGCGTTTTAAATCTTGATTTATCGATGTACCCCATGTAACATCTTTTGGGTGTCTATGGTCCTGATAAATGCCCTCGCTTCGATAAGTAGTAATTTCCGCAATGTATTTTTTTTCTCCTTCCTCAAAAGGCACGCCAACTGTTCCATATGTATTGTCATAAAAGCCATCAGGAAATAATTCCAGTATTTGGGTAGGTGTAGCATTTGTTGCAATATCATAATCTTTAACTTCTCGTTTTAATAATATATCTCTTGTACTTCCCCCTACAAAGAATGCCTCATAGCCGTTTTGTATAAGTTTTTCATAATGACGTTGTATTTGTTTTGGAAAAATGTGTTCCATATCTGCTATAGTATAGCAAACAATTAAAGGGTATATTGCATGCAAACTCAAAAACTTTTGAACATACTTTCTAAGTCGCCTATCACCAAAAAAACTACAAGCGGAGAAATCGTAAAATTATTACTTAAAAATAGAAATATTACATCTGAGGCTGAGATTGCATCATTTTTACATCCAAAACTTGAAAATTTAACCTCATCAAATGTGGGCATTGATAAAAAACAACTGGCAAAAGCCGTAAAAAGAATTAATTTTGCGCTGTCACAAAAAGAAAATATTGTTGTTTATGGTGATTATGATGTAGATGGGATTACAGGAACTGCAATACTTTGGGAAACCTTATATCGAAAAAGCAAAAATGTTACTCCGTATATTCCTCATAGAATTGATGAGGGCTATGGATTGTCTATTAAAGGAATTGACAATTTGCTTTCTGAAAATAAAGAAACAAAACTAATTATTACGGTAGACAATGGAATTGTGGCGCAAGATGCAGTTGAATACGCAAACAAAAAAGGAATTGATGTGATAATTACTGATCATCATGTACCAGATACAAATGCATTTATGCTTCCCAAAGCTCATGCGATAGTTCATACAACAATGATTTGTGGTGCGGGTGTTGCCTATTTATTATCAAAAGAATTTAATGACAACGAAAATCTAAAAGAACATTTAGAATTGGCTGCGCTTGGTACCATCGCAGATCTGGTTCCTTTACAAGGTGCAAATAGGATAATTGTAAAACTAGGATTAAAAGAACTTCAGCACACGTCTCGACTTGGCCTACTTGCTTTGTTTAAGGAAGCAGGAATTAAAACAGAATCGATCGGTGTTTATGAAGTAGGACATATGATTGCTCCGAGATTAAATGCAATGGGTAGACTTGAAAATGCTATGGATAGTCTGCGTTTACTTTGTACAAACGATCAAAATCGAGCAAACACACTTGCTCAAACCGTTAGTCAGATTAATAAAGAAAGACAAGATCTCACAAAAAGTGCTATTGCTCATGCAAAAGCAAAAGTGAGCAATCTGCATATTAGTAAAAAAATACTTATTATTTCCGATCAAAGTTATCAACAAGGAATAATAGGTCTTGTAGCAGGAAGACTCGTCGAGGAATTTTATCTTCCATCAATAGTTATAGCAATTGGAGAGAAGGAAAGTAAGGCATCAGCAAGATCAGTAAAAGGATTTGATATTGTTTCGTTTATACGGACTGCGAAAGAATATCTCATTGATGTTGGAGGTCATCCAATGGCAGCGGGATTTACCGTTGAGACTGCAAAAATAGGAGATCTTAGTGCATTTCTAGAAAAAAACGCCATTGAAGCCATAACAACTGCTCATACGATCCGTTCATTAACAGTAGATGCAGAAATACCTTTTTCATTACTTACCAAACAACTTTTTGATGCATTACAACAATTGTCTCCGTTTGGTATGGGTAATCCAGAACCAGTATTTGTTAGTTATGCTGCTACGGTAGTAGATGTTAAATATGTAGGAACAGAAAGGCAACATATTAAACTACAACTTAAGTCAAATGATTCCGAAGTTATTGAAGCAATTGGATTTGGTATGACTGAACTGGCTTCAGATCTTCAAAGAGGCGATTCTGTTTCAATCGTGTTTACGCTTTCTGAAAATACGTGGAATTCTAAAATTTCTCTTCAACTAAAATTAAAAGACATACAGCTAACTTGATCAAAAACTTTTATTGATTGCGAACATATAATTAATTGCTGTAAAATTTACTTTGAAAAAGTATATAATTTTGTGGCGTTATACTTGTCAAGAAGCCTCAGAACGTGTATGATTAGGATCAGATTATACTATGAAAAATAAACGAATATTATCCGATGACACGCCAAATCATGTTGGGTCTGAAGTTCTAATAAGTGGATGGGTAAGGGCAAGAAGAGATCATGGAAAACTTATTTTTCTAGATGTACGAGATAGAACAGGGTTATTGCAGGTTGTCGTAAATCCTGCCGTATCAGAAAAATCGCATTCTACTGCTTCAACACTAAGAAGTGAAGATGTTATTTCTGTAATTGGAAACATTAATAAGCGACCAGACAAGCTAATAAACACTAAAATGAAAAGTGGAAGTGTTGAACTTGAAGCAACAGAAATTATTGTAGAACAAAAAGCAGAAACCTTGCCTTTTGATATGGGCGTTGAATCACTTCATTTAGAGTTGCCAACACTTCTTGATTATCGTTCGCTAACCATACGTCATCCTAAAATCGCAGCGATTTTTACCTTACAAGCAGAAATTGTAGACGCATTTAGGAAAATTGCTGAGGAACTTGGTAGTACGGAAGTATTTGTTCCAACTATCGTAGCTTCTTCAACTGAGGGAGGCGCTGATGTATTTTCTATAGATTATTATTCTCATAAAGCGTATCTTGCACAAAGCCCGCAACTATATAAACAAATGCTTGTTCCAATGTTTGAACGTGTACATACCATTGCACATGCATATCGCGCAGAACCATCTGTAACAACAAGACATCTTTCAGAAGTTACCCAAATTGATATGGAGCTTGGGTTTATGGAATTTGATGAGTTATTAGATACATTAGAACACGTTGGTACTAAAATGTTACAGATTGCCTCTGAAAAACATAAGGATATATTGGAAATGTATGGAGTTTCGGCACCATTAATTCCAGCGCATATACCTCGCTTAACGCTAAAAGAAACACAAGATATTATCACAAAAAGAACAGGTCGAGATCTTTCCAAAGAACAAGATTTAAACCCAGAAGATGAGATTGAAATATGTAAATGGGCAAAAGAAGAACATGCGTCAGATTTTGTAACAATCACTCATTTTCCATTAAAAAAGAAGCCATTTTATACACACGTTGATCCAAAAAATAAAGAGCTTTCCCTCTCATATGATCTACTTTTTAGAGGCCGAGAAGTACTATCAGGATCTCAAAGGGTAAATGATTATAAAGAGCTTGTAAATGCAATCAAAAGTAGAGGAATGAATGTTTCAAATTTCGGAATGTATTTGCAAGCATTTCAATATGGAATGCCAAAAGAAGGTGGATTTTCTTTTGGTCTCGAGCGTTTGACTATGCAACTGCTAGAACTAGGAAATATTCGAGAAGCTGCAGTATATCCTCGAGATATGGAACGAGTTGATGAACGATTCTCTAAAAAAGAAATCAAAAAAAAGTCGTAAAAAAATTGCTTATACGGTCTTTTTTATTCTTCTTTTTGGTAATTTAGTATTACTACTTTTTCTTCTTATCTTAACTGATAGCGTTGTAACAAAGCATAAACCAGCTATTGCTCTTAAAACTCTTCCTCAAATTTTTCCTTCGCCCGCAGCATACCCTATGTATAAAAAAATAGCAGTACCTGATATTTCTGCAGAATCTGCAATTGTAGTAGATTCAGATGCCAATATTATTATGTATTATAAAAATGACAACCAGGTTCTTCCGATGGCTTCTTCTACAAAAATTATGACAGCAATGGTTGCTCTTTCTTACTATAAAAAAAATTCTATTTTAACAGATGAGACATTTCCTGTTGATGGATCAATTGCAGGCTTAACCCTTGGAGAAAGAATGACGTTTGAGCAAGCGTTGTATGGCTTATTGTTGCCATCTGGAAATGATGTAGCAGTAATGTTAGCGCAAAATTATCCAGGTGGTATGAGTGCATTTATTCAACAAATGAATGCCACGGCAAAAAGCTTGCATATGAACAATACTTATTATGAGGATGTGGATGGTCTATCAACAAACAATGTTACTAGCGCCTTTGACTTATCTATACTTGCAGGTAAAGCGATGGAAGTTCCATTTTTTAAACAGGTGGTTGGGACAAAGTATAAAAAAATAAGTAATATTACCGGAAACGAAACTCATTCATTAACAAACTTAAATAAGTTATTAGGAAGCCAAGGAGTAAATGGTATCAAGACTGGATTTACTGATGAGGCAGAAGGTGTATTAGTTACTTCAAAAGTTGAGCGAGGACACACTTTTATAATAGTGGTTTTAAGAAGTCAGGATAGATTTTTGGATACAGAAAAGCTACTTCAAATGATAAATAATAACGTCACATTTGTGTCGCTTCGTCCGTAATAGCTGATACAAAAGCTACAAAATTATCCTGTCCTAAGAAGACATATACGGGTAGTAGATATTGTTGTCCTTCTTTATCTACTGATAGATAAGCTAGTTTTACATCAGTGACGACAACCTGATTGTTTGAACCACTATACGAAACTATTGCTGTTTTGTGTGCTACAGCCTTTATTAGATCAGAATAAGCATCTTGCACAGAACGTAGAGGATATGTTGCCTGCATAGATGAATCAGAACATGATGTATTTGCTATATTTACGGGAAAATACTCACTTTGAATGATATTTAACGTTGGCACATCAGCGTCATCAACTTGATTTTCAGCACCAATTATTGCATTAACCGTTGTATTTGGATAATTGGAATAATATATCGGGCAACTTTTAGATGATCCGTTTGCATCAATATAGCAATTTTGAATAGGATTCTGATTGTAATCAACTCTAATTATTTGAGGTGTAAACGCATCATTTGTTAATAGCGACAACGTATTATTTTGTAATTGATAATGGGTAATTACTGGATCGGCAACATCAATACTACTTGCAATAGTGTCATTTAAACCAGAAAGAACATTTGTATAGAACGCTTGGACAATTCCATTTGCATCTGAATCTGCTGGCAAATTGACACCAGAGGCAACAGTTTGATCTCCTAAAAACGTTGAGTTAAGAAAAAAGTTATGACTTAGCACATTAATTTGCAGTGTTTTTGTCAGCTGCGCATCTTTGGTCCATTCAAATGTATTATTTGAAATTTCAACTGGTGGAAGAGTAAATCCCATCGCAGTTGCGCTATTTGATGCGTTATCTAAAGCTAAAAGGTCTGGTTGTGGAGTTGCGATTCTTGGGACAAAGATTTTAGTAGAGAAATATGGTAGATTTCCTGAAATTGTTTGCAAATGATATGTTAATTTGGCGTATGTTGCGTTTTGTGGTAACTGTGGAAGTGGTACTTTACCATAACACATTGTTGGTGGTGTTGGAGGAGTCTTGATCGTACTTATGTACGCTTTTATAATAAAGACAATCAGTATTAAAACAGCTACTCCTATGCCTCCATATAAAAGTAATTTTTTTGTCTCTTCTGTTGCGTCATGAAGTGTGGGCATATATTGAGTATAAGTAATAGATAAGTTAAAATGCAATGGAGGTATGGTTAAAGAACAAAAAATTCGAACTCGTATTGCTCCAAGTCCAACAGGCTATCCACACATTGGCACACTGTATCAGGCACTTTTCAATTTTGCTCCAGCAAAAAAAGAAAATGGTGCATTTATCGTAAGGATTGAAGATACTGATCGAACACGATTTGTTGAAGGAGCAGAAGAAGTTATTTATTCTATTTTAGATTGGAGTGGACTTACTGAAAATGAAAGTCCAAGAAAACTTGGAGCATTTGGTCCTTATAGGCAGTCTGAAAGATTGATGTTGTATAGAAAATATGTTACAGAACTTCTAGATAAAGGTCATGCGTATTATTCATATTATCCAAAAGCAAACGCAGGTATTAAGAAAGACTATGCAAAAAAAGTTGACACTAGTCAAGAAGTTGTAACAAATCAAAAACCGCCAATTTCTATTGAAGAAATGATTGAAAGTGGTGAGTGGATTATTCGCATGAAAGTGCCAAAAAATACACAAATAACGTTTAAAGATGAAATTAGAGGAGATATAACCTTTGCTTCTGAACAAGTTACAGATCAGGTACTGCTTAAGTCTGACGGTTTTCCAACATATCACTTAGCAGTTGTTGTTGATGATCATCTAATGGGTATAACACATGTAATTCGCGGAGAAGAATGGATTAGTTCAACACCAAAACACATATTGCTGTATAAGTATTTTGAATGGGATATTCCACTTTTTTATCATACGCCAGATCTTCGAAATAAAGATAAGTCAAAGCTCAGCAAAAGACATGGGCATACCAATGTTAATTGGTACCGGGAAGAAGGATATGTTCCTGAAGCAATACTAAACTATCTTGCGCTTCTTGGTTGGTCACACCCAAATGAAAAAGAGATATTTGATATAAATGATTTTATTGAGCACTTTGATCTAGGGAATATCCGAGCAGTAGGACCTATGTTTGATCTTGTAAAACTAACATGGATGAATCAACAATATTTACAAAATTTTTCCTTGCCAGAACTTAAAAAAAGAATTATTTCTTTTTACCCCAAAGCAAAGGAGCTAAAAAACTTAGAAAAACTAATCGAGCTTTCTCAAACTCGCATGGAAACGTTAAAGGATTTCGAGAAATTGACGAGCCATTTTGTAAAAACGCCAGAAGTTTCGGTTACTGAAAAAGAAAAATTAATTGCAAAAGATTTGGTTGTAAAATTAAATAGTATTGAAAATTGGGATAGTACGGTTATATTTACTGCAATGAAGGAAGTAATGACTACGCATGGGGTTAAAATGCCAATACTATACCAACTCTTAACCGGTAGTCCAAAAGGCTTGCCACTTCCCCAGTCTCTAGAGTTGCTTGGGAAAGATGAAAGTATAGCAAGGCTTGATGCCATCTCCACATCATGAAACTTTTGGCCAAAATTATCTCTTATATCCTCAATCCAATTCCTATTTTTACACTTCTTCCCTACATGTTAGTGTATAAAGCAAGCCGAAATAATATCCATGCGTTAAAGTGGGCTTTTTTTTCATCAGCATTTCTGCTTATGATTGGACTATTCATATTTTACGAAGTTAGAAAAGGTGTATTTTCTGATTTTGATATTTCAAAACAAAGCCAAAGAGGGCGACTATTTTTAGTATCAGCTGCAACCGTTTTACTATACTTATTGGCCATTGTGTTTCTAAAAGGACCAATGACCTTGTTTCTTGCGGTATTTGGAATAATGCTTGGCTTACTTCTTTTTAGTTTGGTAAATAGAAACATAAAAGTTAGCGCACATCTTGGTGTATTTACTGCATTTAGTATCACTATAATTTGGCTCTATGGATTCGGATATATCTTTCTCTTATTTTTGATTCCAGTTCTCGCATGGTCACGAATAACACTTAGTCGTCATACACTTAGAGAAACAATAGTAGGTACAATTTTAGGTGGAGGAATAGTTTCCTTAATTTACATAATTGCTGAGCTTGTTTACTAGAAATATTTGTCTTAACCATGTGAGTATGTTTTAATTAGATAATGATTAAACACAAAACGTTAATGTTTTCATTTAAATATGCATGCCAAGGGATTATTTATGCATTTCGGAATAATCAAAATCTTCAAATACATTCGCTTGCTGGAATTGTAGTAGTACTAATGAGTATTTTGTTTCACGTATCGCCTTTTGAAATGGGAATTTTGGGGGTCATGATTTTACTTGTGATTTCAACCGAAATGATAAATACAGCAATTGAGCAAATGGTGGACTTAATAACTCAGGAACATAGACAAGAAGCAAAAATTGCAAAAGATGTTGCAGCAGGAATGGTTTTACTTACTGCAATTGGATCTGTCATTGTCGGTGTTCTTATATTTCTTCCCCATATAATAGAGCTATTTAGATAGCTTTTTCAGCCTTATTTTAGTAGAATAGATTCAATAATGTCGGGTCGTCTAACGGTAGGACAACGGACTCTGAATCCGTTTATTATGGTCCGAATCCATACCCGACAGCATATAGACCTATAATATTGACATATAGCTTCTTTTTTGGTACACTTCCAAGGCTAAAAAAGTGCAAGAAACAGTCAGTAACTTAGATACTTCGGGTGCAGGATTAACAGATTTACTAAATAAATGGGGTTCATATTCTGCAACTGATATTTATAATCAAATTAGTAGTATTTCCAATAATATATCGGATAATAATTCAATTCCTGACGTATCACAAATATTAAATCTAACAGAAACAAATGCCACAGATTTACAAAGCTTAAAAAATAGTGCACTTGCCTTGCAAGCATTAACACTTGCAAATAAGTCGCTCCTTGAAAGCGGAACTGCAAAACCAATTATTCAAACATGGTTAGAGCAGGGTAGCATAATTTTTAAAACATTAATTACAAATCCTTCCACGATTACACAAACTGTACCGTTTAAATTTTATCTTCCCAAAGAAGCAACTGAAAGCAATATT
Organism: Candidatus Levyibacteriota bacterium; assembly: GCA_003152105.1. Classification (GTDB taxonomy): domain Bacteria; phylum Patescibacteriota; class Microgenomatia; order Levybacterales; family UBA12049; genus PALSA-1332. The sequence continues at coordinate 442,432 of PLZJ01000002.1, forward strand.
ATCAAAATAGATAATGGGTTAAATGTGGGATACGATCCAACACAAGATGCGTATTATGTTCAAGGAAGTGTAGTTTTAAATCCAAATCAATCACACATTTATTCTGTTGAAGTGACGGATATTTGGAAAATACCTTCACAGCAAATTGAATCATTACGAAATCAAGCGAATCAATTATTTGCTCCGCTTAAATCTACATCATTTTATGCTCAAGGCGCAACACTTTATTCAGATATCATCGCTTCTCTTGATACAGCTACAAATCTTCAAGCACAGGCACAAACCCCAGATGAAAGAATTAAAGCTTATCGTGATGCTTTGGTGTATGTAAATAAATCAAAAAGTGAAATAACTGATTTAAAAAATCTTGATTCTTCATCAAGTTCAAATTCGAATTTATTAGGATTTGTAGGTGGAGTTCAAGTTACTGCAGTATGGGGCTTAATCATCGTTCTTACAGCAGGGTTTATATTCCTTGCTGTTTATATGAGGATTTTAATTACGCAAACTCGAAAAAAAGACATTGATGAAAAGAAAAAAGAGTACCAAGACATAGGATTATTGACAAAAATCAGTAAAACATTTACAAATCTGAAATCAAGATTTTCAAAGAAAACATTTGTACTGTTTGGAATAATAACCTGTTTTCTAATTGCATTATTATTGGCGTGTTTAATTTTATATCCACAATTACATTCTAAAAAGATATTAGTAAGCTCAAAAACTACTATTCCGACAAAAAACAAAATAAATCCAGTCCCTAAAATAACAAGCTTAAAGCCCGTTAATGAGCTTATAGTTCAAAATAAAACTGCTGACTACGTAAATGTAAGGCAAGGGCCTGGTAAAAATTTTCCTATTATCAATACTGCAAAAGTAGGATTACGACTTACGCAAGTAGGTAGTAAAACTGATTTATCAGGTGATCAATGGATTGAAATTAATAGTAATGGTCATACCGGCTGGATTCTAGGAAGCTATTTGACCAATGTAACTGATACTAGTTCATTAAATAACAACCAAGAAATAAGTATTAAAACTGAAACTCAAGTACTTGGGGTTTCAGCTAAGAGCAGTAATCAGGTAATGATTAATGTAGAAAATACTACTGGCGTTAATTTACGAGTAGGTCCTTCAACGCACACGGCAATAATAACAAAGATTCTTAAAAATACAATTGTTTACAAAATAAACTCAGTAAGTGGTTGGTCTGAGGTTGAGCTAAATTCAACAACCAACGGAAGTCAAAATATTAAGGGGTGGATTTATAATAAATACATTACTAGCTTGTAAAAATGACCACAATACTCATATTGCTAGTATTCTCATTAGCAGCTCCATTGCCTCTTTTGGTTATTGAGCATTTTTTGCCGTACCCATTTGTTATTGAAGAGTTATTAAAAGTTATATTAATTTATATACTTATCAATCAAGAAAAAAAACTTAAGAAAAACTTATTTTTATATGTAATCATTTCAGGCTTATTTTTTTCAATATCTGAAAGTATATTTTACTTAATCAATATATTTGCCATTCAAAATTATTTTATTTTTTTCCAGAGACTCTTATTTACAAGCATATTGCATATCTGCACATTGATAATTATTTATATTTTTTTCAAATGTAATAAATATTGGTGGATATTTGGATTTTCATTAGCCATCTTCATTCATTTTTTATATAATTATTTAATATAAAGTAAGTATTTACATACCTCTGTCATACAATTGACAGCTATATACAGATTCTCTCATTTCTTTTTTGGTATAATTACATTATTGAAAGACGATAAAACAAGGTGTAGGTGGGCAGAAACAGATCCGTTAAATGGTGCGTATCATGATGAAGAATGGGGCGTTCCAGTTCATAATGACAAAAAACTTTTTGAAATGTTGATACTCGAGGGTGCGCAAGCGGGATTATCATGGATAACAATTTTAAAAAAAAGAGAAAATTATGAAAAAGCGTTTGACTCATTTGATGTTGAGAAAATTGCAAAATATAATATAGACAAAGTAAATTCACTACTTTCCAATAGTGGTATTATCCGCAATAAGCGCAAAATAAACGCTACCGTTCAAAATGCTAAATCATACATTTTGATACAAAATGAATTTGGGAGTTTTGATCGATATATCTGGCAATTTGTTAGAAATAAAACAATTAAAAATCATATAAAAGGTATGAGTGGTTATCAAACTAAATCAAATGAATCTGTTGCAATGAGTAAAGATTTACTAAAAAGAGGATTTAAGTTTGTTGGTCCTACGATCTGCTATGCATTTATGCAAGCAGTAGGAATGGTCAATGATCATCAAATGCAGTGTTTTCGTTACAATCAAGTTGCTTAACATCAATTTCTACTGATAAATGTTTTTTAAGGTATAATAAGTGACATGTTAGATACAAAGTCGAGGTTAAGATTTCTCCCAATTCATATTATCAATCCTTTAGCAAATAAAGAAAAAGCTCTCCATTCTGCTGAAGAGCTCGAATCACTTGTTGTGACATTTGGTGGAAATATTGTTTCTAGAGTTATGCAAAAACGAGAAAATCCAGATAATCAGACATATATCGGTAAAGGTAAAGTGCAAGAGGTATTAGAAATAGTTAAAGAGAATCGTGTTGACGTAGTAGTACTTAGCACGATGGCAAAACCACGACAAATTCATGAACTAAAACTCTTACTTGAAAAAGCTAATCCTTTGATAGAAGTTTGGGATAGAACTGATTTAATTTTAAATATATTTGATAAACATGCATCAACTACTGAAGCAAAGCTTCAAATTGAACTTGCTCGAATGAGATATATGGGGCCGAGGATATACGGAATGGGTTATGTGCTTTCTAGACAAGGAGGAGGAGTTGGAACTTCAGGTATTGGAGAAACAAACACAGAACTTATGAAACGACATTGGAGAAATGAGATGAAAAAAATTACTAATCAATTGGAAAAAATAAGTAGCGATAAGCAAAATCAATTAAGCAGGAGAAAAAGAGCTGGTTTAAAAACGGTTTCGCTGGTCGGATATACAAATGCAGGGAAGAGTTCACTCTTTAATCTTTTAACTGGAAAAAAAACACTAGTTGAAAATGTTTTATTTGCGACGCTCGATAGTTCGGCTGGAAAAATATATATGCCAAAATTACATTCAGATGTTTTAATAACTGATACAATTGGTTTTATTCGTAACTTATCCACACAGCTTGTTAATGCATTTAAATCAACGCTTATGGAATCGTTACATGCAGATCTATTACTTCATGTAATAGATGTATCAGATCCAGAAGTAGATGACAAAATTCATGTTGTAACAAGTATTTTAGAAGATTTGGGCAGAAATAATGATAGCGTAGTATATGTGTTTAATAAATGCGATTTTGTAAGTCAGGAAGCCAAAGATTTGTTAAAAGAAAAATATAGTCAAAATAGCCCATTATTTATTTCGGTTAAAACAAAAGATGGAATCATTGAGCTTGAGAACGTAATTTCGGATAGATTACTTTCGACTAGTTACTAATATAGCTTTTGAGGAAGGAAGTTTATTCTTTAGCAACAAACCAATTATTACCAATTCCCTCTCCGTTTGTGTCTCCGGATTTTTGGTCGCCGCTGTAGTAGTATAATGGTTTTGCTTTATACGCGTATTGAAATTGCCCATCGCTGCGTTTAAATATTGTAATATTTCTAAGTAGTTTTGCATGTTGCGTCGCAATATATGCCGGCCAAATTTTTAAACATGTATTTGTACATCGACTGACATCCTCACTGTCTTTGGTAAACGTATAGAGACTAAATCCTTTAGTGTCTGTTATAAAACTACCTAAGGTTGAGTTTTTTTGCACGTTTATTGCATTGCTTTGGGTTGGATTTGTTGTCCCTGTTTGTTTTTTATTTTGTAACCATGTAATAGAAAAATAACCAACGATTACAACAAGAACGCCAAGCAGTAACAAGAAATAGATTTTATTCATAGGAACTAACTTAACTATTACTAAGTTAGTTTAGTATGTGAAAGATTCTGTCGTCAAGTATGAAAGATTTTCTATTGACAGCACAGTTTATAATGTAACATACTAAATGAATACTATAGCAACAGATAGTAATTTTCTAATGCCAGAATTATTGTCGAATAATCAATCCATTATAAGCCGACAATTACACATACTCATTAAAAAATGGAGTAATTTTTACTCAGCGCAGTCTACGCTTACAAGAACTGGGCTTGTGGCAATTGCACTAATCGCAGTTTCATCTCCAATTTTTGCTGCTAATCTTTTAATACACGCAACTGCCGTTAGTTCTCAAAGAATTGAAGCAGAATCCGCAACTCTAACTGGATCTGCACAACTTGTTCAAGACAGTAATGCTTCTGGGGGACAAGCACTTGGCTTGAACATGTCGTCTCTTTCTCCAACCCCTTCTTCTTCTCCAACGCTTACCCCAACACCTACCAGTACGCCTGTAACAGCAACCCCAACTCCATCTCCTTCTGGAGGACAACCACAACCATTGCCAATTATTTCACGAAATGTTCCTGTCTATGCATCTTCTGCACAATATCCTGCTAGTCAAGTAAATGATAATAGTTTTGATACTGAATGGAGATCTAGCGGTCCAGCATGGATTGCATTTGATCTTTCATCTGTACCAACTCAAAAGCGAGGAAAGGTTGATATTGTATGGTATGGGAATTGTTGTTCATATGATAATTCAATATCGGGAACAGGCGCATATAATCTTCCTGGTAGTTACACCATAGAAGCAAATGCAGCACCTGGGGGTTTAGGAAGTTCCCCTGCTTCAGGATGGGTGGTAATACAAACTGTTTCCAATAATACATATCATTCACGACAATTACTTACTGATTTAACAGGATATAACTGGATTCGAATGAATGTGAGCGCCGTAGATGGATCTTCGCAAAATGAAGATGTAGCAATAAATCTTGATATACATGATGTAAGTACTGCTGGGAATGATAATTGGATTTTTTACGGAGATTCAATAACCGAGGGTTCAATGGGACAATCCACTTTAAATGGAGTTTTATCGTTTCAGCAACTAATTAATGCACACAGTTCTGCAAATACTCCACTTGAGGAAAATGGGGGAATTGGGTATCAAACTACCTCATCTGCACTTTCTTACTTACCAACACAGCTAGCCTTGTTCCCTGGTAAGTATGTTGGTTTGTCATATGGAACAAATGATGCACTGGGGGGAGTAGATCCGACAACGTTTTATAATAATTATGTTTCACTTGTTAACCTAGTTTTGAATGCTGGGAAAATTCCTATTGTGCCAACAATTCCTTGGGGATGCACAAGTTCATTAACAACAAATGTACCTATTTTAAATCAACAAATCGAAAACTTATACACTAACTTTCCACAAATCATCCATGGCCCGGATCTATACACCTATTTTCAAAATAACCAAAGTATGGTCAATCAGACAAGTTCAGATTGTATACATCCATCACCTTCAGTAGGGATGGGTGCATACAGACAGCAATGGGCAAATACCATGATAGCAGAAGTATATAGTGGTTCTGGAGTACCTACGCCCACACTTACATCTACGCCAACACCTACTCCAACCCTTGCTCCGACTACAGCTCCTTCAATTACACAAAGTCCACAACCTTCCTATACTGGCATATCTATTAGTGGTAATAAAATAGTAAACTCGTCAGGTCAACAGGTAATTTTACGTGGTGTAGATCGTTCAGGTTCAGAATATGCTTGCGAACAAGGGTGGGGAATATTTGATGGACCTTCAGATGACGCGTCTGTAAAGGCAATGAAAAGTTGGGGTATAAATGGAGTAAATGTTGGAATAAATGAAGATTGTTGGTTAGGAATAAATGGAGTAAATGCAGCATATGCAGGAGCAAATTACATTAGTGCAATTCAAACTTATGTTCAGACGCTTGAAAATAATAATATTTATCCGGTAATTGCGCTCTTTTGGGAAGCACCAGGATCAACGCTTGCAACAGGTCAAACCTCTATGCCAGATGCTGATCATGCTACCGCATTATGGCAATCTGTAGCTAACACGTTTAAAAATGATCCGCATGTCATTTTTAGGCTAAAGGAAGAACCATTTCCTAATAATAATTCTGACAGTACTGCTGCATGGCAATGTTGGTTAAATGGTGGATCGTCCTGTAGTGAAGGCTATAATGTCGTTGGTATGCAGTCACTAATTACTACAATTAGAAATACTGGTGCAACAAATATAATTCAAGTCCCCGGTATTGAATATGCAAATCAAATGGATCAGTTTTTAACATATAAACCAACTGATCCAAATAATAATGAAATGGCTGTTGTTGATGTGTACCCAGACTTAAATCCTTGCGGCTCTACTGCTTGTTATGACAGTCAATATGCACCTATCATAGCGCAAATTCCTTTTATGGCTGGAGAGTTTGGAGAAAGCGTAAATGGGAATATCTGCGGAGTGACAAATTCTAACACATTTATGAATTGGATGGATCAGCATAATTCTGGCTACTTTGCGTGGACATGGGATACATGGGGCACAACTTGTGGCGATTTGTCTCTTATCACCGATTATTCAGGAACTCCAAAAACGCCAAATGGTACAAACTTTAAATCTCACCTGTCTTCACTAGGTCTTGCAAGCCTCGATAAGTCTCCTCTTAAAAATAACAACTTTGCGAGTAATTTTGTTCAAAATGCGTTTGCTCAGACAGTTTCTGCCACCTCAATATGGTCAGATGGCTATTATCCTGGGTGGCAACAGAGTGGATATCCTCCAAGTAGTATTCCATGGGATGCTATAACTGAACTTGATCAGTTTTCAGTAATGACTGGTAGTGCGGATAATGGATCAATAAACACTACTGCGCACTCACTAACCCCAGCATATATGAATGCAGCAGTTGCGGCTGCACATGCACACAATAAAAAAATTCTTATTACTATTGGTGGAGCTGATGATAATAATTGGACTTATGCTTGTAATGCAAGTAATAGAGCAACGTTTATCAGTAATCTTGTAGCGCTTGTTCCACAGTACGGATACGATGGTATTGATCTTGATATAGAACAATCAGTAAACGCTTCGGATTTATTAGCTTGTGTTTCAGGTATTAGATCTGCGCTAAATACTATTAATCCTAATTTAATCTTGAATGAAGCAGGAGATCCTGATTGGGAAGGACCAATGATTGCACCTGTTGCTTCTTACTTAAACCATATAAATCTCATGACTTACAACGGTTCAGCTTCGACTCTTTCAACTGAAGTAGCAAAGTACACAAGTTTAGGTGTGCCTACAGATAAGCTTGGGGTTGGCATAGGACTTGAGCCACCTGAAGCAGATGTTTCTAATCCTTCAGATTGTGCAGCAAAAACAAATTATGCAATAAACAATGCATTAGGTGGCGTTATGGAATGGACAATACCTGATGATTCTCTTGATAATAATGGTACTACTCCTTGCCTATCGCAAGTAGCAAGTATTCTTACTTCATTACCAACAGGAACTGGCATACCAAGTCCAACACAACCGCCTACACCTACTGATACGGGAATTCCAAGTCCAACAACAACTCCTTGTTCTGTAACTCCTCCTACTGGTACAGGAATGGCAACTTTAAACAATGTTTCTCTTGATGCCAGTGGAACATATTCTATTTTTACGAGAATGCAAGTACCAGCGCTTGGTAATTCATATTACTTACAAGTAGATAATGGGTGTGCACAAAAAATAGCCGATGTAAATAACATAAATACCTATGATTGGATTGCGAGTGGAACAGTTAACAATACCGTCGGTACGCCACATACGGTTGTTTTGTATGGAAATGAGGCAAATGTTTTGATAGATGAATTAATTTTTTCTCAAAATTGCTTACCAACTGGACTTGGTGATAATTGTATAAATGGAGTAACAGTAACGCCGACGCCAGTTTTACCAACAATTACTCCAACACCAACTACTGTTCCAACAAGTCAAACTCTTACTATTTATGACAATTCGGTTTCCACTAAATATTACGATGCACCATATGGTGCTACAGTTCATAATGCATGTGATACTGCCAAATTTGTTTCATCTCCTTGCTCGTATAGCATTGCCACCTCAGCATGGGGTGCTGCTGATTTCCAACCTGCTGGTTATGTTGGGATGAATTCTGCTGGATATAATTTGTTAACATTTGCGATTAATCCAAACGGACAACCATTATCTGATTTTGGAGTTGAAATGACATTTAATTCTGGGAGTACTGGAATTGTGTTGACAAATAACAATGCGCAGTTGCTATCTAATGGTTGGTATAAAGTTAGTATTCCTATGTCTCAACTTAATCCTAACAATCTCCTATTTTATTCAATTCAATTTAAGAGTCAGATAAATGGTAATTTAAACACAGTGTATTATGACGATATACAATTAGTTGGAGTAACTCCTTCATCTACTCCTGTTCCAACCGTTACAGTAACACCAACGCAAATTCCAACAGTAACACCTCTACCAACAAATATTCCAACTGCAACGCCAACAATTACTCCTTCTGGAAAAACATTAACTGTTTATACTAATTCAGTTTCCAGTAGTTTTATAAATGCACCTTATGGAGCAATATCCCATAATTCTTGTGACACCTCAACTTTTGTTTCATCTCCTTGCTCGTATAGCATTGCTACCTCAGCATGGGGTGCTGCTGATTTCCAACCTGCAGGCTACAAACCATTAAGCACTTCGGGGTACGGGGTATTACATTTTGAGATTAATCCAAACGGACAACCATTATCTGATTTTGCAGCAAGTATGACATTTTCATCTGGAAACAAACAGGTGATCTTATCCTTGAATAATGCAAGTAGCCTCTCAAATGGGTGGTACGCGGTAACTATTCCGCTCTCTCAACTTAATCCCAAAAACCAAGCAATTTCTTCAATTCAATTTAAGAGTCAGATAAATGGTAATTTAAACACAGTGTATTATGACGATATTAAGCTTCAGTAAACTTGAGTTGTCCCATACGCAATATATAAGACGCAATTGCATATTTTCATTGTAAGGATTACGTGCTATTATAGTGACGAAAGGAATTAATGTTTAAAGATACGAAGGCTTTTTCAGGTTTTTCAGTTGACGATATAAATAAGGCAAAAGATTTTTATGGTCAGACACTCGGAATTACAGTAACCGAAGAGCATGGCATGCTTCAGTTACATTTTGGTACGACAATAGTGTTAATCTATTCAAAACAAAACCATAATCCGGCAACATATACTATGCTTAACTTTCCAGTTACCAATATTGATCACGCAGTTGATGAACTCACAAAAAAAGGCATACAAATGGAACATTACGAAAACATGACTGACGAAAAAGGGATCGCAAGAGGAATAAAAAAGCATATGGGGCCTGATATAGCTTGGTTTAAAGATCCTGCTGGGAATATAGTATCAGTTCTACAAGAAAGTTAATATATATAGACACAGAATGTGTCAATGTAGCAAGTAAACAAATAAGATCCTCAATTGTTATAAAATGTATTAACTATGTATAAATTACTACTGCATACGTGGAAGCGTTTATCTCTTGGCAAGACTTTTCAGATTACCATTCTACGATTTCTCAATGACCAATTCCTTATTGGTGTTACTGGCGTAATATTTAATGACAGTGAAGAAGTATTACTACTTAAGCATTCTTATCGTCGTGTTCCTTGGAGTTTACCAGGAGGATATTTAAAAGCAGGAGAGCATCCAAAAAGAGGATTGGAACGTGAAATAGCAGAGGAAACCAATTTTAAAGTTAAAGTAGAAAAAATAATTAAGACGGTTCACGATAAGGAGACTGCAAGAATTGATATATGTTGTGTAGGGATATTTAAAAAGGGGACTTTTAAAAAAAGTGAAGAAGTAACTGAATTTGGTTTTTTCAATTTACATAAATTACCACCACTTCTTGACGATCAATATAAGCAAATAGAAAGTGCAAACAAAAGGTGGAAAGATTTACATTCAAAGCCGTTATTTAAGCGAATTAGGAATATTTTCTCTTTTTAGTTATATTAAAATTATTCTCATTATGTAAAGCATTTTTCATTTTGTGCGAAAGTTTTTTTAGCGCAATTTCTCTCAGTATCGCTTCTTTATGGGTATGAAACTGCTCAAAGTAGTGTAGAGCTACCGGTCTTCTTGTTTTCGTATATTTTGCTCCTCCTTGAAGCTTTCCGTTGTGCTGAAGGAGGCGTTTTTCTATATTTATTGTTTTCCCCGTATAATAGGTTCCATCATTGCAACGAAGTAAGTAAGTGAAATACAATTTATTCTTTAACATCTAAGTGTAGTATAGCGGATTTATCTTTGCCACGAACAGGCACAATTATCCTATAGCAAATTGACATTTGTTTTTGTTTGTGATATGATATCTACATCTTGCAGATAGTACGTTGGTACTTCTGCTTATATTTGATTAATTTTTTAGTAAAGATAAAGATACCCTAGTTTATTCATTATCCACTTGTATCTTCAACTTTTAGAAAATATCTTCACTTCCTAAGCAGATATATAAACGTAGTATTCATTTAATTTTTAAGGAAGGAGGAATATATGACAAATAAATTATTTATAGGTAGTCTTGATTATACAACTACTGACGCACAACTAGATGCACATTTTGCTACTCTTGGAAAAGTACTTTCAGCTAAAGTTATTATTGATCGTTATACTGGTCAAGGTAAAGGCTTTGGTTTTGTAGAAATGGAAACACCAGAACTCGCAAAAGAAGCAATGGATAAACTAAACGGAACACAACTTAACGGGAGATCAATTGTGGTAAAGGAAGCTAAACCACAAGAAAGAACGTAAAGTATGCGTAATTTTAGATATAACAACCAGAATCGAGGAAATCGTGACGTGCCTTCATTTTCAAAAGGTCCACGATTTCATCGTGGTGGTCGAAAAATAGAAAAGAAACTTGACCCAAACCTTTTTATTAAAAAAGCAGATATAGAATCTGCGGCAGAGAGTGTAGAAATCACAGCTCGATTTTCTGACTATCAGCTAGAAGATAAAATAAAAAGAAATATTGAACTTCATGGTTATAGTATTCCTACCTCTATTCAGGAGAAATCAATACCGCAAATTCTTCAAGGGAGAGATATTATAGGAATCGCAAATACTGGTACTGGAAAAACCGCCGCATTTTTAATAACACTCATAAATAAAGCATTTTTAGATCGCAATCAAAGAATTCTTATTGTTGTTCCTACACGGGAACTGGCAATTCAAATAAGAGATGAATTTAAGCTATTTGCCAAAGGAACTGAACTTGAATCTGTGGTGCTTGTTGGTGGAGCAAATATAAAAAGACAAGTAATGCAACTTAATCATAGACCAAATTTTGTAGTCGGAACTCCCGGAAGATTAAAAGATTTAATTGTTCGTCGTAACTTAAATTTACAGCTCTACCAAAACATCGTTTTAGATGAGGTAGATAGAATGGTTGATATAGGATTTATTAAAGATATAAAATATCTAATATCCCTTTTACCTAAAGTTCGTCAATCCTTATTTTTTTCAGCAACGGTAGATGGGAAAACACAAGAAGTCCTTTCTGGTTTTGTTACAAATCCAGTAACTGTTTCAGTAAAACAACAATCTACCGCAAAAAATATAGAACAGGACATAATACGAGTAAATGGGGGAAAAGCAAAAGTTGAAGTACTTCATGATTTGTTAATTCAACCAGGTTTTGAAAAAGTTATCATTTTTGGTAAAACAAAATGGGGCATTCAAAAATTAACTAATGAACTAATTAATAGAGGATTTAATGCTACCGCAATACACGGTAATAAAAGTCAAAACCAAAGACAAAGAGCACTTCAGCAGTTTAAAAGCAATGAAGTACAAGTATTACTAGCAACAGATGTTGCTTCACGAGGACTTGATATTGAAGATGTAACGCATGTCATAAATTATGATGCGCCAACCTCATATGACGATTATGTACATAGAATTGGTCGAACAGGAAGAGCTGGTAAACAAGGAATAGCACTAACTTTCGTTGATTAGTTTCCTCATCTAATTGCTATTGTGGATAATAAAAGGCGGGTTCCGCATCACGAGCATTTGCCTGAATTACTCTTTGAGAAACGATTAGATCTTTTTTACTTTGTTCAGAAAATAATAATTTCGTCGTTTGTTTAAATGAAAACCATTCCATAAAAGCGTCTTTCTTTTCCAACTTTGCGTTTTCTTTAGCTTTAATATGTGCGTAAAAAATATATGCAGTACAATTCATCTCCTTCTTATAGTAATCATATACAGGAAATATTGCATCAAGAGCAATTTTGGTTTGCAGTTGTTCGAAAACTGCTTTTTGAAAAACAGCTATTGGAGATTCACTGTTTAGGCCTTTTTGTCCAAACAACGTCCATGAGGGCTTTATAGGAGATTTTTGTTGCAAGAGAATTTGTTGGTACGGTAAATAATAAAGAAATCCGCTCGCATAAAATGATTTATGCATTATATCTATTATACTCTTTACGTTACTACTTTGTACGCTCAATATATAGGTGAAAAAAATAATATGTGCTTATTAAGTAGTATTTAGTCAAACTTTTTTATTGAAATTACTGGAAAATCACTTACGTTTGATCTATACTCATTATGTTTTCCACTTACATATGAATAAGAATCAATTATTTGTTTTAAATAAAGGATATCATTATGGGGTAAGGCCACTATTATTTCGATTTCCTTCTGAAGCAGTGCATGAAGCATTAACCTCATTTGGTCAATTTTCTGGCAATAATAAGATTATCACTGAGATTCTTAGTAAATTTTTTATAAATCAAGACAATTCTATAAAGCAATCTTTTTTTGGGATTCCATTTGTGAGTCCTATCGGTCTTTCTGCTGGATTTGATTATAGAGCAGAGCTAACCCAAGTTACGCCTGTTTTAGGTTTTGGATTTGAAACGATAGGAACGATTACGAATTATCCATATAAAGGTAATTCGAGTCCAAGGCTTGGAAGATTGGTGCGCTCAAAGTCACTGCTAGTAAATAAAGGATTTAAAAATGAGGGAATTAAGAAAGTTATTTCGAAATTATCGGGAAAACATTTTTCAATTCCAATTGGACTGAGTATAGGAAGAACAAATTCAACAGCACTTTCTACACAAAAAAAATCAGTCGAAGATATATGTTCTGCATTTACAATTGCGGAATCATCAGGTATCCCCTTTTCGTATTACGAATTAAATATTAGTTGTCCAAATCTTTATGGAAATATTTCTTTTTATAGTAAGCAAAATTTAACTGAATTACTTCGTGCTGTTACAAAGTTACCATTAGCAAAACCACTTTTTATAAAAATGCCAATTGATAAAACAAACGTTGAAATAAAGAAAATATTACATGTTATTGTAGGCTTTGCGGTATCTGGAGTAATATTCGGAAATTTACAAAAAGACAGAAAAGACCCTGCACTAGTGCAAAGTGAAGTAGATAAATACCCTATCGGAAATTTTAGTGGCAAACCAACTCAGAAAAGATCCGATGAATTAATTGCATATGCATATAAACATTTTGGAGATAAATTATTGATTATTGGGTGCGGAGGCGTTTTTAGCGCTGAAGATGCATATCAAAAAATTCGTCGAGGGGCATCTCTTATACAACTTATTACTGGTCTCATATTTGTCGGACCCCAGCTAATATGTGAGATAAATTGTGGACTTTCTGAACTGTTAAAGAGAGATGGGTTTTCGCATATATCTGAGGCAATCGGTATTGATGTAAAATCAGCTAGTTGAAAATTATAGTAAATATAGTTATACTATAAATACATCAAGAGCGGTAGCTAACACTACCCGGCAACCGATTGAAACGGTGCCTATATCCCTTAATAAGGATAGATGTGGTCATACAGCATATGACAAACATTACCTCTTGATAGCAAGAGGTTTTTTTATGGGCAATTATCAATTTACTTCGGAATCAGTTTGCGCAGGACATCCAGATAAGATTTGTGATCAAATTAGTGATGCAATTGTTGATGAAGTAATAAGAAACGATAAAAATGGCAGAGTAGCAGTTGAAACAATGGTTACAAAAAATAGAGTGATAATAGTTGGCGAAATATCAACTAGCGCAAAAATACACATAAAACGCATTGCTCGAGAACAAATAAAAAGATTGGGCTATAACGATAACTCGCTACATTTTACAAACAAATCGCCAATCGAGGTATACATTCAAAAACAATCAAACGAAATAGCGATTGGTGTTGATAATGATGGAGCTGGAGATCAAGGACTTATGTTTGGTTACGCTTGTTTAGATACCGATATTTTCATGCCAATTTCTATAACCATAGCGCATAAGCTTGCTTATGAGATTGATAAAGCACGAGAAACAAAAGCACTTCCATATCTTCGTCCAGATGGGAAAACACAAGTAACAGTTTCTTATAAAAATGGCGTTCCAGATAAAGTTGTGTCGGTTATCGTAGCCGTCCCGCATAGTGAAGATGCAAAACTTGATCAAGTAAAAGACGACATTTATAAAAAAATTATTTTACCAACACTTTTGAAATATAATTTCACCATTGATCAAAATCATGTGGTAATTAATGGTACTGGTGCTTGGCATATTGGAGGACCTTCTTCTGACTCAGGACTTACAGGAAGAAAAATAGTTGTGGATACATATGGAGGTTATGCGAGAGTTGGAGGAGGATGCTTTTCAGGTAAAGATCCTACAAAAGTAGATAGGTCTGGAGCATACGCGGCACGGTATATTGCAAAAAATATCGTTGCCGCCAAGTTAGCAGAGAAAGTTGAAGTAAGTCTTGCCTATTTTATCGGCGCCAAAAAACCAGTTATGAGTGAAATAGAAACATTTGGTTCAGAAAAAAAATCAAAAAAAATAATTTCAGATTTTGCAAATGGTTTGCTTGACACTTCGGTTAAAGGTATTTTGCAAGGCTTGTCACTTAGGAGACCTTTATATCTAAAAACCGCAGCTTATGGTCATTTTGGGAGAGAAGAGTTTCCATGGGAGAAAATTAGTAAGCGGATATAAATTAAGCATACGTTTTTTTACATAATTCCTAAAGAGTAGCAATTTTTAGCACAGTATTCCAGTTTCTTGTAGTGATATTTTTACCAAGTGCGTTTTCCAATACTTTCATTGCGTCAGTAGTATTGTTGTTATTGGATAGTTCTAGTTTCCAACATATACTGTTTTTGAAAAATGAAACACATTCAATAAAGGATGTAGTTGGAATCTTTGTTTTATGCGCAGAATCTGTCGCATTCTCTGAAAGAAACGTTACATAAAAGCGAGTTGTTGCGATTAACTCGTATGAAGAAAAAGGTTTAGTTGCAATTAGTTTTTGCATATCAGATTGTTGACAAATAAAAGTATTAATTTTGCTATGAAACGTTTCCAAAATACTTGCTTCAATTAGTTCTTTAAGAATATGTAGTTGTGTTTTTTTAGTGGTAAAACAAACATTGCCGCTGTTTAATATAGTTTTAACGCTTGTAAAGCCTAAACGAGAAAACATGTCTTGGAGTTTATCCATCGGGATGCTATTTTTGCCGCCAACATTTATGCCACGAAGTAAAGATACATATCGTATTTGATCTGTCATTGTGTTGTAGTTTTAATTTGTTTTCCAAAGTGAAGTTGTTAAATTTACGTTATTTTTTGTGAAATCAACTCCTTCTTCCTTGAGGAGTAGTTTTTTAGCTTGAATGCCATTTCCAAATGTATATCCAGTAAGCTTTCCATTTGATCCAACTACCCGGTGACAAGGAACAATTGTTTTGTCTGGATTATGTTTCATTAGCATACCTACTGCTCTTGCTGCTTTTGGTTTTCCAGCAAGAGTTGCCAACTGTTTATATGTTGCAACTTTACCTTTGGGAATTTTACTTGCAATGTGATAAACGTTTGTCGCAAATGTGGATTGCATAGAAGTATAGTAGTAAATATTTGAAAAAATGTCCAGTAGAAAAGGGAAAAGGATCTGGGTATACTTTAAGTATGGTGGAGCAAGAATTGAATGCTCAAGAAGATAAAGACCCTAAGAAACACACCGTTTCACAAACGATTGCAAGGGTAGTTTTGGGTGTTTTAGTTGCAGCAATACTTCTTGTAGGCGGGTATATGCTTGGATATCATCCACCAACTACAGATTCAACTTCAGTTTCTGTAGGCGTAACAAATACGCAATCACTGCCTACCATAACTCCAATCATCTCAAGTAATGGTTCTATCGGTGCCTCCGCGTCAGCATTACCAAAATCTTTGCCAACTATTACTAGTTCGAAGGTAGTATTAATAGGCGGGACTTCATATAGTGGAGTGGAGCCATATAAGTCATTTACTACCAATTTGTTAACAGGTTGGACTGAACAAAAAGAAACGATAGGAAATGGTTTTAATGTGAGTATTACAAACGGTGATTATCAAATAACCATATCTGAACAAGCAGGCGGAATTGCCAGTTGTATATATCCTGGTGATACTCAAAAGTCACAGTCAGCCTTATTTTTAAGTCCTACTAAAGTCCCAGGATATTTAGGAAGTGCAACATATGACAGAGCAGAGCAAAAAGGAGTAACCACATCAGGCAGTAGAAAATATTTGTTTTGCCAGTTAAAAGGCAATGTATTTCAAATGCCAACTGATTATGGATATATAACGTATACTATTCCGCAAAACCCATCAACACAGCTCCTTTCAGAAATGGATACGATAATAGAACAAATACATTAATTGAAGCTAAACGTTTAATAGATGAGCTATTGACAAGGAAAAATTTATCATATATTCTTTATATATGCACTACAACTCACAACAAGCAGCCATGGGAATATTTGGAGGAATTTTCTTCATAATTTATTTAGTAGTTTTGGTTTTTATGATCGTGACCATGTGGAAAGTATATACAAAAGCAGGTCAGCCAGGGTGGGCAGTACTTATTCCAGTTTACAATTTTTATATCCTTTTAAAAATTATCGGTAGACCAACATGGTGGTTATTTTTACTGCTTCTTCTCTTTATACCAGGTGTGAATTTTCTTGTAGGACTTGTGCTTGGAATACTCATTGCATTAGATATGGCAAAAGTTTTTGGAAAAACTACGATATTTGCAGTTATAGGTCTTTGGCTTTTTGCAATTGTTGGTTATCCAATGCTTGCATGGGGTAATGCAAAGTATACAGCCCCTAAAACTTCTTAAGTACTTATTATAATTTCTTTACAACTATTTTTTACCATATAATGGTTTTAACTCTTGTATTTTAAATAAAGTGTGATAATATAATCCTGCATGTATAAAAAAATACTACTTGTTATAATTCTTTTAATCCTTCTTATTGGTCTAGGCGGACTTCTTTTACATCATAAATCAAATCAACCAATTGCTATGAAAGCGACTACGACTCCCGTTGCAATGAAGCAAACACATCCAATAACGCAAGAAGGTTCGTTAAAAAGTCTTCTAGCACTGGGAGGAGCAAAAAAGTGTACTTTTTCAAATTCAGATACGCAAAATTCCGTCTCAGGTACAGTATATGTTTCTGATGGGAAAATGAGAGGTGATTTCCTTTCAAAATCAGTCAGTGCAAACGTAACAGGCCATATGATTATGGATAGCGGTTATATGTATATATGGAATGATGAAACAAATCAGGGAATGAAAATGGCATTTAATCCAAATCAAGAAATTACCCCGGTCCCAAATCATAATAGTCAGGCACCAAACTTGAATCAATCCGTATCTTATTCATGTGGTAGCTGGTCTGCAGATCAGTCAATGTTTGCCATCCCAACTAATATAACTTTTAGTTCTATAACGATTCCATCAGGTGTCCCATCAACGTCTGGAGCAAATGCATCGTCAGGTAATTCTGTGTCTTGTTCAACATGCAATGCAATACCTGCTGGTCCTGGTAGAGATGCTTGTCGAGCACAACTTCACTGTTAATAGTAATCCTCATTTCTCATATTGCGCTGTATACAGGCATTGTTTTTCATACTAAAATAGATATATGGCTGAAATCGTATCAGTAGAAAGTGTTGAACCAGTTAGCTTTATTAGTGCTCCTCTTACATGGTTTAAGCAAAATAACAAGTTTACAAAGTTACTCATAATAACCATTATCCTGCTTATAATAGTTGGACCGACCGTAATATCAGCAGTGTTTTTTGGTAATGCGCAGACCACACAAACTTCTTTGCAAACAGAATTTGGCATACAAATTTCCTTAAAAGATAGTACTTTGCCAACAGCTAATCAAATAGCACAAATATCTCCTTCTTGGATACGATTTGTAATACTTGGAAATTGTACATTTCCTTCAAATTTACCTAGCAGTAGTAAAAAACTTGTCGTTTTTAACAATCAGTCGTGTAACAATAAGGCACCTCTTGGATCTACCGATCAAGCTATATGGGATGCTTATATTACAAATTACTACTTACCTTCACTATCTCGGTTTCTTGCAGAAAAGCTACCTGTGAACGCAATTGAAATATGGAATGAAGAAGATATTTGTCCAAACACCACTTCATATTGTCCCAAAATACCTCCAGCTATTTATGCTTCTCTTGTTTCTCAAGCTGCTTTGGTTATAAAAGATTATAATGCAAAAAACAATACTGCAATAAAAGTAGTTATGGGTGGACTTGCATCAGGAAACCCAACATATGTTCAAAATGTACTTGCTGCAGATAAGAATAGCCTAGAAAATGTTGATGCAATCGGTATTCATCCGTATGGAAAAACTCCTGATCCAAATTGGTGGAGTGGAAAAAGTGGAACATTTTCGCAAACAATCCTTTCCTACCAACATGTAACAAGTATTCCGTTATGGGTTACAGAAATCGGATATGGCACGCTAGACACAAATTGGCAAACGCAATATTTACAAAAAACGTTTTCCTATTTTCAAAGTCAACATATTCCAGTTGTAATTTGGTATATTTGGACAGATGCAGATGCAGGCGGAGATGGAAGTTTGGATTGGGGACTTTTTGATACTAGTGGAAACATTAAGCCAAGCGGTAAGGAGTTTGCTTCATTTACAAATCTTTCTCAAGGTGGGACAAAACTACATGTATATATTTCACTGCAATTTATAAATGAAAAAGGTGGTAAAAGCGCTGACGGAACAGTACTAAAAATAAACAACGCACCAGTACATACAAGCCAGGAACTCGATGTATATTTATATAAAGTAGGAGGGACATATAATCCTGAAAACGATCCAAAAAGCATCCATGCGAATCCTTCAGAAACTATACCGGGAGCACTTATTTATAATGCTGAGCAGGGTGTTTATACCTCTGATGATCCAAGAGCAAGTGTAATTCCACCAATACCCGAAAGTATATCGGGAAAGTATTTGATTGCTGTAAAAGTTCCAGGATATCTAAAAAAAGATTATGGAACTATCACAATTCCAAGTAACGCTGCGGGTGCACAAAATATTACTTTAGGAAGCATGACCTCTCCCATACAACTTATCGCAGGTGATGTAGATGGAGATGGGATAATTGGGTTATTTGATTACAATGAGCTTATTGCATGTTTTCCAGGTGCTAAAAATAGTCAGATTTGTGACCCAACTCTCGCAGATTTAAATGATAAACCTATTCCTAAAGATAGTTTGCAAGCAGGAAATCTGTGGGCTGAGGAATTATCTTTATTACTCCAAAATATTCACGGAATGTAACTAAAAAGAAGCTTACTGTTTAACAATATGCCATGTACCACCAACACCATCACCGTTTATGTCGCCTGCATTTGTATCGCTGGCAAAATAATATAATGGTTTATTATCCCAGGCAAATTGTTGTGATCCATCCGAACGTTTTATAACACTAATATGTGCTGGAAATGTTGATTGCGCAGTTGCACCAGAAGAGTAAGGTGGCCAAGCTTGAGCACATCCCCCATTACAATTGCTTACGCCAGAAGAATCCTTATCAAATGTATAAAGCGTTTTTCCTTGAAAATCAGTTACATAAGACCCTTTTGATGCACTCGATTTAACAAGATATATATTTGAAGAATTTGTATTTGTAGTAGATTTTGGCGCTTTTTGTTGACTTTGTGTTGGATTATTTCCTGTTGTATAGGAGTAAGAAGAACCTTTTTTCGCAAAAACAAAATAGTAAATAAGTCCGTATATGAAAATAGCAATTATTACATAAAGAACTATCCATTGCCACATTGGGCGTTTTCCATAGCCTTGTGATTTCTCTTCGTCCATTGATTTGATAATGACACGCAGTGCTTCTTTTGTCAATATAAAAAACGCAGGTATCTATTGTTAGAACTTGGTATTATTTTGTTATAATGCTTTGTATGCAAAAACTTTCAATAATCGGAGTGCCAATGGATCTAGGCGCAGAAAATATCGGGGTTGCAAGTGGACCTGATTCGCTAAGAGAGAATGAAATAATCCAAAAGCTAACTGATGCAGGTTTTAAAATTACCGATCTTGGAAATATTACTGTAAAGGAAAGAGCGAGTTTGTCAATTGAAAATCCCCGCGCAAAATATATTTCAGAAATATGTAGAGTATCCTTGGAGCTTGCAGAAAAAGTAAAAGCAACGGTATTAAAAAACGAGAAAGTCTTAGTAATTGGTGGGGATCATTCAGTTTGTCTTGGAGCTGTTTCTGGAGCATCTGTTGCACTGTCAGGAAATCTAGGATTAATTTACATTGATGCTCATGGAGATATGAATACAAGCAAAACTACTTTAACCGGAAATATACATGGTATGCATCTTGCGTCTCTTCTTGGATTTGGGGATAAGAAATTAAAACATATACTAGATACTACCGTTAAAGTAAAAAAAGACTTTCTTTTATTAATTGGGGGAAATGATTTTGATAAAGCAGAATTAGAGCTAGTTAGAAATGAAAAACTGGATTCAATATTTATGAAAGATATTTTATCTAAGGGCTTCTATCAGGTTTTTGAAAAAATTACGATGCTTTCAAAAAATGCAAGCAACATATGGGTAAGTTTAGATTTAGATTCAATAGATAGTGTCTATGCGCCGGCAGCTGCAATGCCAAATAAAGCAGGATTTACTTATCGCGAAATTACAATTTTATGTGAAGAGATAGGCAAATCATGCAATGTAATGGGAGTTGATCTAGTAGAATATAATCAACAGTTTGATGTCAATGAAAAGACTGCTGAGCTTGCAATAGAACTTATTATAAAGTTGTTTGGATCAAATTATAGTTGGTATACAAAATATCTAGAAAAGAATAAAACACACGATTGGAATAATAAAAAGTAATGTTTACGGTAAATAATTAAATATTATTCCACTAAATCACGCATTCCACGTTATAACTACGATTTAACATTGAGTAAAAACTTATTGAGTAGTAACAGTAAAGGTACTACTCGAACTTGTTCCATTACTGTTTATAACTTCGATAGGGTAATTTCCCGGGACTGTTTGCTGCAAGAAAATTGCCATACAATGAGCAACTTGCTGATCATGAGTTGAAAAATCAGGTCCATTACAGCCTCCTTCAGCGGTCAGCGGTACCGTAAAAGTTAAATGTGTGCCGTCACTTGAGGCTATGTTGCCAAGATATGCCCGTCCAAATTGGATAAAATTGTCAGAAGTAAAATGTTGACCGGTAATTGTGACTTGCGTGTTTATAGGACCTGAGGTTGGATACATTGAAATCGAATTATCTTTTTTTGGAGATTGAGATGGATTTTGTTTAATGAGAACAGTTTGAACGATAGTTGGACTTACTAATTTTTGATATTCCATACCTAGATAAAAGCCAAAAAATGGAAAGAGAATAAAAAGAAGTAATGCAAGTAATTTTGAAAATGTAGTTACCGTAGTTAAGGATGTGGGTAGCTTCATGTGTGTTTGATGATTCATTTTTGTACGCTAGTTTTACTTTTTTGTATTCAATTCTTGCAGCGGTAATTGTCTTACTGGAACTTCTTTTCCATCAACATATCCTAAATGATATTCTCCTTCTTTATTTTTGTCGCGGAAAAAACCTCTACCACTTTTTGCTTGATAGCGAAGGTGCATTGTGCCAACTATTCCTTCATCCAATGGGCTACTAGCATCATTTCTTGTGACCTGTACTGCTATATCAACAATGACTCTTCCATCTGCGTTTTTTGTAAATGTTGGCTTTAGCGGCAATTGAGTGCAAAGTAATTCACCGTGGGCTACTGTATGAATATCACCACTGCCAAACTCATATAAATGAGTCCCTTGTCTAATAGTATATGTCTTCGGTTTTTGTTTTTCTTTGGGGGCTTCTTTGCTTGCGTGTTCAGGTGAAATTGCAGTCATAGCTTTATTATAGCAAACAATGACTTATTACTTTCTGACTTCTTCTAGTACACGAAGTAGAAAATCTGAAACAAGTATGTTTTTTAATTCGTAAGGAGATACCCACATATAGTCGCTATGATCTTTGCTTAGTTGAATAACTTGGGCTTCATTTTCTAACTTAGCATAGTATGCAATTCGGATTGCTTGAACAATCGTGTCATTTGTTTCCTCAATGTATGAAGCAATTGATAGTACTTGATAAATTGTGGCAAAAAGATTAGTTTCCTCACTGATTTCTCTTTGTACTTCTTCTTTGGGATCTTGTCCAAATTCTAATGTACCTCCAGGAAGTTCCCAGACATTTGGAAATGTATCATGCGCTGCTCGTTTTATTATTAAAATTTCCCCGTTTTTGTTATAGATGAGTCCATAAACGGCGATATATTGTCTTTGTCTTTTTGCCATTGATGTGATTATAGCATGAGATACTTTCTAATTTTATGCAAAGTTTGTATACTATTTTGAATGGCTAAAAAAAAGTCTCATAAAAAAAAGATTTCTTCGAGCAAATTAAAAATAATTGAAAGCAAGAAATCATCCACAAGACATTTTTCCATTTTTCTCTTTATTGTTACTGCATTAGTGCTTATTTTGGCTGTTTTTTTGTATGCATATGAGAATTTTCATACGCCAAAAACCGTGTTAGATTCTCCAAAGCATTTAGTTAAAAAATTACCGGCAGATGTTAAGAAACAAATTTTAACTGCTTCTCCGTCAGCCACTTTTCGAGTGCCAATTCTTCTTTATCATTATGTTGAATATGTACAAGACAAGAAAGATACGATTCGAGAGTCATTAAATATTGATCCCTATACGTTTGAACAACAAGTTATTACCTTAAAAAACGCTGGCTATACATTTATGACTGCCAAAGAGCTTGGAGACGTATTAGATGGAAAAATGCAACTGCCTAAAAATCCAATACTGCTAACATTTGACGATGGCCATTGGGATTTTTATACAGATGTGCTCCCAATTCTTAAAAAATACAATATTAAAGCGACTGCATATATAATATCGGGTTTTATTGGAGGGTCTGATTTTATGTCAATGTCGCAGTTGCAAGGCGTTGAAGATAGTAATTTAGTTGATGTAGGAGCGCATACTGTACATCACTATTCGTTACGACATTTATCGCTTACAACGGTTGAGAATGAAGTGGATATGAGTAAAGAGTGGTTAGAAAAAATGTATCATAAGCCTGTTGTATCTTTTGCTTACCCAAACGGATCGTTTGATGATCAAGCTGTACAAGTTGTTAAAAATGCTGGATTTAAAACTGCAGTTTCAACAGTGCCAGGCATTTTGCAAAATCAAACGAACCGTTATTTTCTCTATAGACTAAGACCTGGTCATCGTATAGGGGTTCAGCTGCTTACTTGGTTATCAGAAGATTCGTTTAGGCCGTTTTGAGTAAAGGAATGGATAATTGTTTTTCAATCTTATCGAAGTAGTCTATAAATTGTCTCTTCAATTCTTTCTCTTTTAAGAGCAATAAAACACGCAAGAAGAGTAGTAATTGGTACAGCAAGCATTAACCCGCTACTGCCAACAATAGTTCTTGCAACCTCTTCAATTGTCGTTTCATTATTTAAAAGTATCCAAAATGGTAAATGCGCAGGGTTAAGAGAGAAAAATATGAATATTGCAAGTGAAGTTCCTGCGTATGCAAGTACGAGTGTATTTATTATTGATGCGATATGTTCTTTTCCAATTGCCATACCTTTTTGAAACAAGGTTCCCAGTGATTGTTTTGGATTTTCTGAAACGAGTGTAAACATAGTAATTGATTGTGTAGTTGTAACATCATTTAAGGCACCAAGAGTACCAATAAGAATTCCTCCAAGTAGTAGCCCTTGAGGATTAATGGTATTGTTTGTTCCAACAACAAGTGCCTGTATATCTTCATTGCCAAGCCCAAATAAGTGAAGCAATGTGACAACCCATACAGAGAGTAACACGGTACATACTAATGCAATTCCTGTGCCTATCAGTGCTACCGTTGTTTTGACTGAAACTCCATGTGCAATATAGGTGGTGAAGAAGAGTATTCCGCATGCCCCAATGCAAGATACAGTTAGTGGATCAGCGCCTTTTATGATACTTGGGACTATGTAAAATGAAATAATACCGATACTAATTAGAAGTCCTACTAAGGCGCCAAGACCTTTTCTTCCTGCAATAAGCATAACAAGAACAATAAACGCTCCAAGTATCCACCATAACAGTGGTAAACGATACGGTTCATAGATGCTATAGAGCATAGACTTATCTGGATTTTGCCTACTATCAATAATTACGCTGTCGCCGATCTGTAATTTTTGGCTATCGACATAGCGAGAGTCTATAGAATAATCAAGGCTCACAAACTTACCTTTTTGCTTTCCTTCAAGCAGTTCTGCTTGTAGGCGCTGCGTGTATGATTTTGTGCTTCCAATAGATTGTGTCCCTTGAGCCACTATCTTTGTTACGGTTGCTCTAACAAAAGTTTCTGCTGGATCTAATGAATCTGGTGGAGCTGCAAACGTGCTTTTCGAAAATAGTATAAAAAGGAAAACTGAAAAGCAAAAGAAAATAACGGTCTGCTTTGTGAAATAGTTCATCTTACTATTATATCACTCCTTTTCCGTTTGTTGGTTAACTGAGAGAAGATGTGTTTTTGGGTCTCCTTGGTTAGTAAAAAAAGTTGTTAGCAAAGGTGTTGGAGCAATTGTTATTTGTTTATCTGAAAGTAACTGTGAGACGGTTACAAATATGAAACCTCTTTGTTTGAGATTTTCTATAATTGCAGGAAGTGCATCTGCAGTATGAGGCGTATTCGACTCTCCTCCTAAATGAAGTGCGATAATAGAGCCATTAGTTGTTTGAGAAAGTACATTTGAAACAATTGAGCTTGTATCTGGATTAAAGCCATCGTTTCCAACAGTATCCCAATGAACAACTGTTAAGTGTTCTTTTTGAACAACCGCAAGCGATGCGTTATCATAGCATCCACCGGGAAAGCGAAAATAAGAATTCGAAGTATTGCCTACATTCTTTAGTAGTTCCTGTGTTTTATTAATCTCGTCAGGTAATTGATTGCTAGTTTCAACACTTAAACCAAAGCAAGATCCTGCAAAAGACGGATGTGAATATGAATGATTGGCAAGCTCAAATAGTTTATTTTTTCCAAATGCTTTTGTTTCCGTTGGATACATTTGAATCCACATCCCTGTTAAAAAGAATGTTGCAGATGTATTAGTTTTTTCAAGTTCAGTTATAACTCGACTATCGTAGTATGATGTAACATATCCTAGGTCTTTTTGTTCTTTCATCCATGGCGTCATATCTGCATCAAATGTTAATGCCACTTCCTTTTTAAGTCTTGTCCCATGCGTTACTATACTTTGTGAAAATGAGATTTTCTTTTGTAATAAAAGAAGTGGACTATGGGTAAATTGTGAATAAAATTGATGAACAAGCAGATTCTTTGATATTGTATTGTTTCCAAATGATAAATTGTTAGTATGTACTTGGTGATGCAGGTTATGTGTTTTGGTTGTGATTGAGAACAGAACTAGGACACCATAAATCAGTAAAAACGTCATGCGAAAGAAGGAAGAATGAAAGAAAGAATTATCAAATTTCATCGTCACATTGTAAGAGTATGATCTGCTTGATGCAAGTAGTAGTTAAACGAGTTCGCGCAGTCCCTCACGGAATGCAACTCCCGATAGGAGTAGTGCCATAGCTTGATCAGCCCACCAGAAACCAAAAAACACATTAAGTAAAAGTCCAATCAGCACTGTTGAAGATAAGCCTGCGTCAATTAAGGAAAATTTGCCATCTGCAGTAACTGCATTATTTTGCAATAACTTACCCACTCTTTTTTTGAATAACCCAAGTACTATCATGCCGATGGTTGCTATGATAAGAAGTAAGATGCCAAATAATGATCGGTTTGCGTGAGTGTGGGCGAGTAAGCCTTGTGTCGCTTGAATAAATATATATAATGAAACGAGAAGATATGCAGCACCAATTAACTTCAGTGCTCTTTTTTCTCTTTTCATATTACCTCCACTGAGTTGCCAAACCACCACTAGCGAAACGAACACTTCAATACTTGATTCAAGGCCATAAGAATATAGCGCAATCGAGTGAGAAAATACTCCCGTAGCAATTGTAAGAATGCCTTCGACACTATTCCAAAAAATGGTAATGTATTCCAGTAGCAATGCTTTTGCGAATAGTTCTTTGTATTTGTTACTATCAATGTCCATATGTTCATCTTAGAGTATTTGCTCGTAAATTGAAAGAAAAAGGAACAATTATTGACATAAAAGTAGTAGTCGAGGTATAAGTTAAGTATGGCATAATGTTTATCTATGACAGAAGTAACTAATACACCGATAATAAATGGAGAGAAGCAATCAGGATTACATGGTATATGGGATTTTTTTTCAGGACAAAGTACATTCACAAAAAGCTCCATAGTAATACTTCTCTTAGTTGCAATTGCACTGCCTACGTTTGTTGATCAACTATTTTCTCATGCAAGTTCATCTGCTACCGTATTTATTGAAGCAGAGGCAGGTAATCTTTCTGGTAATGTTATTCGTTCTACAGATACAAATGCTTCAGGTGGTCAGTTTATTACTTTTTCAAAACCACTTTCACCATCTGAACAGGCAGCTCCTATTAAAAATACGACAAATACAATTCCAACACAAACACTCTCCTGTATTATTCCACAGCAATATGGTAGTTCTCGGCAATCAATTGTTATTCCATTAACTGGTACTTATACCATTTGGAGTCGAAGCATGATGGGTAGTTCTAATACAAAGTTTCTAATGCAAATCGATTCCATGTGTGCAATAACTATTTTAAGCACCGGTACAACGAATCAGTGGTCTTGGGCTAGCAATGAAGATGGAATAAGTAACAATAAAATCGTGCTTTATTTATCTTCTGGAGTGCACGAATTAACGCTTGCAAGTGGAGATACAAATGTAAGTATAGATGCATTATTATTTACACAGGACAATAAATGTCGTCCAATTGGGCTTGGTGGTAACTGCACTCCACAATAAGTGCTATTCATAGATAACTTGCAAATCACACCATTTAGTTGTATAATCAAATAGTTAGATAGTCTAACTAAATATATGGCAAGCACAATTAACGAAACTCTCATTGATCAATTTTACTCTATATCTTCTTTAATTAAGCACAAGTCTTTGTTTTCTCAAGCAGCGATGGAGTTAACATTACAGCAAATTCATGCTCTCTCTTTTATTCAAAAAAATAAAAGCGTAGCAATGCATCAAATAGCTGATTATTTCCAGATTACATTGCCTACTGCAACAATACTAGTTGATAAATTAATCGCACAAAAGTTGGTTACAAGAGTACATGATACGTCTGATAGACGTATAGTACGCATAGCACTTTCTTCACACGGAGTGACATTACTGGAAAAGGCGAAAAAAATTAGGAATAAAAAAGTTAATCTTCTTTTATCTCATCTTTCGCTTTCAGAAAAAAAAACCTTGCTAACTATATTTAAAATATTGCACAATAGAATGGAGGTAGAAATTGAAACAAAACAGTCATAAAATTTTAAAGCCTATTTTTATTGGGATGCTACTTGGAATAGCACTACTACTTATAGGTAGTTTTTATTTTAGTACAAGCGATAAAATTGCCACATCAAGTGTTTCTTCACATATTGTTTCGAGCGTAATATCTGCAGATGGCCAAGTACAGTCTTCAAACGAAGCAATGTTGCACTTCCAAACTGGTGGGAAGCTTATTTATTTACCTTTAAAAGAAGGAGATAAGGTATACACAGGTGAAACAATAGGGCAACTTGATTCAACAGCTTTGCAGGATGAGCTTACGCAGGCAGTTAATACATATAAAACTAATCAAATTGCATTTCAACAAACCCTTCAAAATCAAAATGCTGGAGTTTTGTATGGACAAACACGTACTGGACTTGATACGACAACTGGACATAATGTTTCTTATTCGAATACGACCGAAGAGACAGTTATCTATAGTGAGGTTAATAACGCAATCCAACAAGGACAATTAAATTTGCAGAGTCAATCATTAAACGTAGATTTAGCAAAATATGCCTTATCTCTTGCATCATTAACTAGTCCAATAAATGGTATTGTCTTGCATGAAGATGTAACTATTCCTGGTGTTAATGTTACACCATCAACAACCTTTACTGTCATTGATCCTAGTGCTCTAATTTTTAAAGCAAATGTATCACAAAACGATATAGATTTTGTGAGCGTCGGAGCTTCAGCAACTGTAAGTATTGGGGAAGGGACAAAGCAAACAATTTCAGGTACTGTTACAAAAATTTATCCTGAACTCGTCACGCTTTCAGACGGCGAGCAAGTATATCAAGTCGATATAACAAGTAATGATCTTTCACAAATTGCAAGCTATGGACAAGCGGGGAATGCAGAGATAGCAAGTAGTGCTCAAGGAAACGTATTGCTTGTTCCCTATTGGACTATTATTTCTCATGATTATATTTGGGTAAGTGATAATGGAAAAGCAGTGCTTAAGCAAGTTGTAGTTGGGAAAGTGCATGGGGATAAAATTGAAATACTCTCTGGCTTGCTTCCTACCGATAAAATCATAGTAGATCCAAAAACACTCGCAAAATTATCATATAGAATGCTATGAAAAAATTATTTTCAAAATTAAAAGATCCTAAAGTATATTCAGTTGTTATTATTGTCTTTACTGCAGTTGTAATAATTATTCTTGCGTTATTCCTAGAAACCAGAGACGGGAGAGTATTTATCGATAACTCACTAATAGCTGCTCCAATTGCAACCATATCTCCAGATACTTCTGGCAAGCTTATTGAAATGGATGCATATGAAGGGGAAATGGTAAAAAAAGGAGATCCACTTGGTGTTGTTGGTACTGAAATAATAAGAGCAAATTCTGACGGTGAAGTGGTTGTGCAGCAAAATCAAATTGGCGGTATTGTTACACCGCAAACACCTCTTGTGCAAATCATAGATCCAACAATGCTTAGAGTATCTGGAACAATTGACGAGAATAAAGGTTTATCAGATATTAAAATTGGACAAGTTGCATCTTTTACTGTAGATGCGCTTCCTGGTAAGACATTTTGGGGATATGTTGATGAGATTTCTCCAACTGCAAAACAAACTGCGCTTTCGTTTACCATTTCAACTGAAAGACCAGTACAGCAGTTTTTAGTGTACGTAAAATTTGATGCGAATACGTATCCACAAATTAAAAATGGAATGTCTGCAAAACTAACTGTCTACACAAAAACCCATTAAGTTATGCCAAAAGGTAATAAAGCTGCGCAGGAAAATACTGGTATTTCCAGAAATCAGTGGATGATTCTATTAACACTTATGATTTCCTCATTTCTTGGAAGACTAGATGGTTCTATTGTTAATCTTGCGTTGCCAAAAATTATTGAAACCTTTAGCATTAATGTTTCTCAAGCAAGTTGGATTGCGACTGCATATATAATTGCAAATGCAATTTTTGTTCCTGTTTTCGGAAAACTTGGCGACATGATAGGGAGAAAACCACTTTATTTAACAGGAATTATCGGATTTACGTTAACGTCAATGCTTGCAGGACTTTCATTTAGTTTTCCATCTCTGATAGTTTTTCGAATTCTTCAAGCAATAACTGTTTCTATTGATTATCCAATTGCGCTTTCAATTATAGCTTACACTTTTGTAGGGAGGAAAAATCAGGCTATGGCAATGGGTATTTGGTCATCGGTTTTTGCCGCAGGTATTATTTTTGGTCCACTTATCGGAGGGCCGCTTATTGATAATTTTGGTTGGCGTTCAGTATTTTATGTGAATGTACCACTTGGAATACTGGGGACATTTATGGCGCTTCGATTTATTCAAGAACCGGTTAAAAAATTTATTGGACTTAAACATTTTGATTTTGAAGGTGCCATATTGCTTGGTGTATTTTTAGGAACTACAGTATTGGTACTCGATCAAGGGCAAACTTGGGGATGGACGAGTAACTATAGTGTCATTTGTTATATGGTTTCGCTTCTTTCGTTTATCGCGTTTCTTATTTTTGAAATTGTCCAAACAGAACCAATTATTGATTTAAAATTTTTCAAAAACTTAACTTTTACCGCGTCAATAGTTACCTCTTTCATATCGTTTATGGGTTTGATTGGAGGTATCTTTTTAATTCCACTTTTTACGCAAATTTATCTTGGTTATTCAGTTACAAAAGCAGGATATGTGTTTATTCCAATGGCTGTTGGAATGATGCTTTCTGCCCAATCGAGTGCAAGACTTTCACAAAAAATACCTGGTCGTTATTTAACAGCAATAGGAATGTTTTGGGCTTCATTTATCATGTTTTTGTTTACAGGGTTGGATATTAAGTGGGGATTTTGGCATATTTCTTTACTATTAATGCTTTTGGCAATGGGACTTGGTGCGGGACTTCCTTCATTAACACAAGCAGCGACCGGTTCAGTGCCATTAGAGGAAGTTGGTATTGCAAGCTCAATACTTGCTTTGGCAAGAAATATTTCTGGAGCATTTGGTACTGCGATATTTGCAACTATTTTAACTAACAGTGTTTATACTAATCTTGAAAATATACAACGCTACTCTCAAATTCACACGACAAATCCAACACTTTTGGCAACCGTTACAGGACTTATGGAAGCCAAAGCAAATATTGCAGCATATGATACGGTTTTTTTCTGGGGTGCTGTCGTTACATTTATAGGTGCAATTTCTGCTCTTTTTGTAATCGATAGAAGAGGAGCGCATACTCCTCGACCAATGGTAGTTGTTGAGTAGAAATCCCTCTTGATTTCGTATTTGGAAAGAGTATACTTGAGTTGAAGACCGGAATATGAAACACGTTTCGCTTCATCAACACATAGAGAAAAAAGTAACTGCTCATAGTTTATTACATAAACCACATAAAAAACACGTATCTCATTTCCAAACTATCTGTGTTAAGTGTCTTCGAATGATTGGAGATGCTTGCTGCGACACATTTTGTGTTCCAAAGGAACCAAACTAAAATATACACGTGGAATATACTACAAAATCACTAGAAGGAAAATTAATTTTATTTGCAACAATCCTTGCTTCTGGTATGGCGTTTTTAGATGGGTCAGTAGTTACCATTGCAATACCATCAATTCAAGAAAAGTTTCATGCGACAATCACAGGTATTCAATGGGTTGTTAATGGATACTCATTACTTCTTTGCGCGCTCATTTTAATTAGCGGTGCACTTGGGGATAGGTTTGGCAGAAAACGAATTTTTTCTTATGGAATATTACTTTTTGTGCTAGCTTCATTTCTTTGTAGTATTTCTCAGTCCATTACTGAGCTTGGTTTATTTAGAGCATTTCAAGGTATTGGCGGAGCCATGATGGTGCCTGGAAGCTTGAGTATAATAAATAGTGCATTTGCGCAAAACGTACGTGGCCGGGCAATCGGATTATGGTCAGGATTTGCAGGAGGAGTTTCAGCACTTGGACCATTTGTTGGTGGATATTTAGTTCAATATTTTGGATGGCAATCTATTTTTTATATTAATATCCCTCTTGGAATACTAGCTTTTATAATTGCAATAAAATGTATTCCAGAAACGAAAAATCATGAATCTACTAAGATAGATTTTATTGGGGCTTTGCTTATATTTCTCTCACTTTTAGGAATTGCATATGGATTAATTTCAGTTTCAGATTATGGATGGTCGAATCCATTAATTCTTGCAAGCATACTTTTTGGAGTGATCTCGTTTATACTTTTTCTCTATGTTGAAAAAAAAGTCAAACAGCCGCTTGTTCCATTCCATATCTTTAAGTCATCGCTTGTTAGTGGTGCAAATATTGCTACTTTATTTCTCTATTTTGCTCTTTCAGGCGTTATATTTTTTCTTGTTTTAAATTTTCAGCAAATACAACATTATTCGCCAATTTATTCAGGACTTGGACTGCTGCCAACAATTCTTCTCATAACTTTTTTATCTGGCCCTGGAGGAACTATTGCAGATAAATATGGACCACGATTTTCAATGATAGTTGGTCCACTTATTGTATCAATTGGTATGTTTCTTCTTATACTGCCATCCGATCATGCAAATTACTTTATCTCATTTATGCCAGGACTTGTATTGTTTGGTGTAGGTATGGCACTTGTGATTGCACCACTTACAAAATCTGCACTCGCTGTAAAAGAAAATTACTCAGGTGCAGCGTCAGGGGTAAATAATGCAGTAGCCAGAATTGCAGGCCTTTTAGCAGTTGCGCTCCTTGGCGCAATTATTGTATTTTTATTTCAACAAAGCTTAACAAAGCAAATTACTAATTCTGCAATAAAAAGGTCAGATAAAACACAGATTATTTCTCAGGAAAATAAACTTGCCGGAATTGATTTGCCAAAGACATTTTCTAAATCTGAAGTTACTATAGCGCAAACAGCTATTAATTCATCGTTTATATATGGGTTTCGCGTTATTATGAGTATTAATGCGTTCTTAGCATTTTTAAGTGCTGTTGTCGCATTTTTTACTATTCGAAACAAAGTAAAAACTTAATATGTATATGTAATTTGTTATAATCGGATACATGTATACGGTTGCAATTTGTTGTTCCAAAAAATTTAAAAAACAGGAAAGAATTTTTGCGAGAAAGCTACGTGAATTGGGATTAAATGTATACGAAGCTCCACTTCATAATGCTGCTAAATGGGATACGCTTTCTGAATCTGATAAAGTAACGTTTGCTGCAGGTGCTACTTATAGACATTTTCATAAGATTAGCAAATCTGATGCTATATTTGTTTTAAACGAAGGCGGCTATATTGGGGTAAGTGTTAATATGGAAATAGGGTACGCAGCAGCGTTGAATAAGAAAATATTTTTCAAAGAAAATGATTCGGAATATGCACGAAAAATACTTATTGACGGATACGCAAATACTGCAAAAGTGCTAATGAAACGAATTCATTCTGTTCAGACGCCAGATATTCTTGACTAACATTCGGATTATAATTTGTGTTCCAGTATCGTTTTTTTGGTAAAGTGTTCAAGTGGAAGCACAAGTGCCTCTTGTGGGGTAATCCAAATATAATCTTCCGCTTCGTCATTTAATGTTACTTTTTCGTCGTTTGTTTTGACCAAATAGTTTAAAAATAACATATGGCTTTTTTTGTAGTAACTTCCATTATCAATATATTCATAAATTGCAAGAAATGTTGGGTCATAAACAGTAAGTCCTGTTTCTTCCATTGCTTCTCTTTTGAGAGCTTGCTCTATGGTTTCTCCAAGCTCAATGTGTCCACCGGGTACACAATACAGATTATTCATCTTATGTGTTTTGATTAAGATAATTTCTTTCTTTTTATTTTGTATAAAAAGACCTGCGATAGGTTCGGGAAAGTGAGACATTTTATAGATTATACCATCTATAAAAATATAGAGAAGATATATTATGCGGAATGATTTGTTCTATCAAATAATTCAATGTCAGGAAGCACAGTAAGGTTGGTTCTAACTAGTGCTTTTTCAACGCCTGTTACATTTCTTTTGTCTTTTCTGTTTCCTGCTATAACCCTTAATGTTTCAGATTGCTCAACTGGTATAGGTGTTATAGCTGTTGGATTTTCAAGTGGTGTCTTATCTTTATGAAAATGTTCACGAAGTTTGAGTACTGTTAAGCCTCCAATAATAGGTGCTGCAGTTACGACCCCTGCAATAATTGCTCCTTCAAAATTACTTTGATATGCTTCAAGTGAAGTTATTGCTACGCCTACCCCTTCAAGTGCTCCTACCATTGCAGCGCTAAATCCTCTTTCAGATACAGGTGGTTTTACTGGTATGCCAACATGATTTTCATGGCTCATAGTATTGTATTATAGCACAAAATACGATAACTGGTATATTTGTAGCCACTTTATGGCTATAAAATGAATTGGATTTAAGTCTTTTGACGATCTTGGGTTGTATGTAGATCGTAAAGTTAGGTTAAGGCATAAAACCTAAATCTACGAGTGTTTTGTGATTCCAATGATCGGGGTCAAGGACATTTGGTCTTCTTACCATAGCAAGCCTTTTATGATTTTGATTATGAGGCATTCTGTTAATGGGCGTTACTATTACCCTTCCAGCTTCTCGAGATG
Organism: Candidatus Levyibacteriota bacterium; assembly: GCA_003152105.1. Taxonomy (GTDB): domain Bacteria; phylum Patescibacteriota; class Microgenomatia; order Levybacterales; family UBA12049; genus PALSA-1332. The sequence continues at coordinate 477,040 of PLZJ01000002.1, forward strand.
CGTGAACTACTCTAACTCCACGTTCTCCAACATGGGCAACTCCAACATGAATTTTTTTCTTATCCTTTATATCTTGAGGAACAAATCCCAGGACATCACCCGTTTGGATCGGAACATGAATTGGATCAATTGTTTGAAGCACATCGTCAGGATCGGTAAACCATTCTTCTGAGCGATAATAGTTTGGTACTTGTGTTCCCATAGATCTAACAACCAAAGAAGTGTAAAGCTGACAATTCATACCTGGATCATTTTCTTTGACCGGTAGTTCTTTAGCAAGCACTGAATCAACGTCCCTTCTCGTTGGGCCAAGATGAACAGCGTATGGGATGTAGGGAATATTTTCTTTTTTCAAAGGCAATTTTTGGCGATTCTATTTATATCGTGTAGGAGAAAATTTGTCAATTATTTTTTACTTTTGCCTTTTTAATAAGCTTTTCTTTATGCTCTTCGAGTTTTGCTTCTGTTAAATTTTCTGCATTAATAATACTGTTTCTTGCATGTTTTGAGGTATGTATGAGTTCATCTAATTTTAGGTTTATGGCTGCTGCATCTCTATTCTGTTTATGTTGTATTAAAAAAAGTAATAAAAATGTTATGACAGATACTCCTAAATTAAAAATAGACTGCCAAAGAGAAGAGTATTTAAAGATAACACCGCTTACAAACCAGCCAAATACAAGAAGAACCGCAAAAAAGAAGGCAAGTGGAGAACCTATTGCTTTAACTGTGTGTTTTGAGAAATGTCGAAATAACTCATGTAACGAAGACATGTAAGAAATTATAACAGAAGATTTTTTTATTGACATGTATTTAGTAGCGTTGTACACTATTTTCATGTTTACCCTCCCAGAACTTCCATATGATTATGATGCATTAGCTCCTTTTATTAGCGCAGATATTCAGCACTTACATCACAGTGCACATCATGCAGCGTATGTTAAAAACTTAAATACTGCTCTTGAGAAATATCCCGAATGGAAAGATAAATCAATCGAAGAAATTATTACGTCATTAGATAAATTGCCCTCAGATATTAAAACAACTGTACGAAATAACGGAGGAGGTCACTATAATCATTCAATGTTTTGGGAAATGATGGCACCGCATAATGGCCAGGCTCCTTCTGGTACATTACTTGATAAAATGCAGCATAGTTTTGGGGATGTAAAAACGTTCCAAGATCAATTTAGTCAGGCTGCAGTAAAGATTTTTGGAAGTGGTTGGCAATGGCTTGTATTTGATAAAGGAGAAGTATCTATGATGAGTACTCCTAATCAAGATTCTCCTTTTAGTCAAGGTAAAATTCCGCTGCTTGGTCTTGATGTATGGGAACATGCCTATTATCTTCAATATTATAATAAAAGACCAGATTATGTTACGGCTTGGTGGAATATTGTGAATTGGGATGATGTAGCAAAACGATTAGACAGCGCGATAAAAACATAGTTTTTAAAGCCAAGAACTCTTGACAAGTTCATAAGTTATATGGGATAGTTAAATTATGGATCAACCAACTGCTCAAGAATCAACCGTACAATCTCCACCAGTATCTACCCCTCCAGCTCAGCCTGTTTCCACGCCACCTGTAGAAACTCCTTCAAACAACTCCGGAAATACCAGCTTTACTACAAAGAAGGTACATATTCCAAGAATACTTCTTGTGTTATTCGCATGTCTTATTTCTGGAGTTTTATTTGGAGTGGCTGGATATTTTCTTGGACTAGGTCAAAGACCAGTTTTAGTGCCTATTACTCATTTAAGACCTGTGGTGACTCCATCAACTATCCCATCGCCATCAATCTCTCCAACTCCAAGTTCGTCCCCAAGTTCCATAACTCCAGCTTCGACGACACCTGGTCAAAGTAAACCATTAACCGTTTCATCAGTAAGTCCAGCAAGCATAGGTCCCAATGCAGGACCTGCAAAACTAACAGTAACGGGAACTAACTTTTTAGTTGGTGCAGGTATTTCAGTTGTCGGTCCATATGATCTTGCAACAGGAAATGCTGCGTCGGGAAGCACACTCAGTACTATTGCCGTTGGAAATGTAGTTTTTAATTCGGCCACAGAACTGTCCGGAACATTACCTTCAGGGTTGGTAAGTGGCTATTATAAAATAGTAGTTACAAATCCAGATGGCACATCAGCATCATCGGGTCTTTCTCTCCTTGTTAGTGGATCTTCGCAATAATACTAATTTTTAGTATACTTAACTCATGAAATTTGATTTGCAAAAAGATGATGCCTTTGCCGTTTTATCATCAACAAAACCTGTTGTTGAAAATCTTCATTTTGTAAGAATTCATAATGAAAAAATTGAAATGATTGCAAAACAATGTGAAGTTGAAATAAAGAAAGGATTTGGTAATGCAAATGATCATTTTGGAAACGCGAAAACGCTAGAGGATCATATGCAGTTGATTTTTCTTTTAGACTGTATCAACTTTTGTTTTTGGGCAGAAAAAGATAAGCCAGTTTGGGAAGTTGCATTTCCGAAAAAAGAAGCACCTAACGGTGGCTGGTATGGATTAACAAAATGTTTTGCAAAAGCATTACATAATAAAATACCTTTGCTAGACGCAGCGTTTCTTTCAAAACTCACGCTGCCAAAAGCTCGTGAAATATTCGTTGGGCAAGATAATGTCGAAATACCATTGCTTCCGGAAAGAGTAAGAAATTTAGTAGAAGCAGGAAAGGTGCTTTTGAAGAAATATGACGGAAAATTTATACGTGTTTTAGAAAAAGCTCAATATGACGTTTTAAATTTGGTACCACTATTATATAAAGACTTTTCATCATTTCGCGATTACTCGCTTTTTAATGGTGAGAAAGTATATTTTTTAAAGCGAGCGCAAATTTGCGCTCAAGATCTTTCATACCTTTCGACTATATACAAGGAATTTGAAATGAAACATTTAGATAGCGTGACTGCTTTTGCCGATTATAAAGTGCCACAAATGCTTAGATATTTTGGGGCAATTTCATATACCATTGATCTTGCAAATAAAATTGATACAAAAACGTTAATAAAAAAAGACAGTAGAGAAGAAATTGAAATAAGAGCAGCAACCATCTGGTGTGTTGAGAAAATGAGGCAAGTAAATGATGCGTATACTGCTGCGCAGCTTGATAATGCGTTATGGCAAATATCTCAGAACAATATAGGTATTCTTCCCTATCATAGAACAAAAACGATATTTTATTAACGCCCTCCTCGAATCATAAGGATCCATAAGTTCATAGATTCTTCTAATTGAAATAGCCATGGAATAAATGATACACTTTTGAACATATGCACTCGCCAAAAGTTGAAACTACGCAAGATGCATTTTTGAAAAACGGGCTTCCATTTATAAAGAGTATTCAAAAAATTGATTGCAAAAAATCTACAATTGATGGAGTTTCGTTTATTTCTCCTACTCCTAATGAACTTGAAAAATTAACGTTTTATTTAGCTATTCAAATCGAAGAATATGAAAAAAAATTGCAATCTTCAAGAAAATTTAATCATCCATTTTCATTTCAAAGAATAATAGCAGTAGGAACAGGTGGGTATACATTCGCAAAAAAATTAAAAGAACATCTCCATTTGCCACTTTCAGTCTTGGAAGCACGGTCTTATAAAGGATTAAAACGCGCAAGTAAAGTTGGTATTACGTTATCTCTTTCAAATTCTATTATAGGTGAACATGTATTATTGCTAGATGAGGTAAACGACAAAGGAGAAACATTAAAAGGAGTAAAGGCATATGTGAAAGCAATGGGGCCAAAATCTATTACGACTGCGACACTTTTTTATAAACCTAAATCAAAAACAAAATCTGATATTTATGCATATGAAACTTCTTCTTGGATTATTTTTCCTCATGAAACAAGTGAATTTATTGAAGAAAGATATGAGGCATGGAAAAAGACGTATACGGTTGCAAAAATGTATTCACTTCTTGTTGACAAGATTGGTTTACCAAAAGAAGAAGTATCATATTATTTAACCCGTGCTATTCAAAATGAACATAAAGAAGCTGCGAATCACAAGAAAAAATCATAGATACGCACTTCGTGGTAAAATAATAAATGTGAGAAGAATTATTTATTATATTTTTATAGCAATTTTTTCCTCACTTCTTGGTTTTTATTTATCAAATGTTCTTCTTTTTCATACAACATCATTTACACAACTATTGCCTGAAAAAAAAGAAGTCATAGGTTTTTTGCCATACGAAACTCTTAGTCGTGCAAAAACATACTACAGTGGCATTACAACGCTTGCATATTTTGCGTTAACAATTGGAGACGACGGAAATATCGTAAAACTACAAACACCTCAACAAGAAGATCCAGGTTGGTACGCGTTGTCATCTGGAAAAGTAAACCCATTTTTACAAAGTGCAAAAGCACATAATCAATCATTGGCGCTCGTTGTTTTTAGTGGCAATAATGATGTAATTTCAAATCTCGTTTCTAATCCCTTGAAAAATGGGCAAACACTAGCACATGATCTTTTGCCAGTAATGCATAAATATGGGTTTACAAAACTTAATATTGATATTGAAGCAACAGCAACTGCTTCATCTTCTTCACAAAAACAGTTTGGTCAATTTATAAAGTCACTTTCATCTGCCATGCAAAATGGAGGAATAAATGAAATCTCTCTTGACATGAGTCCTTCGGATTTTGTCAAAAGTGATTTAATTGATCCTTCTCTTGTATCTCCAATGGTAAATCAAGTGGTTGTAATGGCTTATGATTATCATTCAACAAGCTCAATTGTGACAGGACCTGTAGCACCGCTTTCAGGAGCAGGGATTTCTTTGGAATATGATACAGAAGCGGCAGTAAAGAATGCATTGATGACAATTCCAAGCGATAAATTATTACTTGGTATGCCCCTTTATGGTTACGAGTGGGATACACTAACCACTGGAGATAGAATTGCTAGCATACCTGGTTCAGGGGTTGTTGCAAGTAATAAGAGAGCAGAAGCATTACTGTCAACATGTGCTAATTGTAAAAATAGCTATGACATGATCGATCAAGAAGAACATGTAAGTTATTTTGATCCGTCTGCTAATTTGTACCACGTATTATATTATCCGACAAAACAATCTACGCAGGCAAAAATTACCTTTGCAAAAGATAATAATCTCGGAGGGGTTGCTTTATGGGCACTTGGTTTTGAGGGAAGTACTATACTTTCTCCACTTCAATCTTATTAACCTATTCCAAATTACCTGTCAGATTTGTTTGCGAAAATACAAATCGTTGCCCGGCTTTTAATGAAACTTGTTGACTCGTATCCGTAGAATCAGTATAGCCAATTGTCCCAGACCCGGATTTTTGTGAAATAGAAGTCGTATCATTATCAACAGAAATCGTTACTACAGAAGAAGTATTTCCCAGTTGCAGTAATAGATTATTTTGAATTAATGCAACTGGATACGTTCCAGTTATATGGTATGTCGCAGTACCTGAATCTTGGGAATATACAAATGAAGATTGTAGAGCTTGAATAATGGAAACTTGTGTATTTTTGAGTAAAGAAATACTTGTACTGCTTGGAAATTCAATATTTGCTTGTCCATCCGTTTTAGTTAATACAAGTTCGCCCTGTACTAGAGGCTCCATACCAGTAAATTTTGCAGGTTGTGTGGCGATTCTCGTTTCTACTTCAACATCTCCACTGATTGCTGAGATTGTTCCCTGTATGCTTTGTTTTGGAGGATTTGCAATCGAAAATGATGAAGTTATAGTTGGAGGTGATGCAAAAGGTGGTGTATGCGATACGGGAGTTGTAACTAGCGAATATGAAAATGCTATTCCTATACCAATAAGTAGAAATATAACAAAAGTAAAAAGATATTTCATTGATCTAGTGCAAGTATACTACACGATGCGTTTGGTAACAAAAAATAGCCCTTAGGCTTTCTTATAAACATAGAAGAAATCTTTTTGATATCCAGTTAAATATGCCCGTCCACCATTTACCATATTTTGCATCAAAGGTTGATACGTATATTGCCCGCTTCCTAATGGTTCGTAAACAACAAATCGTACCCAAGCGGCGTTAATATCTAGCTGCATAGCATTTACTGCACCTGCTGCAATTAAGGCTTTTGCGAGAGTTTGCGGTATTAATGAATATCCTGCCGCATAAATAAGATTTCCATCTTTTGTAATACCAATGCCAGAACGCCATGTATACATGCTATTGGTTGTTGTAAGACCCCATGTTTGCATATTCCAAAGCGATGACGAGGTGATATCTTTTCCATCTTGTACTAGCAGTGGTCCGTTTTGACGTGCACCTATAACATCTGGGGCAAGTGATTCACCAGCATATTTTATAATTTGTGGACTTCTATCAGAGAACATCAGGAAAGTTGCATTTCCTGGTTTTAAAGGCAGGTATGTGTGTTTGCCAACAATCATTCCATATCCACCATCTTTGTTTAAAAACCCTCCATTAAAGGCTGCAACAAGGTTATTATCTTGCTGTATGTCAAATGGAATTTTTCCTGGTCCAGGATCAGTTGGTCCTCCTGGTTGAATATATCCCGCAACAGGCAAAACGGATAAGTTAGTCATGTCCATTTTTACAAGAGCAACAACTGCATATGACCTATCCGGATCAGGGCGTACAAATGTTCGTGCGATTTCCCATTTCTTTGTCCCAATTGTAATTGGTGTCCAAACACCTTCATTTGGTAAAAGAGTAAAGTGCGTAAGAGGAGGAATAGGAGTAAGAGTTAGGGTTGGAAGGTTTTGGAATTTAGCAATTTTTGGTAAGACGGTAAATACATGTGAGCTTGGATTTTGAAAATTATATTTAATTTTATTTGCCTGATCTTCAATTGCAAAAACTATTGATTCAACATTAATAGTTGCTTTATCTCCAATTAAAGGTCGAATAATATTATCAGTGGTATTTGCTAGAAAAAGAGGATTAACTTCGAGTTCTGTAAATAGAAGAAGTACTGCTAGGACAAAAAATATAATAATTAAAAGTATTGTGGCAGGTAGGGAAAATATATTTTTCAGTCTTATAATACTTGAATTAGGTAAGTTTTTTTGAGAATTTTGATTATGTTTTTTGTGAGATGTTTTTGTTTTTTCCTTTGTCTTTTTTGAAGAGTTAAGTTTAGATTTTTTCATTTTAAGTTAGTTAATAGTATATCAAAGAATAACTGATGTGAAAACCGGACTAATATTGGGAAATATTCAAATTCATGATTTATAGAACCAGGAATAATTAGCTGAACTATTACTTGCATTTATAAAAATAATTTGATATATTTCAATCCGTTTAGCATTAGTAATGGTGAGTTTGGATAAATGAATAATAACCCAATATCACCTGCCTATATTCCCCAATGTAATTATTTTTCGTTATGTTTTCAAAGAGGAGGTGAATTGTGAAGAAAACAATAATTCTTTTGTTTATTGTAACTATTTTTTTAAGTGCACAACCTGCTTTTGCTGATAATGCAGATATTAATAAAGTTCAATCCTTTGTTCAAAGCGTTATTCAACTAATGGTAACTCTTGCTGGATTGGTTGCATCTGGCTTTTTTGTTGTAGGAGGATTCCGTTATATAACAAGCTCTGGTAATCCACTGCAATTAGAAAAAGCAAAAAAAACAATATTATATTCTGCGATTGGATTAGTGATAGTATTGGGAGCATTTGTTTTTAGTAACATCGTTACTAACCTAGGAACGCAAGCATTCGGTAAATAAATCGAATAATGAGAAAAGTTAATATATTAATTCTTGCACTAAGCTTGTTTTCAAGCTCGTCTTCTTATGCTTTTGCAAGCAATAATGAAATTCCCAATTTTACGAATTCTACTATACATTTTGTTTCTGCTTTTGCAGCTTTATTGTTTATACTTTTCTTAATTAGGGGAGGTTATTATTATATTATTTCTAGTGGTAATGCTGAAAGATTAATTTCAGCCAAAAGAACAATACTAAATGCCAGTATAGGCTTACTAATTATTATAGCATCTACATTTATAAGTTCTTATCTTCAAAGTACATTTAATTCAAATTTCAATACTCACACTGGTAATTCGATTATATTACCTAAAATTCAAGAATCAACATCTTCATCTGGTATTTCTCAAGCGTTAAATGATGCTATTTCTGGGTTTTTACAGGTGCTGATACAAAGCGCAACAAAACCAACAATTGATGGAATAATTGGATTTTTGTCGTCAACTCCAAGTTTAATACAAAATCAAACAATTTTTCATTTTTGGTTAATTATGGTTGGGATCGCAGATTCATTATTTGTTCTTGTAATTGTGTTATTAGGATTGCAAATTATGAGCTCGGAATCCTTGGGATTTGGTGAAGTAAATATTAGAAGTGTTATGCCTAAATTAATGATATCGTTTATAGGAATTCATTGTTCAATTTTTATATTACAATGGTTTATTGACTTGTGTAATATATTATCAACCACGTTAGTGAATATAACAGGTGGGATTGATCATGCATGGATTATAGATGCTTTTTCTTCAGGCGCTATTTCTATTGGATCTGAACCGATTATTACTTTAATTTTTTTATTGTTATTTTTAATTTTATCAATAATTTTGCTTCTTTTTTATATCAGTCGTTTAATAATAATTGGTTTAATAGCTGTTTTATCACCGTTAATATTTTTAATTTGGCCAATTCCTAGATTTTCAGATTTTGCAGAAATCACATTAAAATCCTACCTAGTTACAATTTTTACGGTATTTATTCATTTGGTAATTATCGAACTTGCATCAGCAATGTTAACTGTTCCAGGTGAAAATGTACACGATAATACATTTATCTCAGTATTAATAGGTGTAGGCTTACTCTTCTTATTAATAAAAACGCCATCGGTAATGATGCAGTTTATTTTTTATACAAAAGGGGTAAATATAATGAAATCATTCGCTAATCAAGTTATTAATGTTGCAAGTTCAAGGAGAAGCGTTGGTACGGAATTAGTTAAACATAATGTTGTATGAAAACTACTAGAATACCAGCTCAAATTACAACTATAGAAGATACAGTGGCTGGCAAATTGACATTAAGACAACTTATTTTATTAATAATTCCAATTATTTTATCGATGATGATGTATATATTTATTCCTAAATATTTTAATTTCTCAACTCCAAAGATAATTATTTCTTCTTTCCTAATAATAATTTCATCTGTAGCATCTATTAATACTAAGAATAGATTGATAATAGATTGGATTGTGATCCTTATCAAATATATTTTTCGGCCCAAATATTTCGTCTACGAAAGATCTAGTATTACGTTTAAAGATAAATTGAAAATGAACTTAATAAATAATAAAAATCATGAAAATATTAAGAATAAAATTGAAGAAAAAACCATTTCGACAATATTCAGTTACGGTAAAATTTCACTTAATCCAAAATTTTCTATTAGTTTTAAGCCTGTTAAAAAAGGAGGTATAAAAGTTGCTATATATAAAATATCGTAATAAAGGTAGTTCTGCAAACCAGATTAAAATTAAAGAAGTAAAAGATGGGATATTATGTTTACCAAATAATTTATATAGTGGTATTTTGGAAACCTCTTCTGTTAACTTTGAGTTAAAGAGTATATCTGAACAAGAAATATTATTATATTCATTTGAGACGTTTTTAAATTCGCTCCCGTGTCCGATACAGATTTTAGTTCGTACTCGCGAAGTAGTACTGGAAGAATATTTAGAAAGAATTGATTCCTTAGGTTTGAAAGAGAATGAGATAATTTATAAAAAGCAATTGAAAAGTTACTCTGAATTTATAAGCAAACTAATTGTAGGAAATAAAATTCTTTCAAGAAAATTTTATGTGATATATTCATATAATTGTACAAGTGAATTTTCCGTAGTTAAGGAACACATGCAATTGCTGCAAAATATTCTAGTTTCTGGATTTGAAAGATTGTCTATGAAGGCAAATCCTCAGTCTTCATTGGATATTTTAAAAATCTTTTATACTTTTTATCAACCTGAAAGATCTAAAGTGCAAACCTTGACCAATGGACTGTTTGATAATATATGATCAATTTTTTCAATTTTAATAGCTTTTTTAGAAAAGACACCCAAAATGGCGAAGGAAAAGCATATGATTTTTTGTTAAAAGATCAAAATGCTATTGATTTAATATCATATGATGGACTTGAAGAGAATAGTACATTTATAAGAATGGGTGATTCATATATTCGAACTCTATTTATTTCGGGTTATCCATATACAGCAAGTTCAGGATGGCTCTCGCATTTAATAAACTTTAATCAGAATGTAGATATATCTTTTCATATTGAAGAAGTTGATTCTCAATTAGCTTTACCGAAACTGAACAGAAAAATTACAGAACTTGAGTCTACAAGACGAGCAATGGAAAAACAGGGCAGATTTATAGGATCAGAAATTACAGATCCTTTAGAATCTGCGATAGAGTTAAAAAATAAAATTCAAAGAGGACAACAAAAAATGTTTCAATTGTCAATATATATACTTTTGCATTCATCCACAATAGAGGAATTAAATAAATTAACTAGAATTCTAGAGACACTCTTGGCAACACGACTGTTTTTTTCAAAAATTTCTACATTTCAGCAAATTGAAGGCCTGCAATCAATTTTGCCTAGAGGTGAGGATATATTAAAACATAAACGAAATCTTGATAGTGAATCGGCATCTTTAACTTTTCCTTTTATTTCTTCAGAGTTGGTTCAAGAATCCGGAATTTTATTTGGTATAAATAAATCTAATAATTCATTAGTAATTGTAGATCGATTTTCACTTACGAATGCTAATAGTATAATTTTTGCACAATCAGGAAGTGGTAAGTCATATACCTCAAAAGTGGAGATTTTAAGACAACTTATGCACGGTACAGATGTGATAGTAATAGATCCAGAAGGTGAATATAGACAACTGTGTAATTCAGTAAAAGGAACTTATATTTCATTATCTATTAATTCAAAAGAAAAAATTAATCCCTTCGACTTAAACGGAAGTTTAGTAAATTTTGAAGATAAAGTACAGCAATTAACTGAATTATTTTCATTAATGCTGGATGGATTTACCAGTAGAGAAAAAGCAATTATAGACAAAGCTATACTTAAAACTTACAAGATATTTGGGTGGACGAGTAAAAAGAAAGGAATAGAATTTCCATTATTGAAAGATCTTTACAGTACTTTATTAAAAATGGAAGAATTTGATCTCAGTAATAGGATAGAAAAATATGTTAATGGATCATTATCTAAATTGTTTAATAAACAAACTAATGTGGAATTAAAAAATAGGTTAATAGTATTTGAGATAAAACATTTACCTGAGTCAATTAAATCAATTATGATGTTGGTATTAGCTTCACATATTAACGGGATTGTTAAAGTATATCCAAAACGGAGGCTATTAGTAATAGATGAGGGGTGGAAATTGCTTGAAAATAAAGAAACAGCTAGATTCATGACAGACTTGGTCAGACGCGGAAGAAAATATTATTTGGGAGTAAATATTATCACACAACAGGCAAACGATTTCCTTAACAATGAATATGGACGAGCTCTAGTTTCGCAATCTTCACTGAGGATTTTAATGAAACAAGATACAACCACAATTAAAAAAGTTGTGAATGAATTTGCTCTGTCAGAATATGAACGTAATTTTCTATTAACCTGTGATAAAGGTGAAGCTTTAATAATAGCTGATCAAAATCATGTATCTGTTCAAATTGTAACTTCCAAGTCTGAACATCCGCTGCTCACAACAGATCCTAAAGAACTGTTAAGAACAAGTGTATAACAGATCATTTATTAATTTATATAATTTTACTTTTGAGTTAAAAATATTATTATTACTTTTTTTAATAATATTGCTTCTTCCAATTATAGGAATATTTATATTAACTCAAGAAGGATTTAGTAAAGTTTCCAATTATTTGGTTAACAATACCGCTCATTCAATCAGATTAAATTATCCAGATGGCAAGCTTTACAAAATAATAAATATTCAAACAGTTTGGCCTTTACATGGCATAACTACTCTTGAATTTGGGCAAAATGATTTTCCATACCAACCATTTCATACTGGTATAGATATTGCAGGACCATTTGGTTTTCAAATAATTTGTGCCATGAGCGGGAAAGTAGTTTATGCAGGAGAAATATCATGGGGTTATGGTAAGCATGTTATCGTAAATAACGATAACAATATTCAAACCGTTTACGCACATCTCGATAGTATAGCTGTTAAGAATGGAGACGAATGTATAACGGGGAAAACAGTTATAGGTACCGAAGGTCAAACTGGTTGGGCGACAGGACCACACTTGCATTTTGAGATTGATCTTTGGGGGATTCCGGTAAATCCAAGAAATTTTATTTATGGGAATCCTTAAATAATTATTTTAACAGTCCCAGATATGATATATTAAGATTAGTATATGGTTAAATATATATTTTCATATCCATTTATAGTTCCATCAATTAAGGTATTGATTTTGGTTATTGTATGTTTCTTCCTTAACATGTTTTTACGTTCTTTAGTGAAAGTGCCCCATAGATTAGATACTAGAAAAGGAAGAACGTATATTTCAGTTTTACGCAATCTCATAACACTTGTTATCATTTATGCAGCTCTTCATGTTACATTTTTAATACTTGGTATAAATATTGTTCCATTGTTAGCATCAGCAGGCGTTTTGGGCATTATCATCGGTATAGGATCGCGTTCCCTTTTTGAAGATCTAATTGCCGGTTTTTTCCTATTGTCTCAATCTCGTATCGCGCTTGGTGATTATATTAAGGTTGGCACAAATATTGAGGGTACCATAATAAATATTGGATTTAAAAATATAGAGCTTCGTAGTCCTGATGGGTCTTTGATAATTGTGCCAAATGGACAAATTAACTCACTTATTAACACCTCGTATGGAAAAGCAGTAAATACCATTGATGTTCCGGTAAAATCTGGACAAAAAATTGATGTCGTACTTCACGTGTTTGAAGAAGTATTGGCGTCCCTTGAAAAAGATGATGAGATGCAAATATTTAAAGATTCAAAAGTATTTGGTATTGCAAATATACTCGCCGGTGCAGTTGTGATCCGTACCATAATTATTACTCCTACATCGCTTCGAGGAATAATTGATGAGGAATTTCGCCATAGATTACTTAAGGATTTTCAAAAGCATAAATTGCTCTTTGCGTAAAACTACTTTTCTCTGTATTGCAAAATATGATATTATTGCAACCATATGTTTTCAATTAAACCAGTATCACTTTTCTACCATTATATTCCTCTTGTTCTTATCGCAACCATTACCTGCGGACTTGTCTATGTAACAGCACAACAAATTGTCCGTCAAGGTGCTAATGATCCACAAATCCAAATAGCAGAAGATGATGCGTCCGATCTTGCAACAGCTGGCCAATCAACACCACATCTTGTGCAAAGCATTAACCCAATACATAGCTTACAACCCTTTGTCATTCTCTATGACCAAAATGGCAATATCCTTTCCACAAATGCAACAGATACCAATCTTTTGCAAATGCCAAAAAGCATTTTCTCAAACATCGAAAGTCGTGGTGAAGATAGATTTACCTGGGAACCACAAGACGGACTTCGTTTTGCAGCAGTCATTGTTCGTGTTCCTTCAAAAAGTACCAAGGAGTATGTGCTTGTTGCCCGTTCTCTCCGTGAGGTAGAAATGAGAGAAAACGATCTTCTTGTTTATGCTTGCCTTGCATGGATTGCAATGCTTACAACAACCCTTATTGCGCTTCTTTTAAAGCCACTATTTTTAGAAAAATATTTGTAGTAAGTATATTTGCAATCAGGATTGGTACTTGTTAGAATAAAATCCCAATTGACTTTGCCTATGCTGCCAACACGCGTTGCGTTTGTAGATATTGAAACAACAGGACTCCGATTTTTACGAGATCGTATTATTGAAATAGGGATAATACGAATGGAAGATGGGGTAGTGACAAAAACATACCAAACCTTAGTAAACCCAAACACATATCTGCCTCCCGAAATATCACAACTTACTGGTATTGATAACGCGGTACTTGAAAACGCACCGTCTTTTTCTCATGTGGCAAAAGAAATTGCCGAAATACTATCAGACTGCGTGTTTGTAGCACACAATGCTCGTTTTGACTATTCATTTTTAAAACAAGCATTTTTTCAAGAAGAAATGACATTTTCGCCAAAGCAGCTTTGCACCGTTAAATTATTTAAATATTTTTACCCTCGTAAAAAAAGCCACAATTTAGATAGCGTCATGGAAACTTTTGCCATACCATGTAAGACGCGTCACCGAGCATTTGATGACGCGTTAGTACTTGTCTCATTTTACGAAAAACTATTACAAACCGTGCCCCAGGAAGAACTTGAAAAAGCATATAATATCATTACGAAAAAACCTTCCCTTCCTGTTGGATTATCGCAAGAAGATATCAAAGCATTGCCAAATAGTCCAGGGGTATATATTTTTTATGGCAGCGAAAATATCCCTTTGTACATTGGGAAAAGCGTTTCTATTCGAGACAGAGTCTTATCTCATTTTTCAAGTGACATTAAATCCCCATTTGAAATGAAAATTTCTCAACAAGTAAAGCGCATTGCGACGCTACAAACTAAAGGAGAACTTGGTGCACTCCTTAAAGAAGCAACGCTTATTAAGCAGTTGTCACCGCTTTATAACAAGAAACTTCGAAACGCAAAAAAACTTGTTGTTTTGTTAAAAACACAAAATGATAAAGGGTATGACATGGTAACACTTACACAGCTTGACCACATTTCAAAAGAAATACTTTCCTCAATTCTTGCACTCTTTTCTTCAAAGAAAAAAGCCACGGACTATTTACTGTTTGTTTCAAAAGAATATGACCTTTGCACAAAACTACTTGGGATTGAACACACAAAAGACGCGTGTTTTGCCTTTCGTTTGGGAAGATGCAAGGGAGCGTGTAAAGACAAAGAAAAAACAGTTGCATATAATTTCAGGTTTCAACACGCATTTTTAAAAACAAAAATCCATCCGTGGCCATTTAACGGGCCTATTGCAATTTATGAAAAAAACACACTTGGAGCAGACGTATTTTATGTTGATAACTGGTGTTTTCTTGGGAGTAACAGCGATCTGGATGAAACCATATCGCAGGAGTCATTGCAAAAGGGAAACTTTGAAGACAGTAGCTTTGATGTGGCAACATATAAGATACTTTCAAGTTATATTAAAAATCCTAAAAATCAACAACATATTATGCTCGTCTCACAACTTATCAAACAATCCCAAGCATTCTAAGTTCCGCTCTATTCTTGCAAGTTTCTTACTATATTATTGCTCATCTCTTATCCCTTGCGGATATGCTGTATATATGAGAGTAGGTAAAAAGAAGTTCTCAGCTAATTCTTGGTTAAGAATGTTACTCTTTAAAACACAATGAAAGGAGGTGAAGGAGAATGAAAAGTAGAAGAGGATTCGCAGGAATGTCGATTGATAAGCAAAGACAAATCGCAAGTAAAGGAGGAAGAGCTGCTCATCAAAAAGGCACTGCTCATGAATGGAATAGTGAACAAGCAAGACTTGCAGGTGCTAAAGGAGGCAGAGCACGCGCAAGGAATGCTGCGTAAATGTACTACTGGTGGGGTAGATTACACATACCAAACAAAACAAACGTACTCTGCCCCAACCAGATATAAAGGAGAAAATTATGAATATATCAGATATTGTAACAGTCATTATAAAAACATACTCTCAAATGCTATTTATGTTATTTCACGCTCCGGTTGAATAACTCACCGCTTCGTAGGATAAAGAGTGGAAGCTCATTTTACAGGTCGGATACAATTTGCTAAAATTGCCCTTATGAAAAGGAACATGTTGCAAGTACTCTATATTTCTGCAATGCAGTTTTTAGAGCCATTAGGACCAGTGCAAACCTATACGGTTATTATTCGCGAAGCAAAAAAACTCGTTGCGTTTGATGAGGGTGTTATTTATGTAGAGCAAAAAGGAAGGCTACAAAACGTCTATAGTTCTAACCCAAAAGATAAAAGTACGCCTCAAAAAAAGGGAGCGTATCTTGCCTTTGCCAAAAAGAAAGTAATAACGCTTTCGAAACAGGAAGTAGCATCGCTTCACCCAGGACTTTATTCCCAAGGCATTATTTCCATGCTTTTTATTCCTCTTATGTATAAAAATAAAGCAATTGGCGTACTGTCGCTTCGATCGTCAAGCCAACAAGAAATATATACAAAAGATGACATTGCCGTCCTGCATATTTTTAGTTCTCTTGTTAGTTTAGCAATCCGAAAAATGCAACTTAATTACGAATCAAAACGCGCGCTTTCAATGAGAGATCAATTTATCTCTCTTGCCGCACATGAACTCAGAACGCCACTTACCTCAATTCATGGGTATTTACAGCTTCTTGAAAAGAAAATTCCACAAACTGACACAACAAAAACAAAATGGGTAAAAGAAATGGCAAAAGAAACAATGAAACTTCGCTCACTTGTAACTTCGCTTTTGGAAGTACATAGTATTGAACGAGGAAAACAGCTCTATAGTTTTAGCCACGTTAGTATTGCAGTCATTGTAAAAAAAGCAATAGAATACACAACGCTTTTATATCCACAGCATCAGATTGTCTTTGAAAACACGCTCGGAGAAGACGTTTCAATTATTGCTGACGAGCAAAAACTAGAGCAAGCAGTAACGAGTATTTTAGATAACGCTGCAAAGTTTTCAAATACAGAGGATATCTTACGTATTTCACTTGCAAAGCCAAAGAATAAAAAAAAATACATACAACTTATTATTTCAGATCAAGGAAAAGGGATAAGAGAATTTGATTTACCAAATATTTTTGAAGGGTTTTACAAAGGAGACAATAATCAATCAGCAGGAATGGGTCTTGGACTCTTGCTTGCAAAACACATCATTGAGAAACATCACGGAAGTATTTCTTTAACGTCAAAACAAGGAAGAGGAACAAGTGTCACCATTTTGTTACCTATTGCTTAACCGATTTTATTCTTTAATCATGTAGCCAAAACCGCGCACTGATTGGAGTAATTTCTTTGGTTGTTTCCCATCAATTTTCTTTCGTAAATATCCCATATAGACATCCACAACGCGAGAATCAATGTCTGAAGAATAGAGCCATACTCTGTTTAAAATCATTTCGCGGGACAATATTCTTCCTTTATTTGAAAGAAGATAATGAAGCAGTTCAAATTCCTTTGGTGTTAACTGAATTTTGGTATTTGCTCTTTTCACCTCAAGTGTTTGTGTATTTAATTCCAAATCTCCTGCAGAAAGCATTGTTTTGCTTTCTCCTCTTTCCCGAACTCTTGCCTTAATGCGTGCCAAAAACTCATCAGCAATAAATGGTTTTGTCATATAATCATCTGCCCCAAGAGATAACCCTTGTACAATATCAGTAATACTGTCTTTTGCGGTTAAAATAAGGATAGGTAAGTCTGGATAATTTTTTCGAATTTCAATTGTTACGGTTTCCCCGCTCATGACAGGCAGTCCTAAATCAAGTACTACTAAATCTGGCACGCTTTTTTTAATAAGTTCAAGCGCCCCGATCCCATCATCTGCAAGCTGCACATTAAACCCTTGATCAAGGAGCAGTTCTTTGATATAGGTTTGGAGTCCTTTATCGTCTTCAACAACTAAAACCTTTTTTAGCATCGTCCTATTATAACAACATAGTCTCATTCTTACAATCATTGAACACGCACGAATTTCAATAGCTTAAGCCATTTTAATTTGCTATAATCCCAACATGATTACCTATCAAGATTTTGAAAAAGTCGATATACGCGTTGGAAAAATACTAACAGTAAGTGAATATGTGGAAGCAAGAAAACCTTCATATAGGCTAACCATAAATCTAGGAAAAGAAATAGGAATAAAAAAATCTATTGGGCAATTTAGCACAAATTATACCAAAGAGGAGTTAGAAGGAAAGCTTGTTGCCTGTGTGGTAAATTTTCCTCCTCGTCAAATAGGCACTTGCGTATCTGAAGTACTTACCCTAGGTTTTCCTGACGAAAATGGGAATGCAGCACTTGTATCCCCTTCAAAAGATATACCACTTGGAGGAAAGCTATTTTAAATAAAAAAAAGTTGACTTGTATAATCCGAACTCATAAAATACCACGGTGGGAAATCCAAAAGAGAGATTTTTAGAAGCACGAAAGCGTTTAAACCCAGAGGGACTTGTGTTTAGTGCCTCTGCAAGCGCAACCTCACCCGCAATTTTACCTGCAGTTGGAGTCGGAACAACATATATTATTCATGAACTTGCATCCATGACAAATCCCTCAGTTGTAAAAGTTGCATCCATTGCCATTCTTGGTGCATGTAATACCATTAGTATTAAAACTGAATCGAAAGCACTACAAAAAGACAACTATAGCGCAAGTCCCATATCCAGCACACTAAATGTGGTAACAGATAAACCTCTTGTTTCTTCCATTACCGGACATTTGATAAATTTTATTCCTCTGTCTGTACTCAATCCCATAAACCTGTATGCAATTGCAACAAGAAACTATACACTACTTGCACAAAGTGAAGGTGCAGGTTCACTTGCGTTAACGACCTATTACACAACCTTAAATACGTTGATTTTAAAGGGAAAAACAGAACCTTTTATAAAAGGAGTTCGAAAAGTAAGAGATGTAATCAACCGTAAAATAACTGCTTTACAAAAATAACATAAATCTCTACTATTGAGGTATGCAGCAAAATCCAAATCAAAAACCAACATGGGGAAGTGCAACATTTGGCTCATTTAATCAGCCTGATCAAATAGCCTTTATACACCGTGTGTACGCATGGATGTGTGGGGGACTAGTGATTACCGCATTTATTGCGTATTGGGTCGGTAATTCCGCAACGCTTAAACATTTTATCCTTGGCAACATGTTCATTTTTTATGGGCTCATGATCGTTGAACTAATAGCGGTTATTTTTTTAGCAAGTATGGTGCATAAAATATCAGCAACGCTAGCTGCTGTTGTATTTCTTCTCTATGCAGCTTTAAATGGATTTACGTTGTCAATTATTTTTCTGCTCTATACCATTTCTTCCATTGGTTCAGTTTTTATTATTACTGCCGGGATTTTTGGCGGCATGAGCATCTATGGGTATGTTACCAAAAAAGATTTAACCACTATTGGTAATTTTGCAATCATGGGACTTTTGGGACTTATTTTGGCAATGATTGTGAATATATTTTTACAAAACAATATGGTCAGTTTTATCCTCTCATGCATTGGTGTTGTCATTTTTGTGCTCCTTACTGCTTATGACACACAAAAATTAAAATGGTTATACAGCATTGGCCGAACAGAAGGAAATGACGGAGAAAAGAAAGAAGCAATAAACGGCGCACTGACGCTGTATCTTGATTTTATAAACCTCTTTTTGGATCTTCTTCGAATTCTTGGAAAAAGAAAGTAAAAGGAAGTTTACAGTGACATTTCCAGACCTACATCAATTGGTGAAAAACCATGTTTTTCATAAAAGGAAATAGCTCCTTTATTGTTGAAATATGAATTCACATATATTTTTTCATACCCCTTTGCTTTTGCCCATGCTGTGCCTTTTTTCATAAGTAATGATCCAATACCTTTTGATTGATACGACGCTTCAACAAAAATATTTCCCACTTCACAATAGGAATATTTTTTCCAATCTTTTGGTTTTGGTGCAATAAGTATGTAACCTATTGCGCGACCACTGTCTTCTGCTAAGAAACAAATGGAATGGGGTTTGTTTAAAAAAGAAGAAAAGTATTTAATACCTGGCTTGCTTTCTGGCCAGTTCATTACCAAATCATGATCATATTGATAGTTATCTTTAAAAAGTAATGTGTCTAGGCTAATTATTGTTTGTAGATCAGCCTTTGTTGCTTTTCTAATAGAAATCATACGACTAGTATAACGCACATTCTACCATATGCTTATTTTGCAAACCACGCATATAAATGTCCTAGTACTGAAACAATTAAAAATGTTAGTCCCCATCTTACTGGATGAGATCCTGCAAAAGGAGAAGCAATTAAAATACCAATACCTATGCCGCCAATGGCATGAACCATTGCATTATACATAGAATGCTTTTTCATATAAGCTATTGCTTTTTTCATACAACACCTCCCTTCTATCTCTAGCGTAATAAGAATGGTAGTGCTTGGTCAAGTAGTAGTTTTTACTTTGAAGATATTATTTTCCAAATCCAACAAGAATTGCACCAGTTACCATAAGTGCAATGCCTAAAATAACACTCAAATCTGCTTTTTCTTTTAAAATAAAGATAGAAAGAAGGAGAGTCAGTACAATACTTAATTTATCAATTGGTGCAACTTGAGAGGCGTTACCAAGTTGCAGCGCTCGAAAATAAAATAACCATGAAAGCCCAGTTGCAATGCCTGATAAGACAAGAAACAGAACGGTAAAAGAGGAGAGACTTCCAATTTGTTTTGTTGTTCCTTGAAAAAACACAATGCCCCAGGCAAAAAGCAAAATGACAACTGTTCTAATTGCTGTTGCTAAGTTTGAATCAATATTTTTAACGCCAATTTTTGCAAGTATTGCGGTTAGAGCTGCAAAAAAAGCTGATAACAGTGCATAGATTACCCAAGACATATGAATATAGTATACCATTCCCCACTTATTGCTATTTGCGACAAATTGGTATTTACTATAGTTAGATGAAAGAGAAAGATAAGGAAAAAGAAACGTATAAATATAATTACAAAACAAAAATGAAACATGTAAATAGTGGTTCAAATGCCATTTATGGATGGGGGCTCGTTGCTGCATTGTTTTACTATTTGCAGCATGTCACAACCTATTGGGACGGCGTAATTGGTATTATAAAAGCACTTTTGTGGCCAGCATTTCTCCTCTTTAAAGTATTTACCCTAATAAAAATGTAATATTTCTCTTTACAACAGGTTGTATAATAGAAAGACGCAATGAGTATAGACCTGACGCTTCAATCCCTTGATCCAAAAACAACCGCCCTTGTCATTATTGATTTGCAGCGTGGGATTGTTGCAATGCAAACAGAACCGTATCCAGCCGATATTGTAATTTCCCAAACAAAAAATCTCAAAGACGCATTCCAAAAAGCAGACGCACAAGTAATGTTAGTTCGCGTAAAAGGATCGTTAGATGGTAAAGATATGCTTAGCCCCAATGCTGATGAACCAATGGTAAGATCTGGGGAAATGCCAAAAGACTGGGCAGAAATTATTCCAGAGTTAACACCAGCGGATAATGATTTGATAATTACAAAACGACAATGGGGTGCATTTTACGGAACAGAGCTTGATTTGGAACTTAGAAGACGAAATATAAAAACAATTGTGCTTTGTGGAATTGCAACTAATTATGGTGTTGAATCAACTGCTCGAGATGCGTATGAACGTGGATATGACCTCATTTTTGCAGAAGACGCAATGGCTGCTCGCTCAAAAGAAGATCATGCATTTGCCATAACTCGTATTTTTCCTTGCATTGGTAAAATTCGAAAGTCTACACAAATCATAAAAGCTCTTTTGAAATAACAGGGTGTATTATTGATAAAACCCCAGGTTAATCTGTTCATTTGTCCAGGCAAGAAGAGATCTATTTTCAATAGCTCGACGCGCGTCAAATCCGTTGTCTCCGATCCATGTAGCTGCCTCTTCTATTAAATCTATGCCATCTTCTGGTGTCATTTCGTTTCCACGGTGATCTAAAACTGCTATTTCTCGCATTCTTTCCCTTTCATCTTGTTCGTTTCCTTTTGTATTATAAAACGCAAGTGAGTTGTGTTTTGGAAGGCCAAGGCGGAGTTGAAATGCATGTACTAGCTCTTCAACACACCCATTGCTATATTCCCATTCATCAATCATATGAAGCACAGATGCTTTTTCTGCAATAATACCAAGCCATAAGGCTTGGAAATGTGGCTGTTCCCATGTTTGATCAATTGGACCAAAATCTGAAGGGAAAATAATCGGACTATCACTCCTTTGTTCTACTTCTTTGAAGAACGTATAACTTTTTGTGTAATTTGTATTTATCACGCGTTCCATTACTTGATGTGGAAATAAAGTGGGGTTGGTAAGAAACTGCTCATACTTGGTTTTTCCTGATGTGATTGGTGCACTCACATATGCCATACCTGTTGGATAATGAATGCCTCTGACAACACGCATAATATTGTGTGCAGTAATTGCTTGCTCAGTTTGTTCAGGCCATACCTGTGTTTTATAACGATACCAAAGTGAATGTTCCTCAAGTGGGCCTGGAGTAGGTGCAAGCTGTTCTTTTCCCATGGAGGCTGATTATATCACCATACAGTCGTAATGCAAGAAATACTACCAATCTTTTTTGTAATATATTTTTCCTTTTAAATTCTCGGGCAAATACGACTGTTTGCTTTTTACTCCTGTCTCTTTTTCCTCTTTCCAGGCATAGCGAATATGTCCTTTTCCATAGCCTTGTTGTTTCATAACCTTATTTGAGGCATTTCGAAGATGAAGTGGAATAGGACCAAGTACTGTGTTTTCAATATCAGAAAGTGCTTCAAATATCCCAACTGTTGAGGCAATGGATTTTTTGGAAGTTGCAAGATACGTTGCTGTTTGAGAAAGAATAAGTTGTGCTTCTGGCATGCCAATCATATGACAAGCTTGCATGGCTGCTGTTGCAAGCACCATTGCCGTTGGCTGCGCGTTGCCAATATCTTCAGATGCAAAAATGACCATGCGTCTTGCAATAAACAGTGGGTCTTCTCCAGCTTTTAACATACGTGCTAAGTAATGGAGCGTTGCATCTGGGTCACTGCCGCGCATTGATTTAATAAAGGCGGAAATAGTGTCATAATGCCAGTCACCTTTTTTATCATAATAAATTGCTTTTTGTTGTACTGCTTGTTCAGAAACTAAAAGTGTAACTTTTTTTGCAATACTTGCCGAAAGTTCAATAGCATTGATTACCGTTCTCCCGTCTCCATTTGCAAAATGAATAATGTGTGCGAGTGCTTCTTTTTCAAACATGTGTTTTGGAAATGTTGCTACTGCTTTTTCCACGACCTTTTGTAAATCATCAGTACTGAGTGGCTTTAAAACATACACCTGTGAACGAGAAATAAGAGGAGCGTTAACACGAAATCCCGGGTTTTCTGTTGTTGCACCAATTAAACTAATTGTCCCATCTTCAACAACAGGTAAAAACCCGTCTTGCTGCGCTTTGTTAAATCGATGAATCTCGTCAACAAACAGTATTGTTTTTTTGTTTTCCTCGCTCTTTATAAGACGAGCTTCTTTTATTACTTTTCGTACATCTTCAACGCCACTTGTCACTGCAGAGAAAAAAACAAAATGTGATTTTGTAGAATGAGCGATAACATGCGCGAGTGTTGTTTTTCCACTTCCTGGAGGACCCCACAAAATCATTGAAGGAATATTGCCACTTTCAATAATTTTTCTGATTGGTCCGTTTTTGCCAACTAAATGTTCTTGCCCAATATATTCGTCTAAATTTTTTGGTCGAAGAAGTTCTGCGAGAGGTTGATCTGCCATGTGTCTATTCTACCACGCTACCGCAATCATAAAATGAAAGCAAAACTGGTGCTATAATCATTTAATGCAACTTGTTGTCCCATCAATTACCTATCAGGAAAGTTTTCTCTCAGCAGTTGACGAATATCAAAAAGAACAAAAAAGCAGCATGCATATGAGAAATGAGCATTATAACTTACTGAATAAAGGCGAGCTAGTACATAATTTTCAAGCATATGTTGATCTTGTAAAATCTCGCTCAACTGGTCGAAATCTACCACCTGGATATGTTCCTGAATCAACTTTTTGGTATGTCGACAACAACACCTATATTGGGAGAGTGTCGATTCGCCATACGTTAACAAAGCCTTTATTAGAAACTGGAGGTCATATTGGCTATGATATAAGACCAAGCCAAAGAGGCAAAGGATATGGTAATAAGTTACTTTCTCTTGCTTTGGAAAAAGCAAAGGATCTTGGAATTACGAAAGTTCTGATTACGTGTAATGTAAATAATATACCTTCTAAAAAGGTAATAGAAGCAAACAAGGGAATATTTGAAAACCGTGTCAAAACACAAGAGGGAGAAAGTGACAAGCTTCGGTATTGGATTACGCTTGAAAATCAACCATAAATTATTACTTCTGTTTCCAAACTATTGACTTCATATCAATATTACCTCATCATTAAAAAGATGGAAACTGCTACGCCAATACAACCTACAACACAGCCTCCAGTGCAAGCACCCGTTACTCCGGGCGTTTCAAGCGTTACGCCAACTACTCCACAAATAGTCACCGAATCACTCCACGACAATTATGTTAAAGGATCATTTAAACGAAGACTTGGAGCTTTTCTTATTGACTTTTTACTCTGCTACGCTGCGCTTGTAGTTGTGCGATTTTCAAATATCCCTTCACTCTATCTTTGGATAAGTATTGCAACCGTTGTTGTGGCACTCTGTTATGCGCCACTTTTTATCTGGAAATGGGGAGCAACACCGGGAAAAATGGTATGTAAACTTAAAGTTGTTAAAACTGATTACCAAAAAGTTGGTTTTTGGCGCGCTTTGCTTCGAGAAACATTTGCTAAATGGATTTCATCATTCTTTTTTAATCTTGGCTATTTTTGGATGTTTCTAAATAAGCAAAGAATGACGTGGCATGATGAGATTGCTCAAACAGTAGTTGTTGAAGTAGATTCTAATCGACAACTCATGCCTTCAACCATTTCTCCAAAAGTTTCGGTTAAAAATATTATCTCTTTTTTCATAACTTATATATTATTTGGAACTCCATTTATCTTTTTAATACTCTACGTATTCTTTTTCCGTCCTTTTCAAGTAAATGGAATTTCCATGCAGCCAAATTACACAAATAAAGAATATTTTATAACCAAACTTATGTATGGCAGCGTAGAAAGAGGGGATGTGTTTGTATATAAGGCACCGGATTCACCAAGAAAAGATTATATTAAACGAGTTATTGGACTTCCAGGTGAAACAATAATGATTAGCACTGGCAAAGTATATATCAATGGGCAATTACTTGATGAAACAAGTTACCTGGCAAGCACTGTCATAACTTCAGGAGGATCATATTTGCCAGATGGGAAAACTATTACTATTCCAAATGATTCGTATTTTATGCTTGGAGATAATAGATCACAAAGCATAGACTCAAGGCAGTACGGGCCGGTTGCAAAACAACTACTCATTGGAAAAGAATTATTTTGCTATTTCAACTGCGCAAAGTAGTAGCAATAAGATAAGTACAATAAGTTACACAGCTACGTATAGTGAACTAATTATCGGTAGTATATCTTTTATATCAGACACAACAAACTCTGGATTACATTTTGCTATTTCGTTTTTGTGAAATCCATATGCTGCGCCAATTGTTTTTACTTTTGCATTTTTCCCAGCTTTGATGTCAACATCAGTATCTCCTATCATTACCGCAGATTCTTTTGAGACACTTAAGAAACGCAGCGCTTTTTCTATTCCTTCTGGATCTGGTTTTTGTTTCAAGACATCTTCACTCGTTAAAAGCAGATCTAAAAACGGAAAAATTCCAGCTCTTTTGAGGGTTGATGTTGCAGTTTTATTTGATCTTGTGGTGAGCGCAACAATAAGAATGTGTTGTTTTTTTAGCGTTTCGAGAACTGAAAGTGTATTGGTAAAGGGAACAGATAGGAAAAGATGTTTTTTCTGGAAATCGCGGTGCAATGAAATAAGTTTTGATACATCTTTTTTTCCTGTTAAACCGATATAGCAATCTGCAAGTGGTTTTCCAATGTATGGACGAATTTGTTCTCTTGAAACATCTAAAAACCCTTCCTTTTTAAGGGTAAATGCAAATGCTTGAAAAATAAATTCAGTGGTATCCAGAAGCGTTCCGTCAACATCAAAAAGAACGAGTGTGATCATACTCAGATTATAGCAAAATACAATACGAAGATTTGGGATTGAGTGCGGGCAAGTTGTTTGTTTTGAAGGTTTTCTCGATAGAGAAGAACGGTCATTGCAGACAGAGCTTGCCTCGCGTGCACTCATTTTGTTGCGGGAATGTTATACATGCAGCCGTTGCTTATAGTGGTCTTCCATGGAGTGCATCATCGTAGCTTTGTGATCTGATTGCTTCGCCTAAAGATTGAACGTCAGCATGCTTAACCTTTGTTAGTTCGGAGACTGAAACATTGATGCAGTCGGCGAAAATACCGGTTACGTAGTGTGGAGCACGTTCACCTCTTGAGATGACATGAAGTATGATTACTTGAACTTGACCTTTTTTGGTTTGTTCATCTAATACTGAAACGATTGATCGTTCGGCATGCTTCTCATTGTTTACGTTCCTTTCGAGAATGTAAATTTCGTCGACTTCGACTCTATCCACAATAGTTCCTTTCTATGTTGTTAGTTGAATTTGAAAAAGATCTATCTACAAATGCCAAACCAAATTTGCCAGTAGCACGAGTGTCACAAAGCAAATAACAGAACCGATGAGTGTCCACCATGACAGCTTCACTGTTCTTCTGTTCGTAGGATATCGACGGGTTTCTGGTGTACCTGCAATATAATTCAACAGCAAAAAGAATGCTGAAACGAGAATAAAGCAGGCGCAAACACAGGCTCCAAAAATGGCGACTATGTACTCGATTATGTTAATCATCGTCTTTCTCCTTCTGTTTGTATGTTGTGCTGCGAAGGCAAATCCTACGTACTCAGCTTTGCTTATGTTTGTATCGCGTATCCATCTGGCCATCTCACATTGATCGTACCATCTCCTACTCTGAAGAAATCAAATACGTCCAATCCAAACAAGCCAACAGAGAGCGAGACTTTACATCCGGTGGTTGGGCACAGATCTACAGTAGAACTACAATCTATTCCAGAGCAGTCAACGTGGATCGTGTTTTCTCCATCGTATGTTATTGTGTAGGTTGTATCGTACTTATCTTGCGAACTTATGACGAGTTGTCCACCAACTGGTACATTGGCAAGGTTATTACCAACAATTGAAACGCCGCTTGACCTTGGTTGACAACTTTCTAGCCAAACGACAAGTCCGACAATAAGAACGATAGTAGATACGACGAGTCCAAAGGCAGAAATATAATAACGCATGCATTTCCTTTTGTTCTTTTTAGTAAGCGACATACTACGTATAGCTTTATACGCACAATATCACTTACTAAATGTGTATTTTTCCGCAACTTGTGAATGTGCAAATGAAAAAAAACAAGATATAAAATGCTTATTTCTATAACTGTCTTTTAGCCATGGGAGTATAGCAGAATAAAGAGAGCACTTCAAGTGCTATAGGATTATTTGCGTTATTATTTTTCGTACAATAACTTTTTATCCTTATATTACTCTTATATGTATATTTATTACTTGACTTACCGAAACAATTACATTGTAATTAATACATATGCCAGAAGGAGTAGGTGGAATAGTAGAAGGACAAGCAAGAAATGTATTTGCCAGTAGAATGGCAGATGTAAAAACTTTAGAAAGTGAACAGCAGCCTCATCATTTTCCAAATCTGATAAAGTTTGTAAAAAACGTAGAGCATATGGGAAATAGTATGAATCAAGCAGATTCACTTAGAACTCTTCGAAACGCAGTTAAAAATGCAGTTGAGCGTTCAATAACGGGAGATACAGATAGGGAGTTAACACCCTCGGAACAGCAAAAATTACATGCCATATCGCAAATATTTATTGGCCCATTAGCACTCCAAAAAGAATCGTTAACCCAAGGCTTAAACGATTCACCTCAAATTTCAAAAGAAAAAGCAACACAAGAGAAATTACTTTCTGCGCAAATCCAGCAAGGTTTGGTGCAAGGTATATTATATGCATCTAGTGACCGGGCGACAAAAGAAGAAGTTGAAGCGGTATTTTGGCACGTTGGTATGCTTGAGCTTTTAAGTGAAACACAAGTTGGCCAAAATATACACTTGAAAGACTGGCTTCGTGGAGTGCGAAATCATGCTGCAATGCTTAAGCTTTTTGAGGAACATGGAGATGTTCTCGAAGTATTTATGCCAGATCCAGATGAACTAAGTGATGTAGAATTTCTTGATTTAAAAGGTATAGATGCTGTTGTGCTTCTTCGGGACAGAACTGATAAAAAAGCAATGCATCTTGTTTGTGTTGATGCAAAATCTGGTGATCTGTTTGGTGTTTTGGATGCAAAAGTACCTGGAATTTCTAATCCAAAAACACAAGAACTAATAGATGGAATTGCCAAAAAAGCGCAAGATGATTTGTTAAGTTCTGATATTACACTTACGCAATTTCCAAAAAAACTCGAAGTAAGAATTCCATCATTTCGTGCCAAAGGTTTGTTTTCAA
This sequence comes from Candidatus Levyibacteriota bacterium, assembly GCA_003152105.1. Taxonomy (GTDB): domain Bacteria; phylum Patescibacteriota; class Microgenomatia; order Levybacterales; family UBA12049; genus PALSA-1332. The sequence goes on from PLZJ01000002.1 coordinate 505,512, forward strand.
ATGAGGAATTGATCGATGTTGAAAAATCTGCAAAATATCATAAAGCAAGTCCTACGCTTGTACAGTCCAATACACTCATGAAAGAACTTCAGAGTGGGAGTAAGGAAGAAATGAGTGCACGATTAGCAAGATTTGGAAGCTTGCCTGACGCAAGTGCAGATTTGGTGGTGTCAATGCTACATAATGTAATAGAATCATAATATGCCAAAAGAATTAAAACATCCCTTAGAACATAATGAGGGACCAAGGAGAAAAGAATCGTCTGTATACCTGCTTTTTAGTAGAGCTTCTCATAGACTTGTTGATCTTTTTAATAGTCAAAATATCCCTTCAGATAGGCCTCATCCAAAGCAATTAACACAAGATCATACAGATGAAATAGCAATGGAACTTGGAAAGCGTCCAGAAGAACAAAGAGATGTGAAAAAATGAAATGAGAGAGAGTTTTGTCCTATAAGGAAGTAAAAGGGGTATGCAAGCTTTTGCACACGTTTTACATTCCCTAAGGAGAGGGTCTGTGGTAACACCACAGTATCACCACAGACCCTCATTCGGTTGTCGACCCAGGATTACCCTAGATCAACATTCCACTTCTTGACTGAACGTTCAAGTCTTGCCCACGTGTTAGTAGACTCAACTCTATCGTACAGCTCAAGAACCGTACTGAGAAGAGAAAAAGCCTGTAGTAATTAAAAACATCATTATTTTAGCTATTAATTTTTCATAAAGGAAAGTGGAGTAAATGAAGGAAAAAAGAATTGGGGCTGAGTGATTTTGGATTAAGCTAAGAAGCTACGGCTGCTTACGCAGAAATAGATTTTTGCTTGGTCACTCAGCCCCTACGTGTGTTACGAACGATTAGAATTCAAACTTGACAGATCCTTGTCGATCTTTGGTCGAAAAATGGACGCTGATATTCCCGAAATCGGCGTTGTAGCCATAAATCATCCAGGATTCTCCGCTGCCGTTTTCTCGATGGACTCCTTTGATATACATGATAAATCCGGTAACGTAAGTAGTTGTTTTAATGTCAAAATACATAAAACGCGTTCCAGACTCACCATCAAAAAGGTTGAGCATGAGATCGAACTTGGATGGGCCTGCAATGACGGGATACATCTGATCGGTCTGGATAAGAGACATACGTCCCTCCTTCTATGGCTAATCTGCGAAAACGGCAGAAGCGCTGTTGCACTGATATTCATCAGTACCACCTGAATTTCGATCCAGGAATTAAATGGTGCCCCTCAGTAGATTTCGACTAGTTGCTACTTGTCCACTGAATTTTGCCATCTCTTGTGATCACACAGGAAATGAATTCACCCTCGATCAGCAGTGCTGAGACTGATAGATCGTTTTGGGAAAGGTTAAAGCTTCGAGCACAAAGCGCAGCCCAGGTATGAGCTAACCAGGTTAACTGGTTCTCATAAAGACTGCGAAGCTGATTAAAGCCAGGGCTTCCCAAAAGCGGATTGACGAGCGTGACATTGTCGAGAAGAACCTTTCCTTGACCTTGAGGCAAATGAGCCCTGAAATCAGTGATGATCTCATCAGGCGCATGCTTCATATAGTCTTGGGCTTCAGGTCTCCACGAATCTCGGGCGATGAATCGATTGGTAAAACGAAACGAAGGTAATCGCATGGCAGCATCCTTTCTATAAAGTTTTATCTACTGAGGAGCATTCTAAACACAACATATGTTCACAATGCCACTCAGTAAATTAACACACGTACTATAAAAGAGCTACGAAAAGTTTGGATACGCAGCTTTTGCCTATCGTCCTTTTTCGTCTTGGAATTGTAGCAAAAAGAGGCACAACAGTCAACTACTACAGGATAAAAGAACCGTTACCACAAGGGGACAAGTAGTAGTAATATTATTGTTTCCAGATAAGAATTGATACCCAAATTTCAGGAACTTGAGGATTACCGTTTTTTCCATACGCTTCATAAGGTACACTTTGATTTGCCGAAATCCCAATACCTATTTCATTATACTTTCCATCTTGCAAATATTTATATCTATCTTCATTTGGTTTTATAATGTTTTCCCAAATAGCATTTATAAGACCAAGGGTAAATTTATTACCTCCTGCATCAGTATATGGGTGAGGCGCGCCATCATAAAATGCATTGATCCATGGAGACTGGGGTGCATGCGCATCAACTGCTTGAAGCGTTCTTGAGTCTTTCCAAGCTGGTGTAGTGCTTGCGCATGGTTTTGTATTTGGTGGCCATGGATTGTAAAAGCCGCGATATGGATAATCTTGTACATTATATTTTGACGGGTTTTGTGGCCATGGATTATCTGCTGGCCAAGGCCACGCAAATGCATAATGAGAAGAAGCAGTATATGGTTTTCCATCCACTTGTTTATTTGCAACATCACTTTTTTGTCTATGCATCCAATAATTAGCAGTTTTTAGGGCACAATTTGAAATTTGCGTATTTACTGATGCAAAAGGGGAAACATTATGATTAGTTCTGTATGTATTTATTTGAGAAAGTAAATACTGTTCCATTAACTTAAACGGAATACCTGTTTGCGCACTTTGTGCGATCATCGATGCGCTAATAGTATTGCCAATGAGATTTGTTGTACTTTGTGAATTTATCGAAAAATTAGTACTACTGTTGTCATCAAACTGTTCATACACAAACTTTGACTCATCTACTCCAAGATAACTATTTGCTAAAAGCCACGCATGTACAAGTGGCTCTGTATTTGCTTTTGTATCATTTGAGACAACGACAAATTGTTGTAAGTCGTTATCAAATGTAATCGTAAATGAATCAGTATCAATTGGCACATTTGAAAGTAGCGTTTGGAGCGTATTTTGTGGAATTGTTTTTGAAATAACTGGCGCAACTGGTGTTTGTGCATGTTCTGATATTGTTTGATTTTGTGAAACAGCGACTATTGTAATGGGAAGCGCAAGAAGTATTGTAAATACAGCAAGAAGTGAATACTTTGTGGTTTTAGGAATTGATGAGAATACATTTGTTTTACTACTATGCGAAGTACTTTCAGTTATCTTTGTATCGTCAGAAGAGGGGATCTCATCCATTGGTTATTTATTACATAGTAGTAATACAATGTCAAGCGTTGTAATAAATTAATTACAATAAGAGGACACTTTGCTATACTACAAGTATGGAAGAGCTGGAAAAGCGAGTTGAAAAACTTGAACAAAGAAACAAGAGAGTAGAAATTGATAAAAAATGGGAAACTAGCTATACGAGACGAATCCTTATTATATTATTTACGTATGTTACTATCTCAATCTACTTACAATTTATTGTTGGCATTAACCCATGGATAAATGCCATTGTTCCAACCGTTGGTTTTATACTCTCAACACAAACGCTCCCGTTTTTCAAACGTTTGTGGATAAAGCACATTCACCGTAAGTAATTGGAAGTTTTTTCTGCTCTTTTATTCTTTATTGAGATACCTATGTAGTTTCCTTTATAATGAGAGTGAACATAACATTTCATGCAACATGATAACGAGAAAGATTTAAAAAAAACGTCACAAGATAGTTTTTTTACGTCAATAAAACGCATGGATTGGAAATTAAAACTGTCACTTCTTAGTATTATTCTTTTTCTCATCGCTCTACCAATTCTATTTGCTCTCCATAATCAAGCAACACTATTAGGACATGCACAAGTTGATCAAAATGTTGATTATGACGCGGCACTTTCTTCTTTTACTATTCCAAATAACCAAACTTCCTTGTCACTATTTACGCCAAGTACCGATCTTTTGAATCAACCAATTACCAAACTTCCACAAGTATCGAGTCAATTACAATCAGCCATGCGTACATATCAAACACAACAAACAAATGCATCTCTTTTACAAATGGTTACCCTTGCAAAAAACAGATATATTCTTTTAGAAAATGAAATAAATACAAATCCCTCATTATTTCTAAACAGTGTGCTGCCTGGTCAAATTCGACAAACATTTCCAGAACAAGTACAACCATTCCTTGAACAAAATGTACAAATAACAGGAGACATACAGTATTCGCATGGCGATAATTTTACAACAAACACCGATATTGATTTTTATAGTATTTGTCAAACAAACGGCACTTGTTACCGGTTACATTTTCCAGGAACAGTTCCTGATGACATAACACCGGACGAAAACATAACAATACAAAGCGTGGCAATAGGTGCAGATGTTTTACTGCCTGATTCTACAAATCAGGCTAGTACAACTGGATATGTCCAGTCTTATCATGTAAACAAATTACCCACTTTTATAAAGCCTAAAAAAGACCAGAAACTTTTAGTTATTTTAATAGGTAATTTTAATTCGCCTGTTGTTGGAAATACAGGTCTCGATAGCTTTTGGAAAAAGGTAATGGATGAGGTTGTTTCATTTTATAAACAAAATTCATATGGAAAAGTTTCGATAACGTATGAATTAAAGGGTTGGTATAACACAACGTCTCAAATGAGCTGCAAGAGATCAAGTTGGTGGGATAATGTGACAGCAGGTTTTTCAGCAGACGCAAATGGAAGTCATGATTACCAAACAGGTGTAAACGCTTATGTTGCGTATCAGAAAAAACATCATTTACCAGTGCCAAAAGATTATACTGGTATTATTGTTGTGTTTACGCCAACGTCAAAAGGAGCGTCTAAAGGAGATTGTGATTATGCAGGTATGTCATTTGGTATTGGCCCCCATGGTTCACCTCCACAGTTTCATAATATAATAACAGCAACTAATTTAACGGGATTTAAGGATGTTGACACAAAAAGTCAGGCAGTTGCGCACGAGATTGGACATGGGCTTGGGATAAATCATGCCTCAACACTTATTTGTAAAAAAATAAATGATTTTTCCAACTGCGCGAGTGTGCATCTTGATGAATACGGAGACATACAAGATGTTATGGGAATGCCACAAATGCCAGAGCTTTATAATGTGGCACATAAAGTAGCACTTGGGTGGATAACTTCAAAACAAGTAAAAACAGTTACCACAAGCGGGGTTTATGATCTGCATCAATTTGACACGTTTGCAAATGAAACAATGGTACTTCGCATAAAAAAATCAGACACATCAAACTTGTTTTATTATATTGAATACAGAAAATATCATGGCTTATTGCTCCATTTATGGAATGAAGAGGCACAGGCAAATACCGCACTTATCCCATGGGACTTAGATGGTGCAAATCCATTTATAACAATTGGAGAAAATATTACCGATAGCGTAAATCATATAAAAATAACACTAATTAGATATGATAAAGAAAAAAACACTGCGTATGTTGATGTTAAGATGTAAAGTAATGTAGCTATTTAATTTTCTCCACTCACATCTATAATATTTCCTGTTGTTGCGTCATAAACTGTTTCACCATAGGTAAAAACAGGTATTTGTGTACCTGGAGGAAGTGGTACATTGTTTAATACAAATGGACCTTTTTCTTTAACAAACAGAACAATATGATTATCATCAACGCCAACATCTTCTCCATTCATAAGTTGTGACGCGGTTTTTGCAGTAACAAATTGCATTGACTCAACTATCGGAACTTTTCCATTTACGCTGTCTCCTCCAACAAATGGATTGTGAAAAATGTACGTTTGCGCATCTGACAAAGAAAAGTTAACAGCATTACTGCTCAAGCTTGTATGAGTTGGTGCAATTGCAGGTAAGCCACTTTCAGGAACCCCAGCTGCTGCATGAGATTTTGTAAGCGGAAGCGTTGTCGTTTTAACAAATAACAAAATATACGTAAAAATACAACAACCGAATATGCCACTTACTATGACAACTAATTTTATTTTTTCGCTTTTTTGTATGGTTTTCATATTACTGAGTAATGCCTGTTTCAATTACGCCTCCGTGATTTGTTTGCGTTGGTTCTTTACCATTTTTCCATCGTACCCACGTTGGTGGATTTTTGGTATACATTATTTTTCCGTATTTTTTACTATTTTCAATATACAACATCTCATTATTTTTTCTAAACATATTATTGCTAAAACTAACAAACTTTGACGTAGTAATGTTTCCTCCACCAACAAATTCTTCGCCAAGATCAATCTCGCTTCCTTCTTTTTTAATAAATGTTTCTAGATCGTTATTATTGGAATTACCTTTAAAATGAATATGATTTCCATCTATTTTTATGCGCCACGTATTTACATTTACATTATTGATATCTACCGTGATATCTTTTCCAAAATCATTTTTTGCAATTCTAGGACCTGGGTGAAAATGGTATCCGCTATGTTGACGAAAATCAGCAAAAAAAACATTGTTGTTAATAAGTACATGAGCTTTTGAAAAATGATTTAACGATTGATCACCAATCAGTGCCGCGTATCCAGAACCATATCCAGCTTCTATCCAAAAATTTCCTTGTTTATCATTTATCCAGGTTTCCTGCGAAAAATGATTATTTTGATTTACTTTATATACAATAAGATTTTGCGGTGTGATTGTCGTTTTGTCTTCAAAAATTGGATACGTTGTTTGAAAATTTACTTCAGCATAACAGTGCTCCATAACACCTGGTGAATTAGGACAAAGAATATATTTTTTTGTACTCTTTGTATCTTGAAGCGGTGTATCTTTTACAGAAAGAGAAGGGGTGATAGATGTAGCAGACGTTGTCGCACCAAGAACGCTTTGTGACTTGTTATAAACTTTAGCATATACCAGGAGTGCAAGTACGATAAAAATTGCACAAACAAAAAGCATTATGTAGAAAAGGACATCATGACTAAGTACAGAATATGTTAACAAATGTTTTTTCTTGTCAGATATATTGTTTTCCATACGCGTTGTACAATTATTATTCATTGTCCAAACAACCTTGTCAATGATTGGGTATTACGAAAAAAAATGTATAACTCCTGTGTTATAATAATTTTTTAGTTGGGTGAAAAGATGTTAGTACCACTTGCTGAAAGGGAAGCCCCGTTAAATATTTATGCCGATTTAACTCCAAGTGAATATGGAGGTTGTGTTCAGGCTGCAAATATAAATACAAGAGCTGAAATGGTCGCTAATTTATCAGAATATTTTACGGAAAGTAGAATTGACCCTGCCAATGTTTGTTTTATCGTAACAGGAAGTGATGGGAAAAGTGAGCGACATGCAAAATCAATTACTGAAGTTGGTATATTAACTAATGATCCCACTCTTTCTTTTATTGCAGAGGATTTTACCATGTGGTATAGCGGCGACCATATGGTAAAAAAAGATATTACAAGAACATTTGATGTCAATCCACATACAGGTATACCAGATGTGAGACATGTGAGCACAGTTACTGGAAATCCATCAACACGAAGTGATACAGATGTGCTTTCTTATGCATTTGGAGATAGGAAACGTGTATATCCTGACAGAATTATTAACGCACAACATATATTTGGAAACGAGGAAATTCTACGCGATGCAAAAAGACAAGTATATGTTGAAGCGACTACTCCGCCTACGGGAAAGCGTATTCGACAAGATATGAAAGTACAACTGAGAGATTATAAGCGATCATTAGCAGACGGAGGTGCGCAAGGGGTATATCACCGCCAGCGAGCTTTTTCACTCGAGCCTGCGATGCAATATTATAGCGAAGACAAAAGTTATTATACGCTTGGATTTAAAATTCCAGCCCTAAGAACTATACAGAGATCGCTTGATTTATACACTGTCGAATCAATTATGTCAGGAAAACTTACCATAGATGATGCGGTAACATTTCCAACAGATACTGTCGGGAGAATAGACGCTTTGCAAAGAAGAGGACATATCCCGATTTACTCTGTAAATAGTAATGGACATATAGGGGAGGCGTATGATTGGTTTTTGCAGCAATATCACGCAGCACAAAACGCAAATCATCGAAGCGGAAAAGCAGTTGCGATGCCATTTTCGCAGGAGGAATTTGTAACGCACCAACGAACTATCCTTTCTTTTTTACATGAGTTAAGAGGCTAACTTCTCTTTGTTTTATTTTGCCCTTAAACGCTCTAGATTTGCAGGATAAATAGTAATAATTTTGTATTTTGATCGGGAATTTGAAAACTCTAGAGGATTTTTGGTATCAGTATATTTTGCCGTAATATACCTTGTCCCTGCGTCAGAAAAAGCAGTGTGCCACGCATAATATGCCTTACCTTGATTATCCAAATACAGCTGTTTAATCACATCTCCTCGAAGATCAACTAGTGTTATTTTCCCATGCGTAACCGGTTGAGATGAAGAATCAGCTTTGATTGATAAGTACACAGTATAGCCGGTAAAAAGCGATGTTGTTGAGGTAGTAAGCGTTATTGTTGGACTTTTTTTAGCAGCCGGCCTTGTTGATTTAACTTGTAATTTTGGTGTTTGACTTACTTCTTGTATAAACTGCATGCCAACTGGTTTTAACACATTATTTGTTGTATAGAGTCCCCACGTTACATTCCCATCATTTCCTCCAAGTTTGTCATTCCATGCATACCAAATTGCAACAGGAATTTGCTCTTGTTCAAAATCAGTAAATAACTTGTGTAAATACGTTGCTTGCCACGATAGGTTTGGGTTTGCATTGTGTCCTATTTCAGTTACCCAAAGAGGCAATGGGTTTGAAGCTTTCTTATATGCTTGTAAAGAACTCGTTAAATTACCAGTGGACCCTTTCCAAAAAGATGGATCTGGTGTTTTACCATATGGATGTACACCAACTGCAGTTATTTGTTTTAGAGAATTCGGATACGTTGATCGAAGAACAGAGAATACTTGTTTTAGATAATTAGTATTTCCAGACGCTAAGCCTCCCATGATTATCTTAATGTGTGTATCATTATTTTCATTAAAGTTTGTAATAACAGCTGAAGACTTTGCCACAAGTGTTGCATAAATATTCTCAGGAACTTTTGGACAATACCCTTTTTGACTTGGACAAATATCCTCCTCGTTCCAAAGTTCAATTGCATTTACCGAGTCGCTATTTGCAATCAGAAAGCTTTCAAGGTTTGGAATATAGTAATTTTCAATATATGCATTCCAAATCGAATTATTTCCAGATCCGAGTGGATTTTTGGACAAATCAGTACTTGCAGGTTGTGTGCACGACTGATTATTTAAAATGGCAAGTACTTTTAGATTGCTTAATCCAAACTGTAGAGAGCTTTTACTAGGAAGTTGACAATCTCCGTAAACTACTGTTCTTATCCAGTCTGGCTTTAACTTTTGAAGTTGCCATTTGTTTGGATATGAATATGATTTTGGTCCTACGTTAACTTGTATGCCAAATTGTGTTGGATAAAGCGATACCGGTTGCGCTGCATGATTATAAAAATTTTGTGATGATTCAATGCCAAGAGGGATTGTTATCGTAATTAAAAGCAGTGCTAAAACAGTAATTTTTGTAGACGTTGGGATAGTTTCATAGAAGTTTTTTACTTTTTGAAATAACGTGTGTTTTTCATTTTGCTGTTTTCCTTCCATACGTATATGTAGTATGAAAGTTTATTGTGTGGTGTGTCAAGTAACTGAAGATATGTTTAATAATAGTAAAATAAAATAATGCTATACTTTCTATATGCAGTATAAAAATTCACTTACCATGCAGGGAATTGCAATGCTTCTTATGCTGCTTTTGCAATATTTTCTTGGTATGTATACAAATCTCTATGTACAATTTCCAAATGGTCAACACGGAGATATTCTTTGGGAGTTTGCATGGAAGCAACTTCCCCTTGTGCTTCATATAATCCTTGGCATATTACTTATTGTTAATGCCATTATTTTAATTATCCGTTCGTTCTTGCAAAAAAATAAAACGTGGATTAAGGCCTCTATCATTGGCTATGTTGGTATTCAAATCGCAGCACTTTCAGGAGCGGCATTTATTCCAACGCAAGTGGCAATATATTCATTTTCTATGTCTTTGTGTTTCCTCCTTGCGCTTCTTGCCTATGGATACGGCATTTATGCTTCGAAAGTAAAATGAAATTTATAGTTTCTGTTATCGTTATTGCATTTACCTCATTTATTGTTTATAAGGTTTGTTCAACATCAACAAAAACCAAAAAGAAGCAGAAATCAAAACACAAAAAAGCACTTATTGCCTCAATTGTGACTGCGCTTCTTTTGCTCGCTTTTCTTTTTTATGTTATGTATCAAGCGCAAACTGCCAAAGATTTTCAGTGCAGTAATACACAAATTGTGTCTACAAAACTTCCGAGTAAACTGCAAACTGCACTGGATTATTTTTTGCTTGGAAATTATGCATATGATAGTGGAAACTGCCGACAAGCAATTGTCGACTATACAAAATCAATCCAAAAAAACCCAAATTATCCAGAAGTGTTTAATAACAGGGGATATACGTATATGCGACTTAGAAATTATAAAGCCGCGCTTTTGGATCTAAACCGCGCAATTTTACTAAAACCAAATTATATTCAAGCGCTGATGAATAGAGGTGATATCTATAACTATTATTATCAAATAAATAGACAAAAGGCTGTTTTAGATTATAAGAAAGTTATTTCACTTGGCGGAGGAAATAGCACAAGTGTATGTGGGCATTTGTTCTTGGCAGAAAACAACGGATGGCATATTGGTACGTTTTTACATCTTCCTTTTTTACTTTTTTCAAACTGCCGGTAATAACTCATGCATACCCTGTTATAATCTCTCTATGAAAAAATTATATCCCTCAGACAAAATATATGTTGGCAAATCACATGTTGCAAAAAATGAACGTGGAGTTTTTGCAAAAAGAGCTATTAAAAAAAATGAACTTATAGAAACGTGTCCGGTAATTGAAGTATCAAAACAAGATGCAAAAAACCTGCGAGAAAGTATTTTAATTACCTATTTTTATTATTTTGGGAAAAAGAAAGAACGATTCGTAACTGCTCTTGGATTTGGATCACTCTATAATCACACCTATTCACCTAATGCTGTGTATAGTGTTAACCATAAAACCCAAGTACTTCAATTTAAAGCAATCAGAGATATTAAAAAAGATGAAGAAATAACCGTAAATTATATCTTTGCCTATCCTAATGCAAAAAGTCCTCTTTGGTTTGAAAACGCTTAAACCTATTTAGCTTTAGGAAATTGAAATGAATTTACCATTTGTGTAAATAGATTATCTTGGTTACTTGCGCTTTGAATATACATTTCATAGGTTGACCCATTGTAATAGGCATATGCTGCATCAGTTATTCCAGGAATAGACCCTTGTGTTAGAAGGAGTACGGGAACACCATTTACCGTAGTATCTGTTTGATTTTTAAACGCTTTTGGACTTACGCTACTGTCGTTTGATGCATTTTCTAAAAAGGTCTTATAACTTTGATAAGAGCTAAAATTATTGTTTGCCTCAATTAAAATAGTAAGTTTTGAGCCTGTTAATACCACAACATGCACTGGATCCGCACTGTTTACCGTATAATCTGGCGACGTAAAATCATACCCATTTACTGATGAAACATCTTGATTGTTTGCTGATTCGACCCAGTTTGAAGGATAGTTAAGAGTAAAATGTAAGCTTGCATCACTATAATTTTTCCAATTAGTAGTTTGAGCAGAAGTTGAAGAAGCTGATGGGTTTTGTGCACCTGGTGGTTGTATAGTAACAGGAGGAATGCTTTTAGTTTTTACTATGGTTTGCACTGGATTTGAAGTAATACTTAGTTGCCCTTGCGCTTTTCCAACCATATAGAAAATGACACCTGATACAAGTGCTGCAAGCAGACAACAGAGCAGAATTAGAATTACTCTTGGAAAATGAAAATGCTTGGAAACAATTGGAGGTTCTTGCGTTGCAGGTTGTTGGGTAACAACAGGTTGCGGTTGTTGAACTGGCTGTTGTTGAACAGAATTATCCATATCTATACTATTCCATAGTTACCAGTATTAGTCAAGAAAAGCTCAAGGAGGTAGAGAATGTTAAAACAAGGATTCTAAGTTGTGGGTAATGTTTTAAGAATGGACGCGAAGGGTAGACTACAATATGTAGTAAAGGTCAATTGACCACTACCCAACGCGATGCGTCCACTCACAGAATGTGCTGCGGTTTTGCCGTTAGGCTTTTTGAAGAACCAGTCCCTTTACCCTTTCAGGTTCGAGAGTACTGCCTCCAGGTGGGAAGAAAACGCCACGTTCGCCGACGAATGCGACAGAAAAAGCGAGTCGATCGTCACTTATTACGTTGAAAGAGGTGACCATTAGGCTCGCAAAGTACCTGAGACGTTCTTCATCGGTGACAGCAAGCCAGTCAAAATCTTCTGTCGCCTCGGCGAGCCATTTGTAGGTTACGTAGAGGTACTGATTGTCCTCTTCGCCCTCGATCCATGCGCGCTCGACTTCTCCCCGAGTAACAGGTTCGCCAGAGCATTGTCTTTCGAGTTGTCCTCCTGCGTAGTGTGCGAGAACTTCGTTTGTGATTTTCATGTTGTTTCCTTTCGTATTCGACGTGTTGTTTTTAGTGTTGGTGTACAGCAAACGAATCAGGATCGAATGCTTCGACGGCTCGGTCGGGCGTGATGGTGACAGTCTTGGCTTGGGCATCTACAGCATTGATCGTGAAGATCTGTTGCTTGGTCTTGCCCAACTGGAAAGGTGGAGGCGTTGTTTGCTTTGGAAGAACCTCAGCTAGCATCGCCAGCACATATCCTTGGACGCTGAAAAGACTCGGAGTCAGGACGAAGGGAGCAAACGGATCTTCAAGAAACGCTATTCCTTCTCCTTCAATCTCAAGCTTAACGAGTGTCGAAGATTTGTCGCCTCCAAGCGGTTTGAGATAAATGGGATTTCCTTCGGAAACCACGAGTTGTCCCAGGTCTGAGGGCTCAAACTGAGTCCTTAAGTTTCCTGGACGAATAACTCGTTCGTTTCCGCATGAACAGCGTTTTTCGGAACCTTCCCGAACTGCATCCCAGCGAGGATCAGTAATTCCACTTCTTCCTCCTGGAAGTTCGACGTAGACGTTCTGGGTCAAGTCTGCTCTCTGCTCAACGAGCAAATTGCAGGCCGCCAGATACAGTTCTTCGTCGAATTGAGTTCGGTCTGTCTGAACTCCACGAACGTACGAAATTGCGTCTTGGACTGTTTCCACTCTATTTCTCCTTTAAGATTCTGCTTGTTTCCCAGGTAAGGAAAGAGCAGGTTTATGCCTGTGAGTGAGCCTGTTCTGCGTGTCTTCTGATCGCAACTGCGATGCATGATCCTCTGGCAGCGAGACCTTCTCGGACCGCCGTCTGCATTGGTTGATCGTAGCCCCTTATAGTGAAGAGAGCATTGAACTTGGTATACAAGTCCTCAAATCTCTTCGTTAGGGCTCGCATCTTCAACGCCGTATCGTCGTCCACATGAGCAACGAGCTCTTGGGAGACTGGTTGGTCGGACGGAAGCAGAATTGCCAGTTGTGCCTCCACTTGGTCTAGCTCCACAAGGATTTCTCTGCCTTGTTGGCAAACCTCGTCGAAGTCATAACCGAGCTGTAGGTATTGTAGCTTCATGAGTACTCCTTTTTATTGTTATTTGTTCTTTCCTTAACCTGGGAAAGAAAATAGGCATAAATACCCACTTTCTTCCTCAGGCTAATTGGGAACAATGTACCGCAACAAATTGTGAATGTGCAAAAATAACTAAAATTAGCACGAAATAAACTGCTTATGTCTAAATATGCTAATTTTTAGTTAAAGGAGTATAGCAAAATTAAAGATCTCTAACAAGTGCTATAGGATTAGATTTAAGTTAAATGAAGCTTGCAGTAGTGGAAGATGTTAGAACCTTATTTTACTAAAGTTTTATTTTAATTAAAGTATTGAAGTAGATAATTGTTCCCATTGTTTCTTTCTTAAAGTTAAGTCTGGATTAGTCTCTATGATTTTCTTTGCCTTTTCCAAGTATTCCCTAGCTTTATTCTGGTCATCATTCTTTATTATATTTGCAATTCTCATATACCCTCCTGCTACCCAAACATCTTTGCTGTATTTATTTGGTGCATCATCAGACGCTTTAAGTTCTTCCAAAGCTTTTTCAGCTCTTTCTAAAGCAGTTTTATCTCCAGCTTTATATTCACAAGTTGCTAGATGAACTTTCATATCTGCTAAAACTGAATTTCTTTTATGTGTTTCTGGAGGATTATTTTCCATGTTTTCCACTGCTTCTTTATATGATTTTACCGCTTCATCAAATTCTCCTAAGTCTTCCTGTAGTTCTGCAAGATTATATAGTGGTATTCCAAGAGATTCTTTAATACCACTTTGCCTTGCTAAATCAACAGAAGCTAGCATTTCATATTTTGCTAAAGTTAATATTCTTTTGCTTTTGTGCAAGCTGCCATAAACTCTTAGGGTTATAGAACGACAAGCAAGACCTTCTGAAAATCCTAAGTCATCATTTTCTTTGTCATAAGCAAATAATGCATCATCATTAAAGGTTAACGACTCTGTAAACTGCTCTTTTTCTCTCGCTTTTGCAGCATTACCATGTAATATTCTTCCTTTACTTTGCATACTAAGATTATATCATCTACACATCCGGGGTTTACACTATTGTCTTTTTATCTTAGACTTTAGATAAGGAGAAAGTAGCTGTAGTATTTCTTTTGTAGTTCTTCTAGTTTCCAGTCAGTAGGTTTTATGATTTTTCTACAGTTCTCTGATTTACAGTTACATTTAAATGTTTGTATGGTAGTTTCATAAGTAGCATACTCAACTACTATCTCTTCTCCCTTCTTAATGTCCTTCATTGCTACTAAAGTTACAGAGTCACATAATCCAGCATTTGGAATACATGAATGATTAAATGTAGCTGTTTCTTTAAGTTCATCTCTTGATGTTAGACTACTCTTATACGATTACTATTTGGCACAACTTTCTATATATGTGAAATACTCGGTGCCATTTTATTGCATTTGGGTTATGAAATCGGGTTATATATAGCCTCAATTTCTATGGTTGTGTTAATTGGCTATACAATTACTGGAGCATGGTTTCTTGTTGTTGGTGTACAGGGAGAAAGAAAAGCGCGTTAGTTAAACGCTTGCACGGAATGAAATGAGAGCCTATTCTAGATTAGATCCATCGTCTCACTTTATTTTTGTAATCTACCCATTGCTTGCCAAATTGATGCTCAAGTTGTGCTTCTTCTCTTTTAATCATTAAATTAATAAGTGGTAAATGCAAAAAAGTAATAAGTATGCCAAAAATTGTACCAAGCAGTAGAGAAGCTCCTAGAAAAATAAAAAAGTTTCCTCCAAGATAAAGAGGATTTCTTGAATATCTAAATGGACCTTGTGTAATAAGATGTTTTTGGGGTTTTAAGACAATGACTTTCATTTGCGCGCGGTAAAAGTAGTATGTTGCCCACACTCTAATACTATATCCAATAACTAAAAATAGGATACCAATTGCAAAGAACAAGAATGAGTTAAATGGGGTTATTTTAAAGAGTAAATCTATTAGTGAACCAATAAATGCAATGATGAAACCAAAAAGTATTGCTGGTATATTATTAATTGCACTTTTTATAAGTATCACATTAAAAGTATACCATCTACTTACCATTGTTTTGTGGTTAAACAAGATTCCTCATTTAGACATGAGAAACAAGTGTTTAGCTGTATTTTTTGATATTTCTTGCACTATTCTTACTTTTTATTAACTCATCCCTTATGTGGTTTTTTTACCATATATACATGGAACTACTGATGGTAACAGGAAGCATGGTTGGTTTTATACTTTATTTCTCACAACGAAAACTTGGCTAGAACAATCTATGAAAGGAGGTGTTAAAAATGGCAACAGTAATTAATAATCCAACTCCAATGGAAACAAGCGACAGTAGTGGAAACGGATTCTTAGTAGGAATCGTATTGCTTTTACTTTTGGTTGTTGTATTTTTTGTGTATGCACTGCCTATGCTTCGATCAAGTATGCAAACAACTGCTCCACAGGTAAATATACCTGATCATGTAAATGTAAACGTTCAGCATACTAAATAAGAAGAAGCAGGTCAGTCAAAGTATCTTTTAAACGTTCATTTTTGTCAAGGAACATGTTTGTTTTCTTTCTGTGATATAATCCAAAAAATATCTCTATGAAAGAGCAACATTTAGACATTGACGACGACATGTACTTACAATTAGCTGCATGGGGAGATGTTGCTGGTATTGACACGACACCTATTCAAAAACCCAAGACAGTAAACGAAACACTTTTATCAAAAAGAGAAGGAAAATCTCCAACGACTGTTTTTGAAGACTTGCGATCAAGGCTTTCCTTTAAGCAATCACGCTTTGCAAATCGAATAAAAGAAGATGTTATTGGTATGAAGCGAAGATTGCCTGATCGCGTGGAAACTTATTGGGATAAGCTAACTGCAGGTTGGGCAAAAGGGTTAGATGAATCCGCAACTGATGGATTGGTCAGAGTTGGTGATCATGAAGCGTCGATTTTTGCAATGCACTGGAAATTTATTGGTGGTTCATTAAGTGTTGCTTCAGCTCAGTCATTTCTTGATGCAGGGGATACTGCAGTGAAGAAAGACATCCCTTTTATAAGTTTTTATAGTTCAGGGGGAGTGAGGCAGCATGAAAATGGGGCAGGCTTGAAACAAATGCCTCGTCTTGTTAATGCAATGCGCCATTTTAAAGAACATACACGTAAACCACAAATTGCCGTGCTTGGAGCACAAGTATGGGGTGGTGTTTCTGCAAGTTCTCTTCCACATGCAGATGTGACAATTGCACTTTTGGGTACTGATTTTGGTTTTTCAGGTCCTCGTGTTATTAAAAGTTATGAACAACAAGACGTGCCTTTTGGAACACAAAGCGCAGAGGTACAAGCAGTGATTTACCGAAATTTAGATGTTATTGTTGAAGACAAAGATGAATTATTTGATTATTTAAAACGATTTTTAGATGTAACAGATAGTAAGCACGCAAAATTAACAGAGGAAACATTACCTGATTTTCATATTGTTGGAAATCCACAAGCACTTCGATCTTTTGATTTCTCAAACGAAGGGATAGCAAATGCAACGACAACTCATCAGGTAGATACTGATTTTCAAGCAGGTGAAGAAGTAGTTTTTCAAAAAGAAGTAGCACCAGAGGATAAATTAATGCAAGAATATGAAGCAATAATTCGAAGTGCCAAGCGACCTGATGCAGCATTTTTTATGGAACATGGATTTTCAGAAGTAGTTCCGCTTTATAACAGCTATTCAGTTGAAGACCGGATGAACTACCCGGCAATAATTGCGTCAATTGGAAAAATTGGTCCACAGCCGTTTTTACTTATTGGTACACAGCCTTCTTATCAAAAATCAGGTGAAACAGTCAGAAAAATTCCTTCGAGTCCTGAACCGAAAGATTTTCGCTATATGCAACGAATGCTTAAAATGGGCAAAAGACTTAAGCTACCCCTTGTGTTATTTACCGATACGCTTGGTGCAAGACCCTCGATAAAATCAGAAGAAGATGGGCAATCAAGAGAAATTGCGTATGCAATGTATGATGTAATTGATTATCCAGAAATTGTTCAAACGTATGATATTAATGCGATTGGGAGCGGCGGCGGTGAGGTAACAAATAATGGAGATTTTGTTGGAATGCTATCAAAAGCGCATATGTATGTTGCAGAACCACGATCAGCAGCGTCCATTATTTATGCTGCAAATCCTTCTGTTGAACAAGTGAGAGATACAATAAATTCTCTGCGTGTTACTGCAGATGACCAGTTAGATCTTGGATTAATTGACGCAGTAATACCTGAGTCTGATAATACTTTAGAAACAGTTAAAAACGTACATGATGCAATTGCGCAAAATTTTATTCGCCTTCAGAAAAAATCACAAAAACGAAGACTTTCTGAGAGAGATAAGAAAATTAGAGGATACAAAGGTTTTGAACTCGTAAAAACAAGACGGTTGCCATTTATACACAAAAGTAAGCAGCCTGAAACTAGTAGTCATCAAACATCCTAGTCATATCGTTCTTTAATTGCCAAAATAGCTTGTTTTGGTAAGACAAACGTTGTACTTTTTTCTGGAACTGATTGTGGCAATTCTACAACAGGAATATTTTGATTTCGAAACCAATCGAGTACTCGTTTTGTATACTTTTCAAGTACTGATGCGCCTGAAGTAATACCTATTGTGCGCATTCCTGGACGAAACCACGTTGTATCAATTTCTTCTGGTGTATCAATAAGCACTGACGGCATAATCTCTTCTCCAATTTCTTTAAGTTCAGTTGAATTATGAGATGCAGGTGAGCCCACAACAAGTAAAAAATCAGACTTTAGGATCAGATCATCTACTGCTTGTTGCCTATTGTCTGTGGCATAGCAAATACTTGATCGATCAGGTATGTGAATGTCTGGAAACCTTCTTTTTAATGTATCTTGTGCATCTTTTACCTCAGCAGTTGATAACGTAGTTTGTGAATAGACAACCGTTTCTTTTTCTTTTGGTAACGCAATTTCATAAGCTGCGTTTTGTTCATCAATATCTAAAAATGTATAATTTTCCTCTTCTAGTTCTCCTAAAACTCCTATTGGTTCTGGATGATTCCTTGCTCCAATATACACGACGTGCTGATTTTCTGCTTGTGCTTTTACGACTTTTTTATGTACTTTTTCAACGAGCACGCAAGTTGTATCAACAACTAATGCATTTTTTTGATCAAGAAGCGTTCGAACGTGTGGACTTATGCCATGTGCTGAGAGAAATACAATGGCACTTTGGGGGAGTTTATCAAAATCATTTTGTATATTAATAAGTCCTCTTTCTTCTAAATCTTTCATCACCGGTGTGTTATGTACAATACTTCTATTTGTATAGACAGCCTCTCTTCCATCTACCAGATCCAATACTTCAGATGCTGCAACAAATGCCATGTTTACGCCACCGCAAGGACCTCTATTTCCTGCAAGTAATACTTTAGATATGCTTTTTGGAAGCGCTACAAGAGCTGGTTGTTCAGGAGTCATAAAACGTCTCTATTATATTGCTTTTCCAACCATTTGTCTTCTAAAGTGAAAACGAGGATAGTGATATAATCGAAAAATGAAACTTATCTTATTATACGGTCCACCTGCTGTTGGAAAATTAACCATAGCAACGCTTCTTAAGGAAAAGACACATTACAAACTTCTTCACAATCATTTATTGCAAAATCCAGTATCTGAAGTGTTTTCATTTGATAATCCGGCAAATACTTTGCTTGTTCGAGAATTTAGACTTCGAATCTTGTCCCATGCAACAGACAGTAATATAGATCTTATTGCAACGTTTGGGATATTTAGCAATAATCCGTTTTCTCATATTGAGCAGATAATTAAAACCGTTGAGGAAAAAGGTGGAACAGTTTGTCTAGTACAGTTAAAAGCAGATAAACAGATACTCTTAGAACGAGTTGAAATGCAGTCTAGAAAAGATCATGGCAAAACATTGAGCAAAGAAGACTTTCAATCGTTTCTAGAAAAAAACAATCATTTAAACGAAGCATATGAAAAAGCAAATCATTTGACAATTGATACAGGTATATTGACTCCAGAGGAATCTTTAGAAAAAATACGCTCATACTATCATCTGTAAGACTATGATTACGACCATTATCTTTGATTTATCAGAAGTATATATAAAAGGAATGATGGGAATTGAAAAAAAAATAGAAGGTAAGACGGGAATACATGTCGAAAGTGATTCATTTCATCAAACAGCGGAAGCAAAAGAGTTTTTTCACGGAAAAATAACTGAAGATGCGTTTTGGCAAAAACTTATTGCAAATTACAATCTACCAATTGACAAAGAATCTCTTAAGAATTTAGTTCGAGAACAAATGATCGAAGTTGAGGGTACAAGAGAGATTATAGAAACGCTCAAGTCAAATGGCTATAAACTAGGGCTTTTATCAATTCATGCCAAGGAGTGGATTAATCATGTAGAAGGGCAATTTGATTTTCATAAGTTATTCCATTCTGTTATGTATTCATTTGAAGTAGGCCTAAGTAAACCAGATGAAAAAGCATTTTCCCTTATACTAACAAAACTAGGTGTTTCACCTGATGAGTGTTTGTTTATCGATGATTTTATTGGAAACATTGAAGCAGCAGCAAAACTTGGGATGAAGACTATACAATTTATAAACGCAACGCAGCTTCGGCAAGATTTGAAAAAACTACAAATCAACGTATAATCCTTACATCTTTATTTATTCAACCACCGAGAAAGCGAAAAAGAATCATATCCATACAGAAATATGCCAATTGCAATACCAAAGAGTATAAAGTGTGGCCAAACTGCTTCGCCAAAGTAAAACAGCGATGCAGTAACAAAAAGCAGAAAGAAAATAGTATTCCACCGCATCAATAGTCCCAGCACATACAAGAGTCCTATGAGTGACTCAATAATTCCAGCACAAAGAACGGTTAAAAGCGGAGGAAATGGGAAGACGCTGGTTAAATGATATTTGGAAATTACTTGTAACGATAGTTCTGGATGAAGAAATTTAACATAGACAGCTGTATATATAAGAGACAAACCAAAGGTTATGCGAAGAATCGTAAATGCATATTTTCTCCCAAATTCGTCAAGAGATTTTGCCATTTTGTGTTGTTCTTTAAATACCATTTGGTCAACGCTATATGTTTCACCACCTAAAAGAAAAAGAACAAAAAATTCTCCAAAATAATTTATGTAGGTTACCATATATGCATGAAAGGTAAGTGCAGAAATTGCATACATAATAATCATCAGTGCTGCAAAAAATCGTGTATGAAGACCAAGTAAAAATGCTATACCGCATGTATACAATATAAAAATTAATACGGTTTCGCTACCTATTTGTGTTAATGGAAGTTCAGGTCCAAAAAAACTTTTATACGCTGCTGAGCAAATGAGTGAAATGCCAAGTACAAGACGTATGAGAAGAGTTGAATATGGTCGAAATTGCTCAATGGTACTTCCTAGTTTTTTGGAAAACGCCGCATTGCAGATAAGATATGAGGCAAAAAGCGCGACAATGATTCCTGAGAGAAAAAGAAGAAATAGCAAAAGATTTGAAGATGATGTAAGAATTGAAAACACGTTTATGTGTACTTTTAAATCATTTGTAATATCCGTTGAGCTAAGTACATACACCTCATGTGCGAAAACTTGTTTCGAATAAAAAAGATAAAAGATTGAAAGCAGAAGTGGTGCAATATATTTTTTACTCATCAATATTTATAATACATGAGTTGTGAGAAATTAAAAGTGGGTGTTTGTTATAATAGCAACATGCTTTCAAATATTGAACAAGTTATTCGTGAATATTTACCAGGCGTTGTTCATATGTCTTTGGCAACAAGTAACAATAATGTGCCTTGGATAAGCGAACTTCATTTTATGTACGATGCTGATTTGCATATATATTTTCGTTCTCTTCCCTCAAGAAGACACAGCCTTGATATAAAAGAAAATCCAAATGTTTCTGGAAATGTCATAAAACAACATACCATAGGTGAAAAAGTAAGAGGGGTTTATTTTGAAGGCAAAGCTGAACTTATTGAGAATGTTACTATGCAATCGGAAAGTTACAAAGCGTTTACCAAGCGTTTTGGACCAAATAAAGATGTTCTAGAGGAAGCAAATACGGAAAACGGACACAAGTTCTATAAAATAACTGTTGAAAACTATTATGTATTTGATAGTATTTCTTCAAACCCTTCTAAGAAATATAAACTTTCTTGGCATTAGTCACTTTATAAAATAGTAAATTGCCAAAAAGTGACACATACTTCCAAAAAGAACAAACATATGCCAAACGGCATGATAAAACGATTTCCCACTTTTACTATAAAAATAGACACCAGAGGTATAAAACAAACCACCTAAGAGTAGTAAGAGTAAAAGAAGTGGAGAGAGTAGGGAAGTAATTGTATATAAAACAAATACAATGCTCCAGCCAAGAAGAATATAGATTGCCAAAGAAAGTTTCTTATATTTATTGCCAAATACCGCTTTAAGTGTTATCCCAGTTATGGCGAATATCCACATCATGATAAGAAATATGATGGAAACTATATTTTGTGAGGATAATAAAAAAGGAGTATATGTTCCAACAATTAAAAGATAAATTGCACTATGATCAAGTATGCTAAATACTTTTTTTGCTTTTGTAAATGAAAGTGAGTGAAATAGCGTTGAGGTACAATAAGTAAGCAGTAGTGAGAAAAAATATACCCACACTGCAATAAGTGGTAAAACTTGGGTTACTTTTTTATGAAAGAGCAAAAAGATAACAATACCAATTAAAACAATAATAAAACCTACTCCATGCGTGATACTATTTGCTATCTCGCTAAGTATTGCTTTTTTCCTATTCACAACTCAAGTATACCAGAGAAAAACCCACTCTTATATAAGTATTGACTTATATAAGAAAATGATTTAGTATCTTCTTAATGGACATTTTTTCAGCACTTGCAGACCCAACAAGGCGTTCTATATTAACATTACTTGCCAAACAAGGAGGCCTAAGTGTAAATGAAATTTTCCATAAGTTTCCCATCAGTCAACCTGCCATTTCACAACATCTTAAAGTACTTCGAAATGCAAAGCTAGTTGATGTAAGTAAAAACGAGCAAAAACATATTTATGCGATAAATACTTCTTCAATTGATTCATTACAAAACTGGGCTCAAGAAATGAAGCAATTATGGACGAGTCGATTAGATCGACTAGACGATGTGTTAAAAAAACTCTAAAGAAAGGAGGTATTATGTCAAATGCAATTAAAGAATTAACAATCACAAAAGAAATCGATGCACCTATTGAAAAAGTATGGAAAGCATGGACTGATCCAAAAATCATACAACAATGGTGGGGACCAGATGGTGTCACAAACCCTATTTGTGAATTTGATGCTACTCCAGGTGGAAAATTACATATTGAAATGCTAGCCGGAGAAGAACTAGGAGAATTAAAAGGAAGTAGATGGCCAATGAAAGGAGTTGTAACTGAAATTGAAAAGCCAACTAAACTCATTTTTACATCAACTGCTTTTGAAGACGAAGATGGTAAGACAAATCTCGAAAATCTCGTAACGGTAACGTTTTCTCAAAATGGAGATAAAACAAAAATGATAATCCATATTGAAGTAACAAAAGCAACTGAAAAAACGAAAATGGCGCTCAAAGGTATGGATATGGGTTGGAATCAGCAGATAAACAAACTAGAAAAAATGCTTGCACAAAAATAACGTGCGTATTTTTTCATTTGAGAGGGGAAAACTATTTTTTTGGGGTATGCACAATTTTTGCAAATGGTAGTTCAAAGTTTTTTGGTAAAACGCCACTTGCCATAAACGATTGTACAGGGGTATCTTTTCCGTGACTTGGATGTTTTTCTGAAACAGTTACACTACTTATTGCAAGAGCAGCAATGGCAACTTTTGAGATAAATCGTCTTCCCTTTTCCATGTAGCAAAGCATACAGATGAGTAAGCTATATTTCAAGTGGCAAAATGACGAAGCGCAAACTTAGTTTGTACGCTCAAAGGTGAAGTTTATGCTATAAACACTTGACTCATCTCCATATTGATTTTTATATTGTAGCTGGAGTGTATTTGCTCCATTTGGCGGTGAATAACAAAGTGTTGAAAACGCTTGATAATCATTCCATCCTGCGTTATTAATATTTTGTTTTCTCATAAGTCCACTCGTATCTCCACCTCCTGGTGCGTCAACAACACAAAATGTTTGTGAAGAATTCATGCTAATTGATTGACCGTTTGTTGGATAGGTAATATTCATTTGAGGAGGATTAGAAGTATGTGGAGATGAAGTAGGAGTTGGGGTAACTGTTGGCGTAGGAGAGAGTGAAGGTGTTGGAGTTAGGGTAACTGTTGGAACTTGTGTTGGACTTGATTGTTGTATTTGATTACTTGTTTGCGAATCGGGTACTGGTGTATCTGTTGGTGCCTCTGTAATGCTTGGTGCTTCGGTAGTTTGGGAACTTGTCTTACCTCCTCCTTTACTACCAAAAATATATGTTGCTCCAGAAAATACAAGCACGATTGCAAGCAAAACAAGAGATACAATACTTTTGTTATGTTTTAACCACACAACATATTTATTTTGAAAACTGAGTTGTTTTAAAAGTGGTGTATTATCTAGTTCGACTTTCTCGTTTTGATCTTCTTGAGGGGAATCTTTCATTCCTATACTATTCCATATAGTGCCTAGTATGTCAATATATTGGTAGCTTTATGCTTCAACATCCTTTTTAGTAATAGTCATAAAGACTACTAAAAGAAAAATAACTATTGTTAACACAATGCTCACTTTTCCCGTTCCATAATTTAATCCGTTTAGGCTTTGTGGTTTGCCCATCCAGTCGGAAAAAGATGCACCAAGCGGTCTGGTAATAATATAGGCAAACCAAAAACAAAAAATAGAGAAATTCTTCCATACTATATAGATAAAAAGGGGAATCAATATCACAACAAAAAATACAATACCAGAAGTTAAATAACCAAGTCCAAATGTCACGGCAGTCATATCTCCAACAGCAGTACCAAGTGCAAATGTTGCAAGCACAGTGATCCAGTAAAATATTTCCCTGCGGTACGTGGTAATGCTGTGGATAGATAATGTTTTTTCAAAGGAAAACCATACAACAAAGGTTATGATAAGAACGAGTGAGAAAAAGATGGAAGAAATATAATAGGGAATCCCAAATCCAATATGAAGTACATCAGCTGCCATAGTACCAAATACTGCAACCATCGAAGCTGCAAACCAATATACAAAAGGGATATATTTTTTGACTATAAACTGAAGGAATAGCGCAATAAGAAGACCCAATGCTCCAATTCCTACCGCAATAACGGGATTTAACTGATGTACCATAAAATCTGACGTTGTTTCACCCATGGCAGTTGTTAATAATTTAATAATCCAAAAATAGATAGTTATTTGCGGTACTTTTCTCAAATGAGTTGATGTGAGTATTTTGGACAATTGCATAAATTCTAGTGTAACGAATAAATGTTACACTACTTTTCTCCTTCGAACTACTATAACACTGACAATAATAAAATCAGCAATGACAATATATACGGCGTACGTGAGACTTGTCCAATTGTAAGTGCTTAGCGCTAAGATTGCAAAAACACCACCAATACTACTTAATAAATACGCTGACTAGGTTTCTTCTTTAGGATTTATCCATGAATGGCGAATGGTAGGAATAGTTGCAAACGCATCAATGAGAACTGAGGCAATAACTGCAGCTGCCGGACTATTGAATAAATACCAAAATAGAAATCCTGAGAGTGCTCCGATTTGACAAAAAACGTCAAAAAGTGAATATTTTGCGTAACCATATTTTAGGCCAAGAATAACAATTGCACTTGTTTCAAGAAACACAGAGCCAGTAAATATCGCAGTAATATATTCATGACCTGCAAATTCTGCAATGGTAGCAATCCCTGTAATGAGGGACCATGTTATCCAAGAAGTAATATTTGGTTTGGTTTTCCCTTTTAAAATATCTCGTATGTAGGGGATTACTGTGCTAAGCGTAATTAGCGAAGCAATGATCAAGAAGAGGACATGCATTAGGATAATTATAACAAAATAAAAAACTAAGATAGGTATGGTGGAAATTGAGTAAGTAGAGTGATAATGCTTGAGTGCATAAATCGCCTCCTTTTCAAAGATTTTACTCTTTTTCCACCAAACCCTGGCATCTTATTCTTCTTATAGATCCCTCCTATACTAGTTTCTAGACATTGCATCTGGTGGTCGAAGATTGAGACCTTCGCTGACCAAATACAGAAATGTATAAAGATCGTAATCTTTTCCAATTTCTGCCGAGAACCTTTTGGGGTTCTTGCAATAAGGTCCAAAGCACCAGTTTCTAGGAAAACCTTCAAAGTAAATTGGCGAAATTCTTTCTTCTCTGTCGATGAGTTGGAAGAAGTTGTCCGGCACAGGCCTGTTAGACTTGATACTCAACTTCCAGTTATAGAAGTTATACCGAAGTCGTACTTCTATTCCTCCAAAGGCAAGACTGTATACGGGAAGGAGAACCGATTTTGATCGATGTGTTCCAACGACTCGTACTGGATTTGCCTTCCAATCTTCAAAGGTCACCGAGAATAATCTTGAAAGATCATCTCGAACAAAAAGAAATTGATGTTCGAATCCCTTGTGCCAAAGAAGATCATTGTTTGGTTGATGTTCGTTTGCCCAATCTTGCAGTTGTGGAGAGTCTTCTCTTTTCTTTGTGACAGAGGTCATGTTCGAATCCTTCCAAGTTGTATTAGTTCGTCAAAAAAGTCCAGCTAACGTTCGAACTGAAACCGATCGAATTGCATAGATACCATTGTGGAAAAAGGAAGGAACGCTTTGAACTGGGGAAGAGAAAATTCCAAATAGTCACTTTCCTTGTCTTTTCCCGTTTCAATCTCGATCCAACACCCTTGGTAAATATCGCCGTACAAGAGTACTAGTTTTGCACGGTATAACAGATTGTCGTCATTGTTCCTGAATTGAAGACGAATGTGATCTTCGTCGCCACCAGGAAGCACCAGAACGTGCATGCGGTGAGTGAATATGTGTTTTTCTAACTCATTCGCCAGTTCTTCTCGTAGAGATCCTGTTCTGGCATGTGAAAGCCACTTTGCAAAATCTTCTGGTTTGATCGGATTCCACTTTTCCAAAGTACTGGTTGCAACTGCTGTTTTTGGCATTTTTATTTTCCTTTCAGTGTTTTGGTGTTGATTTACAGTCTATCTAGCGTACGTTCGTCACAGTCGATAACCATTCCTTCTCCGTAATATAAATCTGGAGAGCGCCAAATCAAGCCGAATTCGCGTTTTCCGAAGTAGGAAGGAAATTCCATTCCATACTCCATGTGAGTGACGAGAATAAGGATGTCACCTTCATCTGCTTTATCTTTAACAAGCCCAAGAGCTGCAGGAAGATTTTCGGGATGGTTGTCTTCAGCCCAGAGTACCTCATGTTGCTCGAAGTCGTCTTCTGTCCAGCCGAACATTTCGCACAGTACTTTGGCGCTGTCAACGGCTCGAGGAGCAGTAGAGGAGAGAAGGAAGAAAGTATCTCTATCTCCGGCAAGTGCTTCAATTTTTTCACCTGCTTGCTCCATTTGCTCTCGTCCCTCTTCGCTTATCCGCCTATCGTAACCGTGTTTTCCGTGACGCAGGATAACCAATTTTTTCATTGTTTTTCGTTCTCCGTTTTGTTGAGTTCACTAAGTAAGTGACACGCTGAGTACCAACATATGATACACAATGCATCACTTACTAATGTTTATTCTATAAGAAGTTATTAAGGTGCAAAATGCTCGAAACACCACAATACAATGCTAGTATGTATGTTTGTTTTTGAGCTTGTGGATTATATAACAAGACGGACTATATTGCGAACTGCAAATAAATAATATAAAGGTTACCAGATATAGGGTATAAGTGCTTTTGTTTTGTTCATATAATCTACATATTCTTTTGGAAATTTTTGACGCATATGTTTTTCTTCTATTTTCACACTATATATGAAATAGAAGAGCATAATGGCAAGTGGTATAAGCCAAAATAAACCAATCGTTACCGTTGAACCTAACATAGCAAGGAGAAGACCTGAATATATAGGATGTCTGATATAGGCATAGGGACCTGATTGTATGAGTTCTGGCTTTTCTCTTTGCGACATTGGCATTCCCCAATTACTGCCAAGATAATATCTTGCCCAAATAGCTATTCCAATACCAGCTGCGCAAAGCAACACACCCAAAAAGGATATGAATGGATTAAAAAACAAGTTTGAAGTCTGTTTATGCCACATAAATTGACTAAACAGTGGTGTGCGGATTTCAAGTATCACAAGTAGTATTATAACTATGCGAACAAATCTTTCTGCTAACCAATTACCACCTTTAATGCTTTTCTTAACATGAAAACTAGAAATAAACCAATACAATATAAAAATAACCCACAAAAAAGGTATTATTTCGACGAATATAGGCATGTGATTATTGTAGCACGGTTAGTATGCCGGTGTATTAAAACAAATTACTTCAAAATATATGAAAAGTAGAGAAAATTTTATATGGAAAAGTCACACGTATTAGTAACAAAATTTCTTACCTTGTGGGAGTAATGCCAGTTGTTATGGGTAAGCAATCTAAAGCACTGTGATTTGTATAATGATCAAATATCATTGGTTTCTTATTATAAAGTTGCAAGGATGGGGCACCTTCGGGATGGGTTTGGGAGCCGGGAAAATCTAACGTTCCTAGTGCTAATAAAGCAGGATTGCTAAGATATAACGCAACTCCTTCAAATATAGTTACGCCTCGTTCATCATCCCAAAGCGTAAGTCGAACATTGTCTACAGATCTAGTAGCATTTACGGTACCATCATTCACCCAAGCAGTATATGGAGATCTTGGTGTTTGAAATTTACTTCTTGACCAATCTGAAATATTCCAAACATTATAATTACATTCAATTTGAGCGAGTTTTAAATATCTAGAAAGTGGTAATCTTGTCTCAACAATTAAGGGAATGTCAAATCTACCTTGAAATGCATCACTTTGAGGATCGAAATCTGGTAATGATGCAATATATTCTTTTTCACTAAGCCCAAGGGAGGGTGCGTATAAACTGGCAAGCTTTCTCGCCTGCACATGCCAAAATGATGCTAAGTCAGCTTTGGATTCAGGATAAAAACCAGTTCTATTTTCATTTGAATTCATAAGTAGCAAACAGATTATCAGTTAACTACTTATTTGTCAAAGTGGATTTAATCAATATTGACAAAAAGCAAGGGGAGTTTATACTAAATGTATGAAGAAAGCTTGGTTTGGAAGAAAAAAATTAGGATGGGGATGGGGTTTGCCGCAGAGATGGGAAGGCTGGGTACTTTTGACTCTCTATATCCTTACCATAATTGTTTTATCAATGACTATTTCTTCTCAATTCTTATTGCTGCTGCTAGTTGCACTTATAACACTCGTGTTTTTTGTCCTACTGTGGATAACTTCAGGTAAGCCGCAGAAAGGTACATGGTGGAATGATTAACAATCCTAAACGTGCCTGCTGACTCTTTCTTTTTTCTTACATAGTTCTCATCTAAATCTTAGGGACATCGTTTATAGTGGTATGTATGAGCAGAAACACAAAACATATGTCTAGTACATTTTACGCGGGAGTTTCACCCATTTTGTTTTTACCGGTTTTGCTTGCTGCAAGTTTAATAACAGGAGTACAACTTCCCATAGTTTATGGCATACTATCAGTTACATTTTTTTACTTTATCGTAAACATGAAGAAGAGTATTAAACATTAATATGCATACGGCAATTTGGTTGTTGCTTGGAGTGTGTATTGGGCTCTTAAACTACTCCACAACATTTATAAATGAAAAAGGAGGACTTAGTATTTCAATAGTTTTGGCAAGTATTGGAGCAGTTCTAGGAGGGGTGCTTGGTACGTTGCTTTTTGGACAAAACGGCAATATTACGTTTGCTTCCTTTTCTCTTTCTGTTATCGTTTCGCTTTGTTTACTAGTTCTTGGAAAATCGTATTTGATTCATACACATTCGTAACTATGATGGACTTATATTACATATTTCGAAGTAAAAAGCCAATTAAAAATGACTTTAAGATGGCAAATTATAATATGCGAGAGCAATTTATTCGCATGTTTGCTATGCGAAACAAAAAAGGCAAAATAATTTTTATTACTCCACAGGTTGCTTAATATAAATTAGCACGTGCTAGCAATCTCTTTGAAAGCTTGTGCTTGACACCTCAAATTCCTACTTGTTACAATCGTCTGTGCCAATTACTGCCTTGCATAAAAGCCATTTTTTGCATATTCAAGTAATCGACAAGGAAGGTGAGGTGATTACTTAGTGTTAGAACAGTTTATAGAACGCTTGCTAGAACTCTTAACTGGAAGAAAGAAAGCATATGCAGTTGTAAGGAGTAGATAATAAAAGAGTCTGCTTGTTTTTTATTTTTTCCTCTGAATCTTCAAATAGTGTTAAAAAAGAGTACGAATCATTGCTTCGTCTTATGGTATGATAAGTCATATGAATGGAAAACACGTGCTTGTTGTTGATGATGATGAATCAATACTTGAGGTAGTAAAAATAGTTTTAGAAGAAGAAGGATATGTTGTTACCGCTATTTCTGATTACGAAGAAATTGATCAGGAAATAGTTGCAAAATCACCAGATATTATTGTGCTTGATATTTATATGCCAGGCCGAAATGGCGCAGAAATCACAAGACAATTAAAAACACATCAATATTCAGCTCATATTCCCATTATCATTGCCTCAGCAGGTACTGAATTAAAGTCTATTGCTGAACAAGTCGGTGCAGATGGGTATCTTGAGAAACCGTTTGAAATAGAAGAGCTTGTTGCCGTAATAAAAAACCATATTCAATAATTTATTTGCTCGCAGCAATGGAGTATATCAGAACCTATTTTTATATCTCTTTTTGATAAAATGCGGTATATCTGTTTTCTTCTTTCTCAATTCCCATTAAGTTAAAACCAAGTTGCTCATAGATTTTCATTAATTTTGTTTCCTTTGCGCTGGTATCTAGTCTTAATATTTTTATATTACTGCTTTTAGCATACTTTGCAGCAAACTCTATCATTTGTTTAGGTAATTTTTGTCCTTTAAATGCCTTTGCGACACATAGCCAGTGTACATATAGTGCGATAACAACTTTTTCTTTATCAATATATTTCCAGTCCTGATTACGTTGATTTTCTTGTAGTATCATTGCAGCTGCTGGAATGTTATTTACTAAAGCTACATAAAATTCATGAGGTTCTGCTTGTTTTAACATGAAATCCCTATTCATATTTTTAGATTGCCAATATTTAGATGGATTTTTACCAGATTCTTCTAACCATTTCCCTGCGTCAAAAAGAACAGCTACGGCCTGATCTACATCTTGGATAATATTTATATAATTATTGCTTACCACAAGGAGATTATAGCATCTACTCCGCTCTGCTACTCACCATTGTTTTGGTATAATCTTTTTATGATTTCAGTAAGATTTGCAGCAAATGAGGATAGATTAGGTATAGATAAAATAACAAAGGAGTTTAGTGATCATGAATATTCACATAAACCTAAGTATTTTACTGATGCGATAGAAACTAACAATATACTTATTGCCCTACATGATAAAACTGTAGTGGGGTATTTATCATTTCATGTTATCTGGGGAAACACTCCCTTTATTGAACTTCTTAGAGTAGTTGCATCCCATCAAAAACAAGGTATTGGGGCTTTGTTACTTTCTGAGTTTGAGAAGAATATGAGAAGCGAAGATTATGATGAAATAGTTAGTTCAAGTGAAAAGATAAATGAAATCGGAAATTCTTTTCATAAAAAACAAGGATTCCATTCTATTGGAGAATTAGATATGGTTTATGGAAAAGAGATATTTTACTTAAAAAGCCTATCTTAACGGAACTCGCAGGAATGAAAAATATAAGTACTTATTGCTCTCTATTTAGTTATTGAGATAGGAAATATTAGAAGCTAGTTTCATTCAGAAGCTTTGTCCTTTTCCTGAAGTAATCAGACTTTTTAGGCTACCGTTAATATATGCTCCCCATGCGTTTGAACATTTATTAAAACATTCAACTTGAGGATTTAATCCTTTATGAGTGAAGCGAACCTCTGTTTTGTCACCTTTTTTAGAAATATCAAAAATAATTTCTGTGCCATTCCATTCTGATTTATCTTTCGTAAAACTAAGTCTAGCATCTAATATAAGCCAAACGACTTTTTTATTTGGAATAAATTCTGTAATCTTCTGTTTGGAATAATGAACATCTCCATAGCGATATATAAATTCATCGCCAAGTTTATTTGTACTCCCTTCAATTCCTGGTTTTGCCATCCACCATCCTCGTACGTTATTAATAGCAGAAAAGCACTCTTCGGGAGTTTGGTCTACCAAAAAAGAAGTAGTATAGCCTAGGTCGCTCATTGTTTAATGATAACATATCATAAATATTGAGTTCAGTTATTTTCTTCAAATAAATAGGAAAAAACATTTGTCTACGACAGTAGTCATGCCCACAAAACTTGCAATTTTAGTTTTCATTTGCTTACAATAGTACTATGAGCGAGAAAACTCTCGAACAAACAGTGAAGCTTGGGGTTGCAGGAACAGTGGGATTCTTAGTGTCATATTTTATTTCTCATCCGTCTCATCCAAAATCATTGCGTAATAAACTGCCTGAAAAAAGAATCAAAAACGTACAAATACTACCAAATATTAAAATTACACATAAGGAAAAAGAGTATTGGCTTCACCACTGGGCATCATATGCATCGCTGTATGCATGGCTCTTGCTTTCTAGAAAAGAAAGCCTGAAGAAGCGAAAAATGTTTCATGCATTTATGCTTGGAACAATAATGCAAGGGTTAACGTATAAGGATAGATTCAAATTTATTCATACACCAAAACAATCGACAAAGAAACAACTACTCACTGATAAATAAGCAATGCAACTGACACAAAAACACTGTATTCCATGCGAAAATGGAGACCCTGCGATAACTGATGAGAATGAAGAACTTTTCCATAAGCAAGTTCCAGATTGGCTACTCCTTCGAGATGGTACTCACCGTATAAGACGACAATTTAATCTAAAAACATTTACAAACGCCATAGCGTTTGTAAATAAAATTGCTGAAGTTGCAGAAAAAGAAGAGCATCATCCAGATATCTACATTTTTTATAACAAAGTACAAATTGATTTATTTACCCATGCCGTTGGGGGATTATCTGAAAATGATTTTATATTGGCTGCTAAAATAGATGAGATTGTCAGCAAACTGTAGCCAATTCTAGTAGAGTTTGACTTTCGACTCGTATCCTGCTTTAATTGAAAAACTTAGTAAGACTGCCTCTCTAATTATCCTCTTGACAATTAGCAGATGGTATGGTACTCTGCTAATGTTTAACTTATGACAGAACGTTTAATTCCAATAATTCCAATAAGAGATGGCATAATTTTCCCACACACTGATGCAGTATTAACATTTGGTAGACCAAAAAGCCTTTCCGCATTGGAAACATCATTTCAACACGAACGCATTGTTTGTTTTGTACTTCAGAAAAATTCAAAACTCAATGATCCAAGCCCTTCAGATCTCTATTCTATTGGGACATTATCACGAATAGAACGCATGATTAAAACTGAAGGAGAAATCAATGCACATGTAAAAGGACTTGCTCGTGTTAAGATTTTATCTTTTGAAGAACATGAATCGTTTCTTTTGGCCAGAGTAGTTGAAATTCCAGAAGTAGTTGATAACAACGAGGAAATTAAAGCACTTTCAAACCACTTAACTAATGAATTCAGACGTGCAATGAATCTTGGTAAACCTGCAGACTTTTTAGTATTTATGAATATTATGTCAGAAACCTCTCCTGCAGAATTTTCAGATTTACTCGCATCAGTGCTTGATTTGAAAGTAAATGAAAGACAACAGCTTCTTGAAATCACCAACGTTAAAACAAGACTTGAAAAAATTACAGAACTTTTAGCAAAAGAAATTAAAGTGTTAGAACTTGAGCGAAGAATTGCAAATAAGACTCAGGAACGGTTTGAAAAAGGAGCAAGAGAAGCAATGCTTAGAGAACGTCTTCGAACAATAGAGGAAGAGTTGAATAAAGAAAATGGCGAAGAAACAAGTGAAACGCGTGAGTACTTTGTAAAAATCAAAGCCGCAAACATGCCAAAGGAAGTTGAGGAAAAAGCGAAGAAAGAAGTAAAACGACTTGGCCAAATGAATCAGTTTAATCCAGAGTCTGCGTATATTCGAAACTATTTAGATTGGTTAGTTTCTCTTCCATGGAGCACAAAAAGTAAAAGTAAAACAGATATCAAAGGAGCAGAAAAAATATTAAACGATGACCATTATGGACTCGAAAAAGTAAAAGAACGAATTGTCGAATATTTAGCAGTGCATAAACTTGCGGGTTCTATAAAAGGACCAATACTTTGTTTTGTAGGACCACCTGGAGTAGGTAAAACGTCTCTTGGTAAATCAATAGCTCACTCACTTGGCAGAAAATTTGTAAGAGTTTCTCTTGGAGGAATAAGGGACGAAGCAGAAATAAGAGGACATAGACGAACATACGTTGGTGCACTTCCTGGACGAATTATTCAAGGAATAAAAGATGCAGGAACAAAAAATCCTGTCTTTATGCTGGATGAGATAGATAAAGTTGGCGCAGATTTTCGTGGAGATCCTTCATCTGCTCTTCTTGAAGCATTAGATCCAGAACAAAATAACTCATTTTCAGACCACTATTTAGAAGTACCTTTTGATTTGTCAGATGTTTTATTTGTAGCAACAGCAAATATGCTCGATACTATACCACCTGCGCTTCGTGATCGACTTGAGATTATTCATTTTGCAGGCTATACACATGAAGAAAAGTTCCATATTGCCAAAGCCCACTTGCTTAAAAAACAACAAGCAAACCATGGATTAAAAGATGAACATATTGTCATTACTGACGAGGCGCTTCGAGATGTTATCCATCACTACACAAGAGAAGCAGGAGTAAGAAATTTAGAACGACGTATTGCCACAATATTTAGAAAAGCAGCGAAAATGGTTGCTCAGGGTTCGAAAGCAAAAATTACTGTTACTCCAAAAAATCTTTCTAAATTCTTAGGTCCAGTTAAATTTTCATCAACCATAATTGAGAAAAAAGATGAAGTTGGTATGTCAACAGGACTTGCTTGGACAGAAGCTGGGGGAGAAATTCTCTTTATCGAAGTAGCGCTAATGCCAGGAAAAGGTCAATTAACATTAACAGGACAACTGGGAGATGTTATGAAAGAATCATGTCAAGCAGCTTTGTCATACATTCGAGCAAGAGCAAGTAGTTTTGGGCTTGCAGATAGTTTTTTCCATAAATTAGATGTTCATGTTCATGTACCTGAAGGCGCAGTTCCAAAAGATGGTCCTTCAGCAGGCACGGCAATTACCACAGCACTTGTTTCAGCATTAACAAAAATACCCGTAAAGCGAACAGTTGGTATGACAGGAGAAGTAACACTTCGAGGAAGAGTATTAGAAATTGGCGGTGTTAAAGAAAAAGTAATTGCAGCACATCGAGCAGGACTTAAAACCGTAATCTTACCAAAAGATAATAAAAAAGATATAGAAGACGTGCCAAAAGAAGTCAAAAACGATCTTAAATTCTATTTTGTTTCACACATGGATGAAGTATTACAACTAGCGCTTGCAAAGCCAATTCCAAGTCCTAAAACAACAACGCAGGTGTCGTATTCACGGCCAGTTCTTCGAAGTCCCCATACACATCCAGTTGACTAAGAGAAAAAGTAGCATTTTGCCTGTATTTGTGCTATAATGAGGTCAGATTGAAGCAATTAACTACCAACAAATGTCAACAGTGTGGATCTCCCTTAATTCTTGTTAACCGTGTAACGGAGACATTGGAAGGGTCTAAATTTCCGCAAACAACTACTGTTTATCGTTGTTCTAATAAAGAATGCCAAGAAGAAATTGATAAGCAAACGACAAAGAGATTAAAGCTTCTTAAAGAAAAAGAAGTTGCAGATCAACAAAAACTTGATGCAAAAACAGAAGAAAAAAGACTGCATGCTGCAATGACGCTTGAAAAACTATAATTTCCTCCTTTTTTCTTTTAAAGTCTGTTAATATTTTGTATACTACTGTTATGTCTGAAGCAACGGGGAGCATCCCATTTAAAGAAAGAGTAACAAAACTTTTTACGAGTTTTGCGGGAAATAAACCAGAACATCGAAGAGAACTTGGTCTATATGATAAAGATCAAGCGTTTCAAGGATATGCATATTTTGTAGATGCAAGTGCAAAATATCCAAAATCAGTGGCTTCTCAAGCAGCACATATAGCACTTTCTTGTAAAAAAGCAGATTTAGATCCACAGCAAATTGGAGATTCACTTCGACAAGACAATAATTTACTAACAAGAATAGTTGATACAGCAAATAGCGCACATACTAAAAAAGGCTTACCTCCTTTTGTGCAGTTAGATAGTGTTAAAAATATTGTTAGAACCGATTTTACGTATGCAAAAGAAGCAATGATATTTTCTGAGCAAGAACTCGAAACAATGCGTGATGAGATTTATAGATATATAGATGACGCTAATCCAAACAGAAGTATAGAAAAATTAGAAGTATATATAAAAGGAAGAAAAAGAGAGCTTGGATTAAAACAGGGAATTAACATATAATTCTCAATTCGTTACTTTTTTGCTATACTACAAATTCACTATGCAATCACATCAAAACGAGAAAGCTATTATTACCGTTTCTAACCTTCACAAAAAATTTGGCGATTTTGTTGCCGTAACAGATGTTTCATTTGAAGTTAAAAAAGGAGAGATATTTGGTATTTTAGGACCAAATGGAGCAGGAAAAACTACGACGCTTGAGATTATAGAAACACTCCAGAAACAAACAAGTGGAAACGTTATTGTTGATGGGATAGATACACTAAAACATCCTTGGGATGTAAAGAGGACAATTGGTGTTCAATTGCAATCAGCCGGCTTTTATCCAGAACTAACGCTTGTTGATATTTTGCAATTATTTGCTGCTTTATATGATGTTGAAGTTTCTCCTATGAAATTACTTGAAGAAGTTGAACTCCAGGATAAAGCCAAAAGTTATGTAAATAAACTAAGTGGTGGGCAAAGACAACGTTTCTCAATAGCAACAACACTTGTTAATACCCCTAAAATTATTTTTTTAGATGAACCTACAACAGGACTTGATCCACAAGCAAGGATTCATTTATGGGATATGATCAAAAAAATTAACCAAAAAGGAGTAACAATAGTACTCACAACTCATTATTTAGAAGAAGCAGAAGAGCTTTGCGAACGAGTCGCCATAATGGATAAGGGCAAGATTGTTGCACTTGATTCACCTGAGGCGTTAATTAAGAAATTATTAAAAACAGGATTTAAAAAACATATTGAAGTAAAACAAGCAGATTTAGAAGACGTATTTATCCAACTTACAGGGAGGCATTTACATGAAGCGTAAACCAAATCAATTTCGTGCATTTTTAGCAATCACCTATTACGCGTTTAAAGCGCAAACAAGAAATAAGTCAACGTTCTTTTTTGGATTTCTCTTTCCCCTAGTTTTTATTAGTATATTTGGACTGATTGGAAATGCAAATCCAAAAGTCACTATTGGTATTCCAAGCAGTTCTAATATGCAAAATCAAGTTATTCAAAACGTTAAGCAATCTCCTGCAATAACTACTGTTGTTAGTGATAACCAAACGCTACTTTCTCAAATTAAGCAAGGAAAAATAGATGGACTGTTAAATGTTACCTCTAATCAAGGCGCTAACACTTCGTATGCCACAACACTTACTACAAGCGCTTCTAATCCACAAAATGCCGCAGTTGTGCAGCTTCTTGTAAAGGGAATTGTTGATCAATCAAATGTAGAAATTTCAGGCATTACTACACCTCAGATTTCATTTACCATAACCAAAATTACCGGAAGACAGTCACGATATATTGATTTTGCACTTCCAGGAATGATTGGATTTTCACTACTTAGTACTGCTATTTTTGGAGTTGTATTTGGTTTAATTTTCTTAAAAAAACAACTGGTTATTAAACGAATGTTTGCAACGCCAATGCTTCCGCTTACTTTTTTATTCGGTCAGGGAATGAGTAGATTAATTATTGCCATATTTCAAACAATATTAATACTTGTTGTTGGGGTCTATGTCTTTCATTTCTATCTTCCTCATGGATTTGAGACGTTTATGGATCTAATGATTTTATCTGTTTTTGGACTAGTTGCATTTTTGGGTTTTGGCTATTTTATGGCAGGTCTTGCAAATGACGAAAACTCTGCAAATCCAATGATTAATTTAGTAACACTTCCGCAATTTTTGTTAAGTGGTACGTTTTTCCCAACTTCAAGTCTTCCTTCCTGGGTGCAACCTATTGCTACAAATTTACCACTTTCTTACTTTAATGAGGCGGTTAGAAAAATTACTACAGAGGGTGGATCACTGCACGATACCATCCCCTATTTACTAGGACTTTCTGTATGGGGAATACTTATGTACGTACTTGCTGCAAAAACCTTTAAGTGGGAATAATAATTGCTTCATAAAACCTGCATATCACCTTTTGTTTATTTGACAAACTTTTGTAAACATGTTGTACTAAATCTATGGGTGAAGGAAGTAAAGATTTTAGTGATAATCCAGTACTAAGAAAATATCAAGATGAGTTTGAAAGACAAACACGTGAAAGACGAAAAGCTGAAGCTGCAAAAAAACATCCAAAACGCCACCATATGCCAAGAGCAAGTGATGATATTACGGTAAGAGAAAATCAAGGAGATGGACGTAACCAAAAACCTCCTATGACTGACCTTGATGCTGATATTAAAGCAGGACAAGAACTAATGCAATTTGCAAATAGCTCGTTTGTACATGGGCACTTGGTAGTACCAGACAGTAATCCAACAACCCGAGAAAGTGATGAAGAAACTGAAACGCCGCAGCAACAAAGAGCTAAAAAGCAAGAAGAAACTACAGCTCGTATAAAAGAAAAAGTTGGTGAAAGAGCATTATTACCAAATAGGGTAAGTCGGATGCTTGAGGACGAAATAACTCGCGAACAATTAGATATTTTAGCAAGTCAGGTACAAAATGAACCAGGAATTTTACGAGAATACGGAGTGACTAATCAAGGGATGGTTTTTGCTCTTAAAGAAGCGGAACAGGCAGAGCAGGTAGATACTCGTGACATAACAGTATTTGCGTATAACGCAGCACTTCCAAGCGATGAACTCGTAGGACAAAAAACACGATTTGCCATACCAAAACGTTTTATAACTCGAGATAGTAATGCTGCCTACATACAATTTCCAGGCATAGTTGTTTTTGACGCATTTACCAAGCTTGCTCATATGAGTGATGATGAAATTAGAGAAAAATATCCAAAAGATAAAGATCTTGTAGAAGCGGTAAGGCTATATCAAAAAATCGGATCATTTAAAATTACTAAAGCAGACATGGGAAATAATGACCCATTATATAAAACAGGATTAAATCTTCGAAGAAATGTATCGGGAAATGCTTCTTTACCAACTCTTGAAAAAGGTAAATAACAAGAGCTTATAAACATACATATGGAACAAGAACAGCAAAGTAGAGATATAAGCACAAACCAAATGTTACTTGCCCAAAAAAGTGAGTTTGCAAAGCAAGTACAAAAAGACAAAGCTATATTAGAATTCACACAAAAAATACGAAATCAACTTTTGTCAGATAAACTACATGAGAAAGCGGTTAAAGGAGCTTTAGAAAATCCAGATGCAAGTCAAGGACTAGAACTTTTTGCCCGTTCGGTTTTTGAAACGCCAACAAAACTAGAAGCAACAGGAGTAAATGGAACCATGGTTGTTGCTATTAAACAAGGACCAGCACTTGCAGAAAATGAAGCGTTTGCATTTGATTTAGCAAAGCCAGAGGATGGGGTAGTTAAAACATTACTTTTGGCGCAACATACTGCAAAAACAGGAAAGGATAAAGGAGTTATGCTAGTTCCAGACGCGTCGCTTCGTGAAACGATGACCAGAGAAAATAATCGAAGCGATGAAGAAATATTAGCAGATAAAAATAGTGATTATCTCAAGTTTGTACGCTTTGTAAATAAAACACAGGGACTAGTGATTTCGCTTCCTAAAAATGGTCGAGCAATGCAGGTTCGGGTTGGCGGCATGTTATAAGCATTACCTCATAACTACTGATATGCTTTTTGTAAAAATGAAGCGGTTTCTAACAGTAGTTTTTTCTTTTGTATTGCTGTCATAGTGGTTAGATCAATTAATCCATTTTTATGTGATTGATAGACAGAAAGAAGTGCCTCGTCAGCAATTGCATGTTTGCCAAGTTTTTTAGCGAGTGTAATAAATGGTGAGTGGTAATACAAAAGTTCAGTTGGTTTTCCTTCTGCTATTTTTGTTGCCGCTTGTGGAGGTTGATTATTTCTTCCTTTTGCAACAAGCGACGCTATTTTACCTCTCCCAAGTGATAAAAGTGGTGTTGGTAAATGTGATAATTTAGGAATTAAAGATAGATTATTCCACGGAACTTTTGGTAAAGTTATACCGCTCTCGGAAAGGAGTGATAATCTTTCTTTCATTGCGTTTGTTTCAAAAGCAAACAACTCTTTGTCTTTAAATGTATCTTTTGGTGAAAGTCCAGTGAGTGCAGCAGAACTACCTAATACATTTGCTAATGCTTTAGCATATGCAAGGGATGTTGAATCTTCGAATTCTTCAACATCAAAGCCGCTTCTTTCAAACAGTGCAACTGCTTTTTTAAATTCTCGATACTCTTCACTGGAAAATACCGTTTTCTCATCTCGAGAAATAGGAGAAAGTCCTATTCTTAATTTTGTTTTATCATATGCATTGCCCTCTTCTTGACTCGTAACAGGAGTAAACAAACTTGCTCGAACTAGCGTTATATTGCTATCTTTACATATTCTTACTGCTTGATCAGCAATTTCTAAACCATTTTGAGGCAAAATTAACGTAAGTGGAGCTTTGGCGTTTTGCACAATTTCTAAAAGTAGTTGTTCAGAAGGATTTGCGGTTGCTAAGACAATTGCGTCAGGTTTTTGCTCTAGTGTTTGAACTATACTTGAGTGCACTGTTACGTTAGGTAAACTATCATTTGAAAGGTTATCAGCTTGTTCGGGTTTTACAACAGCCAAAAGCAATAGCCCAGGAATATGTTCTCCGAATTCTTGTATATACATTTTTCCTGTTTGACCAAAAGCGCCAATTACCGCAACTTTTGAGAATGTATCTGGTTGCTTATATTCCTCTGGAATTATGTCCACCATATCTTCTCGTATCTTTTTATCAATTGTTTTAAATGACGTTTGAGATAGAAGTTCTGAGGCATTATAAAAATTTCCCACTTGTAGTTTGCTTTTTTTCCCTAAGTTAAAAGTGCCTGCGGTTCGTTTGTTGTAACGCTTTGTCTTTTCAAGAGACATGGCAACTTCCAAAATGCCAAAATCAGTTACTCCTTCTCGTTTCATGGAAGCAATAAATGCACCCAACGGACGCTGCAAATCATCCATGACAAGAAATGGTTGGCGACTTGCATTAATAGCTATTGCAACTGTCTCTCCATTTTGGAGAGCTTCTTTACTTTTTCGCATAAGTGCTTCATAAGATTTTCTCCTCTCCTCATCAGTTGTTTTTTCAAATTTTTTCTTTTGCATTGAGGAGTCATTAATAATTGGTTGAAGTGTGCCACCAAAAAGTTCAGAAGCAGCACCAAGATGCGTATTATATTGATGTGCTGAAACAGGATTAAGATATCGTTTTTGAGAAAATCCATCATGCTGCGAAATAAGATCTTTGATGATTTGCGGGCCGTCTCGAAAACTAAAATGTGTAAAAATAATAACCACTCCTTTACCTTCATTTATGCATTCAGCTGCAAGATCTAATGAATGTCGAGGATCTTCAACTTCTCCAGGCCAAAGAAAAGGAAGTGAAGCAACTTTTGAAACTATTTTGCGCACTGCATGCTCTGATTTTGTAATGGTAGGAAATGGCGTTTCTTTCATATAACAATGGAAGGGATTATCTCACTTATATAGGATAAATTCAATATATATTCAAAGTTTTAGTACAACTTTGATTGACGAGCAAATGATGGAAAAACTATACTTTACTATACTATGCCAAAATTACTTTCAAAAAAGAAACAAAAATCGCCTTTTGCAATAACTTCTTTTTCACAGCTTCTTGATACTATTTATTCTCTTGATAAAACAATGAAGCTTGCAATTGTAATTCTAGTAATGCTACTTTTAACAACGCCATTTATTATCAGTTCTGTGCAGACACTACTATTTTATGCGGCAACAAAGTAGAAGAGGAATCTAAAAGCTGGATTATTATACCTTATAAGTAAGTAATATATTCCCATTTTTAAATAATTTAGTATCTTGAAGTATAAACGATGTATGATTTTTTAAACCAGTAAATAAGCTGGTACCTTTGCCAATAGCAATTGGATTTACCATAATTCGCAGTTCATCAAGAAGCTTATTTTCCAAAAGATATGTTGCAAGTATATTGCTACCAAAAACTCCCATATCTCCGCTGGAATTGTTTTTCATTTTTATAAGTTTCTCTTCAATATTATTGCTCAATACTTTTGTGTTTTCCCACGTAGGATTTTTTATTGTTTTAGAGACAACAATTTTAGAAGCGCTATTCATAAGCATTGCAGTTTTTGGATCGTCATTTTTCTGTGGATTTGGCCAGTAACTTGCCATTAGATCATAGGTACGGCCGCCAAATAAAAGGAGCGATGTGTTTTTAAGCTGCGTATTAGCAAACTCTTCAAATTCTTTGTCTACATGATGCCATGAAAGATCATGATTTGGTCCTTCAATATATCCATCTAGTGAAATCATCATAAAAAGGTATAGTCTACTCATAGTAAAAAGTATAGCATATTTTCTAAAATAGTTGTATTAAGTGGATCTTGTTTTGTGTGTTATACTAACGTAATCTAATTAAATACTTGCCAATGTGTTGATTGGAAAAACATAACATTGTTTTTCGTGTTTTTTAAAAAAACACGCGATATGTTGTTACCAAAACAATCACTTTTTACTAACTACTTATTTCTTCTTACATGTATATTATTTCTCGCAGCAGTTCTTCGATTTGTAAATTATGATGCTCGTTTTGGCTTGGCAAGTGATCAAGCAAGAGATGCACTCATAATACAAGAAGCAGTGAAAGAGCATACTTTGCCCTTAATCGGAGCATTTTCAGCATCAGGACCTTTTGTATTTGGTCCTTATTTTTACTGGGCCTTTTATATTCCCGTTGCGCTATTTCCTCATTTTGTGTTAACACCATGGATTTTTCTTACCCTGTTATACATAGGTATAGTTGGCATTATGTTTTCCATTGGAGAAAAAGTATATGACCGAAATTTTGGATTACTGCTTGCTTTTTTTACTGCAATTTCTCCTGTTGAACTTAGCTTATCATCAAATTTGATTTATTCTGCATTAGTAGGATTTTTTGCAACATGTACGCTCTATTTTTTTGTTTCCTATATTAAAGCTCCCTCAAGACGATTTCTTTTTTTCTTTGCGCTTTTTTTAAGCTTATCTGTAAATACGCATTTTGAAGCAATGCCACTTTTGCTTATGATTCCCTTTGTTTTATATTTTGGTAAACGTACGTTGTCTCATATGAGCATGCTTTTTCTTGGATTACTGCTGCCTCTTACCCCACTTATTATTTTTAATTTTGAATATCATTTTTATGAGCTTAATAACATTATTCACTTTATACTTTTTCATCCGCAAACAACGCTTGTTACAAAGCGATGGCTAACAACACTTACCTCATCATGGCCAACAAGATGGGGAGACACCATTGGTGGAACTAAGCTAATTGGTGGAATTGAAATAATACTATTATTACTTGTTGCCGGTTATAGTATCTATGCAAAAAAAATACAAAAGGAAATAGGAATTGTAATGGGAGTATTTATTTGTATGGTGGTTATGCTTCGGTATTTTAATGGGATAATTTTCGAAAGTTTTTTAGCATTTATCATTCCTTTTATACTTCTTCTTTTTGCATGGGCTTGTTATGAAATTGTAAAACGAAACGTATATATTGGAATGTTTATACTATTTTGTATTGTTTGTGCAAATACCTTTGTTATCTACCAAACGATTACAAAAGCCAGTAATCCAATGAGAACCACAACAATACACTGGGTAAATAAACTCGCGACCACCAAAGCAAAAACTTTTTCCGTTTATCAATATAAGAGCCAGCAGTCAGAACAAGCATTGTCACTTAGTTTGTATTTAAATTCAGAAGGAAAAGCAGCAATCAGTGGTGATAAAATTGCTCTTGCTTCATTTGGAGCACCTATTAATGAGCAAGTGTTATTTACGGGACATGATAGAAGTCGAATGTATACGTTACAAGGTGTATCTGATGCATCACTTACCAAAGAAGGATTTAGTTCAATTAGTGCAAAAAGCGTATATAATGCTACTGAAAACTGGTATAAATAAACTACATATGG
Organism: Candidatus Levyibacteriota bacterium; assembly: GCA_003152105.1. Classification (GTDB taxonomy): domain Bacteria; phylum Patescibacteriota; class Microgenomatia; order Levybacterales; family UBA12049; genus PALSA-1332. Next base: position 549,739 of record PLZJ01000002.1, read on the forward strand.
ACTTGACGTAATTGCTTTCCTCAAAACTCAACAGTATAATATGTCACGATGATAAACGAGCAAGAAAGAGGATCTTATATCGAAGGAAAAAGCCAAAGACCTGACATTTTTGTTAGTGAGCGTGACGAGTGGTCATATTTAGGAAGAAATCATGCAGAGATACGTCGACTAAAAAATGGAGCTACTATTTTAGGGATGACACAACGAAGTGATGATGAAGCACAAGTTAGTGTGCGATACACCTATTCATCAGGAGCATATTTTGACCCAAAAGGAAAATCAGGATTACATCATCTACTTGAGCATTTAGTTTCAAAAAGACCATATGAGGTGGCCTCCAAGTTTGACGCTCAATACGGAGCTGCAACTAGTCCTCATATGACCCAGTATGGACTTAACGGAATATTAAATCCGCAAATCGAGGGATATGGTGTATTGCCGGCATTACCTTTGTTGCACACGCAAGCGGCTCGTCCAATTGATACAATCGGGAATTTACAAAGTGCGATTGAAACAGAGATAGGTGTTATTCTTGGAGAAATTAAAGAATCAAAATCCAGACATGAAGATCAGCTATCAAGAGCATTATGTCGCGTTCTATTCGATCCAGAAAATCCCATAAATACCAATGTCCCTGGAACATACGAGGACTTGCTTTCAATAACCCCAGAAGATGTAGTCGAAATTTCGAACCGAGTTTTTTCTCCAGATAATCTCGTAATCACCGTATTTGGTAAGGGAAAAGAAGAAAATACTTCACTTGTTGTTGATCAAATTGAAGATTCGACTAAAGGATTACCTGAGTCAAAAGTACGACATCCATCAGTTGATAGAGCATTGTTTGATTTAATACACCCAGATTTTAAGCCAGGAAGTATATATACCTATGATACTGGTATGCAAACAGGCATGGTTACGGTTCTTTTTGTATGGAATATAGCAAGTCCTGAAAATTCGACAGAAAGTATGGCAAGTATTAGGCTCATGGAAAATGCACAGTTAAATTTACACAGTTTTTTTAGAGATGAGGGGCTCGGATATTCTTCTTCTGTAAATTCAGACTGTGCAGGTCAATATGTTACGCAGTCTCTTCGTCTAAATATTCCAGCAAGACAGGATATTGTCGATTTTTCAAAAGCGCTGGCTCCTCAGTTACAAACTTCTGTATTTGAGAAAATTAAAGATAGTGAAATTGAACATATGCTTGAAATATACAGAAAACGACAGCTCGCTACACCGATTAAAGCAGATACGCGTTTTAATTATTTAGTAAATGGAATATTACATTACGGCAAGATTATAGATGCTGACGAGATGAGTAGAAGATCTAGCGCAGTTACTCCTTCTCACTTAAAAGAATGGAGAGATACATTTCTTGCAACACCTCCTGCAGTTTTAGTTGTGGGAGATTTAAGTAGTGCGTAGATTTTGATATTTTTTCCTTGTAGTAAGTAAAAACATACTAAATACTAGAAATGGAAAAAGGGTAATTACGATATATTGCGCTTGCAAATTACTTGCTACAACAAAGAATTTATTTTCCATAAAATAAAAGAAGTTTTTTGGATTTGTAATTAATTGTTTTTTGTCAACAAAATATACGCCCGCATTATTGTTATCTAGTGTTACGTATTCAGTTGAAGTGGGTACTTTGTCTTTAATAGTTACTGTATACGTTTTTCCCATTGCATTTTGAATGAGAGGAAATCCAAATGTATCAGGTAACTGATCAGAAGCATGATTTATTGTGTAATCTGAAGTTGTGTACCAAGTTGCTTCGTGTATTTCTTTCATTTGTAGTTCAACAACTTGTGGAATAAATTTTTTATTTGGAATAGAACTATGAGAAAGATTGAAAATAAGAACTCCAAGGTTATTGTGTTTTGCTTGAAAGGTTAGTGATGTTTTTGGATTACTAAGAAGAGATACAGTTTTATTGTTATTTGTTTGTGGTGACAATGGCTCTTTGAGTGTAAAAAAACTAACATCAGATTGATAAACAATAAAGGTTACAAGAAGAATTAACAATGTTATACTACCAAATAGTATTGGCACATTCATTTTTGCTTTTAGACTGTTTTCTTCTACTATTTTTTTATCACGCTTTGTAAAATAAGGTTTTTCAAGAAAATAATACAATACACATGATAGTAGTATTGTTACAACAAACGTAAATAGGATATATATAATGGTAGTCAATTGTGAATTTGGTTGTTTGGTTATGTTTATCATTTGTTCAAGAATAAACATGTGGGAAAGATATATTGAGTAACTTATTGTCCCAATAAATACCAATACTTTTGAACGAAAAATTCTTGATAACATGCTAGACTCTGTAAGTGAATTGCCCAGTAAATACGTAAACGGAATTGCAAACACAATTTGTATCCATACAGTCAAATTTGGAAAGAGTTGTATTAGTACATGTATTAAATAAATAGATACTAAAAAAAGTAGTACAGGAAAAAACCTCAGTATTCCAACAAATGGCTTATTCAAAGAATGTATTAGATTTGGATTATTTCGGTAAATATACCCAAGTGACATTCCTGTGATGAAATAATAGAATAACTGAAATCGAAGCAAGTTTACATTAAGTATATGTAGTGATAGCAATTGGATGCTAGCAAAAAATGGAAGCAGACAAAGGAGTAATACTATTTTACTTTTTCTACTTCTCGTACTCATATATGAGATTATCGGTACGCAAATGAATGGATAGAGTAAATAAAATAATATTTCAGCTGCAAGAGACCAATAAACTGGATCTAACATTTCAACATATTTTCCAATAGGCAATACTAACGTGGCATTTACCGACCAATTTAAAAAGGATTTTTGTAAGAAAGGAAGTTGATTATAATAGTAATCTGCACCATGTTGCATGACCCAAAAATAATATATTCCGACAATAATTTGAAATACTAAGAATAGATAAAATAGCACTTTTTTCTCTTTTACACTTAGTCGTTTGCATACATAAACCCAAAAATAGTGAATCAGAAGTGCCATACACAATAAGAGAAAAAGAGAAATATACCATTTCGAAAGAGATAAAAATCTAACGATAAATAGGAATGAAGAAATTGTCAAAAAAAGTGGGAAAATTCTCGTATAGCGTTTTTGTATAAATGATAATTTGCTTATAGGTTCTGGATAAAGATATGCCATTAAAAATCCTGAAAGTATAAAAAGAAGAGATACGCCAATTACTCCACTGTCAAAGAAATAACTTCCAAGAAGTGTTGTCCTGTTAATAATAGCTGCGTTACTATGACTTAAGAAAACTAGTAAAATTGCTATTCCTCTTAACCCATCAAGAGCGTGAAGTCTGTTTGAATTGCTATTTTGTTCCACAATATAGATGAGTATAGCAAATATAGAATCATATGCATATTTAACAATTATCAACTTATTAGTGAAAAATATATTTTGTTTCTAACTCAATATTTCTGTTTAGAATCTTTCTATGTAACTGGGTCAAGCAAAATCTTTGTAAGATAGTTAAAGATAAGATTAGAATTATTTTCACTTACTCTATTAAAATTTGATATAATTTCGACAATATGAGTTCTGAATTTGGTGAAGGAGTAAAACCTATTGAAATTGCTCAATTAAAACCTTCTCATATTAGTACTGATGATTATGAACTACTTGGTTTAGATGAACTTATGTCTTTGGGTTATGGAATACCTAGAGAAGATGGTTTAAAAAGAGCTGAAGAAGAATATGGTGGTAGTGACGAACGAAAGGATATCTTTTTTGCATTAGAACAAGGAAGAATTGTTAGTTCATTAGTGTTAATAAATTGGTCAGAAGGACAAACAAAAAGAGGAGCTCCATTTTGGGGAAAATTACGAGAGCTAGATCACAAACTAGTTGATAAAGCGCAAGAATATTCATCATATGCGTGTGATGTAGGTGGAATAGTTACGCTTCCAGAATATCGATCAAAAGGTATAATGAAAAAACTGATACAAAAGGCGCATCAAGAATTAAAACCTTCAATAATTGTGGGAAGAACTAAAACTGTAGAAGCCGTAAAAGCAAGAGCAAGTAATTGGGATGGAATGCAAACGTATTATGGTTTGGTAAATATTACTCCTGGATCAAATCCTACTGATAGCGGGTTATCTCAAGAGCTTGATGATGCCTATTATATTGCAAGACAACCAGAAGAAATAGTTGATAAAGAAGGAATAATATATGTATCATCAGATTTTTTACCACCAACCATTCCAGATGTTTCGCAAGTTTCAGAGGCAATACAACTGGCTTTTAAGCCTGTAATAGAGCGACAAAAAGAATTAAATGAAATTGGTCGGCAGACAGCGTTACTTCCTTTAATCTCCATAGCAAAAGCTGCATTGCATTAAAGACAACAAATGATTGCAGATCTTTATTTGAATTCTTCTCATACCCACATTAAATTTGTATACTATAGTAGTATTACTTTATGACAGGACGAACCCATGATTTAGGCGCATTTACTGCTTTAACATATATAATCGTTTCTCAGCCTTTAATGCATATTGGTTTAGCAACAACCATTGTTGCATTTTCAGCAAACATGATTGGTGGATTAATGCCGGATATTGATCAACCTACGGCCGATTTGTGGCACAAATTACCTGCCGGAACAGTTTACAGTAGGCTATTTACGCCTTTACTAGGAGGACATAGGTTTATTTCACATTCCATTTTTGGTATTGTATTATTTGGGTTTGGATCAAAGTTTATACTCAACTCAGCGTCCCATGTGTTACTTGTGAATATGGATATTGTGTGGTGGAGTTTTATGATCGGATTTCTATCACATTTAATTTTGGACACATTCACAAAAGAAGGAGTTCCATGGTTATTTCCCATACCAATAAAATTTGGCATTCCGCCAATTAAGGCTCTGCGAATTAAAACAGGAGGAATGATTGAAAAGGCAGGAGTATTTCCGCTACTTCTTATAGCTAATTTTTATATGTTTTATGAATATCATCTCAAAATATTAGATTTTATACATCACTATATAAAATAGCATTTTGAATTGTTATGCAATGCTTTGCATGATAAAATCTTTTTTATATGTTAAAAGCAGTTACCTTTAGTAGTCATGGTGAAGAAGTTCATGGCACATTAATCATCCCTCAGAAATTGAAAAACAAAAATCCTGGAGTTGTTTTAATTCATGGCTTTGGGAGTAATGAAAAAAACTATATTCCACTTGGTGAACGACTGGCAGAAATTGGCATAGTTGCTTTTACGATAAATTTGAGAGGACATAAGGGAAACAATAATGTAGAGGATTTCTTAAAGGTTAAAGATGGATTTGAAGATGGCTTAGCGTCTTTTGATTTTTTAACAAGTTTTGAATTTATTGATAAAGAGAGAATTGGCATATGCGGCGCGAGTTTTGGTGGAGGTATTTGTGCATATGTGAGCGGTCGGCGAAAAGTAAAAAGTATAGTCCTTCGAGCGCCTGCTACTTATTCAGATTACCTTCTAAATCTTACTCTCCCTGAGATTTTAAAAGAAGAAGGAGATAAATTTAATAATATGGAGAATATTTTCGATACGATTCCCATCAAGAGCTTAGAAGAATTCAAAGGATATCTTTTAATTATTACTTCAGAAAATGATGAGGTTATTCCAAAAAGAATGACTGATGCGTTTTTGCATGCAGCCAGAAATGCAGCACATAAAGATTTGACAAAAATAAAAGATGCAACTCACGGATTAGACAATGATATTTGGAAAGAGAAATTTAGGCATTTAACAATTGACTGGTTTCAAAAAACCTTGTGACCCCAGAGGAAGTCGAATCCTCGTCTTCAGGATGAGAACCTGATGTCCTAGGCCACTAGACGATGGGGCCAATGCCTATATTTTATCCTATATCTATCTTAGAAACAATCTTTCTCATTACATCTTATAACAGGAGACAACTTATCTGTATTTATGTATAATCGTATCAATGGATACTATTTACTTATCTGTTGTGATCCCTTCGTATGATGAGATGGCAAATTTACAAAAAGGAGTCTTGGAAAAAATTGACAGATTTCTAAGTAAAAAATCTTATTCATTTGAAGTAATAATAGTTGATGATGGATCAAAAGATGGAAGTATTGAATTTGTAGAAGATTTTATTAAGGATCACTCTCAGTTTACTGTCATTAAAAATCCTCATTTTGGAAAAGCTGGAGCAGTCACTACAGGAATGTTAAAAGCAAAAGGAAAATATAGATTGTTTACTGATATGGATCAAGCTACACCGATCGAAGAGCTAGATACTGTTTTACCATTTTTAGAAAATGAACAATTTGATCTAGTAATTGGATCTCGAAAAAATCAGAGAAAAGGGGCGCCTTTAATAAGGTTATTTGTTTCAAGAAGTAATATAGTGCTAAGAAAATTAATTGTTGGTATTTTAGATATTTCTGATACGCAGTGTGGATTTAAAATATTTAAAGATAGTGTTGCTTCGGATATATTTGAAACATTTCGGAAAATAAAAAAAGGATTTATCGCAACAAATGGAGCTGCCGTAACTTCAGGATTTGATGTTGAGCTACTATATATAGCAGAAAAAAAAGGTTACAAAATTAAAGAAGTACCAGTAAAGTGGTTATATGTTGAGAGCCGACGAGTTAATCCAATAACTGATTCTGTAAAAGGATTAATTGATCTACTTTTGATTAGATTAAATATTCTAAAAGGAATATATACTACATGAAACAATTTAAAGGTCTTTTTATTTTTACTATTTTTACTTCTCTACTTCTCTTTTTCTATTCATTCACTCAAGTGGATTTGAGTTTAACATTATCAAAATCTTCAGTTTATCAAAGTGTTGAGAAATGGTTTCAATACATTGGTTATTTTAATAGACCGTTGTCAACTGAGCTATTTATTGGTATTTTAGTACTTCTATTTATTTCTTATTTTTGGTTACTATATTTAACGCACAAAAAAGTTATTTCAAATAAGCAGTTTTGGTATTTGCTTCTTATAGTAGTATGTATATTAACTTTTTCATATAACGCTTTTTCTTACGATATTTTTAACAATATCTTTGACGCAAAAATTGTTACGTTTTATCACCAAAATCCATATCTACACAAAGCATTAGATTTTCCTAAAGATCCAATGCGTTCGTTTATGCACTGGACGCAAAGAACATATCCGTATGGACCATTATTTTTACTTCTGAATATTGGATTGTCGTATCTAGGTATTAAAATATTTATACTAACTTTCTTTATTTTTAAAATAGTAACAAGTTTATTTTTTCTCGGTTGTATATATTATTTACAAAAAATTCTTGGAGGTTGGAGAAAAGAAACATTATTTCAAAGTGCTTTTTTCGCATTTAATCCTCTTGTCATTATTGAGTCTATAGTTTCATCACATAATGATGTAATTATGTTATTTTTTGCACTCTGTGGATTATATTATTTAATGAAAAAAAAATATTTATTCGCAATACTACTCACACTTTGTTCACCGCTAATTAAGCAAGCTACTTTTTTACTTCCTATTATTATAACCCTTTATATCTTGCTTAATAAAAAATTATCTCTCAATAGGTATTCGATATATGCAATATATGCAGTTGTTATGAGTATTATGCTATATGTTTACACCTATATTGGATATCTGCTTCCAGGTTTTGCAATTCACGAAATTCAACCATGGTACTTATTGTGGGTTATTCCATTTATAGCGCTTCTTAAACCAAGATATTATCTCTATACGCTCTTTATTGGTATCTCACTTGGCCTACTACTTAGATATGTTCCATTTTTATGGCTGGGAAATTGGGATGGTGTTGCTATTCCAGTTCGAAATTATTCGTCTTTGCTAGCGCCTTTAGTAGTTCTTGGCTTTGGGTTTATATTTCGGAAATATAAAGTGATAAAGATATAGTGACTATATGTGTTTGTGGGTAATTTATGTATAATAATACGTATGAAATATCTTAAAAAATATAAAATAGAAATTTGTATTGGTGTATTTTTAACCATACTTTATTTTTTTCTTCGAACTGTTGCTCTTTCAAGACTTCCTATATTTACCGATGAGGCAATCTACATTCGATGGGCACAAATTGCATTAAGCGACGCAAATTGGCGATTTATTTCATTAACAGACGGAAAAGGTCCATTTTTTATCTGGATGATGTTGCCGTTTTTAAAATTTATTCATGATCCTTTAATTGCAGGTCGAATGCTTTCTGTAATTTTTGGTTTTTTTACACTTATTGGATTATTTTTAACCAGTTTCGAATTATTTAGAAATAAATGGGTGTCATTTTTAACTGCGCTTTTATATGTATTTTTTCCTTATGCAATCGTTTATGACCGAATGGCATTATATGATTGTATGGTGGCAACATTTTCTATATGGTCTCTTTACTTTTCAATACTTCTAGCAAGACGCATTAGACTTGATATTACATTTACACTTGGAGCAATACTTGGTGCTGGCGTATTAACAAAAGCAAACGCAAGTTTTTCTGCAATACTACTACCGTTTACCTTGTTACTTTTTCCTTTTAAGGAAAAAAAATCTATACAGCAACTCATAAAATGGGTACTTTTTGCACTTTTTGCATATATCATTTCTCAAATACTTTATAGCGTTTTACGGTTATCGCCTTTGTACGGCGTTATCAATATTAAAACATCGACTTTTGTCTATTCGTTTTCAGAACTCTTTCATATGGGTATAGGTATGATGTTTAGTATTTTTTACGGGAACTTTTTAGTGCTAATCACATGGTGGTATCAGTATATGGGTATTTCATTTATTTTACTTTTAATCGTTGGACTGGCATTTGGAAATTATTGGAAAGAAAAAGCACTGCTATGTATTTATTTTATTGTTCCCTACGTTGCACTTGCTATGTTTGGAAAAATAATATTCCCCCGATTTGTTTTCTTTGCAGCCATTAATCTTTTACCAATAGTCGCATTTGGTCTTTATTTTAGTATTAATGTTTTCTTAAGAAATCTTGTGAAAGACAAATCTTCTATAGCTAAAAAATATAGCATTATTGTGCTTATTATTTTTTGTTTTCTTCTTTCTAATGCATTTATTTGTTATCAATTTATTTTTAATCCTATTAGTGCACAAATCGCTAGTGGAGATAGAGGTCAGTATATAGAAAATTGGCCAGCTGGTTGGGGAGTTTCACAAAGTATTGCATATTTTTCCTCCCGTGCACAAAACGGTAAAATTTATATTGGTACTGAGGGAACGTTTGGTTTAATGCCTGAATCGTATGAAATGTACTTGGTGCACAATAAGAATGTTACGATAAAAGGCATATGGCCTATAGAAAATACAATGCCAAAAGAACTTGTCGATTCAGCAGTAAAAGTTCCAACATATGTTGTTTTTTATCAACCTTGTCCCACTTGCTCAAATACAAATGAAGCGCCAAAATCCTGGCAATTAATGCAAGTTTTTCAAACTAGTACATTAAATACTAGATTAACTATTTATCAAGTAATACCTTAGACTTTGAGTGTATGGTAAAGAACACGTATTTATTCGATAGGTATCATTTATTATTCCTTATAGTTGTATTTCTTTTTGCATTTGTTCTAAGGTTTTATCAACTAGGATCACTTCCTCAAGGGTTAAGTCAAGACGAGTCAGCAATTGGATATAACGCGTATTCCATTCTCCAAACTTCAAAAGATGAGCATGGTATAACATTGCCATTATATTTTAAGTCATTTAATGACTTCAAAATGCCCTCTTATATTTATCTTACAGCAATATCTGAAAAAGTCTTTGGATTAAATGAATTTGCGGTTCGTTTTCCTTCTGCGTTATTTGGATTTCTAAGTGTTATTTTTCTATACCTTCTTGTTTATGAGATTTCAAAGAACAAAAATTTATCTTTACTAACTGCGTTATTTTTAGCGATAAACCCATGGCAATTATTTTTTTCAAGAACAGCTTATGAAGTAAATGTGGCACTTTCGTTTATCTTAATTGGACTATATCTTTTCATGTTAGGAGTAAGACGTAGAAATCAATTACTATTATTTTTTATTGCAATTGTATTTTTTGTATTAGCAATGTACACATATAATGTGACGCGAATAATGTCTCCTCTTATACTTTTGATGTATGTTTATTTTTATAGAAATAAAATAATCCTACCAAATAGTAAAAAAGTATTTTTAGGTATTTGGTTTTTATTGTTAATCATTCCATTTTTCTTAACGTTTAAAAATGGATCTGGTTTTTCCAATCAAGAAAATGTTCTCGTTTTTGGGTCAGTCAATCAAGCACAGGCAATAGAATTTAAGAGTTACTTACTCGCCCTTCCAAAGCCTTTGACATTACTTTTTTTCAATAAAGACGTACTGCTATTTGTTGAATATCTAAAAAATATTATAAATTCATTATCAGTATCTCTTTATTTTGTATCAAGCGGAAATGGTGGAAATGCAGGTGTTGGCAATGTTGGACTCTTTTATTTGTTTGATTTACCATTCCTGCTTTTTGGAATTTACCTAACGTGTAAAAGAAGAATTACCTATTTTTATCCTTTTATTGCATGGATACTTTTAGAAATTATAGTAGTTAGTATAAGTATTGAAGTGCCTCATGCAACTAGAAGTTATACTATTTTACTTCCTTTTATACTCTTTTCTGCATTTGGTTGTTATAGCTTACTTGAGATTATTCAAAAATATAAGAAACCGTTTTTGAAAAATATCCTTCTATTTCTTGTGATACTCGTTGTCGGTTACTCATTTTTATATTTTATCGTTTCATACACAACACAATTTCAATACAAATATACTTCTTGGTGGAGACCAGAAGAAAAACCACTTGCGTTATATCTTAAAAATGAACAAGGAAATTACAATTCAATAATAATAGACTCAAGTGCTCCGCTTATTTATACTTCACTACTTTTTTATCAAGCATACCCACCTTCTGTTTTTCAAGGTTCTAGTGTCTACCAAAAAGATAGTCTTTTTACCAACATTTCCCGTTTTGGGAAATATAGCCTAGAAACTATTGATTGGTCTAAAGATTTACAAATGTCAAACACATTGTTTGTGACCACTGATAAAAATAGCCCACCTGGACTAAGTCCTATTGCAACGTTTAGTTTGCCTACAAGGCCAGTTGTTTTATCTATTGATAATCAAATTGTTCAATATCCAACAACTGAAAAGATTTTTGAAGTATACAAATCAGAATAACATATGAAAAATTTTACTTTTATGCAAAACAATAAATTTTTATACGTAATACTTCTAATCTTATCTATTCCATTACTACTTCCATATATACATTTTGGCTTTTTCCCAAGTCATGATGGAGAATGGGCAGTTGTCAGACTAACTGATATGTACAGAGAAATAAAAGATTTACAATTTCCCCCTCGTTATAGTGGTAATTTAGACTTTGGATATGGCTATCCATTGTTTAATTTTGCATATCCTTTCCCATATTATCTAAGTTTCTTGTTTCATATCTTGAAATTTAATTTTGTAGATTCTATCAAGCTTTTATTTGCAATAACTGTTCCTTTGTCGGGAGTATTTATGTACAAATGTGCACTTTATCTGTGGAAAAACAAATATGCTGCATTTTTTTCGGCACTTCTTTATATATATCTTCCTTATAGATTAGTTGATTTATTTGTAAGAGGTTCTATAGGTGAATCTATTGCTTTTGCTTTATACCCAATGCTTTTTTACGCGATATTTGGATATTTGCAATCAAAAAAACGTATATATGGCATATTTTTTTCAATACTTCTTGCCATTTTGGTAACGACACATAATATTATGGCCGTTTATTTTATTCCCTTTATAATAGGTTTTTATATTTATCTTTATTTTACTAATAAGAAAGAGCTTGTATCATTTACGCTTTATATTTTACTTGGGATATGTCTATCAACATTTTTTTGGTTACCTGCACTTTATGAAAAGCAATATATACAATTATCAGTAATACCGATAGCAGATCGAACTATTAATTTTGTTACGCCTTATCAATTGATTATTCCAAAAATAGGTTACGGAGTTCCTAATTTGCCTGATGGTTTTTCCTATCAAATTGGTTTTGCACAGCTTTTATTATTTATTCTTATTATTGTATTTCTCCTTCGATCATTATTTTCAAAAAAACAAAAGCAAATAAAAAACTTTACATTTATTAGTATATTTAGCATCATTGCTGTTTTTTATACTTCACTTTTATTTTCTCCAAGTAATTTTTTCTGGGAACATGCCCCTCTATTTAAAGAAATAAACTACCCATGGACACTTTTGTTGCCAATTGGATTTTTGATTTGTTTACTGACGGGGTATATTTATAGCTTCAGTAAATATACTGCATATACAATAGCGATCTTATCAATTGTTACTGTATTTTTTTATCTTCCGTATGCAAATCCAGTGTCTTATGTAAACAGAGGTGATTTTTATTACTTAACAAATGACGCTACCACTACTTCGTCTTCTGAATACACACCACTTTGGGTAAAAGAGAAGCCATTAAAAAGACCTGATATAAAAGTGTATTCATTAACAAAAAATACCACTTTCTCAAATATTGTATTTAACTCTAAAAAGATTTCATTTGATTCATACGCACAAGAGTCAAGTACTATTATAATTAATACAATATATTATCCCGGGTGGCATTTGATAATTGATGGAGTAGAAACACATATTGGAATAGTAAATCCGCAGGGAACAATGAGTATTATTATTCCAAGTGGAACTCATCATATTATGGGGATTTTTAAAGAAACACCACTTAGACTTTTTTCTGATATTATTTCTCTTGTTGCGGTTATAATAACAGTTGTATGTTTGGCCTTTTTTCTATTAAGGAGTAAAAATGATAAGTAAGAAAATACCATTATATTTATTATTTGTACTGATTGTATCCGTAGGAGCAATACTTCCACTTTTTTCTCATTATTTCTTTCCAATGCATGATGATACACAAGTTGCTCGAGTATTTGAAATGAAAACTGCACTTGTTGACGGAATGTTTCCTGTTAGGTGGTCGAGTGAGTTAGGGTTTGGGTTTGGGTATCCATTATTTACCTTTTATGCACCTTTGGCATATTACATTGGTGGAGCAATTGCTCTTATCGGATTTAACGCTTTGTTAGCTACAAAAATAATGATTGGCATAATAATGCTTATTGCAGGAATTTCAATGTATTTTTTTGCGAGGGAATATTTTAATAAACCAAGCGCTGTTGCTTCATCTATTTTATATGTATTTGCTCCGTATCACGCGTTAGATTTATATGTACGCGGAGACATTTCTGAACTATTGGCATATGGACTGCTTCCTTTTCTTTTTTTCTGTTTTTCAAGACTTGCTTTATTTCAAAAAAACTTTGTCTATATTGCGGGAATTTCATACGCATTACTTATTATTTCCCATAATTTAACAGCATTTGAACTAACTCCGTTTTTAGCGATCTTCTGCTTCCTATTACTATTACAATCAAAGAAAAAACTAAAACTATTCAAACAGTTTTGTTACGCATTAATACTTGGACTTGTGCTTAGTGCTTTTTACTTCTTACCAGCAGTAGTTGAATCTTCGTATACAAATGTTTTGTCTGATGTAAGTAACGGTTCAAATTTTGTAAATCACTTTGTATGCATTAATCAGTTGTGGTATTCACCATGGGGATTTGGTGGTTCTGCACCAGGCTGTATTGATGGACTTTCATTTAGTTTAGGTAAACTATATATTTTCTTATCTGTATTATCATTATTTTTAATCGTGTATGCATATATGTTAAAAAAGAAAGTAAAACTATATCCGTACTTATTTTTTCTATCAGGTTTTTTACTTTCGATTTTCTTGTTACTACAAATTTCGCAACCAGTTTGGGAACTTATAAAACCAATGGCGTTTATTCAATTTCCTTGGAGATTTTTAATATTTGCTTCATTTTTCATGTCCTTACTAGCAGGTTTTGCACTAGATGTTGTTCCTCATATTTGGAATCGTAAATCAATAAAATGGCAAATTGGAGGCTTAGGAGTTTTGGTAATTGTTGTAAGTATTACTCAAATAAAATTATTCCAACCACATTATTATAAACAACTTTCCGTTTCAGAGTACACAAGTTTTAAAGAAGTAGCATATACTGCCTCTCTTTTATCTGATGAGTATATGCCAAAGAATTTTACAATACCAAAATCATATTCTGTTGTTCCAAAACAAGCAGTAACTTCTTTATCAAAAGGAATTACCATTGTATCTATACAAAAGAAAACACAAAAAATAACTGCACTTGTTAATGCAGAATCTGAGGGAAATGTTGTTTTTAACATAGCATATTTTCCAGGCTGGCATATGCAAGTGAATGGAAAAGATGTTACTTATACCCATTTGGATAATGGTCTTTCGGTTTTTGTGCCAAAAGGATTTCATGAAATCACTGCCGAATATAGAAATACTCTGATAGAAAATATCTCAGATATCATTTCACTCTTGGGTATACTTTATATTATTTCTGCTATAATTCTAAAGAAGAGATCCTATGGCAAATAAATTAAATGAGCTTACGATTTTTTTTCCCTTTTGGAATGAAGAAAAAAATGTTGAAAAAGTTGTTAACACCGCACTTTTAATTGCTCCAACTATTGCAAAAAAATTTGAAATCCTAGTTATTGACGATGGATCAACAGATAACACATTAGAAGTTGCAACGAAACTGGCTTCAAAACAACCGTTTGTTACCATACTCTCTCATGCTCAAAACAGAGGATACGGTGCTGCTTTAAAAGAAGGGTTTGCAAATGCTCAGTATGATTATATTGTTTTTACTGATGGAGATGACCAGTTTGATTTTTCTCAAGTTACGAAATTTGTTGAAAAAATACATACTGCTGATATTGTCATAGGATTTCGTAGTAGACGCCGTGATAACATTAGTCGTCACATATTAATGTATATGCTTCGCATATGGGATCAAGTATTATTTGGATTTCATTTTAAAGATATAGATTGTGGATTTAAAATGTTTAAAAAATCTGCAATTGAACAAATTTCACCACTTCGTTCAGAGGGTGCAATGATCACTACAGAAATTCTTGCAAAATCTAAAAAGAAGAAACAAATAATAAAAGAAGTTGAGGTTGATCACTATCCTCGAAAATTTGGCATTCAAAGTGGTGGAGATGTGTATGTAATAGTACGAGCAGTGTTAGAGAGTTTTGTGCTATGGTGGGATATACGAAATGGAAGATTTTAGTATTGAGTCAGTATCAAAGAAATCATTAACAGGTTTTTTAGCCTTAAGTTCTCGTACCTTCTTTGTTAAAATTCTAGGACTAATTACCAGTTTTGTTTTAACAATATTTTTAGATAGATCGAGTTATGGCGTTTATTTTATCGCGTCATCAATTGTCGTTTTTTTAGTGTATTTTCAAGATATTGGACTTGCAGCTTCACTTATTCAAAAAAAAGAAAAACCTACACTTGAGGAACTACGTACAACATTTACCATTCAGCAAATTTTAGTATTACTCATTATTATTCCGTCCCTTTATTTCTCAAAATATATAGCAAACTTTTATCATTTAAATACATCGGGATTGTATTTACTCGACGCATTGCTCATATCATTTTTTATCTCATCGCTAAAAACAATACCCACAGTACTACTTGAGCGAGATTTGCACTTCCATAAATTAGTATTACCAGATATTGTAGAAAATGTTTCATATAATTTATTGCTTGTTATCTTTGCAGTAATGGGATTTGGTATAACAAGTTTTACGATTGCAGTAGTTGTCAGAAGCATACTTGGGCTTTTTGTAATTTATTATATACAACCATGGGAAATAGGTATATCTTTAAATTTCGAAGTATTTAAGAAATTGGCTTCATTTGGCCTACCGTTTCAAGCAAATAGTTTATTGGCACTTCTTAAAGATAACTTGGTTAGTTTATTTATTGGAAAACTACTACCATTTGATCAAGTAGGACTTGTTGGGTTTGCACAAAAAATTTCCTATCTTCCATCTAATCTAATAATGGATAATGTTATCCGTGTAACGTTTCCTTCTTATAGTAGACTGCAGCATGATAAAGCAGGTTTAAAAATTGTAATTGAAAAGTCGCTTTTTTTAATTGGACTACTCATTTTCCCTCTTGTTGTACTTCTTATTATATTTTCAGGAGACTTTATTAAATATGTTCCTATTGCCCACTATCAAAAATGGGCACCGTCAGTTATGTCCATTACATTTTTCTCATTAAATATATTATTTGCATCAATAACAGTTCCATTAACCAATTTCTTAAATGCTATAGGAAAAGTAAAACTTACGCTCTATGCAATGGTACTTTTGACTATTTTTACCTGGGGTCTTACTCCCTTATTTATCTTTCTTTATGGCTTTAATGGTGTTGCTATTGCATCTTTTATTGTGGCAGCAAGTTTGATATTAATTCTCCCTTTTGTAAAAAGACAATTAGAATTTTCGTTTGTAAAACCTATTATAAAACCACTTGTTGGAGCACTTGGACTTTTGGCGCTAGCTTTAACAACGACCATATTTATTAACAGCTTCATGCTCCTTATGTTTGCTGTCTTTTTCTCTGGTTTTGTTTACCTGTTTATTATGTACATGCTTGCCAAAGATGATATGAAAAGCATTTATTCATTTAGTAGGAATGCAATATTTAAATCAAAATGAAAAATGTATTTGTTAGTATTATAAATTATAACGGTAATAAGAATACGAAAGAGTGTTTGCATTCGATTGAAAAACTTAATCTAAAAGATATACGTCTCACTGTTATAGTCATTGATAATAATTCAAAAATTCCTTTTGAAATTCCCGATTCATATTCAAAAAGTATCGCAATAAAAGTAATACGAAGTAATAGTAATCTAGGATTTTCAGGGGGACATAACTTAGCAATCAAATATGCACTCGAACAAAACGCAGATTATGTATTTGTCTTAAATAACGATACAACACTTGAAAAAGATTCGTTAACTTATCTTTTGTCTCCATTTGAAACTAGCAATAACATAGGCATTACTGTACCTAAAATATATTTTTCAAAAGGACATGAGTTCCATAAAGATAGATACAAGGAAAATGAGTTAGGATATGTAATATGGTATGCAGGCGGAGGCATTAATTGGCAAACTATTTTTGGGATGCATAGAGGAGTAGATGAGGTGGATAACGGACAATATGATACGCAGGAGAAAACAGAAACTGCAACTGGATGCGCAATGCTCATTAAAAAAGAAGTGTTTAACAAAATAGGAAATTTTAATGAAAAATACTTTCTATACTATGAAGATCAAGATTTTAGTCTCAGAGCTACTCAAGTAGGTTTTTCAATTGTATATGTTCCAAAAGCAATTGTCTGGCATTTAAATGCTTCCTCAACAGGTGGATCTGGATCGGAGTTACAAGACTATTTTATTTCAAGAAATAGAATGTATTTTGGATTTGTGTATGGAAGTATCAAGATTAAATATGCTCTTTTTAAAGAAAGCATGAGACTTTTACTTTCTGGCAGGAAGTCTCAAAAAAATGGTATACGTGATTTTTATCTTGGAAGATTTAAAAAAGGCAGCTTTCTACTCGATTAGATTATTGTTTGTCTATGAAAAACATATATAAATTAAAAACAAAAGTAAAAACTATTCTGTTTTTTGTTGTAATGCCACTTTTTTTTCTTTTTATGCTCTATGTATATTATCAAAAAGCTGTTGCCTTTAGTTTTATAGATGAATTCAATAACTTTATGGCAGGCTATTACATACTGCAAGGCAAATCGCTTTATTCACAAATATTTTTTCAACACCAGCCCTTAATGGCATATATGAGTGCTTTTATTCAGCTCGTGCTTCATCCTGATACCTTATATAAGTTAATTTTGTATCACCGAATATTTATTATTTTTGTCTCTATACTTTTTGACATACTACTTATCTATCGTTTTTCCTATATTGGTGTAGCGTTTAGTATTTTCTTTGAGTTATCTAAATTTTATTTATTTGGAAGTCTATTTTTAGGAGAATCTTTTATCGTTTATCCTATTGTTTATTTATTTGGGCTTGCTTGGGAAAAACTACAAAAAAAAGTACTTTCACTGCAAGATATTTTGATAAGTGGATTTTTTACTTTTTTAGTTGTGTGTACTCGTGAACCTTTCATTCCTGTAACGCTTTGTTTGTATGGATACGTACTCATTGGAAAGTTAACAAAAAGCAAAGCATACAGCATTTGTTTTTTTCTTTTTTTAACATCATTAACACTTTTGACTTTACCACTTAGACAATATATGTTCGACATAATTACAGTCAATTACAATAGCGTAGCTCTATCTGAAACCGCTGCTAATGGTATTCGGGGTATTGGCATTTTTCAAATATTTATATATCCATTTCTGTTATTTTTTGGTGGATCATGGAACATATTGAGAGAAATTATTGTTTTGTGTGACGTAATGCTACTCGGGATGTTGATATATGCATTTTATATTGGGAAACGATTAAGTGTTTTATTTATACTTTTTTTTCTTGGGTTAGCAGCAGTACGTATAGTAACTCCAGGAACTATTTATTTTTCTGCTTATCATATTTTACCTTGGTACGGCTTATTTATCATGTCTTTATTTTTATTACTCAGTTTGTTCTATACAAAAAAATATAAACGTATATTTATAGTACTAGGTCTTTATAGTTTTATCATCTGTTTGTTTATGCTTTTTTCAACACAATCTTTTATCTTTGAAAAGAATAATAGAAGTAATGATTTTACGACAAATTATGAACGATACTTTGTATTTGGATCTGTTATCCATGCGCTTGCAAAGCCCACCGATACAGTATTTGTTGATTCATGGGATAGCTTAATCTATTGGCAAGCAAAACAGCCTGTTGCATATCCGTATATATTTTATTATGTCCCGATGAATAATTACCCAATCTTTACTAATGCAAGAGTCGTGATGTTTAAGAATAACCCGCCTGATTTTTATTATTTTTACTGTGGAGAAACAAAGTACTATTCACCTGGTATACCAAATATATATAAAAATGAATATAAACAGCTGTATAATATAACTGGACCTTCTTGTTTATATGTGCTTACTAAAAAAATTCCACAGATATCGCAAAATCAGTGGAATAGTGCTAAACAATTAGGATTTTATTTACCATGAAGATAAGTGCTATTATACTTGCCAAAAATGAAGAACAAGTTATTGCAGATTGCATAGATAGTGTTTCCTTTTGTGATCAAATAATTGTTGTTAATAATAATTCTACTGATAGAACTCTCGAAATTGCAAAAAGAACCAAAGCTGAAGTTATTACGTGTGATGATACTGATTTTTCTATTCTTAGAAATAAGGGTTTAGAAAAAGCAAAAAATGAATGGGTATTATATGTAGATGCAGATGAACGAATAAGTAAGGAGCTTGCACATGAAATAGAGCAAAAGACAAAAGTTTATATTGATATCAATTATTATTTGCTTCCTCGAAAGAACTTTTATTTAGGGAATCATCCTTGGCCAAAAATCGAATACATGCCAAGGTTATTTAAAAAAGTTGCACTAAAAGGATGGATGGGAAAATTGCATGAAAGCCCACAAGTTTCTGGGAGACAAGATGTATGCGTGCATTTTTTGCTACATTTCACACATCGAAATCTTTCTGAAATGTTAGAAAAAACAATAATTTGGTCTGAAATAGAAGCGGCGCTGCGTTATAAGGCAAATCACCCTAGAGTTACTTGGTGGAGATTTCCAAGAGTTATGATACCTACTTTTTTTACCTATTATGTTTCACAAAAGGGATATAAAGCTGGGACTGTTGGATTAATTGAAAGTATATACCAAAGCTTTAGTATATTTATTACCTATGCGAGACTTTGGGAAATGCAGCAAAAACAACTAAAGAAATAATCTTCAATAGGTAATACCCAATATTTCCGTGATTACAATAGTCGAGCTGAAAATAGAGGTAAAAATTGATACAATTAATAAGTATTGCTAATGAAAAAAATCGGTATTTTTGATCCTTATCTCAATACTTTAGGAGGTGGAGAAAGATATATTCTAAGTATTGCTTCGTGTCTTGCACAGCAAAGTGATGTAAGTATTTTTTGGGATGATGATTCTATATTGTTGGATGCTGAGAAGAAATTTAATATTCCACTAGCAAAAGTTCAATTTACTGCAAATATATTCTCCAAACATACATCACTTTTTAAAAGGTTTTTACAAGAAAGATCATATGACGCAATTTTTTATATGAGTGACGGAAGTATACCTTTTTTACATAGTAAAAATAATATTCTAATTTTCCAATTTCCAGTAAATTGGGTAAAAGGAAATAATGCGAGAACAATTTTAAAACTCAGAAAAATTAATAGGAGCTTAGTTTATTCTGACTTTGTAAAACAATATATTGATAAAACATTTGGCATTACATCTTTGGTACTACCACCACCGATAACGAGCGAATTTAACAAAAATGTTAAAAAAGAAAATATTATCATGACAGTAGGAAGGTTTACGCAGGGGATGAATACAAAAAAACAAGAAGTGTTAATTGAGGCATTTAAACAATTTTACGATAAAGGAAATAAAAAATGGACATTTTATATCATCGGTTCATATTTAGATATAGACGCAGTATATGTCGATAGATTAATACAACAAGCAAAAGGATATCCAATTAAAATAGTAACTGATATGTCGTTTAAGCAGCTAAGTGAAATTTATCAAAAAGCTAAAATATATTGGCATGCAGCAGGATACGGCGAAGATTTAGAAATGTTTCCTCATAAAGCAGAACATTTTGGTATTACAACTGTAGAAGCAATGCAAAACGGAGTAGTGCCAGTTGTTATCAACGCAGGAGGACAAAAGGAAATTGTAGAAGATAAAAGAAATGGGTTAGTATGGAATACGCAAGAAGAGTTAATTTCCTATACAATACGACTTACAAAAAGTATTACTTTTTGGAAGCAACTTTCTAAACACGCTATCCAAGATGCGAAAGAATATAATATGGATATATTTTGTAAAAAAGTAAACGCGTTACTTATATGAAGAACTTTCTTTTTGCATTTATTTTTGTCATTATAAGCGCTACATCGTTTCGAGCATTTTTTCTTCACGGATATATGCCAATTCCTACTGATGCACTGATGGGTTTGTATCATCCTTTTCGAGATCTTTTTGCTTATACTAATCCAAATGGTATTGCTTTTAAAAATTTTCTCATTACCGATCCTTTTCGACAAGAATATCCCTGGAGATATCTTGCAATAACAGTTGAAAAATCATTCCAATTTCCGCTTTGGAATCCATATTCTTTTTCAGGTATGCCTCTTATGGCAAATTTGCAAACTGCTGCATTTTATCCTTTAAATATATTTTTTTATATATTCCCATTTCCATTTTCTTGGAGTTTTCTTATTTTCACAGAGCCACTGCTTGCTGGAATATTTATTTTCTGGTATTTAAAAAATTTAAAACTTTCAGTATATGCATGTTTACTGGGGGGAATTTCATTTTCCTTTTGCGGTTTTTCAGTAGCATGGCTTGAATGGGGCACTGTTTTACATACTGCATTATGGTTTCCACTCATCTTACTTTCAATTGATAGGATAACTTCGCAAAAGAAAACTTCAATAAAATGGAACATAGTTTTGTTTTTGGCGTTAATTAGTTCGTTTTTTGCAGGCCATTTACAAATCTTTTTCTACATACTTTTAGCATCATTGGCATACTTTATATATAGAAGTATGCGGTACAAATTAAGTCAGAAACAATATGTATATTTACTAGTATTTTCTTTACTTTCAATTCTTATTACTTCAATACAATGGATACCTTTGTTTCAACTGATTATGTATTCAGCCAGGCAGAGTGATCAGTTAAATTGGCAACAGCCAGGATGGTTTATTCCTTGGCAACATCTTGTTCAGTTTGTCGTGCCTGATTTTTTTGGCAATCCCACTACACTCAATTATTTTGGGGTATGGAATTACGGAGAATTAATTGGTTATATCGGTGTTCTACCTCTACTCTTAGTAGGTTATGCAGTGTATGCAAGAAAAGAAAAGACTGTACCATTTATGTTTCTTTTGTTATTTATCAGTTTATTATTTTCTTTACCAAACTTTGTGAGTATCTTGCCCTTTGTATTTCACGTTCCCTTTTTATCTACATCTCAACCAACAAGGCTTATGATACTTATCGATTTTTCCCTATGTGTACTTTCAGCATTTGGTTTGCAAGAACTAGTTACTAGTCAAAAAAAGCATTACGCACCTCTATATTTTTTTGGAGTAGTATTTATATTAGTATGGGCTATGATTTTGTTTGGTTTAGGAAAACTAAACGTTTCATCTTCTGACATTCTGGTTGCAAAACATAATACTTATTTTCCAACGTTACTTTTGTTTGCATCAATACTGCTTATCTATTTGTTTATTTCAAAGAATTTTAATAAAAGTGATAATTACAAAAGAGCACTAATTATTGCAATGTTAGCACTGACCCTGTTTGACTTACTTCGTTTTTCAGATAAATTTAATCCTTTTACCCCAAATAGATATTTATTTCCACAAACATCTGCAATTTCATATTTACAAAATCAACCCGGACAATTTAGAATTATGGAAAATGATGCAAGAATTTTTCCTCCAAATATATCAATCATGTATAAACTACAAAGTGTAGATGGTTATGATCCGTTATATTTATTGCAATACGGAGAACTTATTATTGCGTCTGAACGAGGAAAACCAAATATTGCGCCACCATTTGGATTTAATAGGATAATTACGCCAACAAATTATTCTTCTAAAATAATGGATTTACTTGGAGTTAAATATGTGATGAGTTTATCAGATATATCTTCTCCAAAATTAACTAAGGTTTTTCAAGAAGGACAAACGAGAATATACCAAAACAAGCTAGCATTTCCTCGCATGTTTTTTGTTAACTCAATAATAATGTCTACTAATAAGCAAGATGAAATAAACTTAGTATTTAATACAAACTTGCACGTACAAGCAATAGTTGAAACAAGTAACAATTCTTTGGACTCATCGTTTACAGTAGACAATTCTTCAACGATAAGTTCTATCATATATAGTGAAAACGAAGTTTCAGCAGTTGTTAATAATAATCATGATGGATTTTTAGTATTTACCGATAGTTATTATCCTTCATGGCATGTTCGTATTGATGGACAAGAAGTACCTATATATAAAACTGATTATGCACTTCGAGGTATATTTATACCAAAAGGGATGCATAATATAGTTTTTTACGATACACTATTTTAATATGAAAATTAGTATCATTATTCCAAACTATAATGGAGGTCATTTGCTTGCGGTAAATTTACCAAAATTAGTAAGTGCGGTAAATGCGTATAAAGATGCGGACTTTGAAATAATTATTTCAGATGATGTTTCAACAGATAACTCCGAAGATGTAATCACACGTTTTAAAAAAAATAACGAAGAAAACGATATAGCTATTAAAACTAATTTTAATAGAAACATAAAAGATTCGGGATTTTCTAAAAATGTAAATCGAGGAGTTGCAATTTCAACCGGCGACATAATACTACTATTAAATTCTGATGTTATTCCAGAAAAAGATTTTCTGCTTTCACTTATTCCACATTTTCAAAAAGTAAAAGTTTTTGCTGTTGCATGTATGGAAGAAAGTATTGAAGATAAAGAAAAAGATCTAAGAGGAAGAGGTATTGGAAAATGGGAAAAAGGATTTCTTGTGCATAGTGGTGGTGATGTTAATGGAGACAAAACGCTTTGGGCAAGTGGAGGAAGTAGTGCGTTTAGAAAAAGTATTTGGCAAGAACTTGGAGGTTTAGATATTCTTTATAATCCGTTTTATTGGGAAGATATAGATCTTTCATATAGAGCTTGGAAGAGCGGATATGAAGTAGATTTTGAAAAAGATAGCATAGTCAAACATGAGCACGATAAAGGTGCTATTCGAAATTCATATAGTAAACAAGAAATTACTTCAATTGCATATCGCAATCAATTTATATTTGTCTGGAAAAATATTACTGATAAGAAATTGCTATTTTCTCATATCTATTGGCTGCCATATCATTTTGCAATGGCAATAAAATCTAAGAACACCGCACTTTTAAGCGGATTTTTTAATGCTTTTGTTTTACTTCCAAAAATTATACAATCTCGACTAAAGACAAAACAAAAGTTTATTCTTAGTGACAAAAAGTTATTAGATCAGTTCCACGTATGAAATTATCAATAATAATTCCTGTATTTAATGAATCAAAAACAATAAAAGAAGTTGTTAATGATGTTGTTAAGCTTACCATTCCACATGTTGACAAGGAAATAATTATTATTGATGATTGTTCGATTGATAATACCGTTTTGGAAGTGAATAAATTGGTAAGTAAAAATAAATCAATACATTTTTATAAGCATGACAGTAATCAGGGGAAAGGAGCCGCAGTTAGAACAGGTATTTCTCACGCAACTGGGGATTACATTATTATTCAGGATGCGGATTTAGAATATAACCCAGAACAAATTAAAAAATTAGTTGAACCAATTTATAACAAAGATGCGATAGTCGTTTTTGGCACAAGATTAAATCGTTTACCAAATCTTACAAAAGATGAAAACCGTCCATTATTTTTGTTCCATTACTTTGGTAATCGATTTTTATCACTTATTACGAGCTTACTTTATGGACAGTGGATAACTGATATGGAAACTTGTTACAAACTTTTTCCAAGATCAGCACTTTCAAATACGAGACTCAATGCAAAGGGATTTGCATTTGAACCGGAAATTACAGCAAAATTACTTAAGAATGGATATAAAATAATGGAAATTCCTATAACTACGACTCCAAGAGGATACGATGAAGGAAAAAAATTAAATGCTGCAAAAGAAGGCCCTTTGGCTCTTTGGACGTTACTAAAATACAGATTCGTTAACTAATATGAAAAATAAGATTGTTCTTATTTTATTATTTTTGATTGTTTCTTTTGCCGCATTTCTCAGATTTTATTCTATATCTAATGTGCCTGTATCACTATATTGGGATGAAGCTGCAATTGGATATAATGCATACTCAATTTCGCAGACTGGAAAAGATGAATATGGCACTTTTATGCCTATTTTGTTTAGATCCTTTGACGATTATAAAACATCGGGTAATATATATTTAACATCTCTTTCTGTGTTGTTGTTTGGTTTAAGTGAATTTGCTGTACGATTTCCTTCTGCACTATTTGGAACTCTGACAGTTCTTATTTTTTACTTCCTTATTGTTGAGTTATTTTCTTATGCGCCACAAGTAATTACAATAGGAAAAAGAGAAATCCCAATTAATAGTCGAGTTTTATCGTTAATTTCCACCTTTATGTTAGCCATTTCCCCATGGCATATACAATTTTCTCGCAGTGGATTTGAAGCAAACATAGCGTTATTTTTTCAAGTACTTGGCATATATGCATTATTACTTAGTTTACGAAAGGATAGGTTTAATTTTTTTATTTCTATACCTCTTATTGCATTTTCTTTTTATATTTACAGAAGTATATGGCTTACGATGCCACTTTTTCTACTTTCCTTTATTAGTATTTTTAAATATGACCTACTTAGAAAAATTTACCTTAATAAAATAATAATTGGGTTAGTATTATTTATGGTACTTCTTATCCCACTTTTTTATACCGTATTTTCTGGAGGAGGCTTAACTAGAGGAAATCAAGTAAGTATTTTTTCAAACGTAACCAATTTTGACTCATATGCACATAGCATATCGCAATCATCTTCAAATGTAGTATCTAAAAAACTATTTTCAAATACCTACTCTATTAAGATTATGGAATTTGCACTAAATTATTATTCCAATTTTTCTCCCGATTTTCTCTTTTTTAATGGTGATGGTAATCCTAGACAAGGACCAAGAGATATGGGGTTATTATATGTTTGGGAAATTCCGTTTTTCTTACTTGGTATTTTAGGAACATTTTTTCTCCCAAGAAAAATTAAATATTTTATTATTACATGGATTTTAATTGCACCAATTCCGGCTGCACTTTCTATACCAAATCCACATGCTCTGCGTAGTTTGTTTGCTATTCCAATGCTTACTTTTTTTACCGGCTTTGGAATTTATATTGTATCCCGGTGGATAAAAAAAAGAAGCTTTCAAGCTTCATTTGCTGTTTTATTGACAGAGTTTATTATCTATTTTTTTGTGCGGTATCTTTCTTTGTATTATGTTATAGGACCGCAAACTACAAGTAGCGCTTGGGCAGACGGATATAAGCAGTTAGTTTCCTATACAACGACACATAAAGCTAACTATAATAAAATAATAATATCAGGACATTATTGGCAACCATATATTTATTTTCTTTTTTATACAAAATATAATCCAGTACTATACCAAAAATACGGAACCAAAAGAGGGTTTGATAAATATTTATTTGGTGGAACGAGTTGGGATCAAAATGAATATAGTCAAGAACTTGGAAATATAAATCTTAGAAAATTTGCTCATGCAGATAAAGTACTAGTCGCATTGTCTCCGCAAGAATATGCTACACAAGCAAATAACATACAAAAGTTAACTGAAATTAGAGATCATGATAATAATCTAGTGTTTATTGTTGGAAACTTAAAATAATTTTTGCGCTTTAAGACTAGATTACTTGAGTTTTTTATTATAAAGTATAGAGGTTATATGAATTCTTTTAGTAAAATAATATCAAAGTGGTATGTAATGCTTTTTGCAATCGTACTTATCGCTGCCTTTCTTAGGTTTTATCAATTAGGTATAAATCCTCCAGCTCTTACATGGGATGAGGCTGCTTGGGGATATAACGCATACGCACTCGGAGCTGATGCGAGAGACGAATTTGGAAGGTTTATGCCGCATGATTATCTTGAGTCTTTTGGTGATTTTAAACCTCCAATGTATGCATACCTTACAATTGTTCCTGTTAAGCTAATTGGCTTAAATGAATTTGCAACTCGTTTTCCGTCTGCGTTTTTTGGACTTCTGACTGTTATTATGAGTTATTTTCTCGTCAAGCAAATTTTTTATAAATCTGCACATAAGAATAAATATGCACTGCTTACTGCGTTCTTACTTGCGATATCCCCGTGGCATATAATGCTTTCAAGAGCTGCATTTGAAGCTAATGTCGCCACTTTTTTTACTGTATGCGGAGTGTGGCTGTATCTAAAGGCAATGCATGAAAATATGTGGTACTTGTCTGTCTCTGCAATTTTTTTTGTCGCATCAGTATATACATTCAATACCCCTCGTTTAGCTGCCCCAATACTTATCGTACTTCTTTCGCTACTTTTTATTAAAAAGCTACTTAAAAATAAAAAGCAGGCAATAGTTGCCTGTATTATAGGAATAGCGCTTTTACTCCCAACATTTTCTTTTTTGCTTTCTCCTCAAGCAGCTCTTAGATATGATGAAGTTAATATCTTCTCAGATCTAAATGTTATAAAAGTTATCAATCAAGAAGTTGCAAATGATCATAATTCAAAATTGTCAAAAATAATTCATAACAGAAGAATTGTTTTTAGTGTAGATTTTCTCCAACATTATTTTGATGAATTTAATTTTAACTTTTTGTTTATAAATGGTGATCCAAATCCTAAATTTTCAAGTCAGGATGTTGGCGAGATGTATTTTGCTTATATACCGTTTTTTCTTCTTGGTATACTGCTACTTATTCGAAGAAAGGAAAGTAATTGGTGGCTTGTATTTCTTTGGCTGCTTGTTGGTCTTATTCCAGCATCAACTTCTCAACAAACGCCACATGCGTTACGAATAGAATTTGTAATTCCTATGTTTGAGATTATTGTTGCATACGGAATTATCCAATGTTATCTCTATTTATCTGGTATTTCAAAAAAAAATAAACTTCCACTTTTTTTTACTTCATGTATATTTTTATTTGTGTTAGCGTTAAATGTCACTAAATTTATTCACGGATATTATACTTTTTATCCAAAAGATTTTTCGCAGGAATGGCAATATGGTTATAAGCAATCAATTGCATATGTTGCAAGCGTCCAAGGAAATTATGACCAAATAAATATAACAGATTCATTAGGAAGGCCCTATATTTATTACTTATTCTATCTTAAAACTCCTCCATCTGAATTTAGGAAAACTGCATATATTTCTAGAGATACATTTGGATTTGTCCATGTTCTAAGTTTTGATAAATATTATTTTGGTAGTAATCTATCTAGTATTGCAAGCAAAAATCAATCTAATCTATATATTGATATTCCAATGAATGTACCTAAAAATGCGCATGTTTTAAAAACATTTTATAATCTAGACAAAACACCTGCACTTGTTGCGTATATAATATGAAGATTAAACACACATTATTATTTTTATTGTTAATTTTGCTTTTAGCTGCGGGTTTGCGTTTATATAATTTATCAGGAGTACCTTCGTCGGTTGATTGGGATGAAGCAGCACACGGTTATAATGCGTATTCAATAATGTTAACGGGTCGAGATGAATATAGTGCTCCATTTCCTGTTGTACTAAAATCTTTCGGAGACTACAAACCAGCTTTATATACATACTTAACTATGCCAGCAATTGCCTTTTTTGATTTAAATGCGTTTTCAGTTAGACTACCATCTGCATTAATTGGAATACTTGCAGTATTTTTAACTTTCCTTTTTGTTATGGAACTATTCAAGAATGAAAAACTCGCTTTACTTTCTTCCTTATTTCTTGCAATATCCCCGTGGCACATACAGTTTACACACGTCGCATTTGAGGCTAGTGTTGGTATGGCATTTGTACTTGCAATGGCTTTGTTTTTTCTCAAGGGACTTCGTAGTCCCATACTTCTTAGTGTTTCTGCGTTTTTTGCTGGCATAACAATTTATGCATATCAAAGTGAAAAAGTGTTTGTTCCTTTACTTCTTTTATTACTCATTGTTATTTATAGGAAAGAACTATTTAAAGTTGCAAAAAGATATTTACTGCTAGCATGTATCGTTGGAATAATTGTTGCAACTCCTATGGCTATATATTTGTTTGCAAATAGTTCTTCTCTTGCAAGATTACAACAGGTAAGTGCATTTTCTAGTTCAAATCCAATTAGACAAGAAAACTTAGAAAAGAGTTCTAAAAGATTACTTGTGGATCAACAAAATAGCGATTTTGTAGGAAAACTGGTTGATAATAGACGCTATGATTATCTCTCTACTGTAGTTGGTAATTACTTTTCTCATCTGAGTCTTAATTGGCTTTTTATTGAAGGAGATAGTGTGCTACGCCATCAGCCACCAAACATGGGGCATCTATACTTATGGGATTTACCATTTCTGTTTATTGGTTTCTACATCCTTATTTTTGGTAAGTATGAACGTAAAACAAAATATTTACTAATTGGTTGGTTACTTTTGACCCCAATACCTGCCTCTATTACTACCGAAGTACCACATGCAGTTCGAACAATTCATTTTCTACCAATTCTGCAAATACTGATTGCAATTGGATTTAGTTATTTCTTAGTTATTATACATAAGACAAAAGGACTTCATAAAAACGTTCCTTATGTACTGCTTGGAATATCACTTTTTGTTCTCCTTTTTAACTTTATATACTTTTTAGATCAGTATTTCGTACAACAAAATTACTATCATTCAGAGGATTGGCAATATGGCAGCCAAGAGGCTGTTTCTTATGTAAATCAAAATTCGAATAAATATAAAAACATTATAGTTGATTCAAAAGTAACCTATATTTTTTTCCTCTTTTATGGGAAATATTCACCAGCTTTTTATCAATCAATTCCTAATAATGATAACCATGATTTTAGTAACGTCAAGTTTGTGAATTCACTTGAATGGAATGGTCAAGAAGTAAAAGATCATGATTTATATGTTGGATTAAGTGGCGATGTATTTCCACTTAATACACATGTGATAAAAACTATTAATTATCTTGATGGATCTCCAGCAATTTATTTTTACGAACCGAAATAATTGCCTTCTTGAGAAGGCATGAAGAATTTATTATACTGTTTATTATATGCATGGGCTATTCCATAAGAGCTATAACAGCGTTAAGCATGGAACTTGGAAATGGGTGCTTTTCTTCATTTTCGTTTATAGCTTATTTTTTGTAAATTCTTTCCACGAAAAGTATACAGATGAATTTGATAACGTCCTTGGAGGATCATATATTCTTCATGGAAGACTTCCCTATAATGGATTTTTTAGTCATCATGGCCCATTAGCATATTTTGTTTCTGCATTTATACAAATATTTAGCGGACATTCATTTGTTCATTTTAGAGTTGCGTACGGATTATTCTTATTCCTTATGACAATGGGTGTGTATTTCTATTTTAGATGTAGATTCAGTGAATATACAGCACGAATATATCTTGCCTTTATGGTACTTTTAGGAATTTCTGCATCCTATTATTGGGGACACATGCTTATTGCTGATAGTCTTGCAGGATTTTTCTTATCATATGTTTTTTCATTTTTTCTGTTTCAAAATCTCTTAAGTATTAAAATAACCACTCGGGATATTATATTTATCTCACTTTTTACTTCTCTTGCGTTACTTACTGCATTAACCTACATATATCTCTGTTTATTTATTTATCTTTATGTACTTGTTCTTATTTTTTCTACGCACAAAGGATTAGGTAAATCAAATATCGTTTTTAAAACAATGCTAATATGTGGGACTCCATATATACTATTTTTACTATACTTATTGTTTACTGGAAGCTTTTCCAACTATTTATATCAATCGGTAATATTTAATCAAAAATATTATATCTATTTTCAAGGAGTATCTGGCGCGCCCAAAAATCCAATTCGACAAATAATAATTATTGCTTATAATTTTTACCAAAACTTTTTTACTTTACTAGTGCAAGCGAAAGAATTAAATTTTTCATCTCCTTTTAATATTACACTAGCGATAACAAATGTAACACTTCTTATTTATTTATTTTTACAAAAAAGATATAAATTATTACTTTTTATACTTTTATTTATTACATATGCAAATGCAAGATCTAATCCCTTAGATTCAAGAGAAACTGATTATCAATCTGCTGTATATATTACTGCAACCCTTTTTTCAATGTGTTACGTGCTTTACTTGTTAACGAAATCACTAAGTAGCCATTTAGATGAGGTAAGAAAGTCAGTTTATCTATTGCTATTTTTGTTAACTGGTACTTACTGTTTTTTTACAACAGGTTTTTTACTATCTAAATTTGCGTCAAAAGCTTACACTAAATATATGGGAATGGCTCCTTTGATATACGATACATCCTCAATTGCTCCTCTTATTAATACGTTGGCTTCAAAAGATGATTATGCTTGGATAGGTCCTTTAAATTTTGATGACCTATATTATATGCAAGCTAAATTACCATCTAAATATCACATACTTATTCCAGGAATGGGTAAATCAGCTGTTATACAACAAGATATGCTCAGTGAATTTTCAAAAAATAAGCCAAAAGTTATGTATTTTGATAAAAATTTCTTTATATTAGGTAGTAGCCCAAACCAATTTGCTCAATTTTTTATTAGTTTTGTTTCAGCAAATTATATAACGCTTGGAACATATAACAGCAATGAAGTTAAATATACGCAAATAAATTCATCTACTAATGTAGATATTATAAACAATCTTTATATTAATAAAGATACTGTCCCAGAAGTTATTAATTTACTTGAGAAAAATAATTATATTAAAGAAGAGCAAGTTCAAAAACCTCAATTAGTAACTGTGGCTAGAAGGCCTCTTACGACTCATTACTAATTTATAATGACTATTTTATCTCATATGCCATACAAAAGGCATTTATCAAAAATTCATTTCTTACCGCTACATACCATTTTTCTTATTTGTATAATCATTGCCTCGTTTTACTTTCGATTTTATAATACGCCAAATCGTTATGGGTTTGATCCAGATCCTGTAAGAGATGCTTTAACAATTTATCAAGGAGCAACTCATTTTCAATTTCCTCTAACTGGAGCAATGTCAGGTATTGCACCATTTACTTTTGGACCTTGGTATTATTATCAACTTATTCTTTTTCAAATACTTTTCCCACTTAACTATGCCCCTTGGATATTTATAGGACTTTCTTCAGTGCTTGCTGTATTTGTAATGTATAAGATTGGAAGTAGCCTTGAAAATAAATGGTTTGGACTAATGCTTGCTTTATTTATGGCACTTAGTCCTTCAGAAACAGGACAAACGCAGGGACTTAGTAATCCTGATTTAGTACCTTTATATACTACGCTTATCATATGGATTTTTATAATGCTTATGAAAAAGAATACAGCAAGTTGGTGGCTTCTGATTTGGGGAGTTGTATTTGGCATTGGTATAAATATTCATTATCAGATTATTTTATTATTACCACTTTTTCTTTTTTATCTCTATTTCAACTCATCTCACATACTCAAAAAGAGCATACATTTCTTCCTAGGACTTGGCATTACATTTATACCCCTTTTGCTGTTTAATTTATTTACAAATTGGCATACAGTACGTGGTGTTTTATATTATGTCACGATAGGAAGAGCTACAACGTATATTCCAAATAGCTGGAAAATTTATTTATTCTCATTTTGGTTACCGTATCTATCATATATATTTGGATTAACAAATTTAAATCAAATTATCTTATTTTTTCTTTCAATTATGGGATTAGTTTACGCCTCATTTATTAAAAAACTACATCGAATATATCTTATTTTTATACTTACTTTTATATTGGATTTTTTTATCTTAAGATATTTTCTAGCAAATCGTGATTATTATTACTACTTATTTCTTCACCCAATTATTTTTATTTTAGTTGGTTTCGCTCTTTGGCAACTTAGAACTTTTAGATTTGGTAAAGTTGCAATTTTGTTTATATTATTTTTTATTATTATTGGAATGATTCCGCAAGATCAACAAAGATTAGTGTCTCGGGTTGATAATATTGGAATGAGCAATCAAGCAGAGTTTTTAATGAATAAATTTCCAAATCGACCAATTAGCATTTATGCATGCTCGAATAATAGAGTAGTAAATCTAGCAGAAGGTATAGTATTTTTTCTTAAAAATAATCATAGATTAGGTATGGGTGAGGGAACAAAAATAGCTATTATTAATAACGACTGCAAGACAACTCTTTCAGGATTTGCTAAATATGAAGAATATTCAGAAGTTGAACTTACTAATGATTTAGCTTTGGTAAATCAAAAGAAACTTATGCTCATAACCCCAAAAGAAATATACAATGCAAATGTATCGTGGTGGTAATTAGATACCAAACCAATGTATTGCTCAGTATGCAAGAATAAGCTAAAATTTATCGTATGAAACATACTATTTCATTTGTAACTTCAACTTATAATGAAGAAAATAACTTAGCAGCCTGTTTAGAATCTGTAAAAGATATAGTTGACGAAATTATTGTAGTTGATGGTTCTTCAACTGATAACACAGTAAAAATCGCTAAGGAATACGGTGCAAAAGTTGTTATAACTACAAATCCTCCCATATTTTTAATAAACAGACAAAAGGCAATTGATCTTGCAACAAAAGATTGGCTTCTAAATTTAGATGCAGATGAAAGATTAACTCCAGATCTCGCAAGTGAAATTAAAAACGAATTAGATAAAAAAAATGATGAGATTAATGGGTATTATATGCCTCGAAAAAATTGGTATTTAGGTCGATATTTAATGAAAGGGGGAGTTTATCCTGATTATCAATTACGATTATATAAAAGGGGTAAAGTTCATTTCGCATTAAAAGATGTACATGAACAGGCAATCGTAGAAGGGGAAACCGGATATTTACATAAAGCGATAAATCATATTTCAGACCCTGTATTTAAAAGATATTTACTTCGATTCAATAGATATACTGATCGAATGGCTGATGAATTTAAAGATGCTCATCTTGGAAAAAATCCTTTAATTTTTTTACAGCATGTACTAATAAAGCCTATATATACGTTTTTTATGACATATATTAGACATAAAGGTTTTATGGATGGTTGGCAAGGATTTGTTTTTCATTTTTATTCTTCTTTGAGATATTCAATAGCTTATATAAAATATCTACGTTCATGAAAAAAAAATTTATTGGTATTTTGCTTGTTATTAGTTTTTTAATTCCATTTTTGTTTGATGTACGTACCGTAATTACTGGCGACATTCCGTTTTGGTTTGATCCTGCACAATCATTTTTGCTTGCGCTTTCAAATATTTCAAAGTTAACCCTTATTGGACATCCAAGTGGGGGAATTCATGGGTTATTTTATGGACCATATGATATTTGGTTAATGAGTTTAGTGCTTATGATATCTAAAGACCCAAGACTCGTTGCATTCTTGCTCTATACATTGCCATATTTTACAGTATTTCCATTTATAATATATAAATTTTCTAAGTTATTTGGTAAATATACAACAGTACTACTTTGGCTCTTATTTGCACTAAATTTTGGTAATTATGCAAAACAGATTTGGAATCCACATCCAGCGCCAATTTTTATATTAGCCGTTATATATCTGCTAACAACAGTCGACTTTACATTTAAAAATAAATTTTCCATCCATCGTTTATTGCTTGCAGGAATTTTAGGAGGTTGCGTTGTAAATCTACATTTATCATTTGGCATTGCTTTTCTACTGGGTTTATATGTTTACCTATTTGTATTAGTATGCACAAAAAAGACTTCATTGCTACATTTTGGGAAAAGCTTAGTGGTACTTACTATTGGAATACTAATAACATTTATTCCTTATTTCCTTTTTGAAATTAGGCATGGATTTATTCAAACACATGCAGTTATCGCTTCAGTATTTGGCAATGCTTCGCAAACCGGAATAGCAGGGTTGACCAAAGATCAAATCATTTATTCTTTCTTAAATAGAATGGGTTTACTACTTGGTGTGTCATTTACTTTTTCCATACTAATTCAAATTATTCTTGTAGGGCTGCTTGTCTATTACATTATTTCGAAAAAGAAGAAATTACCACTTATTGAACAAAAATTACTTTTTATTTTAGGATCAATCACTTTATCAGCAGTTGTAATCTTTATGACAGATAAAAATCCTGTTTGGGATTATTATTTTGTCGGTACTGAAATAATTTCATTATTATTTCTTGGATATGTTACAAGTAAGTTTACCTACGTAAAATATGTACTATCTGCGTGGATTGTACTACTTATTGTCTTTCAATTTTTTCAATTTATTACTTATATTCCAGAAAATTCTTCACTAAAAACTGAAGAAACTGCTGTATTAATTGTTAAAAATTCAATAAAAACAAATAACTATTATGTATTTGCATATAATCCAGCAATTTACACATTCGATTATGATTATCTATTTTTATGGTTAGCAAATAAAGCTACCTCGCACAATAAAAGTGAAATTACCGAAAATATCCCTGTATATATAATATTTCCAAAAGAAAGCGTACAAAAGATGCAAGGCTACGAGTATTATCTTACACCGCAAAAAACTTATAAAACAACAGGAATGTGGAAAGTATCTGATGGCAGCACAATTATTAGACGCGAAAAAACTATATGAAGAAAAATACCTTCATTAGTTATCCCGCTGTTGTTACTTTTTTTAAAAAATTGCATCACCGTTATTCATATTATTTTTTGGCAATAATGATAATTGCCATTTTTTTACGAGTATATAAGCTTTATAGTAGAGTCCGTTTAGACAGTGATTCAAGTCGAGATGTGTTAATAATTGTTGAGTCGATTCATAGATCGATACTTCCGTTAATTGGTCCATTTAGTTCTGCGGGAGCATTTGTTACTGGTCCTCTTTATTATTGGTTGCTAATTCCAAGTGGTTACTTTTTTCATGTATATTTTTTCGCGCCCTGGTTATTTTTAGCATTTTGTTCTATTTGTACAGTGATTGTGTTAATGAAAATAGCTTACTTACTAGGAGGGAATAAAAATGCAGTAATAACCGGAATATTAGCATGTTCTTCTCCTATTTTAATATATTTTTCATTAGCTTTAACAAATCCAACATTTATTTTATTATTTTCTTCTCTTATACTTCTTTCATTTATACTTCTTATGCAAGAGAAAAAGATAATGTACGCAATACTGCTCGGATTACTGCTTGGTATAGCCCTGAATATGCATTATCAAGCTTTAAATTTACTTATTTTCCTACCCGCCATTTTTTTTATAAAAGATTCATTTAAAAACAAAGTAGTCGATCTTATAAGTAGTATAGTTGGATTTTTTATAACGCTTATACCAATTTTGATATGGGATTCGAATCAGAGTTTTGCTAACACCCGAAATGTTCTAGATTACTTTTTGATTGGAGAATATAGAATATATGTACCTAATAGTTGGAAAATATTTTTGTTTACAGATATGCCTAATATTTGGAGTCAAGTTTTTACTACAATACCGCTTTTAGGATTAATAAGTATGATTGTTGTATTACTTTTTGCAATAATGATATTTAGAAAATTCAAGAAAAATTATAACCTTTCACTTATACTTGTAATTTTTTTCATGTTGCTTTTTGTAAATAGATATTATCATGGTCTTCGATCTGTGGCATATCTATTTTATCTAATTCCCTTTCTTATTATTTTTCTATCGCTTGGAATAAACTATTTTTTCTTTTCACATTTCAAACAAAATAGAATACTCCCTATTTTAGGATATTTAGTTTTGATTTCTATATTTTTACTTAATATCAATGGAATTAAAAGTCAGTATAGTAATACCAATTCAGATTATGCCTTAACAAGGGCTGCTATAGACACAGTAACACAGAGATATCCTGGAAAATCTTTTACTGTATATGATTATAAAGATAGTAATTTGGCATCTACGTTATCATTTAGCTTAGTACTATCAAGAGAAAATAAAGAATCAAACAGCGGTATTCCAATTGGCATTTGTTCTTCAAATTGTCCAACTGGGTCAGCGTATAAAGTAAAAACAAATGTAAATAAATTTTCAATATATAATTTACAAAAATCGCAAGTTACTGGTAAGCTTGGAAACAATATCTGGCATGACATAAATCAAACAAATGTTTATGATCAGTTAATTGGATGGTCCAATAAACACGAGCTTACTTCTTCTTTTGATCTCAGAAAATATATATTATCAAAAATATAACAAATTATCTCTATTATGAAATTACGTATCCAATTTGATACAATTGAAATATGAAAATATTAGTAACAGGTGGTGCTGGATATATTGGAAGTGTAACGGTTAAGAGTTTACAAAAAGCTGGCCATGAAGTTACCGTATTTGATAATTTAGTTTACGGACATAAAGAAGCAGTTTCTGCAAATTTAATTGTTGGTGATTTAACTGACAAAAAATTCCTCAATGAAAGTTTGGAAAATATACAATTCGACGGGGTTATTCATTTCGCAGCATATGCACTGGCTGGTGAATCAATGAAAGACCCCAATAAGTATTTCTACAATAATTTAATTGGTGGTTTGAATTTGTTAGAATTTATGAAAGACCGGAAAATAAATACTATTATCTTCTCCTCTACGTGTGCCATTTATGGAACTCCAGACACATTGCCAGTAAATGAACTTGAAAGTAAAAAGCCAGATAGTGTATACGGCGATTCAAAATTAATGTTTGAAAACATATTGAAGTGGTATGATGCTATTTATCAAATCAAGCACATAAATCTTCGATATTTTAATGCAGCAGGAGCAACTATTGATGGTTCTTTAGGTGAGGAGCATGATCCAGAAACACATATAATTCCGATTGCTATTAAAACGGCTCTTGGGAATTTTCCTTCCTTTGAGCTATATGGAAATGATTATGAAACAAAAGATGGGTCATGTATAAGAGACTATATTCATGTTGAGGATTTAGCACAGGCTCATATATTAGCATTAGAATATGCAATCAAGACAAAAAAAAGTGATTCTTTTAATTTAGGAAGTGGGATAGGTTATTCAAATCTTGAAGTTCTAGATGAGGTTAAAAAAGTTAGCAATGTAAATTTTAAAATTGAGATTAAAGATAGGCGCGCAGGTGATCCACCAAAAATTTTCGCAGATAATAAAAAAGCAATAGACGTACTTGGGTTTTCTCCTAAGTTTTCTGATCTTGAAACTATTGTTAAAACTGCCTGGAATTGGCATTCCAGTAAAAAATGAAAATTGCTATTGATAGTTCTCCACTTTTTAACCCCCAACATAAAGTTAGAGGTTCAGGATTTTATTTGCATTACTTAAAAAGTTCATTAGAGACATATTTTCCAGAAAATGAATATCTTTTTTTTAAACAAGGGGAGCATATTCCAAAGAACTTCGATGTAATTCATTATCCATTTTTTGATCCATTTTTTCATACGTTAACTCCATTCTCTTCGCATAAAAGAGTTGTGACAGTACACGATCTAACTCCTTTTGTCTTACCAACTAAATTTCCAATCGGTCTTAAAGGAAAAATCAATTGGCAACTGCAGAAATTTTCATTAAAAAGAGTAAATGGTGTAATTACTGATTCGCAATCTTCAAAACAAGATATAGCAAGGTTTACTGGTGTACATAAAGATGCTATACACTGTGTGTATTTAGCAGCTGCCAATGATTTTATTCGTTTGCCAGCAGGTAAATGGAGAGATGAGATAAAGCAAAAATATAAGTTACCAAACTCATTTGTACTATATGTTGGAGACGCAACAAATAATAAAAATTTAGTTAGACTAGTTCAAGCAATTAAAAAAGTAAAGTTACCTCTTGTTATGATTGGAAAAGTATTAGCTCAAGAATTTAGTGAAAATAATGGTTGGTTATCGGATCAGAAAAACGTAATTCTACTTACAAAAGATGACCCAGCATTTATTAGACTCGGATTTGTTCCAACAGAAGATTTAGTTAAAATTTATAATATTGCTACAGTTTTTGCAATGCCTTCTCTATATGAAGGATTCGGACTTCCAATACTTGAGGCAATGCAATCAGGTGCTCCTGTTGTAACCACAAAATGTGGATCGTTAAAAGAAATTGCAGGAGATGCTGCAGTTTTTGCTGACCCGTATTCTACAGAAGACATAGCAAACGCGATTGTCAGATTGTTTGATAACAATACAATGCAAGAGTCATATAGGAAAAAGGGTTTAGCGCAAGCCAGTAAATTTACCTGGAAAAATACTGCAGAACAAACAATAGCTATATATAAAAAAGCCTTGCAATAGTTTTTGCGATTTCCATTTACCTATGATTAAAAAAATTAAAATACTCTTATCTCATCCTTTAATTTCCGGTTCAACAATACTTCTTGCTGGTAATTTTATAGCAAATATATTGAATTGGATATTTAATTTACTCATTGGAGGGAGGCATTTACTATCTGTTGCAGATTATGGAGTATATTCGACATTAGTATCGTTAACAATACTGGTTGGAATTTTTCAAAGTTCATTTACAAATATTATAGCTCGGTATACTGCCAAAGTGAGTGTGAATAAGGATCAAAAAACGTTAAATTCTATTCTATTTTCAGGAGGAAAAACAATTCTGTTATTTGCAATTTGTCTTTTGATTGTTCTTCTCCTTTGCTTACCTTTTCTTGCTTCATACTTACATATAGTAGATATACGGTTACTACTTATTCTCTATGTTTATATATTTATTGTCATTTTATCTTCCCTACCTCTTGGAATATTGCAAGGGCAACTGCGCTTCTTAAATATATCACTATACACAATTGCAACGAGCCTGCTAAAGCTTATTTTAGGAATCATCTTTATAGTACTTGGTTATCAAATATATGGTGTGATTATTGCAGTATTTCTATCTGGATTACTGCCTATTTTATACATTTCATCATCACTGCTGACTCAGTTTAAAAAAACGGCAAATAGTGGAAAGCAACATCCAGATTTTATGGCAGAATTTAGAGGTAAATCGCTAGAATTTTTACTGGCTACACTTGGAATAACTGCAATAACTTCACTTGATATAATTCTTGTCAGGCATTTTATGACGCCAGATTTAGCAGGTAAATATGCTGCGCTTTCAGTTATGGGAAAGGCAATATTGTATCTTACTTCTCCTATGTATTTTGCTTTTTTCCCACTTATAGTACAAAAAAAAGAAAAGAAAGAATCATTAAAAACTACGGTTTTAATTGCTTCCTTGTTTATCGGATTGGTTTCTGGTTTTTTGACATTGCTTTATTTTATATTTCCAAACTTTATTCTTCACATATTTTTTCCAGCAAAGGAATATGCCGTACTTTCTCCTTATCTTGGGTTATTTGCGTTATTTATGATGATATTTTCTTTTGTAATGCTTTTATATAATTATCTTTTATCTATTGGTCAGACAAAAATATATAGAATAACGCTTTTTGCAGCTGCATTATTTATACTTCTTATATATATGTATCACCAAAATTTATATGAAGTAATCTATATACTACTTGCAATTTCTCTTTTACTTTTAGGTTCATTTTTACTATACTTAACACTTGATGAGCAAAACTAAGCTTCTATCTGTTATTGTGCCTGCATATAAACAAGGTAAAACCATAGAAGAAGATATTCGTTCATTGGTAACAACTCTTAAAACACTTCCCTATAATTTTGAATTAATAATTGTTGTTGATGGGTTTATTGATAATACCTACAAAGTTGCTAAAAAAATGCACATCAAGGGACTCTTTGTAATTGGGTATGAGCAGAACCATGGTAAAGGGTATGCGATTCAATATGGAGTTTCAAAAGCTAAAGGAGATATAATTGGATTTATTGATGCAGGTATGGATATTAATCCAACGGAGATTGCTATTGCGCTCGATATCATGGAATGGAATAAGGCAGATATTGTCATCGGAAGCAAACTACATCCTGACTCAAAAGTAAAATATCCTTTGTGGAGACATATAACTTCATGGGGATATCGGTCATTACTATTTCTTTTATTTCATTTAAGCGTAAGAGATACGCAAGTTGGCTTAAAATTTTTTAGAAAAAAAGTAGCCAAAAAAGTTTTTCCTAAAATTTTAGTGAAAAAATTTGCTTTTGATGTTGAAGTTCTTGCAGTTGCAATATCTTATGGTTACAATAACATATATGAATCTCCAATCATCCTTAATTTTAATGGTAAAGGGTCTATATCGTCGAGAAATTTTTGGAAAATAATTGGTTCAATGATGTGGGATACCGGTGCAGTATTTTATCGATTAAAGATACTTAGATATTATTCACGAAAATAAATATGATTGACATAACGAAATTAAATAAATTTAAAGATAAAAATGTAGTTGTTTTTGGAGATATAATGCTTGATAAATATACTGATGGATTAGTTAATAGGATTTCTCCAGAAGCACCAG
The DNA here is from genome assembly GCA_003152105.1 of Candidatus Levyibacteriota bacterium. Classification (GTDB taxonomy): domain Bacteria; phylum Patescibacteriota; class Microgenomatia; order Levybacterales; family UBA12049; genus PALSA-1332. Next base: position 591,222 of record PLZJ01000002.1, read on the forward strand.
TTCCAGTACTCAAAAAATCAAAAGATACGTATACACTAGGTGGCGCTGCAAATGTAGCAAATAATTTGATAGGACTTGGAGCGAGTGTCTTTTTAAGTGGAATAATTGGTACTGATGAAAACGGAAAAACTCTTCTCAATTTATTAAAGGAAAAAAAGATAGATGCAACGCTTATTTATAAAGATAAAAATGTAGTCACTATTACTAAAAATAGAATACTTGGAAACAATCAACAACTAATTCGAATTGATGAAGAAAATGACATAGCAGAAATTCCAAAGATTAAGGTTGCTGAGTTAAAAAACATAAAAAAAATTATTGCAAAATCTGACGTTGTTGTTCTCTCAGATTATGGTAAAGGGTATTTTAATAAAAAACTTGCAGCGCAGATAATTCAATTAGCAAAAAAACTAGATAAACTTATCTTAGTTGATTGTAAACCTGTAAACAAATCGTATTTTATAGGAGTAGATGTGATAAAACCAAACTTGAAAGAAGCAAAAGAAATGACGAGCGAGTCTTCGATTTCCGATATCGGCTCAAAACTTGTTAAATATTTTAAATCCAATATTGTGCTCACATCAGGAGGAGACGGCATATACTTATATGATAAAAAAGGGAAATCCACACATTTTTCTTCTCAAAAAGTGGAAGTGTTTGATGTTAGTGGAGCAGGAGATACAGTGCTTGCTATGTTAGCTTTAACACTTGCTTCAAGCTTTACCTTACAAGATGCATCTTATCTTGCCAATTATGCAGCTGGTATTGTTGTGCAAAAACAAAGAACTGCTGCAATTTCATATGATGATTTGCTTAGTGTTTTACAAGAAGATAGTCATTTAGATAAAGTTGCTATTGTTCCAAAATTATGGGGATATGAGAAATGGATTGAGAATAATGAGATGTACTGCTCAAAACTACTGTATTTAAAAAAAGGATATCAATGCAGTTTGCATTACCATAAAATAAAAGATGAAATGTTTATTGTCACCAGTGGTCATGTAAGACTTGAAGTAGATGACAAAGTTGTTTATTTACGAACAGGAAATTTTCAACGTATTAAGGCTTTAACAAAACACAGATTTTTGGGCTTAGAAGAGTCAACTATAATTGAAGTAAGTACGCAACATTTTGAAGATGATTCTTATAGAATTGAAGAGAGTAAAAAAGTTTCATGAATAATCTTATAGCAACTGAGAAAGACCTTCTTTCAACAATCAAGACAATAAGAAAAAATAATCAAACAATAGTGACATATAATGGTAGTTTTGATTTGTTGCATATAGGACACATACGTTCTATTCATGAAGCAAAACAACAAGGGGATATTCTCATAGTGCTACTTAATTCTGATAACTCAGTTAAAAAATATAAAGGATCGAGCAGACCTATTATTGGTGAAAATGATCGAGCAGAAATGTTGCTTTCTTTAAAAGATGTTGATTATGTATATATTTTTGATGCAATAAATCCTAAATCAATATTAGAACTTATAAAACCTACTGTACATTGTAATGGATCTGATTGGGGTAAGGATTGTGTAGAAAAAGATGTGGTAGAAAAAAATGGAGGTAGCGTACATGTACTTTCATGGAACGAAGGAAGCTCAACCTCGAATCTTATAGCGAAAATTATAAGTGCAAACAAAATTCCACCTAAGAAAGCTGTATTTATCGATAGAGATGGCACTATAAATGATAATAAAAATGGATATGTGCATACAAAAGAAGAATTTTCACTGCTTCCTGGTGTTGAAACAGCACTTAAAGCTTTAGGTGCATCTGATTTTTTAATAATTATCATAACAAATCAGTCAGGTATAAGTCGTGGTATGTATACCGAAGAAGAGTATGTTTTATTTGAAAAATGGTTTATGAGTGAAATGGAAAGAAGAAAAATTCGTATTGATAAAATTTATCATTGCCCACATGGATCTTTTGATAATTGTTCTTGTCGGAAACCAGGGAGTGGAATGTTGTTTCAAGCAGTTACTGATTTTGATATTAGTTTAAATGACAGTTGGATGATTGGTGATAGTGAAGTAGATATTATTTTAGGAAGAGAAGTTAATACAAAAACAATTAAACTTGGCACACCTATGAGCAAGAGCACTAATCTAGAACCTAATTATTATGCCAACAGTCTAACTGACGCGATTGCTCTCATTTTGAAATAATATACTGATGTCAAATATAAAAGATTATTCTAGTCCAATAATTATTACAGGAGGAGCGGGATTTATAGGTTCTAATTTAGTCAAATCCTTAAATGATAAAGGTATTTTTGATATTTATATAGTAGATGATTTGAATTCCCACTTTAAGAAATCTTATCTTGAAAAACTAATATATATAAAATATTTTGATAAGAAAGATTTTCGAAAATTACTCCAAAATAAACAACTTCCAAAAGCTGAGTCAATTATTCATTTAGGAGCATGTTCTGATACGACTGAATATAATATGCAATATTTATTAGACAATAATGTTGCATATAGTAAAGACATATTTAAATATTGTTTAGATTCAGGAATAAAGTTTATCTATGCATCTTCTGCGGCAGTCTACGGTGATGGTGTAAATGGATATAACGAAAATGTGACAAAGCTATGGCCTTTAAATCCTTATGCAAAATCTAAATACTTGTTTGATGAATGGGTTATAAAAAAATCACATAAACCCTCAACGTGCGTAGGTCTTCGATTTTTTAATGTTTACGGACCCAATGAGTTTCACAAAGGGAAAATGGCTTCAATGGTTTTTCAAGCATTTAATCAAGTGAATGATAATGGGGCGATTCGATTATTTAAATCTTACAATAAAAAATATGCTGATGGAGCGCAACAGCGAGATTTTATATATGTTTGCGATGTTGTAGATGTTATAGAATTTTTTCTAAAACAAAAAAATAGCACTGGTATTTTTAATGTTGGTTCAGGAAAAGCCAGATCTTTTAATGATTTAGCAAAAGCATTATTTAAATCTATGCAAAAAGATGAAAACATACAATATATTGCAATGCCAAAGTCGCTGATCGCAAAATATCAATATTTTACACAAGCTGACTTAGATCATTTACGAAGTGCAGGATATAAAGGCAGTTTTACTACTATAGAAGAAGGAATTAGAAAATACGTACAAGAGTATTTACAAAAAACTCCCTAACTATGAAAATAGCAGTGCTTTGTTTGCCTGGAATTGGTGATGCCTTGATGGCTACTCCAATGATTTCTCTGCTCCGAAAAAATTACCCTAGCGCTCGAATAGATATTATTTGTATGTTTGATGGGGTGTCTTACATTTTTGAAACGAACAAAGATATTTCACATACCTTTAAACTCTCTTTGTACAAAGAGAACAAAATAAAAGGATTAATTCAGATATATAAACTTAGAAAACAAAAGTATGATATTTCAATTATGGCTTTTCCAGCATTTAGACGGGAATATAATTTAGTTCATTATATTGTAGGCGCAAAGAAACGTATTGCTCATTCATTTACCCACGGATACTTTTCCGAATTTACTTTTTTAAATAACACAACAATTCCGTTTGACGGAAAAGAGCATAATGTAATAAATAATTTAAATCTTTTAAATAGCTTACAAATAAAATGGAATGATACAATAAAGCGAAATACTATATCGTATTTGTTGCACTTACAGCATAAAGATGTTCTATTTGGCACTCATTACATTGCATCTAAAGGCCTGGCAAATAAAAAGCTTTTAGCAATACACCCTGGATCCATAAATTCTAAAGCAGGTTTATTAAAACGTTGGCCAATTAAAAATTACATAAATTTGATTAATACATTAGCAGATCGAAATTGTCACATATTACTTTTTGGAGGTCCTTTTGAAAAAGAAATAATTACTGAAATTACAAAATCCGTTAAAAAAAGTAGCTATCTTACGGTTGTGGATAATGTTACGTTTGGTCAAAGTCTTGGTATATTACAAAAAGCAAGATTGCTCATATCAAATGATAATGGTTTTGCTCATCTTGCAAACGCATTACAGATTAATGAACTTACGTTATTTGGACCAACTAATCCAATTTGGTGTAGTCCATATAATAAAAATTATGCTCATGTTATTAGGGAAGCATCATTTACTCCTTGGTTTCGTCCAGACATGAAAGTTACTACTCTTCCACGTTTTGCACCAAGTGGCATGGAATTAATAACTGTGGCAAGCGTATTGAATGTGTTAAAAAAGTTGTTATAATTAGGTATCAAAATTATAGTTGAGTTTAGAATTTTTCAATCATGACCAAAAATCCATTAGTTTCAATCATAATTCCTACATATAATAGACAAATGTATGTTCCGGCTTGTTTAGAATCAATTAAAAATCAAACATACAAAAATATACAAACAATAATTGTTGATCAAGATAGCAGTGATGATACTCCAAAAATTGCGAAAAAATATGGTGCTCTTGTTATAAAAAGATCCAGACCTAAGTTTTATTCACCCCCCAGTAAATCTAGAAATATGGGATTTAAAGAATCCAAAGGTGAAATTATAGTACATTTAGACAGCGATATGGAATTATCACCAAAGCTTATAGAAGAAGCAGTAAATCTTTTAACCACTGGTAATTATGGAGCACTAGTAGTTCATGAAATTGATAAAACAAAAGGCTTTTGGAGTAAATGTAAATCTTTGGAAAGGAGATGTTATTGGGGAAACTTGAATATCGAAGCGGCAAGAATTGTTACAAGAAAAGTTTTTAAAGAGGTTGGTGGCTATGATGAAGGTCTTAATTCAGGAGATGATTTAAATGTTTCAAAAAGATACATCAAAAAAGCACATGTTGGATTTTGTAAAAACATACTTTATCATAATATCGGAGATTTAGACTTTATGAAGTTAATGTTAAAAAAATTTAATTACGGTAAAACTTCACCAAAATATTTTCGAAAAACAAAATCAAGTCCGGTTGGATATTTTATTGAGGAATATAAATGCTTTGCAAAAAACTATTTATTATTACTTCGTAATCCTATTGTAGGAATAGGGATGTTATTTATGAAGACTTCTGAAATATTATTTGGATTCTTAGGTTATACAGTTGATAGATATAAAATTAATCTTAACTGGAATATATATGAAAAATAAACATTCGAGAATGTATATTTTTGCATATAATGTTGAACCGAATGGAATATCGGGAGGAGAAACAATTTTAATCGAAACATTTAAACGTATTGCTTCACGATTTACTTATGTTGATATTTATTGTTGGGGACCTTCACATGATTTGTACACAACTTATGGTTTAGTTGGGGTAAATTATATTATTTCTCCTATTCTGGTTATAAAAAATTTTTACGCTTCATTTATTTTACGAACTTTTTTTGGAATATATAAAGGCATAACGCTTCATATTAATAAAGATGAGGTAAATTATTTATATTTTTCTTCTGATTTTTTGCCGGATGCATTAGCGGTAATACTATTAAAACTTAGATATCCTAAATCTATATTTATAGGAAATTTTTTTCTTGCAGCGCCTAATCCATTTAAAGGTTTTAACGAAAACGGAAGAATAAGATTCCCTAGTCTTAATGGTATTTTTTTTTGGATTACACAAAAGCCAGTTTATTTTTTCACAAAATATTATGCAGATTTAATTTTAATTACGAGTTTGCCCGATATTATTCGTTTTCCTAAACAGAGTAAGAAAGATGCGTATTATATTGTTAAAGGTGGTGTTAATTTAGAAAGTATACGTAAATTTGAGAAAAAAAATAAAAATATCAAAAAAGAAAATGACGCGATATTTATTGGTAGATTTCATCCACAAAAAGGCGTATCGCAACTTATTGATATCTGGAAATTAGTTGTAAGAAAAAAACCCGATGCTCGATTAGTAATGATTGGAGACGGTCCACTTTTTAAAACAATTAAAAATAAAATCAAAATATTACAGTTAACTAAAAACATTATTCTTACTGGTTATATATTTGATGCCACAAAAAGATATATGTTGTACATGCAAAGTAAAATAATTCTTCATCCGGCGGTGTATGATAGCGGAGGAATGGCAATTACAGAAGCTATGGCGCTTGGTCTTCCAGGCATTTCATTTGATTTAGAGGCATTAAAAACATATTATCCCACTGGAGTACTAAAAGTAACACTTAATGATTTTGCAGGATTTGCTGATAAAATTATTGCACTTTTAGATAATCAAACTCTATATCGTAAGACGCAAATCAACGCAATTTCACTCATAGAGTCTGAATGGGATTGGAATAAACGTGCAACAGAACTTGCAGATAAGATATTTTCAATTAAAAAGTAATTATGTTTACGATTTTACATAAAATTAAACATGTTTGTAATTATCTACTGAAAAAAATAGGACTTTATGATGTTTTTCATAAAACCATTATTAAACTTTTTAGTAAAAGAGAAATACTTTCAAGGAAATATTTATACGGAAAAGGGATTGAAATAGGGGCTCTACACACTCCACTAGCACTGTTTAATAAAGCAAAAGCTATTTATATCGATCGATTAGACAATAAAGGGCTTCGTAATCATTATCCAGAACTTAATAAATTTTCTTTTGTACCTGTTGGTTTTGTTGAGGATGGTGAAGTGCTTAAAAGTATAAAATCAAATAGTCAGGACTTTTTAATAGCTAATCATTTTATTGAGCATTGCGAAAATCCTATTGCAACGATTAAAAATCATTTGCGGGTATTAAAAATTGGTGGGATCCTATATTATGCCGTACCTGACAAAAGATATACTTTTGACACAGTGCGAGAACTTACAACATTTATTCATTTAAAACATGATTATGAAAAAGGAATTATACAATCAAGGAAGAATCATTATAATGAATGGGCAAAAGAAATATTACAACTTACTGGTCAAGATGCGCTTCAAAAAGCGCGCGTTTTACAAAAAACTAAATATAGTATTCATTTTCATGTTTGGACTATGGATTCATTTAAATCAATGCTCAAAAATATAAAATCTACCTATCATTTTCCATTTGAAATTGTTACAATTATTCCTAATATTAATGAATTTATTGTAATATTAAAAAAAGTCTAGTAGAGCGCAATTTAGGCAAAAAATATGAAGTATAAACGAGTATTAGTAACTGGCGGAGCAGGTTTTATAGGATCACATATTGTTGATAAATTAGTTTTGGACAATTATCAAGTCCACGTAATAGATGATTATTCCGGAGGAAGCACAAGAAATACTAACAAAAAAGCGCACTATTATACATGTGATCTAAGAAATGAAAAAAAGGCTGATAAAATTATATCTTTGATTAAACCCGAGCTTGTATTTCACTTAGCAGCAAACGCAGCAGAAAATAAAGCGCAATTCTCTCCTATTGATATTACATCGAGAAATTATAGTACATTTATTAATACGCTTGTTCCTTCAGTTAGAAATGGTATGAAACGCATAGTGGTAACCTCAAGTATTGCGGTGTATGGAAAACTTCAAACTCCATTTAAAGAAAATGACAAACCTGAACCAGAAGATCTTTACGGAATAAGCAAGTTAATGATGGAAGAGTCCCTAAAGGTACTAAGCGAAGTGCATGGTTTTGAATATGTAGTGACAAGGCCTCATAATTGCTATGGCCCAAGACAGAATATGACAGACCCCTATAGAAATGTAGTAACAATTTTTATGAACTCTCTTATGAAAAATAAACCTTATTATATTTATGGAGATGGTAAGCAGAGAAGATGTTTTTCCTATATTGATGATGTGGTAGATGCATTATATAAATGCGGTTTTGCAAACGTACACGGTAAAATATTTAATATAGGTGCTGATAAAGATTACAGTTTAAATGAGCTATCTGATGCAATCCAAAATGTAACTAGCATTACCATACCGCCTATTCATATCGCTGATAGGCCACAAGAAGTTAAAATTGCAATATCTGATCATAAACAATCTAAAAAATATTTAGGGTATAAAGATAAAACATCGCTTAAAGATGGGTTGTTGAAAACGTGGAAATATGCAAAAAAACTAGGACCTCAAAATGAAATATTTACAAAAATTGAGCTAGATAATAGTAAACTGCCCGCAAATTGGAGGAATGGATTTGCAAACAAAAAATAAAAAGACCCCCAAAGTTTCAGTTGTAATGTCAAATTACAATGGACACACGCTAAAACTAATTGACAATTCACTCAGTTCCATTTTAAAAAACAATTACAAAAATTTAGAAGTAATAGTTATAGATAACGCTTCTACGGATGATAGCGTGTCATTTATTAAGAAAAAATATGGTAAAAACAAACGCTTAAAATTAATAGAAAATAAAATAAATATGTATAGTTTGGGACTTAATTTGGGCATTAAAAATGCTAATGGCAAATATATAGCTTTTTTTAACAATGATGCAACAGTAGATAATGGATATTTTCAAACATTTATATCATTTTTAGAAAAAAATAAACACATTGGACTTGCTCAGGGTAAGTTATTAGCTGCTAATAATCATGCTTTGATAGATTGTGTTGGAGAGACTATGGATATATTTGGAAACCCAACAAGTATTGGTCATGGAGAAAAAGCCTTGGGAAATTTTACTACCCAAACAGATATTCTTTCAGTAAGCGGCTCTTGTTCGATGCTTCGAAAATCAATAGTTGATGATATCGGATATTTTGATGAAGACTTTGGAATAGGATATGAAGATATGGATTTATCTCTACGAGCAAGGAAATTTGGTTATGATATTGTATATTTCCCAAACATCTACGTATATCATAAACGAGGAGCTACTGATTTGGCAGATATTGTTAGAATAAAAGTAAGATGGCATTTTAATAAAAATAGAATTATGACTATTATTAAAAACTATCCTCTTCATTTAATTATTACAACCCTTCCGGTAGTAGTGCTCATTTATTCGCTTGCTGGGTTTTGGGAAATTATGTTTCAAAATAAAATATCACTTGGCTTAACTCGTTTTACATCAATGTTTTGGGTACTTACGCATCTATCAATTATTTTACAAAAACGAAAACAAATAGAACAAATACCCACAAAAAATAATTGGAGTACCATTTATCAGTTAATGTATAAAACACAAATGCTTCAAAAAGCAAAAGAGTCACTCCATATATGAATGCAATTCGTTATATACCATTTACCTATCCGTGGATTTTAGATCGTGCAATTGGAAATAATATAGCCACTATTTTGGACATAGGTTGTGGAAATGGTGAATTAATGAAGAAATTAAGCATCGGTAAAGAGTGGGATATTACGGGTGTTGATATTTATAAACCCACAATTAAAGAGGCAGAAAAAACTAAAGCTTATAAAAACTTATATGTATCAAATATCGTAAAGCTGCCAAAAAGTATTAAAAAAAACAAATATGACTTAGTTTTTAGTTCACAGGTTATTGAACATTTATCCAAAAAAGATGCAAGACTGCTTATTGCACAAATGGAGAAGCTAGCTGTAAAACGGATTGTTGTGACAACGACAGTTGGTTTTATGCGTTTCTCGCCGCTTGAACAAGTACATCATCATAAGCACGACGATAATCCATATCAAGAACATAGATCGTCATGGGATCCTAAGGAATTTATTAAAAAAGGATATACTTCTAGAGGACAAGGCTTATATCTAATTTATAGAGAAGGATATTTGGCACATTCATTGCATCATATTTTTCATCCGATTCTTTTTATGATTTCATTACTTTTTTCACCGATTGTATATTTTCGACCTTCAATTGGCACTTACCAAATTAATTGGAAAAATAGTAAAAGAAAGTAGTATATGAAAAAATATTTCTTGTTTGGCATTCTTTCTATTATTCTCACTACAATTTGGTTTCATAAAGGATTACTGATTGGACTTGGTGAATCTGGAGTTTCTTTTTATAATGTCAAAAATCAGTTAGCTATCACATCACATACATGGTCTCCTTTTGCTCTTGGCATATTTCCAGGATTAACTATTTGTACTTTGCCATTATTTTATTTTGCAAATTTACTTTCACAAATAGGCATATCTGATGTGGGGACACAAGCTATTATATTTGGATTATGTTTATTTTCGTCATTTATCGGCACAACGCTTTTGACGAATTATTTATTTGTCAAATCTAAAAATAAAGAAGTTATTAGTATATTTACTGGTTTATTTTATGGTTTAAATTTAGTATCTTTAGTTACAGCATGGAATAGATTGCAATATCCTTTCCTTTTTTTCTATATAGTAATTCCCTTTGCGCTCTACACGTTTATAAAAGCATGTGATCAAAAAAAATATGCTTATGCAATTCTCCTCAATGTAATCTTTTTAGTATTTTCTTCAGCATTCGCAGCCATTCCTTTTATTGAACTAATATGGGGATTACTGCTGGCTTACTCTTTTTTTATTGTTTTAGTTAATTGGAAAAAAGATCCTTCAAAAGCGTTGTTTGCAATACTATTTTATATACTTTCAGTTACTATCTGGGCATTATTTAATTCCTGGTGGTTACTTCAGATGATCAAAGCCATAGAAAGTGTTCTTGGTGAAAATGTGTACAGTATCAAAGGAGATATTGGAACACTGAATATTTTAAGTCAAGAACAAGGCAATTTATCTTTTGTATATAGATTAATGAATCAACAATTTTTTGATTCAATGAAAACTGTATGGGGTAATTTTTATAATACGCCTCCATTTATAGTGATAAGTTATATTATTCCGTTTTTAGCATTTTCCCCCTTAATTATAAAAAAAAAGCCAGGTTTTATATATTTTTTCTTAGGACTTTCTCTTCTCGTAATTTATTTTATTAAAGGTTCAAATCCACCCTTTGGAGGAATATATCTATTTCTATTTTCACATTTAAAAATATTTGAAGTGTTCTGTTCTTCATTTGAAAAATATGGCTTGGTTCTTCCGCTTGCATACGCTCCCTTAATTGGGTTTACGTTGTTACTACTATTTACCACTTTAAAAAATAGTATTTCTGTTAGAAAGACTTATTTTATTTTTACATCTCTTGGTCTTTTACTTTTCGTAGTACTTGTTTACCCCTTTTGGAATAATTTAATATTTACGTACAACTTACCGCCTGAAAATAACCCTTCAATAGGGGACTATGTTTCGGTTCCTATAGATTATCAAAGTGCAAATACTTTTTTACACAAAGATACTGATATTTACCGGGGTATGGCATTACCAATAGATGGTGAAGGCATGACATATGAATGGAAATATGGATTTAATGGTGTTGAATATTTAAATGATATGTTTGGTATACCTTTTCTTTCTTTAGGAACAAGTACAATTCCTAATCTACAAAATATTACCGATCAATTTAATTACACACTATTTAAGTACCCCTTCTCGTTTACAAAAATGATGACATTATTAAATGTAAAATATTTATTAGTTAGATCTGATATTGATTACAAAAATAGAAATACTACAAATCCACATATTCTTACCGACTATATTAATGGCAGGTCGATAGCTAACTTATCTTTTGAAAAGCAGTTTGGAAAACTCGCATTTTATAAAAATATGTCATTTATACCCAAAATATATACTGCTAAAAATTTATTTGCAGCACCACAATCACTTTACTTTACCGATATATTTACATTAAATAACTTTCAAAACAAAGATGTTGTTGTAAATACGAATGAAAATGAGTTTGGAGACAAATTGGCACAAAGTGCTTTATCTGAAACTATTTTACCCAAGAACGTTATAAATTCTGATCAAGTTCCAAAAATTACCCTAACACAAGCTGAACTTCAAATTCCCATGTCGAGGTATGGTGCTGATTCTCGATTTTTTCCACTAATTAGATTTAAAGAAAATCTCAGTAGATGGGGTATTGTAGACAGCCAAGACAAATTATTATATGACATTAATATTTCATATAAGAGACTAGGAGAATTACAACGAATTGCATTAGCAAATAATCTAGTTGGAATAGGTCCTGCTGAAAATGAATATATTTCCAGTTTAGGAATAATCGAAAAAACTATTAATTCTCAAGATAGTGCTACCTTGAGTGAAAACATCGACTCAATTAGAGCGCAATTTCTTGCTGAACAGGTTATATTAAATAATTTAATAAATTCTCTACATCCTGGAGGCATTAGATCTTCTTTGCAATCTACAAGAAGTGTATTTACGGAATTTGAAAAACATATATATGTTATTTCTTTATACCCATCACAAATTAAAAATTCTATACAAAGTGAAAATATCTATCGGTTTATGGCCCCTTTGGATGGTAATTATCAAGTCTTACTAAGACAACTCAACTACCAGCAGTATTACAAAACGCAAAACCAAGTTACTATTCAAATTAACAACAAGATTATTATCGTTACTCCAACGTATAAGAACGGATTCATTTCATATGGGACATTTATGCTTGACAAAGGATTAAATGAATTCCATATTTTAACTCCGATAACACTAAATTTAATAAAGGAAAATTCTTCTTTGCCTCTTACACTTATTGCAACTTCCCAAAAAACTGAAATTAGAAAAACCTTTCATCTAAAAAATTTTGATCCATACTCACAGTATGTTGCTTCGTTTGATTATAAAATCACAAACGGCGGAGGTGCAACAATCGAGGCAGAAAGCGATGTAGATGCGGTAAAAGATGGAAAAAATGTTCCCGAATGGAGTCAAGGAATAAGTGGTTCAGTTGGAAATTTTAATTGGCAACATGTCGCTTATAGAGTTTATCCATATCACACAGCCACAACGCAATCAATCTCATTTGTTGTTAATGCAACTAACTCTTGCATTGCAGATAATCAACAAGATATGCGTTTGGTTAAAATGTGTAGTACAAATAAATCATTTTATACCAAATATACTCATAATACTGAATTTATATTTAAAAATGTCAAACTTGAAAAAATCTTCCCATCTGACTTAATGCTTTTTAAACAAAATATGAAAACTACTGTAATAAAAAACCCGACAATTACGTTTAATGAAATTAATGGTTCAACATATATAGTGCATATTAAAAATGCAATAAATCCTTATAATCTTGTTTTTTCAGAAAATTTCAATCCAGATTGGCAAGTTATTTATAATAATGCGCAAATAGCCACCTCAAAACATTTCATGGTTAATTCATTTGCGAATGCATGGCAAATTGATAAAACTGGCACGTATAATATAACAGTTAGATTTCAAGATGAAAATCTATTTTTGTTTGGAAAGGTACTATCATTACTTTCTATAATTTGTTCAGTTAGCATTTTTACAGTCTATAAAATTTGGAAAAAGAAAAAAACATAAACATGAATTTTACAAACACATTTGGATCTGTTTTAGAAAAAATACATAGCAAGCTCTTAATATTTCTTTATAAATATGTATTTTTCTATACGTATCTGCAATATTTTTCCAATGATATTTTTCAACTTGTAATTTTAGCACTATATGTTTTTGCGATTTTTAAATTACATATTTCAGGGAAAACCACTGCGATTATTGGATTTGTATTATTAATTGTGACAATGATGTTAAATATTTTTGGAGAAGATGATTATGCTGGAATTGTATCGCAATATGTATTTTTGTTCTTTGTCATTGCATTTTTGCAACAATTCTACCATTATATTAAGTATGAAAATAAATAAGTACTTTTTTATTTTCATACTATTATTTCTCATTGTAACCGTATTTAATATACTACTTAGTTCTTCTTTATTGCAGGGTGGTGATTATAATCCTCCTATTCCACAAATAGTGACTATAGGTACGAGTATGTTTGGGTGGTGTGATTATCTCAATCTAGGTAACAATTGCGTTGCAATTAATCTTCATGCACTTCCGATGTGGAATATAATGGCGTTTACGAGCACATTTTTCTTTTTCTCACCAGTTATTTTAGAAAGATTATTTTGGTGGTTTCCTTTTATCGTTTTAGCTTATTTTTCATCAGCATATTTGTTTATAAAAATATTTCCAAATAATCAGTATTATGTATTAAGTTCAGTGCTTTACACGGTGAATACATATATATTAATGGTTATAGGAGGGGGACAGATAGCGGGGATTGGATTAGCGTATGCATTATTGCCTTTACTTTTAGTTTCTGTTCTTCAAGCATTTGAAAAAAGAACAATACTCTCATCATTAAATGTAGGAATTTTATTCTCAATCTGCGTATTGCTTGATCTTCGTATTGCCTACATCAGCGCAGTTGTATGTTTTTGTTTATTTCTATGGAAATGTTTGTTTATTAAACAGAAAATGCAAATATTAAAACATGGAATAGTACTATGTATAACCATATTCACTGTTGTATTTTTAATGCATGCTTATTGGATTCTTCCAGCATTACTATTACATAAAGACCCCATTACGCAACTTGGCGCTGCTTATAGTTCCACAAATGCCGTTTCCTATTATAGCTTTGCAACTTTCGAAAATACAATTAGTTTACTACACCCAAATTGGCCGGAAAATATTTTTGGAAAAACGTATTTTATGAAACCTGAATTCTTACTATTACCATTTTTTGCCTTTCTTTCTCTCATTTTTGCAAATAAATCGCAATCTGAAAATAATAACAGAAAATCTACGATGTATATATTATTTTTTGCACTACTTGCGTTACTTGGTGCATTTTTAAGTAAAGGAACTAATGAGCCTTTTGGACAGATATATTCTTGGATGTTTTCCCATTTTCCAGGTTTTAATGCCTTTCGAGATAGCACTAAGTGGTATGTATTAATATCCTTAAGTTACGCTATGTTAATTCCTTACACTATTTCGCAGTTATGTGAAAAGATTATGGGTAAGTTAAAATAAAATAAATTATGAAAACAACACCAATTATTATATTGCATGGACTTGGAGATAATTTGCTTCTATTTCCTGTACTTCTTGATTATTCATTGCAACATAAATCAAAACTAAATTTAGTAGTAGCGAAAAATTATGGATCAAAATCATTTTGGGAAAATATACGTTTTGTAAATTCAGTAAGAGAAATAACTTTGGATGCACACCCAAGATTTTGGAATATTTTTTATTTTTATCTTATTGATTATGCTAAAAATATACAAAAAGCTAAAAAGATAACTCATGATCAGCATTTTATATTTTTGAAAATATCAGTGCTACCACTATTTGTAGAAAATATATTATCTTCAATTTTTAATCGTCATAAGTTAACCCTTGCATATAATGAGTTGCATATAACTCCTAAAAATACAATAAATACAATTAGTCTTGAAGATTATTTTAAAATTCCAAAATTCAGTACAGTTCTCCGATGGCTAAAGGCAAGAGAATTAAAAAAATTTGAGTATATTTGTATACATTACAAAACTTTTTCAGAAAGTAAATCTATTGACAAACAACTTATTAATTTATTTATTGCAACATATCCTAAAATAAGCTTTATCATAATAATGACAAAGCAAATGCAAGATAATGAGGAAAATAATGGTGGATTAATAGAGCAAAAAAATGCCTATTATGCAACAGAGTTTGATGTCGTGGAATTATATTATGTATTAAAGTTTGCCAAAAAAAATATTGTGATCGATTCTTCTATTATGCATCTTGCTTGTTATACGAAAACTCCTACTTTAGCCATTTTTAAAGTAAAGAAAATTAAACCAAAGCTTATACTACCAGAGGCAAAAAATATCACCGTTAAACAAATGTATACAAGTCATGGTATCAAACAAGCGATGAGTGCATTTATATAATATATGAGACAACTAATAAACCGAATATATAGATATATTAAAATTGATCTAGATTATTTATTCTTACCATATCCGTTACAGACAAAAATAGTAACTATTTGTCGTACAAACATAGCTGTAATCAAAAACATTATAACCAAAAAAGATCAAGGGAATATTACTATACATAATCAAGTAATTACATATGAAACTGTGTTTGCTACAAAAACTTTTCTTGCCGCATGCTATGATTTTTATGTCACAACACAAAAGTTAACAATTTTTTCCAAAAATCCGGTAATATTGGATATTGGAGCAAATATTGGACAATTTGCATTTGCAGTAAAGTCATTTTATCCAGACGCTTCTCTTTACTCTGTAGAACCAGATGTGGATATATTTGCCATTCTTAAGAAAAACTTTTCTCATAGTAAAAATATGAAGTTATTTAATGTTGCGATAGCTAGTAATAATAATTCCAGGACATTTTACAAAAGTAAAAAGTTTTCAGAATGGTCCACACTCGAGACCCCGAAAGACCATGAAAACTATATTACTACAAAGGTAGATACTACTACAGGTGATACCCTTTTTAAGGAGCTTTTGAATATCGATTTATTAAAAATTGACGTTGAAGGAGCTGAACGAGAAGCAATTGTTGGAATGAGTAAAACGCTTTCGAAGGCAAAATATGTGCTTATTGAAGTTTCTCTTCAGCGTGACCCAATTGATAAGAACACGAGTTTATTATTGAAACATTTATTACAGAGCGGATTTTCATTATTTAGAATAGGTAGGATATTTACATATGCATCGGGGCAAGAGCAGGGAGCAGCAGATTTATTATTTAAAAATAAATTGCTAAAAAAGTAATATGAAAAACATCATCAGATATTTTTGCATCACAGTCTTTTTACTTTATTTTTTTTGGCTTATTCGTTCTGCAATCTTAGGTCAATTAACTGGCATTTTTGTATCTCGTCCCGTACCTCGGGATTATACAGATTTAAATAATTATTTGATTTCTCAACATGTATTTTATAGAACCTTATGGATACCAACAATTCAACGATTTGCCTACTATTCTTCAGACCACCCAGCAATAGATGGGTATACTTTTTTTCAAGCTTATGATCCAATAAGTGAAGTCAGAAAATTACAACTTTCAAATTCAGAAAATGCTTTGAGAAATGCTTCAGTTAAATATGTTATTGTCCCAGTAGATACTGAAGGTGAACTATTTTTACAAAATAGAAAATATTCAAGCGCACTTTATAGTAAAACCAAAAATGCAGTATCTACTATTTCATATTTAGTGCCAGTACAAAGATTTGGTTCTTTAGGTGTGTTTGAAGTAAAAAACTACCATAATCATTTTTGGTCTACTAACAAAAAGTTACTCGTCTCATTTACGCAGTTTAATCCAACAAAATATACTGTTTCACTAACTAATGCACATGTTGGAGACAGGATTATATTCTCTGAAGCATTTGACCAAAATTGGATTGCAAATATAGGTAACACATCTATCAGCCCTATAAAATATCAGGGATTATATAATGAGTATGTTCTACCAAAAGGGGGTAATTTTCACTTTACAGTTGTATATAAAATACAACAATGGGTACAAATAGGGCAAGTTGTATCTATGAGCACAGTTTTTGTTTTATTATTGTTTTATCTCTATATACTCAGATTTAAAATAGGTACGTTTATAAGATATATTAGAAAATAAAAATAAGCAGAGGTTATACCCATAGTCTTGTAATGAATTTGTTTGAAATGATACAATACGGAGATACTACTGCCCCAACTATATGATTAGTTACGTAATCCCAGTTATGAATGAAGAAGAAAGCATAGATGCTTTTTATGCTGAATTATATAAAGTAATTTTACAAATAATAGAAAAGTATGAAATTATCTTTATAGATGATGGATCTACAGACAATTCATTGGTACTACTTAAAAAACTTGTAAAATCCAACAAATCAGTTCGAGTATTTTCGTTCCGCAGAAATTTAGGAAAAGCTGAGGCATTAACATTTGGATTCGCAAAAGCTAGTGGCGATTATATTGTGACACTTGACGCAGATTTACAAGATATACCTTCTGAAATTCCAAAACTTTTAGCACTTGGCAAAACAGGCGTAGAGGTTGTAACGGGATGGCGTAAAAAGAGAAAAGATAAAAAATATATGGTATATATTTCTCGATTATTTAATTTATTTGTAAATAAATTATTTAATACTGGAATTCATGATTATAATTGTGGTTTAAAATTATACACACGTGATGCGGCAAAGAGTTTACAATTATACGGTGGTTTATATAGATTTATCCCCTTTTTAGTTTACCAACAAGGATTTACCATTGGAGAAGTAGCAGTTGAGCACCAGCCAAGAAAATTTGGAAAATCAAAATACGGTTTTTACAAATGGAGAGATTTACCAGATATTATCACTATATTATTTTTAGCTAAATATAGTAAGCGACCTTTACATTTTTTTGGCATAATTGGGATCTTTATGAGTAGTATTGGTGTAATTGTTCTATTATATTTAACATACGTTCATTATTTTATGCATCAACCAGTTGGAACAAGGCCTTTACTTTTTATGGGTATTTTGTTTGTAATTGCAGGACTACAAATACTTTTTACTGGGTTTCTTGCAGATTTAATGCTTAACATTGCACAAGGGCCAAAATATTTAGATGAATCCAAAATGCATTTTCCTCTAAAATTTTCGACTGATTAAGATGAAAATTCAGGATATTGGTTTTTTTCTTATATTAATTATAATAGTTTGGAAAAGAAATAGTACGTCTGCAGTCATCCTTGGTTTGTTTTCTTTATTAATTGCAGTTCCTCTTTTTGAAGAAAAGATTTTTTTTACTGCTGAAAGATTAACGTGGTATGCTGCTGGGTTTTTCTTATTGGCTATTATAGTAATTTTGTATACACTAATAAGAGATAAGAAAAATTAAATGAAAATTGGAATAGATATTTCCCAAACAGCATATCAAAATACTGGAGTAGCCAACTATTTATCAAAATTAATTCATTCTCTGCTCGAAACAGATAAATCTAATGACTATGTATTCTTTTTTTCTTCCTTACGAAAAAAAATACCAAAACAGCTAAGAGAATTTATAGTAACTACAGGGGGTAACCGAGTAACTATTAAGTCATATCCATTTCCTCCGCTTTTTTATGAATTTTTCTGGAACAAATTACACATTTTAAGCATAGAACGATTTATCGGAAATACAGATATATTCATTACTTCTGATTGGAGTGAGCCCCCGGTTCTAAAAACTAAAAAAGCTACTATAATATATGATTTAATAGTTTATAAATATCCCCATGAAACAGATCAAAGAATTGTTAAAGCACAAAGAAGAAAACTTTACTGGGTAAAAAAAGAAAGCGATCTAATATTTTGTATATCCAAATCTACTATGCAGGATGTTATTAAGCTGCTCCATATAGATAATAATAAGCTAAAAGTTATTTATCCCGGATTATGATTATTGGTATAGATGGAAATGAAGCAAATGTTACAAATAGAGTGGGTATTGGTGAATATGCATACCAATTACTCCTTTCTTTTTATGAGAAGGCAACCAAAGATATAAGTTTTCGGATATATCTTAAAAATAAGCCTGAGTTTGACATGCCGAAACAAACAGATTTTTTTAAGTATGAAATAGTGGGACCTTCTAAAGCATGGACACAAATTGCTTTACCAATCGCACTATATTTTTCTAAAAACCGACCAGATATTATCTTTACTCCTGGTCATTATGCTCCACGTTTTTCTCCTGTTCCGAGAGTTATTTCAATTATGGATGTAGCATATCTTCGATTTCCTGATTTATACAATAAGGATGATTTGTATCAATTGAAGCATTGGACAAAGTACTCTGCTTTAAAAGCAAAAAGGATATTTACTATTTCTCAGTCGAGCAAAAATGATATAATTAAGTACTACAATGTTGTGCCAAAAAACGTGGATGTAACGTTTTTAGGAATTAATGAAAACAAGCACACAATAACTACCACTATGAAAGAAATTGAACAAAAATTTGGAATAAGCGGGAAATATATTTTATTTGTTGGCACGCTTCAGCCAAGGAAAAATATCGTCAAGCTAATTGAAGCATTTTCACTTGTTAAAAAAAATAAAGAAGCAGAGAGAGTAATTGATAATGTAAATATGGTTATTGTTGGCAAAAAAGGATGGAAGTATGAGGAAATTTTAGAGGCTCCAAGCGTTTATGGAGTTAAAGAATGTGTATCCTTTTTAGAATTTGTTGATGATGATGAACTGACTACATTGTATAAAAATGCGTTGTGTTTTATTTTACCAAGTTTATATGAAGGATTTGGGCTTCCCATTCTTGAAGCAATGCGAAATGATTGTCCTGTAATAACAAGCAATATAAGTTCTTTGCCAGAAGCGGGAGGAGATGCAGCATTATATGTTGACCCAAATAGTAGCGAGGACATTGCAAAAACGCTAACTCGTGTTATTTCAGACGAAAAACTCAGAAAAAGCATGATAGAAAAAGGGAAAACGCAAGTTAAAAAATTTAGTTGGAATAAAACAGCAAGTGAAACACTAGAAGGATTAGAGGAGGTAGTTCATGCGAGATAAGTCAGGTAAAAAACTCAGTTCAAAAGAAATTACGTCAAAATCAATACTAAGAGTAGGAAATATTGCTTTGGAATTTCATATTATGTTGCTTCGCTGGGTTGGTCATATCCCATTTCATAGAATCAGGAGATTCTTTTATCGATTGAGTGGCATTAAAATTGGAAAAGGATCAACAATTCATATGTTTGCTAATTTTTTTGATCCAGAACACATTTCGATAGGTATTGATTCAATTATTGGAGAAAATGTAATGCTCGATGGACGAGAGAAATTAACTATTGGAGATCATGTAGATATCGCTTCAGAAGTTATGATTTACAATTCAGAACATGATGTTTACAGTAGTAATTTTACACCGCTTACTGCACCTGTTGTTATTGAAGATTATGTATTCATAGGCCCAAGAGTTATAATTTTGCCCGGAGTAATAATTGGAAAAGGAGCTGTAATTGGTGCAGGAGCAGTTGTGACAAAAAATGTAGAAACATTAACTATTGTTGGTGGTGTTCCTGCAAAAGAAATAGGAAAGAGAAGCGTTGAAGATCTTCACTATACGTTAGGACGAGCTAGATGGTTTCGATAATAATACTTTCATATAACACAAAAGACTTGCTAACATCATGTCTTGACTCAATTAAAAATCATTTACATAAAGGTGATTTTGAAATAATTGTAGTAGATAATGCATCTTCAGACGATACTTCGTTAATGATCAAAAAAGAGTTTAAAGAAGTAATGTTAATTGAAAGTAAGGAAAATTTAGGCTACGCAAAAGGCATGAACTTAGGAGTCTCAAAAGCAAAAGGAGAATATTTACTACTTCTAAATTCAGACACGAAATTAAAAGATGATATTTTACCTCTTTTTTTGAATAACTATTCAACTTTTGAAAAACTTGCCGTAATTGGTCCAAGACTTGAGAATAGCTTAGGAAATAACGACGGTTCATATGGTAGCTTTTATACGATTTTTTCTGTATTTTATTTGTTATTTGGATCTCATTTTGTATCAAATAAAAATGAAGCAAGTCATAAGGCAAGATATGTTGATTGGGTCAGTGGTGGGTGTATGTTTATAAAAAGAGAATTGTATGATCAAAATAATGGATTTGATCCACGTTTATTTATGTATGGCGAGGATGTCGAATTTTGTTACCGTTTGCATAAAAAAGGATTTAACGTTCTTTATGACCCATCGATTGTAGTATTTCATGTTGGCCAAGGAAGTTCAAATAGATCCTTTGCCATAATACAGATCTACAAAGGCATATTGTATTTCTTTAGAAAACATAAACCAAAATGGCAATATGCGCTAATTTATTTCATGTTGAAATCAAAAGCAATTATACTTTTATCTATAGGAAAAATGTATAATAATGAATATCTCATACATACATATGGGCAAGCTCTTGCGATATCTTGACAATAACATTGTTAAAATTGGAATTTGCTTTCTAATTCTTTTTGTCGCGCTTTATCCAAAGCTACCTAGCGTTCATATTATTCGTACGTATGTATATATTCGACTTGAAGATTTTGGAATAGCTGCGGTTGCTATAATTTGGTTCATTCAACTTCTTAGAAGAAAAGTTGGGCTGCCTCCAAAGTTGCTGGCTTTTCCTATAGTTTTATATTGGATAATTGGACTTGCATCCCTTATTGCCTCACTTTTATATTTCGGACCTCCCACGTTAAATTTTTTCCCACACATAGCATTTCTTGAATATCTAAGAAGAATAGAGTACATGATTTTATTTTTTATCGCGTTTTCAACAATTAAGAACAAAAAAGATGTTAGAGATTATTTTTTTATTCTATGCACTACAGTACTTTTTGTTTGCCTATATGGAATTGGGCAAAAGTTCTATGGAATATTATGGTTACATTTCCCCGCGTTAAAGAGTGCAAATTTTTGTTTTCCTTCCTTTCAAACAGGTAACGAGCAATTTGCAAAAGGATATGCGCTTTGTTTGCCATCTGATGGAAGAATGACTTCAACATTTGGAGGCCATTACGATTTAGCAGCATATATGGTATTTATTATTCCTATTTTAATCACTGTATTTCTTGTTGTTAAAAAAAGGAGAACACAAATATTACTTGCTATTTTATCAGTACTATCTTTAACAATGTTAATTTTTACTTCTTCCCGCGTGTCGTTTATTGCTTATTTAGTTGGTGTTGTATCAGCGCTTATTTTCTTTAAGAAAAAATGGTTTATATTACCTGTTTGTATTGTAAGCATTGTTCTTCTTTTTGTGTTTAGTAGTTCTACGATAAAACGATTTGAACAAACAATCAGGTTTACCTCTGTTGTAACTGATAGTGAAGGAGACATTGTAGGGGAAGTTTCTAATGTGAATACAAATGGTAAAAAAGTGGTAAAAGGAAATATTCCATCGCAAGCACTTCCAGAAGGTTCAGTTATAATTGGACTTCCTACTAAATCTATATCTACTTCGTCTGCAACGGTACAAAATAGTCTTACTCCTGAGCAGGCAAGATTGCTTAGGCTACAAAATGGAGGCTATCAACTTTCCTCAGTTAAAGGAAGCTTCCTTATACAAAAAGTATTAACGCTTGATATTTCATTTACAACACGCTTCCAAGCTGAATGGCCTAGGGCTTGGAATTCATTTTTGACTGATCCGCCTCTTGGAACAGGGTTTTCAACATTAACTCTGGCAACTGACGGTGATTATTTACGAATGCTTGGTGAATCAGGATTCTTAGGCGCAATTTCTTATTTGTTTGTATTTTTAATGTTAGGAATTGCACTTGCTTCTATATATAAAGATATTTCGTCTCCATTTAATAAATCGTTTATTATTGGAATTGCAGGAGGAATGATTGGGATATTTATAAATGCAATATTTATTGATGTTTTTGAAGCGTCAAAAGTTGCTGAAAGTATGTGGATGATTTTGGGAATTGGACTAGGTACACTACTTCTGTATCAGAAAAAGCCTATTCCATATGCGCTGCAGCTTAAAAATGTGTTGCTTACAAAAACTTTCTACTGCGTATATCTTCTAGCAATCGTTGCTGTAGTTTTTTCATCTTATATCTCCTCTTTCTTTGTTGCGGATGATTTTACATGGTTACATTGGGTAGCGACTTCTTCTTCATCAGATATTCTTCGTTTCTTTACTAACTCAAGCGGATTTTTTTACAGACCACTTGATAAAACTATTATGTATTTTCTCTATACCTTATTTTCATTTAATCCTCAAGGATATCACCTATTTACACTCATTAGTCATCTTATTGCAGCAATAGGGGTATTTTTCCTTGCTCGAAAATTCTTGAAATATACATTTTTTAGTTTTATTGCAGGTGCTATATTTATACTTTTACCATCACAATCTGAAAATATCTATTGGATTTCAACTATTTCAACTACAATTGCTACCTGTTTTATTTTTTACGGGTTATTAGCATGGATTAATTACTTAGAGAGTGAGAAGCAGAAATTTTACATACTATCCTTATTTCTTGGAATATGTTCATTTTTCTCTTATGAAATTGCAATTACTTATCCATTCCTGATCATATTAGTAACCCTATTTTTCAAAGGTAAGTCAATTCGTAAAAATGCTTACGCAGTATTTATTCCATTTGTAGCTCTTATTCCAATTTATTATATTATTAGAATCGTTACTCACGCTTTTTCTGGAGGAGGAGATTACTCTTATAGTGTTATCCATTTATTGCCAAATATCATTGGAAATTATATAGGGTATCTTGGATTATATATTGTTGGAGAGCGCTTTATTTCACTATACAATCCACTTCGGTTGGTCTTTAAGAGTCAAATGCCACTTGTTATGATCCTGATTGTATTATTTATTCTTTTAATTGCATACGTTTGGTACTTTTATAAGAAACAAATTCAAAAAATTGTAGTTACGCAAACTGGTAAATTGTTTATTTTTGGCATGCTATTTATTGCAATTTCTTTACTATTATATTTAGGTCTTGGAAATATATCGCAACGATATGGATATTTAGGAGCATTTGGTTATTCACTTATAATAGCCTTATTTTTACAAAAAATTAGTCTGTTATTAAAAAATCCTTGGAAAATAATTATTATGGCAATACTTCTCATATCTTTATTTACCTTTTATTACAATGAACAAAAAAGCGTTGAAGCTGAATGGTTAAAGGCAGCAAGTATTACAGAAGATACATTAGCATTTTTCAGACTTGATTATTTCACTTTAAACAATTCTGACTCCGTTTATTTAGTGAATGTTCCAATTAAATATCAAAATGCCTGGGTGTTTCCACTGGGCGTTTCAGATGCACTCTGGTTTTTATACAAAGATAACGAACCTAAATTAATAGAAGTAACTACAATTGCACAAGCGCAAAAAGATGCTAAAAACTTTTATAATACAAAATTATCTAAAGCATATATTTTCAGTTTTGGTGATGACGGCTATATCTACAAAGTCAAATAAAATTACAACTGTACTTCTAATTGCAATTCTTTTAGGAGGTTTTTTAGCTCGTTTATATCGATTTAACGGTCCAGTTGCTGATTGGCATTCATGGCGACAAGCAGACACGTCTGCGGTTTCGCGTAACTTTGTTGCTCATGGATTTGATGTGTTGCATCCAAAATTTGAAGACTTATCAAATGTACCTTCTGGGCTTGACAATCCACAAGGATACAGATTTGTAGAATTTCCTATATATAATGTTGCACAAGCAGGACTCTATGATCTGTTCCATATATTAACACTTGAAGAATGGGGAAGGATTGTTAGTATTATTTCTTCACTTTTTGCCTCACTCTTTTTATTTTTATTATTAAAAAGTAGAGCCAGTACTCGTATTGCATTATTTGCAGCATTTTTTAATACGTTTATACCATTTAATATTTATTATAGTAGAACGATTTTACCTGATCCCTCTATGATAATGGCAGTACTTGGAAGTATTTATTTTTTTAATAAATTTCTGCTAATAAAGCAAAAAAAATCTGATAAGGTTTTACCATATGTATGGTATCTGCTTGCCATTCTTTTTTCAATAACTTCTCTGCTGTTAAAACCATATGCAATATTTTTTATCTTGCCAATCGTTGTACTTGTGTATTATGAATATAAGCTCAAGATGTTTTGGAATTGGCAACTTTGGGTATATGGCATTGTTTCGGTCATACCGCTACTACTATGGAGACATTATATTGCGAGTTATCCAGAAGGAATACCTGCGAATGCATGGTTGTTAAATGGTAATGGTATACGTTTTCGACCATCTTTCTTTCGGTGGATGTTATATGAAAGATTGACGCGACTGATATCGGGATATATTGGTATAGCGCTTTTTGGATTAGGGGTATTTATTGGGAAAAAGCAAAAAAATAAATTATTTTTATATTCATTTCTTGTTTCTTCAATAATATATATTTGTGTTTTTGCAACGGGAAACGTACAGCATGATTATTATCAAATATTGATTATTCCCTCCATTGCCATATTTTACGGGATTGGTGCAAATTACTTATATGAATTACCTTGGAAAAAATCTTCCCTTCCCGTATTTAAAATACTTCTTCTACTTATTACTATTTTAATGCTATATTTTGGTTGGGCGATTGTTAAGGATTATTTCAATATAAATAACCCTTCAATAATAGTTGCAGGAAAAGCTGTAGATGAGTTAACTCCGAAAAACGCTAAGGTCATCGCAAATTATAATGGGGATACGTCATTTTTATATCAAACAAATCGAAATGGGTGGGCCAGTTATGAACGTGACTTACCTGGCATGATCAAATTAGGTGCTGATTACCTAGTAATAGCAAATCCACTGCCATCTGATTTTTCATTTGCGAGAGCATATAGAATTGTTAAGAGAACAAACCAGTATGTTATATTTAACTTACGAGCATCACCATGAAAATATTACTCGTTTCATCCTACCTTCCATATCCACTTTATTCTGGGGGACATATACGTCTTTATAACTTATTGCAAGAACTATCAAAAAACAATGAAATTACCCTCGTTTGCGAAGCAAGAAAAGATCAAACCGCAAGCGACATTGAAGTAGTTAAAAAACTAGTCAAGGAACTACATGTTTTTCCAAGAAAAAAGCAATGGTCATTAGAAACAATTACTAAAACAGGAATAAGTGAAAACGCTTTTTTAATTACTGGACACAATTTACCAGAAATGAAGGCATTAGTAACTCGTTTACTTATCAAAGAAGCATTTGATGTAATACATGTTGAAACTTCATATGTCTTACAAAATGTCCCAAAAACGAATATTCCTATAATATTAACTGAACATAACCTTGAGTATAAAGTATATGAAAAATATGTAAATGCTGCACCGTTTATAATTCGTCCAATTTTACGAATTGATGTAAAAAAGCTAAAAAAACAAGAAGAAATATATTGGAAGCAAGTAAGTTTTGTTGTGGCAGTTTCAGAACATGAGAAAAATAGTATTGCGCAATTTACAAATAAAGTTGGTGTTGTGCCAAACGGGGTAGATATACATGCATTTAAATTAAAAAAGTATAAAGATACAGGAAATCATAAACAAGTACTTTTTATCGGAGATTTTAGGTGGATACAAAATAGAGATACAGCAGTATATATTCTTGAACATATATGGCCAAAAATTATTCAAAAAATACCAAGTGCTACACTTCGCATAGTTGGAAAGAATATTCCTGATGCGTTAATCAGATTGCATAATAAAAGTAGCGTTATATTTTCTAAAAATACAAACGAAAATACCCAGGATATATTTTCCGGTGCAAATATGTTGCTTTCCCCAATTAGAGTTGGAGGAGGAACGCAGTATAAAATTTTAGAAGCAATGGCAGTTGGAACTCCGGTTGTGACAAACACTTTAGGATCTGTGGGACTATTGGTTTCTCATAACAAGAACATTCTAATTGGAAATACAACAGAAGAGCTTGCAAATTTAACTGCAGAAGTTTTAGAAAGTAATGCACTTGCCATGAAAATTGGAGTAAACTCTCGAAAACTAATTGAAAAGGAATACAGCTGGAAAACAATTGCAAAATCGCTTGAGCAAATATACAAAAACGTACGACTATAATATGAAATTATCAATAATAATAGTGAGTTTTAATGCCAAAAAATATTTGCAGGAATGCTTAGAATCAATTAATAAAAATGTTTCAAGTAGTATTTCGTACGAGATAATTGTTGTAGATAATGCCTCATCTGATGGAAGTGCAGAAATGGTGAAAAAAGTTTTTCCAAAAATCACCCTTGTTGAAAACGAAAATGAAGGATTTGCAAAAGCCAATAATAAAGGTGTTTCTATTGCAAAAGGAGAATATCTATTATTCTTAAATCCAGATACAATCGTATATAAAAAAACCATTGAGGGAATGTATGATTTTATGCAAGATCATAAAGATTGTGGTGCAGCAACTTGTAGGGTAGTAATGGCAAATGGACAATTAGATTATGCATCACATCGTGGTTTCCCAACGCCATGGAATTCTTTTTGTTACTTTAGTGGTCTTACTAAGTTGTTTCCACATACCCGTTTTTTTAGTGGCTATACAATGGGATATAAAGACGTGCATACTATTCATAAAATTGATGCCTTGGCAGGCGCTTTTATGTTTACCAGAAGAGAAGCAGGAGAAGCGGTTAACTGGTGGGATGCGGATTATTTTTTTAATGGAGAAGATATTGATTTCTGTTATAGATTAACAGAAAAAAAG
The DNA here is from genome assembly GCA_003152105.1 of Candidatus Levyibacteriota bacterium. Taxonomy (GTDB): domain Bacteria; phylum Patescibacteriota; class Microgenomatia; order Levybacterales; family UBA12049; genus PALSA-1332. The sequence continues at coordinate 619,320 of PLZJ01000002.1, forward strand.
TGGAGGATTTATTATGTTCCAACATATAGTATATTACATTATGCAGGCATTTCTGGCGGTACAAAGGAACATAGTCAAGAATTAACAACTGCCAATAGAGAGACCAAAATACGAACACAAAAAACAAGGTTTAATGCAATGAGATTATTTTATACAAAGCACTATAAGAAAAAATATCCATTATTTTTAACATGGCTTGTTTTTAAAGCAATCGATTATAAAGAAAAAAAAGTACTACAACAGTTTATATAACAAAATTATGAAAATAGGAATTGATGCAAGATTGTGGAATGAATCGGGAGTAGGAAGATATATTAGAAATTTAGTTTTTGAGCTAAGCGTAATTGACAAAGACAACGATTATGTTTTGTTTTTTAGAAAAGAAGAATTTAATCAAGTTGAAATCCGAGCTAAAAACTTTACTAAAAAATTAGCAGATATACCATGGCATACGCTAAGTGAGCAGTTAAAATTTCCTGCAGTGATTGCAGAAGAGGAAGTTGATATAATGCATTTCCCCTATTTCTCTGTACCAATTTTTTACAATAGACCATTTATCGTTACCATTCATGATCTTATTTTACATCATTTTCCAACCGGTAAAGCATCAACGCTTCCTCGATTTGTCTATAGTGCCAAATATTTTGGCTATAAACTTATATTACAAGCAGCGGCAGACAAATCTAGCAAAATAATAACTGTATCCAGTGCTACAAAATCAGAAATACGTGACCATCTACAAATCAGAGATGAAAAAATTGTTGTTATCCACGAAGGTATTGCAAAGCTTAAGGCAAGTCAAAAATTGGAAAACAACATTAAAAAATTTTCTTCATTTGAAAATGGACAATATATATTATATGTGGGGAATGCATATCCTCATAAAAATTTACAACTTTTAATTCATGCTTTTTTGGAAGCTCGAAAAACTAATGAAACCTCTCAGCTAATATTAGTTGGTACAAGAGATTATTTTTATGCAAGACTTGAAAAATCATTTAAAGATGCAGTAGATGCCAATGCAATAGTTTTTTTTGGTAAAGCGACTGATGATGAACTGGCATTATTATATGAAAATGCTAAGGCCACGATTGTTCCTTCTTTAATGGAGGGCTTTGGTCTTCCAGTACTTGAAGCAATGTCTTGTGGAAGTTTGGTAATCGCATCAAATATACCTGCCTTAAAAGAAATCGGTGGAGATGTGCCTATTTATTTCAACTCAAATAGTCTTGACGAATTAGAAACCATAATACAAGAGGTGCTAGGGAAAAGTAGTGCTACTTATAAAGAAAGAATTGAAAAAGGAAAAGCATTAGTTAAAAAATACTCATGGCAAAAGATGGCAAAGGAAACATTAAAAATATACACACAAGCTGCGTACTAAACACGACTGCACTCTGATATAATCTGATGAGTGAAAGTAGCAATCGTTTATGATAGAGTGAATAAATGGGGAGGCGCAGAAAGAGTATTGCTTGCCTTACATAAACTATTTCCAAATGCCCCTCTTTACACATCTGTTCATAACAATACTAGCGCACCCTGGTCAAAAGTATTTACAGTAATTCCTTCTTTTTTACAAAACTTCCCTTTTGCAAAAAATAGTCATGAATTATATCCGCTGCTTATGCCAATAGCTTTTGAATCTTTTTCATTTGATAAATATGATCTTGTGATATCTGTAACAAGTGAATCAGCAAAAGGTATAATAACAAAACCTCACACAAAACATATTTGCTACTTACTAACCCCAACAAGATATTTGTGGAGTGGCTATAAAAACTATTTTAAAAATGAGTATGTAAGATTTCTTAGTTACCCATTGATATGGTATTTAAGAACGTGGGATATTATTGCATCTAAAAGACCAGATGCATATATTGCTATTTCAAAAGAAGTACAAAAGCGTATTAAAAAATATTACAATGAAGAATCATTGCTCTTGTATCCTCCAGTCTATTCAAATTTAGCAAAAATGAAAAACAAAATAAAAGGAGTAGAAAGTCAAAAGCCTTATTTTTTAATTGTATCAAGACTTGTGGATTATAAAAGAATAGATATTGCAATAGAAGCATGCAATGAACTTGCTCTTCCTCTTAAAATAGTAGGGATTGGTAGTTCTGAACAAGCACTTAGAAATATAGCTGGCTCAACAATAGAATTTTTAGGTAGCTTGACTGACGATGAGCTTATTAGGTATTATAAGGGGTGCAAAGCACTGTTATTTCCTGGACATGAAGATTTTGGATTAACAGTAATTGAGGCTCATTTATTTGGAAAGCCAGTTATAGCATACAAAAAAGGTGGAGCTCTTGAAACCATCAATGAGGGTAAAACAGGAGAATTTTTTTACCCGCAGACAAAATCAGCTCTTATTGATACAATAAGATACTTTATGAGCAAGACTTACGATGCTCAAAGTTGCAAAAAACAAGCATCGCTATTTAATGAAAAAAAATTTAATTCAGAACTTTTGCGCATAATTGGAGAATTTATATGAAAATAATTGTATTTGCAGGTGGTGTCGGAACAAGACTTTGGCCATTATCTAGAAAAAATACACCAAAACAGTTTGAGAAAATTATTGGAGAAAGATCAACACTTCAAGAAGCGGTCTTTCGTCTTCAACCTACGTTTAAACCTGATGAAATTATTGTCGCAACGGGAATAAGATATAAAGATATAGTCGAACGACAACTTCCAGAACTTCCAAAAGAAAACTTTTTATACGAACCTGAAATGAGAGACGTGGGTCCTGCAATTGGAATGGCGACAATGATACTAAATAAAATGGATCCAGATGAACCAATGGCAATTATATGGAGTGATCATATGGTCAAAAATGTTGAAGCATTTCAAAAGGCGCTGGAATTAGCAAAGGAAAAAGTATTAGACAGTACAGCTAAGTTTATATTTATCGGTCAAAAGCCTAGATTTGCAAATCAAAATATTGGTTGGATTCATTGTGGTGATAAAGTAGAGGAAGAAAATAATATTGCTTTATATAAATTTAAAAAACTAAAATACAGGCCAAAACTCTCACAGGCAGAAGATTTCTTCAAAGATGAAAGTTATGTTTGGAATTTTGGTTATTTTGTCACCACGCCTCGTTTTTTGAGTGAACTATATGAAGTGTATGTTCCAGAAATGTACGCTAAATTATCTAAAATTCAAAGCGCCTATGATACTCCTTCGTTTGAAGAAACAGTTGCAAAAATATATCCAACGCTTGAAAAATTAAGTTTTGATGACGCAATTTTGGAAAAGCTTACTCCGAAGAATATTTACGTAATCTCTGTCGATGTAGGATGGAGTGATATAGGTGCTTGGGAAGCTTTAAAGGAAGCATTAAGTACCTCATCTGATGAAAATGTAACAAAAGGAAAAGTTATGGTTGAAGATAGTAAAGATACATTAGTATTTAATTATACTAATCAACTTCTGGTTGGCATTGATCTTTCTGAAATGCTTGTTATTGCAACTGATGATGTAGTACTTGTTTGCCCAAAAACTGCAGTACCAAAAATTAAAAAATTAGTTGAAAGTTTATCCGGTACCGAAAATGAACATTTAACTTAGATCTCTACTTTTTATGCCCAACACTGACGTTAAAAAAAGCTTACCTTACGAATTAGCTAAGCGATTGTTTGATATTATTGCTTCAATTATTTTACTCATTATTTTTTTTCCAATAATTTTAGTTGTGGCAATACTTATAAAACTTGATTCACCAGGCCCTGTTTTTGCAGATACACCTGAAAGAGTTGGCAATAAAGGGGAACTGTTTAAAATGTATAAATTCCGATCAATGATACAAAATGCACATCAATTACTTCGCGAAGATCCACAATTTTCAACTCTTTATTCTGATTATAAAACGGGTAGCTACAAATTAAAAGAAGACCCACGTATTACAAAAGTGGGTAGCTTTTTGCGAAAACATTCACTCGATGAAGTGCCGCAGTTTATAAATGTGCTATTTGGTGATATGAGTTTAGTGGGCCCAAGAGCATATTATCCTGATGAGCTTCGAGATCAACAAAAAAAATACCCAAACACCAAGGAAGCAGTCAAAATTGTGTTATCAGTCAGGCCAGGAATAACAGGATACTGGCAAGTTAATGGAAGAAGTCAAATTAATTTTGATAAAAGAATTGAAATGGATGCAACGTATGTGAGAAAACGATCAATGATTTATGACTTGTATATTATCTTACAAACACCGTGGGCTATGATATCTGGCAAAGGGGCACTTTAAGGTCTTTTATTTGACAAAATATATATACTTTAGCTATTATTATTTCATGTCAACTTTTGAAAAAATCGATTTTGCAAATTATGTAGGTAAAGAAAAAGCCCAACCAACAGAAACAATGACTATGTCCAGAAGAAGATCAAAAAGAAAATTTGAAATACTAAAATCCAAAAAACTAGGAATTGCTCTTGGTATATTTCTTGTCATTGTTGTGATTTTAGTTTTTGCGATCGTACTTCCTGCTAAAAAACTGTACAGCTCAGTAAAAGTCACTGAAGCTGATGCTAAACTCGCTGCATCTGCAATGAAGATGGAAAACATTGAACTTGCATCAACGTATCTTGGTACTACAAGAACAGATCTTATGCAAACGCAAGCAGATTTACATAAGATGTCATATTTACACTTTATACCAATTGCAAGTTGGTATTATAGTGATGGAGATCATTTAGTGAATGCAGGGTTTGATGGTTTAGATGCTGTTGATACTATTGTAAATGCAATTAAACCAAATGCGGATCTTCTTGGATTAAAAGGAAAAGGAAGTTTTGTAGGTGGATCTGCTGAGCAGCGAATTTCTACAGCTGTTGCAACACTTGGAACAGTCACACCCAAAATAGATGATATAGCTAAATCTCTTGAAGCAGCTAAAGTTGAAATAGATGCCGTAGACCTAGGGCATTACCCAACAATCTTAGGTGGAGGGAAAATAAATACACAGCTTACGAGCGCAAAGAAACTATTAGACGAAGGATCTGTATTTATATCAGATGCACAACCACTTATTAAAGTTTTGCCTTCTCTTCTTGGTGAACCTGATCAAAAAAAGTATTTAGTTATATTCCAAAACGACAAAGAACTTAGACCTACTGGAGGTTTTATTACTGCTTACGCAGTGTTTGATATAAATAAGGGAGTTATAAGCGTTGAGCAATCAAGTGATATTTATGAACTTGATGCCACAATTTCAAATAAACCTCAGGCACCTACGCCAATATTAAAATATTTACCAAATGTATATGTATGGAATTTAAGAGATACAAACCTATCTCCTGATTTTATAGTTTCAATGCAAGAATTTAAGAAATTATATGCATTAAGTAGTGGTCCAAAAGTGGATGGAATTATTGCTCTTGATACGAGTATGCTCGTCTCAACAATGGATATTTTAGGCGATATTCAAACAGAAGGAACTACCTTTACTACCCAAACTGATGCAAGATGTGAATGTCCACAAGTAATTTATGCACTTGAGCAGGCAGACCAGCCAGTAAATTATATTAAGTCAAATAGAAAAGGATTAATAGGAGATTTAATGTACTCCATTTTGCACAAAGCGCTTTCATCTTCTCCAAAGTTATATTGGGGACCATTATTTCAAAGTGCAATTGCACAAATTGGACAAAAACATTTATTATTTGATTTAAACGATCCAAACGCGCAACAAGGGCTTGAAGCACTAAACACAGCTGGTCAAATAATACCATTTAATGGTGATTATCTACACGTAAATGATACAAATTTTGCCAGTGGTAAAGCAAACTTATATGTCCAAGAAGCAGTTACGCAAGATTATCAGTTACAAAGTGATGGATCAATTAACAAAACAATTACGATTAAATATACAAATAATCATCCACCTTCAGATTGTAGTTTGGCATCAGGCGGTTTATGTTTAAATACTACGTATCGGGATTGGAATAGAATATATGTTCCAGAAGGAAGTCAACTACTCAGTAGTACTGGATCAGAAGTAAAAGTTACCTCTTATAATGATCTTGGTAAAACTGTTTTCGAGAGTTTTTTCTCTGTAAGACCTCTTGGAGAAAAAACATTTACAGTTTCATATAAATTACCATTTAAATTAAAAGACAAATCAGACTTGCCACTACTTATTCAAAAACAGCCGGGAACAAATGGTAATATTAATGCCATAACAATAAATGGAAGTCCATTTACTGCCGGAGTAAATAATCAGAACGTACAAACTTTTCCTCTTCAAACCGATCAACAAATTCAAGTTAAATTCTAATTTTTGTAACTTACCCATAAATTGTATATACTAATACTATGCGTTCTGTCAAAACTGAAGGAATTGTTATAAAACGCAAAAACTACGGAGAAGCTGATAGATTAGTAACTGTTTTTACAAAAGATTTTGGCAAAATTACGGTTAAGGCAGGTGGAGTAAGACGAATAACAAGCAGAAGGTCCTCACATATTGAACTTCTTAATTTATCTGAAATTTATTTATATAAAGGTCGATCATATTTTACTTTAACAGAAGCGATTGTAATGAAAAACTTCTTAGCTATTAAAGATAACTTAGTAACTATTGGTTTTGCATATCATATTTGTGAGCTTATTGACGGATTATGCGCAGAGAACCAAGAAAATGAAAAAGTATTTCATCTGCTAAAGAATACGCTTTCAAAACTCGTTGCAATAACTGAAAGTGGAAAAGAAGACGATTTAGTTTCGACAGTTCATGCATTCGAAGTAGATTTATTAATAATGCTTGGATTTTGGCATGTACCGGAAGGGATTCCAACGAAGCGTGTAAATATACACTCAATTATCGAAAATTTATTAGAAAGAAAATTAAAAAGCAAACAAATAATTCTACAAATAAAAAATTAAACCCAACTTTTTTAGAAATTTGCGTTGTGTAGTATACTATAGTCTATGAAAAATAAACGAATTGCAGTTATTGCGTACCATACCTGTCCGCTTTCTGATGAAGGTCAAGAAATTGGTGGGATGAATATTTATGTCTTAGAAATGTCTAAAATGCTCGCCAAAAAAGGCTTTATCATTGATATTTTTACAAGATGTCAGGACAATAAGAGTGAAAAAATAGTTGAAGTTTGTCCAAATCTTCGTGTTATTCATCTTGTTGCAGGAAAGTCCGCACCAATTGAGAAACGTAAATTACGTCCTTTGATTCCTGCATTTATTGTAAGTTTTGATAAATTTGTAAATGAGGAAAAACTTCATTACGATATTGTTGATTGTCACTATTACCTTTCGGGTATTATAGGGCTTGCTATCAAAGCTACATATAAAATACCACTTTTTATGAAATATCATACGCTTGGCATTATGAAGAATTTAGTGGCAAGAGATGAAGATGAGACTGAAGATATTTATCGAATTAAAACTGAAATGCATCTTGCAAGACAATCTGATAAGATTTTTGCAAATAGTCGAACTGAAGAAGCATATATTGAGTCACTTTATGGGGCACGTAAAGATGCGATTATTATTCTATCCCCAGGAGTGAATGTTGAATTATTTCATCCATATGATAAGGTTACTGCAAAAAAAGAAGTAGGGGCACCACTAGAGAAGAAAATGATTTTATTCGTAGGACGACCTGAGCCATTAAAAGGAATTGATACGCTGATGTATGCAGTAAAGATACTTATTGAAAAAGATCCTTTGCTCTCATTATCTCTTTGGATCGTTGGTGGAATTGTGGGTAAGAATATCGATACTTGGTCAAAAGAACTTAAAAAACTTGAGAGTTTACGCAGAACATTGTCAATTAGCTCGAACGTGCATTTTATAGGTAGAAAAAGTCAGGAAGAATTGCCAAGTTTTTATAATGCAGCTGATATTGTTGTGTTGCCTTCACACTATGAATCCTTTGGTATTACTGCGCTTGAAGCAATGGCATGCGGTACACCTGTTGTAACAACTGATGTAACGGGAGTAGCTGATTTATTTGATAAAAAACACTCTCCACTTATCACTTCTGCACACAATCCTATTCGACTTGCGCAAAAACTACATAATTTGTTAACTGACAAAAAGATGTATGAAAAATCTAGTAAAGAGGTTTTTGAAAAAGTACAAGATTTAAGTTGGAGTAAAATTGCGGACAAATATATATCGGTTGTAAATAAATGTACAACGCGTAGTGTTTTGTAGTTACACAAAGGCTATATAGGATTATTTCCTCATTTTATCAGCAACTACGGCAATTACCATTATTAAAACGCCAAGCCACCATATCGTTAGAGCTGGAATTAAATAAGCGAGAAAGAGTCCAAGTCCTAAACCAAATAAGCTGTGCATGAAGACATGGCCAGTAAAGCAAGCTTTCATTTTACTATTCATTGATTATCACCTCCTTTCATTTTTAGCATGACACGTACAGTTTATCTATGCAAGAGGTATTTGGATTCTAATACCCATGCGTATTTGCTTTCATTTTTGCTATAATACTTTTATGAACGAAGATGCTAATTTATTAGATAAAGTTGTTGCACTTGCGAAGCGAAGAGGTTTTGCTTACCCTTCCTCAGAAATTTACGGCGGCCTTGCAAATTCATGGGATTTTGGTCCGTTAGGAACGCTTCTTAAAAATAATATTCGAGATGCATGGTGGAATGATTTTGTGCTTAAAAGAGATGATATGGTTGGTATTGATGCATCAATTTTTTTAAGTCCTGACGTGTGGAATGCATCAGGTCATGTGGCAGGGTTTACAGATGCGCTTATTGAATGTAAACAGTGCCATACTCGTACTAGAGCAGATCATCTAATTGAAGATGCTTTGCCAGATATTAAAGTTGAAGGTTTAGAAGTAGATGAGCTTGAAAAAATTATCAATGAGAAGGAAATTCATTGTCCGAATTGTGGCAAGTTTGATTGGACAACAATTAGAAAATTTAACTTATTATTTGAAACAAGTATTGGCATTGTAGAAGAAAATAAATCAAAAGCATATTTGAGGGGTGAAATTGCACAAGGTATTTTTCTTAATTTTAAAAATGTATTAAATACTACTCGTGTTAAAATTCCTTTTGGTATAGCACAGCAAGGGAAAGCATTTAGAAACGAAATTACGATGGGACAATTTGTTCACAGGACGCTTGAGTTTGATTTAATGGAATTTGAATATTTTATACACCCTGATAATTGGGAAAAGGTGTATGCGTATTGGAAAGAAGAAATGATGCAATGGGCGCTGTCTCTTGGTGTAAAAAAAGAACATTTGCGATGGAGAGAACATGAAGAACATGAAAGATCTCATTATTCGAAAAAAACAATGGATATTGAATATAAATATTCCTTTGGGTGGAAAGAAATTTTTGGTTTGGCATATAGAACGGACTTTGATTTAGCTAATCATTCAAAACATTCGGGCAAAGACTTGAAATATTCAGACCTACTCACGGGAGAAACATATATGCCACACGTTATTGAGCCAACATTTGGATTATCTCGATTAGTAGGTATAGTGCTCATGGATGCCTATAATGAAGAAGAAAACAGAACTGTTCTTAAGATTTCTCCGAAACTTGCGCCTTATAAAGTTGCTGTATTTCCTCTGCTTTCAAATAAGGAAGAATTGGTAAGTAAAGCAAAAAGTGTGTACGAGCAAATAAGACAAGAATTTGTTAGTTATTATGATGATAGAGGCAATATTGGAAAGCGATATTTATATCAAGATGAAATAGGAACACCATATTGTGTGACAGTAGATTTCCAAACACTAGAAGATAATTGCGTTACGATAAGAGATAGAGATACGACACAACAAGAAAGAGTCCCAATTGATCAGCTAATAAATATAATCAAAAAGAAACTGCTATAGATTCTTGACAAAGCATACCTCTATATGAGTATAATTTAGCCAGTGAATAAATTATTACAAGACAAGAAGCTTTTAGGATTAGTTGGCGTAGCAGTTGTCTTAATTTTAGGAGGCGCATATTTTATTATCGCAAATGGAAAAGCGAAGCAAGAAGAATCTTCACCATCAGCGCAAATCGAAGTAATTCATAATCTTAATCCTTCAGATCTTGGGCTTTCAATAACACCTCATATTGGCAATAAATGTAGTACGACTCCAACACCGTATAATGAAGTAAAGTTTAGTATGGCAAAAACACAAGATATTAAACATGTGTCATGGCAATTTACGTATAATGCAGACATTCCTGCAACTGAGCAGATTGCTGACAGTGGTAATGGTCAAGTTACTCAACAATTAGGATCCGATGAAGGTCAGGATGTTAGTAGTGGGAAGCCATATGACTCACGATATGAGTTTTTAGGAACATGCTCAAAAAATGTGTGTCGATGTGATACGGGGGTCAAAGCAATTGATCTTGTATTAAAAATAACAAAGAATGACAATTCAGTTTATGAAGCGAAAGATTCTGTAGATCTAAGCACTTACACTCAATAATCTCCACCCATTTTTCTAAAAAAAATCGAAATTCTACCTATTGACACATTGTGAAATTTCTGTGAAAATACTATCACGTGGTTTAAAGTGGTGAAAAGTGGTGAAAACAAATAAACGGAGATATTATGCTACTTGGGCAATACGAAGGAAGAATAGAGCAAAAACATAGAATTGCGTTTCCTAAGAAATTCAGACAATTTATCGGAAAAGAGCTGCTAATTACAAAGGGAATTGATCAACATTTATTAATACTATCTGCACATGATTCGAATACGTTACTTGAAGGAACGGAAGGTAAGCCATTTACTGATAAATCAACTAGAGAAGTACAAAGATATTTATTTGGAAACGCAAGCTCAGTAAGTTTAGATTCGCAGGGGCGATTTCTTTTGCCTGATTATTTGCGTCAATACGCTAAATTAGAAAAAGAAGTCATGTTTGTTGGGGTTCGTTCATATATTGAAGTGTGGGATAAAAAACTTTGGGAAGCACATCAAAAAAACTTATCAGAGCATATTGTAACAATTACTGAAACATTACAAGGGAGAAATGGAAACGAATAGGTACCACGAACCTGTCTTAAAACAAGAAGTGAATACGCTACTTGGTGTGGAAACAGGACAGGTTTATATAGACGCAACACTTGGAGGCGGAGGTCATACTAAAGAAATACTTGCAAAAGGCGGAAAAGTACTAGGAATCGATCAAGACAATGATTCGGTGCAGTTTGTATCGAATGAGTTTAAACTTGATATTGAAAGAGGAAACTTGATCGTTTCACTAGGTAATTTTAGAAACATAAAAACAATAGCACATTTACATGATTATTCAAGAGTTGATGGAATATTATTTGACTTAGGTGTCTCAAGTCATCAATTAGATGCAGGGGAAAAAGGACTGAGTTTTCAGAGAAATGCTGATCTTGATATGCGTTTAGATGAAGAGCTTGGAGTTAAAGCTTCTGATCTAATAAATGGATTAGGATTAAAAGAATTGACATTGTTGTTTACAAAATATGGAGAAGAACCATTCGCATATAAGATAGCAAAGAAAATTGTTGAAGTACGAAAAACTAGATCACTTGTAACAACATACGATTTATCAGATCTTATCCTACACACCGTTCGAACAAAAGGACACATGCATCCTGCTACTCGAGTATTTCAAGCACTTCGAATTGCAGTAAATGATGAGTTAGTGAATTTGGAAAGAGCATTACCGGATGCCTTAAGTTTATTAAAGCCAAAAGGAAGATTGGTTGTTATTTCGTTTCATTCTCTTGAAGATCGAATTGTAAAACAAACATTTGCTAAATTTAAAGAAAGAAAACTCGGAGAAATAATAACAAAAAAGCCTTTGCAAGCAACAGAAAAAGAAGTACTTACTAATATAAGAAGCAGAAGTGCAAAGCTTCGAGCTTTTGAGAAACTATGAAAAGACCAGTGCATTTATTACTATTTTTATTTATACTAATTATTGTGCTTGCTGTTTTGAAAATAGCGATAACAAATACTATTGCAACAACCGGTATTACGCTTGGTCAAATGCAAAAACAAATAAGCGTACTTAATACTCAAAATTATATAATTGCTCAGAAATATTTAGCTGCAGCATCTCTTGTGACTATTTCTCAAAAAGCACAAAAGCTTGGATTTCAAAGTAATACCAATGATTATTTTGTAACGCAGGTAGAACAAACAGCTACCACACAATGAATTGGAGGTATAGATTTACATTAGGTACTCTTGTTATTCTGTTTTGTTTTGTAATTGTTAGATTATTATATTGGCAAGTAGTAAAAGCAGCAGAATTAACAACGCTTGGTAAGTCGCAATACGGTGCATTAATAACTGTTTCCCCTAAACGTGGCGAAATACTCGCAAATGACGGTTTTCCACTTGTCGCAAATAAAGTCTCTTATTTAGTATTTGCAAATCCAAAAGAAATTGAAAACAAAGATGAGATTTCAAAAATACTTGGAAACGATTTGCAAGTTGATCCAGCATCTATTAGTGCTCAGTTATCCTTAAATCGATTTTGGGTACCACTGTATTATAACGCCGATTTTTCCATTAAAGCAAAAATCGATCAAGAAAAAGTAAACGGTATTGGTTATGAAGAACAATATTCTCGTTTTTACCCAGAAGCATCAATGGCTGCGCAATTAATTGGTTTTTTAGGTAAAGATGAACTTGGACAGGATAAAGGATATTTTGGATTAGAAGGGTATTATGACAGATTATTAAAAGGGAAAGCTGGACAATCAGTTGAAATACATGATGCGTTTGGCAGACCAATACTTGCACAAGCAACAACGCAAACTGGTGTACAAAATGGTCAGACTATTAAACTTAGTATTGATCGTGCTATTCAATACGATGTAGAAAGTAAATTAAAAGACGGAGTTGAGAAATACGGTGCTAAACAAGGCATGGCAATTATTATGGATCCTAAGACAGGGAGTATTCTTGCAATGGCTGTCTACCCTAAATTTGATCCACAAACATTTTGGCAATATCCTCCTCAAACATACATTAACCCTATTATTTCGGATTTTTATGAGCCTGGTTCAACCTTTAAGTCAATAGTTATGGCCTCAGCAATTGATGCAGGCGTCGTCACTCCTGATACAAAATGTGATATTTGCTCTGGTCCTGTTTCACTTGGTGGCTTTGATATTAGAACGTGGGATAATAATTATTTTCCAAATACCTCAATGACAGATGTAATTATTCATTCAGATAATACTGGAATGGTTTTTGTGTCTAAAAAAATGGGTTTAAATAGATTATATTCTTATTTAAATGCGTTTGGCATAGGTCATCAAACTGATATTGATTTACAAGGCGAAGCAGTGCCGGAGCTTAGATCTGTAGATCAATGGAGATCCATAGACGTTGCAACGGCAAGTTTTGGTCAAGGAATTGATGTTACCCCAATTGAGCTTTTGGAAGCCTTCTCTGCACTTGCAAATGGTGGCAAGCGAATGCAGCCTCATGTTGTTTCACAAATTCAGTCTGATGATGGAGAGGTAGTGACAATACCACCAAGAGAAATAAATCAACCAATTTCGGCTGAGACAGCACAAGTTATCACTGAAATTTTAGTTGATGCAGTTAATAAAGGAGAAGCGCAATTTGCAAGATTACATGGATATAGAATAGCGGGAAAAACAGGTACTGCTCAAATTCCAATTTCAGGACACTATGATCCTAGTAAAACGGTTGCTTCTTTTATTGGTTTTGCCCCTGCTGATAACCCAAAATTCTCAATGCTTGTTATTTATGATGAGCCTTCAAGCTCAATTTATGGTTCTGAAACAGCAGCACCAACTTTTTTTACAATTGCGAAAGATTTGTTAAATTACTACAATATTCCACCCTCAGTTCCAAATGACCCATAATTTATCTAATAGAAGACCCGTTAGGAACAGAAGACGCGGGTATTAGAGGAATAGGTAATGATTCACCATCAACAGCAAGCATCATTCCTTGTGATTCCTCATCCATCATTTTCCGTGTTTTTAAATTGAAGAGAAAAACGAGTTGTTTATGTAAAAAAAATGAAGGTTCATAGAGTGGGTATAGAGCAGTAAAAATTGTTCTTTTTTCAATACCGAAATCAACCGTTAATCGTATGAGTTTTTCAGAATTTTCCTTACGAATACTTTCAATTACCGTTCCAATCCTAATGTCTAGCTTTGCGAAGTCATCAATTGAAATTTCCTCTTTCATATAATCGTAATTATATCATTTATGGTAGTTTTTGATAATGTTATTGCTTTGTTTGGAAGTTCTATTACCTGCTTATATTTGGGATTCCACATAAAAATTCTATTTGGATGTAATGCTTTTTTAAGCACAACAACTTCATTTTTATTATTTAATATAATCACATCTATTGGGAATCGTAAACCAAATGTATGAATGCCAAAACGTGTTGTTAATACAATGGCTTTTGCCTTCTTCTGCCCTATGAGACCGACAGATTTTGCAAGCAGTGAATATGAATAAGAAGCATGTTTATTAAGAACAGTTTTTTTGCTTTTATTTTTAATTATCATCAAAATTAGGATAGTGTTTCTTTATTAATTTTTTGCTTTAGCAGTTGTAGATCATAGTCTGTGACAATAGTTAGTCGTAATTTTTCAGCGTCTTCAATTGAAAACCATCCTATTTCTTTACATTTTTCTGGTTCTAAGATGCGAGGCGTCCCTTTTACGATCCTGCAAATATACGTTGGTGATACCCAATGTTGTTTTTCGTTTGGAATAATATGGTCACAAATACCAAGTAGTGTAATGATTTTTATATCTACCCCATGTTCTTCTTTAATTTCGCGTTTTAACGCACGTTCAATAGTTTCTCCAAACTCCACAGTTCCTCCAGGAAGCTCCCATTTATTTTGCTCGTTTTTGGCTTTCTCTCCACGTAAAGTAAGAAAAATCTGTCCTTGTTCATTTAATATGGCAGCACCAACGCCTACTCCTATATAATCTTTGCCTATTCGCATAAAGTGTATTATATATCATTTGTAGAGAAAACGTAGGAAAAACGGTATAATACGTTGTATGCAGAGAGTAAAAAATTACTACCATTTACTCCGGGCAATTGTTGCAAATTTATCTCATGGGTTTCCATCGAAAAAGTTAACGGTTATAGGCGTGACAGGTTCAGATGGCAAGACTACTACAACTTCTCTTATTTATCACATTTTAAATACTGCACAAAAAAAAGTGTCTATGGTTTCAACAGTTGGTGCGATAATAAATGGCACAACCTATGATGTTGGATTTCACGTTACTAATCCAGCCCCATCACAACTACAAAAATTTATAAAAAAAGCATTAGTAAGTGGCAATGATACTGAAAAAAAATATATGGTCATTGAAGCGACATCTCATGGAATTGATCAATATAGAGTATGGGGAATTCCTTTTACAATTGGTGTAATAACAAATGTATCAGATGAGCATTTGGATTATCACAAAACCTACGAAAAATATGTTACGACAAAAGCTAAGCTTCTCCTATCATCGAAACAAAGTATTATCAACAAAGACGATCGATCTTATTCATATATTAGTGCATTTTTAACCAAAAAAAAATACAAAGGTAACATTCTGACTTACGGACTTTCTGATGCTGATATAACGCCTGAGCTTTTTCCATTTAAAACGACACTTCTTGGAAACTATAATACGTATAATGTACTTGCAGGAATAAGTACTTGCTTACAACTTGGTATTGAAAAAGAAACCATACTTTCAGCAATTGATTCGTTTCAAGCGCCTATTGGTAGAGCACAAATTGTATATCAAAAAGACTTTCGTGTAATGATTGATTTTGCACATACGTCAAATTCATTTGAACAAATACTTTCTTCAGTTCGTCCACAAGTAAAAGGTAGAATTATCCATGTGTTCGGTAGTGCAGGAAAAAGAGATGTAGCAAAGCGAAAAGTTATGGGTGAAAATTCATCAAAGTATGCAGATGTTATTATTCTAACGGCTGAAGATCCTCGATCAGAAGATGTAAATCATATCATTGATCAAATTGCGCAAGGTATATCCAAAAAAAGAAAAATTGAAGTGCTTAAAATTCCTGATAGAACTAGGGCAATTACTACTGCAATTGCCATGGCAAAACGAAATGATATGGTTATCTGTACAGGAAAAGCGCATGAAAAATCTATGAATCTAGGACATGGTGAGGAGTCATGGGATGAGTTTGCGGTTGTCAAAAAAGCGCTCGAGCAACGCTAGAATAATATATGAATATATATAAACACATTCATTTTGTTGGCATAAAAGGAGTTGGTATGACACCACTTGCCATTATTGCAAAAGAAAGTGGCGCTAAAGTTACTGGTTCTGATCTTGACCAGTCATTTATTACAGACGAACCTTTAGCAAAAGCAGGCATCGAAATTTTTAACGGTTTTTTAAAAGATAATGTTATTGGTGCAAATCTAATCATTTTTACAGGAGCGCATGGTGGAGCGGATAATATCGAAGTTATAGAAGGAAAGAAAATAGGTACTCCTGTTTTAACCCAAGGTCAAGCGGTAGGAGTATTTATGAAAGGGGATTTATTTAAAAGAAAATTTAAAGGGATAGCAGTTTCGGGAACTCACGGCAAAACGACAACAACAGCGATTATTGCAACTATTTTGTCTCAAAACAAACTAGACCCGAGTTATATTATTGGAACAAGCATGATTTCTTCATTGCCATTTCCTGGTCATTTTGGAAAAGGTGAATACTTTATTGCAGAAGCTGATGAGTATGTCTCAGACCCAAGACATGATAAAACACCAAAGCTTTTATTGCAAAGCCCACAAATTGCAGTAATTGCAAATATTGAACTTGATCACACGGATATATATAGTTCAATTGATGAGATTAGAACGGTATTTTTACAGTTTGCAAATAAGTTGCCAAAAGAGGGGACTTTGGTAGCAAATTTTGATGATGAACAGACAAAGATGCTACTAAAAGAATATACCGGAAACGTAATAACTTTTGGACAATCTGCGCAAAGTGATGTGGTAATTACAAGAATTACTCCTTCTTCTGAAAAAACTTTTTTTACACTCGAAAGAGGGGGTATATCGCTTGGAGACTTTTCTATTCCACTTTTTGGTACCCATAATATTTCAAATGCAACAGCAGCATATATTGTTGCAACAGAGGCTGGACTTTCAAGCGAGCAAATTAAACTAGCTTTGAGTACGTTTAAAGGAAGCAAAAGAAGACTTGAATATTTAGGAAATCTTCCAAGTGGCGCGAAGTGGTATGATGATTACGCTCATCATCCAACTGAAATCCAAAAATCCTTAAAAGCATTAAAAGACGCTAATTCCTCGTCTCATATAGTTTGTATATTTCAACCTCATACCTATTCTCGAACAAAAGATCTTTTTACCAAATTTTCTACGTGTTTTTCTAAGGCTGACACGGTTATTTTTACTGAAATATTTCCTTCAGAACGAGAAGACATAGACACATCATTTTCTGCAAGTCATTTAGCTTCAGAGGTGAGAAAAACACATAAAAGTGTCATTTTCTTAAAATCAAGTGCTGATGTGGTAGAATATATATCCAAACAGGACTATAGTTATAGTACAATAGTCGTCACTATGGGTGCAGGAGATGTATATAAAATAGCAGAACAGTTTTCATTACATAAAACATGAAGCAAGATTCAATACTAAAAGAATTAAAGCAAGAACTTGGTGCTCATAGAGTTAAAAGTAACGAGCCAATGAGAAATCACACCTCATGTAAAATTGGTGGAATGGCTATTTATTATTTTGAAGCCGAAACTGCTACTGATCTAATGAAGGCATTCTTACTTTCCTATAAACTACATATTCCAGTTTATATATTAGGCGGAGGATCTACCGTCTTATTTTCAGATAAAGGTTTCAACGGCTTTGTTATAAAAAATAATACAAGAAAATTTGATATTTTCGGCATGAGTGGAAAAATTGCAAACAGAAAACTTAGTGTTGATAAAACAATTTTATATGCTGAATCAGGAGTTTTAACAAATCAGGTAGTACGTTTTAGCATTGAACATGGATTTTCAGGGCTTGAATATCAGCTAGGTTTACCTGGTACAATTGGAGGAGCAATAGTTATGAACGCAGGGTACTTCCCAAGAAATGTTTACTTAAAAGATGCATTATTTAAAATAAAAATACTTAATTGTCAGGGTGAACTTAAGGAGGTTGATACTACTTATTTAGCAACCACAATTGGCAAAAGTAAGCTTGCAAGTTGTGAGGAAATTATTGTTTCAGTAACGTTTATACTTGAGGCAAAAGATAAAGCACAACTATGGGAAAGAGGCAATGAGGCAAGTGCATATAGAGCAACATATTATCCAAATGGTATGTCATTGGGACTTGCTTTTGGAGATATTTCAATTGCAGATGCTATGAAAATTCCAACTCCTCAAAGTATTACATCAGCAGATTTTTTAATAAAAAATGCCGGAATTAAAAAGAAGCAGATTGGGGATGCGATGATATCATCTCTTCATAGCAATTTTATTACAAACAACGGAAATGCAACTGCTTTAGATGTCATGAATTTATTTGAAGAAATAAAACAAAGTGTCAAAACAAAGTTTGGAGTTTCGTTACCGATTCAAAGTAACGTAATAGGATTTAATGAATAAATTTATTGTTCAAGGTGGTAAAGTATTAAATGGAACAACAAATGTATCCGGTGCTAAAAACGTGGCATTAAAAACTCTTGTTGCAGCATGTCTTACCTCTGAAAAGGTAACTATTGAAAACATTCCTCTTATTTCAGATTTTTTTGTAATGGTAGATATTATGAAAGATTTGGGAATATCTGTTGTAATAACTGATCATGGGGTTGAAATAGAGGCAAAAGAAATAAAGAAACATCAAATTCCATTAGATAAAGCAGCGCTTGCTAGAACATCTTCTATGTTTATTTCTCCACTACTTGCGCGAGTTGGCGAAGCGATTATACCTAATCCAGGTGGTTGTAGACTTGGTGCACGTCCAATAGATAGAACAATAGAAGGAGTAAAACAACTCTCTGCTACAATTTCATATTTTAGTGATGATGGGTATTTCCATGCAAAAACGACTGGATTAAAAGGTGCCACCTACAGATTTGAGAAAAACACACATACTGGTACAGAAACACTTATCCTAACTGCGGTTTTGGCAAAAGGTACGACAATTTTAGAAAACGCAGCTGAAGAACCGGAAATTGATGAATTAATAGATTTATTAAACAAAATGGGAGCAAAAGTAAAAAGAACAAGTAAAAGAAAAATAGAAATTATTGGTGTAGATAAACTTCATGGAACACACTTTCGTATACAACCAGATAGAAATGAAATAATAACATTTGCCATTGCAGCTATCATCACCAAAGGCGATGTTTTTATAAAAGATGCAAACCCGCTTGCGATAAAAGATTTTCTTGAACAGCTAGACCAAGCGCATGGAGGATATGAAGTTAAAAAAGACGGAATACGTTTTTATTATAAAGATCAGTTAGTTGCAACTGATACTACTACAAGTATTTTTCCTGGATTTATGACTGATTGGCAAGCTCCATGGGCAGTATTAATGACACAAGCTACAGGAGTGTCACTTGTCCATGAAACGGTATTTGAAAATAAGTTTGGCTATGTTAAAGATTTAAAGAGAATGGGAGCAAAAATTGAACTATTTAATCCTTCTGTTGAAAAACCAGAAGAACTGTATAATTTTAACTTAGCAGATGATAAAAAAACGTATTTTCATGCAATTCGCGTATATGGACCAACACAGCTTCATGATGCAGTTGTTTCGACAATTGACATACGAGCAGGAGCTGCAATAGTACTTGCAGCGCTGGTTGCAAAAGGAAGAACAACAATATTTGGCATTGAGAAGTTAGATCGTGGATATGAAGATTTCGAAAAGAGATTAACTAATATTGGAGCTAGTATAAAGCGTTTAAAGGAGGAAGATGAATAACAAAAATCAGGTATTTGGTTCAATTATACTTGCTGCTGGAAAAGGGAGACGAATGCAATCTGAGACATTTAACAAGGTAAGTTTGCATTTAGCAAATAAGCCAATGATTTTACATATTATTCATTTTATGCAAAAACTACCTATCCAAAGCATAGTCGTAGTAGTCGGGTATGCGAAAGAATCAGTCATGAATGCGTTAAAAAATGAAAACGTATTATTTGCAGAACAAGAAGAACAATTGGGTACCTCACATGCGGTAAGAGTTGGGCTTGGTAAATTACCAAAAACAATTACTGACGTTTTAATTGTGTATGGTGATGACGCTGTTTTATATATTGAGAAGCAATTACATCTTATTCAAAAGCTCTTTTCAACACATCAGGAAAGTGATGCTGTCGTAACATTTCTAACTATTGATCAAGAAAATCCGTTTGGTTTAGGAAGAATTATTCGAAATAATGAAGGAGAAGCTGTAGCAATAATTGAAGAAAAAGATGCTACTGAAGAACAAAAGAAAATTAAAGAAATTAATCCAGGCTGCTACTTATTTCAAGTAGATTTTTTAAATGAATATTTACCAATAGTAAAAAAAAGTCCAGTTACTGGAGAATATTATTTAACTGATTTGGTTGACATAGCAATAGAAAATAATAAGATTGTTAAAACCGTTCAGGGAGGAATGGTGCTCTGGAGGGGCGTAAATACACCAGAAGAGTTAGAAGAAGCGCATAAATTAATGGAGCTACAGTAATATGGATCAAGAAATATATGTTAAAGAAGTAAAAAATGTTACCGAAGAAGTCGTTTCCTCAATCTCATCACTAATCAAAGAACTTGGAACGACCTTTGAACCATTTACAAAAGAAACACTTGAAAAGATACTTCGCAGTGAAAATACCTTTTTGTATATTGCCATAGATCAAATGACAAATAAAATTGCAGGCATGATTACGCTTTGTGTATTTACCATACCATACAGAACCAAAGGTTGGTTGGAGGATTTAGTAGTAGATAAATCTTTTAGAGGTAGAGGTGTGGGTTCAATGCTTTTAGAACACGCTATTGAAAAAGCCAAAAGCCAAAAAGTTACTTCACTTAATTTAAGTTCTTCAATTTCTCGAAATCAAGCCTCCAAACATTTATACGAAAAACACGGATTTGTTATAAGAGATTCTCATATTTATCGCTTGCTTCTTTCCTATGAATAATTGGTTTGATACAGTTATTCTGCTCGATATTGACGGTACGTTATTTCATACGGAAATTTTTAGAAATAATATTTTTAATAAACTCTACTCTTATCATACATCTGGTTCAAAAGAAGCATTTTTACAACAAGTAAGGAGTATATATAAAAACGAAAGAGATAAAAAAATTACAAATCCCAAGACAATACTTAAAACAATTAATACACAATTGCAACTTAACATTCCTGAGGAAAAATTAATGGAATTGATAATTGAAGGAGATAACTTTTTCGATGGTATGTATGATGAAGTGGAGAAAACGATCCAAGACCTTTCAAAAAAAGGGATAACGCTTGGTATTTTATCAACGGGAGAAACACAAATTCAAAAAACAAAGATTTCATCTATTCAAAACTTTATTAATGAAGAAAATATTCATATCTATAATTTAAAAGATACAGAAATAGACCAAGTATTTGCCAAATATAAAGACATGCGTATATATGTAATTGATGATTTCTTAGATTTCTTACTCCTCATTAAGAAAAAAAACAATGTGGTAAAAACTGTTTGGATTAACAGAAAAAATAGTGCTTTACCAAATGATATAGAAGATGATTATTTACCAGATTATCAAATAAAAACACTTGATGAGCTATTAACGATTATATAACATATGTGCGGAATTTTTGGATATATTGGTAAAAAAGATACTGCTGCACCAATTATTCTTGAAGGATTGAAATTACTTGAATATAGAGGATATGATTCGTGGGGAATTGCTGTTGTTACAAATGGTCACATAGAAATCCAGAAACAAATTGGCAAAATTGAAGGAGTGCAAACATCCCTTCCTAAAAGTAGTATTGGTATAGGTCATACAAGATGGGCAACGCATGGGGGAATTACAAAAATAAACGCGCATCCTCATTTTGATTGTACAAAGCAAATAGCCTTACTCCATAACGGTATAATAGAAAATTTTCTAGATCTTAAAAAGGAATTATTAAAAAAGGGTCATGTCTTTCTATCAGAAACAGATACAGAAGTCGCTGTGCATTTAATTGAAGAATATGCAAAAACTACCTCACTTTCAAATGCAGTTGAGAAGTGTTTCAAAAGGTTAAAAGGATTAAATGCACTTGTTGTACTCTCACTTCTTACAAATGAAATTATTGCAATTAAAGTTGGCTCACCACTCATTGTAGGAATTGGAAAAGAAGAATATTTTATTTCGTCTGATCCAATAGGAATTGCAAGTCACACAAAAAATGTATATTTTGTACAAGATAATCAATTAATACAGCTTGGAAAGACATTTGAAATAAGAGATTGTAGTTCAGGGCTATATATTACTCCAACTATAACAGTTATTGACTGGGATTATAAATCTTCATTAAAAGGAAAATATAAACACTTTGTACTAAAGGAAATATATGAACAACCAGTAATTATTACTCAAATTGCAAAGTATGGGAAAGAAGATGTGCAAAAATTAACAAATGAAATTGAACGTGCCTACGGTACTTTTATTGTTGGATGTGGTAGTGCTTCTTACGCAGCATTATATGGTACTTATTTATTTTCAAAAGTTGCGAAAAAACACATAAACTTTTCAATTGGTTCAGAATTTAATTACTTAGAAGATTATTTAACTAAGAAATCATTGGTAATTGGAATTTCTCAAAGTGGTGAAACAATTGATGTAGTTGAGCCACTTTCTAAAGCGCTTAAAAAAGGTTCACAAATTGCCGTAATTACCAATGGTCTTGGTTCGACTATGTACCGGTTAGCTGATACGAAACTATTTCTTAATGCAGGAGTAGAAAAAGCAGTTATGTCCACAAAAGCATTAATCGCAATGCTGTCGGTTCTACTTCTTTGTGCATATTCATTTGAAAAAAAACAAAATGAAGGAAGTCTATTACTAGAAGCGGCTGCAAAAGATGTGAAGCGAATTCTATCAGTAACTGAAGTTAATAAGATAAAAAAATTAGCAAAGAAATTAGCACCGCGTCAACATATTTATTTAATCGGAAGAGGTCTTTCTTATGCCGCAGTACTTGAAATAACATTAAAGTTAAAAGAAGCGGCGTATATACACGCAGAAGGATTTGCCGGGGGAGAACTCAAGCATGGAAGCTTAGCCTTAATTGAGAAAGGTTCGGTTTGTATTGTTGTTGCACCAAATGACGAGACATATGCCTCAATTATTTCAAATGCCCAAGAAGTTAAAGCAAGAGGTGGATATATTATCGGATTCTCACCAATCGATAATCAAGTATTTGACTACTTTTTAAAAACAGCAGATCTAAAAGAAGCAACTATTATTCCACAAGTCGTCATAGGACAGCTTCTTGCATATTATCTTGCAATAGAAAAAGGAGTAAAAGATCCTGATAAGCCAAGAAATCTTGCAAAAAGCGTCACGGTGAAGTAAAGTATACATCACTGAAAATAATGTTTTGTTTATGAGTATTTTATATCTTGTTGTTAGTACAGGATTTTTTTTATGGATTACTAGAAATATATTTTTCTGGGTTTATTTGTGGCAACATAATGACTATAGCTATACGAGAATGTATACACATTTAAAGGAAACGACGCAGGGAAGATATATTCTATTTTCTCCTGTGGCATTTCTTAAGTTACTCCTTATCTTTCTTTTTGCATATATTGTCTTAAATCCAGATTTTTTAGCAGGCTATCAATTTTTAATAGGTGTTTTATTTGTTGTGCAAGGGTTTTCAGTTATAAAAGAATATTATTTACACACACTTTATTTGCCAAAATTTACTATTAAAGCTATGGTGTTTTGTATAAGTGCACTTTTTATTGCAGTTGCTCTTTACACAATTCCGTTGACACAAGACAGATATTTTTGGTTATTAATCATTGATAAAGGTGTCTTATTTTTTATAACGTTTCTCGTATTTATTTTAAGTTTACCAACAAATTTATACAAAGATTGGTATACAGATGCGGCAATGAGAAAATTAAATAAAAATAAAAATATTACTGTTATTGGTGTTACGGGGAGTTATGGGAAAACTACTACCAAAGAATTTATTGCACAAATTTTAAAAAATAAATTCAATGTAGTTAAAACACAAAATCAACATAACACTTCTTTTGGCATAGCAAAAACAATTACTGATAAAGTTAATCCTAAGACACAAATTATTGTTGCTGAAATGGCAATGCATAAAAGAGGAGATGTGAGGGAAATGGCTGAAATTGTATCACCAAAATTTGGTGTAATAACAGGTATTAGTTCACAGCACGCTTCATTGTCAGGTGATATATCAAAAACAATGGACGCAAAGTATGAGCTTATTCAATCACTACCAAAAGATGGGTTGGGTTTATTTAATGGAAATAATGAAAATGTCTATAAATTATATAAAAAAACTAAGAAAAGAAAAGTATTATATGGGTATCAAAACGGATTTCCATATGATGTGAAAGCAACAAATATCCATATCCAAAAATCTTATATTGAATTTGAAGTTGAGCTGCGTGGCAAAAAAATGCACTTTAAATCACCACTTATTGGACCTCAGAATATTGAAAACATATTGCCGGGAATAATACTTGCAGACACACTTGGTATGAAACCTGAAGAAATCAAAAAGGCAGTACTTTCACTTTCCTCATTACCAAAAACTATGCGAAAAAGAAATACGGTTTCAGGAGCCACTATTATTGATGACACGATTAATACAGATACACATGCGGTGCTTGCTGCTTTGGAATATATGAAACTTTTTAAAAATAAACGCATCTTTGTACTTCAGCCAATGATTGAACTAGGTAAAAGGGCAAGTAGTGAGCACTATGAAATCGCAAAAAAGATATCAGTTGTATGTGATTATCTTTTTTTAACTAATAAAAATTTCTATAAATCAATACTTAAAGGTATAGTAGATGGTGATGGGGAATGTTTTGTAAAAGTAGATAGTAGTAAAAATATTGCCAAATTTTTAAGAGAAAATTGTTCTTCCCATGATGTCGTTGTTTTCGAAGGAAAAGAAGCAGAAATTGTACTCGAGGAAATTTTGTGATCATTTAAGCTTGCCTCTTGCATAAAATTGGTTGAACTTATACGATCATAAAGGTATAATAAAAAAATATGGCGCAACTCTTAGGACTTATAATTTTATCTGCATTTATTACGATAATACTGCTTATTCCCTTTATTGATTTTCTTTATAGAATAAAACTTCGTCGAAAACATCAATTAACAAAAGATTTTCAAAATAACCGTACACATATATTTGATAAATTTAATACGTGGAAAGTTGGAACCCCTTTTGGAGGAGGAATTTTAATAATCTTAGTGGTTGTCGCAATAACGCTTTGGTCGTATGTAATGCTTGGTATTGTCACCAATCCGTGGGAAAATTTTGTCATTATTTTTACGTTCGTTGGGTTTGGTTTACTTGGACTTTATGACGATATAAAGAAGTTAACAAATGTAAAAACAGGGTTTTTTGGACTTCGAATAAGATATAAATTAATATTACAATTTATCATAGCGCTTATTGTCTCAGTAGTTTTATTTTATCAACTCGGCTATTCAACAATTTATATTCACGGTATACGTTCAATTAATTTAAGTTATGTATACATTCCATTTGCAGCGCTTATTATTGTTTCGTTCGCAAATGCTTTTAATATTACCGATGGGTTAGATGGATTGGCTCCAGGATTATTTTTAATTTGCTTGTTAGCATTTTTGGCAATTACTTCCTCTTCATATTTAGATAAATCACTAGGTATATTTATTGCAGTGCTTATTGGATCTGTTGCTGCATTTTTATATTTTAACGTTTATCGAGCAAGAATTTGGTTAGGAGATGTCGGATCAATGTCTCTTGGAGCCTCTCTTGCAATTATAGGGCTACTTACTGATAAAACGCTTGCCTTAGCGGTAATTGGAGGGTTTTTCGTATTTGAAGTTGCATCTTCGTTGCTACAGCTACTTTCAAAACGCTTTTTAAAGAAAAAACTTTTTACTGTTGCCCCTTTACATCTTTATTTATTGCATAGGGGATGGGAGGAACCAAAAATTGTTATGCGAGCTTGGCTCATTGGCTTCTTCTTTGCAGTACTTGGTTTATATCTTGCTCTTGGTAAATAATCTCCTCATTTTCTATACAAAAACCTCGAATACTGATACTATATTCATATATGAAAATCAAAAAAGCTGATTTTTTTCTCCTTGCTCTTGTATTTGGATTAACCCTATTTGGACTACTAATTATTTATGATGCTTCATCATATATTGCATTTAGAGATTTTGGTGATAAGTATCATTATATTAAAGATCAAGGTATTTGGGTGTGTATTGGTGTAATCGCATTTTTTATTTGCTCAATTATTGATTATCATAAATTTTATACGTTTGCACTTCCGCTTCTTATGATTGCGATAGCCTTACTGCTTGCTGTTTTTTTACCTGGTATTGGTACTGGACCTGTTAACGGAGCGCATAGGTGGATAAATTTAAGAGCATTTATTTTGCAACCTGCAGAGTTTGTAAAATTAACACTTGGTATTTATCTGGCCGCTTGGTTTTCTCATAAAGAAAAACATAGATTTTTTGCATTCCTGTTACTTATGGGTCTTATATTACTGCTTGTTATCGCAGAGCCTGATTTAGGAACGGCAATTATTATTCTTCTTGAAGCACTTATTGTATATTTTTTATCAGGAGGAAATGTTCAGTATCTTCTTGGAAGTATCCCAATTATTGGTATTATTGGGTTTATTCTTGTAAAAATAGAGCCCTACCGCGCAAGTAGATTAACAACATTCTTAAATCCTAATCAAGCAGCGGTTGGTTCATCATATCAGGTACGCCAAATATTAATAGCGCTTGGAAGTGGTGGGTTAACAGGAGTTGGGATTGGTAATTCATTGCAAAAATATGGTTTTTTACCAGAAAATACAACAGATTCAATTTTTGCAATAATTGCTGAAGAACTTGGATTTATAGGCGCATCGCTTCTTATTTTGTGTTACATATTGTTACTTTGGCGAGGATTTGTGATTGCGTTTCGGGCAAAGGATAATTTTGGAAGATTACTCGCTGCATCTCTTACTTCATTTCTGGCAGTACAAGCATTTGTTAATCTAGCCGCACAAACAGCTCTGCTTCCGTTAACCGGAGTTCCTCTTCCCTTTATTTCATATGGAGGATCTGCACTTGTTATTGATCTGTGTTCTGTCGGAATTCTATTTAACATCTCAAAACAGAGCAAATAAATGATACAATATGAAGATAAAAGTCTATGAAAGTGGCATTAATCGGTGGACATTTTACTCCAGCTTTGGCAGTTATTGAAAAACTACAAGGTAAAGCAGATATTGTTTTTATTGGCAGAAAAAACGCTCTTGAAGGGGATAAAACTGTATCCTTAGAACACACAACGATTACTGGACTTGGTATTCCATTTTTATCCCTTACAACAGGAAGATTACAGCGACGATTTACAAAGCACACCATACCATCACTTCTTAAGCTTCCTTATGGTGTTTCTCAAGCACTTCGCATGTTACATAAAGAAAAAGTAGATGTTGTGCTTGGATTTGGTAGCTATTTATCTGTACCTGTTTGTTTTGCTGCAAAACTACTTGGCATTCCAATCGTTATTCACGAACAGACTTTAGAAGCAGGTGCTGCGAATCATACAATTGCAAAAATTGCTTCAAAAATTTGTATATCTTTTGAAACGTCTCTTAAGTATTTTCCAAAAGAAAAGACAATTGTAACGGGTAATCCAATTAGAGATGCTATTTTACATCCCCAAACAAATATGAAACTTCCTTTTTCTGATTCGTTACCTATTGTATTTATAACTGGAGGAAGTTCAGGTTCCCATGCAATAAATGTTTTGATTAAAGAATCATTGTCATTATTACTTCAGAAATATAATGTTATTCATCAAACAGGGGATGCGAAAGAATTTCATGATTTTTCAGACCTAGAACAGCTCCGAGATTCATTTTCCGGAGAGAAGAAAAAGAGATATTGGGTAACCAAATTTATCGCACCACATGAAATAGGATTTTATTTTTCAAAAGCAGACATTTGCATTTCTCGATCAGGAATCAATACAATAACCGAACTTTTATATTTTGAGAAAAGAGCTATACTTATTCCGCTTCCTTACTCAAGTAAGCAAGAACAATTAAAAAACGCAAGATATTTAGCTCATAAATTTGATGGCATAGTGCTAGAACAGCATCTCGCAACAAGATCGACGCTTCTTGATGCGTTGAAAACGCTTTCTAAATTAAAGGTGCATGAAAGCAATAAACAAAAAGAACTTCATTTGCATGCTGCAGAACATATTACAGATGTAGTAATCGAAGTAGTAAAGCGTCAAAAATGATGCATCCCTCATTTAAACAATTTCGTTTTTGATTATATGGCAAGAAGTAAAAAAGTAAAGGCAATACAAAGCAAAAGAGCAAAAGGAAGATATAAAAAAATCGGAAAATTTTTTCTTTATTTGGGAAGCTTTTGTATAATAATTTCAGGCATATTATACCCACTTTATGTGTTTGGCGTCATATTTAAAGAGCCCCCCTATACATCGCCAATACCATTTGGTGGATCAATAGCAAGTGGGAGTGATGTGTTTAATCCATTGCAGGCATTAAAAAGTTCATTACAAAAATCAGGAGTTAGATATAAGTCAATAACCTATACTGGAGGTGAATATGTTACAATCCTATCAACTGGTCAAGAGGTTGATTTTGCTGCAAATAAAAATATAGTAGATCAAATAGCCTCTTTACAACTGATTACAACACGTCTTACAATAGAAGGTAAGCGTTTTTCACGCTTGGATTTTCGTTATGATAAGCCAGTTATGGAAGTTGAAAACACACGATGAATGATGCGAAAATAGTTGTTGGAATAGATATTGGGACCTCAAAAATTGTAACTCTGATTGCAAAAGTTGATGAGTTTGTAAATGTACTTGGTGTCTCTGAAGTAAAAGCATCTGGAATAAGAAAAGGGCAAATTGTTGATATAGAAGATGCTGTTATTGCTGTTAATAGTTCCTTAGAGGGAGCTGAAAGAATGGCAGGTTATTCTGCGTCAAAAGTTATTGTTTCAATTGGCGGCTCACAAATAGAAAGTTTAAACTCAAAAGGAGTTGTCGCTGTTTCAAATCCTGATAAAGAAATTTCTGAAACTGATGTAGTTCGGGTTATCGATGCAGCAAAAGCAATATCACTTCCGTCTTCTCGAGAAATTCTCCATGTATTACCAAGAAACTATACTGTTGATGGGCAGGAAGGAATTAGAGACCCTATAGGAATGACGGGAGTAAGACTAGAAGTCGACACACACATAGTTTCAGCATTAACGACCTCAATAAAGAATTTAGAAAAAGCTATTTCTGAAGTTGGAGTTGAAGCACAAGGTATTGTTTTTTCAGGGTATGCAAGCTCAATGTCAGTACTCACTGATACAGAAAAGGAGCTCGGAGTAGTGCTAGTTGATATAGGCTCAGGAACAACAGATATATCAATTTTTGTTGAGGGGTCTGTGGCATATTCCTCAGTGCTTCCTATAGGTGCAAGACACATTACAAACGATCTAGCAATTGGACTACGCATATCCCTTGAAAGTGCTGAAAAAATAAAATTATTTCTTTCAAAGGCACCTAGGGATAAGTTTTTATCAAGTGTTGAAGAGGAATTAGCAGCAGAAGAAAGACATGAGAGCAGAGAAAAGAAAACAGACGCAATACGTGCTGATGAAATAGATCTTTCAACGCTTGCACTTCCAGAAGAGCTTCGTAAAGTTTCCAAAAAAACGCTTGTTGAAGGAATAATTAGGCCAAGACTTAATGAAATTTTTACTATGATCGGACTTGAAATTAAAAAAAGTGGATTTGGCGGACTTACGCCAGCAGGTATTGTTGTGACCGGTGGAGGTGCAAGAACTGTTGGTACACAAGAATCTGCAAAGAGAATGCTTGCTATGCCGGTTCGCATAGGCATTCCAACTGGCATGAAGGGAATAATAGACGAAATACAAGACACACCATATGCCACAGCCGTAGGATTATTATTATATGGTGCAAAAACAGAAAATATTTCCCAAAGCACTCCTTTTGGTTTTTCCGCAATGCCAAAGCTTCCACTTGGTAAGCTGCCTAAAAAAATATTTTCAATTATCCGTTCCTTTATTCCATAAAATCCTATATAATTATGCCTATGAGCTTGCAAAATTACCCATTTTTTGATAGCATACCAAAGCTATATGTTAATTAGACCACAAAGTACAAATTTTGCAAAAATCCGTGTCCTAGGAATAGGGGGAGGCGGAAACAATGCTATTGCCTCAATGATAAATGGAAGCTCTATCCAAGGAGTAGATTTTGTTGCAGTTAACACTGACGCACAATCACTGTTATTAAATCCTGCACCTACAAAAATCCAAATCGGAGAAAATTTTACTAAAGGTCTAGGTAGTGGTGGTAATCCTGAAGTTGGTTCAACTGCTGCTGAGGAAAGTTATGAAAAAATAAAGGATTTGATAGAGGGGTCAGATATGATCTTTTTAACAGCTGGTATGGGCGGTGGAACAGGTACAGGAGCAACACCAGTTATTGCTAGGGCAGCAAAAGAAGTTGGCGCATTAACTGTTGCTGTTGTTACAAAACCATTTACTTTTGAAGGAACAAGAAGAACAGTTGCCGGTGAAGAAGGAATTGAAAATTTAAAAGATAAAGTTGATACGCTTATTGTTATACCAAATCAACGAATACTCGATGTAGTTGATCGAAAATTATCATTACTTGAAGCATTTAAAGTTGCTGATTCAGTGTTAACTCAAGGTGTTCAAGGCATTTCAGATTTAATCACCCTTCCCGGCCTTATTAATGTCGACTTTGCTGATGTACGAACAATTATGACAAATGCTGGTTCAGCGCTCATGGGAATTGGAACAGGTATTGGTGAAAACAGAGCGCAAACTGCAGCAAGAGCAGCAATTGCATCTCCTCTTCTTGAAATTGATATGAACGGAGCTCGTGGTGTGTTGTTTAATATTACCGGAGGGTCAGATTTAACTATGTCAGAAGTAGATGAAGCAGCAAAAATAATTTCTCAAGCTGCAGATCCTGATGCGAATATTATATTTGGAGCAACCATAGATGAATCAATGCATGACCAAATGAAGATTTCTGTCATTGCAACTGGATTTGATCAAAATAGAGCAAGAATGCAACAATTTATAAACACTGCTCCATCAATTGCAAAAATTGAAGAAGAAAATAGACACATTGCCGTAACTCCTACTGAAGACAAAAATGAAGAAGATGAATCAGTGTGGGATATTCCCGCATTCCTCAGACAAAAGAATTAATACAGTTTCTATATACATTTAAACCCTGCAAAATAAATAGGAGTTGCTTTATATAACAAATCTATTTCGTAAATTTTGATATACTTATACTATGGCAGAATCTAAAAGTGAACAAGGAAGAAGTCCAAGAATAGATATTGTTGGCGGTGGAGTATCAGGATTAAACACAGGTATTGAAGCATTAAAAAGTGGAAAACAAGTAAGAATATTTGAAGCTGAACCATACAATCCGACTTTAGCTCAAAATCCCGAGCAACAGAGAATCATCCGTAGGGCATCTGATGCTGGATCTGCACAGTGGTATCCATACGTTGAAGGAGGTCTTAATAAAGGAGAGCAAGAAGATCAACTTCAGTGGATGGAGGATGCATTAGATAGTTATTTAGAAAGAGAAATTGTTGAAGGATACAGTTCAGCAATGGCAAGACGAAGAAATTTTGAATTAATGAGGGATGCAGAGCCTATGCCAGATTATTTAAGAGGGATGCTCGAAAAGTTTGGCCCTGTAAAAGAATTTGGAGATGTTCCTAAGAATCCTCTTGAGTATTCTTATGGATATGATTTTACAACTCTTGCAATTAATTCACCTGCTATGCTAACAGCTTTAAGACAGGAATTCAATGAGTTAGGAGGAAATT
Organism: Candidatus Levyibacteriota bacterium; assembly: GCA_003152105.1. Classification (GTDB taxonomy): domain Bacteria; phylum Patescibacteriota; class Microgenomatia; order Levybacterales; family UBA12049; genus PALSA-1332. Next base: position 651,511 of record PLZJ01000002.1, read on the forward strand.
TTGTATCCAAAAAAATAGAATCTGCTGATGAATTTTATGAATTGCCTGGAGATGTATTAGTAAATTGTACAGGCCTTGGTTCATCTGAATTATTCCCCGATACAGGCTAAGAGGCTGTAAAGGGACATATGCTATTTTATAAAAATCCTGGAATAGATACTATTGTAAGCGCTGAGGATTTAATAGTTCTTCCTAGATCAGATAATTTGCTAGTTGTAGGAGCTTTATATCTTCATGAAGGAGACTATAGTACTGATGATCCAACTATTCCAGAAAGACAAGATATTCTTAAACGAATTAATCATATGATAGGAATTGATTTAAAGGAATTTGATCAACTAAAAGAGCAATTAAAAAAAGCAGAATATATGGGAGAAACTTCTGGTTTTCGTCCGTACAGAAAAGCAGGGACTTTAGTCACTGCAACTTCAGGACCAAATGACAAGATAGTTGTACACAATGTAGGACATGGGGGAATGGGATGGACACTAGCTGGAACCGGAAAAGCAGCACTTAGAGAGATTAATAAAGCATTGAAATAATCTATTAAATACTTCTAATACTTCAATAAAATATGTAATTATTAGGCAACTCGAAACTGTTGAGTGTATAAATTTATCATATTGACTTTACTTTGATAAAGTAATATAATAAAACGTACTTTATCTAACTAAAGTATGAAATATAATAAAAATATAAGTCAACTATATAAAGCAATACTTTCATTAAAAAACGAAGACGAATCAAGGAGATTCTTTCGTGACTTACTTACTGAACCTGAAATCAAAGAATTTGCATCCAGATGGCAAGTTGCTAATATGCTTGAAAATAATATTAATTACGATATTATTACTAAAAAAACTGGTATGAGTTCAACAACGATTGCAAGAATAAGTAAATGGTTAAATAAAGGTTATGGAGGATATAAGCTTATGATAAAGAGATTAAATGAAGAAAAAAATAATCATCATAACACCACTAATATGGCGGTGTTTTAATTTGTTTACATAGTACATTATTAATACCGCCAATAGGCGGTTTTTTTGTGGCTTAAAAAATAGTATGGAAAATATACAAAATAAATTAACAGTATTAGAACAGGATTTTGATCAGCGGCTATTACAAGACTATCCTGGACTTTATAGAAACAAGTTTGTGCTTGTTGATAACAAGCAGACAAGACTTGCGATAGATGATGTGTCTTGTAAAACAAGCACTTCTTTATCAGATGGGATTGAGCTCTTGCTTATGTCATGTAAAGGGTGGGTTGAGGTATATGATGCGGGTCAATTAACACAAACGCTAAGCTTAAAAATGCAATCTTTCTTAAAAGCACTTGATAGGAAAAAAACATTACTAGTTTTTCCTGGAAATGGTGCAAAGATTGTTGAGGATTTATTACTTGAGGAAATTGATTTAGAAGGTTTTTCTAGAGTTAGTGTTGATGTGCAAAGGAAAGTTTCCGCAAATGGAAATGTATCTAGAGTTGAAGTATTAGATAAAGTTCCTATAAGAGAAAAAATAAAAGAAATGAAACCTAATATGATAATTGTAATAGATGACGTAATAATGAGTGGATCTACTCTAATGTCGCTTAAGGAAGCATTTCCTATCAGGGGTGCAGAATGGTTTGGAGCTTCACTTATGGCACTGTCGCCTACGCAAAATAAAAAAAACGGAAAACCAAGTGGAGTTGAAGGATATAAATCAATAATAACTCCAATTGTTTATCAAGGTATAAGTGGCATTCCTTCATTGAATAGTATTTCAACCCTTATAGGAAATACTGAAAAGTCACAACAAGTTAGAGACACATACTGTCAGAAGTATGTGCAGGATAGAGACGCTTTTTATCAAGCAATAAGATCATTACAATAAAATGTATAATACGAGTATGAAAAAGTTACAAATAGGCATAATAGGTTCAGCAGGTGTTGAAGAATATCCATTTTCTAAGCCAAGCAATAAACTTTATGAACTTGCATATGAAATAGGCACATTAATCGCAAAAAATGGATCTATATTAATTTGTGGAGGAAAAGGGGGAATTATGGAGGAGGCTTGTCGTGGAGCTAAAGAAAATGGAGGAATTACTGTTGGGGTAATAGGAGGAAATAATAGAGGAGAATCTAATAAGTATGTTGATGTTGAAGTGGTAAGTGGTATAACTAATTATGCAGAAGAAGGGTTAATAATATCTATGTCTGACGGCATAATTGCACTTGGTGGTGGAGCCGGTACTTTACAAGAATTAGCCATGGCATACAGGAGTAATAAAAAAGTAGCAACAATTAAAAATACGAAAGGGTGGTCAATGAATCTTTCAAATCAGTTTTTGGATGAAAGGAATATAACAAAAATTAAATTGTGTGATTCTCCGAAATCTGCTGTATCATATATCCTAAAAAATATTTGATAATTCATTAAATATTAGAGCTGATTTCTTTACTAATGGATATGGCTGTTACCGGAGACTGTGTAAATCCTCCTGCTGAATGTCCAACAGCAATGATAATTGGTAATTTATTTTTGTGATTCACCACTAGCGTGGGAACTCCTGTTGGAGTAGCTGGTCTTATGCAATAAGATGTTGCTTTTATCGTTGAATCGGGAAGCCATTGTTTTACTTCTTTAAGCATATCGTCCATTATTGGTTTTGCAAGTAACGAAGCTTCATTATGAGGTCTACTTCCAACAAATCCATACCCTCCACTAAGAAGAAGACTTGTTTTACTTGGAGTAATATTGATGTAATTAACTGGTTCAGGTCCATATATTTTACATGCTACTTTTATACCAGGATTATCCACTTCAACCCAACAACCAATAACACCTGCAAGTAGTACGTTAAACTTGCTTAAAAGTTGAGTAGTATCCAAAGATACACCACTACAACAAACAAGAGCATCTGCTTTTAGATTCTCGAAGTAATAATCAGAACTTAGCAAGTGTTTATCTGAAATTGTTGTATCCCAAATAAAAGTCGTACCCAATTTACTCAAATATTCAACAATGTTATGACATATTGATTTAGCATAATAAGCACTACCAAACAAAGTAAAATATCCAAAACCTCCAAGCATTGAGAGCCTATTATTAAATGGTAAAAGTGTGTCTGGTAAAACTTGGTTTTCACATAATCTTACTCTTTTATCAAGAGAATGTTCATATGTAAATTCTGAAAGTAAATCATCTTTGCTCCTGCAAATTATCGGCATTACAGTGTCGTGTTTAAAAGGTTGTAGAAAGTCATATTTATTTCCTAATAGTTCCCACATTCGAATCCCTTCTTTATTTAAATTTATTACTACGGAAGTATTAAGATCATGTGATTTTGTGTCTTGTGATGTTTCCTTAAATTTTGAAATCCATTCCACTTCTAGCTTATTTAGTTTGTTTTTTGGTATGCAAAGCCAGCCTTTTTCTGAAGAATTTTTCGTAATTAGTTCGAAGCGGTGACTCGACGTCCAGGGGGCTGTTTCAGTATAAGAAATGTGTCTTGCATCAAAACCACTATATGTTGCACCGTGTGTATGACTATTATGTTTTGGGTTTGGACCAGCATCAATGACCGTAATTTTATATTTTTTTGAGAGTTCTAAGGCTGTCATTAGTCCTGTTATACCTGCTCCAATAATTGCAATGTGTTTCATAGTGAGATTATATCAAATAACCAATATTTTCCTTTCGTACAATAGTTCTAATTGTCTCGAAAAGCACAGAATAGATCTCCGTACTTTGTTACGATATAATGCAATGTATGGATATAACTGAAAAAACAGCAATTCTTAGAAAGTTCTCAATATTTGGATCGTTATCAGATCAAGCCTTTTTAGATGTTGGAAGTAAGACGCACGAGATTGCAATAGATGAGGGAAAAGTATTTATTAGACAAGGAGATACTGTAGGTCCTATTTATTTTATTTATAATGGCTTAGCAAAGATTTATAGATTAAATGAAAATGGAATGGTTGCTAATTTGGGATTTGCAGGAGAATTTGAAATAGTTGGAGATATGGCCTTTATTACTAGCCAAAACAGATCTGCATCGGTTGAGGCAATGCGTAAAGTTGACGCACTTGTCCTCTCTCCAGAAGATTTTAAAAATATATTATATGCTTATCCGGAAATCTCGATACAATTAATGCAAATTTTTTCTCAAAGACTTCGCAAAAGTAATGCTTCCTCTGAAGAAATGATGTTTCAAAACCTTACCCATAGAACCTGGATAGCGCTTGAAACATTAAGTAAATATTTTCCAGAAAAAAGCATAACGCTTTCTCATGAAGAATTAGCAGAAATAGTCGGAGCAACAAGAGCACGAACAACAGAGGCGCTACATCAGTTACAAAAAGAGAAAAAAATACAGCTTTCTCATAGAAATATCCACATATTATAAGTGTTCTTTAAAGAACTGAATAATATCTTTACTCCATTTATACTCTTCTTGTATGATAAGCGAACAATATTTTTCAACTGAACGAAGTGGAGAAAGTCAACTATATGTTGAGATTGGAATAAACAATGCATTAGCGCATATAGCGGAAAACTTTGAACATAGCTCTAAGGGGTTAGAAAACTTACCTTTTCATAACACAGATCACACAAGGCAAGTTATGAGAAGAACCCAATTAATTCTCTCAACTATAAGTTCAGCTGATCCTACGCTTGTTTCTTCACAGGATATGCTTCTTGGTCAACTTGCAGCAGCTTTTCATGATTCAGAACAAAAATGGAAAAATAAAAAAGTGAAAACAGGAAATCAAGATACATTAATAAGAGAGCGCTATGGTGTAGGAAATGAAGTCATAAGCTGTGCTAATGCGGTAAACTATATGGTACATGTAAATGAAACAGAAGGTAAAGATATATTTTCAAAAGATGATATTGAAACGGTTGTTGAGGCAATACTGGTTACAATACCTGTATTTGATCTAAGACATCAAACAGTTGCGCAACCAAATTTAAGCAATAGGACCTCACTTGTAGCAAGGGCAGTAGCCTTAGCTGATCTTGGGTCTGCTGGGCTTGACGGGCTAGAAATGGTAAAGGAAGATAGTAAAAAATTATTTCGAGAAGAAAACTTAGATATTACCATACGACTTTCTGAAGATATTCCTTTAACAAAAGATGAGGAAAGCTTCTATAAAGATAGATATCTTAAATGGGTAAGTACGCAATATCCATTCGCAAAAGGAAGAAAAGACCTCTTAACTACTGAATTGGATGGAATTCCTCAACACGTCTTGCCTTATGTAGAAAGGCTTTTTAATAAATTTGATGAAACTCTAGCTGGTTTAGAAAATATAACTGCTTCATATGCAGCACTCGAACCAAAAGAATTACTTGTTGAAGTGGGATATCATTTACAATAATTTTCTATTTCGCAGTAACAACATCAAGCCACCCCAGATATATTCTGACAACACTACAGGAATTATTAGAAGTGCAATGAAAGTTGAAGGAGTAGTCAGAAGCAGAAAAATTCTGTTTAACAAGAGTTGTATTATTCCAAGCGGTGAATCATCTTTAATAGCATACGTAATAAAATTAGGTGAAGTACTACTCAGCAAAACTTGGTCATTACTGCTATCTTTACGCATAGAAAATTCCGTAATATATTCTTTGCCAGCTGACTGTGAAAGCGGAGGAAAATTAAATGTAAATTCTGGATCCTTAACATTTTCTACCATAACTGCTGAAGTCAAAGAGGTATAAATAATATGATGAGCATTATCGAGTAATTGAAATACTATGACTGCGTGACGACCATTATTGCTTTGAATCTTATTGTTATCATACTGCAAGTGAAGCGCAATTGTATTTATATTATTGTTTTTGCCTGTAAAAGGGAATTCAATGGGATTTTTACCAAGTGCGTATATTGAAGAAGGAGGAATATGATTTGGTTGAATCGAATACGTATCAACTAGTAATGACGCTGGATAATGCAGTGTATAAATACAAATAATTAGCAATAAATAAACAGTCATTGTGAATGCCAGAAATGTAAAGCTTGGTGGTCTTGGTGTTGTGTCAATTTTTTGCTTACTACTTAACATTGTTTCTTTTGGTAAGCGTTTGTGATATGTAAAGTACAACTTATCGACAATATGATAGAGAAACCATGCAAGAAGAATTGAAAGTACTGTTGCAATGATAATTGTTAAACAGAGATAAATTCCAAGAGGAAGATGGATAAGGGATAAGATCGAACTTGTCCAGTTTATTGCCTGCTCATGTGTTAAATATAATGTATAACTAATTACTCCTAAAAATACAAAAAGTTTTCTGTCAAATATTTTTTGTATAATACTTTTTGGAGTGATTGCCCCAATAATTGTCAATGCAATCACCCAGCTCGCAAACAGGAAATAATAATTATTTGCAATCTTATCTCCGGCATAAGGAAGGGAAACGTTTGCCCACTGGGTAAAAATAAGGAGTACAAGAGTAATAATTCCAATAATATTGTTTTGTGCAAGCTTTTCTAATCTATTCCATAGTTTTCCTTGTTGCTGATAAATTGTGCCAATAGTAACTCCTGCAATAAAGCCACTTGAGTGGGCAATATTTAAAACTATTAATGGGCTTTTAAACATTATAAATGCATTGTCTAAATCAAAAACAATTTTTGTAGTAAGCATTATAAGCAGTAGTCCAACAACCCATCCCCATTTTTTTCCTACATATATAAGTGGGATTACAAAAAACGGATAAACTATATAAAAAAGTACTTCAACAGGTAAACTCCAGAATACATCATTTACATTGAGTATAAATCCTGAAATAGGCCTTGTTACTGTAATATTTGCAAGAAGTGTTAAGACATTATGAAACTGTGTGCCTTCAGGATGTTGTGGCGCAATAGATGGAAAAATAAAAACTAAATAGAAAAATACAGTGAGTTGTAGAATAACAAAACCCCAAAAAAGAATTTTCCCTATTTGTTCGTTTTTATCTGAGACTTTAATATATTGCCAAATAAAACGTATACCAAATGCTAAAACAAGTATTAGTATTATTTGTATTATCCAAGAATTTGCACGGTGTTCGAAGAAGAGAACCCAAAAAAAGATATTTGCTAATATAAGCATTGGAAATATTCTTGTATATCTTTTTTTAATAAATGATACAGGACTTTTAAGTGTTGGATAGAGAAAAGCCATCAGAAATCCTGTAAGTACAAAGAGGATTTGTACTGCATTTGAACCCGCAAAAGCAACACCATAAATGCTATAGATAATAGGACCAAATGCAAGAAGTACGAGGTTGTTATGAAGATGAGATAGCATTACGGAAATTGCTGCTAAGCCTCTTAACCCATCAAGTGCCGAAAGTCTTTTCTTCATAAAAACATCACACTATCGTAACATTCTAGTTTGGATAAATAAATATGCAATATAACTTTCTTTTTTGAAACCAATAAATTGTAGTAACCTTGACAATAGTCTCATTTGAGCCTACAATAAGCTCTTCTATGTCTGCACTTCTCGAAAATGAAGCAAGTAGTAGTAGCATGGAGAAATTAGCCCCAGTTCCTTCTTCGTTGTTGTATTCAATAGATGATCTTAAGCGCTTTTCAGGTAATTTCCGAAATGAATTAGCAAGAGCTTGTAATGGTCAAGAAAGTAGTCTTTCAAATAACGCACATGACATCCCTTCGTTTTCTCATGTTAAAGAGGGTGAATATTTTCAGGCTTTTGTGGTTGGAGGAACAAATTATAAAACCGCCTTAATGCAAAGAACTGGTGAAGGTGCTAATTTGCTTGATGTAAGTAGATGTGTAATAGGACCTTCGGCAACTGATGTTGATATTATTACACTTATTACAGCTAGTATTGATCCAAGGTCAACAGTAGTAGGTTTAAATTTTGCATTTCCTATGAAGCCGGTTGATAGAGACGGTGTATTAGATGGCATACTACTTGGTGCTACTAAGGAACGAAAGTTTAAAAAATATATTGGCCAAGAGATAGGAAAAGTAATTGAAGATGAAATAGTTAGGATTCATGGTCGTAAAATCAAAGTTACGGTTGCAAATGATACAGCTTGCCTTGCGATTGCTGGAATAGAAGGAGATAATGCGAATAAAATTGCCGCTGGAGTTGTTGGAACTGGTTTAAATTTTGCAATTAGCCATCAAGGTAAAATCATAAATCTTGAATCAGCAAATTTTGATAAATTTGAACAAACTGAAACGGGTAGGCAAATAAACAGAGAATCAAAAGCAAAAAATAAAGCTCTCTTTGAAAAAGAAGTATCAGCTGGTTATCTTTATTTACATCTTAAAAAGATCTTAGAATCAGAAGGAGAGGACGCCTCGCATATCACAAGTACTGAAGATGTAAGTATCATCGCCTCAGCGAATGATGGAAGTAAGGCATCTGAATACGCAAATACACTTCTTGAGAGATCTGCATCACTTGTTGCTGTTCAGATTGTTGCAATTTACGAATTCATGGAGCAACCACAAATAACAATGGTTATGGAAGGCAGTTTATTTACAAAGTCTCCTCGATATAGAAGTCATGTTGAAAGATATCTTAAAGAACTTGGAGTACCAGAAAATGGAGTTATGTTCCAAAGTTATCAAGAAAGTGATCTATTAGGTGCTGCCAAACTTGCCGCAATTGAAGAAACTACCATGTCTTTTCCAGAAACAGTTCCAATGGAAGAAATTGAGAGTCGATTCTTACTTTCAGATATTCCCGAAGATTTACAAAGTGCAATACGATGTGGAAAAATAGAACAAATGCAGCAAGGATATTTATCAAGTTCAGAAAGAATTAGAAAAGTAATATATGAAGGGGGATTAACGCTTTACACGATTGTTGATAAAAAACCAGTACCGGGAAAACCAGATTATGTTAAGGATGATGAACCAATGGTGATTGGAAGAGATGAGTTTATGAGAAAATGGAAATTAATTAAAGGGTATCCAATTTTCAAAACCAGATTTCTTCTCGATAATTCCGCGGTTGAGCCTCATAAGGGAAAAATTGTTATTGATAGTTTTGAAGGAAAATTTAATGATATAAATCTAATTGAAGTAGAGTTCGAATCATTAGAAGATTGTGACAGTTTTGTTCCATTGTCATGGTTTGGACCAGAAGTAACGCAAACTGTCTCAAGTAGTAAACTAGCGCATAACAATGCTCGAGTACCTCAATTGTAATGTAATCAAATTGACAATTTCTTGATTAAATTCTAGTGTATAATTAGAATGTATTGATGAGTTCTTATAGATTTTTTATCGTTGTAATATAAGAAAATGGAACAAAATGCAAAAATACCTCGACTTAAAATGCTTGACGGGATTCGAGGCATTGCAATTTTGCTTGTCGTCTTAACTCATGTAAATCCAACGTTTATCCTATCTTCTCTACCTTTGTTTATAAAGCCATATGTTGCGTTAGTTTTTACAAGTGGCGTTACAGGAGTTAGTTTACTTTTTATTTTATCTGGATTTTTTATGGGATATATTTACCCAAATCCAGTAAGTACATTACATTTTCTCCAAAAAAGATACACAAGAATTTTTCCTCTTTTTTTAACAATGTGTGTATTTATGTTACTAATTCGTAATTTGCCAAATTTAGCTTGGTACTTGCAGATTAGCTACATTCTTATACTTGCATTAATAACAAATATATTCTGGGTATTTATCATTAAGAGAGTTATACAATCAGCTAAGTTTTCTAAAGGTATTTTTATTTCATTTTTAATTATTCAAGCACTCGTTGCTTGTTTCTACGCTATATGGATTATGAGACATACACCACTTTACTTTAATCAACAGTTGCCAGTCTATATTCGAGAAGGTACGATCGGACTAGTAAATGCAACGCTTACTCTTGGTTTGGGTAATTATGTTCCAATGTTAGATGGGGTTTATTGGAGTTTGGCATCGGAAGTATTGTTTTATATTTTATATCCAATTGTCGCAGTGCCATTAATTGCTCTAACTTTAACAAAAGGAAAATTTACAAAGCTATTATTTATTGCAACATTTATACCACTTTTTGTAGGAATATATTTAATTTCTCATAGGCTAGCGGTTTTGAGTATATTCCAATTTGAATTATTCTTTTATTTTGTAACGGGAATTAGTCTTGCATATTTTTATCGACTACACACTACTAAATTTGAAAAAGTTACAAGTTTTTTTAATGGGAAGTTTTCTTTTATAACGCTTTTGCTATTTTTTATATTAGTTTTTTCAAAACAATTTATCATAAATTATACAAGCGATACGCTTTTGCCCTGGATGCATATTTTATGGGCAATTCCCTTAACGTTTATAATAGCACTGGCAATAAACCATAAAAGCACGCTATCAAAATTTTTATCAAGTAAAGTATTAGTTTTTTTAGGAACAATAAGTTATTCACTTTATTTAAGTCATACAGCAATTATTCATTTAGTTGAGAAAAATAGTACGGTAACTAGCATTTTCTTAAATGTTGTGCAAATAATTATAATCTTATTAGTTTCAGTTGTAATTTCATTTGTTTTATATCAGTTGTTAGAAAAACCATATTTCACAAAGTCGAAAAGTAACGAACAATCTACAAAACAAAGCATTACTTTTCCAACTGTTACTAAGAAGACAAGTTACGTTATTTTTGCAATTATCTTGTTTTATGTGTTAACAATCTTTGGCACATACCAGTCTAATTTTAATTTCTTTTCTAAAACCTATCCGAATAATGCAACATTTTTCGTAAATGGAAATAAAGTATCAAATCAATCGTATATTTATGTAAAAGCTAATAATGTTGTCGATATGCAATTTCAATCTAGAGAGAATAATTTAGGAATTCTTGTAATGCATATCGATCATGTGAGTTACAAAAACATAAAAGATAAGTCACTTATACTTATGTTCCATATAAAAGAAGTTGGTATGAAAAATTGGTACGCAACGTCATCATATCAATTGATTGATATAGGAGATGATTTAAATCATGTATTTGGCTTTCCAGTAATTGCGAGTTCTATGGGTAAAAAATATCTTGTTGAATTTAATTTATCATCACTCTCGACGCCTGAATATGTGAGGTTAGACACATCACAAAAAACTATTAGAAGCGTATATAGCTTAAATAAAAAGCAAATGTTTACGCATCCAATAAGTTTATTAAATTTTATATTTAATAAAATTGAAAATGTAGCATCAGATACGTCTGCTCAACTGGTTTTGTATTTATTTTTACCTTTTGCATTTTTAAGCCTTTTTCTCTTATATACGTCAAGGAAGAAATTAATAGATAATTGAAGTATAGTAAATCCTTTCTTTACAACACAAAATTTAGGTATATTCTTACTTGTTTCTTACCTTTTTTTGACTAAGATAGGAACCATGTTTTATATACTCTAAAGATGAGGCAAATCCAAACGAATTACATCATAAAAAAATCATACCCTCAGGCGCACATAACTAGCTTTGACAAACAAGAAGGAGCCTCTACTAATTCTACAACAGGAATTCGGCGTGTTGACTCTGATATTGTAGATAATGAGGCATCAGATGCTGGCATTAATAAACAAGAAGTTCATAAGGAAGCATTAAAGGAAGTACTTAAAGAGGATATTGTGTCAGCTACTAAAACTAGAGAGGCAGTGAAGAAGTTAATGGAAGTATCTCCTCGCTCTCTTTTTACTACAAAAGCTGTATTTCCGTTTCAATTTTTTCCAGATAGTCTAAGCATTGAAGAAACAAGAGTAAATATTATTACGAAACAATTTTTTTATACACAACATTTAACAGCAATCGGAATTGAAAATATTATCGATGTTTCAGTACAAACTTCTATTGTCTTTGCAACACTTCATATCACTTCAAGAATGTATGTACAAAATGTTGTTGAACCTTTTGAAATTAATTTCTTAAAAAAAAGAGATGCAATTAAAGCAAGAAATATTATCGAAGGCTTACGAATCATGACTGCAAAAAGTATAGATACAACAAAAATTGCCGTTAATGAACTTATTAATGAAGTAGAGGAACTTGGAAGAGCAAATGGACTAGCAGCTTAAATATACTAAGAGAATATCTTATGTTTATTTACATTTTTGTAAATTGAAAATACTTATTTCTTCTTTTGATAAATCTAATAAATCTATAGAGCTTTTGCAGTCATTACTATAAATAATAGCATTTCTTCGTTTTGCTGCAAAGAGAAATTCCATATTATATGTCATTCCATCTCTACCATCTAAATTACTCGTATATACTTTCTCAGACAATAAAGTATCTTTACGCCAAATCATATTAGAAATTGGATCTGAAGAACTAAAAAGTGAAAGAACAATAACTAGAACGACAAGAGGAATAAGGTATTTTTGATATGATGATTTACTAATATACGAAGCAGAGTAGATATATAAAAATGGGAGTATAGGAAGAACATAGCGAGCAATACTAAATGTTTGAAATGATAAAACAAGAAACGAATAGAGAAACGCAAAAAGCACTAAAATATAAAAATTATCATTTCTTTTTCCTTTTATTACATACAATATTGTTAAAATCCAAAATACCCAGTTAAAGTTTAAAAACAATAAATGCAGCCAATTTTCATAGGCGTATTGATTGAATACACTAAGCGTTACGATATTGTTTGCTATGGTATATAAACTTCCTCCAGATGCAGTTTTGCTAAAATTCCAATCATTCCATAGTGCATGGCCACTTAAATGTACATATAAAATCCAAATAAGAAGTGCTAGAAATGGTAATAAATCAGTATACCTAAATCGTTTTCGATATAAATCAACAAGTAATATGCTCAAGGGAAAAAGTATTGTTGTTTCTTTAGATAAAACACCAATGGTAATACAAACTGCATATACTATATATTTTTTATGTACATAAAGAGCAAATGAGAGCAATATAAAAATAGTGACCATAAAATCGTTTAAACTAAAGACACTTGTCGAAACATATAATCCAGATGTAGCAAGCAGATAAGAAGCAAGTAATGCAGTTTTTTTATCAAATAGTTTTTTTGTGATAAGAAATATCGATATAATGCCAAGTAGTCCAAGTAAATAGCCAGCAAATGTATATGAGTAAATACCAAATAAGTGAAAAAAAACAGTCAACAAAATAGATTTAATTGGCGGTTCATATTCAAGCCAATGTTCAAAATAATTTCCTTTAAAAAATGAATACGCTAAATAAAATTCATTATATCCATCAAGATATGGCAGCAGTGTAAAAAAAGGGAGGAATAAAAGTGTATAAAGCGTGATACTTGGAATAAGGAGATAGTGCTTTTTAATGGAAGAATAAATTCTCATTTTGCATATCTATTATAGCGTTTTATACCTGTTTTAGTATAATGTCTGTTATGCATTCATTTTGGCAGGATCTACCTCGTCCATTTACCATACTTGCACCTATGCAGGGAGTGACTGATGTAGTGTTTAGAAATTTAATTACAGAAATTGGTAAGCCTGACGTATTATTTACTGAATTTACAAATGTTGAAGGATTACAGTCAAGAGCAGTAGAGAAAGTTAAAGAAGCACTTTTATTTACAAAGTATCAAAAACCTATTGTCGCACAGCTTTGGGGAATACATCCAAATGATTATTATTTATCTGCAAAGTTTTGTAAAGATGTGGGATTTGATGGTATTGACATAAACATGGGCTGTCCAGATAAACTCATCGTTAAAAGAGGAAGTTGTGCAGCGCTAATAAAAAATCCAGATCTTGCAAAAAGGATAATTGAACAAACAAAAAAAGCATCAGGTAATGTACCGGTTAGTGTTAAAACAAGACTAGGATTCGAGAAAATTAACTTAGATTGGATAGTATTTTTACTCGAACAAGAAATAAGTTCTTTAACTATTCATCTTCGTACTGTCGATGAATTATCAAAAGTCCCAGCTCACTGGGAAGTTATGCATGAAATTGTTAAATTACGAGATAAAATCTCACCTAGTACCATACTTATCGGTAATGGAGACATACAAACCTATCAAGAAATTCAAGATAAATATACTACGTATGGAAACGAGGGATTCATGATTGGTCGAGGAATATTTCAAAATCCATTTCTTTTTAACAAATCAGTTAATATTGATTACGTTACAGTAGAACAAAGAATTGCACTTTACATAAAGCACATCAAATTATTTGATAAGACGTGGAAAAAGAAAAATCCAGCATTGCTTAAGAAATTTTGTAAAACATACCTTAGTAATTTTGAAGATGCAACGTCCCTTCGAGAAAAAATTATGCTGTGTTCAAAAACAGAAGAAATGCTTGTTATATTAAAAAATTATAAAGGTAAAAATACTATTATTAAGTAAATCTTTCCTTCATTTTAATCAAACTTCAAGAGATTATAAATGCGCAGATGTAAATACGCTATACCAATTGTTCGATATTGCTTTTTGTGCATCTGCTAGGGAAAGATTCCCGTCGCATACTTGTTTATGTAAATAGTCTTCCACTTTATCCTTTTCATTTATTGATGCATGTGGTTCTGGCCATAAATTACGAGGATCAGTTGGGCTACCTCCAAGCTCTAGAGAAATAAAATGATCTTCTTCATAATCTTTTGTATTTGTATCTGTGTAACCATACGAAATGATTTGTTCACGTTTTAATTTATTTGTGTAAGAAGCTGGGGGACGTATGGTCGTTGTGAAACCAGATTCACATATGGTGCTGCTCAAATTTTCTTGCGTAACAGAATCATTTAATGAACCTGGTGTACATTTTGGGTCTGGTAGAAATGCTTGTGGATCAGCAGGATTAATATGAATAGCTTTGCACGATGCATTTGCGCTTGATGAGGTTGTTACACTTCCTACTCCATACGTAGGTGAAGTAGTTGAGATGTTTGAAATGTTTTGTTTTGAATAATGAATATACGTAAAAATAAGAAGGATAAAAACTATAGTTAAGTATAAAAATCGTTGTTTACTCATAATCAATATAAAATGTAGTAAATTTTAATTACCTAGAACTAAAAAATTATTAACTAATGCCCCTTATTTGTTCAAGTGTTTTGTTAGTTTTGGCAGATTTGTCTAAACTTAATGGATCAAAGTTAGATACGACATACTTATCCTTGTGTTTAATGAGTAGCCAAGAATTCTTAGGGCCAAAATTACGAGTTTTAACCAGGGCAAATGAACCTTTTAGTTTCTTACCATGTAGAAAGAATTTAATTTCTCCTTTTTTTAAACCTTCTTGCATGATTTTCTGTCCTTCTTCAAGATTTTTTATAATTTCTCTTTCTCCTTTTGCAATTTCAACTTCTGGCACATAATACCCCTCATCCCAAATCATAACAGATCCTGCACCCACACTTCCTTCGGGAAGAACACCTTCAAAATTACGATACTCTATAGTATGATCAGTAGTTTCCATAGCTAATCGTTTTACATTGTTGTCTAAACTTGGTCCTTTAGGAACCGCCCAGCTTGGCATAACACTACCGATTTGCAATCGTAGATCAAAATGAAGCCTTGTTGCATCATGCAAATGTACAACAAAATATAATTTATCATTTTTTATAGACATATGTTTATTATATATGTTCTATTCAAGTAAGCTAGATATAAAATTCTCATGACGGATAATATGTCTTGTGCGACACGAAATTCAAAATTCAGACTATGTATATAATCAAATCATCGTATAAAACAATAATATACAATAAAATGTTACTTATTGACTTATAGATAATATTATGGTACATTCAACTTATGATACATTCTTTCGAAATAAAAAATTTTTATTCATTTGCTAAAAAAGCAAGTGTAAGCTTCGAGGTAAATAATAAGGCTCCAAATAACAATGGATATATGAATACAGTATTTGGAAATAGAGTATCCAAAATTGAGACAATAATTGGTGCCAATGCATCTGGTAAGACTAACTTACTAAAAGTTTTACCATTCATAAGATGGTTTATATGTGAATCATTTAATTTAAATCCTGATATGCCATTACTTGTAAAGCCCTTCATGTTTGGTGATTATAAAAATTTACCAATAGAGTTATCTGTAGAATTTGAATTAAACAATGAAATTTATAAATACATTTTAAAGCTTAATCAAGATAAGATAATTTTTGAAGAACTTAAGTTGAGAAATAAAACCAAAGAAAGATTAACCTATAAATCGCTTTTTAAGAGAGAATGGAATGAAAAGACAAATAAATATACTTTTAGTGGTAAAAACTATGGCTTACAGAAGAGTTTTGAAAACACTTTAAGAACAAATGCCAGCGTAATATCTGTTGGAGTAAGATTTAACCATAAATTAAGTACAGAAATTAGAAATTATTGGATTAAAATGAACACAAATGTTGACGAAGCTGGTTGGATTGGTGATTCTGTAATGCCAAATCAATTTGCATTGTTTGGTGAAGCATTCAATTTCTTAAAAAATAATCAAGAAATTAGAACGAAATTAGAGAAATTACTTACTAAATTCGATATTGGACTAGAAGAACTAGAATTTAAAGAAGTAGTTAACCAAATGGGGACATATTTAGACGTTCAAGGCGTACATCAATATAAAGGTTCTAAAGTTAATTTACGATTTGAGTATGAATCTTCAGGTACAAAACAAATGATATTACTATTGCGAAAAATATTAGTAGTATTAAATTATGGAGGTATAGCAGTAATTGATGAAATGGATTCTAGTTTACACCCCGAAATGGTACTTGGATTAGTTGATTTATTCATAGATGAGGAAACTAACCCTACTCACGCACAGCTTATATTTAGTACTCATAGTCTTTTGGTGTTAAATAAGCTTGATAAATACCAAATTATATTTACAGAAAAAAGTGATGAAGGAATCACTGAAACGTGGAGACTAGATGAAATAGAAGATGTAAGATCAGATGACAATTTTTATGCTAAATATATTGCTGGTGCTTATGGAGGTATTCCCAAAATTAACTGATTATATGATAATATGCCAATTTCCAAATATTCCAGCGGTAAGAAAAAATTTACAAGAAAAACAAGATTAATATTTACCGAGGGTCTTCACGAAGAAATGTTTTTAAAACTTCTTCAATTCCACTACGGACATAAAAAAGTCTCAATTAAAATTAAAAAGGGTAGAGGAGGATCACCTGAGCAGTTAGTAATTGAATCCAGTAGGTTATTCGGAGAATTTAACGAAAGAGTTGTTGTATTTGATATAGATAAAACAAAGACTGAAATAGATGCTGCCACTAAAAAAGCCAAGGAATTAAGTATAGTTTTAGTTAAGAACTTTCCTTGTCTTGATAGTGTTCTTCTAGCTATATTAGATTCAGCAAGGGATTATTCAAACAAAAAATCTGAATGGTGTAAAAAAGAATTTCAAGATAAATATATACCAAAAGGTGATAGAGATGATTTGAGAAAATATAAAAAAGTATTTCCTATAAACTTATTAGATAAAAGACGCAAGAATTATGCTCCACTTGATATCATGATTAATTTAATAGAAAGTAAAAAAATTAAATATAAATAAAGCTCAAATCGATGTCGTAGAACAATCAATTTGCGAAGCCGGTAGGGTAATTAAACGCTATGAAGGGTAATTGTATTAGAAATAACTGCCTTCGTTTAAGACAAAGGATATTTTTTGATCTTTTTCTATTTCAGAAATTCGATATGAATGATTTCTCGGAAAATTTACGTGTTGAAGATGATGATTTGTAAATAATTTAAATTCATCTAAGTATGGAAATGCTTGATCATAAACTCTATCAACTTGAATTGCTTGACTTCTAACATGGTGAATTAATCCATATCGATCTGGAAATCTCTCTTCCGCGTTTAGACGTGCATCGGCATATGTATCAAAAGTATCTTCTAAAACTTTATCTCCAAGTATTATAACGAATTTATCTTTAGCTTGATCTAATAGACTATCATGGTACATTGCGTATACTTGAAGTTGGTGAGCTAATAAAGGATCTCTTTGAAGCCAATAATTTGCAGAGCGAATTGCAGAATATACGGGACTTAAATCTCTAGGTATACCTATCGCAAACTCTCTTTCAGTAGTTATTGTTCCCATATAAGGTGAGACTATACTCTAATCTATATGATATAGCAATTAGTAAATTCAATATGGGAGTTGAAGCTGTAATTTCTATCACTACATATAGAACTATTTTTAAGAGGATGAAGTTTTTCTTGCAATGACCACTTGTTTCCGTCTGGGCACTAAAATAAATACGTGTTGAGTTCCATGGTGTTATTTCAACTTTTGTAACTTTTACACATTTTTAATAGTTCATAGTGAGCTTTTTGAATATCTTTTATCATCGAACATAAAATATTTTCAGTTATAGAGTTTATTGCTGTTTTGAAGATTTTCTAGCTAATTCCTTTTACTTCTTTTTTCCAACCGTTTTGAGTTGGGGTATATTTTCTTATTTGATATGGATTATCCGCAACTCTAAGAGGTGCCAAAAATGGTTGAGTAAGTGGAAATTCTTTATCTAATAAATCTCTATTTTCAAGCAAGGTTTTTATTGCCTCCCAATGAACTGTAGGATATAAAACAAGTAATCTCTGCTGCTTAGAAGCGGGATCATTATTTATACTATCTGCTAGATCTTGGATTCCTTTTGCTACAACAATTCTTCTTAATGTATCTTCACTAGGTACTGGCCATGAAGGTACTAGATTTTTATCAGTTCTAGACATATCGTCTCCCAAAAAATTAGCAACCAGTCCTAGTCCCACTATACCTTTTATGCCAGTTTTTATAGCTTTAGCTCGAGTCATAGGTTTATCGAATGCGTTAAATCCTTGTTTTATGGCAACACCTGCCCCCACTATTGCAGGAGCAACATTATCAGTTAGTCTTATTAATCCCCACCACGAATCATGTGCAGGATCCATAACATATACTGGTTTTCCAGCCCCATGAATTGCTTGATCTACTGGTTTAAAGAAGTCATATATTTCTGTTCCATCCCCAGATAGACTTTTGGACTGATTTGCAATTTTACGTGTAAATTCTTCAGGAACAAAATATTCAACAATGGCTCCGGTAACTTCTGGTTTATTTATTTCTCGTTCAATAATTGGGAAAAATCGTTCTAGATCATTTCTGTGTTCACGAGTAGATATTGTATGATCAAAAGGCATAATTGTTTCAAGTGTTAATTTCCCCATTGTAAGTGTTTCAATACGTGGCTTAGCTGTTCCTTCAATTGAAGATAATTCTTGTTTTACCGATTGTTGTCTGTGTTGATTTTGCTGTTCATTAAGATTTCCTCTTAAAAAATCTCTTCGGCTAACGGTATGTGGTATTGTGGGGTCGCTTAGCATGTATTAATTCTGAGGGAGAATTAGAGGTAGTTTCGTGATCTTTTAATTCACTCACAGTCTGATTATATCAGATATTACCAATATATTTTATAATGATTTTGATCGATTTATCGAAGAGGTTTTTCTTGTAGCGTCCACTTATTTCCATCTGGATCACTAAAGTAGATGTGTTTTGAACCCCACGGCATCATTTCAACTTTAGAAACTTTTATTCCTTTTTTAAGAAGTTCATCATGAGCATTTTGAATATCTTTTACAACGAGCAGTAGGCTATCAATTGATCCTGGTTTTGCTTTAGTAACTCCAGTACCAAATGAAATTGAACATGAGGAACCAGGGGGAGTTAATTGTACGAATCGAAAAGACTCAATAACTTGATCAATATCCTCATGAAAACCAAGTTGTTCAGTATAAAATTTCTTAGAAACTTCAACATCTGAAACGGGAATAATAACTAGCTCTAGCTTCATTTCCATATAAATAACATACTAAATTATATAAAGCTTGTCAAATACTTTTGCTAAATTTGGGGATGTTTATAAAGAAAAATCCAATCATAGCACCAATAAGTGCAAAAAGAGATCCAAACAAAAATGCTGCATGATATCCATTATTAATAGCAATAACACTAGTTACATGATGTTGTAGTGAGCTTGTAGTTATTAGTGATGCAATACTTGCAAGCACTGCAAGTCCTATTGCTCCACCCATCATAAACGAGGTATTTACTATTCCAGATGCAAGACCAGATTCATTTTGCGATACATCATTCATTGCAGCAAGTAGTATTGGATTAAATGCTATTCCTCCTCCAAATCCTAAAATAATCATGCTTGGAAGCACATCGACTATGTAGTTTCCGTTGACCGGAGATCTTGTGTATAGTAATAGTCCGAGAGAGGCAAGTAATAAGCCAACAACAAGCGGTGCTTTAATACCATATTTTAGGACTAGTTTTGCAGAAATACCTATGGAAAAAGCACCCATTATTATATTAGCTGGTAAAAATGAAAGACCTACCTGAAGTGGTTTATATCCAAGAACTAATTGTAAATATAATGCAGATATAAAAAACCAGGCAAAAAGCGATGCAGCCCACAAAATTCCAATAAAATTTGCGCTTACTAAGTTTCTTAAGGCAAAAAGTCGTAAAGGAACGAGTGGTGAGGTGATTTTATGTTCGATCAAGAAAAATATACACATTAATAATATTGCGAATATTAATAAGCTAATCGTTGTTAGTGAAAGCCATCCATCTTGGTTTCCATTTACAATAGCATATACTGCAAGAATATTTGCACTAGTAATTGTTATCGCTCCGAAAATATCTAAATGCGTGTGAATTTTTGATTTATCTGATTGAGGCAAAAGGATTATTGATAATATCGTAACAAGAATTCCGATTGGAACATTTACCAGAAATATCCAATGCCAATTTAACACACCGGTTAAAATACCTCCCAACAATACGCCTATTGAACCTCCTCCTGCTGCAACAAATCCAAATAGCCCCATTGCCTTTGCTCTTTCCTCAGGTTCTTTAAATAAACTCATTGTTAGTGAAAGAGATACTGCAGAGACAATTGCGCCACCAAATCCTTGTATCGATCTTGCTATGATCAAAAAGAGTTGTGAGTTTGCCATACCACAAATAAAAGATGCTATGGTAAAAAATATAATACCAATGAGGAATAATTTTTTAGGTCCATATATATCTCCCAGCCTTCCACCTAAAAGTAAAAAACCGCCAAATGTAAGTAAATACGCATTTACAACCCATGCAAGGGAGGTTTGTGAAAATCCAAGATCTGTTCGAATTGAAGGAAGGGCAACATTTACAATCGTAGAATCAAGTACGATCATTAATGTACCCATGCAAAGTACTAGTAGCGCAAGCCATTTCTTATTATCTATATTTTCATTACTGCTCTTAAATTGAGTCATCTTACAAGTGTATCAAAGCGCAAATCATATGTCTAACACTTCATGATGTAATTGTATATAGTTTAAGACATTTCATTTTATTTATTGCTATAATAGAAAAATATTTATTATTCTTCATGGTACTTATTAAAAAATATTATCCATTTCTACTTTTTATTTCTATCTATCTAATATACTGTGCCCTGACTTTTACTCATTTTGGTATTACCTGGGATGAGCAAGCAGTGTATACAAGAGGTAGTCAATTATTTCAATATTTCTTCAATCATAGCGGTGGCGGATATCAACACCTTTTAATTAAAAATTCATCCTCAGATGCTTGGCCGGCATATAACAATTGGTACTCAATGGTTCTTTATATATTTAATCAAGAGATGTCATATGAAATATATCATCTCGAAAATTTACTCTTTGCCAGCATATTATTCATCTCTTCTTATTTTGTTTTAGTTAAAAAATATCCATATGCATGGCTTTGTCTTTTAGGGCCACTTTTTATTGTTTTAAATCCAAGGCTTTTTGGAAATGTTCCAGGAAATCCAAAAGATGTGCCTTTTGCAGTTATGTATTTCTTAAGCATAGCTGCAATATATTTACTCCCATTAAATAAAAGATTAGAAAGAATAATACTTTTGGGAGTACTTTTTGGCCTAACTCATGGGCTTAGAATAATAGGATTTGGTTTATATTTTGTTTTATTAGCATATGATATATATCAATATTATTTTAATAAAACTATACGAACTAAGTATAAGAATATACAAATGTTTCTACTTAGTGAATTAGGGGTTATTGGACTTATTTTTATATTAGCAAATTGCTTAATGGTTTTTACATGGCCATATCTGATAAGCAGTTATCCAAATCATTTTTTTGAAGTAGTCAATATAGCCAAGCAATTTCCCTGGAAGGGTTCTGTACTTTTTATGGGGAAAATGTTTCTGGCGAAAAATCTTCCTCTTTACTATCTACCTGTTTGGCTTAGTATTGGTATGCCTCTTTTTATAATCTTATCATTTTTAGGCTCTTTGTATTTCATTTGGAAAAAGAAGCTAAAAAATGATTTATTGTTTTTACTTTTATTTGCAATAGCATTTAATTTGATATTATATTTTGTTTTACGACCAGTTATTTATAATGGTCTTCGACACTTCTTATTTTTATTACCACTTTTTTCCGTCGTAAGTGCTTTGGTATTTATTGAAATTATTAGGTCTAAACAGAAGCTACTTAAGCAACTTTGCCTATTGTTTCTTGTATTAAATTCCATAATGATTGTTTATACTCAGATTGATATATTTCCCTATCAATACTTATATTTCAACGAAACAGTGGGGGGACTACATGGTGCATCTGCAAATTTCGAAACAGACTATTGGGCTGCATCTACGCTATCTGCGCTCGACTGGTTAAAAAAAGATACTGCGAATCAAAAAACTATCAATATAAATACCTGTGGACTTCCACTTGTATATTTATATTATTTTTCAAGGAATATGAACTGGGTTTCTTCACCAAGTAAGGCAAACTACGTAATATGTAACACTAGGCAGCCGCAATATACAAAAATTAAAGGAAAAATTATCTATTCTGTTATGCGTGATGGAGTTCCACTCTCTGATGTATTTCAGATAACAAAATAACGTCGTTTTTATACCCTCGAAGAATTATTAACTGTTTTTGAGATCGGTTTATGTCTATTTTTCCAAAGTGTATAATTACTAATTGTTTTAACTTTTACATATCGTTTCTTTATGTAAAGCGCAATTTTTGAACTATCATTCGTTATATCAGAATCTGTCAGTATTATTGGTACATTTTTCGTGCTTAGAGTTTCAATAATTTCATTTTCATCATGTTGAGATAAAATCGATGCTGGTAGAAATATAAATTTAGTTGGATTTTTTCGATCGGCCAGTATATAAATAGAAGGAGAGAACGTATAAATAAATAAGTAACTATTTTTTGCGGAATTTGCATCAATATAATTTGTTAGTTGTGGTACTACCTGTTGATACTTACTATCTGTTAAAACCCCTAGTCTTTGATTCTGTGTATATTTATTTTGATACAGTAACGGCGTATCCCAACGGTAATAGTTCATAAAAAGTGAGGAATAAACGCCTATCATTATGCTTACGAAAAAAAATATAAAAGTACAGTAGGTTAGCAATTTATTTTTTCCGTATATAAGTATAATAAGAAGAGGAATGCCTGTTAAGGATAAGAGTGGAACAAGATGCATGAAATCAGTAGTAGGCCGAATGCCAAGTAAGTAGTAAAAGATTGTAAAGAATATGAGGAATAGAACATTTTTATTTTTTTTGTAGACTATAACGCCTGCAATAACAGAAAATATAAGAGGGCAGGTATAAAAAAGTGTTTTTGCAATTTCCTTATACCAGATATCTGGATAGATAAATGGAGTAGATTGATGACCTTTGAGTATTATCTGCGTAACCATAAAAAAATACATATCTGAAAAAAATGGAAATAAGGCGCTTGTAAAATAGAAATATACACACATGACAAGTGGGAAAAGCACGAAACCAATTATAAAAAGAGAAGCATTTTTATACGTTTTCGCACGTTTTTCAAAAATAAAAAACATGAGTGAAGTTAAAAGCAACGCTAGTCCAAAATTCTGCTTAAGTAGGAGAGTAAGACCAGTAGTTATGCCAGCTGAAAGTACAAAGTATTTATTTTGCTTACTCTGAAAAAGAAGAAATAAATAGCAGGTAGATAAACCAGAGCAAATCGCAAAAAGTACAGGCCACGCAAAATTAATATGAAGAGGCATCCATACTAAAAACAGAAATGAGGGGGTAAGATAGCCAAATCGCACTGTTGTCAAACGCTTTGTAATCAGAAAAAGCAGGAAAAGAGATAAAAGAGAAAATGCAAGCGTTATGAGTCTAGATGTTAAAACGCTTGTTCCAAAAATTGTAAACCCCAAGCTTATGATATAGGCAACTCCTGGAGTATAAATGTAATGAAAATCTTTATATGGAATATCTCCTTGTGTAATTCGTTGTGCTGGATTTATTATCCATCCTTCATCATGAGGAATAAAACCCCTTGTATAAAAGAGGAAGAGCACATAGATTGATAAAGCGAAAATCATAAAGAGCAATATGTTTGGTATCTCTTTTTTGTGATGATTCCATTTTCTACGAAACATAATGTTGGTAAACGTCATCGAATTCGATTTTAGCATAGAAATTTATATTAGTATGCATATTGATGAAATTGATAAATCAACTAAATGAGGGTATACTACGAAAACAAATATGACTGAAATTGCAAGATCAAAAGTAACACTTCGAGATGCTAGCACATTTTCAGCAGGAGTAGTGGCATGTATTGCCGCTGAACGTTCGCTAGATCTAGGTTTGGATGTCATCCAAGCAGTTCGCGCTTCTCGTGGACAATCAAAATCTTCAGACTTAATACGCTTAGATGCTTTAGTTAAAAAAACAAGAAAGGAAAAGTATTTGATTTTGGAGACAGTTTACATTTGTCCTTTGGAGAACTAGAGAAACATACATTGCAGCCCTCAATTCCAGATCACCTATCTCAAATGTTAACAAGTTCAGGTATAGGGCAGTGGGAATCAGTAAATCTATCTCAACCTGGCGCAACTTCAGGAGAAATACTTGCTAATTTAGAAAATCATGAAGAGGAAATTGCAAATTTAGATGAAAATGTGATTTTTATTGCAGGTGCTGGAGGTAATGATTTACGAGATCTTTGGAGTACTCAACAGGCAGTAGATAATTTAGATAAAATTCGAGTTACGCCACATCATCCAGCAGCTCTACCTATTGCTGCTAAATATCTGCATATCGTAACACAAGGGTATGCACGAAATATTGGAAAGATACTAAAAACTATTCACAGAATTGATGCAAAACGAGTGCGTAATGGAATGTCAAGAATTGGAGCTGCAATTATCACTGTACCACATGATTTTGGATTAGTTCCTCATATAGTTGTAGAATCATTGGATTGCGATAAAGATTTAAGAGATGATATTAATCTTCAGTCAGAAGATTCCTCTAGTAAATTAGCATCTTTTGCCTCGTATACACTTCGGTTTTTGACAAACCTAGAGGTAATTAGGCATAGGAAAAAAGCTAAGCCTAAGTATCCGATTGCTATGGGTGATCCAATAGGGCTTGAAGCATTATGTAATGATGTTCATTTAACAGACAAGGGACAAAAAGCATTTGCAAATAAATTGTACACATTATTTTACCCCAAAACTACTTCTTCAGGTGAAGCTTTATTTCTGTAAAAGAAACGCTTAAACTATAATCACTTGCTATACATTTATTTTAATCTTCTCTATAATTATTAGTACTACAACAATTATTCAAATTTAAAATGAAAGCGGTTTTACATTCTTTGATATTCTCATATGTAATTTTTTGCATTTCTTTTCTTTTAACTCCAAAAACAGTATATGCAAACAACCCTCCTAATCAAGGTCATTCTAGTCTTATTGCAGGTAGTGAAGCACAAGCAGATGGTAAGTCTCAAATTCATGTAACATTAACACTTCGAGATAGTAGTGGTAATATTATTCCAAATGATGTTGTTTCCTTTTCTTCTTCAAATGATTCAACTGCTGTATTTAGTCCATCTTCTGC
Source organism: Candidatus Levyibacteriota bacterium (assembly GCA_003152105.1). Lineage (GTDB taxonomy): Bacteria > Patescibacteriota > Microgenomatia > Levybacterales > UBA12049 > PALSA-1332. The sequence continues at coordinate 677,431 of PLZJ01000002.1, forward strand.
ATCACTTAATTCATCGGGACAAGCATTTTTTACCGTAACTTCAACGCAAGTAGGCACTAATTACATGAGCGTATTTGATACATCTTCAAATACATCGTTAACCGATTTAGGAACAGCTATATTTACACCAGTTGGAACGCCGACACCTGATACAAATTGCTCCAACGGTATACCTGCTACTCCAGTACTTGCATCTGCTATTCCAATAGGAACAAATGAAATCAAATTAACATGGACTGATGTAGCTGACCCAGTATCAAATTACTTACTGGCATATGGATTATCATCTGGAAATTATATTTATGGAAATCCAAATATTGGAAATCAAGGAGTCACATCATATATTGTTGGAAGCTTATCAAGCAGTCAAAAATATTATTTTGCAATAAAAGCGGTTAACGGATGTATGCCAAGTAGTTATTCAAATGAAATTGGCGTTTCAACTGCTGGAACAGTAATTGTTACCTCTACACCAGTAGCCACAAGTGCTAAGCCTAGTACATTAACAAACAGTGATGACCAGAAATCTCCAACTGATACTCCAACTGACACATCAACTCCTATTCCTACAAATCCTCCAAAAAACTCTCCAACATCAACTCGCACCTCTTCTTCATCTTTATTTTCTGGATTAATTTCAGAAAGTATGATTGGTATTATCGTGATAGTAATACTTTTTGTAGGCATTGGGATAGCAGGTTTTTGGCAATGGAGAAAGTCTCAACAACGAGGATATTAAATAACACCGAGCCTTATCTGTTATAATTTCTTCATGTTTACAAGTAGACCTGATTCCAGTCAACCAATTCCTAAAAACGCAAAACGAGTCTTCAAAGGTGTGTTATTTGATACCTATCAATGGGAACAAAAAATGTATGATGGATCTTCAAAAATCTTCGAAAAGGTAAAGCGAGCAGACACAGTTAATATTATTCCTATTACATATGACGGTAAAATTCTTCTTGCTAAACAAGAGCAACCTGGTACTATCCCATTTATTTCAGGCTTAGGTGGTATAGTAGATAAAGACGAATCACCTCTTGCGTGTGCAAAAAGAGAATTACTTGAAGAAGCAGGAATGAAAGCAGATACATTTGTGCTTTGGTATGCAAAGCAGATTTTAGATAAAATTGATTGGGCAATTTATACCTTTATTGCAAAAGGTATTAGAACTGTAGGAAAGCAGAAACTAGATACGGGTGAAAAAATTGAATTATTTACGGTAACATTTGATGAATATTTGTCAATTGTTAAACAAGATAATTTTAGAGATTCAGAAATTGCCTTAAAACTTCTTCGTATTCAAACAAATGCAAAAGAAATTGAAAGAGTTAGAAAATTATTTTTCTCCTTATAAGATTACTGTTAAACTTGAATTAGTTAAAAATCTGTATTAGAATAGAATAGTCCCAGCAGAAAATCTACTAGTTAGAAGTTCACAATAAGTATATCTTCTTAGCGCATCCCAAGGTTTTTTGGGTACAGTTTTCTTATTTTCTGTTGTCACATTTATATGAGTAAAATAATTAAAATAGGTAAACGTACCTTTGCTTCTTTAAAAATTAGAAACTATCGTCTGTTTTTTATAGGTCAATCAATATCTTTAATTGGAACATGGATGCAAACTATTGGACAAGGTATTTTAGTTTTGCAAATTACCGGATCTGGCACAATACTTGGTACTGTTATTGCTCTTCAATTTCTACCCATTCTTATTCTTGGTCCCTTTGGCGGAGTAATTGCGGATAGATTTCCAAAAAGAAATATGCTTTATATTACGCAAACACTTGCAGGGCTCTTGGCACTTCTATTTGGTTTTCTCGTCATTACACATGAAATAAAAATTTGGATGGTTGAACTGCTAGCGCTATCTTTAGGACTTGTAAATACTATTGATAATCCAGTACGTCAATCATTTATTTCAGAACTTGTAGGTCGAGAAAATCTTAGTAATGCGGTCTCACTTAATTCAAGTATTGCAAACGTAGCGCGTGTTATCGGTCCTGCAATTGCCGGTATTTTAATTCTTACAATTGGAATTGCAATGTGTTTTATTGTAAATGGCATTTCATATATTGCTGTTTTAATTGTGTTGTCTTTTATGAAAAAAGAAGAGTTCCTGTTAGTTCAAAAAAAGATAATTGGATCGTCTATCCAAACACTCAAAGAAGGTTTTGTTTATGTAAAATCTTCGCCGGTTTTGCTTACTGTTCTTTTAATGATGACGTTAATTGGAATGTTGTCATATGAGTTTTCCGTATTACTTCCGCTTTATTCTCAATTTACGTTTCATGGAAATGCAGGAACATACGCAGCATTAACGGGAGCTATGGGATTTGGAGCAGTAATTGGAGGATTATTTGCAGCGAGTCGAAAAAAAATAACGCCACAAATGGTGGTAACAGCAGCGTTGTTTTTTGGAATTGCTATATTGATTGCCTCAGTTGCTCCATCTTTGCCATATGCTCTTTCAGCAATGGTTATGGTTGGTATTTGCTCTGTTAATTTTATGTCACTTGCAAATTCAAATTTACAAATTGCAAGTAAGCCTGAAATGCGAGGAAGAGTGATGTCTCTTTGGACAGTTGCTTTTCTTGGAACAACTCCAATTGGTAGTCCGATTATCGGGTGGATTAGCCAGTATCAAGGACCGAGAATGGGTTTTATCGTTGGAGGTGTGGCAGCGTTACTTGCTGCATGGTATGGACACAGAGCGCTTAAAAAAATGACAGCACATGCATTTCCATCAGGAGAAATGCTTCCTATTGCAGAGCTTGAAGTTGAAAAAATCTCCCAGATTCGTTAACACAGGAAAACTATTCACACTATTTTTATTTTGCTTAAATACATGGGGTATGATAAAATTTAAAAGTGAAAATAGATAGTGTTGAAGAAATTAGACAACATTTTAAAGGTCCACAAGATACAAATAAAATACATAGATCACAACTTTCCCCAATGCAAAGATTAGCTGTGGTCGTTACCAATAAAATTGGTACGATGGGTTTTTTCTTTATTATATTTATTTGGACGGTATTGTGGCTAGGATGGAACATAGTAGGGCCAAATAATTTACGATTTGATCCTTACCCAGCGTTTGTACTTTGGTTATTTATTTCTAACTTGATTCAAATACACTTAATGCCACTTATTATGGTTGGGCAAAACATTCAGGGTATGCATGAAGATTTGCGATCTGAGCACGATTATACTACAGATAAGAAAGCTGAGAAAGAAGTAGAAACCATACTCTTGCACTTAGAAAATCAACAAAAACTCATTCTAGAAATACTCCATAGAATAGAGAAGTTAGAAAAATCCAAATAATCCGCTTATGAATCTAATAATCATTTGTTTGCAAATATAATCTCATTCAAAATTCATGCATAAACATACTGCTTCACGTCACTTATCCTCTCGAATTATGCAAATATGCATTTGTTTTATTCTTGCCGTAGTTAGTTTTTTGCTCGGATACGGCATTTATTACGCCACAAAGGTTGAGCAATTTGTATCAGTAAGTACAAATCAACAGGTTCAAGTAACTCCCTCTGTTGCAACACTTCCAAATCAACAAAATATTTTACTTCTTGGAAGTGATAATGACCAAAAGTTTACCGGCAATCCATTAACACAAACCATGCTGGTTGTTCATATAGATTATCAAAAAAAAGAAGTTGATATGTTTTCAATTCCAAGAGACTTGTGGGTCAAAATGCCAGGTAGCGATACGTATGCCAAAATAGATCAAGCATCAGAATATCAAGGAATTCCATCTGCAGTTAGAGTCGTAGAAGATACGTTTGGAATTCCCATAGATCATTATGGATGGGTTGGGTTATACGGATTTATTAAAAGTATTGATGCGGTAGGAGGAGTTAATTTAGATATTACCCATCCAATACTGGATAATTCATATCCTACAGATATTAATAATCCAAATCCGTACGGTTATCAACGATTAGATATTGAACCTGGTTTACAACATTTAAATGGAGAACAGGCATTACAATATGTTCGTTCACGACACGAAGATTTATTGGGTGATTTTGGACGAACAGAAAGACAAAGACAACTTCTCAATTCCTTAAAGCAAACAATATTTAGTTCTCCTGCATCTATTTTTGATATTCCAAGCATCTTTGATGCATTAAAAGGACAAATAAAAACAAATGTGACTCCTACACTTGGATTACAGCTAGGTTATTTTTATATTGCAAACAGAAATACGCTTATACAAAAAGAATTTGCACTTCTTCCTCCTAAATATTCTAAAGATGGTACTTCAACAGATGGACAAAGTATTGTTATTGCTGATCCTGGTGCAACTGCAGATTTGGTTGGTTCAATTTTTGGAAATGATGCGGCAAAAACAACATTTAAAAGTTTATCATCAGAAAGTGATATAGAAACACAATGAAAAAAAGACTACTACTTATATATTCTATAATTCCCTTGTTTTTAGGCTATTTTGTGGCCGCAAATCTTACAAAAAATTCACAACATACTTCTTCAGAAGCAACATCATTTGTCCAGAGAAATATTATCGCAAATGACAAGTTAATGCTTAGTATTAATGGTTCAATATTTTCAGTATCACAAAAAAATGAAACAAAGCTTATTTCATCACAAAATGAAATAGATCCCGTATTTATAAATGGTTCCATCATTACTGTGCTGAGAAATACAAATTACTCGTCAATTCAAAAATTTGAAAGTAACGGGGTTTATCAAAATACGCTACTGAGTGGAGATGCAGATAGTATTGATTCAATGGATTGGTTTACTGATCCATCAGTCAACCGTACAAACAGCAGAATCGCATATGTTTCCGATAAAGATAAATCACAAACTGGCATTCCAGATAATGCTTTATATGTTTTAAATCCTAGCACTGGTAAATCAACGCAAATTGAAAATCCTTATCCTTATTCCGGGGGTATAGCAAATCCTACTTGGAATCCTGATAAAAATAACTCCAACGACATTCTTTACGATTATTATGAATATGATCCAAATACTCTGCAGCCTTATTCAGTTTTGCACCTCTATAGTAATCAGACTGGTTTAGTAACAACACTGACTACTGAGAAACAAAACGCATTCCAGGCGTCATTTTCTCCAGATGGAAAGCAAATTGTTTTTCTTGGGAGAAATGACGATTCAACTCTTGTTAATCTTTATTTAGCAAATTATAGCAACGGGCAATTACAAAATGCGAGAATTATTTCAAAAGGTGATTTCGCTTATCCTACTTTTTCAAGTAACCCAAGCTTTATATATATGTTGGAAAGCACGGGGAATCAAAGCTATGATCTCTACTCTTCACAAATAAAAGGAAATTCGCTCATAAATTTAAATCAAATTACCCAAAATGCAATGCTCGATGGAAATTCATTTTTTGACGTGTCATTTTAGATTTTCTGGTAATATCTGGTAAAACAAACTATACTTTATTTACAATGCAAAAATTAAAATTTTTAGGAGCCTCAGGGGAAGTAACTGGATCTAGTTATTTATTAACCTCAGAAAATAAAAGTGAAATTCTTATCGATTTTGGTATGTTTCAAGGCCCTCGTGAAATAACTGAATTAAACTATTTACCAGTTGAGTTTAATGCAAGTAAATTAGCCGGCGTTTTTCTAACTCATGCTCATTTAGATCACTGTGGTAGACTACCCTTACTTGTATTTGGAGGTTACTTCGGCAAAATTTATATGACTGCACCTACAAGAGCATTGGTCGAGCTTAGTTTGCTTGATTCAGCAAGAATTGCAAAGGAAAACTTACATCACCAACCTTTATATACCACGCAAGAAGTTGATAAAGTAATGAAACTTGTTGAGGAGGTAGAATATGACACACCTATTGAATTAGCTGATTTTCAAATTACTTTTAAAGACGCAGGGCATATACTTGGATCTGCAACCCTGGAAATAGTCGATAAATCCAGTAAGAAAAAAATTGTATTTAGTGGTGATTTAGGAAATAGTCCTGAAGACATAATAAAACCAACAGAATATATTGATTTTTCCGATATCGTAGTCATGGAATGTACATATGGTGATAAAGATCATCCGCAAGATAATCCTTCAGATTTATTGCAAGAAGAAATAAATGCAATTGAAAAATCAGGAGGTGTTTTATTACTCCCTGCATTTTCACTTGAAAGAACACAGGAGTTACTTCACAGGATCCATCATCTAAAAAAAGATAATAAAATTCTTACTCATACCCCAGTATTTTTAGATAGTCCGATGGGAATTCATGCAACGACAATATTTAAAGATTTTAAAACATTTTATAATCCAGAATTGCAATCACATACAAGTGATCCATTTGATTTTGAAGGATTAGTGGTAACTGAGGATGCCAGAGATAGTAAAGATATTATTAAAGCAATGTCGCCAAAAGTTATCATTGCAGGTTCAGGAATGATGTCTGGAGGTAGAATACTAGAGCATGCTATTAATTATTTGCCAAGGGAAAACACAAGAATATTGTTTGTTGGATATCAAGCTGAAGAGACGTTAGGCAGAAAAATTATTGAAGGAAAGAAGAATTTATTTATATATAACAAACCGGTAAAAGTTCGTGCTTCAGTTAGAGAAATTCAGTCATTAAGTTCCCATGCAGACCAATCTAAATTATTATATTGGCTAGGTCACATAAAAAACGTGAAAGCAGTATTTCTAACGCACAGTGATACTGACCAAAGAAGTATTTTTGCTGACAAGATTAAATCATTGCACCCAACGCTTGGTGTTCATTTACCTCAAAACGGAGAAGAATATGATATATAAGAAATTATTTTGTTACACCTAGTGGCAGTTCAATTATAAATGTCGCACCTTTGCCCACTTTACTATCCACTCTGATACTGCCTCCATGTGCTTTCACAATTTGACTTGTAATATACAAGCCTACTCCAAGACCCTTAAACTGCTGACTACTTACGCCTCTACCAAATCTATCGAAAATAAGCTGTTGTAATTCAACTGGAATTCCTATTCCTTCGTCTTTAACTGTAATTATTCCAATGGAATTATGTTTTTGAATTGCAACTATTATCGGTTTATTTTGTCCGTAACGTATTGCATTTGAAATTAAATTAATAATTATCTGTTCCATCCTAAGCTTATCAAACATGCCAATAACTTCTTTATCTTCTATAAGAGATATTGTAATATTTTCTTTTTTTAATCGTTCATTAAATTGCTCCAATACCACATGTGTAAGATCTGCTAAATTTATTTTTTCTTTTTCAAGTTCAATTTTGCCAGTTGTTATAAGAGATACATTTAATAAATCGTTTATCATTTTTGACACACGTTTACTTTGCGATTCTGCACTTTCTAGCATTTTGAGTAATTTATCTACAGAAAAATCAGCAAGAGAAACATGTCGAATGTTATGCAAAGCTACTTGTAACTGAAGTAGCATGGAAGTTAGAGGAGTTTTTAGCTCGTGTGATGCAATTGATAAAAACTCATCTCTAGATTTTATTTGTTCATTTGCTTTTTTAATATCATTTTTCATTTTCATAAGTTCTTCTAAGTATTCGACCTCTCGTTTTTTATATTCAGAAACTTTTTCTAGATTTTTACAAAATGTAACCACATAGCTAATAAGTATTCCGCAAAGGAGTAGGAGTAATAAGCTTATTGTTTGTTCAGGGCTAATCATGGGCGTTTTATTATCAAAGAGATAAAACTGATAGTAGGCGCCGATAATAACAATGGCTGTTGCAACTATGCCTTCTCTAAAATTACCGTACCAAGTGCTAAGAACTATTGCGGGAATAAAGATAATTGGAAAAGAAGATGTACCGAACTTATCAAATAATAGTAAAGAGATGCCAATACTTACAACGCTTATGCTTATTGTAAACCCATAGGTTAAAAAGGCATTGGGATTTATAAATTTTTTTTGTAATTTTTTTAAGTCACTTATGGTTAAATTAGGTAATTCCATAGGTAATAGTTGTATTATACCTCAAGATTAATAAATGAAAAGATGGATTGTTTAGTAAGACTCGACCTATTTAATAGGAGACAAAGTAAGATATATGTGCATTGCTTTGTAATTTTTGTACAAATTGCTGTGTGAGTGTTTGTTGTTTTTGTTGTGTTAATTGTTGTACTGCTTGAGCTCTTATAGTTGCATCATTTTCTCCCTGTGGAATTTGACTTTTGTTTGCCGCTATATAGCTATCTACTTCACTGTTGCTAACTTGTATTTTACCTACCATTTTATTAACTAGCAATTGTTCTCTAACTTGTGTTTGGAAGTCTTCTTGTGACATACCTTGTGAAGTTAATGCCTGTGTTAACGTTTGTCCTTGGCTTGCGAGATTTTTTTCAATTGAACTAATCTGTTTATTCATCTCATCTTGTGAAACAGAAATATGTCTTTTGTTCGCTTCTTGCATTATGAGGTTTTGAATAACAATGGAATTTAATATCTGCTTTCCACCCTCTTTTTCTAAGCGAGATATTACTTCAAATCGGCTAATAGGTTGTCCATTTACGACTGCTGCAATAAATAAGCCTTTAAAATAAAAAAGTAGCGCAACTATTATTAATATAACTGCAAGTATTATTATTCTTGTCTGCGAAGGTTTATATGAAATTTTTATTGTTTTATTAAATGAGGTTCCAGACTGTGTTGGTTGGCTTGAAACGAGTTTTTTGTTTTGAATGCTTTTACTTTTGACTGTTGTTGATTTTTTTTGCTGAGCCATGCAAATAGTATAACATAGTTTTTTAAAATGTACACTAGTAAATTATATATTTATTTATCTATATTAAATAAATTACGTAAATGTTCTACTTCTGATTTTGTCAATTTTCTCCATTTTCCAACAGGTGTATTCCCAAGTTTAATTGGTCCAAATGCAATTCTTTTCAAATCAATTAAATCTAAAGCTAGTTTTGCGCACATTCTTCTTATTTGTCTATTTCGTCCTTCATAAAGCACAATCTTTAATTGCGTAATATTTTTATGTAAAGAAATTACAGATACTTTAGCAGGTAAAGTAATTCCATCATCAAGTAATACGCCTGAGCTAAGTTCTGTGAGTTGACTTTTATTTGGTTTATTTTTTGTAGTTACAATGTAAGTTTTAGGTATGTGATATTTTGGATGTATTAATTTATGTGTCATTTTACCGTCATTAGTTAATAGTAATAAACCATGTGTATCTTTATCTAATCTTCCAATGGGATAAATTTTACTATATGTATCTATAAAAGAAGTAACGTCTGTTCTACCCATTTCGTCTGAAGTTGTTGATACGATACCAATTGGTTTGTTGAGTAGGTAATACTCAAACTCAGTTGGCTTAATTTGATTTTCATCAATTAAAACTTTGTCAATTAATGGGTTACATTTTAATGCAGGGTCTGTTATGCGAATGCCATTTAATGTGACGATATTATTTTTGAGAAATTTTCTTATGCCACGTCTTGATGTTATGCCTGTATTGGAAATGAATTTGTCAATTCGAACTAATTTTGTATCCATATATGGTTCTTATTATATAGTAATTAAAAAGGAAAGGAGATACATAAGTAGTATTATGCTTATATCGATAATAAGTGGTATTAGCAAATAGGTTGCTACATGGGTAAAAAGTGGATTTAAAAGAGGAAGTAAGTATAGAAGAAACAGGTTTTTTTCAAAAATAAAAAGAAATACGATACTTAGAAAAAGAAGCACAAGATAAAACGTAAGACCTTCTAGATCTTTTCGACTTGAAAACATAGAATTTGAAATAGAGAAAATTATAAATCCTAAAATTCCATACCATAGGTAGGTATGGAAATATAAATTTGATTCTAATATATATACAAAAAGAGTGATTACTATTGTTCCGATTAAAACAGGAGCAAATCCAATAAGTGTCCTAAAAAATATATTAGAACGAGCCATTTCCACACTTCCAAGAGTGATTGCATTTCCATTAAATGTAGGAAGTAGAACAATTTTACCTGTTCTAACGAGTAGGATTTTTGCGAATACATAATGTGCAAATTCATGAATAATGGTTCCAGGAAAGCATATAATTGATAAGAGTATCACAGTAAGCTTATAATTTTTTGTCAGGTAATAAAAAAGTTTTGACAATTTTAAAATAACTATTTTTGAAAGTAAGAAAAGTAAAACAAATTCGAAGATTAATACGATAAAGGGCATGAATTAACTAATATTAAGTAACTCGACTTCAAAGATTAATGTTGCAAAACCGGGTATTAGTGGATCAACGCCATATTTTCCGTATGCCAAATCGTATGGTATAGTTAATTTTCTTTTACCACCAACTTGCATGCCCAATACTCCTTCATCCCAACCTTTGATAACATATCCGACGCCAATTTTTGTTTCAAACGGTTCATCGCGATCAAGTGATGAATCAAACTTAGTTCCATCAGTTAGCCATCCTGTATAGTGCATGAGCACTGTGTCACCTGATTTAACTTTATCTCCTTTTCCAATCTTTATTTCTTCAATTTTTAATGTTAATTGTTTGTCTGACATGGTATTAGTATAACAGGTTTTATTATCCAGTTATAGCAGATACTTTAGGTATTTTATGAATGAGGTAAGCTAAGAGAAAAGATACTAGAGCAATAATAATAAAAATCACTAGCGTAAATAAAAACATTAAAAAAGAACCTTTAATATGAGCAAATAGTAATTTGCCAATATATCTCCAAAATAATTCAAGCACCAGTACATGAATAAAAAATACAAAAAAGGATAAATGAGAAATTTGTTTTATTAGTTTAATATTCCAATGTATGTTCATACATTTTCTGTATGTGTAAATAAAAAGTAAAATTGTATATAGTAATATACTAGGACGCCATTGTGTGTAAATGGCAAGATAATTATGTGTATGTATATAAATAAAATATCCCTCAGTTATAACCCAAATTACTGCGAGAATTAAACCTATTAGAATACGTTTATCATTTTTAACAAGTAATAAAGTGTTCGAATTTTTTGATATATACATCCCAAATACAAACATAAAATAATTAAGAAGTGCAATCGAGATTGGATTATAAAATGGTAAGGGCAGAATATAATATGTGTAAGCAACCAAAAGTACTTGTACGAACCCTAAAATAATAATTGTATTTCTTGAAAGAAAAAAGCTTTGGTATTTATGAAGTATTGGAAATAGTAAATAAAAAATTATTATGCTTGGTATAAAATATAAATGATAGGAGGCATCGCCTGTTAATATTGTATGAGGGAGATTAATAGTATGAATTGTATAAACAAAATAATAATAAATAATACTCCAAAAAAGATAAGGTATTACAATTCTACTTACCCTTCTTTTGAGAAATGAAATATAATGATTAGCATGTCTGTAATTTAGTTCGAGTACAAAACCTGAAATAAGGAAAAATAATGGTACTGCAAATCTAATAGCTTGATTAAATATAAATACGAAAATATATCCTGATATATCAAATTTTACGACTTCTAATATTCTTGTAGAGGTATGAATTCCAATTACCGCAAGAATTGCTACTATTCTGAGCACATCAATAACAGGATTGTAAACTTTTTGTTTATCCATACATTACTTAATTACCAAGATTTATTGGAGCTTTTCTATCTTAGTTATGGTGTAAGTGAGTACACCAGAGGGTGTTTTAATAGTAATTAAATTATGTAAAGATTTTCCAAGCATTGCTTTACCAAGAGGTGATACATTTGAAATACTATTTTTGCTAGGATTTGCTTCGATATTCCCAACAATAGTAAAAGTTTTTTCTGATTTATCGTTTATTATAGTAACTGTATCTCCCATTGTAATATGAGCAGATTGAGAAGGAAGAATGATATGAGCATTTGAGATCATTGTTTTTAGTTGTCGAAGTCTCCTATCAATACCTGATAATTTAAATCGTGCGGATTTATAAAATCCGTTTTCAGATAAGTCACCAAGTTCTCTTGCAGTTTTTAGTTCAATTACTGCCTTTTTTCTATCTAGAAGTAAGGTTGAGAGTTCCACTTGTAATGTTTCTAGTCCTTTTTGCGTAAAAAAATACTTTTTCATTTTGCATACATAGTACTTGCTATAATACCATAAAATGTTTAGTTAAAAAAAATGTCGATATTTTTATAACAATTAAATGGCTGAAAGTAACAATAAATTGTAATATGGAGGAATTGTTCTATAATAGAATACTATGAATCAATTAAGACTTTGTACATGGAATATTAATTTAGGTGAAGATAGAGATCAGCTTATAAAATCTATGCAAGGCCCATCTGATTTTAAAAATTTAGATGTAATGCTTTTACAGGAAGCATCAGTTAAAAGTATGGACGACGCAAAGTTAATTGCTGAAAAGTTAGGAAAAGATTTTGTGCATCACCAAGTGTATGTCCAAACACCCACATTTAAATGGTATTCGACGAAAAGAAAAGTAAAGGGAATACCTCAATCAAGTGCATTTATATGGAATAAAAAGACATTTATAATGAAATCAATTGATGAGTTTTTACTTCCTCCCTACAATAATAAAAAAATGTCACCATATGGCAAAGCAATATATCATTTATCTTCCACGCAACAACGAAAATGTATCGTTATCGAAGGGATGTTTAATGGGAAATCAATTAGAATATATAATGTACACTTTGATGTTTTGGGGCCTGTAACAAAAACTAAACAGCTTGAAGAAATTCTTCGAGATAGTACTAATAGATCTATCGTAGACACTGAAATTCTTGCAGGAGATTTTAATACATATCGATTTTTAAAAAGACCAACTTGGAAGAAATTAAATGCAATAACAAAACGTGATGGATTTATCGAATTAACTAGTGATATTAGATGGACTTTTGCCGATAAGAAAATTCCAATAAAGCAAAAATTGGACGCAATTTTTATTAAACATAAATTACCGCTTCACTTTAATTCATGGGCACTTGATATTATAGGGTCTGACCACTTACCTGTTTTTGCAAATATAGATTTTTAATTATATGTATGTTTAAAAAAAAAGATCTTGATCCTCTGTTTGTACCGCTTTATAACGCTTTCGAAGGTAAATTATTGGGAACAAATTGGTTAAAGCAATGCGTCTGCGAAACAATCTATAAAATGCCAATTGCAATACAGTCATTTATAACCCAAAACTGTTGGTTTATGGGTTCAATTGATGATGCATGGGCATTTACCTTTACAGGAAATGATTTAAAAAACCAACATTTAATTTTTTTAAGTGATGATTTGCTTTTACAAGAAAAAGATCAAATAACATTTACCATTGCACATGAAATTGGACATGTAATTTTAAAACATCGTAATTCGACTCTTGTTAAACAATCAAAAAATGAAATTAATAGACAAGAAAAAGAAGCAGATGATTTTGCTAAAGAATTTGTTTCATTATAGTTGCAGCCTAGGATTTGCTTAGCTTGTAATCTAGCCTCGATTTCTGTACAATAAAAGCTATGCTTAAACCAGTTTCTCCAGAAATTAATTTTCCCAAACTTGAAGAAGAAATACTAAGTTATTGGAAAGAAAATAATATATTTGAAAAATCCATTGCAAACCGTTCTGATACAAAAAAATGGACTTTTTTAGATGGACCTCCTTTTATTACAGGTATGCCCCATTATGGCACGCTTCTTGCAAGCTTACCTAAGGATTTATTTGGTAGATATTGGACTATGAAGGGATATAAAGTGCGAAGAGTTTGGGGATGGGATTGCCATGGTCTGCCAGCTGAAAACAAGGTCGAAGTTAAATTAGGTATTAAAAGTAAACGAGAAATCGAAGAAAAAATAGGAGTTAAAAAATTTATTGAAGAATGTAAGAAATATGTTTCCGAAGTATCTAGTGAATGGGAATGGTATGTAGATCACATCGGAAGATGGGTAAATTTTAAAGATGCTTATAAAACAATGGATACTCCTTACATGGAATCAGTTATGTGGGTATTTAAGCAGATGTATGACAAAGGGTATATTTATAAGGGCTTGCGAGTCTCTTTATACTGTCCGCACTGTGGAACTCCTATTTCTAATTTTGAAGTCGCAATGGATGCCGATAATCATAAAGAAATACAAGACTTTGCAACAACATATAAGTATCAATTAGAAAACGAAAAAGATACATTTATTTTAGCGTGGTCGACAACCCCTTGGAATAAGATAGTTACACCTGCTCTTGCGATAAATCCTTCATTTACATATGTAAAAGTTAAACAAGGAAATGAATATTATATTCTTGCAAAATCAACACTTAAGCACCTAAATAAAGAGCCAAAATATGAAGTAGTTGAAACAATAAATGGCAAAGATTTATTAGGAAGAAAGTTTGTTCCTCATTATGATTATTATCCTATTGAAAAGGGAGAAAAGAGTTTCGAGATAGTTGGTGGAGATTTTGTTACTGCTGAAGAGGGAACTGGGGTTGTTACTATTGCTGCTTACGGAGAAGAAGATTTAAAGCTTATGAAAGAACAAAATATTCACATCGAAACACATTTAGATGACGAGGGAAACATTAAGGAGAATGTTCCATTGTTCGGTGGCTTATATTATTTAAAGGCTAATAAATTTGTCAACGAAGATTTAACTAAAAGAGGTTTAGTCTATAGAGATGAACAATTATTACATACAGTACCGCTTTGTTGGAGATGTCATACCAGATTGTATTTTGCTCCTCAAAATGCATGGTTTGTGAATATTCAGGAATTAAAACCAATGCTTAAAGAAACTAACGAATCAATTAACTGGTTTCCAAAGCATTTTAAGTACGGAAGGTTTCTTAAAAGTTTAGAAAATGCCCCAGACTGGAATATTTCAAGGTCAAGATATTGGGGCTCGCCAGTGCCAGTTTGGGAATGTGAGTGTGGTGAAAATATAGTCCCTGGTTCAATTAAAGAACTTGAAAAATTATCTGGGAAAAAAATAACTGATCTGCATAAGCCAGGTATTGATGAAATAGTAATCAAGTGCCAAAAATGTGGCAAGAAAGCACATCGGGTTCCTGAAGTATTAGATAGTTGGATTGAAGCAGGATCTGCATCATTTGCAGAAAGACATTTTCCATTTTCAGGAAAAGATAAATTAGAGGATTTTTTCCCACCTGACTTTATTGTTGAATATACTGGTCAAATCAGAGCATGGTTTTATGTACTTCATGTAATAGGTGGAGCTCTTTATACTTCTAATTCATTTAAGAATGTTGGAGTTACAGGTGTTATCTTAGGTACAGATGGTAGGAAGATGAGTAAAAACTTCGGGAATTATCCTGATCCAAAAGAAATGCTTGAAAAATTCGGAGGAGATGCTCTCCGTTTATATTTAATGGGTTCGCCTGTGATGCATGGAGAGGATATTATTATTTCTGAAGAGCAGTATAGAAATCAAGTTAGAGGAACAATGCTTATTTTATGGAATATATATAACTTTTTCATTACCTACGCACAAATGGATAATTGGAACCCAGCAACAATAAAAAGCGATAAACAAGTTAGTACAAATGTACTTGATCTTTGGATTTTATCTTTACTTTCGGAACTTGGAGGTTTATTAACAAAGAGCTTAGATAATTATGACACGGTAACAGCTATTGACCATATTAAAGTATTTATTGACCAATTTTCAACATGGTATATACGACGAAGTAGGGAAAGAACAGGTATATTTGCACAAAACACAAAAGACAAAACGTTTTTTTATGACACTACCTATACAGTACTTACTTCGCTATGTAAATTATTAGCACCATTTACTCCATTTCTAACGGAAAGTATGTTTAGAAATTTAACTGATGAAGAATCGGTGCATTTACAAGATTGGCCTGAAATTGATAAAAAGTTTAAAAATGAAGCTTTAGAAACTGAAATGAAGCATGGTATAGAACTTGCTTCATTATTACTTATGCAAAGAAAACAATTTACTCTACCAGTTAAAATTCCAATCCGTAAAATAACATATAAAGGGCCGATTGCTATTGAAAGAGCAATTAGTAGTGTTATACAAGCAGAGGTAAATTGCTATGAACTTACGTATTTGGGAAAGAGCGATAAATACGAATTACCAAATGGAAAGAAAGAGTTTACTGATTTGGAAAATCAAGATCAGGTGGCGGGAAATGTAAGAGATATAATTAGAAAAATACAATCTGAAAGAAAAAAATTAGGAACTACTTTCACAGAAAAAATTAATGTTTCTCTTGAGCAGTGGCCAAAAGAATACGAAGATGAAATAATGAAAAAAGCTAATATATCTACTCTCACAAAAGGTCAGTTTAGTGTGTCTCGTTTATGAGTAATTCATTATTTTCATTGCGTACTGTTGGCTTGATAATTCCTGCATTGATTTTAATACTTTTTGGTTTAATTGCTCTTTTTTTTATTAACACAGGGTATTTTAGAAATCAAATTTTTTTTGTTATTATTGCAATTATTGCTTATTTTATAGCCTCACGCTCTAATATTTGGGCAATTAAATTTTATTTATTACCAATGTATTTAATTTCCTTATTTTTGCTAGCTTTAGTGTTTTTTCTGGGATTTGAAAGTAGAGGAGCAGTTCGTTGGATAAGTTTACTCGGGGTTAGTGTACAGTTTTCAGAAATTCTAAAGCCATTTCTGGGAGTTTCTCTCGCTTTTTTTCTTGCAAGGTGCACATCGCGATCCTTTTTTTCATTTTGCGCACTTATTGTATTATTACTGCCAATAGTGTTTCTCATTGCAATGCAACCTGATCTAGGAAGCGCGCTCATTTATTTATTTGTTGTATTATTTACACTTTTGGTTTTTGGTTATCCAATATGGTGGTTTTTGGCAGGTTTATTCTTGCAAGCTCTCCTGTTTCCAATCTTTTGGCATTTCCTACATTCTTACCAACAACAAAGATTACTAACTTTTATTCATCCTTCAAATGATCCGCTTGGTTCATCATATAATGCAATTCAATCGGTAATTGCTGTTGGGTCTGGTATGTTTGCTGGTAACGGGATAGGAGAAGGTACTCAATCTACGTTGCGTTTTTTACCAGAACGACATACTGATTTTATATTTGCAACGCTTTCGGAAGGTTTAGGATTTATAGGATCAGTGTTAATAATTGCAACTTTTTTATTCTTACTTTATAAAGTATATAAAATATTTACATCTGAAAATGAAGGGTTTGCTAAAAACTTGGCAATTATTACATTTGCAATTCTACTTTTCGAATTTTTTATTAATCTAGGTATGAATATTGGTTTACTGCCTGTAGTTGGTGTTCCTCTTCCTTTTGTTTCTTATGGCGGAAGCGCCATGCTTTCAAACTTTATATTACTTGGATTTTTAACATCAGCAACAAATACTGCCAAAACAACACATTCGCTGGAAATTAAGTAGTACATTTGCTATAATACCTCAATATGCAATATGCAATAATTCGAACCGGTGGAAAACAATATAGAGTTTCTCAAGGTGAAACAATAGAAGTTGAAAGACTAAAAGGGAAAGCAAATGATACATTAGTTTTTTCAGACGTACTTCTTTATGTTTCTGATGGAGATTTTCAAATAGGTAAGCCTTTATTAACTGGTATTACCGTTTCTGCAACAATTGTTGATCATGCAAAAGCAGAAAAGATTAGAGTTGCTAAATATAAAGCTAAAGTTAGATTTCGACGTGTTACAGGACATAGACAACATATAACAAGAGTTAAAATTGATGGGATTGACACCAAGAGTGTTTCAAAAAAAGTTACAACAAATGAAGAGACTAAAATAATCGAGAAAAAACAAGCAACTAAATCAATAACTAAAAAGTCAATTAAAAAATAATTGGAATTTAGTGCTTGACATGTGTGAAAACCCTAGATACAATATGATGGATTTTCACGAAACTATATGGCACATACAAAATCACAAGGATCAGTTAAGGGAAATCGAGATTCAATTGCAAAACGCTTAGGTGTAAAGCTTTATGGCGGTCAACAAGCAATTGCTGGTAATATTTTAGTTAGACAAAGAGGGACTAAATTTTTCGCAGGAAAAGGAGTCGGAATGGGAAGAGATTATACGTTATTCGCATTACAAGAAGGACAAGTTAGCTTTAAACAAAAACTAGGTAAAAAAATTGTAGAGGTAAAATAATGGAAGAAAATCAAGACAAACTTTACGAACTTGACCCACACATGCTTCAAGCAAATCCTCTTCAACCTCGAGGAATTATTTCACCAGAATCGTTAAATGATTTAGTTGAATCAATCAGAGAACAAGGTATTCTTGAGCCGATCGTAGTAGCTAAAACTCCTGCTGGATATCAAATTATTGCTGGAGAAAGAAGATGGAGAGCTGCAAAAATTCTCGGGTTATCAAAAGTTCCTGTAGTCGTTAAAGAAACAACTCCACAAGGCATGCTTGAAATGTCAATTGTTGAAAACGTTCAAAGAGAAGATTTAAATCCAATCGAAAGGGCACAAGCATACAAAAGATTAATAGATGAATTTGGACTTGGCACAAACGAGGTAGCGAAACGAGTAGGAAAAAGCGCCCCAACT
The DNA here is from genome assembly GCA_003152105.1 of Candidatus Levyibacteriota bacterium. Taxonomy (GTDB): domain Bacteria; phylum Patescibacteriota; class Microgenomatia; order Levybacterales; family UBA12049; genus PALSA-1332. The sequence goes on from PLZJ01000002.1 coordinate 695,977, forward strand.
GTTTCAAATACAATTCGATTATTAACCCTTCCTGACGCTATTAAAGACGCGTTAGTTGCAGGAGTAATTACTGAAGGACATGTACGTCCTCTAATATCTTTAGGCGATCCTAAATTAATGCTTGAATTATTTAAGAAAATTTTACGCGATAACGCAACGGTGAGACAAACAGAAGAATGGGCTAGAAAAGCAAAATCTGAACAAGAAGGACAAAATGATAGACAACCAAAAATAAAAGAACGTTTATATATCCCTGAACAAGATGAAATGGCGAAAACCATACAAGATTCTCATCAATTATCAAATGTCAAAATATTTCAATCCAGAAGCCTTGCGAGGATAGAATTGATTTTAAAAGGTGATGTCGAGCACACCACTCCAAAAATTAAAGAGCTAGTAGAGTTATTAAAAGGAAACAATTAATCTTCACGTTAGAAAATAATCTACTTATTTCTCGTAAATTTTTCAGGTTGACCTTTAGTTGTAGGGGTTATGAATTGTTTTTATATCTTTTGGTGGCCAGTAAACAAACATAGATTCTCCAATGACAAAGCTATCTGGTACAAAACCCCATTCTCTTGAATCTGAACTTTCTCCTCTGTTATCTCCCATAACAAAATAATACCCTTGAGGAACAGTTTTTTCTTCGCCTTCACCTATAAATTGACCAGCTAGCGATTTTATTTGTGGGTTTAGATATGCTGATTCATCAAGTTGTTTATCGTTTAAGTATACGTTCCCGTTTTTTACCATTATTCTATCTCCTCCCACTCCTATGACTCTTTTAATATAATCTTTGTCTGGCTCAGGTGGGGCCTTGAATACAATGACATCACCTAATTTTGGTTTTTGAAAATGTAAAATTATAAGATTTGTGAGTACATATTCTCTATCATCAAAGTTTGGATACATGGATAAACCATTCACTTGAAATGGTCTAAACAGAAATACATAAATAACTAAAAATACTGAAGCTGCTAGTAAAAGAGTTTGTAAAGAGTCTATAAAAACTAGCCAAATTTTTGATAGTATTCCCATTCCCTGATTGTCTAAAATTTATATCCTTTTGTCAACAGAGAAGGTATTTGATACAATTGCAGCAAGGATCTGTAGCTCAGATGGTTAGAGCGTTCGATTCACATTCGAAAGGTCAGAGGTTCGATCCCTCTCAGGTCCACAACGGTTATTTAAAGAATTTCTTATATTTTCTACTTCTTCGAAGTGCAAAAACAAGAAGAAGAAAAATTGCAGTTGTTAATGATAGAAGTTTCCCCAGACTTCTAATAGGTGTGTCTGTAAATGATACAGTAACTTTATATAAACCTTTAGGAAGATTAAAAACTATTTTTCCTACTTCATTTTTATTCCAATAAGAAATTGGCAATAAGTTATTATTCTCGCTAACATGCCATCCTGGGAAATATAACGTATTATCTAAGATTTTACTAGATTTTTTTGCATTAATTACGTAAATATGATTGACTGGATTTCGAAAAACTTCTGTTATTTGTGCGTTCCCAGAAAGTACCTGTATATGATATTTTGATCTATCAAATCTAAGTGTTGAAATATGTAACCTTCTTTCTTGAGTAATTTTGAAAAGTGTTGCATTAGATTTATCAGTATATTCTGTATAAAAATCCCAAGCCTGATAATATATGTTTGGATCAAAAGGTATCATTTTTCTGTTTCCCCAATTTAACCCAGTACTGCCTATCGTAAAGATAATAATGATAATTACAATATACTTTCGATTAAAATTTGCCAAGACTATACCTGCTATTATCGAACTCAGAAAACTCATAGGAACAAGAAGTCTCCATACAAACAAGAAAGAATCAAGTATATAGATATGATCCCAAATGGGTTTGGTAATAGATTGCATCAAAAGAAAATAAATTATGCAAAATATACTAAAAAGTACGGTGATTGCGTACTCCAATTTAGAAAAATATTTATTATTTCTCCATATCAAGAAAATTGCGGCTATAAACAAGAGCAAATGTGGATACCCAACAATTGTCCGAAGTTCTCCATTATGTCCTTGGAATAAAAAACCATATAAAATCGGAGAGAATAAATAATCTTGTATAGGAAAAAATGCACCAGCAGGTCCAACCAAACTATACCATGTATATTTTATTTCAAAAGCTGCTGGTAACCAATAAAATGACGCAAGCAAAGCACCAATGGTAAGCATTGAAATTAGTTTTATGACAACTCTAAATACTGGTTTTTTTGTAGTCCTTAATTTTACAATGCAATAAAAAAACAATATTGGAATTATTGATAGCATGACGCTTGGTTGAGATAAAAATATGCCTGTAAAGCTTAGGCCTCCTAAAACAAAATTAACATAGGTGTCTTTATCTATACTTCTTTTAACAAACAAGAAAAGTAATGGAATAAAAACAAAAGAAAGGACTTCGCCAACCGAAGACCTAAAATGAAGATCAATTAAATGATAAGGTGCGAATAAATAAAAGATACCTGAAAATAGCGCGACTTTTTCATTAAACTCTTCTCGTGTATATATATACATTGTTATGCCTGAAAATATGAACGATAGTGCAAGGAGAATTTTTATACTATTTAGATAAGAGAATCCAATAAAATGGAATATGCTTCCAATATAGTAAGGTAAAATATACTGATACATTAATGCAGGACATCCATACCCTGCACAAAATTCGTGAGCCCACTGTGGTATTAAAATTCCTGCTTGGAAGTTCTCATAGACACTTCTAAGCAGTATAGTGTGTAGAGCTAAATCTCCAGCCTGATGTACACCAGGTCGAAATAAGTTAACTACAGCTGGTATAGAAATTACAATTATAAGATACAGAAAATTAATTTTCTTTTTTGGGTAAATATATGTATAGAACGCAAGTAATACTACTGCTATGAAAGAAAATAAAATTGGTAAAAATACAACTTTAGCAGATGTATTAAGTAATAACGTGAATAATCCCATTTATCTGCAGAGTATACAATGATTTAAAGTGTAATACAATTTTGCAAGTGAAAGCTTCTTTAGCATAGATTCTTCATAAAATTTATAGTACTATATAGCAACTTTTATATGACTATAGTTTTCTTTTCAAGATATTTTTATCCTCACATAGGTGGCGTGGAAAAACATGTGCTAAACATAAGCAAAGAACTAATTAAAAAAAAGCATAAAGTAATTGTTATTACAGAGAAAAGTAATTTCAAAGACAAAGAAATTGAGCAGTATAAAGATATAACAATTTATAGAATTCCAATAACTACTTCTGAAAAAAGAAAAAAATTTTTAATATGGAAATGGTTATTGCTACACAGAAGTATTATTAGCGATTCAGATATTGTACATGCACATGACGTATTTTATTGGTATCTACCATTTAAAATGATATATCCAAGCAAAAAAGTATATATGACAATTCATGGTTATGAGGGTAATAAAATGCCCACCAGAAAATCTAAAATTTCTCATAAAATTAATGCAATTCTTTCTTCTGGAAACATTAGTATAGGTTCATTCTTGGAAAAATGGTATGGCATAAAAGCAACATATATTTCTTATGGTGCGGTAGCAGTACAAGATAAGAAGCCTATCATTTCTTATCCTAAAAAAGGAGTAATAAAAGCATTATTTATTGGAAGATTAGAACCTGAGACCGGAATTATGGAATACTTAAAGTTTATCGATTTAATGAGAAAAGATAATATTTCAATTACTATTATTATTGCAGGAGATGGATCATTACGAAATGAAGCAATAGAATATGTTAAGGTAAAAAAAATAAAAGCAACATTTTTAGGATTTGTAAATGATCCACAAAAATATTTTAGTAAGGTTGATATTGTGTTTACTTCACGATATCTTGGTATATTAGAGTCACTGCTTGGAAAAAAAAGGGTATATGCTTTTTATAATAATGCAATTAAAAAAGATTATCTGCAAATGTCATCGTTTTCTCAATTTATAAATATCGCCAAATCTATAAAACAAATGAGGTTGTTGCTTTTAAACGATAAAGCAAATGAAAATCTCTATAAAGCATCTATAAATCAAGGATATGCATTTGCTTTAGAACAATCATGGCAAAAGTTAACGCTTCTTTATATAAAACTTTGGGGAAAGAAATAAATAGGTATAAAATACAAAAAATAACAATACCGCAATCATACATGTGATGCTAATTATTTGAGAATCTGTTCTGATAAACGTTTGATTATACTCAATACTTACAAGATATAAACCTGCTGGCGCATTAAAGAATATAATTCCGGGATTCCTATTATTTTGATAACTAATTGGAATTGGTTTGCTATTTATTAGTACTTCCCAATTGGGAAAATAGAGAGTATTTTCTTCGATATATAAAGGAGTAGCTGCGTTTACTATATACTCATGAATTGTTGAAGTTCGATTTATTTGTTTGATCGTAGCGATACCCTTTAATATATAAAGAGGCATTTTAGGGATGTTTTTTTTCCAAACGTTTTTTTGATCAACCCACTTGGGTGCTGATTGAATGTTTCCTTCGCCTTGTATGGTACTAAGTGGAATATTAGCTCGAAGTGTAGTATCAGTTATTGCTCCAATTGTTCTTCTGTTTCCCCAATTAAATATTGTAATGAGTATGGTAATAACACAAAGAATTACAATAAATGATTTGTTTTTATTAACTTTGACTACTATTCCTGCAATTAACGAAGTACAAAGTGTAATTCCTGCTAAGAATCTGTAGGAAAATTGAATATGTTTGAATAATGGAAGAATACTATAAATTGGCTGTGAAATAGGGAGCATCATGACAAAAAGTACAAAAAATGAGAGTATCGCAAACAGGTATAAGAGATTTGTTTTTTTGATTTTACCTTTAACTAAAAGATATAGTGAATATAAAACAATAAATAATTGAGTATAACCAATAATATAAGAAAGTTGTCCCTTTGGTCCTTGAAATAATAGTCCATACTTCCAGTTCGAATAAATAAATTCCCAAAAGTTTTGATATGAAACACTAACTACGTTTGATTTTAATGTGAATTGCAATTCATAGAGTAGCGGTAACCAGTAAAATAATGATAAAAGCAAACCAATTGTTAATGAGAAAAATGCATATGTTAAATATTTTCCATCTCTCTTTTTAGAATATATAAATAATTCATATAGTATCAGTATAGGAAAAACTATTATTGAAACAGCTTGATGAGATAAAATAAGTGCTGCCACTGAGCATGATAAAAATAAGAGATGAATAATACTAGTTTTTATAGATAATTTTTTCAAAAAATAAAAAACGAAGGGAGATATAGAAAGTGCGGTAACCTCTCCAATATCAACTCTAAAATGCATGTCGACTAAATGATAAGGAGCGTACATATAGAATAGAGAGGATGCTATTCCAGACATTTCTCCTAACTCTTCTTTAATCCACAAATACATTCCTATACCAGAGAATATAAAAGTCATGGCAAGAAGTAGCTTAATGCTTGTAATAAAAGAAAATCCGATCAAATGAAAAAAACTAATCAAATAAAATGGTAAGGGGTATGAAAAATTAAAAACTGGATAGCCATATGTAGCATTTAGTAAACCACCCCAAAGTGGAAATATATGTCCTTCTAAAAGTGAAGAATAGAAACTCATTGCCTCATAAACATGCAAAGAAAGATCTCCACTTTCATATGTTCCAGATCTAAATAAACTTGTAAGTGGCAACAATGATATTACTATCACATAAACTAAAGGATGTATTTTTTTATTTGGGAGTAATTTTTTAAAAAGAAGGAATCCACTTGCAAGAATAATGACTGAAATGCAACTTACGATAATTAACTTAGTTGATGCTGGAATCATGCTGCTATAATAACATATAAGAAGTTATGAAAACATCATTTATCGCTACAATTTTTAATGAAGAAAATAATATTAAAGATTTAATAACATCACTTTTAAATCAAACTAAAAAAATTGATGAAATAATATTTGTTGATAATAATTCTACTGATAAAACGAGAGAGATTATTAAATCTTATAAAAATATTAAGTTACTGAAATATAGTGGAAATAGATCAAAAGGAAGAAATTTCGGAATTGAGCATGCAAGTGGAGATATAATTTTAGTATCCGATTCAGGATGCATTTTAGATAAGAATTGGGTAAAAAACATAACGAGTGGATTTAAAAATGAAGATATTTCAGTAGTATCGGGTTATTATTTGCCGATTTGTAACAGTATTTTTCAAAAATGTCTAGCAACATATACCTGTGTTATGCCAGATAAGTTAAATGAGAATACCTATCTTCCATCATCTCGATCCATAGCATTTAAAAAAAGTGCATGGAAAACAATTGGTGGATATCCCAAAAACCTCTCAACATGTGAAGATTTAATTTTTGCGGTAAGGTTAAAGAAGCATAACTTTCACTTCATTTTAGTAAAAGACGCATTAGTATATTGGCAACAAAGGAAAAACTTACTTTCGGCATTTTCACAATTTTTCTCGTATGCAAAGGGAGACGGTAAGGCCAGATATGTAAGAGCTCAAACGCCATATTTATATTTACGATATATTGTCGCAGTATTATTGTTTTATTTTTCGTTTAAAGAGCATTTTCTCACTCTATTTATTGTTTTAGGATCACTATATTTTTTTTGGGCAATATATAAAAATTATGTCTATATAAAATCTCTATATGCAATTATATATTTACCTTTGCTGCAGTTAACATCAGATATTGCTGTATTGGCAGGGATGACAGTTGGACTTTTCTTGTCATTTACTAATTAAAGCACCTTTTATTTAAGTCGCTTTTGTCGGAATTTTTCAATTGGCTTTTCAAAAACAAGATAAATTATAAATGCAAACATCACTGATACGCATATAAAAAATATGGTAGTTATGCTATTTTGAGATTTAATAACACCAATTTGTATAAAAAAATTAATAAGTAACAAATGACATAAATAAATTGGATAAGAAGTTTCACCAATTATTCTGTCTATCGATAACTTATTTGTTAATTTAAATATAAACGGTATTGATACTAAGAAAATTAGTAGAAAAATCCATTCTTTAAATTTAATAATACTAGTAAAGGTATAATTAAACGGAATATTTGAGTACGAAATCACCAAAGCTAGAATCAATATAAATGTAGATACGAGATACTTTTTTGGAAATGTTTTGTGCTTTATAACTTTGTATATTTCATAAGATAACACTCCAAGCAGGAAAAAAATTATTATTTCTGGAAAAAACCAATCACCAGCTGGATTGTGATTTAGTCGTAATATTACTTGCACTAAAAAATGAATAAAAAGAGCAATTCCAGTAAGTATGAACAGCATTTTTCTACTTAGTTTTACAATAAATGGAGCAACAATATAGAAACATAATTCAGAAACTAATGTGTATGCAACTGGTAACGTAAGAAGTTGTCTATTGTCAGTATTTATTTGAAGGTAATCATTTCTTATAAGTAATGTAACATCACTTAATATATTAAGTGGAGGTTGAGATAATATGTTTTGATGTAGCAATATTATTTCAAAGATATAGGTCAATAGTAGAATTAACCAATAGGTAGGATATATTCTAAAAAATCTATTTGTGATAAATAATTTATACCCTCCATTCTTTCCTATATATTTTTCATTTAATATTAAAGACATGTAAAAACCAGATATAATATAAAAAGCTTTTAATGCGGCATCTCTACCTAAGAATAGTAATCCAAATAGAGGATATGAATGGTGAATAACAATCGTAATTGCTAATAAGAATCTGATTAATCCCATAAAATGAAAAAGCTAAGCATTTGATCTAAATATAGTATAGGTGATGTAGAGAGTATATGTTTGAGAAATTATATATGAAATGAGTACTGCATACGCAACACCATTAAGATTAAATAATTTTGAAAATGGAAATAATAATATAATCAGCAGTAAGAAATTTATAGAATCTGTTATGGTCAGTACTTTTGGTTTGCCTAGAGCTAATAAAAAGGGAGCAAATGGACCCATTAGTGATCTAAAGCAACCATAAACTGCTAATATTTGAAGAATTGGTGCAGCATTTAACCATTTATTACCCAGTACGACTACAATTATTTCTTTTGGAAAGGCTATGAAAATAAAACTTAAAATAATGGTCGGAATAGATATAAATAGAATATGCTGTTTTAGAGAATTTTTCATTAATAATTTATCATTTTGTATATGTGCATATATTGGGAATGCAATTTTTGAAATATTATCAGTAATTTCTGAGAATGCTATATTGCCAATCTTAAATGACATATCATAAATTCCAAGGACTCCTGTATTAAAAAACTTTCCAATAAATAGATTGTCAATCTGAGTCATTAAATAGGAAGAAATTCCTCCTATTGTTAACCATTTACTAAAACCGAGTAGTTTCTTAACTAAACTAAATGAGATTGGATGTGAAAAATCTGATTTTATTACTACGTATGATAATAAAGTTTGAAAAATCGTTCCTATGAGAAGACCAAAGACAAGAGATAAGGCGTTGCGATATATAAGAGCAAGCAAGATCGTAAAAAATGCTGTTATAAAACTTGATATAAATTGATAAAGAAATTCGTTTTTGAATTGAAACTTTTTATAGAAATAGAGTAAATAGGGATTTTGAATGCTATTAATAAGAGGAATAAAAGAAGCAATCAAAAGTAAATTAAACAAAACAGGATTGTTAAAAAATGAAGCTAAGAATTTAGCAATTACAATATTAATTAATGTTAAGCATACTCCACGGACAAAATTTATAGAAAGTATAGTTTTTGCATATGGATGAAGTTCTTCTTGAAAATGGATAATAGCGTATTCAAGTCCAGTTTCTGATATAGCTTCTAATAAATTTATTATACTAGTTACGATTGCGAATAGCCCGAAATCTGATTGTGTTAGAATTCTTGCTAAAATTATAATTCTAATAAAATCTAATCCTCTAGAACTAAATTGTAAAATTCCCATCCAACTAGTACCCTCAATAAATCTTTTTTTAACATTAATTTTATTTGCCATATATATCTGTGTATATTATACTGTGCATTACCTTTTTAGTATATGTCAAATAAGCTACGAATTGCCTTTTTCCATGAGCTTCCTGAAGGTGGTGCAAGGAGTGCCACAAATAGTTTTGCTAAAGAATTAAAAAAAAAGCATACTGTAGATTTGTTTTATATTGACGAAAAAAAAGACATTAGTGAACACAGAAACTATAGCAAGGCTTATTTCTATAAATTTATTCCCTTACAATGGAAAGGAAAAAATTGGAAAATCAGATTTTATAAAGATTCTATCGAATTATATAAAAATTGGAAACTTCATAAACAAATAGCACAAACAATTAATAAACAAAAATATGATGTAATTTTTGTTAATGCCTCAAAGTTTATAGAATCACCTTTTTTGCTTAGATACTTAAAAACTAAATCAGTATTTTATTTGCATGATCCTTATTACCGAATAATTTATGATAAAGCATTAACATTTCCAAGTGACATTTCACAACTACGAAAACTTTACGAAACTGGTAATAGATTAATTAGAAAATTCATTGATAAAAAAAATATTTCAAAAGCGACATATGTTTTTTCTAATTCAAAATTTGCTAGTAGGCAGTTTTTAAATATTTATCATAAAAATAGTGTAGTTAAATATATTGGTATTGATACTAGATTCTTTATTCCTAAAAATATGAAAAGAGATATCGACGTCTTATATATCGGGTCAAGAAGCAGTATTGATGGGTACGATTTATTAATTCAGATATTAAAATTGTTACCTAAAAATAGTAATGTAAGAATGGTTTTGCATGAAGATGGAATGAAGAGTCAATCAGAAATACGTACGCTTTATCAGCGATCTAAAATAGTAATTTGTTTAGCAAGAAAGGAACCATTTGGACTTATTCCCTTGGAAGCAATGTCTACTCAAACACCTGTCATTGCTTTAAAAGAAGGAGGTTATGTTGAAACAATTAAGGATAACGAAACAGGATACTTAGTATCTCCTAACGTCAAGCAAATTGCTAATCGGATAACATATCTTTTATCACATAAGGCAAAAAGATTTGAAATGGGTGTTGCTGGTAGAAAATGGGTATTGCAAAATTGGAATAATATTATGCGTGGTAAGGAACTCGAAAAAGGATTAGTAACTATAGCATATGAAAAATAAAGAAATTTCAATTATTTACATCTATTACAATACTCCTACTGAAATTAAAAATTCACTTGCTTCAATTAAAAATGCAATTGGAAATATAACATATGAAATAATAATTATTGATAATCATTCAAGTGAATTTCTTAAAAATAACAACAAAAACATCCGTATTATTAGAAATAAATCAAATAAAGGATTTGGAAGAGCAATAAATCAGGCAGGAAAACTAGCTAAGGGCAACTTTTTATTATTAATTAATCCAGATACGCTATTTCACAAAAATAGCATATTCTACTTATATCAAAAAATTAAAAACGACGAAAACATTGGAGCAATTGGCCCCATGCAAGTGTCTTTAGATAATAGCATGTTACCAAGCATTAATGGATATCCAACTATACTAAAATCAATATTTTCATTTTCTATTCTTAACATACTTTTTAAAAACAATTCCTTTTCGAGAGCATATTGGTTACCAGGTGTACAAGGAACTAAACAACTTGTCGTACCTGTTATTGGTGGGGCATGCATGCTGATTCCCAAAAAGATTTTTAATCAAGTAAATGGCTTTGATGAAAAGTTTTTTATGTATTTTGAAGAATCAGATTTGTGTAAACGAATTAATCAGTTGGGCTATAAAATTATATATTATCCTAAAGCTAAAATTACTCATCTTGTTGGAATGAGTAATAAAGATAAAACAAGTATTGAATCTATCTTTGAAAAAAGTAGGTATTATTACTTGAAAAAAAATTATGGAAATACAAAAGCTCTGCTAGCCGAAGGATTTATTAGATCTACGAAATCTAACAATATATTACTTGTTCTAATTTTACTTATTTCCTTATTTTTAAATTTATATAAAATTTCAACTCAACTGATGTTTTTTGGGGATTTTGGCAGAGATTATTTAGTGGCTAGAGATATGGTTATTAACCATACTATACCATTAATTGGTATTGAATCATCTGTTAAGTGGTTACATCAAGGTCCTCTTTCTATTTATTTTATTGCCTTATCTTTTCTGATCGGTAATTTTTCACCAATTGCTCCCGCGATTTTTTATGGAATAGTTGGCAGTTTGACAACTCTGTTGGTTTATATTCTAGGTAAAAATTTATGCAATAGTAAAGTTGGTTTACTGGCAAGCTTATTTTATGCAACTTCTCCTTTGATTACCGTAAGTATGAGAATGCCATATCATACTTCTTCAATACCATTTTTTGCATGCCTCTTCTTTATTTCCATGTTTAAAGTCATAAAAGGTAGCTATAAAGTATTACCAATTGCAAGTTTTTTACTTGGAATCTTATTCTTATTAGAATTATCTAATGGTGTACTTTTTTTACTATTTCTTATATATATTTATTGGTATAAATTACGATTCCCTAAAAATATAATAAATAAATCTATTTTTACTTTTATACTTGGAATTTCTCCTTTTATCTTGTATGACCTTATGCATCATTTTATTCAAATAGGCGGTTTTATATTATGGGTTATTAACAGAACGCGATTATTCTTCGGTTTAACTACAAACGGCAACGAAACAACATTACATGCAGGAAGCGCTATACTTACCATATGGCAAGAACTTAATAGGATATTCTTTCCTATAAATCATATCTTGGCAGATGTTTTACTTTTATCAATAATTTTTATTGTCTTTAAATTAAGGAAAGAGATTTTATTTAAAAAAGATACAATTATCATACCTATTATTTGGCTATTTGTTCCTCTAACTGCCTATGTTATTCATTCTGCTCCAGGAACCGCATATTTTCCTTTATTATTTCCTTCTATATCTTTACTACTTGGATATTCAATCTATTATTATTCCAAAATCAGTAAAATAGTGATACTATTTTTTATTACAATTTGTCTTATAAATGGAGTGTATACAATTTACAACCATTATTTTTTAGATTCTTCTTCATTTATTGGCTCTAATGCTCCTGGTTGGAATTATGGTATGGGTATTTCAATTGATGAACAAGAAATAATTGCCAATAAAGTTGTAACGGATGCAGATCACAATGCCTTTCAATTCACTGGAGGCAAGGATGTGGCAACTTTTCCTTCAGACTTAGATAATTATAAATATTTAATAATATATCATCATGGTTTACTTAATAATAACGCAAAATTAACATATACTTTGTACAGAGCCTCTACAAAAATTAAAACCAATCAACATATAATATTTAAAACTAAATTTTACACCTTAACAAAATATGAAAGAACTTAAAATTTTTATTGGCATTTTATTACTTATAATTATTTTATCTTTTTCTTTGCCAGGTATTTTTCTACCCACAGATATATTAAATAATTATCCAAGTTTTAGCACAACAAAATGGGATAAGCCCCAAAATTCACTTCTTTCTGATGCAGTATTTCAGTTTGAACCATGGCGTGTATATACAAAATCGCAATTACAAAACGGCACATTTCCTTTATGGAACAATTTAAACGGATCCGGTACACCGTTTTTCGCAAATATGATTTCAGCAATCTTATTTCCTTTAAATTTTATTTATTATATTTTGCCCACCGCGCCTTCGTTATATTTAATCAGTTTTTTGAAGCTGTATTTTCTTGGACTTTTTAGTTATTTATATTTTAAAAAAGTGCTGAAGAAAGAAAAGTTTGCATTTATGGGAGCAGTTGCTGTGTCGTTCTCTGGATTTCCTATTCTTTGGTTATTATGGCCTCAAACTAATGTATACATGTTCTTCCCTTTGTTGCTATATATCACCGAAGAAATAAGAGAACAACCGAAAAAATATTATAAATGGTATTTATTTCTATCAATAGTATATTTTTTAGCTGTACTTGGTGGACATCCAGAAACACTTTTTGATATTTTACTGCTACATGTGTCCTACTTACTTTTTAGGTTATGGAATCAAAAAAAACAATTATTTATTTCGATCGGTTTTGTATTTTTAGGAATTATTACTTCTGCTATTCAAATACTTCCATTTATTGAATATATTTTACATAGCGATATAGTGCAGCAACGAGGATTACAGACTTATACATATTATTTACCTTTAAAAAGCATAATAATGCAAATTTTTCCATTTATACTTGGAGCTCCACAACTTAATTTTTATAAACCAATTGCTTCGTTTACTAATTTTCAAGAGGTAATGAGTGGCTATGTTGGTGCAATAGTATTAATCTCTGCGATCTATGTTACACGTAAGTATTTTTCAGATAATTTAGTTAAATACTGGACTATTATGATAATACTAATATATGGAATTGCATATAATATTTATCCATTTAAAATGCTTTCTTATTTGCCTATATTACATAGTAATGCAAACCAACGATTAACAGGATTTGCATCAATTGGATTTATATTCTTAGCATGTTATGGATTTTCTAAAGTTGATAAAAACAAGATAAATATTCCATTTTCTTTCCAAAAATTATTTTACTTGATCTCAATAGTTGTTAGTTTACTATTGGTATTTTTACCGAAATATTTTCCAAAACATATAATAGGAAATAGTACCAATATTGCATTTGTATACTTTTTGCAAAATCATATTGCATATATTTTCTTAACAACATTTTTATTTTTACAATTAGTTCTATTTACTAGAAATAAATATATAGTTAAATACAAATTTGAATTAGTTATATTATTAATTTTATCTCAGACTTTGTTTCTACTTTGGAATTATAATCCAATTACTGCTAAGAGTGTATATTATCCAAGAACGCCTTTAACTCAGGAGTTGCAACAAATACCAAGTGGTAAAGTTATTGAAATCGGAAATCCTTCCTTGGCTCCAGATAGCAATTTAGCATATGGAATATCAGGAGCAGAGAGCTATGATGCAATTGACGTTAAATCATATAAGACGACTTTAAATGCATATTTTCCAATTAGAAACATATGGGATAAAGTAGATGAAACAAATATAAATGCTTTCCAAAAGTTAGGTATTAAATATATCTTGAGTGATTTTGATATAAATTTGAAAAGACAAATCTATCAAGGTAGAAGCGATACTATTTTACCTCCTCTTAGTCATTCTAGGCCAGCTTCGTATTCAGTTATAAATAGTATTCATACATTAAGCGGTATACGGGTGCTTTTTGCCACATTTAATAGATCGAATAATTGTATTGTTACTATTACATTTAAAGATGATAAAACTTCACAAACACTACTTCAAAAAAATATTTATTGTTCAAATACTAGAAACTACATGTACTATTTTGTATCAACAAATAATATTACTTTAAATCATGATAACTTGAGAATTGTTCTTCAATCTAATAGTGATAATACTCAAAATAATGTAGCGCTTGTTGGAGATAAAGGTGGTTACCCTTATATCGAGTTATTTTCTCCTCCATCTAAGCAGGTGTACAAAAAGTTGTGGGAACTAAATGATGAATATATATGGTCAGTGCCAGATGCTAATTTTATAGTATTTGATGGAAAAAATATTTTGAAACGAGAAAGTTCTAATACCATTCAGATTGCAACTAACTATAACCATAATGCATCGATAACTGCAAAAGTAGTTAACTATCCAGGTTGGAAAGTTAGTATAGATGGAAAGACCGGTTTAGTAAATAAAAATGACTTATTTCTGTCTACAGAAGTTCCAAAAGGAAAACATGTAATACTATTTTATTATGCTCCAATGTCATTCTACATTGGACTAATAGTTACAATAGTAATTTTGGTAAGTATTGGATTTTACATATTAGTTAGAGAAACTTACAGTATTAAAATCCTATGTTATAATCTCATAAGAACTTTCCAAAAAAAACGAAAATAAAATGAATAAAAATAAGTATGCAGGTACATTAACTTTAGAAGTTTTAGAATGGGCTCATAAATACAACAAATGGATTGCCGATGAGATATCTCCACATGTTTCTTTCCCTCTATTAGAACTGGGTGCAGGTATTGGTAATATTTCATATCATTTCACGAAGAATATTCCTAAAGGAAGTACTTTCTATATTTCAGAAATAGATACTCATCTCATTTCAATTTTGAGAAAAAAATATAACAAAAAAAATATTAAAGTGATCAAATTAGATATTACTAAGGTAAGTAATAAATTATATTTAAATAAATTTAAGGCTGTTTTTGCAATAAATGTACTCGAGCATATTGAAAATGATTTATCAGCTTTAAAAAATTCACATAAATTATTACAAAAAAATGGATTACTAATTTTATTAGTACCAGCAAAAATGTATGCATACTCAAACTTAGATAAAGAGTTAGGACATTACAGAAGGTATGAAAAAGATGAATTGATAAAAAAAATATCAGATGCTAAGTTCACAATCGAAAGTATAAAATATTTTAATATTGTAGGTTTATTAAGTTGGATGGTAAGAAATAAGTTTGAACAAGAACATAGGATGCTTAGGCCATATCAAATATGGATTTTTGAGAAAATAGTACCATTCTTAAAAGCTTTGGAATCATTTATACCTATTCCTGTTGGAATATCATTAATTGTTGTTGCTCGTAAGAAATAATAAAAAATGAATACCACTCCTTATTACACAAAAATAAGACGTTTGTTTGCAAGCTTTAAAAAAAACCTACGAATTAAAATAAATAAATATAACTGGGAATTTCATTTTTATGTTTTTGTTTTCTCTCTATGTTTCTCAGTTAGCGTTTTTATAATACTTATGATTAGTTTGCATTTATCTTTTAAGATGCCAAATACTACTGCGATAAATTGGTTTACCGTTCATAAGTATCCAAAACAACAAGATATATTTTATTTTATATTCGGATTCCCTTTTATATTAGTACTGTCTATTATTATTTGGATGTTAACATTATGGGTAAAAAAGAGATAATACTAATTATTGCTATCATCATATTTTCTGTTTTAATTGGTCAATCTACTTCAGGAAATATATTTTTTGGAGATTTAAATATGATAGATGAAGGCCAGTTTGCGGCTTGGGCTAATCATATGTTGCATGGGAAAATGATGTACAAAGATTTATATATAGTATATGGTCCTTTATACGTCTATCCTCTATATCTATTATTTAAAATATTATCACCTTCAGCTTTTCTGGTTAGATTATATCTTACATTAGGGGGAACTTTTGGAATCATTGCAATATATTTTGTAATGGTAGAACTAAAACTGAATAGAATTGTAAAGTCATTATTGCTTATTTTGTTTTTATGTTTGCCAATGTTAAATTTAAGGGAAAGCATGGCCATATGGTGTTTATATTTTTTGTTAAAAACAACAACAAAATCTTCGAAACACTCATTTTTAATTCTTGGAATTTTATCATCAATAACATTATTAGTTAGTCAAGATTTTGGTATCTTTATTCTTCTGGTAAGTGCTTTTCATCTATTTTACAGTAGGTTATTTGCTCACAATACGCTAAATAAACACGGCATCAGAGATTATATAGTAGGATATGTAACTATAATTATTTGTTTTACTGGCTGGGCTTTTAAAGAAGGGTGGTTACTTGATTATATAAGAGTGGCTACAGGTGTAAGCGTAGATCTATCGAGCATAAATGTTCCTAATGGGCAAAATTTTCCTAACCCGCTTTCTTATTTTGCTCTTCATACAGTCGGTATGAATGTAAAATATTTCTTCTCTAAAGATGTGCTTCTTTATGTAAGTATACTTGTTTACTTTGCCTCATTTTTCTACTTAACCGTAAATTATGTCAAAAGAAAATTAGTTAACACAAATTATAAGTTATTGTTAGTTACACTCTATGGAATACTATTATATTGCATATTGCTAACTCGAAACGGCATCGGTCATTATTATTATACACTCCCTGCGGTTTTACTAATTTGCGGGTATTTTTTAAATCAACTATTATTTATTAATAAAAAGATTACTCTTTTGTCTTCAGCATTAACTATAGTAATTTTGTCATTTTTTATACGATTACTTTATTTAAACAATCCAGAATTAAAACAGTCCTTGAATATCCATAATTATTTACCAATACATACAAATAATCCCTATAGAGTAGGAATTATAAATATTTCAAAATCTCAAGCAACAAAAATTTCATTATTGCAAACTTTTATTTTCAAAAATACTAAAAAAAGTGATTATGTATTCTTTTTTAATGATGAACCTATGATGTATATGTTAGTTGATAGAGTTAATCCAACAGATTATGATTTGCCATTTGCAGGAAATACATTAGATAAAAGAATTAAAATGCTTAATCAAGTTGCTATGAAAAAACCAAAATATATTTTTATAGATAATGATGTGTGGGCAGTAGATGGCATAAATAATAAAACACGTTTGCCAGAACTCACAAAATATTTATATTCTCATTATCATTTAATCAAAACTACTAATAATGTTCAGATATTTCAATTCATTTAATTTCAGTATGTTATAATGTTTAAATTAATAGCTGGGTTAATTGATTTTTATGAAATGTTTGATATGTAATGCTACTTCTTTTCACAATATTGTAAACTCAAAAGACCTCAAAATTTTTTCATGCAACGTTTGTGGATTATACATAGTGCCACAATCAAAATCTAAAATAAAAAATGTTTCAAAATATTTTAAAAATTATGATCTTGATAAATACATTAATTATTATGAAAAATTTAGAAAAGATATCTATAAAAATAACTGGAAACAAATAACCAGGTGGAAGAAAGGTGGCAAATCCTTAGACTTTGGCGCTTCTTTTGGATGGTTTCTAGAATTGGCACCTAAAAAATGGACTTCCTTTGGGGTAGAGCCATCGCCAGTTGCAGTTGAACGATGCAAATCGAAACATTTAAAGGTTAAATTAGGAACTGAAAATAAAGTGAGCGATTTTCATACAAAATTTGATGTAATTACCATGTGGAATGTGATTGAGCATCTCTCTAATCCGGTTAAGACATTAATTAAGTTAAAAAGTAATTTAAATAAGGACGGTATTATTGCCATTGCATTTCCTAATAGGTATGGTTTTTATAATCAAACAGCATATTTTTTAAATCGAATTTCCTTTGGCTTAATTACTAAGCCACTTTACATTTTATTTCAAGCAGATAATCCAGTTCCTCATTTGTACCATTTTAGAATTAGTGATATTGAAAAAATTCTAAATTCTTTAGGATTTAAAATATTACAAATCGATTCTCAAAAAATTGTGGATACCAACGGATTGTGGCATAGAGAGGAACTTGATAAAGATAGAATGTTAAAATTATTAGCATTTATCGGAATTCCTACTTTAAAGGTGCTTGATGTCTTATTAGATTTATTACGAATCAATAACGATGAAATTGTTATTTATGCTAAGAAAATTGAATAATAATCTACTTCCATTTTCTTCTAACGTATAAGTAATAATAGCCACGATTTGGGAGTATGGAATAGTCTGTTGTTAAGCAATGCTAGACAAAACCAGGGAGTATAAGAAAAGATTGATTGAAACAACTTAAAATTAGTTTTACCGTGCTGTCTATCTTTCCAAATTGTTGGGATTTCATATATTTTATATTCTAAGCAGTGGGCTTTAGCAACAATTTCTAACGTAACGCTAAAGCTAGACACGCTTTTTAATGAAATATTATGTATTAATTCTGAAGAATACATCTTATAGCTATTTGTCGGATCACTAGTATTAATTCCAGTAAATAATTGTAATAATCTTCCTGCAAGTTTTGGGAATCCAACTTTTAAAGGTGCATTCAATTCTTGTTTTCCTCCTTTTGAATATCTTGAAGGACAGACTACGTCTGCTGTTTTAGGAATTAAATTAAGCATTTCTTTAATTTGCGTCAAATCATCACATAGATCAGCCATTGTCACAAGTATTTTAGAGCCTGAGGAGTATTTAAAACCTGTCCGTATTGCTCCAGATGGGCCTCTATGAATCGAGTTTTTTAAAATTACCAGTTGTGGATATATGCGTTTTAGATTTTTTAATACAGGTAATGTTGTATCGTTATCCAAATCATAAATAACAAGAATTTGATTTTTAACAGTAATATTTTTATCTAATAACCTAAGGGTTTCTTCTATATTTGCAGCTTCATTATATACGGGTATAATAACTGATAAGTCATATTTTGAATTTTTAGTAGTTTTCTGTATTTTCTTCATGGCAAAATGCGAGGCTTAGGAATAGGGACTAAAAATTTGCCCTTATTTTTAATATATAAACTTTTAGACAAAAAATAATTTAAATAATTCCAACTTAACAGTAAAGCAAATTTAGGCATAATGGATAGAAATTCTTCTTCGCTAACAATCGGAATATGCGTACCTGGTGTAACCAATCCTTGCTTTAGCTCGTTTGTCTCTGCAATACATGATATTTCATTACTACTTAGTTCAAAAAAGTTTAATAATGTATTACCCTTTGCTGGAGCACCATAGCCTCCAAGATTTTCCTTTGATAGTTTATATTTATGAATTAAACTCCAAATAGCTGATTTTGTTTTTAATACATTATTGGTAAAAGCTAAATAATTTGAAATTTTAGAAATTCCCCATATTTTTTCTTGATTTATTATTTCTTGGACAGATTTACTTATTGTATGCATATGCATAAACCCAACAAATACTCTAATAGCAGGTCCGGATGCTCCAAATGGTACTCGATCAACTCTATATATCTCTAAGCCGTATTTATTAAATAACCCTTCTAAAGGGGTAATGCTTAAGTAGCTTAGGTGTTCATGATAAATTGTATCAAAAAGCGTTTGTTCCATTAAATCAATCAAATATGGTGCTTCGATAATAAACGTTCCATTTTTTTCTAATATTGTGATTAGGTTGGTTAAAAAGTCTTCAATATCGTCAATATGTGCAAAAACGTTTGTCGCAGTGATTATTTTTGCCTTTCCGTGAGTTTTCTCAATTTCTTTAGAAACCTGCTTATTGAAGAAATCATTGTATACAATTAAGCCTGATGCAAGTGCAAACTTGGCTACTTTGGAAGGCTCGATTCCTATTCTTATCATCTTATTCTTTTCAAATTCATTCAATAGAATTCCATCATTGCATCCTATGTCGATAATAATGTCGTCTTTTTTTAAAGAATATTTCGTTGTTATATATTTGGCTAATTTTGCATAATGTGCTTTCAGTGCTTTAGAAGTTGATGATAAATATAGGTAATCATCAAAAGTAATTTTTGGAGATACAACAGTATCAAGTTGAACAAGAAAGCAGTTTTGACATATACATAGATTTAAAGGATAAAATATTTCATTTTTTATGTCTTTTGCTGAGATAAAACTATTTGAAGGGGGTTGGTTACCTAGTTTAAGAAAAGTATATAAATCAGACGATTGACAGTAACGACAATTAACTACGTTTCTAGCATAATCGAATGATTGACGTTTCATAAATGGAACAATAAGCTGTAATTATTAGGCGGTAATTTGATTGTCATTATACCACAGAAAAGTCTTTATGAGCCCTTCTTTTAAAGAAATTTTTGGAGTAAATCCTAAGCTTTTAATTTTATGTACATCAGGTAATCTTCTTGTTACCGATCCATCTGGCGATTTGGTAGATTTAATTGATATAGATGTTTTTGTAATTTGAGATAATATGGCAATAATTTCCTGAATTGTAACTTCTTTAGAAGTACCAATATTATATATTCCGCGATTTTTAGATTTGCTTAGTAATAAGTATAAGCAGTCTGTAAAATCATCAATATATATAAAAGATCTCTTACTTAGGCCATCTCCTTGAATGGGCAAGGAAATGGACTTGTTATTTTTAGTTGTTAATTTTAGTATTTTAGATATAAGTTCAGGAATAACATGTTCGTACCCCATTTGTGGACCGTATACATTATGGGGTCTAAAAATTACTATTTTTTCAAATATTTTAGAGCCGTTATAAAGCGTTAAAAGTTCACTTATAATTTTACCACCTGCATAAGAGTAGCGAGGATTATATAAGTCCGGAATAGATAAAGGCACATTTTCAGGTGTAGGAAAAACAGGTGGAGTTTGGTACACTTCTGAGCTTGATGCTAGAAATAATTCTTTCACGTGATTCTTTTTACCGGCGTCTAAAACATTAATCATTCCTTTAACTCCCACTTCTAATACTAATTCAGGTTTTTCATAAAAATATTTTGTTCCATTAACAAAAGCAAGATGTACAACAGAATCAATATTTTGACAAGCTTGATTTACTGTATTTATATTTCTTACATCACCTGCAATAAATTCAAAATGATTGTTATTGGATATTTGTAATCTATTTCCACGAGATTGATCATCTAAAACCCTCACAAAATGATTATTTGATAAAAGCTTATTAACTAATGAAGATCCAATAAAACCCGAACCACCAGTAATCAAATATTTTTTCATTTGTAGAAATATTATAACTAGAATTAGTTTGTTTGTATAGCATTTTTGAAAATTTAATTTGCAATTATTTACATAACTAGTTTATAATCTGAAAACAATAATATACTTATATAAATTTCTAATAATTAATACTTAAATCATGGTGAAAAATAAACAACTTAAAAAAATTGCAGTTATAGGAATTGGTAGAGTTGGACTTCCTTTAGCTCTTGTTCTTGCAGACCAAAATTATTTTGTATATGGAATTGGAAGAACTAAAGAAAAAATAAATGATATTAATAAAGGGAAAATGCCTTTTCTTGAGAAAGGTGCTTTAAACCTACTCAAAAAAACTTTACATAAAACATTTATTTGTACAACAGATTATTCGGAAATTAAAAACTGTGATTATATAATCATGACACTTGGAACTCCAGTTGATGAAAATATGAATCCCTTACTGAATCAAATTAACGAATCATTGGAAAGTGCTATGCCATATTTTAAAACTGGCCAAACTTTAATTCTAAGAAGTACAGTCTCGCCAAAAACTACATTATATGTAGCTTCTTTATTAGAAGATTCCGGAAAATTAAAAATTGGTAAAAATTTCTTTCTTGCTTTTTGCCCTGAAAGGATATCAGAGGGTAAGTCAATTGAAGAAATAACAACAATTCCTCAAATAATTGGAGGAGTAGACCCTAAAAGCGCATTAAAAGCAAAAGAATTATTTACATCAATTAAAGTAGAAACACTAATAACTGACTCAACAAGTGCTGAGCTCGCGAAATTATTTACTAACATGTATCGATATATTAATTTTGCAATTTCAAATGAATTCATGGTTCTGGCAAATAATTATGGTAAGAATATCCATGAAATAGTTAACTTAGTTAACTATAAATATAAAAGAGGTGGATTGTCATTACCTGGACTAACTGGAGGACCTTGTTTATTTAAAGATGGTTTCTTTCTAATTGCAGATATACCATATGCTGAACTTATTTCCACAAGTTGGAAGATAAATGAATCTATCCCTTTATTTTTAATAAAACTTATTAAAGAAAAAATAGAGCTTAAACATAAAAGGGTGGCTTTACTTGGTATGTCATTTAAATCTGAAATTGACGATATCCGAGAATCTTTAAGTTTTAAAATTCGCAATTCACTTTTAAGAGAAAGAGCAATTATTAAGATGCATGACCCATATGTCAAAAGCTATAAAAACCAGATTATTGAAAATAATGTGTACGAAAGTTTTAAAATGGCAGATTTAATTATCGTTGCAACTAATCATGCCATGTATAGAAAACTAGATATAGCAAAAATTAAGTTTCTTGCTAAAAAAAATTGTTATGTTTGTGACGTATGGAACAATTTTAATACCAATAAAGTAATATTTAAATTAAAAGATTTATCTTCTTAACTATAACTTAAAAATATCTGAATAATACCATTTGTTTTTAAGACATAATTGTATATAATATTTAATATTGTAATTTCATTTTAAATGATAAAAAATAAAAAAACTGCGATTAATAAATTTTGGCATGACAAGAGAATTTTAATAACTGGTGGTGCTTCATTTATCGGATCTAACCTAGTCGATACATTACTCGAAGAACATAATCCAAAGTCAATTAGAGTCGTAGATAATTTAAGTAGTGGATTACTTAAGAATATTAATAGTCATATAAAAAATAAAAATATTGAATTTGTAAAAGGAGATTTACGAGATAGTACGGTTGCAAAATCCGCCACAAAAAAAATTGATGTAATTTTTCATCTAGCTGCTGATCATGGAGGTAGGGGATATGTTGATTTACATCAAGCGGGTCCAGCATCTAACTTTATGTTGGATGGTATGATATTTCGAGAAGCACTTAAACAAAATGTTAAGAAAATTGTATTTGCTTCTTCAGGATGTGTATATCCAAATTACATACAAACTAATATAAAAAAGAAATTATATTTAACCGAAGAACTAGTAGTCCCTCCATATGATGCAGATAACTTGTATGGTTGGGCCAAATTAATGGCTGAGTTGACACTAAAGGCATATCATCAAGAATACGGGATGCAAACAGCATCTTGTAGATATTTTACTGTCTACGGTCCAAGAGGAGTTGAGAATCATGCAGTTATTGCTATGATTGCTCGATCTTTTATAAAACAAAATCCATATCAAATCTGGGGTGATGGACAGCAAATACGAAATTGGACATATATTAATGATATTGTATCGGGAACAATTAAAACTGCAGAGAAAATAAATAATGGAACAGCACTGAATTTAGGTACTATGGAAAGAATAAAAGTAATAGATGCAGTAAATCAAATTCTCAATTATACAAATTTTCATCCAAAACTAAAATTTCTACCTACTATGCCAACTGGACCAGTTAATCGAGTTGCTGATAATAAACTTGCAAAGAGATTACTCAATTGGGAACCAAAAACACTTTTCTCAGAAGGTGTCAAAAAAACAATTGATTGGTATTATTCAAATAAAAAAAGAGATGAAATTGAACATAATTTTTCAAAACTAATAATAGAAAGATAAATGATTTCTTATCCAATAGTTGTAACCACAATATTTCCTCCTTCAAAGGCTATTAAGCTATACGTTAAGTACAAACATAAATTAATCGTTATCGGAGATAGTAAAACCCCGTCTAACTGGAAATATAAGAATTGTGATTATTATCCAATAGCTTCTCAACATAAAATGTTTCCTACATTTTCGAAAATAATTCCATTAAATCACTATGCAAGAAAAAATTTAGGATATTTAATTGCAATGAAGGCATGTAGTAGTTTTATTGAAACTGATGATGATACATTTCCGTATGATCATTTTCCTAAGTTAATTAATGGAAAAACTATAACTTTGATTAAATCAAAGGAATTATTTTTTAATGCTTATAAATATGCAACTTTTGGAAAAACAACTGTTTGGCAAAGGGGATATCCATTGCAACTGATATTAAATAAATCCAATTTTCTTGAAAAAAGCTTGTTATCAAATAATTATGAATTTCCGATTCAACAGGGATTAATAAACGGAGACACAGATGTTGATGCAATATATAGATTAGTAAACAATGAAAAAATAACTTTTAAAAGTAATTGTAATTTTTCAATTGATTCAGGAGTGTATTCTCCAATAAATTCACAGAATACTTTTTGGAAAAGAAATGCCTTCTTATTTATGTATCTGCCTAGTTTTGTTTCACCACGAGTCACGGACATTTATAGAGGATATATTGCACAAAGAATGTTAAAAGAAATAAATGAATACGTTTCTTTTACTGCACCCTCTACTTATCAAATAAGAAATCCGCATAATTATATTAAAGATTTTAAAGACGAAATGGATTTATATCTTTCAATTGAGGAATTTGTAACTTGTTTAGACAAAATGAAACTTAATGGATCGATTGAAAATAAATATTTAATGCTATTTAAGCAGTTAAACAAATATGGTTTTATCATTCAGGATGAAATAGATGCAGTTTCTCATTGGATTAAGGAAGTTTCTAAGCTTTAACTGGGTAAGTAGATTTATCTAGAATTTCACGAACAAAAGTTTTTAAATTTAAATATCCAGTAGGTATAGATTTAAAATTCGTATCTCCAAATAGTCGTTTTCCTTCAATGGAAGGAAATTCATAAAATTTCAATTTATATTTCAATCCTCTTATGACCATTTGGCAATCTATAGTTCTATCTTCTGTATCAAGATGTAATTTGTCATATGCTAGAATGTTAATTCCCCGAAATCCTTGTACTATTTCTGAAACATATCCGTTTTTATTCCATAAAGCATTAATGATAATCGCAAAACAAATATTAAACCATTTTCGAGGTTTTAAAAAGGTATCGTCTTCTTCATTCTGACCACCTTTAATCATTCGAGAAGGAATTACGAATTCATACCCTAACCGTAATGCATCTGCAATTTTACCAATATCTTCTGGGTTTTCATTACCGTCAGGATGATAAAGTATCATGGCATTTGTGGAGCAATGTGATCTTGCTTCAAAAACTGCAGCACCTAAGCCACGTTTTTTTTGTGTAAATACCTTGATTCCCTTTTTTTTGTAAAATTCGATTGTTCCATCTGTAGAATTTCCATCAATTACATATACCTCGTCAACAGATTTTAATGGAATTTTGGGAAACAAAATTTCTGATGCTTTTCTTTCATTCATTGCTAGTATTGCTAAGCTCACTTTTATTTTTTTTGTAGGTAATTTCATAGATTTAGATTTTTATATATGTTATTATTGCAAATAGTTTTAGCTTTAATAATGATATTTTATAAATGAAAAAAATATTCACTAATACTTATACAATTTCCATTTTGCTATTTGTAATAGGTATTTGTACAAGGATACCATTTCTTGAACATTTTCAATCTCATTGGGATGGAGCAGAATATAGTATGGCTATATTACATTATTCATTAGTTCAAGATACTCCATCGCCGCCTGGATATCCATTATACATTTTTTTAGGAAAAATAATATATCAATTTGTACATAATCCACATACCGCTTTGCTTATCGTGAGTGTGTTGTTTAGTGGATTAACCGCTTATTTATTTTTTATACTGGGAAGTATATTTTTAAATAAAGAAATAGGCATAATTGCATCCCTAATTTATTTATCTTCTCCTGTATTTTATTTTTTAGGAATTACCGCACACGGCTATGGAATTACAGTCGCACCGTTATTATTACTTATCATTTTAATAGTTAGAGTTATTAAGTATAAAAAGTCGCATCCTATACTACTTGGCATATTATTTTCAATTACAATTGGAATTAGACCTCAAGATAGTATTTTTACAACTGGCTTATTTTTATATAGTTTATTTATCATAAATAAGCCAGACAAGATTAAAGCTATTATTTCATTTTTATTATTTACCACATTATGGTTTATTCCAATATTGTCTTTAGTTGGGGGATTAATCCCATACTTACAAAGTCTTAAGAATGCAACTACTACAAATGCAATTCCACTACCAACTTTTACAATCATTGAAGGAAATATTTTTCAGGTTATAAGAGGTATATTTCTGACGTTTGGAATAGGTATAATTATTTTTATTTCAACTATCAAATTTATACATAAAAAGAATTTTATTAAAGTTAAAAAAAATAAATATTATATTTTATTTTTGGTTTGGATATTACCTGCTTTTCTATTTAATATAATAATCAGAAGTGATCAACCTGGTCATCAAGTATCTTATTTAGCTGGGTTAATTGTGGTATTTTCTGTACTTATTTTTGAAAGTTTTAAAGGGTATACAAAGGTAATGTATGTCATTGTTATGATAATTTGTATATTCAATATTTATAATTTCTTTAGAGATCGTGACCCTGATTACAAACTTGTTTATACTCCTACATCATTTCATTATAGCGAAATACAAAAAAATGATATACAGCTTGGGTCAATTATTCCGTATATTGTTAAACATTTTAATCCAAATAAAACAATAATTATTACTAGTGCGCAGCCTTGGAGACCTTTAACATATCATTTAAATAAATTTGAAGTTATCGATCTAGAAGGTTTATATACAAATGATTCACATTATACTTCGGTTGAGCAAATTGGAAACTATTTAACTATGCAAGTACAATCAAATAAAAAAATGGAGTTTCAAATACCAAAAAAAGTTTACTCTTTAGTATTTACGGTTGCAAGTACCTGCTCATATATTCACCAAGCACATATTAAACTACCTGGGAATACTTGTTTAACTGTTTTAAAAGTAAAACCAAATCAAGTATTTTCTTATAAAATTAATAGATTTGCTAATATTTCAAAATGAATCTAAAAAAATATATATATTTATGTTTCTTTGCCTGTATTGGATTATGGTTTCTGCTATCAATCGCAAGAACTGCATTTGATTTTGTGAGAATTATTCCAGAAGAAAAAGAGTGGCATGGACTGAGTTATGATCAAGAAAGATTTAAGCTGTTTGGAAATGATTATGCACTCATTAAATTAATGAAAAAATATATAGCAAATAAATCTTATATTATCTTTATTTCAAAAGATGGGGAAGCATTTTATTTGTCAAGATATTACTTATACCCGTCCAATATGCTATTTGTCCAGTCACCCATAGATTTAAGAAACATAAATACAAAAAAATATTCAACTATAGTTGAATATCCAAATATAGTTAGTCTAAAGCCATATCTTGGTGCATTAGTGAATAATTATTCAATTGCATATCGTTTACAAGCAAAAGGTAATAGTAAAGAGATATTGAGGTTAAAAAAATGAGTATTCTAAACATTTTATTATCAGCTACGTTACTTTTTGGAGCGGGTTTTAGTTTTCTGCAATTATTTTCAGTATTTAGGAAAAGTAGCATTATTGAAATTCTCTCAATTTCTTATGGTATAGGAGTAGCATTAATTTCATTTCAGCTTCTAATTTACGATTTACTCGGAATTAAATGGAATATAGCGTGGATTATACTGCCATGGATTTTAGTTTTCGCTTTTGTTTTATATAAAGTACCTTTTAAGAAGTTATTTAGTTTCTCAATTGTAAAATTTGATGCGTTCGAAAAAATCGTACTTTTATTGATTATATTA
This sequence comes from Candidatus Levyibacteriota bacterium, assembly GCA_003152105.1. Classification (GTDB taxonomy): domain Bacteria; phylum Patescibacteriota; class Microgenomatia; order Levybacterales; family UBA12049; genus PALSA-1332. Next base: position 724,146 of record PLZJ01000002.1, read on the forward strand.
CTGTTGTGTTATGTAGGATTAGAATCAATTTTAAGACCACTATCAGCATGGGATGGATGGGCAACTTGGCTATTTAAATCTACAATATTTTTTACCGATGGAAAGATAAATACAAATGCTTTAAATTTTACAGGATCCGAATATCCTTTACTGATAGGTCTTATGGGTACCTTTGGTTATTTAATGTTGGGTCATATCGATGATAAGTTAATACTGATATTATTTTACTTATTCTACGTTTGTTTAGCTGGAATTTTTTACTATACCTGTAAAGAATTAACAAATAAGAAAACAGCTTTGATTAGTACCTTTTTATTACTATCGTTGCAAAATCTAATTAGGCATGGTGGAAGATATGATGCTGGAATGGCAGATTTGGCTCTTGGTTATTATTATTTTGTTTGTTGTAGTTTGTTTTTAAAATTTATAAAATTTAAAAATAAAAATTCGTTTGTTTTGTTTATGTTTATGACCGGATTATTAGGTTTAGTAAAAGATGATGGTATTCCTATGACTCTATTTTTATGTATAGTCGGAGCAGTAAGTCTTTATTCAATTAAAAAATTATCTTATTTATGGATGTTATCATTCCCAATCATAATTCTTGGTCAATGGGAATTATTTAAACTGGTATTTCATATGCCTGGAGCTCCAAAGTTTATCCAAAATCCTGAGTTTAATCGCACCATTACAGTAATACTTGGTATTAGTAAGGAATTTTTAAACCTCGAAAATTGGAATCTATTATGGATAGGATTCTTCTTATCGCTTATAATCCTTTTGATAAAAAAGCACAAAATTGGTCTGATTATTTCACTTTTTGTAATATCTCAGCTTTTAGTTTATTACTACGTGTTCTTATCAACCTCACTCGATCCTTTAGCGCATATAAATAATGTTATTGATCGCTTATTGCTTCATATTGCACCTGTTGCAATGCTTGTCGTTTCAATCCCATTATATTTATTGAGTAAAAGTTATAAAAACACCAAGTTATAACTTTTCTCTAATATAATTCCTAATAAATGTGCCTTGCGAAACATAAGAACCTACATTCGTAATTCCTTTTACAAATAATAGAAAATAAAAAATAGCCCCTATATTATATAAAACAAACATACACATTAAAGCTATACAAATTTTAACTGAATATTTCTTGATGAGTAATGTAATTATTTGCGATAACCCAATAGCATACAGTGGATAGGTACTAATAAACATGCGAATACCAAAGGAAGAGCCTTGTTGCCATCCACTCCAATTCGCTATTAAATACATTTGTAATAATATAAAGATGCTAAAAAGTGTTCCTAGGTAAGTTTGTTTTTTTATAAAAAAGAATAATCCAATGAATGCAAGTATTAATAGTGGAGTATATAGTACAAAACCTGTTTGAGAATTAAATGCTAGTCCAATTACATGAGGATTATTAAAATGAAATTGATTATCAAGCGCGTAAGGGCTTTTAAAGAAAGATCCAGTTATGTTCTTCCATATAATCAATTCAGGAATAAATGATACGACAGTGCCAAATATAAGAAGTAAAATAGATATAAAAAATTCGATTATTTTCATTTTTTTAATTGTGATAAGTCGAGCAATATCAACAAATGGTAGAATTAAAAAAAGCAAATCTTGAGTTCTAATGAGAGCTAATATACCTACTGTAAAGCCAAGAATAAACCATTTAACATATGTTTGTTTTTTATGTGATTTAATAAAATACCAAAGTAAAAATGAGCTTGTTAAAAAAGATAATGGATGCGAGTTCAAAACATCTATTGATCCGTAATAAAGAAGATTAGTACCTAAAAGTAATGAAATAGATGTAATATACGAAATTGTACTATTTACATACATCTGTAAGGTTTTAATTAAAAAATATATACCTGCGATGATAAATAGAATATTTTCTATACCTACAATAAATTGATATAAATCAGAATATCCTGAAAAAGAAAGGCTTTTATTGAATATAGTAAAGAATTTTGTTAGAAAATCCGCGAAAATAAATCCAAAAACCCAAGTAATTGACGAACCGGGAGGATACTGATACCAAGATATCTTATCAATTTTAAGATGGCTGTTGTTTGTTGGTTTTAGAGTATTATTATTTTGTGGGCTATAGATGTGTTCTAAGCCGTTGTAGAGATTTAAATCGTGATTAAAGTATAAAGCGTGAGCGTAGCTCCAATAATAAATTCCATCTCCATAGATTGCTTGTCCAACAATTCTAAAATGAACATAAAACAATAAAAAAAATACCAAAAACAATGAAATTAACAATTTCTTCATGGCTGTATTTATGATAGCATATAACAAGATGATTTCGGCTATAATTTTATCTCATAATTCAGAGCATTCAATAGAAAAAGCCATTAAAAGCGTTATATGGTGTGATGAAACTATACTTATTGATGATGATTCAAGTGACAAAACAACAGAAATTGCTAGTAAATATAAAATTATCATACATAAACGTAGATTAAATGATAATTTTAGTAACCAAAGAAATTTTGGATTACAAATTGCTAAAGGAGATTGGGTGCTTTTCTTAGATTCAGATGAGATAATTTCTACTAATTTACGAAACGAAATTGTTACATGCATAAAAGAAGACAAATATAATGGATATTATATTTGTCGAGAAGATTATGTTTGGGATATAAAGTTAAAAAATAATGAAATGGGAAGAGCTTTTAGTATTAGACTTGCAAAAAGAAACAGAGGACAATGGGAGGGAATAGTTCATGAAAAATGGATAATAAGTGGTAATACTAAAAAACTAAATAACCCCATATACCACTATCCGCATAAATCAATTTCTTATTTCATCACAAAGATAAATTATTATACGGAACTTAGATCTAAAGAATTATTTAAACGTAAAAAGAAAGTTCGTTTTTTAGATATCGCAATTTATCCATTAGTAAAATTTTTTCAAGTATATATCATTAAACATGGTTACGAAGATGGAACAGCAGGTATAATTATTTCATTTTTAATGTCATTGCATTCTTTTTTAGTTAGAGCAAAGTTATGGCAATTATGGCAAAACCAATAAAGAATTATTTTATTTATATATCTTTAACATTTTTAATATTTATTATAGCCATTGCATTTAATATATCTCCTTACTTACGAGGTCCTGGACCGTACCCACCAGATTGGCGCTGGGCTTATTTGTTTGCTAACACTATTTATAAAATTTGGGCTCCATTAATTATATTAGTGGTGATAGGAATTTTGATAAAAATTGTTGAGGAACTTGAATTTAAGACATTAATTAAAAACACTAAAATTATAGTTGTATTATTTATTATTAGTTCATTTTTATTTCAAATTAGCATAGTATATTTCAGTAGATCTGGGATTGGTGTTTTATTACATAGAATTATTGATCCAAATTTAAATGGATATTTTACTACTTCTTTGCATATTACAAATATTAATACATTTTTAAGCGGCTATTCTCAAAATGTGTTATCTTTTTCAATGCACGCACAAGGTCATCCGCCTGGAGCGATATTGCTTTACTATTTACTAAACCAAATTTTTAGCCATTTTACATTATTTAATAAGTTCGTAACTTCAATACATATTCAGCACCAAGATGTAAATATAGTATGGTCAAATCTTAATACAAGTCAAAAATCTACTGCAATTTTTAGCATGATATTAATTCCTTTTTTATCTTCATTGGTTCTCATACCAATCTATTTAAGCACAAAAGCTCTGTATGATATAAAAACAGCTTTAAGAGCGGTTCAGTTATATATATTTATACCTTCAATTGTGTTATTTATTCCAATAAATGATGTATTTTTACCACTGTTTACGATGTTTTCATTCACTTTATTAATTTTTGGATTGAAATCACAAAAGTCCTATTTGGTTTTTCTGTCTGGAATTATTTTTTCATTAGGATTATTTTTTAGTATTTCTATATTACCTGTATTATTAATAATGTTTCTATTTCTTTATTTGTTTAATTATAAAAAAAGTATAGCAGCTGGTCTTGTGTTTTATGTAGCAGGTTTACTAGTTGTTCCATTTATATTACTTTTAAACGCAATAGATCCATTGAAAATGTTTCTTGTCCTAATGAGCGGGCTTCCTAAAGGGAGAAAGTATAGTACTTGGATTGTTTACAATATATATGATTTTTATATTTTTTCTGGTATTCCAGTTCTTGTATTATTTTTTATATATTTGTGTAACTCTTGTAAACAATTATTTAAGAAAAAAATTCTAAGAGTAGATCTTTTATTTTTAAGTTTTATATTAATGGTTGTGCTACTAGATGTTTCAGGTAGTGTTAGAGGAGAGGCTGCAAGAATCTGGATACCATTTTATTCATTTTTAGTAATAATCATATCCAAATTTATAACACAAGATTTACAAATCAACAAAAAATATTTTATGTTCTTGATTTTACTCCAATGTATTCAAATTATTGTAATGCAAGAATTTTGGGTAACCTTATGGTAAAGAAAAGATATATATTACAATTGCTATTTATGCTTTATGCAGTTTTCTTATTAGTATTTTACTTATTTTATTTATACTGCCGTGTAAAAATATGTATCTATTTGCCTTAAGTATTGGATTATACTCATATGTCATTTTTGCACTTGGTTTGTTAGGACTAATAAATAAAGTTAGTATTTTTATTGCAACAACACTTTATGTTGCAGTAGTTCTATATGCCTTAGCTGAGAAAATACACTTTAAAAATTCTTTTCCAATATCTCTAAATAAAAAGAATAATATATACTTATTGCTTTTGAGTTTGTTAATTTGCGTTAATATAGTTGGTGTATTAGGACCTGAACTTTCTTTTGATTCACTTTGGTATCATTTAGTATTTCCAAAATTATATATTTTCTATCATACAATAACGTATATACCCGGTGGTCTACTTTATTATAGTACTATGCCTAAACTTGGAGAAATGTTATTTATTCCTATTTTGCTTTTTTCAAATGAATTATTTGTTAAAGGCATAGAATTTTTATTTGGACTAGCAGTTGTACTATGTCTTTATAAATTTGCGAGGCAATATTTTTCGAGCACCATTTCAATACTTGTTTGCATAGTTTTTTATAGTAATCTAGTTGTTTCGTGGGAATCTATTACCTCGTATACTGATTTAATTTGGACTTTCTTTAGCATACTTGCTTTTATGTCATTTATTTCTTGGAGTAAATCAAAAAATATTAAATTTTTGATATTTTCTTCATTATTAACAGGATTTGCCATAACGACAAAAGTTATTGCGATTGAAGCAATTTTGCCTTATATTCTCCTTCTTGCAACGCAAAGTAAGTCCTACAAATCTATCTATGTTATTTTATTATATACAGGAGGATGCTTACTTATACCACTACCTTGGTTTGTATTTTCTTATATGCATACGGGTAATGCATTTTACCCTTTCTTTTCAGAATTATACCCCATTCATATAATTAGGCTTAATTTGTATACAATATTAAAACTAATACTAACTCCTGCAGATCCTATTTCCCCTATTTATATAATAGTTATTCCATTTATTTTTGCGTATTTTTCAAAATTTAGATCTGAATTTAAAATAGCAACAATCTTTGCTTTTACTATATTCTTACTTTGGATTTTTATACCACAAGATGGAGATACTCGCTTCTTAATGCCATATTTACCTGTATTTTCCTTGATTGTTGGAGAAATACTTTATTTATCGAAAAAAAGTTCATATTTTACCTTGTTAAGTTTTATTATTATTTTAATTTGTATAGTAAGTATTACATATCGTTCATTAGCAAATATCAAATATATACCATATATTTTAGGAGTTGAGTCTAAAAGTGAATTTTTATTAAACAATTTGAATTTTAAATATGGTGATTTTTATGATACTGATGATTACTTTGCAATTCATATACATAAAAATGTTTTGCTATACGGTTTTCATAATTTATATTACATTGATTTTCCTTTTATTGACAATACCTGGATTAAAAAGGGAGACAAATTTTATTATGTAGCTGTACAACATGGTACAATACCTAGGTTATTCCACAAAGCTACATTAACCTACATAAATAGAGTCACTGATGTACGGTTATACTTTGTTGGAAAAACAGTTTGGAAATGAAAAACGTTGCATTCTTATCTTCTTTGTTAGTTCTGACAGTTGCTTTAATTTTAAATCAATTTGCTCGAATTCAATTTGGTTCAATTGCTATTTCACTCATAGATATTAGCGTTGTCTTTTTACTCATTAGCAGAGGTAATTTAGTAAAGGAAATTAAAAAACATCAACTATCTAAATCGATTTTATATTTTGAGGTTGCATGTTTACTATCTTTACTTCTTAATATATTTAATTTTCAATTAGTTTTAATTGTTATTGGATCATTATATTTTATGCGTTGGATAGTTTATTCGAGTGTTGTTTTCAAAATTAATGCTTATTCTAAACGTCATCAGAGATATCTTGTTAATTCCATGGTTACTATTGGCGTATTTTTACTTCTCTTAGGATTTTTGCAATATGTTTACTACGATAATTTACAAAATTTGTATTATCTAGGTTGGGATAAACATTTATACCGATTATTTACTACTTTTCTAGATCCCAATTTCGCGGGAGCGTTTTTTTCATTATTTAGTGTTTTACTTGCAGAACTCATTTTTGTTAATTTCAATTTAAAACATACTCTGCGACTTATCGGTTATTCATATTTGTTTACGATTACTTGTTTAGCGCTGTTTCTTACGTACTCCAGAAGTGCATTATTAATGTTTCTCTTTATTTTTATAATATATTTCTTCTTAAAAAGAAAGCTGCGATTTATTTTTGGCATAGTAATGTTGCTTTTAATTTATTTTATGATTGCATCTACTAAATTTAGTGTTGAAGGATTTAATTTATTAAGAAGCGTATCTTCAGAAGCACGACTGGCAACAAGTTCCGAAGCTATTACTATATTTTTACACAATCCAATAATTGGTATAGGATTTAACACATATAGATATGAACAAGTAAAATATGGATATAGGAGTATTAAAGGAGCAAGCATCAGTCACTCTGATGCTGGTGTGGACAATAGTTTTCTATTCATATTAGCAACAACGGGAATCGTTGGTTTTTTATTTTACTTCAATTTATTGTACGCAATATGCAGTTATTTATATAAGAAAAAAACTTCTTTCTCAATTATTGCACTTTCTTCATTATTTGGATTATTAATCGATAGCATTTTTATTAATAGTTTATTTTATCCGTTTTTTATGATTTGGTTATGGTGTTTGATAGGGCTTAGGGATTATATGTAACTTTAATTTGCTTATCTGTTTTGTTTCCAGCTTGATCAGTGGATTCGATAGTAATATGAGTGTCTCCGCCGTTTTGTAAGGTAAGTATATAATTATAGTTGCCGTTCTCATCAATAGTTGCTTGATATCCGTTTACTGTTACCGTTGTATTTGGATCAGTAGTACCTTTAATAGTAATTGGATTTTGATCTTTTGAAAATGTTGAACCATCAGTTGGACTTGAGATGGTTAAGTTAGGAGGTTTGTTTAAGTAAGAAATCGATATTGTATTTGAATTATTACTATCATTTAAATTTTTTTCCGCTTTTGCACTAAATTGGTTATTTCCTTGGGTAAGTGAGATATTCGTAAAAGTAAAACTTCCGTCAGTATTTGTACTTATATTTGTTACAAAATTGTTATTATTGTAGAGTTTTATTGTTTCTCCATTACTTGCGTTACCAGTAATAGTAATAGTATTGTTTTTTGTCGCGTTTGGAAGAGAATTTAAAGTCGGAGGAGCTATATAAGTTGGGGCAGTCGATTTGCTATTTGTAGAGAATGACGAATTTTGGCTTGAAGAAAATGAGCTAATACCTAGAATTAATGGAATACCAAACTTTACAACTATAATGACAACTATAATTATACCAATTATTGTAAAAATAATGTAGCGTTTGGTTTGATTTTCTAGCTTTTTTTCTAAACGTGACTCGTATCTTCTGTTCATGAGCCGATAAGCAGAATCGAACTGCTATTTAAGCTTTACGAAAGCCTTGTTCTACCATTTAACTATATCGGCATTTTGTAGTATTGTATGAAATTTTTAGTTTTATCGCAAATATATTTGCCGATATATTATTTGGGTTTATAATGTCTTGCAACTTTCAACTCTGCAATTGCACGTACAAATTCTTTTTCAATTTCAGCATAATCTATATCTCCAACCTTCTCACTCATAAGTTTTTCAGCACGTTTTTTTGCTTCTTCAGCTTTGGTTATATTAATATCTTGTGCGTGAATTGCATAATCTGCGAGAATGGTGAGTTGGTTATTGCTAACTTCTATAAAACCTCCTGTTACCGCTAAGTGCTGCGATTGCCCTTTTGTTTTAATTTCAAGTTCTCCTGGAACTAATTTAGAAAGGAGAGGAGTGTGTTCCGGTAAAACTCCTATAATACCTTCTTCTGTTGGAATAATCACTTCATCTACCTCACCTTGGTAAATTACTTGTGATGGAGTGATGATGGATAAATGTAGTTTCATAGCTCATTTCATTTTCTTTGCTTTCTCAACAGCCTCATCTATTGTCCCTACCATATAAAATGCTTGCTCTGGTAAAGAGTCGTGTTTACCCTCTAGAATTTCTTTAAATCCGAGGATCGTGTCCTGAATTTTTACATATTTACCTGGTTGACCAGTAAAAATTTCAGCAACATAAAATGGCTGTGACAAAAATCTTTGTAATTTTCTTGCTCTTGTTACCGTTGTTTTATCCTCGTCTGATAATTCATCCATCCCTAAAATTGCTATGATATCTTGAAGTTCTTTATATCTTTGTAAAACACTCTGTACACCACGAGCTACTAGATAATGTTCTTGCCCAACAATATTAGGATCAAGTATTCTAGATGTTGACGATAATGGATCAACAGCAGGATAGATACCTATTTCTACTAAAGATCTTTCAAGTGCTAATGTAGCGTCTAGGTGAGCAAATACAGTTACGGGTGCCGGGTCAGTATAATCATCTGCTGGAACATAAACAGCTTGAACTGAGGTTATTGAGCCTTTTTTTGTAGAGGTGATTCTCTCTTGTAAATTTCCCATTTCAGATGCAAGCGTAGGTTGATACCCAACAGCAGAAGGCATTCTGCCAAGGAGTGCAGATACTTCAGATCCTGCTTGGGCAAATCGAAATATATTGTCTATAAAGAGTAAAACGTCTTCATTTTTTTCATCTCTAAAGTATTCAGCCATGGTAAGCGCAGTAAGTGCAACTCTTAACCTATTTGCAGGTGGTTCATTCATCTGACCGTAGGTCATAACCGTTTTATCCATAACCTTTGAGTTTTGCATTTCCATCCATAAATCAGTTCCTTCTCTTGTTCTTTCTCCTACACCTGCGAAAACGCTATGGCCTTTATGTATTTGTGCAATATTTCTAATTAACTCTTGGATAATAACTGTTTTTCCCGTGCCTGCTCCTCCGAATATGCCAACTTTGCCTCCTTTTAAAAATGGAGCAATTAAATCAATAACTTTAATTCCTGTTTCTAAAATTTGCTGTTTTGTTTCCATTTCCATAAGCGTAGGTGATGATCGATGAATAGGTTCAAGTTTAATGCCAGCATCTTTTTCAGTAACTTGTGCTCCGCCATCAATGGTTTGCCCAAGTACATTAAAAATTCTTCCTAATGTTTTCATTCCTACAGGTACTTGTATAGGAGCGTGAGTTCTTGAGACTTTCATTCCTCTAGATAAGCCTTCTGTAGGGCCAAGTGATAAGGCTCTTACTTCTTGATCAGAAATTGAGAGTGCGACTTCAAGAACTAATAGTTCGTTAGTTTTTGTTTTTAATGTTAACGCTTCATTAATTGAAGGAATATTTCCTTCTTCAAATAACACATCCACAACAGGTCCTTGTATTCTTACAATAATTCCTTCTTTAGATGATTTACTTTCGTTTTTTATATTTGCCATATTATTGTGTTTGGAATGCTCCGCTACTAATATCTAGTATTTCATTTGTAATTTTTTCTTGTCTAATCTTATTATATAGAAGTGTAAAATCAGTAACCATTTCATTTGCGTTATCAGTTGCACTTTGCATTGCTGCCATACGAGCAGCTTGTTCAGAAGCAAAGCTCTCAAGTATGCTCTGGTAAATGACAATTTGAACAAAATGCCTTAATAGTCCTGGTATTAAAGATTCTATGCTTGGTTCAACAAGTTCTATGGTATCTGTAATTCTATCTTTTTCTAATGATTGATTAAATGGCAAGATTTGTTTAATCACTGGGGTTTGAGTAAAGACAGTAGAAAATTTCGTATATAAAATATCTACTGCTCCAACATTCCCTGCTAAATACTGTTCATCTATAATTGAAATAACTGGTTCTACTATATCAAAAGTTGGAATAGAATTTCCAAGTAAAAATGATGCAAGAAGCTCGCTTTTAGTTCGAATAATAGGTTTTTCTATCTTTTTTCCAATATTTACAAAAACTATAGAATGCGTTTTTGTTTGTTTAAGCATTTCTCTTATTAAATTTGCTATTAAGCCTCCTGCTAATCCTTTATCCGGGGAAATAACAAGAAGTAGTCTTTTATTACTATCATTTGCTTTTAAGTATGGATGATAAAATCCATTTTCAAGTTTTGGCATTGATCTGGATATTACATCTGTTAAATGATCAGCATAGGGCCTTGCATTCAGAGCAGATTCTTGCGCATGACGGAGTTTACTCGCCGCAATCATTTGCATTGCTTTTGTAGCCTTAGAAATACTACCTGCTGTTCTTATTTTTCTTTTTAACTGCATTAAACTTGCCATACGTATACGTTAATCTTTAAATCCTTTTTTAAATTCTTTGCTTGCTTTGTCTAACTCTTTTTTAGTATCTTCGTTAATTTTATTTCCTTCAGCGAGTGTCTTTGCAATTGATTTATAATTTTTATCAATAAAACGAATAAATTCATGAATAAATCTCACACAATTTTCAACTTTAACATCGTCTAGATAGCCCTTTGTTACAGCCCAAATACTTAGTACTTCATTATTTTCTGCTAATGGTTGATATTGCGCTTGCTTGAGTATTTCCGTAGTTCTCTGACCCCTATCAAGAAGTTTTTTAGTTGCATTATCAAGTTCACTACCAAATTGCGAAAATGCAGCCAATTCTCTATACTGCGCTAAATCTAATTTCATGCTACCAGCAACTGATTTCATTGTTCCAGTCTGCGCAGCTCCTCCGACTCTTGATACTGATATACCAACGTTTATAGCTGGTCTAATACCTGAATTAAATAAATCAGCTTCTAAAAAGATTTGTCCATCAGTAATAGATATAACATTAGTTGGAATATAAGCTGATACATCTCCTGCTTGTGTTTCAATGATTGGTAGAGCCGTGATAGAACCACTTCCGTTTTTCTTGTTTAACCTAACAGCTCTTTCTAAAAGTCTACTGTGTAAATAAAATACGTCTCCAGGATAAGCTTCTCGGCCCGCAGGTCTTTTTAAAACCAATGTTAGCTGTCTATATGCCCACGCGTGTTTAGTTAAATCATCATATACAATTAACACATCTTCACCTTTTTCCATAAAATATTCAGCGATTGCAACTCCTGAATATGGTGCTAAATACTGAAGTGCTGCAGGATCAGAAGCACTTGCTATAACGACTATTGAATATTTAATTGCTTCCGTTTCCTTTAATTTGTTTATTACTTGAGCTACCGATGTTAATTTTTGACCAATTGCGACATAAATACATATTACTTGCTTTAAGTTTCTTTCTTGTTTTTTTTGATTTAGGATCGTATCGATTGCGATTGCAGTTTTTCCAAGACCTCTATCTCCAATAATAAGTTCTCTTTGTCCTCTTCCAATAGGAAACATTGCATCTATTGAAGTAATACCGGTTTTTAATGGTGTATCGACTCCTTGTCTATCCACAACTCCAGCTGCAATTTTTTCCAAAGGCATGTCTTTGCCTTTTTTAATTGATGTCTTCCCATCAAGGGGTAGTCCAAGAGGATTGACAATTCTACCCAATAATTCTTCCGAAACTTTTATGCTTAAGATTTTTCCTGTTCTTTTTGCAATTTGCCCTTCAACGATTGATGATCCAGGACCAAGCAGTACAACTGATACATAATCTTCATCCAGTCCAAGTACTAATCCGTTTATATTTCCTTCAAATTCTATTATTTCTCCTATTTCTGCTTTTGATAACCCTGAAATGGTAATAACGCCGTCAGTATTTTTTTCTACTTTTCCAATATTTTGTACTTTGGGATCAGATGAAAATGTCTGAAGGTTTTTTTCTAATTCTTTAATAATTTCGTTATCGTTAATCATAGCTTTGTTCAATATAGGTTATTATCTTTTGTATTCTATCACGTAAACTGACTTCATATAATAAATCGCCTACAGTAATTCGAATTCCAGGGTTTATTGATGGATTTATATCATAAAGTACTTTTTTATTTGGAAAAAGCGAGTGAATATTATCGCTGAAATTAGTGTCTGGCTTACTTGGTAGTGTAACATACACATTATTTGCATTTTCATTTAAACGCAATGCTTTAATAAACTGCTTTAATTCACTTCGTTTAAGTTGTCCTGCTATTAATGATGTTTTATTTCTATCAAGAACAGCATTTGAGTAACTTTGAGACAATAATTTTTGTAATTGTTTTTTTGTCATATATTAATTATATTCTGATTTAAATTTTTTAAGCGCAATGCTAACTAGGTTCTTTTGCATTTTATCATCAAACAAATCATTAGTAGATTTTTCTAAAAAGTCTTGCATTACGGAGCTAAGTTTTAAAAATAATTTCTTTTCAACTGTTTTACGCTCAAGTTCTATTAATGCTTTAGCTTCATCAAGTTCTATGCTTGCTTGTTTTTTTGCCTGTGCTTGAGAATTTTGAATGATTTCAAAAGCTTCATTTTTAGCATCACTTATTATTTTTTGTGCTTTTTTATTTGCTTCTTTTAAAATCTCATCTTCATTCTCTTTTGCTTTTTCTAGTAGTTTTTTGCTTTCTTCAGCTTGTATTAAACCTTGAATAATCGCATCCTTGCGTTTTTGAAGCATGTTAAAAACAGGCTTATATAAGAACCGCTTTAATAAATAGAGTACTATTAAAAAATTAACGATTTCCGCTACTAAAAGATATAAATTTATTCCAAATGTTTGAAAAATACTCATATGTTTTTACCACAGTTATAAATTGTTTTTAAGGTAGAAAAAGAATAATATCTTTGTACCTATTTTATTTACTGACCAACATGAATACAAGTGATAAAATTGCTAGTGCTTCAGTAAATGCGATCGTGATAATCATAATAGGAAATATTTTACCTTGAGCTTCTGGATTTCTTCCTACTGCTTCTACTGCTTTTGCTCCGATAAGACCAATACCTATACCAGGACCAATGGTTCCTATTGCAAGAATAATAGCTCCAGTAATATTGACTGTCATTTACGCTTCACCTCCTTCATGTTGTGGTGTAATCAGAATTGACATAAACGCCATTGTAAGCATACCAAATACTGCAGCTTGCACAAGACCTACAAATGACTCATACAGCATCAATGGCACAGGAAGGATAAAAGCAAATACAGATGTCAATTGTGATAATAGTACTTCTCCCGCATAAATATTTCCAAATAATCGAAAAGAAAAAGAAATAATTTTTGTAAATTCTGAAATAAGCTCCAAAAGTCCAATTGGCAACATGTAGGGATTATTAAAAGTTATAAATCGAGAAATATATTCCTTAAATCCTAAAGATCTGTAGCTCATTATATGAGTTGCGGCAAGAGAAATCAGAGCCAGTGCTGCGGTTACATTAAGATCTGTAGATGCACTGCGAAGTAGAGGAATAAACCCTTTCTTTGTATAAAAGCCTATCGCTCCTATTCCAGGGAGTAATCCACTGTAGTTTGAAACGAGAATAAAGAGCGTAAATGTAATAACCCATGGATAAATCTTCTTGGCATTTTCACCCGCTAATGTTTCTGTAAGTCCATACACATATTCTGTAATAACTTCAAAAATATTTTGAAAAGTTCCCGGAATTAAGGTTAGATGTTTGTAAATAAATAAAGTGGATAGTAATAAAAAAAAATCTACGAAAAGCGTGTCAATGAATGTGTTTGTTATTGGAAATTTAAATAAAGTTAGAACCGGTTCTGATGCTATTGGAATCATAAAAAGAACCTTTAAACAAGGTTCTGCTTAATTATAAAATTAATTTTTAGGTAAGTCAAGAAGTGTACGATCGATTGGAATTATCTTTTCAACGATAATTGCAGGTCTGTCATTTTTTGCATCAATAAATCCTTCAATTAAAACGACCTTATCTTCAAATATATGTTGACGATATTCTGCATAAATTTTAGGAAATACAATACATTCTATGCTTGCTCCAGTTTGATCGGTAATTGTAATAAATGCCATTTCTGCATTGGATTTTTTTGTGTATATTTTCTTGGCAGATTCGATAATGCCTCCAACTCTTACTTTGCTTTTTTCTTTTTCATCTTCTATTAATGAAAGTTCATGGGTTATGTGAATTTTTAAATATTCGAGCACATCGCTATGGGGATGAGACGTTAAATATATGCCCAAAAATTCTTTTTCAAAAGCTAGTTTTTCGATTTGTGTAAAATCCTCAACATCAGAAGATGCAGTTTTCATCTGCATATCATCAAGGGAATCTCCAAAGAGTGATTTTTGTTTCTCTTCTTTTTTCTTCTTACCAATTTGATTAACTATTTCCGGATAAATTAGTAATAATTTTGCACGATTTCCAAATTTATCTAAAGCGCCAGCTTTTATAAGGCTTTCCATTGTTTTTTTGTTAACCGTGCCTAAGTCAATCCGCTTACAAAAATCTTCTAAAGTAGAAAATGTTTTTTCTTTGCGCGCCGAGAGTATATTTGTTATTGCAGCAGTGCCCACATTTTTAATTGCGGATAGACCAAATCTAATCTTAGTATCATCTTCTATAATAAATTCTTCATCTGATTTATTTATATCTGGTGGTAACACTTCAATTCCTAGTCTCTTGCATTCTAGTACTCCCTGAGATATTTTTTCATTTTTAGTAGGTCCAGTTGTAGCTCTGGATTCTGCGGTTAGTAAAGCAGTCATAAATTCAACGGAATAATGTGCTTTTAAATATGCAGTACGAAATGCAATTGTTGCATAACAGGCTGCATGTGCTTTATTAAATCCATATCCTGCAAATGGCGCAATGAGCTCAAAAAGCTCTTCTGCTTTTTTTTGAGATAACCCTTTTTTAACAGCTCCTGAAATAAATTGTTCTTGTTGTTTTTTCATCTCAGAAGGGATTTTCTTTCCCATAGCTTTCCTAAATTTATCAGCTTCTAGCCAATCATAGCCTGCGATTTCAATTGTAGTAAGTAGAACATCATCTTGATATGTTAAAATCCCATATGAGTTTTCTAAAATATCTTTTAGTCTTGGGTCAGGATAGGTAATAAGTGATGGATTATGTTTTCTATTAATAAAATCTGGTATATTTTGCATTGGACCTGGTCTATATAGAGAAACCATTGCCATTAAATCAAATATGGTAGTTGGTTTTAGGTCTTTTATATATCTTCTCATGCCTGAAGATTCTAGCTGAAAAATACCAGTAGTCTCAGCTTTGGAAAGTAATTCGTATGTATCTTTATCATCAAGTGGAACGGTTGAAAAATCAATATCTATATTTTTTGTAATTTTAATAAATCGTAAACTCTCTTCAATAATTGTTAAGTTTCGAAGACCCAAAAAGTCCATTTTTAATAGCCCTACACCGTCTTCGCCAACCGTGTACATGTCATATTGTGTAACAATTTTATCGCCGTTAGATTCTTTTTGAAGAGGAACATATTCTGTTAATGGTTTATCAGCAATTACTACTCCTGCAGCATGTGTGGAGGCATGTCTCGCAACGCCTTCTAATTTTTTAGCTACATCAATTAGTCTTTTTGTTTCAGGTTCTGTTGTGTAAGCTCTATGAAGATCCGGACTCTGTTTTAATGCTGAATCCAATGTCATTGCATGTCCTTGCCAACCAGGAGGAATCATTTTTGATATTCTGTCAGGAGCAGAATAGGGCATTCCAAGTGCTCTTCCGGCATCTCGAACAGCTCCTCGTGCTTCCATAGTTCCAAAAGTAATGATTTGCGCTACTTTGTCTAAGCCATATTTATCAGTAACATAGCGAATTACATCATCTCGTCTCGTATCTGCAAAATCTAAGTCAATATCAGGAGCTGAAGGACGTAATGGATTTAAAAATCTCTCAAATGGTAGTGAGAAATAAAATGGGTCAATATCTGTGATTCGCAGGGCATAAGAAACTACAGATCCCGCAGCAGAACCTCGTCCAGGACCAACGGAAATACCATTATCTTTGGCCCAATTAACAAAATCTGCAACCACTAAAAAATAAGTCTCGTACCCTTTACTCAGAATTATCGATAACTCATAGTCAACTCTTTTTTCTATTTCAGAAGTTATCGTTCCATACCTTCTTTTTAATCCCTTATTTACGAGATCTTTTAAATATTCAGAAGTTTTTTTATTATTTGGTACATCATATTTTGGAATTATCCACTTTCCAAGAGTAATTTCAAGATTACACTGATCAGAAATAAATGAAGAGTTAGTAACCGCGTCCGGTATATCTAAAAATAATTGTTCCATTTCTTCCCCTGATTTGATATAGAAATCGGGAGAATCAATCATTGATAGTTTTCTATTTGGCGTATCAATTGTTGTTTGCGTTTGAATACAAAGTAATATTTCTTGCGCTTCAGCATCTTCTTTGAATGTATAATGATTATCGTTAGTTGCTACTAAAGGAATTCCAAGTTTTTTAGATAAGGAAATTAATTTTTTATTAACCTTTTCTTGAATAGGAATATTTAGGTGTCTTTGAATCTCAAGATATAAATTTTCATTCCCATAAATTTCCAAAAGTTTAAGAGCCCTTTTTTCAGCCTCTTCATCTCTGTCTTCCGTTATGGGTGAGGAAACATATCCGTTAACACAAGCTGTTAAACATATTAATCCTTCATTATGTTTTGAAAGAAGTTCTAGATCTACCCGTGGTTTATAGTAAAAACCTTCTAGATTAGCAGTTGAGACTATTTTTATTAAATTTTTATAGCCAGTGGTATTTTTTGCAAGTAAAATTAAGTGATTGTAATCATTATCAATTCCCGCTTCTTTATCAAGTAATCTTCTTTTTGCTACGTAAATTTCGCAACCAATGATTGGTTTTATGCCTGCTGCTAAACATGCACTATAAAAACGTATTGTTCCATACATATTTCCATGATCAGTTATTGCCAAAGATTTCATACCTAGTTCCTTGGCGCGCTTTACCATAGGTTCTATTTTTGATAAACCGTCTAATAACGAATATTCGCTATGATTATGGAGATGTACAAAGCTATTCATAAGTTACGCTGCTTTAGAAAGTGTTCGGTATGATATTGCATTTTGGTCATTTCGTTCAGCGATTATATTTGATCCACGATTTTCTTTTGCAACTGATAAGGCTAGCCCAGCTTGAGCAATTAAATCTTCTGCAGATTGTGTGCCATCGTATTTTGCAAATCCAAAAGTTAAGCTAATTTTTCTTGTTGCATCTTTTGTGTAAGTGGGAAGTACTGATGCTTTTGCAAATAATTCACTACTCATATCACCAATATTTTTTTGATGTCTGTTTGTTAATTCAAGTAATGACGCTTCATTTAATGTATGTGGATCACCTTCAATAACCTGAATAAATTCGTCTCCACCGTCATTCTTTCGAGCTAACAAGTCTCCAGGCCTTACTGGTAAATGGGCCATAAGCTTGATTGCTTGATCTCCGCCTTCATGAGGACCAAATGCACTATTAAAATCTTTAAAATTATTAATGTCCATAAATAACACGTATAAATTAGGAGCACTTCTTCTATCGCCTTTTTCTATATCTAATTCTTGTCTATTAATTGTTTGAATTCTCGATTTTAGGTCTTGTAATAGTTGTCTTCCATTTGGTAAACCTGTTAACGCATCAATATTAGATAAGCCTTTATATTCATCTCTTTCTGCAATAAGTGATTTCTGCTTTTCTTCTGCCTCTCTTCTTTGAAGATGATTTTTTACAGTACCTAACGCATCATGAAGAAATGTTTTTCTTACTTGTTCGTATGGAATGCTAACTTCTGATTCAGGAACAGATTTTTCTGACATATTAGTTGTTATTTAAATATTTTTCAAGGTTTTCTTTTACAAGTTTCGGATCAATTTTCTCATCATACAATCGCAGTACCTGTCCTAGTAAATACATAATAACATTAGTTTTACCATTCTTATAATCATTGATGGCGTTTTTATTCTCTTGTAGTACTTTTTCAATAACACTAGTAAGTTTCTGTTCGTCTATAGTATTACTTTTTGAAGAAGATAGAATGGTTTTTATAATTTCTGAAGGAACAGATTTTTCAATATCTGGTTTTTTGTTAATAATATAATTTGCAATTTGTTTTGGTGTAACTGAAAAAGATTTTCCATCTAAAACCGCTTTATCAAAAAAATCTGCGGTATTTTTGTCTCTTGTAAGAATTTCAATATCGTAACTTGATAAGTCATACGAACTCTTAAACCTTTTTGCCTTAATGTTAGGAAGTTCAGGTATAAATTTAGTTAATTTTTCAATTATCTCATTCGTAAGTTGAATTGGTGGTATATCTGGTTCAGGAAAATATCTATAGTCATTTGCTTCTTCTTTTACTCTTTGGAGGATAGTTTCATTTTTTGTTTCATTCCATCCTCTTGTTTCTTGAGGTGGAGTTATTCCATCGGATAATAAAATTTCTTGTCGTTTAATTTCAAAATTTATTGCTTTTTCAACAAATTTAAATGAATTAATATTTTTAACTTCCACTTTATAAGGTGGCAGCACACCCTTTTTTACTGTCAGTGATATATTTGGTTCAAGTCTCATTTCGCCACGTTCCATGTTTGCATCTGAAACTTCCAAATAGCGAACTATTTGTTGTAATGCTTGCAAATATTCCTTTACTTCTTCCGCATTCTCAAAATCCGGTTCTGTAACTATTTCAACAAGTGGAACTCCTGATCGGTTAAAATCAATTAAACTCACAGATTCTCCATTAATTTTTTCATGCATTAATTTGCCTGTATCTTCTTCCATATGCACTCTTCTAATTCGAATTTTCTTACCATTTTGAAGTATTAGGTAGCCATTTTTAGCAAAGGGCATATCGTACTGAGAAATTTGATATCCTTTTGCCAGATCTGGATAAAAATAATTTTTACGGTCAAATTTTGAATGTAGCGCTATTTTTCCGTTTAATGCTATGCCGATTAGTATGCACCATTCAATAGCTTTTTTATTAGGTACTGGAAGGCCACCAGGCATGCCTAGACATACCGCACATGTTTGTGAGTTAGGAGCTTTACCAAAATACTGCGTTGAACATCCGCAAAACATTTTGCTTTTTGTTTTTAACTCAACGTGCACCTCTAAGCCAATAACAGGTAAATATTTCATAGTTTCGCTTGTTGTTTGTGAAACAACGTGTTTTGTTCAAAAAGGTGTGCTAGTTGTAAAACTACTTCTTCTTTGAATTGTGGGCCAATTATTTGCATGCCAATTGGTAGTCCTAAACTCGTAAAGCCACAAGTTACATTTATTCCTGAAAGTCCTGCAATAGATGAGGGTTCAACTAGTACATCTGCTAATTCTCCAAACATCGAGTTCTCTTTAGTAGCACCTAAAGGAAGAGCTGCAGTTGGTGCAGTAGGGGCTACTATAGCGTCTACTTCTGAAAATGCTTTGTTAAAATCGTTAATAATTTCAGTTCGTACTTTAACTGCTTTATTGTAATATGCATCATAATAGCCGCTCGAAAGTGTAAAAGTACCAAGCATTATCCTTCTTTTTGCTTCTTCGCCAAACATATCTCTGCCATTGCCATATCGTATTCCATCATATCTTGCTAAATTTGAAGAGACTTCTGCTCGTTGAATAATAGTATAATCTGAAATCGCATATTTAGGATCAAATAATTTTATTTTTTTTATAAGCATACCCTTTTTTTCAAATTCCTCAATTGCTTTATAAACCGCATTTGCAACTTGACTATCTACACTGTTAAAGTAGTCTTCAGAAACTCCAATAGTCATTTTCTTCTTATTTTGTAAATTGTTTGCATAGTCAGGAACCAAAAGGGGTGAGCTTGTTGCATCTTTTGGGTCATGTCCAGCAATTACTTTAAGTACTAGTGCGGCATCTTTAACAGTTTTAGTAAGTGGTCCTGGACTATCTAATGAAGAAGCCATTGCTACAACTCCAAATCTGCTTACTCTGCCATATGTTGGCTTTAGTCCAACAACTCCACACCAAGAAGCAGGCTGTCTAATCGATCCTGCAGTTTCACTACCAATGGCAAATATAGCCTGATTTGCCGCAATACTTGCCGCAGAGCCTCCAGATGAACCTCCAGGTAAATAACCCACATTCCATGGATTTTTTGTAGGCCCAAAATCAGATGTTTCTGTTGATGAGCCATGAGCCCATGCATCTAAATTTGTTTTGCCAATTAAAATTGCACCTGCGTCTTCTAATTTTTGCACAACCGTTGCATTATACGGTGGTATAAAGTTAGCAAGCACATTTGACGATGCAGTTGTTCTTATGTTTTGTGTTGAAAAATTATCTTTTAATACATACGGTATTCCAAGAAGAGGAAGGTCGATTCCTTTGCTTCTTTTAACATCAGATTTTTCAGCATTTTCAATTGCCTGCTCTTTTATAAGAGTAATAACTGCATTAAGCTTACTATCAGTGTTTTGAATGCGAGAGATACATGCATTTGTTAATTCAACTGATGAGAAAGATTTATTTTTTAAATTTTCAATGGCTTCTGTCAGTGTTAATGTATTCATAATTATTCGTTTTCTAATATACCTTTAACTTTAAAAAATCCTTTGTAGCTGTCTTTTGCGTTTAGTAAAGCCTCCTCTTGTGTAAAAGAAGAGGTAACAATATCATCTCTGACAACATTTTTAAGTCCAGTAACTTGATCTGTGTTAGGTGTGTTTTCAGTATTAATATCTTTTAGGATATTAATATATGTGAGTGTTTTGGTAAGTTGTGAAGAAAGAAGTTCTAGCTCATTCTTATCAATGTGTAAATTGGCGAGTTTTGCTATGTGTGATACATTAAATTTCATCTATTACTTGAAATAACTGGGATTTCGTTATGCAGTAATTATAACGCAGTACCAAGCTTATTAGCAATTGCTTTTTGTGCTTTACTTTCTAAGAAATCATCTAGCTCATCCAGAGTAATTTTTTTATTGTATTTAACTTCTAACGCTTTTTTTAGTAAAAAATCTGCAATTTTAGGATTTTTAGGAAGTAACGGTCCATGAAAGTAACAGCCAATTGCATTTTTGTATATCATTCCCTCTGTTTTATCATGTCCATTGTTTCCAAATCCTTTGATTACTTTTGCAAAAGGAAGAGTAGAGTCTTTAAGATAAGATCTGCCTCCGTGATTTTCAAAACCTACTACTAATTCATTTTTTAATTCTGGAATTTGTATTTTACCTATTATATTACCGATTAGTCTATGGTTTTCATTTTCAGGATGTATTGTGTCAACATTAAAAATACCAAGACCTTTAATTCTTTTTCCAACTGCAGGTTCATAAAAATTGCCCATCAACTGTGGAGATCCACATACAAAAAGTGAGGGGATATTTTTTTCAATAAGATTCTTAATAGTAGTACCTTTTTTGTCGCGTAAATCAGAAATCAGGATTTCTTGTTCTTTATCTTGTGCTCCACCACCAAAAAGAAGATCAATTTTATTTATACTTGAAAGCGGTGTTGTAAACGAAATTGGAAGAATTTTGACTTCAATTCCGCGCCACTGTGCTCTTTTTTGCAAAACAAGTATATTGCCTCGATCGCCATATGTGCTCATTAATTCAGGGTATAACCAGCCTATTGTGATGTTATATTTCATAATATTTTTTTGCCAAGAATTATTTTTCTAATTTCTAGCATTGCAGTGTATGTAGGGAGTATGTATAGAGTTTCATTATCTGGTAATGATTTTAAAACTTCTGTTAGCTCGATTTCTATATTTTGTACTATCGTAACATCTTTAATTCCTTCATATTTAATACGAAGAGCCATATCATATACTCTGTCACCTGACACATAAATATGAGGGCACGTATTAAGCAAAGAAAGATCTGTATCCCAAATCCATGATATATCTCTGCCATCTGGAATTCTATCATTTAAACAAAATAAAATATGTTTTGCGTTTAGTTTTTGAATAGTTTGCAAGGATTGATTAAAGCTTGTTGGATTTTTTGATAAAAATATCTGAACTTTTTTATTGCCAATTTGTATTATTTCTTGTCTTCCAAAAGCGGGTTTAAATGATTTTAGTCCGTTTTCAATATTCTCATTTGGGATGCCAATGGATTTTGCGGTAAGTTCTGATGCGAGAATATTGTACTCATTGTAAGTTCCCGGTAGTGGATAAAAAATCGCATTAGTTAGATCTACCTTTGGTCTTTTAAAACTACAGTGTTTACAGTAATATTTTCCCAAATGCGAAAAATAAGTTACAGAGTAAGTTAACTTGTGAAAACATTTAGGGCAAAATAGAGAATCTGATGAAAAACTATCAGAAGGTAAAGATTCTGCTTTGTCTAAACCAAAATATTTTACTACATGATTACTGTTACTACCAAGATAGGCAATTTGTGGATCGTCTCCATTACAAATTAAAATAACCTCTTGAGGAAGTGATGATACTGTTTTTTTCCATTTTTCAATTATCGTTCGAACCTCTCCATATCTATCTAACTGATCTCTAAATAAATTAAGTAAGACTATGTAGGAAGGTGTTATTTCTTTTACAATTAATGGAAATATGTTTTCATCTATTTCAAATAATGCAAAGTCAGCAGTAATTTTGCCATTTACGTTAGCATTTGAAATCAGAGCTGAAGCAATTCCGTTCATTAGGTTGGCACCAGAGGTGTTTTGTATTACGGTAAAATTGTTTTTTTTGAGTATTGTTTTTAGCAGTTTACTTGTTGTGGTTTTGCCGTTAGTTCCAATAATAAATATGACTTTTGTTTTAGAAAAAGCAAGTTCTGAAGAAATAAAATGAGGCTGTAGAAAAAGCATCAAATGTCCAGGCCATGTAGAGCCATTACCTAAATTAAGTGTTCTTATGCTCCTGCTTATTATTTTTAATAGAAAGATGAGAAGTACGTTCATAATTTTGTAAAGAATATGCAGTAATTGTATTATTGCATATATAATTTTAACCTACATGGAGCGTAAAATTTTAATTCTTTCTTCAATTGGTGGATGTGTATCAAATAAAGATGAAAACCAGACTGATGCGCTTTTACCTTTAAATGGATTAACAATAAATAAATGAGCGGTTGCGTTTGATGCTGAATTTAATGGTCTAGTATCACTGGAAATTTTCTCTAGCGCACTCGCTAAGCCTTCTGGATATCTTGTTAGTAGTGCTCCTGAGGCATCTGCTAAAAATTCTCTTTTTCTAGATATTGCCAGTTGAATAATAGTTGCAATAATAGGAGAAAGTATGGCAAATAAAATGCCCAGTACTAAAAAAACAGTGCCTAAACTATTGTTTCTATCATCGTTTTCTCGAATATTTCCAAACCATAAATTATTCATAAATAAATTAGCAATTAAGGCTACAAATCCGACTAGTATGGCTACAATTCCCATAAGTCTGGTGTCATAGTTTTTAACATGAGATAATTCGTGGGCAATTACTCCTTCTAGCTCTACTTTATCTAGTTTTTGTAGAATTCCAGATGTTAAACAAACGACTGCATGACTCGGATCGCGTCCAGTAGCAAAGGCATTAGGTGATAAATCATCGATCATATAAATCTTAGGTTTCGGAAGTCCATCACCAATGCAAAGGTTTTCAACTAAATGATATATCTGTGGATTATCTTTTTCATCAATTAATTTTGCACCTGAAGTGGCAAGAACTATTTTATCAGAGTAGTAATAACTACCAATAGACATTACTCCGCTTAGAATTAGTCCAATTGCTACGTAACCTACGACATTACCTGTTGCTTTTCCAAACACAAATAAAATGGTAGTAATAAATACCACAAAAAGCACCATTATTAGTATGGTTTTCCACTTATTTTGAGAAATATTCGAATAAATATTCATACAAAAAATGCTTATAAACTATATGCACACAGAACGTAGTTAGAATTTAACAGCTATTTCCTTTTTTTCAGAATCTGTAGCTGCAAAAAATTCCATTGGTACAAAATGAAGCATATTTGCAATAACAACATTTGGAAATACTTTAATTTTTGTGTTGTAATTCATTACGTTACTGTTATAAAACTGTCTTGCGTAGGCAATTTTATTTTCAGTGTCTTCTAATTCATCCTGTAGCTGTTTAAAGTTTTCATTTGCCTTTAGCGTTGGGTAGTTTTCAGCAACGGCAAATAAGCTTTTTAATGTTTGTGTCATTTGATTATTTGCTTGTGCTTTATCTTCAATTCCTTTTGCAGAAAGCATATTAGCGCGAGCTTTTGTAACATCCTCAAAAATTGCTTTTTCGTGTTTAGCATATCCTTTTACCGTTTCAACTAAGTTAGGTATCAAGTCAGCTCTTCTTTTAAGTTGAACATCTATCTGGGAAAATGCTTCAGAAATTCTTACTTTTGCAGTAACTAATCCATTATAGGTAACCCATAAATAGATAACTGCTACCGCTAAAATACCAAGTAAAATATACATTGTCATATTATTTTCACCTCCTTAGTTACGAATCCACTCTATAAGCTTATTATACGGCAAAGTATTTAAAATGTCATGTTTTGTGGCCCATCCTCTTCTTGCTACTGAAACACCATATTTCATTAAATTCATATGAGTAGCATCATGACTATCAGTATTAATGACAAATTGCACGCCGTAAGATATGGCTTCTTTTACAAGCGTGTCAGGTAAATCCAGCCTCTGTGGCCAGCTATTTATTTCTATTGCTTTATTAAATTTCTTACAAAAAGTAAAAATCTCATCAAAATCTAATTCATATCCTGGTCGAGTAGTTAATAATCTTCCTGTTGGATGTGTTAATATTTTTGCTTTTTTATGAGATAACCCTTCTAATACGCGTTTTGTCATTTCTTTTTTATTCATTGAAAAAACACTATGTATACTAACCAATATAGCATCCAGATAATCAAACGCTTCACCATCGATTGCTAATTTACCTGAAGGTAAGATATCTGTTTCGAGTAAACTTAGTGCTCGAATATATTTGTTACTCGAATTTAATTGTTCAATAAATTCAAATCGTTTTTTTAATATGGTATTAACTTGCGTCTTTGTGTGTTTTGAAGAGCTTGGATTGTGTTCTGAAAATCCAATATATTCATATCCTAATTTTTTTCCTAACGTAAGCATAGTTTCCATAGTGGAATTACCCATGTCATGACTTGGCTCAATTGGATAACTCGAGTGTATATGTAAATCTCCTTTTATGTTTTTTAATTCAACTAAAGTTGGCAAGCTATGCTTAGAAGCAAATTCAACCTCCCCAGTATCTTCTCTAAGTTCTGGAGGAATCCAATCGAGTCCAATCGCATTATAAAATTTTTCTTCTGTGTCAAAATGCTTTGCCACATCATTAGATTTATTTGTTTTAGGACGAATTCCATATTCCGATAAAGATAAGTTTTTCTTTAATGCAAATTCTCTTAATTTAATATTGTGCGCTTTGCTGCCTGTAAAATGTTGTAACAATGCTCCATATGCATCTGGAGGTTGTACCATAAGATCTACTTGCGCACCACCGTTTAATAGCACTGAAGCTGTGGTAGGTCCTTCTTCAATTTTTCTTGAAACATAAGGGTAAGCTAAAAAATGAGAAATAGCGCTTTTTGGGTTTGATGATGCAACCGAAATGTCTAAATCTCCAACAGTTGATCTCATTCGGCGCAAACTACCAAGCGTATTTACTTGTTTAATATCTTTATTTTCTTTTAAATAATTAATAAGTTTCTCAGCAATTTCAGAAGCATATGGAAGGACCATTCGTGTTGTTTTACCAGCTCCTTTTTTAAATTCATCTATGGAGCGAATAATATCAGTTTGAGATTTTTCTCCAAAGCCTTCTAGTTTTGCAATTTCTCCTTTTTTTGCAATGTTTTTAACATCAGAAATGACCGTTTTTGGGTTAATAAGATTGAATTCTTTCACGAGTTTATAGGCTTTTTTAGGACCAAAGGTTGGAATATCAAGAAGAATAAACACACTTTCCGGAACTTCCTTAAATATATTTTCAAAATGCGTTGCTTTACCTGTTGTAAATAATTCAATTAAATGTTCTTGCATTGTTTTACCTATACCTGGTATTTGATCAATTTTGTTTTCTTTCCAGAGGTCATATACTTGAACAGTCATTCCTTCAACAATATCTGAAGCTTTTTGATAAGCAATCATTTGAAAGTAAAATTTTTTGGGGTTGGTTATAGCATATGTGGCAGCAACATTTCTTAATAATTTTGCAATTGAATGGTTTTCAAATTTTGTCATTTTGCTCATCATAGCAAAGGATTGCTCAATGTTCAAATATTTGTTAAAATATTATAAGGTTTAAATCCACTTTGTTTTTATTTTCTGAGTAAAGATAAATTGGGGTCGTAGCTCAGTTGGTTAGAGCGCCTCCCTGTCACGGAGGAGGTCGCGGGTTCGAGTCCCGTCGGCCCCGCAAAATAATTTGTCAAAGTATCACTTATCGAAAATACATAACTGCTTCTTATCTTACGTCTGACATATGCACATCTTTTTTCTTAAAAAGTACATATAACACCATTGCGGAAAAATATTGATAATAGCCATTTAGTACACCGTTTTGAAATCTTCTTCCCGAAAAACTAACTTTATTTTTTTTAGCATATGCAATGTTACCGATTTTTGCCACTCTAATGGATAAATCTATATCTTCTAACGTATTTAACTCTTTTTTAAAACCTCCTGCTTTTTCGTAAATTGTTTTATATATACCAAAATTAAAACCACTTAACCAAAAATGTCCAAACAGTAATCTATATATATAAAAACTCGTTGGCAGCATTATTCTTAATAAGAATGCTCTGATTTTATGTAAATCAGTAATCGAGCATAAACCGGTAACAGCAACACAGTTATTATGTTCCAAGAAGCTTATTGTTGATTCAATCCATTCAGAAGTAACAATTGAATCTGCATCTGTTGAGAGTATTATGTTTCCTTTGGCATTTGAAAAGCCTGTAAATCTTGCTGAACCTCTTCCTTTAATATTTTCATCAATTATTCGTAGATGCAATGACTTCTGGAATGATTTAGCTATAGTTGCGGTTTTATCAGTAGAATTATTGTTTACCACTATAACTTCAAATTCTCTTTTTGTCGTTTGTTTTGTAAGTGCATCAAGGCAAGCGAATATATTAGCTTCTTCATTGTACGCAGGAATAACTACAGAAATCATACAAATTATTATAATGCAAGTTAATGTGTACGTAAACATTATTGATTCAGTCTATTCTTGTTTTCTTTATTGATAATATACAGTACAATAATAGAATGATTAATAAAATTTCAGTAGTAATACCTGCTTTTAATGAATCAAAAATAATTGGAGATTGTATTAACGCGTTAAACAATCAAATTTATGATAAATCTGATTTCGAAATCATAGTTGTTGATGGGAATTCTTCAGACAATACTGAGGATATTGCCAAGAATTTAGGAGCCAAAGTATTTAATTTTACTGGGAATGGGGTAAGTGGTGCGAGACAATTTGGAGCAAAGAAGGCAAAGTATCCTATTATCGCTTTTACTGATGCTGATACAATAACTGCAAAAAACTGGCTTGAAAGCATAAACATATTATTTCAAAATAAAAATATTGTTTGTTGTGGAGGTGTTGGCATGCCAATTAAAAAAGCTTTTTTACCCGAAACAGCATTTTATGTCACTCATGTTTTTTATCTTATTAATCAATTTTTTGGTAAACCATTGATTTGGGGATATAATTTCGCAATTAGAAAGTCTGCATTAGATGCAATCGGCGGTTTTAATGAACATCTTCCTTCGAGCGAAGATTGGGATGTCGCAATCAGAGTCGTTAAAAAATATGGTAAAAAATCATTAATTTATACCAATAAGTTAAAAGCAAAAACCTCGTCAAGGAAATTAGATAACGTAAAAGTTTTATTTAAATATACAAGAGACGGTATAGTTAATTATTACAACATTGTATTACTGGGTCGCATGAAATCGACGAAGATTGATATAATACGCTAAATTATGAAAATAGGTGTATTTACAGATGCATATTTGCCGCAAGTTAATGGAGTGACAACCTCGATACTGATGTATGTAAAGGAATTAGAAAAAAGAGGTCATGAAGTTTCTATAATTACGGCCAAACACGGTAATTATAAAGATAAAAGGAAAAATATCTACAGATTAACATCATTTAAAATTTCCAATAAAACAGATGTAAGTGTTGCAATGCATATTCCCGAGCCAATTTTGGTCAAAATTCTAAGGAAAAATTTTGATGTTATACATGGTCACTCTGGAGGACCAGTAACAATGCTGGGTTGGGAAATTTCTCAACTGAAAAATACTCCCTATGTGTTTACTTACCACACTATGTGGCCTCTTTATTCACACTATGTACTTAGAGGTAAATTTAAGATTAAGCAAATTCTTAAATTCCTAAGCAGAGTTTCAAGTAATAATTCTGATGCAGTGGTTGTTCCAACTAAAAAAATTAGCAACGCGCTAATTTCATATGGAGTAGATAAACCTATACAAGTAATTCCAACTGGAATTGATTTAGAAGCTTTTAAGAATGTTAAAAAAGGATATCTACGTAAACAGTATGCAATTGGAAAAGAACAAAAGATAATTTTATGTGTGGGAAGGCTAGCGAAAGAAAAATCTCAAGATTTTATTATTCAATCATTTAAGGAAGTACATAAACGATATCCAGATGCAATTTTATGTCTTGTAGGGGATGGTCCTAAAAGAGATGAATATGAAAAACACGTAAAAAAATTCCATTTAACTGGAAAAGTTATTTTTACCGGAACTATTCCACTTAGTGAAATGCCAAAAGTATATGCTGATGCAGATTTATTCGTTTTTGCTTCAAAAACTGAAACGCAAGGGCTAGTAGTTATGGAAGCACTAGCCTCTGGAGTTGCCGTAATTGCAGTTGATGATGCTGTTTATGACGACCTAATTAAAAATAATAGTAACGGCATCTTAACATTAAAAAATAAAGCTGCTTTTGCTGCTGAAATAATCCATTTATTAGAAAATGATACAGCTCGAAATAAAATATCAAAACAAGCAAAAATAACTGCACAAAAATTTTCAATTGAAACAACAGTTAATCAAATGGAAAAAATATATCTTCATTTAATAATGACAAATCGAAAAAGGTTATCGCTAAAAACTCCTAAAAAGATTTTAAGAAGAGTTGCAAATAAAATCATCTTTACTCCATAACACGGAAAGCATCTTATTATGTTATACTTTCGTTCCTATGATGAAGTATAAGAAAAAAATGAGAAAACAGCTGTCAAAATCAAATAAACAACATGCTTATGCTCTATCTTTACAAAAACTATTCAACTATATTGATATACGAGAATCTTATGTCAGTCTCATCTTGGGAGTTGCAACGGTATTTTTAATTACCATTTCGTTATTTCTGGCAGTTCTTGGAAAAAATATTCATTTTACATTTTTTACTCCAACTTACCATACTAAATCGATCTATACACAAGGCATACAAACGGTTAATAAACAAAAATTACCTTCTAGCTCGATTTTGGGCAATTCTTACCTAGTAAAAGATGGAGATACGTTATGGGATATTTCAATAAGAGCATATGGACGAGGAGACAAATGGGAGGATATTGTAAATGCAAATAATATTTATGACTCAGACTATATAATGGTTGGACAATCACTTGCTATACCTCGGTAAGCATTGACACTTATTGGTTAATAAGTATAATTGGTGTATGCGGTGGTAGTTCAGCGGTAGAATGTCTCCTTCCCAAGGAGAAGGTCGAGGGTTCGACTCCCTTCCGCCGCTCTTATTGACTACCCACAACAATATGAAAAACACCTATTTACTAATTATCCTATTAATTGTTATAGCTTTTTTTGGTGTTTCAAGTAAATTTTTTAGAAATCAGAAACCAATTACCACTGTTATTAAATCTTCAGTTATAACAACTCATATCTCTAAAAATTTTTTAAAACCAACAATAACACCCATAGACCAAGAGTTATTCGGAAATGAAATAGCATTATCAGTATCACAACCGGCTGATAAATCTTCTGTGACGTCACAAAACATTGTTATTTCAGGAAAAACTGTGCCTGATGCAGACGTTTTTGTAAATGCAAATAATGTTAATGTAGATTCTTCAGGAATTTTTTCAACAAACATTTCTTTAAGTGAAGGTGAAAATAATATCTTTATTGATTCAAATGATGCTACAGGAAATACTAATGAAAAAATTATTTCTGTAAATTATTTGCCAACGATCGAGAGCACTTCAGCTATATATTTACCAAATGTTAAGGTTGTAGCACTAGGTCTTTCTTCTATTAGCGTAAATAATAATTCAGCAACAGTAGTAATATCACCTAATTCTCAAACTATCTTTAAAAACAACTTCTGGGATCAAATACAATTCCAGAAAATTAGCATTGGTGATTTACTGAGTGTTTATGGACTGTGGGATGATGCTACGCATACTAAAATCAATACCTCATTTATTAGAGATGATTCCATCACAACAAGAACCGCAGTTGTATACGGCGTAGTAGAACGTTCCAATGTAAATACTATGGAAATAGCAACACGTACACTTGGAAATACATCAGTTCTTATTAGCAGTTCTATTATTTATTACAATTTACAGAATAAAATTATTTTATATAATCAGTTAGAAAAAAACGATAAGGTTAGAGTATCAGGGGTTTTAGATGCTGCAAACCATCAGATAAGCGCAGTAATGAATATTAAAGATTTTGCTAGGTAAATTGCCATGAATATTATTCACTGTTGACGTATATGTGCTGATTTGATAATATAAATCGTGCCCCAATCAAAAGGAAACAAGACAAAGTATATTTTTGTTTCAGGAGGCGTAATTTCAGGAATAGGTAAAGGAATTACAGCAGCCTCGATTTCTCTTCTTTTAAAATCTTCTGGTTACACTGTCGCACCAATTAAATTTGAAGGCTATTTAAATATAGATGCTGGTACTATAAACCCTATTGAACACGGAGATGTTTTTCTGTGTGATGACGGTGCAGAAACTGATATGGATATTGGAACTTATGAGAAGTTTTTGCAAGAGAACATGGGTAAAGAAAATTTTGTAACAATGGGTCAGATCTATAAAACGATTATCGATAAAGAGAGAAGATTTGAATATAACGGAGAGGATGTGGAAGCTGTTCATATTACCGAGGAAATTATTTCTCGAATTAATAAACTAGCATCAATTAAAAAGGCAGATATCGTTGTAATTGAACTTGGTGGAACAGCAGGAGAATATTGGAATGTATTTTATTATGAAGCAGCTCGATTATTAGCATTTCATAATCCAGGTGACGTTATCCATATTCATGTAAGTTATGTACCCACTCCAGGACATTTAGGAGAACCAAAGACAAAACCCACACAACTTTCTGTTAGAACATTAAATTCAATGGGTATTCAACCGGATTTTATCGTTGCAAGATCAGAAAAACCGCTCGACCAAAGAAGAAAAGACAGATTTGCACTATTTTGCAACATGCATAGAGAAGATGTTATATCAAATCCAGATGTAAAATCAGTTTATGAAGTTCCATTAGTTCTTGAAAAACAAGGTATTACTAAAAAAATAGTTGATAAACTCCACTTATCCGACAAAAAGCCTGAGATGAGTACTTGGGAAAACTTAGTTCAAAAAGTTTTGAAAAAGAAAGATCATACCGTTGAAATTGCTATTGTTGGAAAATACTTTGGAACAGGAGATTATCAGCTCAAGGATTCATATGCAGCACTTTTTGATGCTTTAGACCATGCAGGATTTGCCAAAAATACCAAAATTCATACTAAATGGATTGATGCAGAAAAAATCACAGATCAGAATATTGAAGAAATAATCGGTCAACCAAATGGTATAATTGTGCCTATTGGTTGGGGAGAAAGAGGAGCGGAGGGCATGATAAAAGCAGCAAACTACGCCCGAGTAAAACAAATTCCTTATTTAGGTTTATGTTATGGAATGCAACTTGCTTGTATCGCGTTTGGAAGGTATGTGATTGGATTAACTGATGCAAACAGTGATGAAAATACCAAAACTATTAATAATATTATCCATTTTATGCCTGAACAAAAAGCAATTACTGAAAAGAGAGCATATGGTGGAACAATGAGACTTGGAGCTTGGGAAGCAATTATTAAAGAAAATACATTAGCATATCAATTATATGATACTTATAATGGTTTTATTGATAAAGCAAAAAGATTAACAAGCGAAAGGCATCGACATAGATATGAATTTAACGATACATTTGTTTCTCAGTTTGAAAATGCAGGTTTCATATTTAGTGGTAGATCAGTTGAAGAAAATTTAGTGGAAATTATTGAACTTCCTAAATCACAACACCCTTTTTATATAGGAACTCAGGGTCATCCAGAGTATAAAAGTAGACCTCTTTCTCCTCACCCGATTTTCTTAGGTTTTATTCAAGCATGTATAAATACGTCCTGAGTAAAGATTTCCTTACTTACTTGAGCTTTGATTTTAAATTTAGTATAATAGCTTCATGTTACAAAGTGTTACATTTAATCCCGGTGATATAGTACAGGTATATCAAAAAATATCTGAGGGTGAAAAAACTCGAATTCAGATATTTGAAGGCACGGTACTTGGTATTCGTGGTAGAGGTGAAAATAAGATGTATACTGTTCGAAAAGTTGTAGACGGCATTGCAGTTGAAAAAATATTTCCTCTCTTATCTCCAAGTATTGAAAAAGTTGTCATAAAAGGACACCAAAAAAGAAGAGTTAGAAGAGCAAAGCTTACTTTTATGAGATCTTCAATTAAATAATAGCGCTGCAGTAAGCTTCTTTTTCTAGTACAATATAGTAAGATTAGTTATTTTTCTACATGTTAGATAAAAAAGTTAAAATCATTGCAACTATTGGCCCCTCATCTCAAAGTAGTGAAATGATTCAAGCATTAGCAGAAAAAGGTACAGATATATTCCGTATTAATTTATCTCATGCTACAGAAAATCAATTAAGCTCTGTAGTATCAAATGTTAGGCTTGCAGAGACTAAACTAAATAAGCATTTATCAGTATTAGTTGATTTACCTGGACCTAAGATTAGAATAGGTTCAGTTATTGATGGGGCAAGTCTTAAGATCGGAGATACACTTAAAATACATTATAAGGATATACAAGGTACAGAATCAGACACATCATTAAATTATCCATCTATTCTTAAAAATATAGCTCCAGGAACCATTATGTATATTGATGATGGAAATAT
The DNA here is from genome assembly GCA_003152105.1 of Candidatus Levyibacteriota bacterium. Taxonomy (GTDB): domain Bacteria; phylum Patescibacteriota; class Microgenomatia; order Levybacterales; family UBA12049; genus PALSA-1332. The sequence continues at coordinate 757,906 of PLZJ01000002.1, forward strand.
AAAATTGCTAGCTGAAGAAAATAATAATGAATATGTAAGAGCAACAGTACTTGTTGGTGGACCGTTAATTTCATATAAAGGATTTTCTGCAGAAGGTATTTCATATACTAAAAATGGTGTATCTGAAAACGACAAAAAAAGCATCGAGCTACTTTTAAAATATGATGTTGATGCAATCGCAATTTCTTTCACGCAATCTGCAGCTGATGTTACAGACATTAAAAATTTACTTCCATCAAATTCCACAAAACTTCTAATTGCAAAAATTGAAACAGAAGCAGGAGTTGAAAATGCAGAGGAAATTTTAAAAGTAGCGGATGGATTAATGGTTGCAAGAGGAGATCTTGGTCTTTCAGTTCCATTTGCTACAGTACCAAATATACAAAAACAACTTATAAAATTATGTAATAAAAAAGCTAAACCAGTAATAACTGCAACGCAAATGCTGGAATCAATGATAAATAAACCTCTCCCTACTCGTGCAGAAGTAACTGATGTAGCAAATGCAATTATTGACGGGACAGATGCAGTAATGCTGTCTGCTGAAACAACTATTGGAAAATATCCATTGGAATCTGTGGATACTTTAGTTAAAATAATTTTGGAAACGTTAAAACACTCACTGTTTTCTGAAGAAAATGCTGATATTGAACTTGGCAATGCAGTTTCTCATGCAGCAGGTATAATCGCGGATCAAATCAACTCCAAATTAATTATCGCATTTACGCAAAGCGGAGTAACAGCACAAAGAATTGCCAAATATAGACATAAACAGCCAATAATTGCCGCCTCTCAAGAACTTTCAACACTTAGGAACTTAAATTTCAGTTGGGGAGTGTATCCATTTCAAATAAGTAAAACAGAAGGATTTTCAGATTTAAGAAAACAAGCGCTCGAAATTGTTACTAAAAATGAATTTGTTACAGTTGAGAAAAATGATACCTATGTTATTGCAGCAGGAATGCCTTTTGGTCAAAGTGGGACTACAAATATGATTTTTATAGATAAAGTCTGATTGCTTTCTTTATTTTGCTTCAACAATTTTAATTCTATCTCTAAGCATCGCAGCGGTTTCAAAATCTAAATCCTTTGCAGCTTGTCTCATATGAGATCTCAGCACTTTAATAATTTTTATTTTTTCGTCAGGTAAAATAACTTCTTTTTCAGTAAGCTGTAAGATTTCATTATCAGGTTTCTTTTCATTTTCTTCCTCTAGTGTGACGAGCTTTGCTCGAATTGATTTTTGGATACCAAGTGGAGTAATAGAATGTTTTTTATTATACGCGGTTTGAATTTTTCTTCTTCTTTCTACTTCAGACATTGCTTCTTGCATTGATTTTGTCACTTTGTCAGCATACATAATTACGCATGAATCTAAATTCCTTGCTGCTCTTCCCATTGTTTGAATCAAAGCACTGCGTGACCTCAAAAAACCTTCTTTGTCTGCATCGAGTATAATTACTAAAGAAACTTCTGGTAAGTCTAATCCTTCTCGAAGTAAGTTTATTCCAACAATAACATCATAGTCACCAAATCGTAGTTTATCTAATACATCTTGCCTTTTAAGCGTTTCAATATCTGAATGTAAATAAGCAACTTTAACTTTTCTTTCCTCTAAAAAGCTTGCTAATTCTTCTGCCATTCGTTTTGTAAGCGTTGTGACAAGAACCCGTTGCCCTTTGTCACTTCTTTTTTTGATCTCATCCATTAAATCAGGTATTTGTCCTTCTGATTTTCTTACTTCAATTATTGGATCAACAAGCCCAGTAGGTCTTATTAGTTGCTCGATAACACCGTTATCTGATTCTTTTGATAAAGAAATTTCATACGGATTTGGGGTTGCCGATATATAAGTAACTTGGTGTACTCTTTGCATAAACTCATCAAACCTAAGAGGTCTATTATCTAAAGCAGATGGTAATCTAAATCCATAGTCAATTAACATTTCCTTTCTTGCACGATCACCGTTATACATACCTCGTATCTGTGGTAATGTCATGTGTGATTCATCAATAAAGAGTAGCCATTCTTTATTATTTTGTTCAAAATAATCGAGTAGACTAAATGGTGGATCTCCTGGTTTACGTCCATCAAAATATCTAGAATAATTTTCAATTCCATTTACAAATCCAAGTTCATTTATCATTTCTAAGTCATATTCAGTACGTTGTTTTAATCGATGAGCTTCGAATAGTTTGTTTTGCTTCTTAAATTGCTCAACGCGTTCTTCCAAATCATGCCTAATTTGTGCAAAAACTGATTTATAGGAAGCAGGATCAGTCATGTAATGTTTTGCAGGGTATATAACACTTTCTTTTCTATCTTCTAAAGTATCGCCAGTTATTGGGTCAAAATCTATAAGTTTTGTAATTATGCTATCTTCAATTTCTATCCTAAGTCCAATATCCGTATATGCAGGGAATACATCTAAAGATTCACCACGTATTCTAAAACTTCCTCGTTTGAATCCATAATCATAGCGCTCATACTGTAAGTCTGCTAATCTGAGTAAAATATCTTTTTGGGATATTTCCATTTGTTTTGATAAATGAAGTATAAATTTACCATATTCAGCAGGTGACCCAAGATTATATATGCAAGATACCGACGAAACTACAATTACATCTTTTCTTGTTAATAGATTCGTGGTAGATGCGAGTCTTAACTTATCTATTTCTTCATTAATCTCAACTTCTTTCTCAATGTATGTATCTGATTGCGGAATGTACGCTTCAGGCTGATAATAATCATAATATGACACAAAATATGAAACAGCGTTGTGAGGAAAAAAATCTCTAAACTCTTGATACAATTGTCCTGCAAGTGTTTTATTGTGAGAAATAATCAGTGTTGGCCTCTGTAAGTTTTGAATAACGTTGGCAATCGTAAATGTTTTTCCACTCCCAGTAACACCAAGAAGTACTTGATTCTGTACATTATTTTGTAAGTTTTCAGTTAAGTTTTTAATTGCTACCGGTTGATCACCGGTAGGTTTAAAATCTGATACAAGCTTAAAATTCATAGAGTTATTGTAGCACAATACTTAGTTGACGCATTTTTGAGAAATAAAAATTGATATATTTTGTATACATATGTTCTCTTGACAAGGTTCTAGTATTTTTCGTATAAAATAATAGTATTCTTTTTAAGATACAAATCAATATGCCAGGAGTATTATATAAAAAAGAAAGAGAAGTATTGGAGTATATTGCTCAATTTCAAAAACATCATGGGTATTCTCCTACGTTAAAAGAAATTGCCCAAGCAACAGGTCATCGTGCTAATTCAACTATCCATACACTTATTAGATCTTTAGTAGAAAAAGGTTATATTCAAAAAGTAGATGGAAACACAAGAGTGCTTAAGATTCTCGATCAAAAAACTGCAGATAGAATGCTAGGTGCAGAACCTTCTTTGGAGCTACCATTAATGGGATATATAGCTGCAGGAAAACCTTTAGAGCCACATACAGATCCTAATGCTACTTTTCAAGTAAGTGCATCAATGATTACAGGTAAAAAAACTGCTTATGTTCTTCAAGTTAAAGGAAACTCGATGATTGAAGATGGTATTTTAGATGGAGATTTTGTCGTAGTTGAAAGAACAAATCAAGCATATAACGGAGATATTGTCGTTGCACTCGTAGATAATAACTTGGCTACGTTAAAACGATTTTATAAAGAAGGAGAAAGAGTTATCCTTAAGCCTGCTAATGCTACTATGGAGCCAATTTACCCAACATCTTTAACAATACAAGGCAAAGCAGTAGGTGTTATAAGAAAATATCAGTAATTTCTATTTTTTACTACATAAATGTATTAATTGACTTATTGCTTCTTCAAAAGTAAATCCTGCTGCTTCTACTGCTTTTGGAAATAAACTTTGATTCGTAAGGCCTGGTATACTATTTATTTCTAAGACATAAATTTGATCTTTTGTAATAATAAAATCAGTTCTTGAAAGATATTTAAATCCTAACTCTCTATGAATGCGTAGTGCTATTTTTTTAATTTTTTCTTGCAAGGCAGGTAAGAGAGAAGGAGCAAAGGGAATCTCTTTCGTCTTTCCATTATACTTATTATCATAGGTAAACAATTCTTTATTGGGAGTTTGAATTTCAATTAACGGAAGAACTTTTTTTTCTAAAATCCCTACGGTTACTTCTATGCCAGTTATATATGATTCAATCATAACTTCATGATATTTATCAAATATATAAGTAGCAATATTATTTAAATCTTCTTTATTGCCTACAATCTGCACGTCTATGCTTGATCCGTTTTCAAGTGGCTTAATAATGACAGGGTAAATAAATGGCATATTATTAATGGTTTTTCTTGTTGCAATAAACCAATCTGGTGTTTTAATACCAAGAGATTTACATATATTTTTAAATGTACGCTTATTCCAACTTTTATGACATGTACTTGATGTTGGACCAATAAATTGCAATTTATTTTTTTCCAAAAAGTACGATAATTTTCCATCTTCGCCTTCAAAACCATGTAAAACAGGAAATATGACTGTATATTGTAAAAGAAGTGGTAATAAGTTATATAAGCCTAAACGAATATCAAATATTTTTACCCGGTAGTCTAAATTTTTAATTGTTTCAAATATATTTGTAGCAGAAAGTAATGAAATTTCTTTTTCATCACATGTACCTCCAGTTAGAATAGCAATTGATGGTGGTTTATTCATAGATAAAAGAATATCCAGATAAGCCTATGTAGGAGATTATTTTTTAAACTTTTTAGTAAGTTTTAATTTATGTTCAATATAAAAAAGTATAAGAAGCACTAAGGCAATGACAATTCCAATTTCGAATTTATGGAATATTGGTCCAAGGGTAGTCCATTTACTGCCAACATAGTAACCAAAATAAATTAAACATGCACACCATACTAGGGAACCAGTAAGGGTATAGATGCAAAATCGCTTTAAATTCATTTTAAAGGCTCCAGCAGGTAATGAAATAACGTAACGAAGGCCTGGCAATAGTTTTCCAATAAACACGATTTTACTGCCGTATTTATCAAACCAGATTTCTGCTTTTTTATATTCATGTTCAGAAAGCAATATAAATTTTCCATATTTTCGAATTAAGGTTAAGATCACATGATCTTCTAAAAAATAGCCAATACCATAACCAATTAAGGAGCCCGTTAAGTCACCAAGTGAAGCTACTAAAACTATTAGTGGGAAACTAAATACACCGTTGTGAGTTAGATATCCAGTAAATGGGAGAGTGATTTCAGAAGGTACGGGAATTAACGCAGAACCGAGTGCCATTAAGAAAAAGACGCCAAGATAGCCAGTTGAGTGAATAATTTGTATAATAAGGGACGAAAGTAGTTCAACCATATGGGAATATTATACATTGTAGCTACCCCAATTGGCAATTTAAAAGATATAACAATCCGTGCAAAAGAAATTTTGGAGAAGGTTGAGTTTATAGCGTGCGAAGATACACGAAGAACAGGATTACTAATTAAACAGTTAGGAATAGAAAAAAAAGCAAGGTTCATTTCTTTTTATGAAGAAAATGAACAGATTAAAATGTATGAGATTATTGCTTTATTACAAAAAGGAAACAATGTGGCGCTCGTTTCAGATGCAGGAACTCCTACAATTTCTGATCCAGGATTTAAGTTAGTAAGAGAATGTATAGCTATTGGTATTGCAGTTGAATCTATTCCAGGTCCAAGTTCAGTAATAACTGCACTGACAGTATCTGGGCTTCCTACTGATAAGTTTTTATTTATTGGTTATTTACCTAAAAAACCTGGTAAACGATTAAAATTACTTGAAGAATTAAAAAAAACACATCAAAACACAGATCAACTAAAATCGACAATTATTTTACTTGAATCACCACACAGACTAATCAAAAGCTTAGAAGAATTACGTGTTGCTTATGGTAATATCTACATCGTGATTGCAAGAGAATTAACAAAAATGTATGAAGAAGTAAGACGAGAAGAAATTATAAATAGCATTGCACATTTTAGTAAAACTCCTCCAAAAGGTGAATTCGTATTGCTTTTTATTCTTTAATTACACTGTATTCTTTTTGGCTTGACGAATGTCCTTATCTTCAATAGTACCATTTGAAGAGATTTTATACACATATACTTGGCCAGTACTTATTTCTAAATGAGCAATTTTATCATCAGGAATATGTTCTAAATATTTAACAATTGCACGTAGTGCATTACCTGAACTTACAACGAGTACATTATTTCCTTCCATAACTTGCTTTAGTATTGTGTCTTTAAAAAATGGTATTTCTCTTTCGTATACTTGTTTCAAGGATTCTCCCTCAGGTATAGGATAATCCCATGACCTTCGAAGAAGTAAAAAATTTTTTTCTCCAATCTCTTTTTCAATTTCCCATTTGTTTTTACCGTTATAAACACCGTAGTTTCGCTCATTAATTCGCTTATCTACTATAGTTGGTAAATCTTTTTGTTTAATTTCTTTTTTAATCTCTTCTAATGTATCTATTGCTCTTTTAAATACAGAAACGTAGGCTGTTGTAAAATGAATATCCTTCAATTCCTTTCCCGCACGTTTTGCTTCATCTATTCCGATTGAAGTTAACTCTGGATTATCCCATCCTGTCCACCAACCTTTTTGGTTATATGTCGATAAACCGTGTCTAACTAATACTAATAATCCCATAAAATTAGTTACGCTTTGTGAAGCTCTGAATATATTTCGAGTAATCTATTATATTTTACGACTCTTTCACCTCTGGCAGGTGCACCAAATTTAGTAAAATCTGAATTCACGGCAATTGCAAGATCAGCAATAAAATCATCTGTTGTTTCTCCACTCCTATGAGAGATTATTGTTTTTATATTATTTTTTTTAGCAAGTTCAATAACTTGTAAGGTTTCAGTTACGGTTCCAATTTGATTTACTTTAATTATAACTCCTGTTATTGCCTTTGCATTAATTGCTTTTTGCAGTAATGTACTATTAGTTGAAATTATATCATCACCAATAATTACACAAGATGCAGGTAAGGTTTTAGTTATTTTTGCAAAACTATCAAAATCTTCTTCATAAAACGGGTCTTCGAAGTAACGAAGTGGGTATTTCTCATAAATTGATTTATAGAATACTAATAATTCTTCTGGGGTTATTTTTTTACTTTCACTTTTTAAGTTATATATACCGTCATCATAAAAACTTGAAGCAGCAACATCCATACCAATTTCTACATCTTTTTGGAACACATATCCTGCTTTTTTAATTGCGAGTAACAAATAGTCCAGAGCTTCGGTGTTTTTTGAAAAATTTGGCGCAAAGCCGCCTTCATCTCCTAGTAAATTACTGAAGCTATTTTCATGCAAAAGTTTTTTAAGTTGTGTATATATGGTTACTGCTTGTTCTAAGGCTTTTGGGAATATTTTAGTAGTGGGTAAAATCATGAATTCTTGAAAGTCAATATTTCCACCAGCATGCATTCCACCATTTAAGATATTAAAAGCAGAGATTGGTTGTTCATAAGAGTCGTTATGTGAAGTTAGATTTCGTAAATATTTGTATAATGGAATTTTTTGCTCTTGAGCAGATACTCTTGCTAGTGCTAAAGAAACCGGCAATATTGCATTAGCTCCAAGTTTCGTTTTATTCTCAGTACCATCAAGTTTATTCATTAATAAATCTAGTTCATTTTGATAAGAAGGATCTTTTCCTATTAATGATGGACCAATCACTTCGTTAACATTTTCTACTGCTTGCAGCACTCCTTTTCCACCATAAACTGATCGATTATTATCTCTTAATTCTAAAGCCTCGTGTATAGAAACAGATGCACCGCTTGGACAAGATGCAACCGCGTTTATGTTCGTATCTAATGAAATTGTAACTTCTACAGTAGGGGTGGCTCTACTATCTAGTATTTGTCTTGCATGTATCGAAGTTATTTTAGCCATTTTTATCTAACAATTTGTGTTCGTAACTTGCAATAACTCTTCGGGTTTGTTGTAAATCCTCAGGAGGAACAGTTATGCTTGATATTCCACATTGTACCATAAATTCAATTCCCGCTAATGAGGATACAGATGAGGAAATGTAACATGTTTCAATCTTATGTTTTTGAGCAACTTCAATGCCTTGCGATAATAACCAATTTGTTGACTTATTTTGATCTGAAAATCCTTGTGATAATTCTAAATTGTTTTTATCTATTCCAAACATAAGTGAGGATAATGTTGCAACATCAAAACTAACCCCATCGAGTCCAGAAGAAACGAACATATCCAACTCAGCGATATTTGCTGGAAGCTGTGCCAATAGCCATATTTTGAATAATGGAGAACTTTGTAATCCATTTGCATAAAGAAGTTTTTTAATTGATTGAAATTCAGAAACTGTTCTTACAAAGGGCAGAAGAACTCCGATATTTTTACCTGTTGCTCTTTTTCTAATTTCCTTAATTACATCGATTTCAATTTTTAACAAAATATTGTCATCCAAATAGCGAAGAGCACCTCTGTAGCCTAAAAATGGATTTTCTTCTACTTCTTCATATGCTTTTCCAAAAGAAAGAGTTCTAAGCTGTGAAGAAGTGAATTCAGAGAATTTATATAAAACAGGCATGGGATAATATTGATCGCATAGATTTTGTAAGGTTTTTACCATTGTATTGATAATCACATTTCGATTCTCCTTTTTAAAAAGCTGTTTTGGATGAAGATTATATTGTTTAAAAAAGATTTCTCCATAAATAATACCGACTCCATCTGCATAAGGAACTGTTTCTTTATGAAAATCAGTTTTAGTTGATATAGTTGTAAGTAGTTTAGTAGCAGTTATCGAGTGACTTTTCGATAATTTACTAAAGTCAGCACTACCATGATAAACAGTGCCTTTTTGACCATCTACAAGCACTGCTTGACCAGTTTTTAGAATATCGAGTGCATTTTCAGAATTGGCGATGACAGGTACACCAATTTGTTTAAATAACAATTGAGTACTTGGAGAAGCTGCTTCTTCTACAATAATTGCATTTGCTTTCTTTAATACACTTGCAGTTTCTAAATCTATTTTTTGCGTTACTAACACATCACCTTGCTTTACTAAAGGTAAATCTTTTTTATTTTTAATAACTCGAACATTTCCTTTAATTATTCCAACTCCATGAGGAGTACCAACAAGGAGGGGTTTAAACGCATCATGCATGTCAGTTTTGCCAGTATTTTCAGATAGTTCTCTTGTGTTTAGAAGAAACAGTTTATTGTCTTCATACGCAAAAAAAGCTTCTTGTGGAAAGTAAAAGTGTTTTTCTAACTTTTTTGCCAGTAGCGCCACTTCAATAATTTGTTTATCGCTTAATTTTTGCTCATAGCTTTCCTCGGCTGTGAGGGTATTAATTTTTGTATGGGTGCCAATAGTTGACTGCATAACTTCTTGATTTGCAATTCTTTTTGTTTTAATTTCTAGCGATAACTTATCAACCTCATAATAATCGGTTTTTTCACCATGTAATATGTATCCAGGTAGTCCATATGCTGCTTCTATGAGTATAAGCTTTTTATTGCTACTATCTGGATCTTTGGTAAATAGTCTTCCTGAAATATCAGCGTTTATTGATGCTTGAACAATTGAAGCAAGAGAAAGTGTTTTGTAAGAGACTTTTTCTTCATTCATTCGAAGTAACATTGATGTATCAAAAAGTTTGGCAAAGCTTTCTTTAATTCTTTGCAGTAGGTTTGCATCACCAACAATTTGCATAAAACTACTGGTAGAATCTGATAGACGAAAAAGAGTATTTCTGTTGCCAATTGAAGCTGATATAACATTAACCGATGGCAATGAATGCTGAGTATGAATTTTTTTGTATGCTTTAATTATCGATTCTGCTAATTCTTCCGGATAGGATGAATACAAAATAATTTTTTTAATTGCTTGTGATACTTGCTCAACTGAGGAATGATCGGAATAGGTTATTGTTGATAGAAGATTATCAATTTTGGGTTTAAGCTTATTACTTTCAATAAACGTAAACCAAGCTGCAGTTGTTATAACAAACGCATTTGGCACGGTAATATCTGAAGCAAGCATACTTGCAAGGTGTAATCCATAAGTACCGGTCAGTTCTACGTCTTCTTTATCAATTTCTTTTAGCCACAATACAAATGGCTGTTTGGACAGCATACAATTATTATCTAGACTTTTACTAGTTTCTGCAAGTGTTATTTATAGAAAACTTGCTTGACATGAGTAATGTATATTTATACAATCAGTTTATGGAACCACAACCTAAAAAGATCTTAGTTGTAGAAGACGACGTCTTTTTAAGTGAAATTTATGTCGATACATTAACAAAAGAGGGATATAATATCGACCGAGCAATTGATGGTGAACAGGCAACACAAAAAATAAAACAAGGTGGATATGATTTAATACTTCTTGATATCATTATGCCAAAAATGGATGGCATTTCAGTAATGGAAAACTTAAAACAAGATCCTAGTTTTAAGTTAACCTGTCCGCTTGTATTTTTAACTAACTTGGATAATGAAGAGCAAATGAAAAAAGCATTATCTTTAGGAAACGGCTATTTAATTAAAAGCCTTATGACACCTGGTGATTTAGTAACTGAAGTCAAACAATATCTTTCAATGCAATTTGCCCCTCTTACGCAGACGCCACCAACGACACAACAGAATTAGTTATTGGAAATGTGCTTGCTTCAATCGTTTTTTGATCTTTTACTATTTTTAGACTAAACGAAAAAGTCGAACCTTTATCAATTTCTGAATTTACCCAAATTTTGCCTCCATGCATTTCAATAATTGATTTAGTAATATATAATCCGAGACCAGTTCCTTCCATAGTAATCTTTGTTAAATAACTATCTCCAACACTGCTAAATTTTTGGAATAATTTATCAAGATCTTCTTTTGTCATACCTTTTCCTGTATCGGTAAGATTTGTAATAATCATATCGTTTTCAATTTTAAAGGAAACAGTAATTGAACCACCAGGAGGAGTGAATTTAATTGAATTACCTGCTAAATTAATAAATACTTCTTTCATTTTATCTGGATCTGCCATAACTTGTATATTTTCTGCTCCACTTGCATCGACATGTAGCGTAATTTGCTGACCAGATGCAAAAGGAGTAAGTTCTGTAAATGTGTCTTGTGCAAGTTTAGCTAAGTTAATTTCTTTTTGACGTATAACATAACGACCAGCTTCAATTCTTGATACATTTAACATATCATTTACTAGATTAATTAATCTATTCGTAGCATCTAAGGCATGCTCAAGATAGGTAGTATCTTTTTCACTTGGACTGCCATTCTTTTTATTCTCGAGATACATCCACAAATATGATTTTATAGCTGTCATTGGAGTTCGGAGTTCATGTGATGCTAAAGAAACAAACTCATCTTTCATTTTATCAAGTTGTTTTAAGCGATCATTAGCATCCTCAATAGATTTATATAAAAGTGTATTGTCTAAAGAAATGCCAATAACACTACTTAGTCGCTTAATTAAATCTTGTGAATAAATATCAATAGATGCTTCATCTTGTGCCAAACTTATAATTAATATACCAAAACATTGACCACGAATTACAAGTGGATATACTACCGTTGATTTAATTTGAAGAATCGAAGCAAATGTATCAATATTTTTTTTATTTTCAAAAGTAGCAAATACATCTAAAAGCGTATTTGTAATATATGCCCGTTTAGTTCCTAATGCTTTAACGAGAAGATTATTGGTACTTGAAAAAGGCATAGAAGTAACATAAATAGGTAATACGTCATTTAACTTAGCTTGAATTTGCTCATCTAAATGAGAAAAAGCTATTTGCTCTAAAGAATTTAATTTAGAATTTGATAAATATATTGAAGCTGTTACAAAATCGGAATTTTCTATTACCGCATCTACAATACTTTTTGCAACCTGCATGACATCTGTTATGGAGTTAAGTGTAATTTCATCAATCTTTCTAAGCAAAGTTAATGTTTTATTTGTTTGAGATAACTCATAATTTTTTTTATACATTTCTTCTGTAATATGAGTTAAATCATTAGCTACAGAATTATCAGATTTTGAAGAATTATTGGGATCCATTATTTAATTATATACTTAAGAATTTATTTGAGTAAAGATGGCACTTGCTCTTGAGGTAACTTTGAAAGAATATCTTTTGCAGCATGCCTACAAACTTCTACTGAGGTCTGTCCAAAAATAATTTCGTATTTTGCGACCAATTTTTCAAGAATTTCTTTTTCATTTCCTGTTAATGCTACCTCATTATTGCTTACATTAATCTTTAAGCCAGATATTTTTTGAGCTTGTTCTAACGCAATAGGTCCTATTATGCCCTCTTGAGCTTTTATTATTTTTAATACTGCTTGTGAATATACATCCATATTATGACTCCCTATATTCCTTTAAAGCGGTAAATAGTTGAAAAATTCCAAAACCAAGTAAAGTGTAAGAAACGGCATATATATAATCTAAAATACTTCCAGGATAATAAGTATTTTGAAAAATAACAAAACAATATTCAGCTAAAAATTGAGCCACAAACGCTATAATTATAAATAGTATTTTACTTCGCATTAATCCTCCAAGGCTATTTCTAGTAAGTGAATAAGTTAGTAGTGCAATAGAAATATAAATTATCGGACCTGTTGGATAACCATAATTTAGAAATGTTTCAACAGGGTGCTTAAAATCTATAGAATAATTTTTTAAAACGAGCCAGTAAGAAACTACCAAAATTATTAGAGGAATAAAAATAACTTGTACTTTAGAACTTATTGAGTTTAAGGAAAATCTTACACCTGAAGCTTCTGCTAATAAGATTATGCCATAAATATAAAAAGGGATAGTACCAAAAAAACCAATATCTCCAATTGAAGGATACGGTACAGCTATATGTAATACAAAAATATAATAACTATATGCAAGTTGTCCAAATTCTTGAAATAGTAAGCCAAATGAAAACATGATTATGGCTCTTCCCATTAAACTTCTCCAACCACCCCATGATTTGGCAATAGAGAATCCAAATAATGCTGACCATGCAGCTATTACGCCATATAAATTGCCGAAATACCCAAAAGCAGAGAAAGGATTTTCACTTTGACTCTTATTTAGAAAAAAGGTTAAATAAAGCCACCAAATACTAAAGAAAATAAATAAACCCACTAATACTTTTGCTGGCCAATAATATTTTATAGTTTTTAACATATAGTACTATATAAGCAAAGCACAGTATGCATAACTTGTCAATATTCATCCTAATCGGTTACAATAAATAAAATGATTGACACAATTGATCCTGACAATCAACTTGCAATAAACAATTTAAACAACAAATATCCAGAATTCCCAAACTCCAAAAAATTGGAATTCCAGGACAAAGAGTTAATAGAAAAACTCTTACTTAACTTTCCACCCTATTCTGATTTTAACTTTTTAAGTTTATGGAGCTATAACACAAAGGATGATATAGAATTTTCAATACATAACAATAATATAATTTGTAAAATGAGAGACTATATCACTGGCGAATTTTTTTATACGTTTGCTGGATCAAATTCTCCATTTTCAACAATAGAAACAATATTTAAATACTTACAAGAACATAAATTACCGTTACTTTTAAAGATAGTTCCGGAAACAAGTATTGACCAAATCCAAGTAAAGCAGAGATTTAATATTATTGAGGATAGAGATCAATTTGATTATATTTACTCTATTGAGGGCTTCGCGAACTTAAAAGGAGGAGATAATGTTAAAATTCGAAATTATTGCAATAGATTTAAAGAACTTTATTCAACTATTAACCAAAAAACTTTAGATCTATCTAATTTAAACGATCAAGTAATTTTTTTATCAATATTTGACAGATGGAGACAATTTAAAAATCAAGATAAAGAAGCAATTACCGAAAGACTTGCCCTAGAAAGACTTTTTCAAATATCAAGTCAGGTTGATAATTTATATAATATTGTATTGTATGACGTTGATAAGCCAATAGGTTTTTTTATCGGGGAACAATGTAAATCAGAATATGCGATCAGCCATTTTGCTAAAGCTGATTCTCAAAATTACCATGGCATCTATGCTTACTTATATCATAAATCTTCAATGGATTTATTCAATCTTGGTTATAAATATGTTAATTATGAGCAAGATTTAGGCATTCCAGGGTTAAGAAGATCCAAAGAGCAAATGCACCCTGTTTACTTTTTAAAAAAGTATTCTATTTCACCTTCTTAGTTATTGTATTTTTCTTTTTAAATAAAATTCCAATTTTGTATTGTACTAAAACATAAACTAATACGTTTATTATTAAATAATATAAAGGGAAAGTAATGTTAGCGAAGTTAGAGTTTTTTATAGTTAACAAAGTAATAAAACCACTAGATCCAGCCGCTAGCCATGGCCAAGCACTTTCAGTTTGTGGTTTATTGTATGATTTTACAAGTGTTGGCACATATGCTGCTGCGTCAGCTAGAATACTAAACATAATTGCTATGTTGCCATTGTTGGTAATATACCAAAGTATAATTCCAAGTATCGAAAAAAATGCACAAATAATATCTAACTTTTGAATTTTTGCATAGGATTTCTTGTTAATAAAAGTGGCTAAGAACACAAAAAAGGGAATTAATCCTACACTTAGGGGCATTATTGCTTGAAATCCTACTCCCTGATTTAACTCTGCAAAAAATGTAATAATAGGAGGAATTGACCAAAGAAAAAAAGATACTCTGTTTGGTTGAATTTTACCTTTTATCGTATCATTTACATAACTAATAAATCCAAGAAGGTTTAGAGCAATGCCAACATAAATGAAATTGGGGTTTAACATAAAATGAATGCTATATATTGAATACTAACTCATCAATTTACCATTCATCTGCCCTGTATACTGCCATAACCAGTGCACAAGTTGGAGAGTTTTTTACATGAGCCGAGATAATTTGCATTTGTAGTCTCCTTGGATGAAATTGAATATTTCTAGTCTTACATAAATCAATTAATGAATTAGTAATATCAGTTTTAAGGACTGCATCGACAATACGCATAGATTGGCCTTCAATTTCGTGTTCAACAAAGAGTCCGCTACCATCTTCTAATTGATACCAGCCTATTCCAGCCCCCACTGCTTTTCCAGCATGATCACTTCTTTTTTCGGCTTTTACAACATAAAGTCTATGACCGAATTCATTTTCTTGTGTTTTATATTTGGCTATTTTAATTTCAGACCCGACAGGAATTATTGAAGAAAGGGGGATAATATTATAATTTGCCACTCCAGCAGTATTTAATGCGGCATCAAAAGAAGAAAGTAACGTTTTTCCATAACCAATTCCTTTTGTAACGGTAATAATCATTTAAATAATTTCGTAATTCTAATTATCTATATAGTTCAAATCTTTGTCAACTATGCTTCAGCTAATTTATTCTTAAAATAATCTACCCAAGGATTTATCGCAGGGTTTTGATTATAATATAAGGCCAAATAGAGCGTAACATAACTTCCATAAAGTAACATTTCAAAAAAATCATCATACATTGATGCACCTGAGGTTTCGTATTCTTCAATCGTTCTTTTGTTTTGCTTAACCACTTCAGTTGTAAGTTTTACCCTTTTTTGTATTTTAGGAGAATAATTTGGAGAAAAAAAGGAGATAAATGCCAAAGGAGCTTCTGTTGGAAAAAGTAATCCCTCCATTAAATGGTGATTTAAATCTGGAATTAGATAGAAAGCAGAAAATGATTTACTTGTTTCATTAAATTGATTTCTAAATATCTGCGCGTTTCCCGCTAAATGTTCCGCTGCAAAAATTACTGGAATTTTATTAATATATTTTTGGTAATCTTTTCGTGCATTTTCTCGAATTGAAAGTTGATTCTGAGAAAGTCTTTTTAACGCATCTTCTAATTCTTGTTCTTCCAAAGAAAGTATTCCCGTCTTATCTATAAGTCCAAGCAATCCTAAAATAGTATATCCCGCACCAAGTCTTGGAGTACCCGAAGGATTTAGTTTTCCATCAAAAATATATGCAGTGATATTATGTTTTTTCGCAAATTCTGCAAGTTCTCCTCCTTTTGTTAAAATTACCATTTTTGCTTGTTTTGACAATGCCTCTTCTGCACAAGATAATACCTCTTCAGTAGACCCTGAATAACTAGTTAGAACAACAAGCGTTTGATGATTAACATATTCAGGCAAGTGGTAATCTGAAATTACCTCAGAAGGATATTTCATAAATTTACCCTGTAAAGCTTTTAAAACTAAAGCCCCATATATTGAAGCTCCCATGCCACAAAAAACAATATTTTTAATATCTGAGAATTTATGCGTAACAGTGACTTCATTCACTTCTTTCCATGCTTGTTCTAATTGTTTTACTAAGTTTTCAGTTGAAAGAACGGTATTTTGAGGATCAATTTTTTGGAGTTCTTCTTTATTATCAAAATCTATCATTTACTTATACTTCCTTTCGTTCTAATTTTCTTTGCGCTTCTGTTTCATCAGGACGATTAAAATCATCTTCCAATCGCATCGTTGTACCAATTTCTGGCGTAGACACTTCAACTATATCACAATCCGTAACTGCAATATGTCTATGTTTTTGCCCTACGATTGTCGTATATCCTCTTCCTTTTTCCATATGTAATGTTATTAGATTTTTTTCTTTGTTTTCAATAATAAGATCACACTCTCCATTTAACAACCAATATGATTCTTGTTTTTTATCATGAACTTGTAAAGATAGACGTGCGCCTTTGTTAATATGAAGAATTTTCCCCATATAAGGAAGTCCTTCTGGAACCCAATGAAGTTCATAACCCCAAGGTTTATCAATTTTTTTAACATATGAAGAGGTAGAAAACGTTGAAGAATCAAAGGTTGAAAAATCCATAAATAGTTATTTTGCCACGTTTGTAATCTGATCTTTTAAAATTTTTACTTTTTCATCTAGAACATTCTTATCTAATGCTTCAACATTTAAACGAAGTAATGGTTCAGTGTTAGAAGTTCTCATATTAAATCTCCAGTTATTATAACTAATTGAAATACCATCAATTTCTGATAACTCACCATCTTTGTAGATATTTTTTATTGTTTCAAGTATTTCGTTAGCATTTGTGACTTTAAAGTTAGTTTCACCTGACTCGAAAGATCTTCTCACTTCTTCGACAAGCTCAGACAACGTCTTACCTTCTTCACTCAATACTTTTAAGACAGTAAGTATTATAGGTAGTTGTGACTCAGCATTTCCTGTATCTCGAAAAAAATAGTGACCTGAGGATTCTCCTGCAAAGATACCTCCAGAAGCATTTAATGCCTCAGTGATAAAAGCATGACCTACTTTTGTAATAAGCGACTTACCCTTATTTTCTTCCACAATTTTTGAAGGAGTTAAAATATATCTAATATCAAAAAGTATTGTTTCACCTGGATTGTTTTTTAAAAATTCACGTGCAACTAGTGCAGTTATCATTGATGCTGATACTACTTGGCCCTTTTCGTCAATAAAAAATAATCTATCGCCATCTCCATCTGGAGCTAAACCAAGATCAGCTTTTTCCTCAATTACTCTGTTTTGCAAACTCTCTAAATTAGTAAAATCTAATGGATCTGGTTGATGAGCTGGAAAATTTCCGTCTAAGTCAAAATTCATTTTGATAAGTGTTGCTGATACAGCGTTAAATAATGCTTCGATATATGTTGCTCCCATGGCATTTGCGGGATCTGCAACTATCTTAAAATTTTTAATTGTTGGGTTGTTTAGCATTTGTAAACTACTTTTCACTTCATCTGGCAAAATATTATTTTTTGGCGTTAATAATCCTTTATATTTTGGAGTATAAGTTATAGTTTTTTGTGACATTTCCTTAATCATATCCATACCAGTTGATTTGCCAATTTTAATTAGTCCTTTTGGACTATTTATTACAAACTTTAACCCATTCCACTGCGGAGGATTATGAGACGCAGTAATTTGAATTCCACAATCATAATGGTAATGTGAAACAGTGTAGTAAAATGAAGGAGTTGATAATTTACCAGTATCTATAACTTCTGCACCAAGATCAACTAATGTCTTTTTAGCTACAGCAAATAATGAATCTCCTGATAGCCTCATGTCATAACTTAACACGACCTTTAATTGCCTATCATTTGAAATTTTTTCAGTAAAGAAAACGTAGATTGCCTTTATAACTATTGCAATATTTTCTTCATTAATATCTGTTGGATAAATGCCACGAATATCGTATGCTTTAAAGATTTGTGAATTTATTTGCATTTAGTAATCTTAGAACTCGAGCAAAAAAAAGTCAAGGCTCTCCAACAAAGGGAGGGGAAGATTGCCAGTCTTTTGAGCTACATCAAGCAAAAATAATTTTGCATATACTTTTTTTAATAGGCTCTCTGAAAGATTTTGTGAAATTGTTTGAATTTTTTTTGTTTGCCAAGGTGCTAACCGTAATAATTCATCAATTTTTTTGGCATCTTGCTGTTTAGAAGAAAGCAGAAGTCTCACTTGTCGAATTAGCATAAAAAATATAAATTCAACTTCACTATTTTGCATTGCTTTGTGAAAAAGCTTTATTCTATCATTAGTAGATGCTGAGAATAGTGAATCTATAAACGCAAAAATATCCATTGGTAAAGGATAATGTGTAACTTGTGCTCCTTTTATAAGTTTTAGCTGAACAGAAGTTAATTGTTTTCCTTCCCAGAAATTAACAGTTACAGATTTTGGAGCATTTGTTACGTAGCTTATAATATCTTTACTTTCACTACTTGTGGCTTTTTTCTTTGTAAAAAAATCATCTATAAAGACAGCAACACTCGAAGCAAATAAAGAACCACCTTCCATTAGTTGCTTTAATTCTGTAAGTGTTATTGTATCTGCTTGTAAAACATAAAAATTTTTAAATTGAGTCTTTAGACTATTGTAGTAAGCTCGAGATGCAACAATATCTTCTCCGTGAATTATAGTAATCATATATTAGCCTTTTTGCTTTTTGTATTGTTTAAAGAGTTGATTCGCTAAGCTGCCTAAGTGCCTACTTCGTGTGTTGTGTGGAAGTAGTGCGCCTGAAAAATTTTTAGGAATATGAAGCAATTCATGTATAAGAACTTTTTGCTTTTCGTCACTTGTTAGTTTATCAAAATGTTTTGATAATACCTCAATAACATATGCTGGTTCAATCTGTAGGGCGTGTTGAAATATCTTTGGAAATGACCAAATTCTTGCATAAGCTCTGGCCTTAGAACCATCTGTTCTATAACAATATAGCTTTGTACTATCGATATAGGGAAGATCTATTACACCCAATATTTCAACAATATCATTTTTAACATCTTCAGCTTCGCTCCATTCGAGTTTAAGTGACTTCTTTTTAGGCATAAATTAGGTATGTTTATCAGCTATATTCGAAGCACCATATGCAAAAGGTTTTGTTTTTGCAACATAACCACTTCCAGTTACCATTCCAACTACTTCCTTAATCATAGATCTTGTTTCACCATGCTCGCCAACATCAATATGAATTTCCAAGTTATATTTTGGCATTTTCCCATTTAGCGATTTTTGCAGTATTGGCACAAATACTGAGGCAAATTCTAATGAAGTAGAAGTTTCTTCGTACACTTTTTGACGAAGTGTATGAATATCACTTGCAAACTTTCTTTTCCAAAAATATCTACCTCCATACCCACGTCTATAAACAACAAGTGCAGTTACTAGATGAATTTGTTTTTTTCCTGTTGATTGATGAATTCTTTCTTGAGAATCAGTTCCAATAACTAAGCTATATGTTGCACTTGGATCTTCTTCTAAAAATGATTTAATATGGGAAACAATATCACTTGTTAAAACCTTTCCGTGTGTTAAACTCTCGAACTCTTCTTCTATTATGTTAGTTGTTTTATTCATATTTATATATGCAATAGCCATTTTAACATTGTTTTAACATTTTTTGGAACAGTAAGGATAAGTGAATGGGAATTTTCATTGTTATTAAAGTTTTCAACTGGAAGACTACTTGCTTTTACTGATATGCCAAGTACTTCTTTTTTTCCTATTACAGGGTTCCCTTTAATTTTAATATAACTCTTTATTGTAGTATATACAGGAGTTGGATTGTGCGAACTGTCCATCAAAGACAAATCTGCAAACGGACTACCACTTCCTTGCAACAAAAAAGGAGTTATTGCAACAATACTTGGATCAGTCCATACAGAAGAAAACGCAGTTTGATAATAAGAAGAAATAGTTGCGTTACTAAGTATTTTGTTTGACCATCCGGTTTCGGTTATAAAAATAGGAAGTTGCTTATTACTCATCTGCGCTGCTAATTGCTGCTCAAAGCGATAACTTGCAATACTTTCACCATCTTGTTTTTGAGGAGAAGCTGAAAATGCAGGATTTGGATATGAATGACTAGCAATGCCATCAATTTGATTAAAAATACCAGGAACAGCATCGTTCATAGCTTTCATATAATCAAATTCATCCATTGAGTCAGTCCCATTTGTAATTGCCGCGTTATCAAATCCAGCTGATATAATAAAAAAATCAGGATTTTTTGACTTAAATACATTTACTGCGTAACTGAGAAGCGTTGCATATTCTCCAGGGTTTGGTGTTCCCCCCCATTCATCACCTCGATTAGGCTCATTAAAAATGATTACATATCTATTTTTTGTAGGCCAGTTTAATGAATTTAAAAAGTTTGCAAAATCTTGAATATCCAAATAGGTAGGCTTTCTCCAAACAGTAGTGTTAAAATAGTCATCATCTGTTGATATTCTAACAATTGGAATAATATGCATTTTAGCTGCATCATCCATGAATTTTTGCCAAATTACCAAATCTTTATTTCCAGCTTGAATTGGGATAGTTACGTACCCCCAATCTCCACCTGAAGAATTTACTAAATCGCTTGCTTGAGATATTTCAGTAGGAAAAAGTATATGTACACCAATCTTATTATTTGGTTTATCCAAAGGATTTACTATAGCAAAACAATTACCAGTAAACAAAATAGTGCACAAAAAGAAAATGGTTAGAAATGTTAGTAATTTCATAGTGGTCTCAAACAACTATACCAAGTGTCTCAAGGCATGACTTAACAAGCGCAACATTTGTTAAAGACTCTGTAGTATTCGAGTCTGTTATGCGTGAACAAATAGTTTTAATATATTCGAGCGCTAGAGGTAAGTTTAAGTCATTAAGTAAGATTTGGTCAAAATCATGTCTATTTATAGCAACAGCTTTTTTTGTACTAAACTTAGAAAGAATAGATAGTATAGTATTAATTTCTAATGCAGCTTTTTCTAAATCTTCTTCCTGATAGGCAAATTCGTTTCTATACTTTTTACTAAGCAAATACCATCGTAGTTGATTGCCAGTATATTTTTGTAATACATCTTTAATCAATATTAAATTTCCCAAAGATTTTGACATTTTATCTCCTTTATACATAACCATTGCAGTATGCATCCAGACATTTACAAAAGGTGCATTATTCGTATAAGCTTCAGATTGAGCAATTTCACTTTCATGATGGGGAAATAGCAAGTCTCTACCTCCTCCATGAATATCAATTTGATTTCCTAAATACTGTAATATAATTGCACTGCATTCTATATGCCATCCAGGCCTGCCTGGTCCGTATCTGCTTGGCCAACTTGGTTCATTATGTTGGGATTTAAACCATAATACAAAATCAAGAGGATGTTTTTTGTTTAGATCTTGAGTATTATTTCCTCTTTCTTTTGAAAGCAATAATAATTCCCTGTCTGAAAAATGATCTAAGATTCCATATACCTTGTGTTTTTGAGTATCAAAATAAACGAATCCGTTTTTTTCATAAGCGTAATTTGTTTCAACTAATTTTCCTATAATTTCGAGAATTTTTGGCATAACGTGAGTTGCCTTAATAAAGTCGTTTGGTCTTTGTACGTTTAACTCATCCATGTATTGCAAATAATCATTTGTCCAATAAGTTGCTACTTCTTGCCACGTTTTATGTGTTTCATTTGCTTGTTTAATCACATCATCGCTATCATTAATGTCGGTTACGTTTTGTACATATTTTACGTTGTAGTCTAAATAACGTAAAAACCTAATTAAGACATCAAACGATACATAGGTAAATGCATGACCTAAATGAGCAGCATTATTTGGCGTAATACCACAAACATACATTGTTATACTTTTTTTACTTTGTGGCAAAAATTCTTCTACACTTCTAGTTCTTGCGTTATATAATTTCATCAACATATTGTATAACAAATTGTAAAATTAGTGTAATTTATGCTTTAAAACTCATCATTGACTCTTACAACAATTTGTATTACGTTATCTAGGTGAGACCAATTGAAAGAAGGATAATGTCTGAATTAACAAGACGACGAGGAGAAATTTTTTTTCAATCTACTCGAAGCATACAATATACTTATGAAGAAGTTCCAGAAGAAACTACAACGCAAACTGAGCCTTCGAGAAATGTTCAGTTGCAACTACCTAATTTTAACCAGGAGTTATACGATCAAAATAATACCTTAAGTGACCCCAACGGGAGTCGAACCCGTGTTGCCGGGATGAAAGCCCGGCGTCCTAGGCCACTAGACGATGGGGCCGCACTAGAACAAGTCTTGTAATTATACAGTAAATGCTAAGCGTAAACAATAAAACCACCCTAAAAGTTAGGGTGGAAATAGAAGCCTATCTATTTTTTAGATGATCTCTGACCTGCTGTTTTATTCTCAGACTTAGTATGTAGCGTGGTATCACTTATATTTTTCTTTAAATTATCTAATAGCTCTGAAGCAGTTCTTTGACCACCAAGACCAAAAGCTATTCCTCCAGCAATCGCTATCATTGCTACAAATCCTTGAAATAATATTTTTATCAGATCTGAAGCTACATTTAATTGAGTTAAAACAACTAGTATGGTAAATATATTTACTGCATACTGCGTTGATACTGCAAGCATTCGAGATGTATTACTAGATACTTCTTGCGTTGAAGCAAGCACAATATCATAGGCAAGTTTACCAAAAACGAATCCGACCAAACCGATAATCACTGCAATAAACACATTTGGTAAATATAATAAAAACGAACGAAGGATAGTATCAACTTGTGATAAGCCCCATACTTCAGCTGTTGGCATCAAAAAGACTATTATAATAAACCAACGGGATATTTCAGCTAAGATATTTGTCCAAGTAAGTTCACTTCTTGCTTGAGGAACATTATATCTTCGAAGAAATTTTTCAATATTTAATGCTTTTAATACGCCGACTATTATTTGCTTAACAATTGATGCAATGATAATACCGATTAGAAGAATAACTATTCCTGCGATAAAACGTGGAATAAATGTAACTAAAGCAAATAGGGCATTATTAAGAGAAGCTAGCAATATTTGTCCAATATTAGGTAAGTTAGTAGATGAGTACATTTAATTGTCACCTCCTTTCATACAAAGATACATTTGGACTGAATTTAAAGGCAGTTTCTACTGTAGTGTAAATAATATCTGTGCGTATTGTCAATAGGAAGAATGATTGTTATAATTGTCATACGTTTTATGGGCCGTTAGCTCAGCGGTAGAGCAGGAGCCTTTTAAGCTCTTGGTCGCAGGTTCGAATCCCGCACGGCTCACATGAAAGTACAGATTATTTTGTAGTTAATAAAGTTATTTATCTAAACTTAGTAGAAGCTATAAATAATGTGGTATTTTAAAAAATAGAAGTTACTGTTTTCTTTTGTGTTTACTTTCTTTTAATTTAAGCATTTCCTTTTTAGCTTCTCTTCTTTTTTGAGTTTTGCGTGGATGTGATTTTTTCTTACTGCCAACTCCTGTATTTCTTTTTGCCATATTATAATTATACACTAATTTAGTTAATCTTGAAATCCTATAAATTTAATAGATTTCAATACATAAAAATAAATTAATTAGGACTCATAATTAAATAACCACCGATTCCGGTTGGTCCTAAATAATTGCCGCACACTCGTAACGCAGATGGATTAGCGTCTGGACATATGGCTCCAGGAGTAGGTTGTGTTTCTAAACATGCTTTTAAACAGTAATGTGGATAATACGTATTTGAACCAATTACTATTGCTGGTCCATAACCAATATATTGATAAATATTATAATTGGTATTTAGTGGATCACATGGCATAGTTTGTAAATACACTATTCCATTTGCATCATGAAAACTGTTTCCAGTTCCACAATTATCAATATAAAAAAAACCACCTGATCCACTTTCATTAAAGTTACTCGCGCTAGGATATCCTTTATTTTGAGATCGAAATTCTTCCAGGGCATACTGAATTTTTGCTAAATCAGCTTTTCTTTGAGCATCTCTACCTTTTTCTAGTAAATATGGTGGGTTAATAATTACAATTGTGAACGTAGCTAAAATTCCAAGAATTGCGATTACAATAATAACTTCAACTAACGTAAATCCAAGTTCTAATTTATTGTTAAAAAAATTTCCTGTTTTCATTTCTTAGTTTACTATGAACTATTTTTTAATTAATTTCAATATCTGGATTACTTTTTAACCCAATTAGTGCCATCATGGTACTAAAATTGTAACCCCCATCTCTTCTATAGGAAAAATATGTATCTTTTAAACAATAGGTGCATTCATTATTAATTTCAATATTTTCTTTTTTAATACCATTTTCTATCATTTGTAACTTCGCAATCGACTTAAGAGACAATGATTTGGTATTATTTTTTATCTTTCCGGCATTTTTGTAAGCCCTAAATTTAGCATAAACATCCTCTTTTACCAAAAAATGGCATTCTTCTATGCCTGGGCCGATTCCTGCCAGGAGTAATGAAGGATTAATAAAAAACTTTTCTTTAAGCATCAAAATAGCATTGTTTATAATTTCTTTATCAAGCCCTTTCCAACCTGCATGCAAAATACCAATTATGTTTGTTGGAGGATAATAAAAAAAGATAGGCAGACAATCTGCTACTGTCACTGATAAGTATAATTCATTTTCTGTAGTTACTAAGCCATCTACTTGAGGAATAAAGGAAGTAGTATCTTTGGTTACTATAGCTACAATATTTTGTTGCGCAAGCAAAGCTGAAACTAATGAAGTTTTTTTTATTTTTACCTTACGCAAAAATGTAGCTCTGTTCTTTTCATTTTTTATTTTATAATTTTTTGCTTGTAATTTCATTGAACCATCTTGTTTAGTTGATATTTCTGTTACCAAATTTGGGTAAGGAGAAAAAATGGAAAATTGAAGAGAACTTTTATGCATAAAATATGGCGGTTAGTTATTTTGACCTAGTTTATAGCCAACAATTATTCCAACAACCGCGCCTACTGTATTGCCAACAAGTGATTCAATAGATAAAAATGAATACCCAAAGAATACAGGGATATATCCACCGATAAAAGAACCAACAGTAACTGCTATCCAAATCAATGTATTTTGAGACATACTGTTATAATAACATAGTCTTTCCATTCTATCAGCACTCATTATAATAAATTGCTATTTATGTATTTTTTTAATATAATAGATGATCAATAATTACTTCATATTTTATGGATTACATAACAATTAAAGGAGCCAGGGAACATAATTTAAAAAACATAGATGTTCAAATTCCAAAAAATAAATTAGTAGTTTTTACTGGTTTATCTGGTAGCGGAAAATCAACACTAGCGTTCGATACTATTTACGCCGAAGGACAAAGAAGATATGTAGAAAGTCTTTCTTCTTATGCAAGACAATTTCTAGGAGTAATGAAAAAGCCTGATATAGATGTTATTGAAGGACTCTCTCCTGCTATTTCAATAGACCAAAAATCTGCATCACATAATCCCAGGTCAACTGTTGGAACCGTTACTGAAATTTATGACTATTTTAGATTGCTTTTTGCAAGAATAGGTCACCCACATTGTCCAAATTGTGGAAGGGAAATTACTCATTTAACTAAAGATGAAATTACAACTATTATCATGCAAATGCCAAACAACAAAGGCAAATCGATTAAAGAAAGCATAAAACTTCTAATACTTGCACCAATAGTTAAAGACAGAAAAGGTGAATACGCAGAACTTTTTAAAGACTTAAAAAAACGTGGATATAAAAAGGTTCGTATAGATAACATGTTGTATGATTTACAAGACAATTTTAATCTTATTAAAACCAATAAACATACTATTGAAGCAGTTATTGATCAAGTTATGCTCGGTTATGATACAGACAGGCTACGAATTGCAGGAGACGTTGAACAAGCATTGGCACTAGGTAATGGAGAAATGGTTGCTTCAACAGTACTTGATAAGGGGTTTACGTTTCCTAAAAGCCCAAAATCAATGGAGGATGAGCTGTTTTCTGAAAAATTCGCTTGCATATATTGTAAAATATCAATCCCTGAAATTGAACCAAGAATTTTTTCTTTTAATACACCACACGGTGCATGTCCTGATTGTAATGGACTTGGATACGTATTAACGGTTGATAAAGATTTAGTTTTTAATAAAAATCTATCAATTAGAGAAGGAGGAATACTTCCCTTCTTTTCTCTTTATGATAATGACACATGGTTTTCTAGAACATTTAAGACATTTTTAAAAGAGAATAACATTGCTGATAACAAAGAAATTAGTACTCTTTCTGAGGATAAGCTCCATTTAATTTTGTATGGAACAGGTACTGCAAATTATGAAGTTACAGGAGAAAATAGATTTGGCAGATCAACTGCCATTTACGAACAGTTTCATGGCATAATTGAAATTCTAAAAGAACGATTTACGTCTACAGACTCAATGATGGTTCGCTCTCAAGTAGAAAAATTTATGAGAAATGAAACGTGCACCACTTGTCATGGTACGAGACTTAAAAATGAAGCGTTATCAGTAACTATTGATGATAAATCAATAGTTGATGTCACATCAATGTCAATTGCAAATACGTTACTTTTTACACAAAAATTACCGTCAATAATATCACAAAGAGAAAAAGAAATTGCAAAATTAATTGTTAAAGAAATAATTCTTAGATTAACTTTTCTGGTAGATGTAGGGCTTGAATATTTAACACTGGCAAGAGGAGCTCATACATTATCAGGAGGAGAGGCTCAGCGAATTAGATTAGCTTCTCAAATTGGAAGCGGCTTAACAGGTGTTTTATACGTATTAGATGAGCCTTCGATTGGCTTACATCAACGTGATAATCAAAAACTAATTGAAACACTTAAAAAATTAAGAGATTTAGATAATTCTGTTATTGTTGTAGAGCATGACGAAGAAACAATGGAGGCAGCAGATTATATTCTAGACTTTGGACCTAAAGCAGGCGAATATGGAGGAGAAATTATTGCAAAAGGAACTATTTCTGAAATTAAAGAAAACGCTAAATCATTAACAGGACAATTTTTATCCAAAAAAAGACAAATCCATGTTGATTCGTTTTCACCTGAGGTTGTTAAAGAATACGAAACCTATCAATCACAAAAAGGAAAAAAACTTACACTTTATGGTGCGCAGGAACATAATTTAAAAAACCTAACTGTTGATTTCCCACTCAATTCACTTATTGTAGTTACAGGTGTATCAGGAAGCGGAAAATCAACATTAATTAACGATATTCTGTTTCATTCTTTAATGACAATGAAAAACCCATTTCATCGAGAAAAACCTGGAAAATTTTTACGCTTAGACGGATATGAAAACATTAAGCACATATATCAAATCGACCAATCTCCGATTGGTAGAACACCAAGAAGTAATCCAATCACATATACTGGCGCGTTTACATATATTAGGGAATTATTTGCAAAAACAAAAGAGGCGCGCATAAGAGGTTATCACCCGGGCAGATTTTCGTTTAACGTCAAAGGGGGAAGATGCGAAGCTTGTGAAGGAGAGGGTCAAATTAAAATAGAAATGCAATTTATGCCAGATGTTTACATAACATGCGAGGTATGCCAAGGGAAGCAATACAATGCAGAAGCACTTGAAATACTTTTTAACGATAAAAATATTGCAGACATTTTACGAATGAGCGTTGAAGAGGCATTACATTTCTTTGGCTTTTCCAAAACTCTATCTCATAAATTGCAGGTTCTTTCAGACGTTGGTTTGTCATATATTAAACTCGGACAACCAGCACCAACACTTTCTGGCGGAGAAGCACAACGAGTGAAACTTGCAACTGAGCTTTCAAAAAGAGGAAAAGATAGTCTTTATTTACTTGATGAACCTACTACTGGTCTTCATTTTGCAGATTTAGAAAAATTACTATTTGTATTAAAACGTTTAGTTTACCAGGGCAATACCGTAATAGTCATAGAGCATAATTTAGATATTATTAAAAATGCAGATTACATAATTGACCTTGGTCCGGAAGGTGGAGATAAAGGTGGAGAAATTATTGCAATGGGAAGTCCTAAACAAGTTGCAGAAAATGACCGCTCATACACTGGAAAAGTTTTAAATAAAGTGCTTTAAGTGTTTAGTTTCCTCTGTTATTATTAATAAATCCACAAAAACCTTATGGTAAGAAAAATACTAATTATTTTTTCATTTCTTTTTTTGCTCGCTGCGTTCCACAACGTTGGTACAGTATATGCTAAACGAGATATTATCTCTTCTTATGATGTTACGTATCGTGTAAATGAGGATGCTTCGACTCATGTTACGTTTCTTGTAACACTTACAAATGAATCAAGTCAATCTTATGCTTCTTCTTATAAACTGTTGCTAGGATTTTCAAATATGAGCAATATTAAAGCTTCAGATCCCATTGGTTCTCTAATCCCAACTATTATTGAAGATTCAAAAGGTAAAACAGTCCAACTTGATTTTAACAAACATGTTGTTGGTGTAGGCAAACAACTCATTTTTACTCTATCATTTGATACAACTGACGTTGCGCAAAAAGAAGGGCAAATTCTTGAGGTAAATATTCCCGGTATTGCCAACGCTTCCCAATTTGAAAATTTTAATGTACATCTGATAGTTCCTCCTGAATTTAAACAACCAACGTATATAAAGCCAAATATTGCATTTAGTACATTTGATTTCACAAAAACGCAATTAGGTACTTCAGGAATCTCGTTAGCTTTTGGGAAACAGCAAGAATTTGTTTTCTCGTTAACGTATCATCTGCAAAATAACAATATATTTCCGCACACACAATCTATCGCTCTTCCTCCAGATACTAATTATCAAAAAATTACTATTGGTTCTATAAATCCTCAACCAGAAAGCGTAACCAAAGACATAGATGGAAATTGGATAGCTACATTTAATCTAAACGGAGTTGGTACTAAAACAATTCTTGTAAAAGGAAAAGCTTTTATTACTCTACGTCCGAAAAATGAACAAATTACCGATCAACAAAAGTTATTATATACACAAAACCAGCAGTATTGGGAAACACAAACGCCACAAATTCAACAAATTGCTAGATCCCTCAAAACACCAAAAGCAATATATGATTATGTAGTCAAGACATTACATTATGATTTTTCTCGTGTAGTTGATAGCAAAAATAGACTTGGGGCTGCTTCGCTTATATCAGATCCTAGTTCAGCTGTATGTTTAGAATTTAGTGATCTGTTTATTGCAATTGCCAGAGCAAACGGAATTCCAGCTCGAGAACTTTCAGGATATGCATATACGCAAAATACAAAAGAAAGACCACTATCGCTTGTTAAAGACATATTGCATGCTTGGCCAGAATATTATGATTTTTCAAAAAAAACGTGGATAATGGTTGACCCTACATGGGGCAATACTACAGGAGGTATCGATTATTTTGATACATTGGATTTTGATCATTTTGTTTTTGCAATTCAAGGAGCTAGCAGTACGTACCCCATTCCAGCTGGAGGTTATAAAACAGAAGCAAGTAAAAATGTAAAAGACGTTTCGGTTTCGTTTGGAAATGATGTGCAAAATAATAATTTTACTCAATCTGTGGAAGTAAAAATGCCTGCGCATGCTTATGCTGGACTTCCTCTTTTTGGAACAGTAACAATCAAAAATGATGGTGGCGTTTCTATGCCTGCGCAAAATATCAGTATCTTATCAAACAAAATTGACCAAAAGGGTCAACCTGTATCTTATAGAGAAATACTACCGTTTGGCTATGAAACTGAACAATTCTTACTTCCCCAAACATCACTTTTGACAAATGAATCTGATACTCTTACAATTAAATCCTATAATGAGTCGGTGAGGCTACAATTTAACGTTTCACCTATTCCATTATCATTTTTAGCAATAGGAGGCATATTTGTTGCAATATTTAGCACAGCAATACTTATTATTACCAAAAGAACCTGGCGTATATCTCTTTTTAAATAAATCAGGAGATATTTTATATGTTGGGAAAGCAAAGAATTTAAAAAGCAGAGTATCTTCATATTTTGTAAATAAAAATAATTTAGGAGAAAAAACAAAACTTTTAGTTTCACAAATTCATAAAATTTCATATGTTATTGTTGCATCAGAAATAGAATCACTGCTTCTGGAAGCAAAATTAATTAAAAAACATAATCCTAAATTTAATATTCGACTAACTGATGGGAAATCTTATCCGCTAATTAGAATAACAATAAAAGAACCTTATCCTAAAGTATTAATTGCAAGACGAATTGATGACAATACATCAATCTATTTTGGCCCTTTTCCAAACACTGGTGCAATGAAACTTGTACTAAGAACAGTTAGAAAAATATTTCCTTTTGAATCAGTCAGAAATCATCCGAAACGATTTTGCCTCTATCATCATCTTAATTTATGTCCGTGTGCAGAGGTTTATAATACTGACACTAGCCGTAAGGAATATCTAAAAACTATCCGATATGTAATATCCTTTTTAGATGGAGATGTGAAAAAAGTTGTCAATGATTTGATAAAAGAACAAAAACTAGCCAGTACAAATGAAGAATTTGAAAAGGCAAGCTATATACAAAAACAATTACATGCAATAGATATAGTTACAAGTCCAATTCATAAACCCTTTGATTACGAATCAAATCCAAATCTAGTAGAAGACAAAAGAAGCCAGGAATTATTATATTTGCAAAAAGTACTTGTAGATAACAACATACGAGTTGCGTATCCAACTCGGATAGAATGTTACGACATTTCAAATATTCAAGGCACAAATGCAGTTGCATCAATGGTAGTTTTTACTAACGGAGAAAAGGATGCAAAATGGTACCGAAGATTTAAAATGAAAATCGAAGGTAAACCAAATGACTTTGCTATGATGAACGAAGTCATTACAAGAAGATTAAAACATGAAGAATGGCCCTTTCCACAGCTTATTGTTGTAGATGGCGGTAAAGGGCAAGTAGGAAGCTCACAAGATGCTTTAAATGTAAGTGGCAAAGATATACCATTAATTGGACTTGCTAAGCGTTTAGAAACAATAGTGCTTCCAAATTCTAAAGAAATAAAATTGCCTGATGATACACCTGCTTTGCATTTACTAATGAGATTAAGAGATGAAGCGCATCGTTTTGCCATCACATATCATAAAAAAATACGATCTAAAAACGCCTTATTGACTGCAATTGGGTAATAGTGGCAGCAATACTGTAATTATTTTTTAGTGAGAGAATATACGTAGGGGTAATATAAAAACGATGCGGGAGCTCCATCAATTAAATACTTTTCAAAATCTGCATATATTATTTTTCTGGCATTTACATCAATAGTTTTTCTTCCATCCTCTAGTAATTGGTCAATTCTCAAATCTCTGAAGTTTCCAATATTCAAGGGTTGACCGGAATGCCATAACGAATATTGATCTGGATCTTTCGGTGGATTAAACGCATATAAGAATACTTGAAAATTTCCTGGTATGCTATCAACTATTACAATATTTGACTTAACATTAATCTTTTCCCAATTTCTCTGTATTATTTTTGCGGTTTGAACATATTCTGGAAAAGTTGTAATAGTCAGCGTCATTGGACCATTAATATTTGCTGCTTTTAACAGTAATTGGGAATGAGTAAAATCTTGTAGCCTTTGAAAATCAGGGTCATTTATTGCAAACCACATTTGGGGAGGATAGGGAGTGTAAGTACGAGAACCGTAAGGAAATGTATTGGGCAAAGCATAGGTTAATGCATCTCGTATTCTTTTATCCGACAAGTATTTACTATCTGAAGTATTGTAAAACAACGTGACTAAATTATTACTATCTAAACTTTTTATAATTTCAGTATTTGGAAATTTTGAAAACGTTGTTTTGTTATAATCAATATCCGTTAATCCAATTACTTTATTTATTTCTCCAAGCACATACGCAGTCTTTAATGCATCTTGTGTTGGATAAAATTGATATGTTTTTGTCATATAGGAATTTTTAGAAGCAATTAATTTTATTGTTTGAACAAAATCTCCATTTAAAGTAACATTTTGTATGCGGTACTTACCGACACCAATATTGCTGTTTTTTAATATTGGGTGAGAAAGTGTGACTAAAAATGGTGAATAAGAATCTTTAAGATGAAATATCATAGCATAAGCTGATGGGCGAGAAATGGTTACATCCTTATAAGAAAGATTAATATCTTTTGAGGTAACATTTGTACCGTCTGAAAAATATAAATTATTAAAGAGATCAAATTTATAAGTTTTTCCATCACTTGAAACTACCCATCTTTTCGCAATTCCTGGTTTTGGTGTACCATCTGGAGCTAGCGTAGTTAAACCAACGGACACATCCTGAAGGATAAAGGTTGGAAGAGAATCGAGTGTATATGCTCCTACAATTCCAATTCTTTGTTGTTCTGATATTGCAAGTTTGGCAAGAAGAAAATCTGCGGAAAATTTTAGAAATAAAAATAATGCTAATCCTATAATGAAAAAGAATAGTAGAGATTTCCCCTTTTTTTTAAGATATGCTCTAATCAGCCATATAAACAGGCGTCTGCGACGTAAAAATATCATATTTTACTCAA
The DNA here is from genome assembly GCA_003152105.1 of Candidatus Levyibacteriota bacterium. Lineage (GTDB taxonomy): Bacteria > Patescibacteriota > Microgenomatia > Levybacterales > UBA12049 > PALSA-1332. The sequence goes on from PLZJ01000002.1 coordinate 790,915, forward strand.
TGAGGAAAAAGTAATGCAATAGATAATATTGCAAACAGAATTACAAGTCCCATTGTTATCCATACAAGAAATTTTTCAACGCTTCTTTTGCTTCTATAAAATTCTCCGCCGCCTCCAAAAGTAGAAGAAATACCTGCACCTTGCATTTGGAGTAAAATGCATGCAATAAGTCCTATTGCAACGATTAATTGAAGAATTTGTAAAAATGTACTCATCAGTAGTATTATAACTGCTTTATAACTGCCTTTGCAAGCTTATCGCTGTTGTGATACAGAGGAAATTCTTCATCAATTAAATCATGCGTTACGACGTTGTAGGCAACTTTTTGTGGAAGGGTAAGAGGAACAAATGAATATTGCTTTTTAAATTTTTTTGGAATTACCGCATCAATTTTATTATTAATAAAAAAAGTATCAAAAATATGAGATTTTGTATGTTTTTTAATGGCATTTGCAAAATCCGAAATTGTATAATTTTTTGTCTCAAAACTCTTATTTGCAACATTTACAACAAAAAACTTTTTGGCTTTTGCATCAATTACTGCTTGTAAAATAGCAGGTATGAGAAGTACTGGCATAATTGTGGTGTATAAATCACCTGGTCCTGCAATAATACAATCTGCATTTCTTATAGCAGTAATAACTTCCTTGGGTACTCTTGGATCCTTTGGTTGTAAATACAATTTTCTAATTTCACCTTTAAATAATCCTTTATCTATATTTTGTTCTCTTTTTACAATATGATGCGTTGAAGTTTTTGCCTCTATCCCTATCTGATCTAGTGTTGAGGGATAAATTTTGCCTTTTGTGTTAAACATTTTTTCAAGTTCTGCAATTGTTACTAATACATCACCAGTAATATCCTGTAGCGAAGCAAAGAGTAAATTTCCTATTTTTTGACCATATATTGATTTATCAGCTCCGTATCTATTTCCTGGAAATCTATATTGAAGTAAGTTTTGCATGCGATCATCTGCTTCTGACAATGCTATCATGCAGTTAATAATATCTCCAGGAGGTAAAATATTAAATAATCTTCTCAGTCGTCCAGACGAACCACCATCATCAGCCATTGAAACTACTGCGGTTATGTTAGTTGTATACGCTTTTAATCCACGGAGTAAATTAGCAGTTCCCACGCCTCCGCCTAGACAAACAAATCGTGATTGACTTATTTTTTTGTTATCCATGACATGAATGCGTCTAAAACTGCAAGCATTCCTGCAGTAACTATAAACGCAATAAGCGTATTCATATGAAGTCTAGGAATAATAAATCCAGCAGAGGAAAATCCAGGGTAGGTAAATGCCTTTACAGATATTTGCGGTATTATTACAGTAAGACCATATAAAATAAGTCCATTACTAATAAACGAAAAGAGACCCAGACTTACAAGGTTAAGAGGTAATGAAACTATGTTAATAATTGGTTTAATAAAAATAGATACTAATGAAAGTATAAATCCTCCTATTATAAAAACTAGTATTCCCCCCTGTACCTGTACACCAGGAAAGGCAAGTGTAAGGAGAAAGAGAGATAACGCATTAAAAAATGTCATGCGTAATATTTTTTTCATGGCAGCCTCTCGTACTGGACATTATACAGCTTAACCAAGAATTTGTATAGGTATGTCAGAACTTGTAAAAAACGAAAATACTTTGTATAGTACGTAAACAATATATTTATGGATACTATTTTATGCCCAAACTGTAATCAATCCATCGAAATCAGTCAAGCTATTCGCCATCACATCGAAGAAGAAGTAATTTCAGCTGAAAAAAATAAACACAAAATTGAGCTCGAACAACTAGATAGAAAAATTCGAGATGAAGAGAGAAAAAAACTTACAGAAGAAATTGATTTTAAATTAAAAGATAAAGAAAATCAGCTCGAAGAAACAAAACTACAAAACAAAGCACTACGAGATCAATTACTCGATTTAAATAAAAGCATAAGACAGTTACAAGAATCGGAAGATAAAAGGGCTTTAGAAAATGAAAAGAGGCTTCAACAAGAGCGTTTAAACATTAAGCAAGAGGCCATGAAACAGGAAGAAGAAAAGTCTCAACTTGTAATATCAGAATTAAAAAAACAATTGGAAGATCAAAAAAAACTCTTAGTAGATGCACAAAGAAAAATGAATCAAGGCTCTCAACAATTACAAGGAGAAATTTTGGAGTTAGAACTAGAATCAAGATTACGATCGACTTTTTTATATGATGAGATACTTCCTGTTCCTAAAGGAGTAGAAGGAGCTGATATCTTACACAAAGTATATTATAAACCAGAAGTATACAGCGGTTCTATTGTTTGGGAGCTAAAACGAACTAAAACATGGAACAAAGATTGGTTGGCAAAACTACGAGAAGACGCTAGAAAACTAGGCACATCTACTGCAGTTCTTGTTTCAGAAGTTTTACCTGATTCCATAACACATTTTGGGTTATTAGATAGAGTTTGGGTTTGTTCTTTTGAATATGCAATTCCACTTGCCTCAGTACTTCGAGTAAACTTAGTACAAGTAACGCATGCAAAAGCTACAGCAGAAAATAAAGACAAAAAACTTGAGTCACTCTATACTTATTTAACAAATGATGTTTTTAGAGGAAGATTTGAGTCTCTTGTTGAAAGTATTGTGGAACTACAGGTTGATGCCGAAGCGGAAAAACGAGCACTTCAACGCTTATGGAAAAAGAAAGAAATTCAATTAAATAGATTAATTAATAATACGTCTTTTATGTATGGAGAATTACAGGGAATTTTAGGTTCTGCTTTGCCAACTATCAGAGGACTTGATAATCCTCAAATCGAATCTGGTGATTATGATGAAAGCAAAACAGATTAACCAGTCATGACACTGCCTACTTTTAATGAGGAACGTTCTCTTTGGAAAAAAGACTATTCATTTATATCTGGAATTGATGAGGTAGGAAGAGGTAGTTTTGCTGGTCCTTTAGTTACGGCAGCAGTAATTTTCCCTAAAAATTATAACAATAGACACGGTATAAATGATTCAAAACTCCTTACGCCAAAACAAAGAGAAGAACAAAGTAATATTATCAAACAAGTAGCAATGTGTTTTTCTATTTCGACAATTTCAGTTTCCGTAATAAATAAAGTAGGGATAGAAAAAGCCACTCAAATGGGATTTAGGAAAAGTATAAAAGAACTTTCTGTAATGCCAGATTATGTATTAATAGATGCATTTAAAATAAAACAATTCGCAAACACAAAACAAAAAGCAATAATAAAAGGGGATAGAATCTCAGTTAGCATTGCAGCTGCTTCTATTATTGCAAAGGTATACAGAGATTCACTTATGAATACACTGCATGAAAAATTACCACAATATGATTTTCAAAACAATAAAGGATACGGAACAAACTTCCACAGGAAAGCTATATATGAATTAGGATTAACAAAATGGCATAGAACATCATTTAATTTAAGCAAGTATATAAATACTAAAGCTTAGATAATCTCATAATAGAGGAGTTTTATAAAGCACTAAATGCTTTGTTTATCTTTATTGTTAAAGCGTGGATACTCTTTTCGTTATACATAGAATACGCAATTACCGATAACCCCATTTGTGTTAAGAGTTTTATTTTTTTGTTGAGTGTTTTTTCATCAATTAAATCAATCTTAGTTAAGACAATAATTTCTGGTTTAGTAAGGAGCAGTGGATTATAGTTTTCAAATTCAGATCTGACAATTTCATACGTTTGTTTAATGTTTTCATCAGTACTATCAATTAAGTGAAGTAATATTTTTGTTTTCTCAATATGCTTAAGAAACGTTATTCCTAAGCCTTTACCTTCCGAAGCACCTTCTATGAGTCCTGGTATATCAGCAATTGGGTATGTATTAAGCATCCCGATATTGGGTTCAAGTGTTGTAAAGGGATAATTACCAATTTTTGGAGTAGCATTTGTAAGAACTGAAAGCAAACTACTCTTGCCTGCATTTGGTAAACCTACCAAACCTATGTCTGCAATTAACTTTAATTCCAGTAGTAGATTTTTGGCTTCTCCTTTTGTACCTTCTTCTGAACTAAGTGGAGTTTGATTTGTAGCTGATTTAAAATAAGCATTTCCTTTTCCACCGATTCCTCCTTTAGCAAGTAAAACTTTATTATTACTATTTGTTATTTCGTATATATTTCCTGTATCAGTATCAGTAATAATCGTACCAAGTGGCACTAGTATTGTCATGTGATCTGCATTTTTTCCAAATAATTTAAATTTTTTCCCAGGAATACCGCTATTTGCAATTATCTTTTTTTTATATCTAAATTCTTTAAGATCAGTAATATTATTTGAGCCTTGAAAATAAATACTGCCTCCATTTCCACCATTTCCACCATCTGGTCCTCCTCTTGCAGTTTGACCGTTTCTTAAAAAAGTGGCGGCTCCATTTCCACCATCTCCTGCCTTAATATATAGTGTGACATTATCAACAAGCATTGTTGCATTATAGTACAGATATGGTTTGTTAGATAGTTTTTTGACATAAAGTAGCTAGAACCTGACTACTTTATTGACAGAATAAAGTTTTACAATTACTATGTCTGCAAATGCCAAGAGAATTTGGTCCTGCAATTACTAGTATTGGGAAGGGATTACCCGAACATGCGTTTAGCAATCAACAAATAATTGATGATTTCGGCGTTGATAGTTCTGATGAATGGATAAGAACCAATGTCGGCATCAAGCAACGATATATTGCAGGCCCTGAACAAGCAACTTCTGATTTCGCAGTTGCTGCGGCAACAAATGCACTTGAACGTGCCCGTTTAAAAGCATCTGATATAGATCATGTTATCGTAGCTACTGCAACGCCCGATTATCTATTTCCTTCAACTGCAGTACTTGTACAAGATCGTTTAGGCGCAAATGCAGGCGCACATGATGTAATGGCCGCATGTACAGGAGGTATTTATGCACTTGCAGATATGTGTTCTATGCATGAAGCCGATTTAATCGAAATTAACAAGTCGCTAGTTATTGGAGCTGAAACTCTTACTAGGCATGTTAATTGGGAAGATAGGGGAACTGCAGTTTTATTTGGCGATGGAGCAGGTGCAGTAGTTATTGAAAATATTCCAAATCCTGGACTTATGAAATTTGTTCTTGGTGCTGATGGGTCACAAGCGAAAAGTTTATATATACCCTCAGGTGGAAGTCGGAATCCTATTACAGAACAAGTACTAGAAGAAGGTAATGATGCAATTATTATGAATGGGCCAAAAACATTTAAACATGCTGTTAACCGAATGAGTGAAGCGGCTGAAGAAGTAATGCAAAAAGCACATTTAACAGATGCGTTAGGAAATATTGATACAAGACATATAGATCATGTTATCCCACATCAAGCAAATGTTAGAATTATGAATGCAGTATGGAATCGTTTTGGTCTGCCAGTCGAAAAAAGAGTATCGAAAATTGAAAAATATGGAAACACATCTGCTGCTTCTATTTTTATAGCAATGAATGATGCATATGAAGATGGGACCATAAAAAAAGATGACGTATTACTACTTGTGGCATTTGGCGCTGGTTTTACGTATGGAGCAGCTGTTTTACAATGGCAATTAGAAAATAAATAGTGCTATTTATTACGAAACAAATATATCTTTATTTGCTTGTCTTTTTCCGACAAGTTGCATCCAGTCTCTTGGAAATGATTCTAGTTTTCCTGCCTTTTTCAATTTAACAAACATTTCATGTGCCGATTCTCTTAATACTTTTCTCGCCACTTCAACTGGAACTCCCGGCAATGTTCCTCCTGCAAAATCAGCATAATCACAAATTGCATCTACGTCACCCTCGTTCATTTCCACAGCTACTGTTTCTGCTGCAACATCAGTAATTCCTTTTGCTCTTGCAATTCCTACATACTCTTCTTGCGTATGTTTAAAATAATTAAGAGGCTTTCCAGGAGAGTATCCCAAAGCTTGTGCTTTTTGTTTACCTAGAACCGCAAGTTCTCCCCATACTCGTGCTCTATTTCTTGGTGTATTTATATATCCACAACTTATGACAATTACTCCATCAGGACGTAATACACGAGCTGTTTCTTCAAATGCTTCTTCCACATCGGTTAAGTGAATACTATTTGCAAAAACGACTACATCAAATTTACCGTCTTCTGCTGGAATTTCTTCAGCTTTACCAACTGCGAATGTTACCTCAGGACGAAAAGCAAATTTACGCCTTGTTGAAGCAATTGCACTTTCATCTGGATCTACTTCAAGAATTGTCCCACCTGCCAATACTTTATCCTCCTCTAGCAAGAGTTCAGTCATTGCTCCTTTTCCAGATCCAAGATCTAGTATATGTAGCGCTTGAGGAGCAAGTTGAATAGTCTGTCGATTAATTTCTCTATAAAAACGACGTCTAGTAAATCGCTCATAAGTATGATCAAAATCAGTAGGAACAGGTGGTGGTGTTTGATGTGTTTGTTCTGGGCTCATAATTAATTTAGACTGATAATAGTAGCTTTATCAATGGAAGTCAACAACTATTCCTTGAAAGATCTTGCAAAATAAAATAAAAACTGCTATTGTCTCAAAAGATTAGATCAACTCAACAATAATGAATAAATCTGCAGAATATCTTGAAGCAAGAGCAGAAACATTGGGTGCACATCTTCATAAAGAACCTTCAAGTGGCGTTTCGATTACTGGATATGCTGCATTAACTCCACTTGGTGACACGCAGGAAACTTTTGAAGGAATGTTAAATGGGCAGTCAGGTGTGGTTGAATTTGATGCAAATAATTTTGCGGTAAATGTAGCAGCACCTGTAAAACATTTCGACCCACTAGAACATTTTGATAGACGCGCACTCCGAGGTGTATCGTACGTTACTGCAATGGCTGATGTATTAACACAAAGAGCTGCCTTAGATGCTGGACTTATTCAGAGCACAAATGAAATGTTGGGCGACGAATTACCAAGTGGACAGAAACAAGATAGACATAAAATAGGAAGCTCAATTGGAAGTGGCATTGGTCCAACCCCTAATATATTACGTATTTATCAACAATTATATAAAGATGTTGAAGGATTGGAAAGTAAATTAAGGCAAACAATTAATCCTGAAGAAAGAAGTGAATTAGAAGGTGAAATAAAAGCAAAAATTAGAAAAAACTCTGAAAGAGTAGGACCATTGTGGGGACTGGAAATGTTCCCTGAAGAAGTAAATTCAGATCCATCTATGAAACTTGGTTATTCTGGACCAGGTATTAGCGATACTGCAGCATGTGCGACTGGACTTTCAAATGCAGTCGAATCTGTTCGAAAAATAAAAGAAGGTGAAAGTGAAAAAGATTTTGGTGGAGGTGTAGAAGCTATCTTAACTGATCCAAATAATATTCATATTGGTGACATTGGAATTGCGTCATTTGCAGCACTTCGCCTTGTGCTTTCTACAGAATATTTTAATATTTTAAAGAAAACAATAACTAGTCCTGAAGAATCTAGCCGGCCTTATGATCGAAATAGAGATGGATTTGTTCTGGGCGAAGGTGGAGCAGTTGTTTTATTTGAAAGATCTGATTTAGCAGCAGCAAGAGGAGCAAACGTACATGCAGAAGTTGTCGGATACAGTAAATCACTGGATGGTAAAGGTCAAACAGATTTGGATGTTGATAATGTTGCAAGAACTATTCTTGAAGCGTGCGAAAACCGTTGGACTTATGAAATAGAAGTTCCTGATGTTATATTTGCCCATGCAACAGCTACAAAATCTGGCGACAGAGCAGAGGCAAAAGCATTGTATAAAGCATTTGGAAAGTTACTGCAAGACATTCCCATTACTGCAAATAAAAGTAATATCGGTCATTTAGCTGGAGGAGCGGGAAGTGTAAATCTAGCAATGGCGATAGAAGCACTTCGCCAACAACAAATTCCTCATATTTTAAATTTAGTTAATCCTAGATTAAATTTAGAAAATCCGGAAGAAGAAGATGATGAAGAAATAAACCATGTCGTTTTTGTTAGAAATGAGCCGCTTAAAGGAAACTTTCAAAAAGCACTTATACTTGGGTATGGTTTCGGGGGAAATAATGCTGCAATGTTGATTAGAAGACCAAAGCTTCATAACTTACTAGTTTATTAGCTTAGGAATAATTGATCGCTTTACTACAGTCGCTTGCAAATCTTTTATGCCTCCGATAATTGTTCCTTCAGAAGAAATAACGATATTACTACCAAATGTGCGTTTATCTAATTGAACAGTTTCTGCGTCATAACAAATTCCATCTCCAGCTCTGACTGTATGATTATCAAAAAAATCTGTTTCCCCAATTCTTAAAAATAATGGCATTACATTTGTATCAATTTTTTCAAGATGAACAATGCCAGCTGCTTGGGCAGCACCTTCTATCAACTGATCTTCAAGTAAAGCAACAACTTCATCATTAGTAACTTGCTTAACCTTTAATCCTTTAATGCTCGCAGTAATTTTATTGTCATGTTCTCGAATTATAGAAACATTATATGTGCCATCATCACAGAGCTGCGGTTCAACCCGCAATACTGTTTTTCCATCAGCAGATACAATTTCTTTAAACTCAACTTCTCTAAAGCCTACTAACTTAAGATTTCCATCTCCTAATCCTAAATGAGATGAAATTAAGCCAATTGTTTCAATTGCTGCTCTAATTTGTTTGTGTCCTGGAAGTATTTTTGGCAATCCACTTTCTGGAGCAAAATGCCCTTCTGCTAATAACTGATCAACATGAACGACACCATAATATGCGCTAGGATCGCCTTCTTTTTGTTTTACCGTTGTCACAAGTTGCTGATCATTTTCTCTTGTGACTTGATTTTTTGTTGCTATTGCTCTTCCAATTCCAGATTTTCTATCTTCATCTTGATTATTTCTTTCCATAGTTTGTACGTAAACCTGTTGTGTTCCATACCACTGCTCAAGCATTGTTTGCGCATCTTCGATATCATTAAAAAATTCAGTATAACCGCTTGGAACTGATGGATTTTTTAATAAAGCGATAACTTTTTCTCCTACCTCTGATGTTGGTACAGTTCTTGGGAGTCCAAGTTTATCCGATATAACATTATGCATATCCTCCGCAGAATACTGACCATTTGACTCTCTTTTTGCTGCTATATTAAATACCATAACATTTGCAGTATCTGGTACGATTGGTGGCGTTACTTCTAAAAATCGTATACCCCGCTCTGCCATTTCTGCTTGTCGCTTATGAAGTGATTGTAAATCTTCATATTTGTGTCTGGCAACATTGTCGTATTGTGAAACTATTGATATGGCACCTCTGAGTTGTGGGTCAAAATGACCTGGCACACTTTGCAATCTAATGATTACACCTCCGTCATTCATGATAGGCAAAAATTGAGTTACTAAATCATTTGAAGCGTCACTGTTTAGCGCTTGAGTTGATCCAGATGTTACAAGAACTACATAATCTACTTTACCATTAAGCTTTTCTGCTGCTTCTTGAAATAACTGCTTTCTCCCTTCAGAAGTCGACATATCAGCAGATAAACCATAAGCTGTACCATTATTTTCTGAAACATCATGCAGCACCGTATTTGCCCGCTTTTGCTTATCTCTAAATGAAAATGCTACCGTTACTTTTTCAGCTGCCAATGCTTTAACGATTGCAGCTCCAATATCTCGATTACCACCAGATACAAAAGCGGTCTTGTCAACTAAAGAAAGTTCACGATTTATCTGCCTGTCTTGTATTATTTGATCTAATGTTACTGCTTGTTCTGGACTCATATTGCTATTTAATAAGCGTCATCGCTTGAACAACTTCAGGTTCTCTATGCGTTACTAAATATACTATCGCTCTCGCTGCATCTTCTGGAGTAAGATCATCGGAAGAGTTAAGAGAATCTCTTAAAAATGTTCTTTGCTCATCAGTTAAATCAGCTGTCAATGGAGTATCTACTAATGCAGGTCTTAGTATGCTTGTATAAATATCTCGTTTTACGTTTAACTCCGATGCAGTTCCAATTGCTATCGCTTCCATGGCACTTTTTGAAGCACTATAATTTGTTTGTCCAGGCAACATTGCATGTTTTCCAATGCTGGAAACGTAAACAATGTCTCCTCCTTTTGGATCTCTATTTCTAACCATTTTTTTGACTGCTGCTCGAGTTACAAAAAAAGCACTATCGACATTTGTACGCATCACATCATACCATTGATTCGTTTTCATTGTTAATATAAGGTTATCTTGTTTTGTGCCAACATTATTTACAACAACATCAATTCGTCCAAAAACATCAACTACTCCATTTATTAATGCCTCTGCTCCTTCTTCTGTAGTAACATCAGCCGGAATAAAAACAGCATCCGCTCCGTCTCCAATCGCTTTTATTTCTTGAGCAGATAATTCACCCACTTCTTGCCTTTGAGGTCTGCCATTAATTACTACTTTCATACCCATTTCACCAAATAGCCGTGCGGTAGCAAAACCAATTCCTTGCGTAGAACCAGAAATAACAGCCACTTTTCCAGCTAGTTTTTCTCGATCAACTGGAGGAAGCATATCAGGAGAGATACTGTTACCAAGTACACTTGAGATATTTTCTGGCGCAAGACTTATATTTATTTTCTGCGTAAGTGCTACATTACTTTGATTAGAGGATGATTCACGATCTTGTTCTGAGGTCATATATTAGTTTTGAAAATGATACTACTGAGTAATAGTTGAGTCAATATGTAGTTTTATAAAAAATTGACAAGCTATTTTCAATGTGCAATAACTTATATATGAGCAAAATTGCTAATAACTCATTACGTGAAAATAGCTCACATTTAGTAAGAAACTATTGGGATAAATTTTTAAAACTACCGACAATAATTAAATACGCAGTAGTAATAATGGTTTTTATTCTACTTTCTATTCCAACTGGACTATTAACAAGACAAAGTTTATTTAATTTTGCTTCACAAACCCAAGGATTTCATGTCATTTCTAATACACTTTATTATAATGACAAGCCATTTAAAGCATGGGGATTTAATATGGTTGGTGCTTTAGGACAAGCAAATTGTGGAGATGGAACAAGTTCTGATCCAAATGGAAAAGTTGCTGCTCAAAATTTTAACAATAATGAACTCTCTTATATGGAAAAAAATTGGGGTGCTCCAACTATTATTAGAATTCAGGTCTCTCAACCGGCATTAAGCGGTAAATTATCTTCTATTAGCTGGCAAAATTACGCAAGTCAGATAGAAAATGATATTAAATTAGCAGAAAACAATAAGGTCAATGGGATTATAATTGCCATGCAAAATGGACAAAATGGCTGTGGAAATAGTGCATCTTATCCTTCGAATGATACAAATGTAGCATGGATGAATTTAATATCAAATACAACAATTAAATCAGATCCTCAGGTTCTTCTTGAACTATATAATCAGCCTCAAAATAACGGAAATAATAGTAATCAATGGCTCACTTGGAAATATGGGAATATGCGAAAAGGAAGTACTTGTCGAGCTTACTCTGGAAATATCTTTGGAATGGAATGCTTGGCAGAAAATATTAGAAATAGAGGAGTAAGCAACGTATTAATTGCAGATGGAGCAGACAAAGCATCAAATTTCCTAGGAATTAGCCAAAAAGACACCAATACAAATTCTCCAAATTACAATCAAAACTATTTGTTGGACGACCAAAATACTGTTTACGGAATTGAACCATATGGGCAAGATATCAATTCAAATAATAACACATCGAAGATTATATGGGATGCGAATTTTGGTACGCTTTCTCAAACTAAACCTGTGTTAGTTACTGAATGGAATATGACGTTACAAAGCTGTACTCGAAACGCCTTAACAACTCAAGAGGTACAAGCACTTGGGTATCCAACTCCAAATAGTAACCAAACATATTACCAATATAATGGGGAAGATAATACATCACCATTTTTCTCATACTTAAGTGCTCACAATATCGGATTAATTGTTAATAGTTTTGACTCGTCAAATACAACAATAAGAACTACAAATGCTTCTACTGGTAACTGGAATAATTGGTATCCAAGTAAATGTGAGATGGCAGTTGGAATTAACAATAACCTACCAAATAGCAGTGCAGGAAACATATTGCCTTCTGGACTTATATATAATATTGGCGTAGGATGGGATGTTTTGCAACAATTCCGACAGTGGGCAGTTTTAACAGACAGAGCATTTTTACCTCATATTATTGCTGGCTATTGGCTAACAAATCCACAAGATATTAAAATAGCCGCGAAAGAAAAAGTACAATTTATTCATACGTATGGTGACTTCAATAATTTACCAGGAAATGCTTATCCTATACTTAAATCAAATAATATGAAAGTTATTTCTTCAGATTTATTAACACCCCTTAATGATTATGGTTGTTGGCACTATAGAATGTATCATCCAACCTATAATTCATACATTGCATCATGTAAATCTATGCCAAACGGGTATGCTAATTTTCAAGCCAATGCTTACGGACTCCAAAGCGCAAATAATTTATTGCTAACAAGAATAAAAAATAAATTAATTGCAATTAGAAACAATACCAAATACGCTTCTTATTTATCTTATCTTTATGTAATCGATGACTGGGGTAGCGGAGATTTTAAAAGTGCAAAGACACCTCTGAAAGAAATTAATGGCTTAATTCATACCATTATTCCAGGCGTACAAAGTATTTGCGGATTTTCGTTTGGGAGCGTACCATTTAAATCACACGCAGGAACAGTAAGTTATTTTGCTAATCCCTTAAATAATTATTCACCGGAAGGTTGTGATAATGTCAGTGGATATGGATATGCGGTCAGATATAAAACAGATAGTGCCAAAAATTATGATTGGAAAATGCCAGGCATAATGGAAGCATGGCAAAAACAGTTAATAGCAAACGGAATAAGTGATTATCCGAATTGGAATAAAATAGTAAATGTAATTGGTACGGGCCAGGTATTTGGAAGCTACACAGGTAGTTACGTTATTCCTTTATATGACACTGCAACCGCTAAAAAATTAAATGTACCAATTTATCAACCAATAATTGATCAGGAAACAGATTTTTGTAAGTTAGGAATGTCTTTATTTTTTTATGACTATCATGCTAGTGGAAGTTATTATACTCCTGCAAACAATACAAGTATTGATGAAGGAGTTAAACAATCTATAATACAATGTAATCAAATCTGGAACACGATTACTGTTGTCACCCCTACTTTTACTCCAACGCCAACGCTTACACCAACGCCAACGCTTACACCTACACCTACCCCAACCCTATCTCCAACGCCTTCTCCAACGCCAACGCTTACACCTACACCCACTTTAACACCTACCTCTACGCCAACTCCACCTCCGGGATGTTTTTATAAACAACAAGAATGCAATATTCACAAAGGTCAGGTTAGTTGCGGGCCAGAAATATTAATTTGTACAACTCCAACACCAATTACAGTTATAAATCCTGTACAAAACAAATTAATTAATGGGTCATTTGATTTTGGTAATTTAACCGGCTGGACAACGTTTAATAAATCAGTGAATTCTAATACGGTTGCTATTGACCCATCAACATTCGTAAATGGCAATTATTCTGTTAAAGCAACTATTAATCAGCCTGGAAAAAAAGAATGGTACTTTCAGTTAATGCAAGGTCCAGTACAGCTTAGCTTAAGCACAAACTATATGATATCTTTTTATGCCAAGGCTTCTCAAAATAGGAGATTACAAGTATTTGTGCAAAACTCAAATCACATTCCATATTCAACGCAAAACTTTATATTGACAACTACTTGGCAAAAATATTCATTTAATTATTTTCAACCTTCAACAGATGACAACGCAGCGCTAAAGTTTAATCTAGCTGATGCAGCAGGAAATATTTGGATTGATAAAGTATCATTATCCCCGGTTCTGGTTAATATTGAGAATAAAGATACTTTACCGTAACTGTTCACAAACTCAACTTATTTGATTATTTCTCTTGTAATTTGGTTGACATGCAAGATATTTTGATCTAGACTCAAAAAAGAAAGAATATACATGAATTATTTCTTTAAACATAAAATCCCTTTGTTTAAACAAAAATTTTCATCATTAGATAAATTCCATAAGCTGAGCATAGGGATTGTATTATTGTTTATATTTGTAACCCCCTCGCTTGCACTTGTCACAAACTTATTCACTAACGCCTCTTCCCTTGACTCATTCAGACTAGAGGCAGAACCAACTTCTACAAATAGTAATAGGTTATCTGGAAATGTTAGTGTGGTAACCGATACTAGTTCATCTAACGGACAGGCTATACTATTTGGATCTAATGGAGTAAATGGTGCCAATGTTACTTTTAATCCATCAGTTATTCCCTTTTCTGCACCAGAGATAGGTAATCCATGGCACGGACAATATGAGTGGCAACAAGGACAACTGATCCCTTCACCATGGCCTGTTACAGATTCCTATCTTCGCTACGATACTGCGCCAACGGATATAGGCTCTTGGGCTACTCTTGAACCAACACAGGGAAATTATGACTTCTCTTCAATTGATACAGCTTTGGCACAGGCAAAAGCAAATGGAGGCAAACTTGGAATAACAATTGCTGCTGCAAGAGGAGATATTACGGGTCAAGCATTTATACCAAATTATTTAATAAGTGATATGGCTGGAGATTCACAATCATACTGGAGTGGAGTTTCACCGGGAAATGGAGTATATGTGCCGGATTGGAATAATAGTTTTTTTATGACACGAGCGCAGGCTCTAATTAATGCGTTGGCTGCAAAATATGCAAATGACCCACGTCTTGGATGGATTGAAACCGGAATTTATGGAAATTATGCAGAGTGGATAAATGATGGTCTTCCAAATGGTCCAAGTGGTCAAACACCTGCTGTAATTACCGATGCAAATAAAAAAACATCATAGATTGGTGGGTCAACTCTTTTCCTAAAACTAGAATCTTAGCAGTTATTGAAGAAGATGGAGATCAATATGGATTTAAATATGCCATGAGCTTAACTCCAAAACCTGGCTCTCCGGCTATTGGGTGGCGGTATAACAGTCTTGGGACCCTTGGACCAACTGCTAGTTATCTAACAGGACTTCAATATTGGGAAACACCACCACCAGCTGGTGCAGATGGAACAATACTATCGGAGCGATGGAAAACTGCTCCTGGTATAGTAGAATTTGGTGGTTTATCACCTTCTTCAACTACTGACTCACTTAATGATGCCTATACAGACGTGCTTCGTTACCACATTGATATGGTTGATGGAAGTTATTTTGATAACTGGAATAATTACTCAAGTGCTGAGCAGGCAACTTTGCAAAATATTATGGAACACTCGGGCTACAGAATTAGTCTTGATTCCCTAACACTGCCCTCAGTAGTCAGTCCAGGGAATAATTTTACAGTTTCTACTAATTGGTCTAATCTTGGTTCTACACCTGCATATAATCCATGGAATATCATGATTGAGCTTAAGGACTCATCTGGAAATGTTGCGTGGCAAGGAAAATCAAGTTTAGATTTTCAAACTCTACTTCCTACTAACTCAACAGGAACAGATATTCCAAATACTACAACTGATACTTTCACAGTTCCTTCCAGTATTCCTTTGGGAACTTATTCTGTTTCTGTAAAAATAGTAGATCCAACAGGCTATTATAATCCAATGAATTTAGCAAATTCGGCAAAACAATCGGATGGAAGTTATTTACTTGGTCAAATTTCAGTTGGTAGCTTGGCTCCAACACCAACACTATCACCATCTGGAACTCCAATAACTCCTACACCTATTACGAACTCGTCATTTCTTTGGCCAAATATACAAGGTAAAGTAGGAGCATTTTTTATAGGATTAAATAATAATTCAGATGTTGCACTAACTGCTGGGCAGGGTTTAAATCAAACTGTGCTTGATACAGTAAATCCAGGTAGTAGATTGGAAAATTTATATAATCAGTACAATTTTAAATACTATGATTATTATGTCTGGAACCAAATCTACGGCAACTGTCAAACAAACCATGCAGCAGGATACGTTTGTCCATATTATCAAAACTCATCAAATCTACAGTCTGCATTAAGCGCAATTCAATCACATATTAATAGCAATAGTATTGCGACAGATAAAGCGGTAAGTGGATATGTCATTTTGGACGATTTTCCTGGAATTATTCCTCAAACATTCTTTGATCAAGTTGCAACTATGATACACAACGCCAATGCTGGATCAAATGGTATGACAAAATCAGCGATTTCCAGACCAACCATATGTGACTTCGGAGGGTGGTTGGATTATAAGACAAGTGTAAACGGAGCTTGGAACCATAATGATAACGATATTACAAAACAATCTACAAATTTCTATCCTGCTGATTGTGACATGGTCGAGCTTTATCCAGAATGCTACAACGAACCAGCAAATTATTCACATGGGGATTGGTGTGATTGGACAATGCAGGACACTACAGGAGGAAATACGCCAAAAATAACTAGAGAATATAACATATTACAAAGTAAAGGTTGGGATATTACTAAAGAACCATTAATTGCCAATGCTCAGTCATATGGCTATACCGCCGCCTACCAATCGGGAAGCGGAGTATATATTATTCCTCCTACAGGAATAGAGGAAAGTACTTTAATAAAGTCATATTGTGATACTGGAGCAACTTCTGTAAATGATTTTGCCTGGGATGATCCTGCTCATGCCTCAAATATTAAATCTGAACTTGCTAACGATTCAGGCATGTATAGCGGATTTTTGAGTGGTGTAAATTACTGCAAATCTAAGTGGGGAATAGCTATGGGCCCTTCCTCATCCAAAATAGCAAATGTAAATTCATCATTTAATTTAATATCAATGCTTGGTAAGCTTGTGCAACATTTTACTTCTATGTTCAGTGCACACGCGCAAACCCTAACACCAACCACAATTCATTTGATTTCAGGTTACTCCGGCACCAATACTGGGGGTAACACAATTGTTTTTGGACCTCCAAGTGGATACTCAGCAGATGATGTAATGATTGCGCAAATTACAACCCAAGGAACACCAGGAATAACACCTCCTGATAGTAGTTGGAACGGTATTAAACGTACAAACACAGCTTCAAACTCTTTGGTTCAAGAATTATATTATCATGTAGTAAAAGCTAGTGAACCATCGACCTATACATTTACCTTCACATCCCCAGAACAAGCTTCTGGAGGAGTTGCTGATTATAGTGGAGTTAATACTTCAAATCCAGTAGATCAGGTTAATCAAGGATCAGCTCTTAACTCTAGTAATATTTCAGCCGCAAGCATAAATGTTAATGCAACCGGAGAAAGACTTATGTTTTTTGGAGGATCACTTTCGAATACATCCTTTACACTTCCAACTGGCATGTCACAAGTATGGCAAAAAGAAAATACTGCCATTTCATCTAATTTAGCGGACTTATATACCAATGCTGGCTCAACTGGGGTTATAAATGAAAGCAGTGCAGTTTCAGCAGATAATGTTGCACAAGATTTATTACTTCAACCAGCAGGTTCAACTTTTACAAATCCCACGCCAACTTCTACTCTTTCAATATCTCCTACCCCAGTCTCAGCTTCACCTACACCCAGTTGTTCTCCTTTACCTAGTGGAAAAGGTACAGATGTTATTACCTTTACAGTACCAACAGGCACTAACTCTTATAACGTCTGGTTTAGAATGAAAGTACCAACTTCTGGCGACTCAATTTATTCACAACTTACGGACAATTCCGGCAATGCATTTGGATGTCCATCACAAATTATTGATAATAATACAGTAGATGGAAACTGGCACTGGATTCCTCAAGGTCAAAATTCCTTAACCCAGGGACAAACTTACACATTTACTTTGACTGGAAATCAAGATGGAGTTAAAGTTGATGAAATAATATTGTCTCAAACATGTGGACCAACAGGAGTAGGCGATAACTGTCTAGCTGCTCCTACACCAACACCTACCTTAACACCTATTCCTTCACCTACAGCTGTTCCAAGCCCAATTACAACATCTACTCCTACGCCTGTCAGACCTACTCCAACATCTACACCTCTAAGTTGCAAAAAACTTTCTATTAATTGCTATTATACAAATTTAAGTACCTGTTCTTATGTTTGCGGAGACACAAAACATAAGTAGATTAATAGAGTGAGTAATAAAACAGGATAAACATAATTATATTTATAGTGAGCCAACCGCACTTTCTATCAAATCATTCCTGGAATTCATAACTAAATTTTTGGACATATATCAAGTAAGAAGCAATTAATTTAAAATAGAATTTACCTTCTAACTATTTTAGATTATCCAATATCCACATTCTAGCAAGAGTTGTTGGTCCTATTCCTTGTTTAAATGCTTTATTTCTAATCTCTTGTAAATGTTTTGGCTGAATTCGAATTGTAATTGTGCTTGTTTTATTTGCTTGATGAAATCCAACAAGAGTACCGTCATTAATCTCATCAACCGCAGAATGAGTATCCCAAAAGTTAGCTTCTTCCTCGTATGTTTTAAATGGTTTTAGTGGAATAAATTGATGTTCTTTTACTATTTTAACTTTTGTCATTATCTTCACCTCCTTCAAGAGTATATTCGTTATAAAAACTTTTTTCTTCTTTTCTGGATGGTCTTGCAGTAATAAGACCATACGTGTTTTTGCTTTTTCGGTGCCCAATTACGATACTTAAATATCTTTTGCTTTTTGTACGACCGATTAAAATCCAGCGATCAAATTTACCTTGAATAAAAACATAATCATGGGATATAATCTCCAAAACCTCATTTAAACTAATATTATGTTTCGCAATATGTTCTTATCTATCTTCTTCAACTATTAAAGTATCAATTACAATGTCTTTAATCACTTTAAATAGTGTAAGACATTGTCTTACTTTTGTCAATATCGTAAAAATTACTTGCCCAAATTTTTATGATACAGGTTTAAAGGATAAAATAGATTATCCTATTCTAGGGAAAAGTTTATAAGGCTATTCGTGATTGCGAGAACAACACTGTTCCCTTCGGTGAACAATTCGTCTGGTGGATGGAACACCTTCTTCGAGTATATCATAATTTAATAAATACAGGAGCAATTTATGACAATTATATAAATTAATTTGTTATACTCAAATTATGGATGATTCATTAATATCTGAAGAAAATAAACCAGTTGATTATTTAATTGAAGGCGAGGGTCAAAATGCAACGATTTCTAGTCCTGAAAGAGTAATAAATGATATACCTGAAGCAGCTGTAGAAAAAGCAAAATCAAGTAGAGAACTAGTTGAGACAAAACTTCGCCCACAAGATATTCAAGATCAAGCGGGTTTTAGTCGAAGAATATATTCTTTTATTACTTTAACTGGAAAAGAAACTAAATTTTCTCTTAGAGGAAGATACGAATTACCAGAAACTGATAGTTCATTTAAAGATATAGGTACAAAACCTCTTGATGATGTATTTGTTGGTAATGAGTTCCAAAGTTATAAATCATCACATCGTAGTGAAGCTGAAAGAATTCAAACTACAAAAGATTTCGAAGGCTTCATTGCACTTTCTGACCAGTTAATTCCTGATAATCCAAGAGTTGAGCAGGCAAAACAAGACATACAAAATGGTGTATATAGCGATGATACCATTACATTTATTAATGAGCTGGTAGCTACTAGCATAATAGATGACAAAGGTTTAGTTAACAGTGAAATCAATGCTGATGCAGAAGCCTTAATGATACTAGCTTTAAGTGGTAACGCAGAAGCTCAACGTTTAGTTCAAAGTAAGTCAGAAGCACTTCTTAGAATGGATGATGAGAAAAAACAAAGGGCAATAACAGAAGGAAAATTAAGAGTAGAAGGAGAATTGAAAGATGTTCCAGATGCGGATATGTCAAGACATTCTCTGGTTCATATTTACGAAGGTCCAGTTGAAAGAGACGAGCATGGAAATGTTATTTTAAGATCAACTGCATACAGACCAAAAGCCGCCCCATTTGGTCAAGTAATCTTAAGAGACACTATACATACTTCAATAGATGGACCTGTCGGAGAACATGATTTAGGTAGCTGGGATGATATTGATACTGTAGTAGTTGCTAAAGCAAAAAACAATATTGATAAGGCAGATACAATTAGGCCAGAAGATACCTACTTTCATATATATCCACATCAGGCATTAACCCTTGAAGAAGCAACGGGTATTGTTCCAGGAGAAGTGCCTGAAGATGCGATTATATCAAAGCTGCCTGATGGTAAAACAATACTATATAGACGAAATGGATTTACTGTCAGACATTTACAAGAGTATTTGAAATTAAACCCAGAAGCACCTCATGCTCTTACTTCCATTTTAAATAATGAAACATTTGTTGATTTAGGAAGCATAACAGAAACCGTAAACGCTCTTACGCAATCTTTAAATGAAGACGATGCTTCTTTAAGAGCTGAACCTGCATTAACTAAAGGATTAATCAATGTTTATTCAAAAGCTGGAGTAGAAAGATTACAATCGAAATCTAAGAATCCTAGTGACTCCGAATTCCCCACGCTAAGTCGTGAAGAAATTGCTAAAAGAATAGCTCATTTAATTATTGGAAGGCTGCCTACAGAAATAAGAAATACTGCTGTCAAAGAAGCTATTAGGGATCAAGGCAGCGAAATGCATACTATTATGGCTCATGGATGGCAAAACGAACATGATATTGAGATAATTAAATATGCTCTAGAAAGAGGTATAAGTACTGGCGAACACATAAATACAATTGCTAGTGAAACTACTGATAAAATCGCTGATGCTTTTGAGTCTGCTGGCACAGAAGGAGGAATTGATAATAATTACATGCCATCATGGGGAGATGCAACAGACGATGAAACAAAGGTTGTAGATGTAGTAAAATATGGATACAATTGGAAAAAATATTCATATTCACCTACTCCTAAAGAGATACTTGAATTAGCTCCACAAACTAGAGCAGATATCTACGATTCCGGAGTATTAACAGCTAGGATATAGAATCAATTTTTTCTATTTTAGTTTTGTGTTCGATTCCCATTGGGTTATGAAGCTAACACTTTTCACAACGATTTTAGAACGCAAAAGATTAGACTGTTAAATCAAGCTAAATGAAGTTATTTTTCACATCTGAATCTGTGAGCCGCCGGGGAATCGAACCCCGAACCGACTCCTTAAGAGGGAGTTGCTCTGCCAATTGAGCTAGCGGCCCGTTCTTACAAATTCCATCTACATTATAACAATGACAATTAACAATAACAACAAAATGCAGCTTTTTCGTAATCTGTCTATTTTCCGTTTATTGAAGCCAGCAGAAGCAACGATATAAAAAGCATTGATGAAAGACTAACAATAAGCTGTAGCTTAGATAATCTTTGAATGCTAATTGGCGTTTTTAAGTGAATCGAATGTTCGGCATTTTTAGCACCGTGGAGATACAATAAGTTAAATATTACAGAACTTAGTATAGTAAAAATACTAAGTGCATAAAAAATTGTATATATATTCATCATGTAAATGTTTCGTCAAAATAAGCAAAATTATTTCGTCGACTTGTATCTCTATACCACATTTCTCCTTGTGGATAATAGTGACCACGCTGCGCATACTCATTTGATAAATGAATCCCGATAACTCTTGAGTTTCTAATATTTTCCAAATAAAAGATATCATGGTGCGTAGGACGATCAAAAGTTATAGCAATATTACCCATATCTATAAAATCCGATATTAATCCACTTTTTAACGTATCTATTTCAGTGCATTTAACTTGATCTAAAAGTACTTGATCTTGATTAAAAGATGCAAGTGGTGAATATCTTACCTCAAGTATTTTTCTCGTTGTTGCTATATACAAATTAAAATACCAATCAATAAATATTTTAATCAGTAATGAAATAAAAACATTTACTATTGTTATAACAACGGTAAATGCAATCAGCTCTGATGAAAAAGATATTATAAACAAATAGACAGAAGCAACAATTCCTAAAAGACTGATAAATGCTAGTGAAAGAAGGGGACCAAGAAGTATAAGGGGATGTTTTCTAGTAACAACAAGGAGTCGCTCATTTGGCATTGTCAGAAATTTTCGCCAATCTCCCGAGATCACATATTTATTTACATCTTGCACCCAAGCCTCCTTTCTTTAATAATTTAGACCAAATTAATAGTCTATGGATAAATACGTAATTATTAGTAGTATAAACTTATATTGTAAATTTTGATTAAGAGTAAAGAAAGAGTTATGTAATAAATTATAGTACTCTGTGCAGCCCCGACAGGGATCGAACCTGCAACCTACGGTTCCGAAGACCGTCGCTCTATCCAATTGAGCTACAGGGCTAGAGGATATCTAGTATTCTAGCAAAACATTGTCAGAACTTCAATAAAACTTAAGGACAAGATACTAAAAATAGTATATAATGTTGAGATAATTTTATGAAAGAGGCGTATCAGAAAATTAAATTTTTCATAGGTTGGCCTTTATCACTTTTAGCCATATATTTCATTTATAAATTAATCTCCTCGAAATTTTCAGATATTATTCCAAATATTTTACATAGCAATTTCTATTTATTAACACTTAGTTTACTAAGTTTTATTTTGTACTATTTTATTCGAGCATATATATGGCAAGAACTTATACAAAATGAGGCTACTAAAATTCCACTTAAGCATGTGTCATTTTATTGGGCTATATCTGAGGCCAAGCGCTATATCCCAGGAAATGTGTGGTCTTTTTTAGGAAGAGTAAACCAATTTGAACGGTTTAAATTAAGTAATAAAAAAATTCTTACGCTTATGTATTACGAAATACAACTTATACTACTGAGTTCAGTACTACTGTCGTTACTTAGCTTACCAATTGCATATATTTTTTTTCATATTACAATTAATAGATCACTCTTTTACTCCTTAGCAACGCTTCTTGTAACACTAATTGCACTTTTGACAGTTTGTGGCAAAGCTTTTACTTCCAGAATAAGTTCTCGTTTTCTTTTGCCTTATTCAAAAACTGAAAACTTTAGATTATTGGCTTTATATTCTGTTGCATTTTTACTGTATGGGATTGGCACTTATTTTTCGATTGTTGCGATACTTCCTTTAACTCCTAGGTATTTTTTTGAATTTTGTGGTTTTTTTACTTCATCACTGCTTATTGGCTATGTAACATTAATAACTCCTACAGGACTTGGTGTTAGAGAAGCAGTTACAACTGCTGGTTTATCTTTATTTCTCCCAACCAGTAGTGCGGCTCTGGCATCATTGTTTTCCCGTTTAATGCTTATCATTGGAGAATTATTGTTCATAGGCATTGCATTTTTATGGCATAAATCAAAAACAATACTTTTGACAAAAGTTGAAAAATTTGTTTCTAACAACAAGCAGCTGAGCATACTTTGCTTTTTGTTCATACTATTTGTTTTATATTTTAGCGTACTTAGTATATTAAGATATAATAATTTTTATACTGGACGATTTGATTTAGGTAATATGGATCAAGCTGTATGGAATACAGCACATGGAAGAATTTTTCAAATCACCGATCCAAATGGGACTGATATAATATCACGACTTGCTTATCATGCAGATTTTCTTTTAATATTATTTGCCCCTTTTTATTATATTTGGTCAGATCCACGAATGCTTTTATTGCTACAAACAGTAATTGTTGGCATTGGATCGTTTTATTTATATTTTTTTGCTCAATCTATTTTAAAAAACAAAAATCTGGCACTATTAATTGCTTTTACATATCTTATGTATTCGCCTCTCGAAAATTCTATTCTTTTTGACTTTCATGCAGTAACGGTTGCAACTACTTTTCTCATTGCATCATTTTATTATCTTGAAAAAAAGAAGTATATTTTCTTTTCATTATTTCTTATACTTGCGTGTCTGTCTAAAGAAGAAATATGGTTAATAGCCTCATTATTTGGGTTGTATATATTACTTAAAAAACCTTTTAAAAAAATTGGCTTCATAATGACTGTAGTTTCATTTGCTATATTTTATTTCTTAGTAGACTTCGCAATACCACATAGTAAAGGTACGCAACATTTTGCGTTGTCTTATTATTCAGATTTTGGAGACAAACCGTCTAATGTAATTCGAAACATTTTACTCAATCCTATAAAAACATTTGGCATTTTATTTCAACAAGAACAATTATCGTATGTTTTTAAACTTTTACTGCCACTTGGATTTTTACCATTACTTTTTCCAGCAGCAATTATTTTTGCAGCCCCAGACTTACTTATCGATCTTCTTAGTAATAATTCAAATGCACACCAAATATACTATCAATACACTGCACCTATTACTCCATTTTTATTTATTGCTTCTATATATGGCGTATTTCACTTTTTAAAAAAGTTTCCCAAGATTCCACCACTTGTAATTGGTTTATATCTTTTTATTACAACCATTTTTTCCGCATACACGCTTGGACCATTACCACAATCACTCAAACCAAACATAGATATGCTTATAAAACCACTCTGGTATGCACACGATATAGATAAGTTTCTTTCTCAAATTCCAAAAAGCTATTCAATAGCCGCAACTAATAATCTTGGCTCTCATTTATCCAGAAGACAAAAGATTTTTACTATACCAGTTGGCGTTGAAAAGGCAGATATTGTAGCTTTTTTATTAAATGACCCATTTGCGCAACCTTCCTTAAAACAACAAAAGGCTATGGCAGAAGATCTCAAGACAAAGGAAGATGACAAATATACCTTATTATATGAAGAAAAAGATTTTATCGTTTTTACTGCAAAGTAAGATAAATAATCTATTTTGTTAGTAAAAGAGGAGAGAGTGCTTTAGCCAATTTTTCTGCAATACCTTTTTCTCCTATGACAACACTATAAACATATTTTCCAGACTCTTGTTTCATATCTGGTGGTTTTGAAATATATACACAAGAAAGCCCTGCTTCTTGAGCAATTAAAACGGGGGCTGCAATATCCCAAATTGCTTCATTTAGCATCATAGTTATATCCATTCTTCCAAGTGCTGTCATGGCTCCATGAAAACAGGTAGCGCGATAATTTGCTGGAACTCCACAAATTGCAGAAACGGTTTCTATAACTTTTACTTTAGTCTTCGTATCACCAATAAATCCGAAAGTGATAAAGGGTTTTGGTTTAACAAAACTTTTTCGAAGTACTTTTTTTCCATTATAAAACATACCTTTGCCTGAAAATGCATGAATAGTTTCCCTTAATATTGGAAAAGAAATAATACTATAAATTGGTTCATTGCCCTTCCAAAGTGCAATCATCGTTCCAAAAATTGGAATATTATGTGCAAAATTGTTCGTTCCATCAATTGGATCTATAATCCAGTTATATTCTTTGATGTTTTGTTTTCCTTCTTCAGTAATAAAACCAATTTCTTTTGAAATCTTACGTAAGCTAGTTCGAAGATAGGAATCTATTTCTTTATCAGTTTTTGTTAAAATTGCATTTGAAAACGCATATCCTTTTTTCCATTCAAGTGTAGTTTCTTCTTGAAACGCCTTATAAATGAGCTTATCTGTCTTTTTAAGAATTGCAGAAACGCTTCTGTGTATTTCTTGGAGTGGAACTGGAGTATTCATTATGTAGAGTATAGCAAAAATGATACTATCTTTTATTTTTTATGAATAGTAAGTGAATGAAGCTTTAATTTTTCTAAATATGAGTTTATATATTTTCTATGTATGGTGTGTATTTGCTTTTTAACAAATTTTCTGGGTATCAAGCATATAAAAGACGCAATACCTGCTATTATCAGGTTATCTATGTTTGCACTTACTGAATCTACTCCATTACTAAGCAAAGCTATAAATCCAAATATAATCGAAGCAGTTACAGCAGCTCTGATTCGATTTATTTTTTTGATTTTTGATGTATTTTTCTTAGTAAATAGCCTTGAATCACCAATAGCATAGCCAATAAAGGTAAAAAGAAGTAAATTTACAAAAAATAAGGCAAAATGCATAGTTGGCAGATAATAGCAAAGAAATGACCAAAAATCAACTATAGGTTTAGTTTGCTTTGTGCCTAATCGTGCCTGTAAACATAGCAATTACTCCCTTGAATTGCTATTTATCCTATAAAATGCTATTATATATAGACCGCGGGAGCGGTTTTTTTATAGACTATGCAAATTAGAAACGTCGCAATCATCGCACACGTTGATCACGGAAAAACTACCTTGGTTGACGCACTTTTGAAGCAATCAAAAACCAAACTACACAAAGATTCTTCTGAATCTCTTATTATGGATTCAAATGAACTTGAAAAAGAAAGAGGAATAACGATATTTTCCAAAAATGCCTCAGTCATCTTTAATAATACTAAAATTAATATTATAGATACTCCAGGACATGCAGATTTTGGTGGAGAAGTAGAAAGAGTCCTTAAAATGGCTGATGGCTGCTTGCTACTTGTTGATGCAAAAGAAGGACCAATGCCGCAAACACGCTTTGTCTTAAAAAAAGCCCTCCAAATGAAGCACAAAATTATCGTTGTGGTAAATAAGATAGATAAAAGTGATCAAAGAGTACATTATGTATTAGATAAGACGCTTGATTTATTCTTAGAACTGGGCGCAGATGATGTAACTGCTGATTTTCCAATAATTTACGCTTCAGCAAAAAGAGGCGTTGCAGGTCTAGATGATAATTTGGAAAATATGACTGATATTACACCAGTATTTGACACTATTATTAAAGAAATTCCAGCTCCCTCTGGAGATATAAATAAACCCCTTCAAATGCTTGCCACAACCCTTTCATATGATACACACAAAGGAAGAATTGCCGTTGGAAGAATATACAATGGATCCATTTCCGCAAATCAAGAAGTAATGCATATTAACCGTGACGGCGAAATGAAAAAATTTAAACTAACTTCACTTATGACATTTACTGGTCTTGATAGAACTGATGCTACAACGGTTGGTGTTGGAGATATAGTTGCAATATCAGGAATTCCAGATATCACCATTGGAGAAACAATCGCAGATGTTGAAACACCAATAGCGCTTCCATTACTTGCCATTGAAGAACCAACAATTAAAATGCAGTTTCTTGTAAACGACTCTCCGCTTGCCGGAAAAGAAGGAGAATATAAAACCTCAAGACAAATTTCTGACAGATTACAAAAAGAACTAGAAACAGATATGGCACTGCGTGTAGAAGATAACCCTCAGGGCGGCTGGAATGTCTCAGGACGCGGTGAATTACATTTGGCAATACTTATTGAGCGAATGCGAAGAGATGGGTATGAATTCCAAGTTGCAAAACCACAAGTAATTGACAAAGTAATTGATGGAAAAAGCGTTACTCCATATGAACGCGTATTTATTGAAGTCCCTGATGAATTCTCAGGCATTGTTATGCAAAAACTAGGCGCAAGAAGAGCAGAATTACAAGATATGAAAGCAGATAATGGTATAACCTATTTAGAATTTATTGTTTCAACTCGAGGTTTTTTTGGATATCGAAGCGATTTTATAACAGAAACTCGTGGTCTTGGAATTTTAAATGCATCGTTTTATAAATATGATACGGACAATGGTTATTCCCATCAAAGAGAACAGGGGAGCCTCATTGCACATGAAAGTGGCAAAGCAAATGCATATGCGTTAACAAATATTCAAGATAGAGGCATTTTGTTTATAGGACCAGGCACAGATATTTATAAAGGACAAGTCATAGGTCAAAATTCTAGAAATGATGACTTAAGAGTAAATGCATGCAAAATTAAAGCACTTACTAATATGCGATCTAAGGGAGAGGGGACAAATGTTCATGTTAATGCACCAAAAGAAATGAGTCTTGAGGATGCATTGGAATACATCTCTGAAGATGAACTCGTTGAAGTTACTCCACTAAACGTTCGAATTAGAAAAATAATTCTTGATGAAGTTGAAGCAAGACGAAAAAAATCACAAGGACTAACTTCAAACTAATACATTCTTATCCATTACTCATTACTTTAAATTCCAAATAAAGCTAAATAGACTTAAAAATTAGGCGTAGCAACATAGGTAAAATAGTTAACATATGCACCTGCAGGTAGGGATGGAGCAGCGGTAGCTCCATATTCTACCCATGTTTGTTGTGCGCCTGTTCCTGTTGGCTGTGAGCCATAACTTGATAATTGCATAGCAAATGAATTCCCATTATTATTCCATGGATTTGCATAATAATTATTTAGTCCGCCGCCTTGCCCTTGATTAGTAGAACTACTACTAAATATGGTGTTTACTGATGCATTACCACTTCCCACAGGGAATGCAGTACATGGATGTATACCAAATGCTGATAGCCCTGCATAGATAGGTAGCGGTGCAGGCGCTGTATTACTGCTAAGTGAATTTCCGTTAGCACTGTTTCCTTGGTTTGCATCTGGAAAGTAGCTACCGCTGGCAGGATTAACCAAATGCCCAGAAGACGTTGCTGTTATAGTATATCCATTAGATGCGTTTGTAGTTACTGTCAATAGTTGTGCTTGATTTGAAACAGAAGAAGTAATAATACCAAGATCTACGCTTGTTGAAGAAGGTGTAACAAGTCCCGCGGTTATCGGATCGCCACATGCTGAGGAAGTAGCAGAGGAAATAGTAAACGTCATGGTAGAGTCAATAGATGCACTAACATTTATTGCTTCAACTGTTCCAACTACTACGTTTGTAGGACCATCAAGAGTATTATTGTTGTTATCCTGTGTTTGTAAGTTGATTTTCCACCTGTCAGCCGTTCCCGCGGCAGCAGATTTAGTTGGGTTAATAAGCGTTGCAGATCCTGTACCTATTGTTACAATTATTGTAGTACCACCAGGCACAGTAGTTCCATTTACTAAAGGGCAGGAGATGAGGGTTGCTCCGGCGTTTACATTACATTTTCCCCAAATCATTCCATTGCCGCTATTAATAGTTACTCCAGAACTTGCTAGACCATTAAATTGAAATGTTGATGCAGAAGGTGATGCGGCATTTTGCGTATCATTTGCGGATTGACCTGGAAAATCAATTACCACACTTCCTAAAAGTGGGATAGTGCTAACTGTTTTAAAAGATATAACATGAGAGGCAGTTACTGCGTTTATTAAAACACCATATCCATTAGGAAGAAGAGATCCTGCTTGCCCAGAAAAATATACCGTCTTAAGATCTGCTGATTGTGAAGCAACAGTAA
Organism: Candidatus Levyibacteriota bacterium; assembly: GCA_003152105.1. Classification (GTDB taxonomy): domain Bacteria; phylum Patescibacteriota; class Microgenomatia; order Levybacterales; family UBA12049; genus PALSA-1332. The sequence goes on from PLZJ01000002.1 coordinate 820,163, forward strand.
GTCCTGTTTGAGAAAATCCCCAGTTTGCTTTGTTAACAGCAAGCTTTGCTGAGTCAGATGCAAGGAAACGAGATCCATTGTTGTATATGATTGCACTAGTTGCAGTAGAAAGTGTTCCATTTCCTGAATCGTTTATTGGCGATGCTGCAGATGATCTTGATGTAGAAAGAGTATCGCTTGCTTGTTGTAATGCACTACCTGCTGCGTATGATTGTCTTATAAAAAATGGGTCAATTACACATAGTAAGAAAACTAAAGGTAAAAATAATAAAACGTGATCTAGACATTATCCTTTACTATTAAGTGTAGCACTTGCGTAATAATCTGTACAGATTACAGCAAAATCCGTAAAAATACCCTCTTGACAACAATGTAAAATATTCTACAATACCATATGAAATTACTGCCCCAATCATTTATGAAATTGTGTGATATAAATCCCTGGGGTATGGACAAATGTCCAATGTGTAACTCATTTAATGTAGGAGTAAAGATAAGAGGGAAAGCAAAGAAATTATCCAATGCAATACTTAGAAAAAGTAGTGAAATAAAAATAAAATTACCTCAATCAGCAGTACTCTCTTCTTAGTTACGTTTATTTCCTTAAAGTCAGGTGTTATTTTTTAGCAGATTTATGAAGATGAGAGGTACAAAAAGCACACCTATTAGCAAGCACTGGAATCAGACTTAAACATTCAGGACATTTTTTAGTATCCGGCTCAATTGTTTTACCTTTTTTTACAGAAGTTACTAATTTATTAATCGGAAGTACAACAAAATAATAAACGACTGCCGCAATGATAAGAAAAGAAATAACTGCGTTTATAAAATCACCTAGTAAAAAGGTGCTATGATTTAACGAAACTGAAAATGTACTAAAATTTGGCTTACCTCCAACTACCCCAATAAGAGGAGTAATAATATCTTTTACCAATGCGCTAACTACAGTACCAAAAGAGGCTCCAATTATTACACCTACTGCTAAATCGACAACATTTCCCCTTAATATGAATTGTTTAAATCCTGATAGCATATTCTCTTGGGGTGGCTGACGGGTAACGCTCCCGCTACCTCCTGCTCCACAGGCAGGCGTTCTACTTTTGAACTACAACCACCACATGCATATTCTATCAAATAATCATACAATTCGAAAGTGAGGCAACTGCTTAGCTTGACATCAAAAAAATTACGAGATACGATAAATATAGATTTATTCTAGTATTATTTACTATGTCACTAACACCACTTAAGAGTAGAAATTATTTACCTGTTTATTTTATTCCAAATTATTTTTCTCTCTCTGTAAAAAATTGCAAAAGAAATACCTTTATAACAATGCGTTTATTTACTGAATCCATAAATACAAAGAAAAACCCAAAAACATATAGTGTTTTAGAACAACAATTACCAAGTGTATTTTCTTCTAAGTGTTTTAATGAACAAAATTTACCCTTTAATGAAGAAGTTAAAAATACTGAAATTGGCCATTTATTCGAGCATATATTACTTGAATACCTTTGTTACTATAAACTGCTGAGTGGATCTGATGAAGCGATATTTAACGGCAATACAAATTGGAATTGGGAAAGAGATGAATTTGGAACATTTCATATTAGTATTGATAGTGGTAAAGATAATAATCAAATATTTTCTCAGGCAATTGAAAAAAGTGTCTCGTTGCTTCTTGAAATACTGCAAAAAGACCCAAGCGTAATCAATTAAGAAACAGCGCTCGTTTTACTCATTATTAAATACCTCATTTACAAACACTCTCGTTTGCGTCAAAATACCAATACTTTCACGTAATAAATTCAGCGTATTATCAATTTTAAAGCAGTACAATCTATATTGTTACATTTTTGCTATTATGCATTGGAAAACTCTTACTATCGTCTTACTAATTACTTTTATTTTTGGAAATCTATTTGCGCCTTTGGATGCATACGCCGGTAATCCGCCAGATCAATCACACTCGAGTCTTTCTTCCACAGGATCAGCGCCTGCCGATGGTGTTTCGCAGATAACAGTTACAGTAACACTGGAAGATAGCTCAGGAAATCCTTTATCTGGTGATTCTGTATCATTTAACACACGTAGTAGCGGCTCAAATATATCTCCAGCAACAACTAATTTAGATTCAAGTGGTAACGCAACCTTTTCAATTTCTTCGACAAATACAAGCTCAGATGCAATAAATGTAGTTGATAACGCAACAAATACAACACTTAATGGTTTAGGAAATGTAACATTCACGTCTCCTTCATCTACACCAACCCCTACTGGATTAGTTTCTTATTGCAGTGATGCGACTCCAGGAGTACCGGTAATAACTGCTGCCACACCTTTGGGCAATAATCAAATTAGTCTAACCTGGACAGATACAAACGATCCAGTTTCATACTACCTATTGTCATATGGCAACTCGTCCGGAAATTACATATATGGTGCTCCAAACATCGGTTCACAAGGAGTAACAACATATACTGTCAGTAATTTAGCAAAAAACACTACCTATTATTTCGCAATAAAAGCAGAGAATGGCTGTATGTCAGGAAGCTATTCAAATGAAATATCGACAACTACAGGTGGTGGATCGTTATCTCAAACATCTTCAAGTACTACAATACAAACTGCTGTATCAACTCCAACTCCAGAGCCAACTAATAGTCCTACGACAATTCCCCAAACTCCAACTCATGTTAAAAAAATAAAAAAAGTAAGTAACAATACTATAATGCACAACATAAATACGTTTTTTACATCTCAAAAATTCATTGGCATCGCGATTTTAGCATTGCTTATTATAGGAATTGGCACATCACTCCTTATAAAGGTTAGGAAACAGAAGAAAAAGAAATAAAGTAAATATGTGAGTTTGACATATCCCGCTAAAGAATATACACTTTTATTTAGACGTGAATAAACTCATATACCATTACTGGAAATTATTCTCCAAACTTTCATTTAGCACAAAACTAATGCTTCTAACACTTATTTCACTTTGTTTGAGTATTCCATCAGGAATTTTGGTTAAACAAACACTATTTAGTAGAGCTTCGACTCCACTTATCATTACCCAAAATGCACCCATTAGCCATGGAATTCAAGTAGTTGGAAACACAATATTCTATAATGGCCAACCGTTTATTATGCATGGTGCAAGCATGTTAGCCATGCGTTATTCTCAAGATTGTTATATGGGAAAAAACGGTAAAATTGCCGAAACACAGATGGCACAATATCATTTATTAAATACTGATGAAATCAGTATTTTGCATACAAAATGGGGAATGAATACGTTTCGCTTTCAAGTTCCAGAAACTGCGTTAAATGATACTTCCCCTGCAATATCTGATCCTGCATATGAGGATAGTCAAGGTAATATGATCTTACCAAAACCCGGGGAAACAGAACGTGATTTTTATTTAGACCGTGTTAAAAGGGATATTGCGGTAGTTGAAGCTTCTAATAGTATCGCCATATTAACCATGCATTCCGATCCAATCTGTGATTCAAAGAATACTAAAACTTACGAAGGAGAAGTAGATAAATATGCAGGTGAACCAACACAAGCTACTTATGATGCATGGGAAATTCTAGCTCCAGTTTTTGCAAATGATCCCCATGTTATTTATGAATTATACAATGAACCTACTATCGGTTTTAATCCAAAACACTATGGTAATGTTCCTGTAAGTAGAGTTAAATTAAGGACTTGGAGCAAAGATGAACAAAATCTAGTCAATGCAATAAGGAAAACCTCTAAGAATATGTTACTAGCAGATGGCCCCGCATATGGAGAAACGCTAGCTGATATAAATTCAATTGATCCAATTACCGGAAATAATTATTTACTACATGATGTTTCAGGTAATGGAATTGCATATGCAATTCATCCATATGAATTCGGTGAATATGTGTCACTTAACTCATCAAATAATAATATAGTTTCAACAAAAGCTTGGGATTTTGCTTATGGAAAATTTAGCAACTATTACCCAGTAGTTGCAACTGAATGGTACGCAAAAGAAGGTATTTGTGGCAACAGCGGAGAAGTCAAAGTACCTTTATATTTATCATATCTTGATCAACACTTAATTGGTTTAACTTTTTTTGCTGGAGATTCAATTGTATCTAATGAAACAATTGAGGAACCAATTGATTATCATTTTTCCACACCATGGGTTTATCAGCCAACGTTTTGTCACGATCAAGCATCTCAGGCAAGAAGACTTATTGCTCCTAATGCTGTGATAACGCCTTCTCATGGAGGAGGGGGGCTAGATGCATTAACCTGGTATACAAATTGGGAACAAAAACAAAGTAATTCATTAACTTTACATATTTCTGCAGCTGATCAAATAACTTCAGTAGGATTGTTTATGCTCAGTTTATCTCAAATGAATCCTTTACCATCAGGAACAATAACTTTATTTGATAATAACGTACCTTTTGTTAAAACAACCTTAAGTAAGAATGGAACAATTGCTATACCTCCTCAAACTTTATACACTGGCACTCATAAAATTATCGCAATTTACTCTGGAGATACTCATTATTTACCTAGTGCATCTCAATCTTTTACTATTATTTCAAATTTCTCGCCGCCAAATCCTACAGATACACCAACCCCAAGTCCATCAATCATTACGCCAACTGATACGACTGCCCCAACAACACCAATAACTCCTACGCCTACTACTCCTATAATAAATAATCCATTAAATTTAATTATTAACGGGTCATTTGAAGCAGGAACAATACTACCATGGCGCTTATATACGCAGGATAACAGCAAAGGAGATGTTTCGCTTGATACAAGTACTGCTATAGACGGTTCGAGTTCCCTTAAAGTAGATATTACACAGCTTGGAAATAAAGATTATGATCTTCAAATAGCGCAAGACAATATACATATTTCTGCACATAAAACATATGTATTATCATTTTATGCAAAATCTTCAAATAATCGTTTTCCAAGGCTATTTATGCAAAATACAAATCATGATCCCTATGCAACTGATAAAATTTCTTTAACCAATAACTGGCAGAAATACACATTTACATTTTCTCAAAATGTTACAGACATTGAATCATTAAAGTTTAACTTTGCAAAAAGCTTAGGATCAGTGTGGATAGATGATGTTTCGCTAATACAACAATAATATGCTGCGCCCCCGAGAGGAATCGAACCTCTAACCTCTTCCTTAGAAGGGAATTGCTCTATCCGTTGAGCTACGAGGGCAACCCATATATTTTACCCTGAAATAGTGGCTAAAGCAACTTTATATTTTTCGAGCTGATACGAGTGTCCAGGGGAGTGGAGTTTTTATTGACTTAATTACCACAAATTGCCCGAGAAATTTTTTAAATTTTCCAGAACTCCAATGCTGAATATGTTCCGGGTGATCTCCAAGTTCCAATATGTTTTTCCCTCTCAAAAATCGCTGAACAGTAAACCAAGGTTCATTAGGAACGGATAAGACTACAAATTTCTTGGAAACACGAACAAGCTCCTTAACAGCCCTGCTAGGAAATTCTAAATGTTCTAAAACTTCTGAACAAATAACTAAATCAAAGGTATTGTCGTTATAAGGTAATTTATATATATTGCCTTTTTTAATAGTCAATGTTGGGTGCAATTCATGTCCTAACTTTATCGCATCATCCATATTATCTATTCCTTCAAGATGCTTTCCAATTTTATTTTGTTTTAACATGGAAAGCGTAAATCCCTCCCCACATCCAACATCCAAGACAGACTGAGGACGTAATTTTTTAACTTCTTTAACCATTGCTTTATTAAAATTCTTTACGAAAAAATTATTAATAGGATTTTTCGTACTTTTCTTATGTTTAATATAGTTTGTTGTTTGCACCATATAAATAATAATCACAAAGCTAAAAATGTATACATGACAGATGCTTTAGCTGAGGATAATATGAGCGGCGGACCGGATTCGAACCGGCGACCTTCTCCTTGGAAGGGAGACATTCTACCACTGAACTACCACCGCAACGTAGTAAGTATTGTAGCAAGATTGCTGATAGATGACAATATTTTATTGATTTGCAATTTATTGCGATAGCTTGAAGTAGATAGCTGTTTAGCGTAAAATAGAGGATACAAAAGCCGCGGTGGTGGAATGGCAGACACGGAGGCCTTAAGAGCCTTTGCCCAAAAGGCGTGAGAGTTCGACTCTCTCTCGCGGCACATATTTAATTCTATATATTAGAATTTTATGTATAGTAAAAGAGAATTAATAGCATTAATTATCTGGTGGTGCGAAGGTACAAAAGCACGCAAGGATAAAAGATGGAAAAACTCAGTAAACAAAGCTGTTGAGGTTACAAATACAGATCCTAAAATTATAAAATTATTTACAGAGTTTCTGATAAAGGATCTTAAAGTGGATGTATCGAAATTAAGGGCTCAGGTGCAAATTCACGAAGGAGATAATCAAATTAAAATTGAGGAATACTGGTCAAACATTTCCAACATTCCTATTTCACAATTTAATAAGACAATTATTAGACCGGTTGGAAATAAAATTGGAAAGAACTTTGGAACTTTTAAAATTAGAACTTATGATAAAATACTATTTGATAGCTTAACAGATAAACTAAATAAGGAGATTACTAAGCTATTCATAATCGGGGAGTAGCTCAGTTGGCTAGAGCGNNGAGGTTCAAGTCCTCTCTCCCCGACTAGACAAGATTTTATGGGTTTTTATAAGGGTGTCAAATGGTGGTTTGGCTTGATAAGACGTTACTTTTTCTTCATCTACAGTAAAGTTCAAGAATAATAATCTGCAGATTGCATCTTTCACAATTTCATTTCCTAATTGGACTGTCGTTGCAGAGTTTTTTGACAAGTTCAAGAAGTTTTCTAAAGTTAGTATTTGTTGTTCTGGATTTGCACGCTGCGTCTTTGATAACGTAACCTCAGTTTTTAATTTTTCCATTTCTGCCTGATCGGCTTCAACTCGTCCTTCGTTTGTTTTGCGAATAATTGAATCTTTGTCCAAATCAAGTACTTTCAGGGAAATATCTGCAATTTCTCGCTCCAATATCTTTATTTTTGCTTCTTTGCTATGAATTTCTTTGTCTAGTTCATCGTGTTTTTTACCTACATTTTGCTTCATGACGGATAAATAATTCTGATAGTCCTTTTCGGTAAACCCAAATCCGTTTTTGAGAAAGTCGTATATAAAGTCAAAAATAATGTGCCCTCTGATCGATTTTTTCTTGCGCGAACAAAATTCATTATCGCATCTGTATGTTAAGTATTTCTTATTACTGCCGCCAGTTACAGCGCCGGCGTACATGTGATTTCCGCAAAACTTGCAAGTAACCATCATTTTTAAAGGACAATAAATGGCGCGTTTTTTCTGATATGGCAATATTCTATTACCAGATAATTTTTGTACTTTGTAAAACTCTATTTCTGTGCATGCTGGCTGAAAATCATAAATCGAAAATAAATCAATATCCTGATCTTTTTGATGCAATCTACCGAAATAAAACGTATCTTTAAAAATATTGCTAAGAATTTGTTTTGTCATAATGACTTTATGACCCGTGGATTTAATTATGCGTTCATATCCATTTGTATTCAAATATTTTGCAGTATCCTCTAGCGACACGCCTGAAAGGCGTTTTTGCCACGCAATTCTAATCAATTCAAAGTTTTTGCTATGAGGTAGTTGTAAACCATTATCATCATCACGACGGTATCCATGTTTGAATGCTGGTGTTTTCCCTTCTGCTAAACTTCTTCGAACCCCTCTGGTGACCTTCTGACTTAGATCATCGCTGTATTGTTTACTAAGTACAAAAGACATCCCCAATAGCATTACACCATTCGCAGATCTTTCAAATGGGTGAGTAACAAACTTAAAATCTTTAATAATATTCTCATCAATTAAGTCGATAAGTTCTCCTGCTTCGAGCATGTTTCGACTCAAACGGTCAGGATTCCAAGCCAAAACCGCATCGTATTTTCCGCTCTTAATTTCTCTAAGCATCTGACGGAATTGCGGTCTCTGATTTGGCTTTTTTGCAGACTTTTTTTCTTGAATAGTTTTTAGGACACGAAGCTCTAAACGATCGGCAAGTTGCATACATTCCGCAATTTGATCTGGGATTGAACGTATCTGTCTTTGAGGGTCGTCGGTTGATTTTCGTGCGTATAATACGTATTTTAGCTTCGTTATGTCTAATTCATTATCCATAATTTATTGGTGTATGAGCACAAGAAGTTCAAGTTATATTTTCTATATATTAACTCGGGAACCATTATTATCATCTATTGTGGTAATATTTACTAATGCTGATCCCTGGGATGGATCAACTTTTTGCATCCAAGCAACTAACTCGACTAATGCCGACCCCTGAACTAAATTTGAGCCTTGATTTATTATTATCCCCTGATAGAGTTGTTGAATATTAACTGAACCTGAATTATCCATAATATTATTTTTCCGTATCAAAAACCGACGCAGTACCAATATTTGCGTTTGAATTTTGCTGATTGTCATTGAGTGTATATGTTGCGCTCCCCATAAATCCCAGTAAATGTTCACCCAAGATTCTAAATCCCTTTCCAATATCCTTTTTGGGAAGTTCTCCATTATTTATTGCTCGGTAAATTGCTTCTTTATCAACTTGCAGTAATTCTGCTGCTTCAATGGGTTTATATACTCTTGTTGGATATATCGGTTCTGGTATGTTTTTCATACTCTTTATATCCCATTCTAGACGGTTAAATAGGATTTTGTCAACTAGAGATTTTGCCTTCTTCAACAATTACAATTTCAAGGGGTTTGTTATTCTCACTTGCTACAATTCTTTTATCCGATTCAATCATTCCATGATTTACTGTTAGTAAAAATATACCGCCTCGTGGATTGTATCTTCCGAGTATTCGTTGTTGCAGTCGTAATTTTTGCAGCGTTTTGAGCTTAGCATACGCGGCGGAGTATTCTTTATGCTCGAGGTCAAATTCATGTCCTGTGTACCTTATCCATTCAATAAGAGTATCTTCGTTGTAATCAAGCTCTAGTGCCAATTCTTCAACAAATGGCATTTTAAATTTTCCTTTGCATTCTTCAAAATATTGTTTAGTTTTTAACAATATTTCTTTATGGTTTTGGCAAAATCCACAAGGTTGACCTGCGACATTTTTTGATGGTATTGATGACAAAGTTAGTGTTTCAGTAGCAATCTCGGCATCGAGCATTTCAATAGTGACAGTCTGATCAGTGAGGTTTGGACTGGCTGTACCTTCCATATTTTACAATTATACTACTGTTTTACTAAAAGTATTTTTTATTTAACAGGGTATATATATTTATATATGCCAACACCACTAAAAAACAATAATGGAATAAATATTGCAATTTCCAATGCTCGCAAGTTTATATTATCAGCATTCTGATCTTGTTTTAAAGCATAGTCGAGACAGGATGAATAGTCTTTCTGATAGATTTTTTGTGGATCGGCAAAACCTTGATCCCATTTATTTTCCATTGTTTTAAATTCGTTGCCATTGCAAAACTGTGATGCAGAGGTACGATTTATACTTAAAATAAAAAACGTAATTGCAATAATTGTTATTAGAATTACAAATGCTCTTATCAGTTTATATAATCTTTGGCTATTAAATTTTCTTTTCATCTAAGGATTAATGGTTAGTTCAACTTGTGCTCCTTGACATTGACCAGTGCCGTTATCTACCACGTTAATTACATTTGTACCTTGCACAAAGGTAGCTGGATCAATTGTTGTTGAATGTATTCCAGCATTAGGACTACTTGTAGTTGAAAAAACATCTTGACCATTGATATAAATGCTCCCATCATAGTCAATAAGAGTTTTTAATGATGCGGATGACGGTACAAAATTCAAATTAAAAGTTTTTCTAAAGTACCCTGTTTGTCCTGTCCAGTTAGGGTTAGACACCGACATTGGAAGAGTGCCGTTTTCATTAATCCATGAAGAAGAAATAATGGCATTTGCCGGACATTGTCCATCTGATGGTGCTTGCGTTGTTATCCATGATGAATCATCGAAATTTGAGTCAAACCACCCAGATGGGTTTGAAAGTGAGAACTTCCATGTGTTATCACTAACAACGTATTGTGGATTTGCTTCATTTGTAGATTGAGAATTTTGTTCTTGAGCATTACCAGTTGGTTGTGCATAATATTTTGAGTTAGTTCCTTTTTCAAGAAAATCAGATATCACACTAACTGGAATTATTACACCTAGGTTTTGATAGTTTCCTGATTCAACTGCAGATGGTATACCAACCATACAACCGGTTTGTTGATTGATGGCAAGCCCCCCTGAGTTTCCGCTATCAACTTTTGCAGATGTTAAAATATCTCCATTATCTGTAAAATTACTAATAATTCCATCTGTTATGGTTAAATTGTAATCACCACTCGTTACTGGATAGCCGTAAAGACGTATTGTATCGCCAAGCTGTGGTTTAGCATCTTTACAAGTAAAAGGTTTTGTAAAAGCCGGAAACGTAGTTGGATATACACCCCAGATTTTTCTATTTGAATCTGTATATGATCCAGTAATCTGTAACGCAGCTAAGTCATATAACTGACTTAAATCCGGAACGATTAATGGTATGGCAGTATATATTGCCGTTGGGCTGCCGTCAGTTGGATTAGGAATAGTTATTAAACAAGTTGTTGATCCCTTTATTACATGATTATTAGTTAATATTATCCCATTGTTTGTCCAAATGGTTCCAGAGCCACCATAACCATTATCACACCCAATATTGACGACCGATTTAAGATTATTTGCTTCTGTTAGTTGGGCTGATTGTTCTGCCCGTTTTGCTGATACCTGATGTTTCACTTTTACACTGGTATTCGAAGCAATGAGAGTATGAATTTTACCACTATTAAAAATATATAATCCACCAATGAGCAAAATAATTACTATTGCAATAATAACTCGTAGGCCATTTTTTCTTCTACCAACATGTTTTGTAGGGAAAACCATTATTTACCTTATACCTCTTCTTTAAATATTTATCAAGCACTAAATTGAGGCTAAAATGGTCTGTCAAACCATCATATTATGCAAAATTCTGTAAAAATATGAGCATGAGATACCATGTTTCAGCAAAAATGCTAATTATTCTTGGCAAGAGAATGAGGAAAATTCGAGAACAACAAAAGCGAGATCAAATCGAAATTGCAGAAGACGCTGGAATCGACAAGTCATATTACGCGCGACTAGAAAGAGGTGAAGCAAATCCAACTCTTGAGGTATTATATGCAGTTATGCGAGCATTGCGTGTAAAGTCATCTGAGATACTGCCCTTTTAAAAGTAACATCGTAAAATTTAATTTAATGTTGACAAATATTGTTCGAAATTTAATAGTAATATTCGATACCGTTTTCTAGCCTAGATTTATGCATAAATTTCTGATCTAATTGCATATCTTCGGATAAATTTTCATTAATTTTCCAATATGTAAAAATTGCTTCAGATAGTAGTTCAAGATTTGTCGCTAAATCTCGACAAAGTTTGTTAAATCGGGCTAATTAAAATGTTATAAAGTCTTAATAATTGATTTAAGAATATGCTCAGCTACGCTAGATTCCATATCGTTAATAGATAATTCATGAATATCATCACTAGATGGAGTTTCACTTTGTAAATTTTCTAGCAATACACGAGAAAAGCCCATACCATGTGTAACTAACGAATCGTGATTAGCGCCTTCAACCTGAAATACCTCAGGTAAACAAGTCGTGTTATCTGGTTGAATTTTTTGTGTTATTTCTTTTATTTTTTCAACATTAACAACAGGACTTTGCTCTCCAACATATATTTGAAATTTACCAGTATTTTGTACTCTTGCTAAGTTATCAGGGGTAAAAACTTTTTCTCCTGATATTTGAGCAAATAAAAGCCAATCGAACATAGTAGGAGGTTTATTCTCTTTACCTTGTTCAACCATTTTTATCCATGCTTCTTGATCAGCTTTGGTAAGTTTTGCTTGAGAAAAAGCAAAATCTCTGGAATTATGTAGTAGATTCTTTCCTTGAAAACCTACAGGTTCTACTGCTATAACATGATTAATTTTAACCGCTGGATGAGCTTGCATTGCCATGTCGATAACTACTTCTGCGCCAACTGAGTGCCCAATGAGATTGACTTTTTTTATTCCAATCTTATCTGCGTATGCGGCAACTGCTTGAATAAATACTTGCTCATGAAGACTTGCACCTTTTCCATGTTTTCTTACTAGCTTTCTCCAATTATCAGGTTTTGTCTCATTTCGTTCTGGATAAGGTAAAACAATGACACGTTCACCTTGTAATGCAAGTGACATCCATAACGCAAAGTTCTGTTCAGTTACTGAACCAACGCCTCCTATGCCGACCCATGGTATACGTGTATCAACTTCACCCTCTTTTGGCTTTTGTAAGTCAAGTTCAAGAACAGGCAGAATATGTCTTCCTGATTCTTCAGATTCAATTTCAATATTTGTCACATGGGTTGGATCAGTAACTTGCCTATTGAGTTCATCCATGTCATGTTTTATATGATTTGTTTCAGCTTTAAGATTATGGAATAGATCTAATTGTTCAGTAGAAGAGGAAAACTCTTTACGCCCGATTAAACTCGATGCTTGATTACTTGTCTGACGCATTTCATCATGGAGCATTTGAAAAGTACGAGTTAATATACCTCTTTCAAGTCGTACAGTCGGATTTCTTCCCTGTTTTTCAGCTGTTAGAAATTCATTTACATTACCAGTTAGAGGTCTTTGATCGAGGTTACTCAAGATATTTTGGGCTATATCTGCTTCTTTCATAGATGGATTATATCATCTTGAAGATTTACTAAACTAGTTTTTAATATCATTCTCTCTGCGAAACTCAAATCAACCAAAATCACAGTAACCTCCTCAGTATTTTCTCTATAGTAGTTCCTGACGTCTTCAACTAGCCCCAACAAATAGCCTCAAAAATTATCACTTATATTTAACTGAGCATCAGTCTTACTATTCTATTACAGGATATTAACATGATTATTATATGCACGAGTTATTTTTATAGTTATGATAACAAATGAAGTACATGAAATTACGAGAAGTGATGAAGTTCATAACACAGAACCAACACCTACCGAATACCATAAGAAAAAAGCAATCTTTCGTACATACCAATGGATTTGGTTACTAATTGGATTTATCGAAGTATTGCTGGCATTTCGTTTTGTATTTGAAATACTTGGAGCAAATCCATACAGTGGATTCGTAAGTCTAATTTATACGATAAGCTATCCATTTGCTGCACCATTTAGCGGAATATTTGGCATTACCTCATCAATGCGTTCACTATTTGACTGGTCACTTATAGTAGCAGGTGTTGTTTATTTAATCATTGGATTCGGGTTAGTTGAAGTATTACGCATATTAATTCCTCTAAATAAAGAAGAAATTAAGCAGTCAATAAATACAGTCTAAGTTAATATAACTAACATCAAAATTTAGTAAAAGTATCTTAAGAGTCTCCTTGTGTCTATAAGACATAGAAAAGTATAATTGTTAACACTTCACATGAAATAAATATGGCAGGTGATATAATTACTACATGAAACTTTTATTAACAGCGCAGGGCTTTACAACTGAGGAAATTGTACGTTCTTTTGAAAAGCTAGTCGGAAAGGATTGTCAAAATATTTCACTTGGTGTAATAAATGAAGGATATTCAGTTGAACTGGGAGATAAACGATGGATTCCGGAAGAATTACAGTCTGTCTCCAAAACAATAGGTGGAAAAATGGATCTTATTAATTTATTAGCGCTTGATAAAGAGAAAATTAATGAAAGACTTAGCAAGTTAGATGCTGTATATGTAATGGGAGGACATACGGATTATCTAATGAGCGTATTTAATAAATCTGGATTTAGCAATTTACTCTCAGATATTTTAAAGAACAAAGTATATGTTGGAAGCAGTGCAGGAAGTATGGTGATGTGTAAAAGGATTTTTACTTCCGCGTACCGAGAAATATATTACGAAGAAGGAACGTACGATGTTACAAAATATATGGAATATACTGATTTTGTAATAAAACCTCACTTTAATGCGGATAATTTTCCCAAAGTAAGGAAAGATATACTTCTAAAAACAAGTAAAGGCTTTAATCATATAATATATGGGTTAAGAAACGACCAAGCTATTTGTATTAATGAAAATACTACAACTTTTATAAATGGACCAATATTTGCAGTATTAAATGGGTCGGAGATCAATAATAAATAGTAGTGTTCATTATTAAAATAATTTACCTTTCTCGTTAATATATAACATATAAATTATTCATAATATTATCCTGAATATAGATTTTGCTATAATAAGGTCGTGAATTCAATTCCTTTTTATGCCAATACGCCTGACGATACCCATTGTTTTCAAGCTGCACTTCGGATGATTTTAAAATATTATTTTCCAGACAAAGAATACACATGGACAGAACTCGAAAAATTTACAGCTAAAAAAGAAGGTCTGTGGACATGGGTAACACAGGGAATAATAAATATGAGAAAACTAGGATTTGAAGTAATTTTAAGAGAAGTCTTTGATTATCAAAAATTTATAGAAAAAGGCGGAGAATATTTACTAGAAAAAAATGGACTTGAAGTTTCAATTGAACAAATAGAACACAGCGACATAGCACAAGAACAGAAAATTGCAAATGAATATATTAGGTTATTTGGTAATAGGAACATTCCTGCAACTATTACTGAATTAAAAACTTTAATTGACAAGAAATATATTATTATTGCCAATGTGAATGCAAATAAACTAAATGGAAAACAAGGGTATACTGGTCATTTTGTAGTTATTTATAGCTATGATCAAAACAACTTGTTTTTGCATGATCCGGGACTACCACCAAAAAAAGCAAGAAAAGTATTACTAATAGATTTTATGAAAGCGTGGGAATATCCTACCAGGGATTCAAAAGGATTTATCGCATTTAAATTAACAAAATGAGTATAACATATTGAATTCCTTCCACTTCTAGTAAACCGACAAATTGCCTAATAATTATCGCTTTAGTATACTGCCTTTATGCAAAGAGTTGTAGTTATAGGTATTAGTGGTTCAGGAAAATCTGTATTTTCTCAAAGATTAGGAGAGAAATTACATATACCTGTTATTCATTTAGATGCCTATTTTCACACAGCTGGTTGGAAAAAAGTAACAAAAACGGATTGGGATAAACAAATAGAAAGCTTTATTCGACAAAAAACTTGGATTCTCGATGGAAATTATAAAAGAACCTTGGACGTTAGAATTAAGGCAGCAGATATAGTGATTTATCTTGAGATTCCAAAATGGCTTGCCTTTTATAGAATCATTAAAAGAAGAATGACAAATAGGAGCATAAAAAGACCAGATCTACCTGTTTATTTAAATGAACAAATATCTTTGACATTAATAAGAAAAACGCTTTTCTATTCTAAAAAGGAAATGTTTGCGATTATAAACAAACATAAAACTAGTCAGCATATCATTGTTTTAAAAGGAACAAAATCAATAAATACTTTTTTGAACAAATAACATGAATTTCTGGAAATTAACTAATTTGAACTTTAGTAAATGCTGACTTTAACTCAGAAGCACTACTCCAACAGTAACGAGAACGGCGCTGATCAATTTCTTCCATAGATGATCTCTTTCTTTAAGAAAGATAACTGCAAGAATAACGGTAATAATAACTTCAGCTCTATTTATTGTCCCTACTTGTGAAGCTGTACCTCCTTTTGCAAGTGAAAGGAAATAAGTGATTGCTTGAATAGAAAAGAAAAATCCAATTATGATCATTCTTCTTAAAAACGTTATATTTTTTACAATAGTAAAATTTTTGATAGATTTTGGTGAAAAGAGTAAAAGAATTATTCCAGGAAGATACGCCATAATTACACTATACGAAATCGGGTCATAATATTTTACATTATATGCATCAGATACAATTGCAAGCCCTCCACAAAATGCAGCTATTAAGGTAAAATATGCCCCTTTATTTAATTTAAATCCGTTTTTTAATTCAGTTATTAAAAACACAGAAATAAGCATAAGTATAACGCCAATAATTTTTTGCAAATCTAGCGTTTCCTTTAAAAAAAGTATTGCGGCTCCAATTGTAATAAATGTTCTACTAGATAGTAATATAGTAGATTCTGAAGATTCGATTAGCTTTAAACCCTTAAAAAAGAACAAAGAAGTAAACCCCCATAATATTCCTGATAATAAAAAGAAGGCTAAGTGGAAAGACAGTTGTGGTAGCACTAATCCATGTATTAATCCAATAAGTAAATTAAATGTTCCAAACGTAAATTGAAAAATAATTGCGTAAGATAAGGGATCGCTTTTCTCATCCTTCATCAATACTCTTTGCAATATATTCGCAACTGACGCTGTAAAAATACTAATAAGCAAATACCAAAGCCAAATCATACATTAATTATACATTACGAAGTTATAAGACACGTAATTAAATATCCTATTGCATTTTAGGCAAAAATCTCATTACAATATAGTACATGTTATCAACAACTCTTCAAGAACTTTCAATAAAAGATTTATTGGAAATTTCGCTTCCAACTCATGATGACGATAGGGGATTTTTTAGAGAAGTTGCACGAATTAGCCATATTGAAAAACATACGGGCAACCCATTTAACGTTTTGCAAATGAACCACGCAAGGTCATCTAAAAATACACTCCGTGGCATTCACATTGCCCCCTGGAACAAAATAATATATGTAACACGCGGTTTGGTACAAGCCGTTATTATCGATGCAAGAAAAGGTTCTGAGACGTATGGAAGGCATCATTCAATTGAACTAGGTGATAATAATAGATCAGCTATTTTTATTCCCAAAGGGTGCGGCAATTCATATTTGGTATTAAGCGAGGAAGCAGATTATACCTATTTAACAGATGAGGAATGGGCTCCAAACAAAGAAGTAGGTATATTATGGAACGATCCAGCACTACAAATTGACTGGAAACTTACTGGGCATCCAAATCTTTCAGAAAAAGATAAAGTAAATCCGCTGCTTAAAGAAGTTCATAAGTCATGAAAATAATAATTGGCATAGTAGCTATTATAATAATTGTATTTGGCATAATAGAAGTCTCAAACTTACTCACTCCTATTGCTTCACAGCAATCCAAAACAACTAGTAACACATCTGCAAATGTTGCGAAATTACAAATTGAAGATATTAAAATAGGAACAGGCGCTGCTGTTAAATCAGGAGATACTGTAGTTATGAATTATAAGGGCACACTCCAAAACGGGAAACAGTTTGATAGTTCATATGACAGAGGAACACCTTTTGAGACAAAAATTGGCGTAGGACAAGTTATTCCAGGATGGGATCAGGGTATACCAGGAATGAAAGTGGGCGGTATTCGAAAACTCATCATTCCTCCAAACCTAGGATATGGAAGTCAATCTATTGGTACAATTCCACCAAATTCTACGCTTATCTTTCAAGTAGAATTATTACAAATTAAATAAAACTTCTTTGTTCTATACTTATCTACCTTTCATGTCTTTTAATCTATTTAGTATAATAACAACATGAAGTCACAAATATATTCTTCCGATGATTATTTAAAAGATCCTGTTGCTAAAAGAATATGGGAAGAAATTATTCACTCTTATAATACCTATACTCATGACAGTTCCATTGTTAGATTTTTCTTACCTGAACAACTTGTTTTACATTGTCGACCTACAGCAGCTGCTTTTACGTCACTGCCATATAGCCCAACACTTGAACCTAAGTCGGTATATGAAACAAATCTATATTATATATTTCTCTTATCAACTGTTTGTGGCGTACAAATTTATTTAAAAGAACATGCAATAAAAAATAATTTTGCTTCCTATGATTTACATTCAGAAAACAAGCAAGTTCAGTTTGCAAAAGATAATGCCATGTATTTGTTAACCCAAGGAATTTCCCTTCCAGATGCACCATCGCAAGTCATGAAAAAATTTACTGCTTATCTTCTCACTGTTAAAAAACCCAAACACTACGCAATTAAAGGAAAAACATTTACTGAAAAAAGATTTGAACCACTTCTTCCGGCAAGTATATTATGGGGGTATTTTTTTACACAACAAATGATTAAAATTACTAAAAATAATACAAAGTATATATGACGTATTTTTATAAATTAAATGCAGTTTTTAAAGAACGGGAAAGAGTAGAACGCTTATCATTAATTCGAGAACTGATATTTGGGGCACAGGATGGATTAATTGCTCCTCTTGCCATAATTGCCACTATATCAGGCGCTTTTGTAAGTAAAGATGTCATTCTTATTACTGGCATATCAGCGTCACTTGCAGGAGCATTGACGCTTGGTACCGGAACTTACCTTGCTTCGCAAGCAGAACAGGAAGTTTTAAAATCAGAAATTCGAAAAGAAAAAAGACAAATAAATAGGGATCCAAAAAGGGAAAGGGAAGAATTAATTTTGATGTTTGAAGCAGAAGGCTTAAGCTATAAGAATGCAGAAATAGTTGTTGATAAAATATTAACAAGCAAAAAATCATTTCAAAATACACAAATTCAAAAAGAATTAGGACTAGATCCATTACAACCAGGAAATCCCGTTCGAGATGGCATATACACTTCCTTTGCTGCGCTTTTATGTTCGCTTATCCCTCTTTCTCCGTTTTTCTTTATTCAAGGTTTTTCAGCAATGGAACTTTCAACAATTCTTTCACTTTGTGCTCTTTTTATGATTGGTGTAATCAAAGGACAGGTAGCAACTATTAATCCATTCAAAAGCGGGTTACAGGTTTTATTTCTTGGACTCATTGCAGATATTGGAGGATTATTACTTGGCAAATTTCTTCCCCAAATAATTCACTTTTCATGAGTTACACATTTGGAGGGGGAGTAATGCCAAGCTCCTGAAGTGAATAATCCAATAAATCCCTCATTTCATCTCTTCTGTCATCACTTCCTAAAATAATACCAATAATTTTATGGTTTTGAAAATTTAAGTACGTAACAAGACAGTATCCTGCTTCAGGTGTATAACCAGTTTTTACTCCTTCAACTCCGGGATATGAGGTAAGTAAATTAGTTTCATTTTCAAGATCATATTCTTTGTGAGTTGCAGTTTGGGCAATCGTATAATCAAATGTTTTAACAACTGTCGTAAATGTTTGGTACGTAAGCGCGTAGTGGGTAAGTAGTAATAAATCAAATGCTGAAGTATATTGTGGACCATCTCCTTCAAGTCCAGTTGGGTTTGTAAAATGTGTATCAAATAAACCCAAGGTTTTTGCTTTATTATTCATAGCTTTAATAAATTGAGTTCTTCCTAATGGATAATTTGTGGCAAGCGTTTCCGCGGCATCATTTCCTGAATGTAAAATTAACCCATACAATAAATCAGATTGAGATAAGACCTCACCGCTATCAAGTCCCATACTATCCTCACCCACAATATCATTTTGATCAACTATATATTTATCGTCAGCTTTGGGATTATCAAGAGCTATAACTGCAGTCATAATTTTAGTTAACGATGCCATTGCTAGACGCTGGTGAATATTTTTTCCAAATAATAACTTATTTGTTGACAAGTCGTAAAGCAATGCCTCTTTCGCGGTTAATTGAAAGTTGATTGGAATACTTGGTTGCACATTATCCATAAGAGGAGACCACAAATTAAGTGATGTTACCTCATTATTTTTTGCAGAATATAAATAGTCGGGAATTGGTACTACGGCAGCTTCAGCACTGTGTTGGGAAAACGTTTTTTGAGTTGTGGTAAGTGCGATAAATACAATTACTGCTGATGAAATAACTATATAGAAAAACCAAAGAAAAAATTTGGACATTGTTTTACAGTATAACAATATTTTTTAATTCAGACGAGTAGGAGCTTGACTATAAGTTATTATTTTGAGTATAATATGTGTCCTAACTGCCTCATTTATATTATTATGCAAAGATTTTCCAATTCTTATTATGGGTATAATGTAATGTCAGAAAACGTGTTAGAGTTCTTTCACGTATTGCTAGATCAGGTTTCTTTAAAAATGCTTTGTCAAGAAATAGCAGGTATTGACGAAATTGAAAAACTCTCAGATGGAAGTATAGCAATTACAACAAAAACTATAGTTTCCACACTTCGAAGCTGCATTGCGTATTTTGAAAAAATGCAAAGTAATTACTGGGATACTCCACAATCTTTATTTCAAATAGACACATCTATGCAAAAACAGCTTATTTATTGGGGAAGCTCATTTCAGGGCTGTATTGCCATGCTATTAACAAAAGATCCTTCTTTTTCTTCATTATATAACCATAGTTGGAATTTCCTAAAATCTCAAATAGGGGGAATTTTTGTGTCCCCTTATACTATTTTATTTTATGAAAACCATGCAAAAATAATTCACCCAATTACAATCCAAAATTATAATGAAAGAAAATTGATTGAGGAAACTATTGCAAAATATGCAACAAGCATAGCAACGATATTAAAACGAACCAAAAGCGAAAATGAAGGCGCAACGCTTATTTCATTTGTAGCTGCGCTAACACAACTTGATGAGAAATCTATAACCGAAAATATTCTTGAAAAATCACTATTTATTGATGGAAATACCGTTTCCCTCTAACACCTATTCGTTAACTATTTTTTGGATCCAGTGGTTATAACAATATCTGAACTTGCGCTTGTTGTTGTCGATGAAGGGGTAACTTTTGAAAACAATTTTTGAAGTGAAGTTATGATATCAGTTTGGTCACTTTTTGAAACTCGATTATCAAATACGACAAGCGTAGTAGTATTTGACTGTGAGGAGGCATTACCTGTGGTTATGGAACTATAACCAAGAGATGTCAGTTGCGTTTTTACTAGTCCTGCTTGCCCAGCAATACCTGTTCCATTTAATACTTGTACTTTTATATCACTTTTATTTAATAGCGATGGCGTAGGGGTTGGGGAAGGTGTTGGTGTTTGCGTTGGAGTAGGTGTTGGTTTTGGAAAAAACGGTATAGATTTTGACGTAAATAAAGATAATCCTACAATTCCAATTACAAACACAACTGCTGCAATTCCTGCTCCAAGAAGTAGTGTTTTAATAAGTGAAGAATTATGAGGTTTCTTTTGTGAAAGAAAAGTAGGAACTCCTGCGGCTTCAATGTTACCTGAATTATTATCTTGTATATCAATTTCCTTTTCTTTTGGCTTTTCCGTTTCAGATTCTTCTTCCTTTACTTTTTCAGTATTTTTTTTATATTCGTTTTCCTTATCTACCTTATCATTTTCTGCTGCTTTCTCGGCTAAGTTAAAGGAATCAGTATTTTCTACTAATAAATTTCCTTCCTTTAATAGATTACTCTTCTTCATGATACTATCAATTTCATCCTGACTTAAAATGTCATTTGCGGCAAACTGACCAAATACACGAATAGGCACAACTGCCTCTATTGTCCATCCATATTGTCCGAGTATATCTATAACTGCTGCATAAACATCTGCATTTGTGATTACAAGCTGCAAAATGCCGCTCATTTTATATAATAACTTGCTGCAATTTTTAAATGGTGCATCATCGAGAAATTTTTGCATTTCTGTTCGTTGATCTTCAGGAGATTTAGTGAGTATGCTTTTTTCTAGTACGACCTCTTCGGAAAGTAAAATAGTAGCTCTATAAGAGGAACTGAATGTATCTTTTAAAAATGATGCAAGCTGCGCTTTTAACTTATCTGCGTTTAATAATTCTAGATTCTTAATAACATCCTCTGCAAAATCGAATTGAAGCCCAGCTGACTCTTTGTCCACGTAAAAAGTAATACCATTCTTGTGTAGATATAAAAGAACCTTTGATTTTGAAAACATAATCTGACTATTACTATAGTTATATATTCATACACATTTGTCAAGATCATTGAAAAGATTATACTATTTTGTTATGCTAATTTAAGGTAATATGAAAAAAATTGTGGTTGCAACTAAAAAAACAGTAAAAGGATTTCCACTTATCAAAGGGCATCTTGATACGCTAGTTGCATTATTAACAATTTTACTAACACTTACCATTTTAGTACGTACTGTTCATCCATCAACAACCACAACACAAACTACCCCAACTCCTTCGCAATCCTCTAATGGATCAACTGTACAAAAAATCGATCAGTATATTCCTGTTACTGTTACACCTGCGTCAGCAGTTACAGTAACCCAAGCCCCAACTCTTCCCGCACAAAGCTGTCAACATGGCCTAGGGCCAATTGCAATAAACTCGCCACTTGAAGGGGATACGGTAACGAGTAATCCTGTGTGTATTAGTATTTCATATCAACAAGGAAATTATTGTTCAGCGGTGTGGTCGTATAATGTTAATAATAGTCAATGGAGCAGTTATGCAAATGATCAACCATGTTTTTACAACTTACCAAATGGAAATGTTTCATTTTCTCTTCGTGTAAAAAGCCTGGTTACCAGCGATACAGAAGTACTTACAAGAAATTTTATTAATAATTCCGCGTCTTCCATTACATCTACTCCAGTACCAACTGAAATTACTCCAACAAATACTCCGACTCCCGCTACACACTAGTCTTTCGCTTTACTGCTTGAGATAAGTATTAAAAAACATAAGTGTCTGATTCATAGCAGGATCAAAACTTTGTGTTAAATTATGATCTGTTCCCGGATATATATAAAGCTCAACTTTTTTATTATTTTGTTTTAGTATTTGTTGTAATGAGTTAGAAAATGAAGATGGTACTTCATTATCATTTTCAGATACAAAGAGTGCTACAGGAGATGTAATAGAAGAAGCATAATACGTAGGATCAATGCTGTTCCAATAATCTGGGTTTTTTGCTGCATTACCTTTTTGATTAACAAGCTGAGTTATCGTTTTTGACGTATCCAAATCATTACCTGTAAGTATTCCAGATTGTATTCTTGTATTCCACCAAGTTAGTATATCTGATTCTGTGCCAACCACACCTGCCCATATAACAGCGGCCTTGATATTTTTTACTATAACAAGGTCATGTAAGGTAATATTTCCACCCATAGAATGTCCCCATATACCGATTTCATTTGGATTTGCGTCTTTATATTGCTTTATAGAAGACAACGCATTTAAATCATCAGTAATATATGAGGAAGAAATATATGGTTGTATGGGTACGCCACTTGAATTTCCATTACCTCGATAATCTGGCTTAAATACAATGTAGCCATTTTGTGCAAGAGAGTTTACATACGCTTGGTAGTTACCAGTTGATGTGTATGAAGTGGGAGGAATATATCCGTGATTAAAAAGTACGACAGGCCATCCTCTTTTTGGTTTTACACCGATTGGTACTGTTAGTAAACCAAATTCTAGCAATCCATCGGAAGTAAAGGAAACAATATATTGATGGTAGTTTTGTCCATCAACGAGTGTTTGTTTTATTTGCAAATTGCTCCCTGGATACTTTTTGCTACGCATCTGCTCTATTGATAAAGGATCGTTATTCGTAATTACTGCTTGAAGAGGTGTAATCCGTGGCTTAGTAACAGAGAAATGATTTGTTATTAAAACACTTTTTGGGAAACTTTGAAACGTTTTTGCAAAACTTATATAAATTATGATAGTAAAAATAATTATGACTGATAGATATACGACAAATTTCATGAGTTTGGCAAAAAAATACTATCACATGATATGATTTTATTGTCTTGATAAACTAGATTATAAATTTCGCCATGGCCTACATATGGCTCTGTTTTTTTTCTGATTGATTGTAAAGTAATAGGACTCTCAAGCATTGCTAGTGGCTTAAGTAACATCATTATATCTCCATGTGTAACCGCGACAATATGTTTACCCTTATGTGCACCATCTGTTTTTTTAAGAAATATCATTATACGAGTTACTACTTGATCTATTGATTCTCCAACAACTGTATTTGTTGAGGACGCAAAAACATCATAATTCATAGTATCAAGGTATGAATAAAGAGATCCTTCTAGTGAAGATCCAATCTCAAGTAAAAGTGGGGTGAAATCTACTGTAGGAAGGCCTAACGTATTTTTTACTATATTTGCAGTAGTTTTTGCTCGAAGTAGTGGACTACTATATATTTCGTCTATATGTAAACCAGATAAAAACTCTGCGCTTTCTTTAATCTCCGATTTTCCTTTATCAGACAAATCATATCCTTTAAGTCTTCCATACCATATTTTTTGAGGATTTTTAACTTCTCCGTGTCGAACAAAATAAAAGGTAGTTTGCATAGAAACGCTAAGACAGATAGCTTGTTCATTTCAAGCTTATATAACTACTACATAAACAATAAGCCTCAATAAAGAGGCTTATTGGGCATATAAAAATCGTTATATTTAATATCGATTTCTACGATCTTGTCCGCCACCTCGTCTATCATCTCTTCCTCCGCCACCAAAAGATCTATTTTGGCTTTGAAAAGGTCGATCTGGTCGATTTTCTTGTGGACGTGCCTCGCTGACATTAATTTGTCTGCCATCGAGAGTTTTACCATTAAGTTCTGCGATTGCTTTTTGTGCCTCTTCCTCAGTCTCCATTTCAACAAATCCAAAACCTCGTGCTTTTCCTGTGTAACGATCGGTAATAACTTTTGCAGATACTACGGTACCAACTTGTGCAAATAAATCAGAAAGTCCTTGATCGGTTGTATCCCATGAAAGACTTCCTATAAATAATTTTTTACTCATGAATTCCTCCTTTCTTTCAAACTGTGCGATGATGCTATGCAGAATCTACAGGTCTTTAGTGTATGTACTATCAACGAAAAAGCTGCGAAACTATCAACTACACTTGTCGTATTATATCATATATGCTTTTGTCGATAGTCAAGATATGTTCTTTTATTCAGAATAAAAACATATAAAATGAGCATGATTCTTCGCTTCATAGCTAATTGCGAGTAAATTATAAATGTATTATCATATGCTAGTTATGAAGCACAAACAAACCCGTCCCTATCGTCTATCTGAAATAATTGGTATTGTTGCAATTGTTGCAATTCTTTTTCTCATTACATTCCAACTTGTTAATCCTTTTAAAAAGTTCGAGTTAGCAAATGATACTAAACGAATGGCAGATATTGGAAGAATAGCGCTTGCTTTAAAAGAATATCAAATGCAAACACATACTAATTTACACAAAGTATTACCAAGTACGCTTTCTGAAATCGGCAAGGGAAGTCATATGTCAGATCTCTGCAGCATATTAATTCCAAAATATATTTCAATACTTCCTTCAGATCCAACAATTGGAAAACCTATAAACACAGTGCCATTTCCCTGTCCATCTACGTATAACACAGGTTATAAAGTATACTTTTTAAAAAATGTAATTTATGTACAAGCACGTTTAGAAGCAAATGGGAATTTTTTGACTGCAAAAGAAAAGATGGATTAACTCACCCCATATTTTTAGGGTAGAAACAAATATTATTTCTACCCCACGTTCTTTATCTCTTATCCAACTGAAGGAGCTGGTTGTGCAGGATTTTCAGCTGGTGGAACTACTGGTTGTGGATTTGGTTCTCCACCTTGGTTCTCTCCTACAGGAGGCATTTGTTGCCCCATATCACCTGGTTGTGGCTGAGGTTGAGGTTGACTTGGCATAGGATTATTTTGTTGATTTTGATCGTCCATTTATATCACCTCCTTTCAGATTATTCTGATATAACAATCAAATCAAATTACTAAAGTATTGTCAATAGAGGAAGATAAAGTAACGAATTTTAAAAAGTAGGAGTTGCTACGTATGTATAATAAGTACTATATATTCCCGCCGGAAGAGAAGAAGCTGCAGTAGCTCCATATTCTACCCATGTTTGTTGTGCCCCAATACCTGTTGGTTGTGTACTAAAGCTTGAGAGCAACATTGCAAAACCATTCCCATTATTGTTCCATGGATTCGCATAATAGTTATGCAACCCTCCTCCTTGCCCCTGATTAGTGGAACTGTCACTAAATATAGTATTTACTGATGCATTCCCAGATCCTACAGGAAATGCAGTACAAGGATGTATTCCAAATGCTGATTGCCCAGCATAAATTGGCTGTGGTGCAGGCGCTGTATTACTACTGAGTGAATTTCCATTAGCACTATTTCCTTGGTTAGCATCTGGAAAGTAGCTACCATTTGCCGCATTAATTAAATGACCAGAAGATGTTGCTGTAATGGCATATCCATTTGCCGCATTTGTGGTAACTGTTAATAGTTGTGCCTGATTTGTTATGGAGGAAGTGATTATACCAAGATCAACATTTGTAGACGAAGGCGTAGTAAGTCCTGCAGTTAAAGGATCACCGCATGCTGAAGAAGTTGCAGAGGAGATAGTAAACGTCATGGTAGAGTCTATAGAAGCATCTACGGTAACTGCTTCAACTGTTCCAACTACGACGTTTGTAGGACCATCAAGGGTATTATTACTACTATCCTGCGTTTGAAGTGCAATTTTCCATTTATCTGCAGTTCCCGCAACAGCTGATTTGGTTGGATTGATAAGTGTTGCTGATGCAGTACCAATGGTAACGGTAATAGTTGAATTTCCGGGAACTGTTGATCCGTTAACAAGGGGACAGGTAATAACAGGTGCTGCAATGGTACATAGCCCCCAAATCATACCGCTGCCACTATTAATCGTTACTCCAGAACTTGCTAGTCCATTGAATTGAAATGTTGTTGCAGAAGGAGATGCTGCATTTTGTGTATCATTTGCTGAAAGAGATGGAAAGGTGATAACAACTTTTCCTTGTAGGGGAATCGTACTGACTGTTTTAAATGATATGACGTGAGAGGCAGTTACTGCGTTTATTAACGTTCCATAGCCATTTGGAAGAAGAGATCCTGCTTGTCCTGAAAAATATACTGTTTTAAGATCTGCAGATTGCGAGGCAATAGAGAGTCCTGTTTGAGAAAATCCCCATGGTGATTTATTTACAACTAGTTTTGCTGAGTCAGATGCTAAGAAACGAGAACCATTATTGTATATAACAGTACTGGTTGCTGAAGAGAGCGTTCCATTTCCAACGTCATTAATAGGAGAAGATGCAGAAGGTCGAGAAGTTGAGAGAGTATCGCTTGCTTGGGAAAGAGCGTTTGTAGTAGCAAATACTTGTACAGGGTGAAGATATATAAAGGCTATATTTAAAAATATAGCGATTAGAATAACTAAAAAATAGCGTAACTTAAGCATCATACTTTCTATAGTATATATAAATTATATACCAACTGTAAAATCAATAAAAGTAGGATATTGATAAGCTTATTTTCGCTTCAAATGAGGGTTCATCCAATCATGTGCATATACTTCCGGATCTCCAGAATCAATTGCATATAGTATTTTTTCTGCGACTTGTTCTGGTAAATCAGCTTTTGGCAAAGACGTATTTTCATATATGGAGTCATCTTCGTTTTTTTGCCCTTTATTTGTAATCGTATTTTGTTCAAAATTTGTTTTTGTAATGAATGGGTAAACAACACTTACTGAAATAGTATCTTTTTTTAGCTCCTCGTTTGCAGTAAGACTTAAACCAGCTAGAGCTCGCTTTAAGGAGGAATATGCTCCCATATGTGGCAATGACATTAATGCAGTACCCGAACTTACATTAACTATTGCACCTTTTTTTTGCTTTCTCATAATAGGGATAACATGTTGCATTAACAGTAGTGAACCAATGACATTAACTGAAAATAATTTTTTATAGAGTGCAATATCTATATCTTCTATAGCACTATCATAACCTACTCCCGCACAATTAATTAGAATATCAATTGTGCCAAAGTGAGAATATATTTTTTCAACCATTTCTAAAACTGCTTTTTCATCACCCATATCAGTTGGTACAACAAATGCGTTTGTTAGGTTTTTGGATAATGAAATTAATTTGTCTTGCGATCGTGCAACGAGTGCTACTTTTGCACCTTTTTTATCTAAAAGTTCTGCAGTTGCTCGACCTATTCCTGAAGAGGCTCCTGTCACTATTGCTATTTTATCTTTATAATTCATATTGTGTTAAACAAAACCGGGAAAGAAATCTTTTTTAATTTGCTTTTCAGAAATTCCCATGCTACGAAGTGTTTGATCATATGCGTCAATCATAACATGTGGACCAGACAAGAAAAAGATTCTGTCTTTATAATCGGGAATTTCTTGTGTAATCATATTTTGATCTATTCTACCCAATCTTCCCGCCCAGCTTGTTAAGACAGCTTTTGTGTCAGTTAAGGTGTAAATAACCTTAATTCCTAATTCTTTTTGAGCCATAGTAAATATATCACTATATACAATTTCATCTTGCGTTTTATTCGAGTACAAAAGGGTAATCGTTCTTTTTTCTTTTGTATCCAACAAATATTTAATCATACTTCTAAATGGGGTAATACCAATGCCTCCTGCAATAAACACTAATTTTTTTGATGAATCTTTTGGAAGTGTAAAATCACCGCTTAATTGGGCACCAATAATGGGAGTTTTATTATCCATCAAAAGCATTGCTTTTTTGTATGAACTCCCATTTTGATAAAATTTTACACCAAGTTTAATCTCATCTTCAGTAGGTGAGGAAGCAATAGTAAAATATCTCCTATTTCCACGACTATCAGTGTGTTTATGGGCAAAAGTCCATTCCATATATTGACCTGGAGAAAAAGCCAATTTTTTGCTTGGCAAAAACAAGAATTCAAATATATCTGGAGCAAGTCTTATTTTTTGCTGCAGTGTAGAAAATATTTTAAATTTTGGAGAAACAAAATAGGCGTATATATTACCAGCAATAAGTGCCAATTCTGGTGTTGTATAAAAACTACCAATGTGGAATTGAGGCGCAAATAATATACCAACAATGATGCCATATATTGCCTGTAATTTTTTGGTTGGAGGTGTTGTTAATGGTTCTGTTAGCATAACAAATGCAAAAAAGCATAGTGCAGTTGATAGGATAGTCTCTTTTAAAACAAGCAAAATATTACTCCCATTTACTACACTAAAACCTAAAATTGTTAGGAGTGTTGCAATGAAAAAATAGAATACCAAATCAAAACGTCTAATTTTTCTCACTATTAAAAAACCAAGAAGCACAAAGGGCAGCATTGGCATAGTTCCAATCCACCAACTCGCAGATCCGTTAAATCCTATGGCCGTCAAAACAACAGCTATTGCAACAGGATTGAAAATATGTTTTTTGTGAATTGTTAAAATATACTTTGAGGCAATTGAAAGCACTCCAGCAAAAAAGTACAGAGGTAAATCTGAGAAAGATTTTATTGGCGAAATAATAAGAGAAAGTATTAACGCGGTAATGTATACAGATTCAACATTGGTTGGAACTGTATAAACATAAGAAAAAAGTTTGTTAGTCACCCAACATATAGCGGTAAGCAGTGAAGCTGATATGACAAGAAGCAATGGATTAAAGGGAAGTATGCCAAATATGCTATAAACAAACGCAACAAACAGTAGATACAATAAAAAATATAGTACTAATCGATACATTGTTATCGTATTTAATATGTCATCAATAAATTTCATACTTAGCTTTTTGCCTTATTTAAGGCAGTTTGTAATGATTGCATGAATGCTTGACTAGAATCGGTAGCACCAGAAACGATATCTACATTTGCACTTTGCGCTTGTATTGCTTCTTGAGAGAGCAGTGGATCAGCTTGAGAATTTATAGCAACTGAAGTTCCCCGATCATTTGGATACTGCAAAAATTGAACGCTCGTAATTTTCCCATTGGAAATAGTTGCTTGTACTTGAATGAGCCCATAAAATGCATCTTCACTATCTCCAACAAACGTTCCATCTTTGTATGGAGAATTATTTTTAGGTTTTGGCGTAGGTGAAGGAGGTTGTGTTGCAGTTAGCGCTTGACTAACTTGCCCATTAGATACAGGTGTAGTAGGAGGAGAAGTAACAGTAGGTATACTGGTAGATATAGTAGGACTTGGATTAGTACTTATCGCTTTTGGGACAATAATTGGCAAAGCCTTATATCCAAACACTCGCTCATAGAATGAATACATAACAAATAGCATAATGACTGTTAATGAAAGAAGTATTTTTTTCATAAAGTTGTATATTTATGCTTATGTGAATTTATATGATTGCGTGTGTAGCGATTAAACCCACTAGTAAATGTTGCAATACCATTTTTATCTATCATATACGCTTCGAAGCCCGGAAGATTTTCAAAAAAAATAATTCCATTTCTTTGCATTGCAAATGCTGCAGTTGCAAATCTATCTGCTTCAAGCACATTAGGTCCAATAACCGTAATGCTAACAATATCATCAAGCGAATCAGTTACCTGTAATGGATTATATATGTGTGTACCCCGAATATAATTTCCGGATGTTGCTACGCCTTCATTTGCTATTTGTATTACTTTGATAATTTCATTAGTGTTAAATGGATTTTTAATTCCTACTGACCAGTTATTTCCATTTGTATTTTTACCATTAACCTGAATATCCCCACCTGCGTCAATATAAAAATTCTCAAATCCCATTTTCCGAAGCATTTTTGAAGCATTATATATTGACCATCCTTTTACCACTCCAGAGGGATCTACTATTCCGTTATGTACTATATTAAAATATCCAAATGTTTCTTGATTTGTTTTCTCCGCAAGTTGAAGTATCTCCTGCATATCTTTGCTATAAGCATTTTCTTTTAATTTGTCATAATTTATAGCAGAAATTTCGCTCGTTTTTTTATATGTACTAAATTTATTGTCGACAGAATCAAAATAATTGAAAATTTGAAGTATTGAAGAAGCACTAGATCCCTTATCTAAAATTTCTATGGTAATTGGCATACCCATAATCCATTTCGTTTTTTTCATATATCTATATTAAATCATACTTTGTAATACTGAAAGTAAACTGAGGAAATGGTAAGAATATATTTTGTAAATGAAGTTACTTTTTTACACTTTTACCTTTAACCTTTTCGTTCTTTTTATTCAAAACGATATAAAAAACTATTGCAATAATAATTGCAGCAAAAGAAAGCAATGAACCAAGTGGTATAGTGAAGAATCCAAATAAAAGCAGTTGTTGAGTAGTGCAAGGAGCTGTTAGCGTACAAGGAGATATTACTTCTGGAATAATTTTGTAATATAACAAATTGTGATAAACAGCGATTAAAAATCCACTAAAAGCCAGGGGGAGAGCATAATAAATAGCGTCAGTCTTTTTTTTAAGAAATCCTGTTAAAAAAATAAAAGGGAGAGGATACATAAATATCCTTTGATACCAACATAGCGCACAAGGAACAAAATGAGCGATTTCGCTAAAGTAAAGGCTCATTAGAGTAGCTATTGTTGCAATGCAAAATGAAAAGTACTGAAGATAAATAAGATGTTTTTTTAAAAAACTCATGAATATAATTCTATTATACAAAAAATGTCACATTTAACAACAGCGGTAAATGAGGCTATATAAATAGGGAAACAATCGTTGCTATACCAGAAATTACCATAAATATTGTTGTTAACCAACCAATCATTGCGATAAAAGGCGGATTGACAAGTTCTTTTACCACTTTTTTGCTGCTTGTCATTTGTACAATTAAGAAAAGTATTACTGGTGCGACTAGTCCATTTGCTACGGCTGAATAAATAAGCATTTTTATTGGATCAAATCCTACAAAATTTAATGATAGACCTATTACCATTTGTAAAATAATAATGCCATAAAATGCTCGTGCATCCTTTAACTTTCTATATAATCCCTGTTTCCATAAAAAACTTTCAGAAATAGTATATGCAGCTGAACCTGCAAGTACAGGAATTGCAAGTAAGCCCATTCCTACAATTCCAAGACCAAATAGTAAAAACGCATATTGCCCTGCGAGTGGTCGAAGCGCTAGTGCTGCCTGTGCAGCTGTTGAAATATTTTTAATACCATGCGTGTAAAGAACTGCAGCACATGTTGCAATAATAAAAAACATGACTGCATTTGAAAGAAACATTCCTGACCAGACATCTATTCTCATTTTTCGAATTTCTTTTTTTGAAACACCTTCTTGTCGAAGACGAATAGATGTTTTTCCATGGAGTATTTCTTCTTCCACCTCATGAGAGGTTTGCCAAAAAAATAAGTAGGGAGATATTGTGGTTCCGAGTATGGCAGTAATTAGAAAAAATTGACCTTTTGAAAATGTAAGAGAAGGTATAACTAAATGATAAAATAACTGTTTTGGATCAATACCAACAATTAGTGCTGTTATTACATAAGAAAATAATACAAGTACTAAATATTTTAAGTATTTAGCATATCTCTCATAAGGAGTAAATATCTGAACAAGTAGAACAAAAAGTGTAAAAAATATCGCAAGCACTGCAAAATTAAATTGTGGAGCAAATAATTTAACTCCCTCAGCCATTGCCCCTAAGTCTGCACCAATGTTTAGCGTATTTGCAATGAAAAGCAGTATTCCGCATGTATAAAGAACCCATTTGGGATAATTTATACGTATATTTCCCGCAAGTCCTCGTCCAGTCATAAGCCCAATTCGGGCACACATTTCCTGTACAACAGCCATTAACGGAAATGTGAATAATGACAACCATAACAATTGAAATCCGTATTGTGCACCGGTTTGAGAGTAGGTTGCAATCCCTGAAGGATCATCATCAGCTGCCCCTGTAACTAGTCCAGGTCCTAAACTTGTCCAGTAACCGTGTGCTTTCTTAACTTGCTTATGAGAAAGCGCAGAATCAGTAATTTTTTTTCCCGCATCAATACTTTTTTCGAGCATGAAAGAAGGTGCTTCTGCAATTTTTTCAATAGTATTGTCCATACTATAATTAAAGAGTATATTTTTTAATAAAGCAAGAAAGAGTATTAATTAACAGGTTTAATAGCGTGAATATTCATTTTGTAATACCAAACTTTTGCTATATCTAAGGCAATAAAATAAACAACGGTTATAACAAGTATATAAGAAAATGTCGAAAAAGAAAGTGAAGTAAATGAAAATAGATGCGCAATAGATGGCACGTAGACAAATACTATTGCCAGTAAAAATACAAAAACTGTTGAAATAGTTAAAAGAAATGATGGGTTTTTTCCTTTCCAAAAATAATCAGTATTACGAATAGAAAATATAACTATTAATTGTATAAATGTTAAAAATAAGAAAATACTGCTTTCTGTTACATTTGATACGCGCAGATGGGTAGTGGCAAAAAAAATAAATTCAAAAAACATTGTCAAACTTCCAAGTAATAATGAAATAAACATTAATGAATGGATATTAAAAAGTTGTGGTTTTCTAACTTGGTAATTATTTATATTATCAGAGTAGATAAAAATATGAGGTAAATCAGTAATAAGACTTGTTAATAAGAGTTGTACGGGAAGTAGTGGCAAAGCAGACGAGAGCAAATATAATCCGGCCAGTGCAAAGAAATTCCCGAAATTACCAACCATAGTATATTTAATATACTTATTAATATTCACAAAAACTCCTCTGCCTGCCTTAATACCATTAATAATAACTTCTAAATCACTTCGAAGAAGAAGTATTTCAGCACTATCTTTTGCCACATCAGATGCACTTGAAACGGCAATCCCAACATCTGCAAGTTTAAGTGATGGGGCATCATTAATACCATCACCTTGATAACCTACAACAAACTGTTTTTTGAGCGCTTCGATAATTGCATATTTTTGAATGGGAGTTACCTGTGCAAATATAGGATTGGCTATTACAGCATTAGAAAAATCTTCTGGGTTCATTTTCTGTAATTCTTCACCTGTATATATCTTATCTGTTGACTTTAGTAAACCTACTTCATTTCCAATAAATCGCGCTACATCTTTACTGTCTCCAGTTAAAATCTTAATTCCTACTCCTAAGCGCTGTGCAAGCTCAATGGTTCTTTTTGAAGTTGGTCTAAGAGGATCTACCAATTTTGCATATCCTAAAAATTGAAGCTTGTTTTCATGCTTTAGTATTGAAAAGTTACCTTTATATGCAATTTGCTTATATGCTATGCCAATATTTCTCATTCCTGACTTACTATCTAAACTAAGTTGCTTATGAATACTATGTTTTTTTGTATAGTTACTCAAAGTGAGTAATGTTTCTGTAGCGCCAATTACTACCAAGTAATATTTTTTGTCTTTTATATCTTGTATTATCAACCTTCTTCTTCTTGCTTCAGGATCAAATGATAAATCCTCAATTTGTTTAAATCGTTTTGCCTGTTCTTGAGTTTGATTATCTATATATGTTTTAAATGCATGATCATACGGATCTCGCAAGTGATTTTTTTTCTCGTTTGCAAATGCAATTGCAGCAATTGCAAATTCTTGAAATAATTTCGAATTCTCAGAAACAATTTCATTTATGCTAATTGCATTTTGTGTGAGTGTGCCTGTTTTATCGGTACATAGTAATGTAATATTTCCTAAGTCTTCAAGTGAAGAAAGTCTTTTAACAATTACATGTCGTTTTGCAAGATGAAGAGCACCTTTAGCAAGTGTAACGGTTGCAATGACTGGCAACGCTTCTGGGATTACCGCAATTGCTAATGCAATAATAAAGAGAAAGTAGGTGGAAATATGACCTAAATCATGAGTAATTAATAATTTCGCGATAAATATTATAAGTAGTGTAAATAACGTGATGCGCATTAAATAAGAGCTAAATAGTGAAAGAGATTTTTCATATTGGGTAATTTTACGAGTATTCGTAGAAAGCACTGCAATTGCACCAAGTTCTGTAGCTCCTCCCGTTGCATAGACAATGCCAATTCCCTCTCCCTGTTCGATAATGCTGCCTGCAAAAAGCAAATTAGCATAAGCTTTGCCATTTACAGTTGTACTATTTTTACTACTTAGCTTGGAAACATTTGTTGACTCACCTGTTAACTGTGATTCGTTAACACTTAAACTATCTGAAGATAATAATCTAACATCTGCTGGAACTATATCTCCTTCTTTGACAATAACAATATCTCCAGGAACTAGTACTTTTTCGTCGATTAGTACGTTTTTATTATCTCTTTTAACCAGTATTTCATGGCTAATTAATTTTGAAAGTTCTTCAACTGCTTTTTCGCTTTTAAATTCTTGGTAAAACCCAAGTAGTGCATTTATAAAAAGTATTGCAATAATAACTAAACTATCTGAATAGTCTCTCAGTAAAAACGATAGAAGAGCTGCTATTAACAATAAATAAATAAGTGAACTTGCAAATTGTTTTAATAATAATTGGAGTATATTAGTTTGTGTTTTTTTGAATACATTTTGACCATAAAAATGCAGTGCATTTGTTACTTGATCAATGGAAAGACCATTTTCATTCGAATGAAAATGAGCATATAACTGGTCAAGCGTACTTTTCGAAGCAATATCTTTATGCATATAATAATCATACATCAGCAAGAATTCTAATTACAATCGATGACAAGGAATTTTTGCACATTGACAGGCTTAGCTATGAGTTCTACAATTTAAAAAGAGGGAAAACAGGAGAAGAAAAATAATGGAAGACGACGATTATTACCGTAAAGTAAGTTTTGTTTTTATCTGTTACTAAGTCTACGTTATTATTTTTCTTCCCCCCTTTTTCTGTATTGGAGATAGTAGTATGTTGTATTTATCTCAGCTTTTGAAAAAGAAAATTTTTTATGGAAACACTTCACTAGTTAGTATTAGTGATTTTACTGTGTCTGGCGATCCAAAATCTCCATATATAACAAATCTTTTAGTTAAAAAATCGAGAAAGAAATACTTAATTCCCGCAGATTCAGTTACTTACGATCAGGTGCAAAATCGTTTTACTGCTAAAAAGGAGGAGCTTGATTTTAAAGAAAGTAATGATACATATTTTTATCTTGTTGAAGATTTGTTAGATAAACAAGTAATAGACATAACTGGTAAAAGATTAGTTCGAGTAAACGACATAATACTTGAAGTAAATGGGAAATTAAAAATTACTGGAATTGATATTGGACTGTCTGGCATTACCAGAAGACTTGGGCTTAATTTTCCAAAACGAATCATCACGATTCCTTGGTCAGTAATTGAAGCATTTGATTATCAAACTGGAGATGTAAAAATAAAATTAAGTGAAAGTAAATTAAACACCCTTCATCCTGCTGAACTGGCTGATATTTTAGAAGAAGTTGGAACAAAAGAAAGAGAAGGAATAGTTGAAATTTTAGATGCAGAACAAGCTGCTTCAGCTATTGAAGAGGCAAATGAAGATACACAAGAAGCAATTATTGAGCATCTACCAACACCACAGCTTGAAAAGGTTCTTGAAAAAATGCGTACATCAGAAATTGCTGATGTTATTGATGAAGTGAATGAACATACATTTAAAAAAATCTTGAAAATTCTTGGAAATGATCGAGCAAAAAATGTCGAAAACTTATTACGATTTCCAGACGATTCTGCAGGAGGGTTAATGCATTTATCCTTTTATAAGGAAAAGGGGGACAAAACAATTGGTGAAGTATTAGGACATCTTTCAAAAATTAAAGTACAACCCGAAGCAATTGTTGTTATTGATGATAATGATCTGCTTTTAGGTCAAGTACATGCTAATGAATTAATTAATATTGATCCCAATCTTCCCCTTAATAAACTCGTCACAACTTCTTACTCAGTTGATCAATATGCATCCTTTTCCTTAATACTTCGAAAATTCGCTGAATATAATCTTCGCGTTCTACCGGTAATTGATGAAAACAATAAAGTAATTGGAGTAATAACAATTGACGCAGTACTTCATAGGATAGAAGAGGAAAAAGAACATGCTGAGACGCTTTAAATATCAACTAATTCGAATTGCCCCCATTTTACTCGTAATAGGTCCTGGCATCATATCAGGTTCTGTTGATAATGATGCGGGAGGAATAACAACCTATTCAGTCGCAGGTGCACAATTTGGAACCACACTTCTTTGGGTGTTATTTCTAACAACATTTTCACTTGCAGTAACGCAGGAAGTAGGGGCAAGACTTGGCATTGCAACAGGAAAAGGTCTTGCTGCATTAATTCGAGAAAAATTTGGGGTTCGATGGACTACGTTTATCATGATAGTTCTCCTAATAGCAAATTTAGGTACAATTGCTGCTGAATTTGCAGGTATTGCTGCAGCTTTACAAATAGTTGGTATGAGTAAATTCATAAGTGTTCCACTCGCAGCAGTAATCATATTTTTGCTCGTTACAAAAGGAAGTTTTAAAAGACTGGAGAAAATATTCTTAGTAGCATCGGCATTTTATATAGTGTATGTAATCTCTGCATATCTTGCACATCCTAACTGGACTAACGCATTTAAAGATCTGGTTATTCCAACATTTTCAGCAAATAAAGCGTATTTATTAACACTTATTGCAGTCATAGGAACTACTATAACGCCATGGGGTCAATTTTTTATACAAGATTATGTTGTTGATAAAAAACTTTCAAAAGAGGACATGAAAATTGAAAGAGGAGATGTGTTTTTTGGATCATTTATCACAAATATTATTTCGTTTTTTATCATAGTTGCTTGTGCGGCAACGCTATATACTCATGGAAGAGTAATTCAAGACGCAGCAGATGCAGCCGTTGCTCTTCAACCGTTTGCAGGACATTTTGCAACGATTTTATTTGGTCTTGGTCTCTTTAATGCTTCAATATTTGGTGCTGCACTCGTTCCAATTTCAACATCCTATGTTATTACTGAAGCATTTGGTTTTGAATCTGGTCTTGATCATGGTTTTTCAGAAGCACCGGAATTTTATGGTTTATTTGCATTTTTATTAATTATCGGAGGCTTACTCGTTGTCCTTCCATTCCTGCCACTTCTTACTATTTTATTTGTAAGTCAAGCAGTGAATGCAATACTCCTTCTCCCCATATTTATATTTCTCTTACTTCTTTCAAATGACAGTAAATTATTAAATGGGTATTCAAACGGGAAATTTGTAAATACTATCCTTCTTGTTACTATGTTTGCATTAGCTATTGCTTCAATTGCCTACTTTATTTCAATTTTTGTAACATTTTAATAACTACTCTTTCTCATACACATTTTTATGTAAAAATCGAGAAAGAGCAAACGCTACACCATGTTCAACACCACTTGCTCTTGTAACATATTCTTTTGTCATGATGCCAAACATACCAATTCCTGAACCAATTTTGGTAGTTCCAAATAATTCGTCAATTGCTTCTTCTAAATTTTTACCTTTTTTAATATTATTTATGACTATATTTGGCAACACAAGACCGCCTGAAGATCCAATACCTATTGCTCCTTTTTTATCTGTTATAACTACAAGTGATCGCTCCATCCAACCAAAAGTATATTCATGTAGTCCACCTTCAATTCCTACTCCGTAAGTTGCTCCTTTAACTTTTTTAAGTGCCTCTTTTGCTCTTTGATAAGCTCCCTTATATATTTCTTCATCACTTAATGGCTGATCTGAAACTCCTGAAGAAACTGTTACTCCTATCACTTGACACTTACCAAACTGCTTAGTAAAAACCTTCTTTACAGGTTGAGTTTTAGTTGGATTAATTGATCCGACTGCAATTATCATTTACGTCAGTATAGCAAAAACTCGTAGTCAAAAAGCGCATAATTCTATTAGACATTAGATATTGATGACTGTATACTAAATAGAGAATTATATGAATGACACGATCGTACAAGTTACGGGACTCACCAAAAAATTTAAAGATTTCACTGCAGTTGATAATATTACATTTTCAGTTCCAAAGGGAGAAATATTTGCGTTTTTGGGACCAAATGGTGCAGGAAAAACAACCACAATTAAAATGCTCACTACGCTGCTTCTTCCTACTTCTGGGACAATTCTGGTAAATGGTCATAATGCAGTAACTGATCAACATGACGTTAGAAAATCCTTTGGCATTGTGTTTCAAGATCCAAGTTTGGAAGATGAATTAACGACATACGAAAATATGGAATTTCATGGCGTTTTATATAGTATTCCAAAAGAGGAACGAAAAATCAGAATTAAATCACTTCTCACATTCGTGGAGCTATGGGATAGGAAAGATAGCTTAGTTAAAACCTTTTCAGGTGGAATGAAAAGAAGATTAGAAATTGCCAGAGGTCTTCTTCATCATCCAAAAATATTTTTCCTTGATGAACCAACACAAGGACTTGACCCGCAAACAAGAAATCATATTTGGAGTTATCTTAAAAATTTAAGTAGCAAAGAGGGGATAACAATTTTTTTTACTACGCACTATTTGGAAGAAGCACAAGAATATGCAGATAGAATTGCGATAATGGATCATGGACATATCGTTACTGAAGGAACATTAAAAACATTACTCAAACAAACAAAAAAAGCAACACTTGAAGAAGCATTTTTATCACTTACAGGAAACGATATACGTGAAGAATCCGCAAGTGGAATAGACGCATTAAGGCGTCATAGACAAATGAGAGGAAGATAAATACTATGAATGCAATATACATACTATGGCTTCGTGAATTAAAAAGATATTTTCGTTCACGATCACGAATGATCGGTTCTTTAGGGCAACCATTATTGTTTTTGCTGGCCCTCGGATTTGGACTCGGACCAATTTTTCAAAAAGCAGGACAGGGAAGTTATTTTCAGTTCCTAGGACCTGGTGTAATTTGCATGAGTATTCTATTTACTGCTATATTCTCGGGTATTCAAGTTATTTGGGACAAACAATTTGGTTTCTTAAAAGAAACTCTTGTTGCACCAATACCAAGATTACATATTATGCTTGGAAAAACTCTAGGAGGTGCTACGATTGCAACATTTCAAGGAATAGTTGTCTTTTTCTTAGCAGTACTATTTGGTTTTAGACCAGAGCTAACGCTCCTTCCACTTACTGTTTTGTATATGCTTCTTGTTGCAGTATTTTTTACTGGTCTTGGCATTACTATTGCTTCACTACTTGAAGATATTAACGGATTTCAAATAATTATGAATTTTTTAGTACAACCATTATTCTTTCTTTCAGGCGCGCTTTTTCCACTTAACAATTTACCAAAAGCAATTAGCATAGTAACATCCTTTGATCCGTTAACATATGGAGTAGATGGGATTCGAGGAACGCTTATTGGAGTTTCGCATTTTGGTTTAATGCTCGATTTTATTACTCTTGTTGTGCTTACACTTTGCGTTCTAACTATTGGTGCATATTTCTTCTCAAAAATCCAAATATAAGCAATTTCTCCTAGTCATGGTGTTATACTAATGATTGCAAGCTAAAACTTATATGTCAAATCTCTCAGCGTTAATTATTGCCGTAACCATTACCTTTTCTCCTTTTGCTGGGATTATTGCATTTCTTGTAACGTATGACGAATATAAACACCATTTTGTAAAAAGAGACGCAAGAAAACAAGCACTTAAAATGGGGCTATTTAGTTTATTTGTTTTTTTAGCAGTAGGACTTATATCAGGATATGTTTTTAATCAATACGTGAACCACTAGACATTACTTCTTCATTGCCCTAATGTGATTTTAAAATTGAAAGTAAGATTAACATTATATGTTAATGTGTGAAGAATTTATTTATTTTTTATAAAGTAGTTAGGAGGAGGCATTTTTTGTTTTTTAGACATTGATGCCTCCTCCTGTAACCTACAGATTCTTATTCGATATGATTTCTCCTAGAGACTGTGTTGTTGCTGTTTTGCAAAGGCTGGGTTAACCACGCGTATGGGAATCCTGTTATAGATTCCATACTTGCTGTTTTGCAAAGGCTGGGTTAACCATGTAGATTGGTTGCTGGCACATTTTGCCGACAGTGTGATGGCCCACTCAAGGTAGAAGTTTTGCTTTCCTTGATTTCCGTTGTTCAGTGGATTAGGTTGTACCTCGAGCAACAGATTGGGATCGTTCGAAGGCGGAGGATTGGGAAATCCAACAACATCTTCCTGGACGCCGTGAACGTTAGGGTTAAAGTCATTGTGCAGCTTGCGTGTCTGCTTTGGATCCAGACCCTGAACGTAGTTGAAAAACAACAACTTCTGATGGGCGCCCGGTGCTTGAAGACTTGAAAAGCAGTATGTTTCGAATATCTGGAAGCCAACAGTACACTCATCAGTGCCAACATTGGTGACTGAGACTTCGGTCGTGGATACGGGATTGACTGTGATCAAGCATGGATTGTTGGGATTGTTGGGATTTGCTGATGCAATTCTTTCGCCTGACAACATAGAACCGAGTCCGATTATTGACAGAACGAGAAAGCTTGCAAGCAGAATCCGAATTCGTCTTGACTTCATGAAACCTAACTCCTTGTGATATTTGTGTGAATCCTGAAACTTCGAACAAAAACTACCCTATCACATTCTCACCTCCATAGTGAATTGCAAATTGTAACGGCCTACAAGAATAAAAATATCGATAAGAACTGTATGTTAAAGATCAGCAACGAATTGCCTAGTATACTGAAAGCTATTTTCAGCACAAAAGCAACTTGCTGTGAAAAGTAGAGGCAGGTAATGAAAACCCAAAGGTTTTTAAACTTTTCTAATGTATATTATATCGGAAAAAAGTAGTGAAATCAAATATTATAGGGTATTGCTGAGTCTATGTTTGTTCTGATTACTAAACAAAAAAGTGGATAATTATAGCTGCTGCTTCAAGACAAAAGAAGGAAGCACCTGCTTGTACAGCAATTTTTTTAACAATCCATTTCTTTTCAGTACCCCCAAAAATAACAGCGCTTACTTGTGTTGGTACTACAAATCCAATCCAAAAGAAAATCGCGAGTGCATATATATTCCAGTTATGAGGTAGATAGACAATAAATATGTATAAAACTACTGTGGTAATAAGCGTCATAAGTGCCTGCAATGCATAATAAGGACCCATTTCTTTCATCATTTTCTGTTGTACTTCCTTAGGAAGCTTATCAAAACCGTGAATTCTTCCCCAAAGTTTTCCGAAAAGAAAACTATACCAAACAGCACCAATTGCAAACTGAACAACTCCCGCGAGTATTATTGGTACGAAATTAAATTGCATAATAAATATATAGTAGAGCTTTTATTTTTACATTGCAATATGTATTTTGGGCACTTATACCCTCAAGGCACGGATGGATAAAATTGATGATTCTCTTTGAAGATTGATGGATGACAAAAATTTTATTTGACAATATGTTTAGAGTGAAATATAATTGAAAAATGGAACAGTCAGTTAATGAACAATCTCAACCAATAGAGGCAGTAAATCAACCACAAAATTATGAAACCCACAATTCTATTAAGAAGCATATTCCAATAGTCTTAATTGTACTAATTGTAGTTATTGCAGGCACATTTACTATTTTTGCATTGACAAAGAAAAACTATATTCCAAATCCTCTAAATATTAGTTCAAATCAGCATATAAAATCTAGAAATATACTTCTTGTTAAGGAAAATACAAACTCAAGTGGAGGGGCTACAAATTTTGAAATTGATAGTTACAATCTAGAAACAAAAAAAATAAATAAACTTAAATCTTTACCGCTTCAAATAGGTTTGCAGTTAGAGGCGAAAGTATCTCCCGATGGAAATAAATACTACTATTTTGGCAACAATGCTACCCCAAACTCGTCAAGTCATCTACCAACTCAGACTATAACTGTTACCAATAAAGCCGGAGTAACTAAAACTTATATAATATCAGGTAACTATCAATTTGGATTCAATGCAGGAAGTATCATATCAGGTAGTCCTTTATCTGATGGGTATTGGTCACCAGATAGCAGCAATATTGCATTTGTATTAAATGGGTCGGATAGCAAAAATTCTACTGGAGGAATGAAGATTGAACTTATAAACACTAACTCTGGACAAGTTAGCGATGTTTTTAAAAGCTCTGACAATCCAGCATTTACTAACCCTTCAAGTTTTAACTCCCCAAGTTCACTAATAGGTTGGCTTGGAAATAATAAATTGCTTGTTACAAAAGTAGCTGTTGGTAACGAACCTGGAGTTTCTCCAACAATAGATTTTTATAGTATTGACATTAATACCAAACAAATACAAAAACTGTTTTCGCATACAGCAGATATCTCTTATGGATCTGTTATTTCTCTAAATGGAAATCAAGTATTTTTTGGTTTTTCAAACTTTGCTGAAAACAGTGCTTTTGGAGAGTATAATATTTCCTCTCAAAAATATTCACCCCTTGTTTCAAATAGCGTTGTAGTAGTTAGGCATCCAACAATATCTGATGATGGAACTAAGTTGTTGTATGTTGAAACCTCAAGTACAAGTACAGGTGGTTCAATATATAAATTTCATATTTACGACATTGCGACTTTAACAGATCAAATCATTAATATACCCAAAAATGTATTTTGGGTGAATGAATTATTGCCCGATAATAAAACATATATTATGCAAACAGGGGAAAACTCAATTATTTATGATAGCCAAAACAATCAAACACAAAATCTAGATGGTTTTGCAATTGGATCAGGTTATTTCTAAACTCTCGTCTAAAGGTTGTTACT
The DNA here is from genome assembly GCA_003152105.1 of Candidatus Levyibacteriota bacterium. GTDB lineage: Bacteria > Patescibacteriota > Microgenomatia > Levybacterales > UBA12049 > PALSA-1332. The sequence continues at coordinate 863,752 of PLZJ01000002.1, forward strand.
GCCAAGTTAAAATACATATGTTTATTGATTACTGAGTATTTTTAATAAAAGTGGTCTTCTTTCAAATAATTTTATGAGGTATTTGTTTATTTTTATTGTAACAATTCCATTTATGCCAACCCCAACCGTATTTAGATATACTCCGTTATCTCTTTAAAGGTAGGTCGTACAAAATATTCTTTTTTAGCTTCAAAATTGATGAAAAATTGTCACCGACATCGGGGACAATATCGAAGACAATTTAGTATTAGGGGTTAATACTGTTTTTTGATATGTTCTGTGGCTAAAACATTCAAAAACTTTCTCTCCTATTATTAATATATATACATATATTAGAAGAGAAAGTTTTGAGATATAGTAGCTTCTAAAATGCTTAAAAACAGTCTAAGATATCGAACACTAATTTAGCAATAAATCAGCGACATAGAAAATAGTATTGTTAACGATTTCAATACTTAGGTTTTTCTATGATACAATTCTTTTATGAATAGAAAGTTAAGTAAAGTGGTCAAGAAAAGGAAGATTAAATCTCCAACTAATCTAAATGCTGAAATTGAAAAAAAAGATTTCTTTGCACTTCTTAAAAAAGCAGTAAGCAGAAAGGCTTCTTAATTTTAGTATCTATTATCTAAGCTTTTAATACTCTTACCTCGGCTACTTGCCTAAGCAGTTGATCAAACATATTTTCTTTTAAGCTCCTATGGTTATATCTCCAAGCATATTCATCAGCATAGGTTTGTAAATATTTCTTAGATACTATTCTGTATACTCCATAAACACCACGTTTTAGTATTGACCAGAAGTTTTCTACATTTTGTGTATGAATAGTGCCTTTCACATATTGCTTAGCTCTATGATTAACTGATAGATGTTCATACCCATATTTATATAGCTGGGTATATCCTCTCCACTCATCTGTTATTACTTTAGCTTTTGGATTAATATGTTCCTGTACTTGGTTAAGTAGTGTCCATTTACCGGTATTAGGTATGTGCTTAAGATAAATTTTTTTATTTTCTGACTTTCCTTTAGTTGATTCGTTTCGCTTTACCATTCCAAGTATTATTTCTTTTTCTTTCCCTTCTATCCCTTGTCTCCATTTATGTGCTCTGTTTATTCCTTTTCCTCCCATAAATGTTTCATCAACTTCGATTGTTCCATCAGAGAATGAAGTCGATGGTTCTGCCATTAACTTTCGTATTTGTTTAAACATTCTATGTGCAGTCTTGTACGTTACTCCTAGTTCTCGCTCAAGTTGTTTTGCAGATATACCAGACCTTGTATGAGTCATTTGAAACATGGCATAAAACCAAAATTGAAGAGGGGTTGTTGTTTTTTCAAAGATAGTTCCAGCAAGAGGAAATACTTGATATCTACAGATACCACAGGAATATGCAGTACGACCATTTATTTTGTAAAAAGTAGTTATCTTTTGACAGCTTGGACACGTTATTCCATTTGGCCATCTGATATTTTTTATTTCATCGAGACAAGTATTTTCTGTGGAGTATTTTTGAAGAAATATTTTGAGGGTAAACTTTTGTATCATAGCCTTATATTAACACACATTTACCGTGTTGTCAAGGGATAAGTGCCGTATTTTGCGGTTTTTATGCTACTATTTTAGTATGGAACCGCAAGAATCACTGGTTGGCATACATGATGAAAATCTGGCAGTACCGTTTCCTCTTGTAAAAGAATTGTTTGATGAAGGAGAAAAAACCTTCGGAGGTCCTTATAACAGTAGCTCAGGTGAATATTTTAATACCAAAGAAGTTCCTAGTAGAACAAAACTTGCTTCAAAATATACTCCATTAACACTTGGGCATGACGCATCGAGTTATTATTTAGCATATTATGAAGATAGACAAAGTAGTTATTTTTCTGAAGATACTCAAGGAAGAGAAGTATGTATTTCTACACAGCCTGGATCTTATACGGACAATAGTAAAATGCAAGCACTTACCTATAGTGAAAAAAAGGACGGCATGTATCTGCTAGTTAGTGAGACAATTGGTGCAAGAGCCCATGAAGATTTTGATGATAATGGCCAACAAGGATTAGTTGAACCATCTGGTCACATGCGAGCAAAATATAAGCTAATAACGCCACTTAAAAAAGATTTAGTCGAACTTTCTGCAAGTCGAGTCGATGAGGTAATGTTTGAAAATCAAGGGGAGAGACAACCAGGTAGATGGACAAGGAATTTACGAATTGATGCAGCAACTAATACCACAGATTACGGCGAGTTATACATATTAAATAGGTCAAGCAGTCCAGGTGATGAGTCAAGAGCTGATGTTAAATTTATGGCAAAAGGAGATATCGCAGAACCACAAGAGGTAATTGTTCAGTTTGGTTTTGGACCCTCAGAACTTGGAAAAACAGTTATGGAAGATAAAGATAAAAATGTACGCGTCATAGTACAAAATGGACATGAAAAAGATTTAGCAATTTTGCAAAGTGATCCCAATTTCACATTTTTAACTGATTCGGAGCTTAAAGGTGATGAAGTGCTAGCGTTTTTACAAGAAAGAATAAGACTTATGCAGCTTCAGTGGGATCAACCACAAAGCATCTATGCAGCAACTATTGGATCAGCAGATACTAAAGCATTAACAAGTAAATAACCAATAATATTCATTTGCATCCTCTTAAAAAAATTACTATATATTTTTAATATTATAGATGTGAGTAAACATATTCTCTAAACTCTCTGTATAGAATAAGCAAAGAAATTTACCTCTTGACATATTATACTTATACATATATTATACGTTTATGCCAAATAAAACAATTTACGTCAGCGAAAAAGATTCTCATTTGTTTGAGCAAGCAAAAAGTATTGCTGGCGAAGCGCTATCCTCTGTCATTGTTCGATCACTTAGTGAATTTGTCACTCGAAATCAAAATAAGAAAAAGGGCATGAAAGAAATAGCATTAAAAGTTGGTTTAAGTGGAACAGAACGCGAACAAAGATTTATTGGAACTCTAATTGGTAAATGGGATGGTTTTAGTGATGATAAGCAGTGGTATCAAAAAGCTACTATATTTCTTACACAAAAAGGGAATTGGGTAGTCTTTTTAGAAACAGTATGTAAAGCAAGTCTTTTTACTAATAAGAACGAATGGAAGGCAAGTGGTGATTACCTTATAAATCCTAAAAAAAGCGAACTGCATATCGTTAAAAACCCAAATGACCTTAAAAATGTATTACCAAAATCGCTTCTATCAACGCTTATCGAATACACAAAACAAGTTGAAATTCCAATAGAATATCTTGATATTTAAAAGGAGGTGAATTATGAGTCTTGAAGATAAACATTTTCAACATGTAGCAAAAATGAAAGCACTCGTTGATAGAGATAATTGGACTAGTTGGGATTCACCTATTGGTCTTACCATATTCTTTGTTGGTGGAGTAATGAGCTTGATAGGACTAGCTGTTTTTGGTATTTTAATAAAATTTCTCTTCTTAATGAAATAGGTATTCATAGATACATTTAGTAAGGTAATTCATATTAAATCGTTTATATAGTTCTTACTGTGTTACACTTATTTTAAGACTATGTATCCTCATTTGTTGTTTGAATTTTGTATTCTGTTAGCTTTAGCAGTTATAGGCAGCATAGCAATTCTGCCATATAGTTTGCGGCTGCTTAGTGAATCAAAAAAGAAAAAGCCAATAAAAATGTCTCCAAAAGCGCTTCTTCTCCTGTCAGTACTTCAAAATGCTGTTGTATTTGCAATAGTTATTGGTATCGGACTTTATGTGGGTCATCAAATTGGGCTTGGTACACGCCTAATCGACGAAGTTATATCAGGTGGGTCAATGCAACAAATTATTATAATAATTTTTACCGCATGTATTTGTGGGATTATAGGAGGAGTTTTATTAATGCTTCTTGATTTGTTATTTCTACCGCATTTCCCAGAAAAACTTCTTACGACTGCGTTAAAAACGACACAATGGGAAAACTTTACTGCCTCATTTTATGGAGGCATAAACGAAGAACTATTCATGCGTCTTTTTGGCGTATCTCTAGTAGCATGGATCATGTCAAGAATTTTGCATATGACAAATGGGTTATCTACAACGGCGGATTTTTGGATAGCAATTATTATTATGGCAGTGCTGTTTGCAATAGGACATTTGCCGACATTAAAAAATCTATTAGGAACAATTACTCCTGTAATGTTTTTAAGAAGTATGTTGCTCAATACTCCTATTGGACTTTTATGTGGCTGGATATTTTGGCATTATGGAATTGAAGCAGCTATTATAACGCATTTTGTAGTAGATATTATTTATCATGTAGGCGGAACCTATGTTGTACGCAGTAAATACGCAAAATTCTCGGACAAATCTTCAATTTAGTTTCTGTTAAAAGCTTTTCTTACATCCTTATTACCAAAATTTTAATTTTATCTAACTCTTGAGATATACCATAGATCCAGAAGAAGAAAGGAGGTGATAAAATGAATGATACTAAAGTTAAAGGAAGTAATTTAACTGAAGAAGATCGAAAAAAAGGAGGGGAACATTCTCATAACGAATCCTCTTCCAATGAAAGTTCTTCCGGCATAAAAGGAGGTCAATCCTCAAATGAAGGGCAGGAATGGCAAAATGATCCTGGAAATAATGCCCAAGTAGATAAAGAAGAGGATCAAATTTAATATCTTGGGAAGAAAAGTTTCATTTTTCTTCCCTGAACTTATCAATAATTATTATAACTGTTGCACGAGAAATATTTGTTTCGTTTGCATTCTTAAACTCTTAGCTGATCAACTTTGAGTTTCTCAAAGAGTTCGTAGGTTGCAATTATTACACCACTGCTAGTAACTTTTGAGCTTACTACATTAAAACGTTGAGGAGTGGTTCCTTCTGCAAATAATCTTTTGCCTGAACCAATTGTAACGGGAAATGTCCAAATATGCATTTGGTCTATGAGATTATTTTTAAGAAGTGTTTGTATAAGATTACCGCTTCCCCAAACCCATAGATCAGGAGCATCCACATTTTTGAGTCTTTTTAGTTCTTTTACTACGTCTCCGCTAACAAGCTCGGAATTGTTCCAAGTAAGCTTAAATGGTTTATGTGAAACAACATATTTTTTTGAACTATTGAATGGCTTTCCAATATGGGGCTCTTCTTTGTGATGAGGCCAGTAAGCTGCAAAAATATCATAGGTTCGTCTTCCTAATAGTAGTTCAAAAGGAGTAGTCATGAATTTGTTCATAATAGTATTCCCTTCGTTACCCCAATCAAAACCCATTTGCCAACCTCCATATGCAAATCCATTTGAAGTATCTTCCTCAGATCCACCTGGAGCTTGCATAACGCCATCAAGCGTAAGAAATGTTGTTGTAATAATTTTTCTCATATAATAATCGTACTTTATCACACCAAAAATTTAATGTAAATCTTTATTTCGGAGTTTATGTAATAGTTACTTAACAGTGACCCTGAGGAATATTTATGGTGATATGAGTAAAATTAAATGAGGATAAAATTGAAGTAAGTTGGGATTTTGCGTTAGCTGAGGCATTATTTAATATACCTTCTTGACATGCTGCAGCTTTAATGGTGCTTTGTGCACTCGCAAGAGCTTCTGTTTCTAAATTATTATTAAATGGCACTAACAATCCTTGATTACGATCATAAACTTCTGTCTTTGAATTATCTATCGACGACGAGAGTATCACTGGAGAAGAAAGCGTAATCGTTATACTACTACCTGTAATTGCTATATCATTTTTAGAAAATTTTGATAAATCAAATCCTGCTATTACTTCTCCATGAGCTACAAGTAGAATCCTATTACCAAACAGAAACTGTTGAAAAACGTTTCCATTTGTTCCCGTATCAATTACTTTCTCAATGGTAAAAGAAGCAGTTTCCCAACGATTCAAGCTTTTCATTTCCTGCACAACAGCAGTTGTATTATCGGCAGTAATTGTTAATTCATGAATAAGTACAACCGCACCTATTGCTAAAAATATTAGAATTAAAGTAACAATTAAATATTTCAGTCTATTCATAAACATTGTAAATGAATTATATCAGAAGTTATAACGTTCTAGGAGGGAGTTAAAAATTAAATTGATGTAATAGGCGAAATTTACTTACTGGCACTGGTTAATTTTGTTGGAACTTTTTAGTTATCTCGAGTGGCAGATTAATATCAGAATGAATTAAAATGGATAACCTTTTAACCCTTGTATTCCCTTAAGAACTGATATCTCTCCCATTATCGGGTATACATGCCCACTAATTAAGTTAGCGATAAACTCATAAACTTTTCTTGTTCCCATACCAAATGCACTCATATCAATCTCTTTTTTTAAATCCTCGTCTGTTAAAGATGCGAGATACGTTTCACTCTCTGCAAAAACTCTCTTTGCATATTCATTGAATTGTTTTAGATCTAATTTTACTTCTTTCAACCATTTAGGATAAGCTACTTGCCAATCAATGGGCTGTATTTCACTTGCACCAGTTTTTCCTTTAAAATCAGCTTCCATTAAGGGTTTAGTGTTCATTAAGAAATTGTGGATAAACATATCTTCTGAGAATACCAAATGGGCATAAGTTCCAGCAATTGGATTAGCTTTTCCAGGAGGCATGAAATGGGCTACCTCATCAGTTACACCTTCCATAGTTTGCTCAAGAGCAGCATGTGCAGCTTTTAATTGATTTAAAAGAATATGAGATGCAAAATTTTTCATAGTAATATTATAGCAGTTTGAATTAAAACATAGTCAAACCATTCTTAATCAATTTTTGAATATTTTTGAGCCTAATATTGTTGAAGAGTTTGAGCTGGCCATCGTGGATATATGGATACTTTTATAGTAACATTTTCTAATGTTCTAATATTTGTAGATTAGATCTATTGTTAACTTGTAGTTTGGCAGTGCCCCCGATTGGAAATGTTATCTGGGGAAATGTATGACCGAAGTCAACGTTTCCAATTATAGGCATACTTCTTAATTCTTGTTTTGTAGAAATTATCTGTTTTAAAATTTCATAAGTAATTTTACTTTTCTTCTGAAATCTGCCAAATACAATCCCTTTAACGCCTGGAAAGGATCTATCTAGAATTATTGACTGAAGTGTTGTATCTATATGCATTGCGTCTTCTTCGTAATCATCTTCAAGAAATAATATGCTGTCATTCATATTTGGAAAGTAATCTGATCCTTTAAGAAGGGCAAACATTGTCATATTAGCTCCTAATATTTTTGCACTTACGCTACCTTCATGAAATAACCAATGCCCTTCGCTTTTATTAATCTTAGCTTCCTTATCTTCGTCTTCCCAATCTGCCCACTCATTGTTTGCTGCAACTTCAAAAACATCCTCTTTTATTAAGCATTTCTTAAGATATTCAATAGTGTAATTGGAGAAATATTTTTGTCCTAGTGTATGTATGCCTGGGCCAGAGTAGGTAACTAATCCAGTTTTAGCATAGATAGCGTTATTTAAAGTAGTAATATCTGACTTTCCGCAAAATATTTTTGGATTGTTTTTAATCAAATCCCAATTTAGTTGATTTAGAAGTTGATTGCTGTTAAAACCACCGGTTGCGCATATTATGCCTTTTACGTTCTCATCTGAAAACGCGTCATGAAAATCTTCAACTCTTGCTTGAACTGAAGTGGAATAAAAATTGTCCTCTTCATTAACATACTTACCATAGGTAATTTTAAAACCTAGATTTGTTAACAGCTTTATTGCATGTTTCTGCTCTGATATAGATACTACATTTAATGACATTGAGGGGGCAATAATTCTTACTTCATCTCCTTGCTTTAGTTTGGAAGGAAAAATAGTTTTCACAATATAATTATATCAGAGGTTTTGAAGACCAAGCAGGATGCTAAAAATTAGATTGTTAAATCATGCTAAATTAGTTGCTGGCACTGGTGGACTATGTAGGAACTTTTTACAGGAATAATTTTCTAACAGCTATTTCTTTGTAGTTTGTACTTTCGTTTTCTCTGTGCAAACACCAACAACTAGTAACCATGCTCCTGTAATAGTGTAGGCGAGTAAGATAATCATCGCTATTGCAGCTATGTATAAACCAAGCATAGATCCTAATGTAAATAATAATGCACCTAGTATTTCAACTACATACAACCCTGTTCCAACAACAATGCGGTTAACCCCTAAAGTAAGTAGGTTTATTCCCCGTTTTTTTACTTCCACAATACCTTTCACATAAATATATCCTGCGAAGATTGAAACAATTAACCACTCAAGTCCGAATACTTGGTAATGCTGATCTCCGATTAACCCGAAAGCACAGATCACAAATATTGCAGTAAAACCAGCAAGTGTGCCTATTGCGCGATTTCTGTGCGTTAAGTCCTTTACTATTGTCTCAAGGTTGAGTGACAATGCAACAAATACTAAACCTGTTAGTGCTGCAGCTCCGCCTCCAACCATAACAAAAAAATTTTGCCAATGTTCTATCATATGTATATTATAGCAATTTTTACTAATTACTTACACAATATTTCTTGACTTAAAATACTTTAAGTTGTTAATATATGTCTTATGAATAAACAACCAACTCAGATTAATGACATTCCCGCACAACAAGGATCCTCAGATAACTTTACAGGTACAACTCATATTCAATCCATTTCGGCTTCAGAAGATGGTTGCACTATGGTAGCTCGAGTTACTTTTGATAAAGATGCACGGACTTTTTGGCATACACATGGTGGTGAGCAAGTACTGTATTTTCTTGAAGGTAATGGAAGAGTAGAAATTGAAGGGCAGGGAATAATCGATGCAAATGTTGGTGATATTGTACGAATTCCTCCAAAGACCAGACACTGGCATGGTGCACACCCAACCGAAGAAGATAACATGACCCATCTAGCAATTGTAAATAATGGTGTTACCTGGCTTGAGCCAGTTCCAGAGGAAGTATATCGAGCATGAACCCAGCATACATTTAGGATATGACACCTCTCTAAGTATCGAGAAAAACAGTGAGATAAAACAGATAGCTATTACACACAAGATGCCATTCTTTGATCTGTAGATATTTAGTCTACTCTGAACCCGCAGTTCGAATCCAGACACCAGTTTGTAAGCAAAATGATAACTCTTGAGGCTAAATTATAGCAAAAATAGAAGCTGGCGATTGTGGACTTTGTAGGAATTTTTTATCATCAGAATCTTTACCAATTCAACTTTGTTTTGGCTCAGTATTAAATCAAGCAACGACATTCATCTCTGAAACTTTAGTACCATTGTTTACTCCATAATAGGCTTGTTTTTTGCTCAGTACGTTTGTTGCAGGAACAAATCGTTTCTGTCTTCTTCTTACTTCTTGGTCGAAATTAGCGCTTGTAGTGTAAATACTGGGAAATAAACCTTGAGTGGTATTTGTTGGGTTCATCGGATCAAAAAGAAGCTGATGTTCACCCTGTGGTATAACAATAAAACTATGTTCTTCTGCAAATTCGAGTTGTTTGTCCCAAAGAACAGCACCACTAAAATACCGTGATTCTACACCTTCTTGTTGCAAATAATACTGCGCTAATGCAGCTATCTCTGCGCATGCCACTGTATTATTAGCAAATAATTCGCTTAACTTAACCTCACCATTTTTTGCTTTTGAATAGGCTTGTTGTCTCGCGGGTTGCACTTCTAATGAGGATGGATATCTTTTTTCTAATATTTTTGTAAATGAAAATAAGTAAGCAAACAATTTTTCATCTAATCCGATTCCTTGAGAATCTAACCATTTTTTAAGCTCAGGAAGATTATATATACCTGTATTATCATGCATTTCTTGTAATACTTCCTGAAGGTTTTCAAAATCTCCAACGACTGAAATATCCATTTCATTAGTAAAAATACTTCCTCCTCCAACTGGAATTAGTGAGTTGTTATCTAACCTTGGTGCTTCAAAGCTTTTGCCAAATAACTTTTCTATAGCAACTGTAGGTGTTGGTTCTTGTCCAGGATAACTCTCTTTAATGTCTCCATCCATAATAAAAATTATAACACTTTGAGGCTATCAGTTCGAATCCGGACTGGGTCATGCCATTTTTTTCTAAATTATGACGGTTTTTGAGGCTAAAAATGCAGCTGGCGGACATAGACGCTATTCGAACTTATTGGTTACAAAATAATGATAACTTCTATATTCCAAACTATATGTAATGCTGGCCATACTGGGCTATATCTGAGCTTTTTGTGCTGCTATTTAAAGTTTTTCCAGACTGGTCTTATCGCCAAATATAAAATGCCAAGCATAACAATATTGACTACTAAAACCATTAACATACTGATAATTATTTGGTTTACATTGGAAACAATCTGAAATTCATTAAATCCAGTAACCAGAAAAATTACTATTGCTGAGGATAGTAATAGCGTGACCCCTATCTTTTTCCATCTTAGTAACTGGATAACTGACCATACCTGTACAAAACCAGCAACAATTCCCAAAAGGCTTATATAGTTCTTCGTAAGACGTATCATAGGAAGATATGTGAGGGAATCAGCAGTGAGTGCAATAGAAAATAGAAGTATTACAATGAGCCATATTGTTAAAAATTTTGGTCTTTTCATCTTTCTATTTATTTGCTTTCTTACCTAGACCAGCATAATAGCCTGCAAAAAACAAGAAAATACTAGTTGTTATTAATGGCAAAACGATAAAAATATGACTAGTTGAAGGATTAGCAATTAATGGGACACTACTAGCATCAGTAATTACTGCAAGTACTACAAATGCTATCATCTTTCGTTTATTATTCATATTTTTATTATATCACTTTTGAGAAAAGGTTCGAATCCGGGTTGGGTTACTTAGCTGGCGAGATTGCCCTAGGATGGCTCCAAATTCTTCCAAGCATAGTACTAATGTACGAGAACTTGAAGAATTTGAACCTACATTATTGACTTTTCCTCTAGTTTTTAGTAAAATACTACTATCATTAGGGGGAAACGAACATATGACTACGTGTTATATGCAACGCCTCCCATTTTTAATGTTTATACTCTAATTTCTTTTTATCAAACACAATAAATATTTTATATTTTTGAAATTGTTTTAGCAAAGAAGACTCATTTTTTGCATTAGGTATAATGATTTTTGATAGCTTTTTAGTCTTTTCTAAATATTCATGAAGGCAATAAAAATCTCCATCTCCCGAAACAATAACCGCTTTGTCGTATTTTGAATACTGAATAGCAACTGCATGTAATACTAATTCAGCATCAACGTTTCCTTTAGGTTTACCTTGACTATCCTTAACTGTTGGTTTGAAAACTAGGTCATAGCCGTATGCCTCAAGACGCTTATATAAGGTTTCATTAGTTTTTATATAGCCAATGAACAAAATAGCTTTTTTAACATGGAATTTATCAGTTAAATATATTCTAAACTTTCTGTAATCAAGTTTCCATCCAGAATATATTTTTTTGTTATTTTTAAAAATATCCTTACTAGTACCTAAATTTAGATTTTGGCTGTCAATAAAAGCATATGTAATATTTTTCTTTGAGTTCATAGATTCTCATGATTTACTAATATTTTCTGGTTCTTCTTTTGCAATACTATCTAAAAAATCTATATATTTACGTAAAATTGCAATTTCTTTCTTTGTAATATCTGTAGGTAGTAAAATTATTGCTTTAGTGTTCTCTCTTAACGGTAATTCAAATTTAGTAGTTTTATTACTTGACAATTCAACTTCATCTTTCTCTATATTTTGATCAACATTTTCAGGAGTCAATTCTTGAATTTTGGATTGATCATTTTTTTTCTTTCTCACAGTTATTTTAGGATTCCAAGAATTCATACCTGTAGGATTTAAACCATATCTTTGGAAATCGGATATTGCTTTTTTAACTCTACTCTTATAGGTCTCCACTGATGATACTGTTACAGATGAAGTATTTTTTTGATAATAGGTATGAAATATTTGATTAATGTTTTCTAATAATTTATCTATGGATGCTTTTTCTTCTTCGTTGAGCTCTGGTTCTATTTTATTTAGAGCTAAGCGTAGGTTTTGTGCGGTTGCAGGTAGATACTTACGACTCTTTTCTGCGGCTTCGATAAATGTATAAAGTGACTGAATATTGTTATGCATAAAAATGCTGTATCAAATTTCCTGACGCTTGTCAAGACCTAACAGATTTAAATTAGTGAGAAAAATAGCTTTGATATAGAATATTCGTCAATTAAATCAAGAATATTGTACAGATATTAGACAGCTTATTGAAAAATAAATAACTATGCCCTTTCTTTTCCAACCTTTATTTCATATGGAATGATATTTTGTTTTTCCTTAAGCCTAAGCTCTGAGGAAACTACTAATCTTGTCGCTTCACCATTTCCCATTGACCTACCCAATTCGGCATCTTGCTCAGGATTTGTAAGTTGATGCAGTAACACACCACTTTCCTCACCATGCATAACAATACCAATCGTTTTATTCGAACTTGCTAATACTAACTCCTGAAAAGTTTTCCATATGCGCTCACTTACCTCGCGCAAAGATTCATCAGTAAATATTTCTTCTTCAGATTTCAATTCACTTACGGGTCGACCTCTCCAAGTGGGGTACTTAAGACCTCTTAATCCATCTACGTATAAAATAGGAGGATTTCCTACTTCTTTGCTTACTAAATATGCTGACTGACGAGCACGAAGTAGTGGACTTGTATATATTTCATCGAATTTAACACGCTGCTTAGATAACTTTTGCCCTAAATTCCTCATTTGCTGACGACCTATACTACTAAGTAATACCTCAGGTCCATAAATAGTAGGCTCACCTTGTGTAATAGGTAAATCAATATGGCCATGACGGATAAGATAAACCGTTGTATCCATTGAGAAGCAGTATAGCAAAGTTTAGAAGCTAAATCAACTATAGGACTAATTGCTGCGGAGCTAGGATTCGAACCTAGAGTCGCGCTGATCCAAAGTCAGGCGTGTTGCCATTACACCACTCCGCATTGTCATCGTATTATAACAAATCTAGCCTTATTATAGGTAGTGTATAAATTTGAGTTTAAGTTATGTAGTTTTTACCAATTTGTAATAACTGGATTTGGTTATTCCAAACTTTTTTACTAAACCTTTAGTAACTAATGAAGAAAGTAACTGATGAGCCTGTTGTCTAGTTACTTGTAATTGATCTTGTATATCATTTGTTTTTATTGCTTTTTTCTCTAGTAGAATTTGCAATACTTCTTCTTCTCTATTTGTAACAAGTACTCTTTTTTCGCCTGTTATCTCGTCAATTGACGAATTTTTAAGTTCATTAATTCTGGCAAGAGCTGCTTGTAATGAATGTGAAATACCTTCTAAGAAATAAGCTAGCCATTTTGTTTCATCTCCATTGTCGGCTTTATGAAGCATATCTGAATACTGTGTTCTATCAATATCATAATAATCATCTAGTATAAAATACTTTGCGACCTCATAGTGCTTTAATAAGAGAAAGTAGGTGGTTAGAATGCGAGCGAGTCTACCATTTCCATCAAAAAATGGATGGATATAGACAAACTGGTGGTGAAGTATGCCTGCACAAATTATTGGGTGAAGATTTCCCTGATCTTGAACCCATGCAAATAAATCCTCTAGTGCTTTTTCTATTTCAGCTTTGGTATGAAATGGAGGATTGTGTTTGATCACGATTTCAGTCTTTGTTTTATGACCTACAAAAACACCACTATTCCTAAATACACCGCTTTCTTTATCAATACCTTTCATTAGTTCTTTGTGTAATCGAAGCGTTAAACTCGTGGTTAATGGTTCTTTTTTTCTTGCCAGGCCAAATATTGTTGTAAGAACTGAGAAATAGTTTTTGACTTCTTTTTCAGATTTTGTTACTGGTATTGTGTCATTTAATATAATATTTGTGACGTCTTGGGGAGATAAAGGGTTACCTTCAATACTTGTTGAATAGTGTGTAGCTAGTATTTGATTCTCTTGGGTTAGCTTTAGTAAAATCGAAGGCCGTAAATCCTCAGAGGATAATTGTCCATATAATCGCTCTATGCTAGCTAAATTATTTACTATATCAATAGTATAATGAAATCGCGGCTCTTTCATAGCTAAAGTATACTATAATTTATATTATTTGTCAATATAATTGTAAACCTATTTGTCAATAGTGTGGATATTTTAATTGTAAACCTATTTGTCAATATAATTGTAAACATGATTAGTATATATAGAGCACTCATATAAGCCTAGATTGTTTACGATAATTTGTCAATTAATAATCAAATACAATTATAAAGTCTCCTCTTAAACTCTGCTACAATTACATATAAGTATATGTCCTTACAAAAAAATATTCGATTATTGACATGGTTTAATTTTTTTACTGATTTTAAAATGTATGGTCCAATTGCAATAATATATTTCTCGCATATCTCTCATTCCTATGCTTTAGGGGGATTAGTATTTTCTATAGCATATATCGTCTCAGCGCTATTTGATGTACCTACGGGGATATTTGCTGACAGAATAGGAAGAAAAAAAACTATTATTCTTGGGGCGGTTTTTGCAGCTTTATTTGTAATTTTTTACGCAATAGGTCTAAATTTCTGGTTACTTGCTGTAGGAGCCTTTTTTGAAGGATTATCGCGTGCCTTTTATAGTGGAAATAATAATGCATTGCTTCATAATATGTTGTCCGATGAAGGCATGGAGCATGATTATCATGTATATCTTGGTAGATTGACTTCATGGTTTCAAATAGCTCTTGCTGTTTCAGGCTTACTTGGAGCATTTATAGCAAACTTTTCATTCCCACTTGTTATGTGGTTATCGGTAATACCTCAAGTTGTATGTTTGTATATTAGTTTTCAAATTACGGATCGAAGTAATAACAAAATATCGGAAACTTCGGTAATACAAGATTTAAAAAGAGGATTTGCAGCTTTTAAAAATAATGCAAACTTAAGACTACTTACTATTTCAAGTATATTAGATTATGGATTCGGAGAAACATCCTATCAGTTCCAGGCAGCATTTTATAACACAATTCTGCCAATTTGGGCAGTTGGGATTGCAAAAACATTATCCAACATAGGTGCTGCAATAGGTTTTAGATTTAGCGGATGGGTAATTAACAAACTTGGAGCAATAAACACTCTCTTTTATGGTGAAATATACGGTAAATGTGTTGCATTTTTCTCTCTTATAGTTATTACCAAGCTGTCTCCATTTCTTATGTCTACAAGTTCCATCTTTTTTGGCACGGGTTCAATTGCTGAAGCATCTCTTATGCAAAAAGAGTTTAGTGATCAGCAACGAGCAACTATGTCATCCCTAAATTCTTTTGCTGGTAGTTTATTTTTCGGGATCCTCGTATATTTAATTGGTTTTCTTGCAGATAAGTTTGACCCTAGAAATGCTCTTTTGCTTCTACAAATTGGGTCATTATCAGTCCTTTATATATTATGGAGATTATTTAAGCAAAATAGGAATATTTCAAAAATACACTTAGAATAGTAATTATAAAATGCTGGAGCGGCGGACTCAAATTATTTGGAACCGCTGCTTAGCCATTTTAACAAGTTAATGGAGGCTTATCAAGCATTATCCAAGGAGGATAATGATGAATAATTCCTTCAAATCCCAGTTATTTGATGAAAAAACGTTCTATCCTACTTTTCTCCAAGATTTATATCATAGCAAAGAAGAGGTAATAATTGAAAGTCCTTTTATTACAACAAGTAGAGTTAATCAGTTTTATACAGTTCTTAACACACTTTTACAAAACAGCGTAAAGATTTACATTATTACTAAAGCTCCTGAGCAATATGACAACCTCATAATGAAACACCAAGCTCAAATTGCTGTACATAATTTTGAATGTATGGGCGTACAAGCTTTACTGGCTACAAATAATCATCATCGCAAGCTTGCAATTCTAGATAGAAAAATACTTTGGGAAGGTAGTTTAAATATACTTTCTCAAAATAATAGTAGAGAAATAATGAGAAGAATAGATTCAAATGAGGTTACTAAAGAAATGATTAAATTTACTAAGCTTATTAAAATTATTTCATGAAGTTAGTCTTAAAAGCGAAAATGTGCAACACACGGATTTATCGGATTATAATCACTGAGTTGGATAAAATAGGAAGATTAGCATGAATTAACAGCGCAAAGTAATTAAGTGATATAATGATTTTATGATTGTGCGTTTATTAACATTTCCTCTTTTACTTTTAGCTCTTAGCATATTTTTTTCTACTCCTACAAATGCACAAATGATGGGTAGTTACAATAATCCATCGATTACAGTTAGTCCCAAAGATATTCAGCAACAGCAACTAGATGAAGCACAAGGTAAACAGCTCCTAACTCAATTGCAAAGCAATCAATTAACTTGTCAAAAACTAAGTAGTACAGACTTTGAAAAAATAGGTGAATATGCTATGAGCCAAAAATTCAATAATACTAACACCCATATTCAAATGAACAACAATATCAAGGGTATGATGGGAAATAATGGAGAAGAGAATATGCATATCAAAATTGGACAACAAGCGAGTAATTGTTATCCAAATATGAAAGGAGGTGGATATCATATGATGGGTTGGGGTAATGGAGGAAACATGATGTATGGAAATGGATTTGGAGCATTTGGAATTATATTTTCACTGTTTTGGTTAGTTGGTTTTATTGACCTAGTTTTACTAGGACTTTGGCTTTATAAACAGTTAAAGAAAAAATAAAATGAAGAATAAAAAGCTGTTTATCATAGTCATTGCAGTTATTCTTGTAATTGTAGGTATTGCTTCATATTTTATCTACCACAGACTACAGCCTCAAGCTAAAATACATTATCATGCTGGGTTTGCGGTATTTAACAACAATCAAAAGATAGATTTTTCCAATATAAAATACATGTATGAAAAACCATGTACTTTAACTGGTAAAGCAACTGAAACAGATTCTAATAACCAATTAGAAAAAGCACACCTACATGATCAGGTTGGAGACGTAGTTCACATTGAACAAGCTGGGGCACTATGGAAAGACTTATTCACGAACATTAAATATCCACTTGATTACGCTAAAACTCAAGGATATATTAACCATATAAAGATAACCAATTATCAAAACCAAGCTATTCATAATAATGATGTATTAGTTGTTTTTCAGGGAAGTAATAATATATCAAAAGATTTACCTCAAGAACCCACAGTCGCGTATATTGATAGAATGGCAAAAAAAAGTACATCTTGTAGTGATTAATTTATCATATGAATGTTATATTCCAAATACTTTATGTATCCTTCTCAATGTTTTGGGAAGTTCTCTGGCCACTCATTCTAGGGTTTGCCCTCTCAGGAGTAGTGCAAGCCGTTGTATCTCATAAAGCCATAGCAAAGAAACTTGGAGGCAATTCGACTCGTAATCTTTCTTATGCTACTCTTTTTGGAATTGCATCAAGTTCCTGTTCCTATGCCGCAATAGCACTTGCTCGTTCCCTTTTCCAAAAAGGTGCCTCTTTTACTTCAGCAATGGTATTTGAACTTGCCTCAACTAATCTTGTTATCGAACTTGGCATTATTCTTGTAGTTCTTTTAGGATGGCAGTTTATGGCAGCAGAATTTGTGGGTGGAATCATAATGGTAATTCTTATTGCATTAATCTTTCGCTTAACACTTACTCCAAAACTTATTAAGCTTGCACAAAACCATGCTGCAAAAGGAATTGCGGGAAAAATGGAAGGGCATGCAGCTATGGATATGAGTGTATCAGGAAACGGTACATTTCTACAAAAGTTACTAAGTAATAAAGGATTTACAGCGATAAGTGAATACTTTGTTATGGACTGGGTATCAGTTTGGATTGATATAGCTCTTGGCTTTCTTGTTGCAGGAGCTCTTGCAGTGCTAGTTCCCCACGCATTTTGGCAGGCATTTTTCTTAACTGGACATCCAACACTTGCAAAAATTGAAGGCCCGCTTGTTGGGCCACTTGTTGCGATAATTTCCTTTGTCTGTTCAGTTGGTAATGTACCACTGGCTGCAGTACTTTGGCAAGGAGGCATTAGTTTTGGTGGGGTAGTGAGTTTTATCTTTGCAGACCTTATTGTACTTCCTGTTCTTGATATTTACCGCAAATATTACGGATGGAAAGTAATGAGCTACATACTTATTACTTTTTATATCACTATGGCGGCAGCAGGATATATCGTTGAGTTTCTTTTTGAATCACTCCACATTATTCCAACAAATCGTCATGTTGCTATTCTTACCGAAGGTATACACTGGAATTATACTAGCTATTTAAATATTGTTTTTCTTGTTTTCGCTGCAATTCTTTTTGTTCGATTTGTTAAAACTGGAGGAATTAAAATGCTATCAATGATGGATAAAACTGAATTGAAAATGGAACACAAGCACTAATGTTGTTAAATAACTATACTATGAGCTTGATACCGGTATGACTGTGAGCCTAGTAAAAACCCTGATTGTTTTATATTTAAAATAACTAAATCAATTTTTCAATAGTTAGTTATTTTTGAAACTTCTACTCCGAGAGCATTTGCAATTTTCTGTAGCTTCTCACTTGAAGTTGTTACTTCACCTCGCTCAATTACAGCAAAGTAATTAGTATTCATACCAGCTTTTTTAGCGATCTCATCTTGAGTTTTCCCAGACTCTTCTCTTATTAACTTGATTCTATTTCCTACCCCAATACTGAACTTTGTACTAGTCATATCTCGATATTATACCAAAAAAGTATTTTTTACAATTTAAGGATCTCCCTCAATAAAAGTTCTCGGATTTACGGGTATATTAAATACGTCAATTTCAAAATGTAAATGTGGTCCTGTTGCCCAACCTGTTTCCCCCTCTTTTCCTATAATTGTCTGCCCTGCAACCACTTTATCTCCTTTTTGAACGTTTCTTTCACTTAAATGCCCATAAAGTGAGACTATATTATTCCCATTATCAATAACAATATGATTTCCATACCCCCAGTTAATCTCATCTGAATAAATAACAGTCCCACTTATAGCAGCAACAATTGGAGTGCCTTCAACATTTGCGATATCTATGCCTGTATGAAGAGGTTGGTATGGTAGGTCATTTGCACCAAATTCAAGCGTTACAACTCCATGTAATGGCCAGGTAGAGGTAATAGGAACAGTTGCTATAACTTTGCCAGTTATGGGATCATGGATATCAACATTATGTGTGTGAGTATCTTGACTTACTAATTGATCAGAAACAATCTGTATACCTGCATTAGTTAAAATAAAAATAGAAAAAATAGGAATGGTAAAAAGAAGGATAAAAGTTAAACTGACAATTTGGAATTCACGCTTAAGAGAGTGAATTGCCATTATGCTTTTTAAAAGATTAGGATTCACGTATTACTTGCCTCTCAGAAGGATCTGTAGTAATGAGAGGATGCTCTTTTTCAGCTGCAACTACTTTTATTGCAACGTGATTTTGATCAGCAATAATTAGCGCTTCACCCTTGTCGCAAGTTAATAAGAACTTTTGTTCATACTCAGATAAATTAAATTCTTTGGCTACATTTGTAATAGTGGTGGTGTCTTGACGCATTAGTATTCGAAGAGAACTTTGCGAAGCAATTGCTTTACCGTATTCATTATTTAAAAAGTCATTTGCCTGCTGTGAAATAATAGAAACCCCTAAATAGTACTTTCTTGCTCGTCTTACAAGTCCTGCAACAAATCTAGCGCTTTCCTGGTGCTCAAGTAGCATCCATCCCTCATCAATTACAAGTAAACGCTTGGCAATGTTACTTTTTACCTGGTTATAGACAAAGTTGGAAAGTACAACCATCATTATTTGCCTCAATGACTCTGGTAAATCTTTAATATCAAAAATGATTAATCTGTTATTTAATTTAATATTTGTTTTACTATCAAATACACTCGAGAGTGACCCTTTGACATATTTTTCAAGTCTTGAGCAAAGATCTTTTTCCTTGAGCTCTTTAAGCGTTTTGTAAAGGTCTTTAAGAAGTGGATACTCTTTACCCTTTTTAGCTCCATTTAATGAAAAACCCAACTTTTTGTACGTTTGTATAATCGCTCGGTCAAGTACTGCCTTTTCATTAGGGGATAATCCCTCTGCCATAAGAGAAATGATTTCAGTTAAATCTTGAATATGCATTGACAAAGTTTCATCTTGCGTTAAAGAAAGATCAAAGGGATTGATCTTTTCATTAGATTTTGCAGAAAGTTTTATATATGTTCCGTTTACTGATTTTGTTAATTGTGCATATTCGCGCTCCGGATCAATAACAATTACTTTAGTTCCTTGCATGAGCTGTCTTAAAATCTCAACTTTGGCTGTATATGACTTTCCAGACCCGGATTGAGCAAAAATTATCGAATTAGCGTTGTGTAAAGAAAACCGATCAAGTATGACAAGCGAGTTATTTGATCTGTTTATTCCATAGAGTATTCCTTTGTCTTGTACAAGTTCTGAGGAAACAAATGGAAAAGTTAAAGCTGCAGTAGAACTATCTAAATTTCTTTTTTGGTTTAGCGCGTTATCAGCCCTTGGAAGTACTGAAGTTAAACCGAGTAACTGTTGAAATGTTGCAGTTTTGGTGTAAAAAAGGCGTGTTGCCATAACAGTATTAAGTAGTTTTGTCTTTTTGTTGAGTTCATTTAATGAATCGGCAAAAAGTGCGATGTAAATCGACACCTGAAAGAGTTTTTCTTGACCTCGAAGTATTTTATTTTTAAGATCAACAGCAGATTGAAGTGGATCTAAAATTTCTGTTCCTACAATACTTCCATTCTTTGTTCGTGCGCGCTTAATTGATTCAAACTCAGTAATCTTCCTGGTAAGTTTTGGAATTGCACTTGATGCTTCAATTTGTTCTATATGGTAAGAAATATCAGCATTATGATTAAAATTAATCAGCATGTTTAACCAACCAGAAGTTGCGTTGTAGGGGTAACCCGAAATAAATAATACTCTAATGTATTTATCATCAATGTAGAGGTAACTTTTCTCATTTAGGAGTCCTGAGTAGGAAATGTGATCGATTATATCTTGTGTTCCAAATTCAAACTTTAAAGCCTCTATCTTGGCTTTCTTATTCTTTCTTCTTTTCTTTAACTTTTTGGTAACTTTGTTAAAGTTATTAAAGCTTGAATAGATGTTTGTATAAATGTTAGATATTAGTTGATCCATAGTTTGTTATTTTACCTATTGCCTCAGCGGACAATGGTTGTATTTTGTTTTGTACTTCAGAATAGAAGGAATAAAACATTTGCAATATTTCTAAGTTTTCCAAAGGCCTGGCACGCATTCCCATTTTCTCAATGCCCTTAATAACAATGTCTTGCGTAACTTGTAGCTGCTCTTTTATTAAAGAAAAATCACTATTATCAGTAGGGCTGTAGGGAATAATAATATAAAACCTTCTGGACAGTATTTTGTTTCCAGAAACTAGTGACTTAATAAACTCCCTGTAATTTTGGATTTGTTTTTTAAACACCTGTTCTTTTTCGTTTTGTTCAGAAAGCTTTAACTCATCTAAATACATATCAATATCTAGTTCTCTAATTCGAACTAGAATCTGTAGTCGTGAAGGAAGGGAGTTTAAGAAGTTTTGAAAGTTTTCAAGCAACGCATCTTGTTCCTCATCGCTTTTAAGTTCAAAATTAACAGATGATGTTTCAAGTAACACGCAGTATGTGTTTTTAGGAAGAACTAAGATATTGTCCCTAACTTCCTTAATTTGTATTTGCGATCTTGATGATAATAAATTAGGCAATAGTGGCACGAATTACTCCTTTCTTATCCGGTATAAGACGAACTTCTTTTCCTTCTATAAATAACCGCTCAAAAGCTAATTGGTCAGTTGGAGAATATATTACTTCCTCGACTTCTTTTTCCTTCTTTGCTTTTTTGGTCTTTTTCTTAATTTCATTTTTAAGGAAACTTAAATCACGCATTGAAGTATCATTTTTGTTAAATAAGTACATTCTTGGAGACAAATAATAAATAGCAATAACAAGTAACCAGTTAAAAATGACTCTTCCTTTAAGACGAAGTGAGAGAATAAATAGTATTCCTGGAACTAGAATGATAAGTGGTATTTTGTATGGTTCAAGCTCCATGCTTTTAGGAAGAACTGTATAAATCCCTGCACCTGAAAACAAAGCTATGGTTAATAGAGATATTTGCAGCATTGATAAGTTACCGGCAATTTTATCTTCAACTGTTGTAATTTGAGCAGGTACTACTGTTGTTTTCATATAGCAACCCTCCTGGCAGGTTTTTTAACTGGCTCAGATGTTCCATAACTATCTTCCGTGTTTTCTTCTTTCTTAGCAGATATTACATTAATAAGTTGTGAGCCTACTGCTTTGAACGCACCATTAACTGATGTGTAAAAAGCCATTTGTCCAAGCACTCCTGGAATTTTAAGAAGCGAAAAGAAAATTCCAACAGCAATAAGAATTGATATTAATGAATTGGTTCCACTTTGCGAAGAAACTGTTAAAAATGAAGACGCCAGTTGAATAGTAACTACATGGATAAATACAGTAAAAATGGTTACCATATATGATTTAGCAGCAATCTTTGCAAAATCAGAAGTTCCAGGAAGCGCCCACATGAGAAAAATAAGAGGAGATAAAACTGCACCCAGTGAAATGGTTATTAATCTTCCTATGTAATACAAGAGAAGAATAATTGTTAATATAATAAACAGTAGCATAAAAATAAGTGTAATTAAGGGAGTGTTATTGGAAACAATAGTTGTTGGATCAAAAGCAGAAAGTACCCAAGCTCCTGTTATTCCACCAGTTGCATTTAAAACTGCCTTAATCATTGTGTTGCAAAGTGTAATTATCCGATCAATTAAAAATATGGATATGTTTGCTCCAAGAAACGCTAGGACGATCCTACTCATTACTTGTTTTAAATCTATATCTTCATATCCAAAAGCTGAGGCACTCATAACATGAAATCCTAAAAGCGCAATAATTACGGCAAATAGCGAGTCGGTAATACCAAGAATAACCAACCAAAAGTTAAATACAACAGAATTTGTTGCAAGTTGAGGAGTTGTGGTTAAAAAAGTTATAACTCCATCAACAAGTGGTTTTGTTGCTGATTGGATAACATTTTGCAGTACGCCAACAAACGCGTCAATTAAGACCTGTGCAAGCCCTCCAGAGGGAGTTGCGGGCTGAATTGGAGTAAGTGATAGTCCACCTGTGTTAGAAGGTGAAATAGGTGTTTCAAACGCATGAGAAAGAATTGCAGTTATTGTTCCAGCACCGATAATAAAGACAAGACCAATTAAAGCGTTTCTAATTGTCTTTTTTGCTTTGACCAGGTTTTCTGGATTTCCAGACGAGGTTATATATGAATAACCACCCTTAACAAGAAACAGTCCTGATACAAAAGTACCAAGAAGCGTTAATGTACCAAGTAAATCTGTTGTATATGGTTGTACGTCTGCGTTAGTTATGGCCATTGCATGAGATGGTACAAGAAGTAATCCTGCCCACAACACGGATAAGATAAGTAAAAACTTTTTCATAATGTTTGTTTATTACTGTCCACTGCTACCAAATGCAGTTGTTGCAACACCTTGAACAATATTTGTTAAAACCAGTGCGCCAATCGCAATTGCCAGACCAATAACTGAGAAAAAGATAGTTTGCTTAGATCTATCCAATCGTTCTGGATTACCAGTACTAGTTATATATCCGATACCACCAATGACAATAAAAGTAACTGCAACAACTGTTGCGATAGTTACTAAAATACTTGTAATTGATTTGATAAAGGATTCTACTTTTGTAACATCACCTGAGTCGGCAAATACAGGATGTACAAGTGCAAAGAAAAGAATAATAGAATTTAAGATAAGGGCTTTTTTCATGCGTCACCTCCTGTTCTTTGTAGGTTTAATTTAGAAAATTGGTATAAAAAAAGCGGCAACCGTGCCGCTTGTTTAAAGTAGTTTTTAATAATTGAGCAGATGCTAAGCAATACAAAGTCCACTTTCATGTATCACTCCACACCTGCTTCTAGGACAGTATCAAAGTTGTGCAGACTATATCACTAACTCTAAGGCTTTGCAATAGGGAAAATACTTAGCTAACTTGATATAATACGACCATGCAAATTAACAAGTTTAATGAATTAATTGAGGAGATTGAACGCAGTTCGTTTTCCGTAAAATACGATTTCGAAATAGCTAATTTGTTCAATAATCTAATTGAAAAATACCCAACAAATTTTACTCCTGAGCAAATACAACAATTAAAATGGGAGTTCCTTCTGTTTCGTCTTATGACAAAAAATAGCTTTGCTGCTGACGGACTTCGTACTGATCGTTTTGTTCCTATGGCAACTTACAATAATGGAGCTATTTTCCCTGATCCAAACTCTTTTTCTGATGAGGCATTGGTATATTTTGAAAAGAGAGCGAAAGATTCTAAGAATCCTATTTTAACAACTCGGTATCTTGATTTTCTCTGGGAAAAATCAAAATCAAAGAAGAAGCACATTTTTGCTATTGAAGCTATTGAACAATACCTATTAACAGTGGATGCTTATGACAATGAAGATGTTGTTTTTGAAAAACTAGATGGACTTCAGAGAGCAACTGAACTATGTCTTATTCTTGAAGGTAAATCAAAAAAGAAACCTCTAACTGAAAAGTTAGTAATTAGGCTCAATGAACAAATAAATGTAACAAATGAAAAAAAGAATTTCCGTTGGTTTCTGGAAATGTTTGAACTAGTAATTGCATTAAAACAGTTTTATACAGAAAAACAAATCAAAGAATTTATAAAGTTATGCGAAGAAAGCGCAAGACAATATCATAAAGATCAGAATTTTCATCTCCAAAGGTCATTTTTAGAGTTGAAATCTAAACTAGGAAAACTACTTAGATCATCAGATGCTATTAAAAATGATGTTGATGAGCAAATAGGACTGTCTTTAATAGCTGAAGCTGAAGCAAAATCAGGAAGCGGTTTAGTTAAGGCTCACTTCCTGCAAGAAGCAGTTGAGCATTATAGAAAACTCGGTAATAAGAAAAAGGTAGAAGAACTCATAACTCAAATAAAAGAGGCCACTGGCCAGGCTATAAAAAATAAAGAATTTAAACACTTCTCCTCAACAGTTGAATTAAAAAAAGAGGATGCAGAGTCTATGAAAAAAAGCTTAGGAACTGGAAAGGACGTACCCCAAAACATGGGAACACCTCCCAATTTTTTTCCGAACTGGAATCATGCAATCAAACTAACTGAAGACCTAAGTAAAAAATATGTCGTCTCACATTTGTTTCCAATAGTGCATTATGGAGAAAAGTATCCAGTCGGAAAACCTCAAACCTCAGAGGAAATCCACGAAGATCAAGTAATGCAGAATTTCAAGATTTCTGCGCAGCTTGCAATACACTGGCTTACAAAATTCTTATCAGAGCTTATTGAGGAAAAGAAAGTTAACATAGAAGACTTCAAGGATTTTTTTGCATTATTGAAAGAAATAGACAATGATACATATGAGACTGTTTTAGAGGGACTTGATTCATACTTTGATGATGACCATTTTCGTGCAACAACTATTCTTGCACCACAATTAGAAGATATCCTTAGAAAATTACTTGCTGTATTTGGTGGACAGACTACAAAAGCTAATACCACAGCTTTCGAGGAAAAAACACTTGGAACGGTTCTATCAGAATTAAAACCAGCAATATCAGAACCTATATATTACTACATTAGCTGGGTTATGAAAGATTACCGTGGACTCAATCTAAGAAATAATGTTGCTCATGGCTTTTTTAAAAAAAGACAAGGAAGTCCGTTCTATTCAACTGCTCTTCTTCATATATTTTGTCTGCTGATTGCTAATACAAAGGTATCTGTCAAAAAATAATTATGAATTGCATGATAAGTTTGATGTTATAATTAACTAGATTACAAGTGTTACAAATTAACAATAATGAAAATTTCTTCCTTATTTCAATCAAAAAAACCAGTAGTCACTGAAAAAGTAGAGCCAATCCAAAAAGAATTTGTTCAAGTCGAACAAGTTTCCCCTCAAGTAAATAAAGAATCGCAGCTTAGAACGGAAAAATTAGTCTCTGATGCATCAAAACCTAGGGGAGGTGTATGGAAATATCCACCATTATCATTATTGAGTGATGAAGAAGCTAAACCAACTACACTCACAACAGATGTTAAAAATTATGCGAGAATCATTGAATTAACTGCAGAAGTTTTTGGTTTAGATTCAAAAGTAATTGAACTAAATATAAATAGGTTTACAATACAGTTCTTGTTAGAAATGTCAGATATTAAGGAAGCATCAAAATATATTTCTTTAACAAATGAGTTTGCATATGCTTTAAATTTTCAATCTGAAAAGGTACAAGTTTATGAAGTAATTGAGGAAAAGACAAATTTAATAGCTGTTGAGTTACAAATAGGTAGCATTACATCTCCTTCATTAAAAACAGTATTATCATCTACTGTAAGTCAAAAAAGTAAATCTAAACTTACTGTATTTTTAGGATTAGACAAAAATGCTCATATATTTGCTGCTGATATTAAACTTATGCCCCATATGTTAATAACTAGTATGGTAAATGATAGCATTACTAATTTTTTTAATTCAATAATTATGTCACTTCTATTTAGAGCATCACCAGCTGAAGTAAAGTTGGTTCTAATTGATACAAAACGCGTAGAACTTAATTCATTTAATGGAATTCCCCACTTAATGACTCCAGTTATTGTAGAACCTGAAAAGGTGCTTTCGGCACTTAAATGGTCTATGGGAGAGATGGATAGACGCTTTAAGGCCTTCTCCGAGAATGGAATAAGAAATATTGAAGAATATAACGAACTAAATGGTTATCAGGCCTTACCATATATTTTAATCATGATAAATGAATTTGCTGAAATGGCTGCATATGCACCTATTGAATTAGAGGATGCTTTAATAAGAATTGCAAAAATGGGACATTCTACAGGCGTTCATTTAATTATTGCTACACAAAATCCCCATAACAAAATTTTTAATAAACTTCTGCAAGCACCAATTTCTGTTAAAGTAGTAGTCAATAAGTCTTCTCAAGATAATAATTCAGTTAATAATTATGAATTAGTCTATTCAGATTTAGTACATTCAAAACCAGTATTTATATTTAATACATCAGTTAAAGAAAGCGAGATTAAAATGCTTATTGAATTTTTAAGAATGCAAGGTAGTCCAGTTGAATATACAGAAGAAGTTTTAACAAAACCGGTAGTTGCAAGAAAAGATAATGGAAATACCTCGGTAAGCAGTAGAGATGCACTTTTTGAAAATGCTGTTAGAGTAGTTTGTCAGCATGACCGAGCTTCTGCATCTCTTTTACAAAGAAGACTTCAGGTTGGATATTCAAGAGCAGCCAAAATTTTAGATGAACTTGAAGAAGCAGGAATTGTTGGTCCGGGAGACGGAGCAAAACCACGAGATGTATTAACTCAAAATGCAGAAGCTAAAATAGCACAACTAAATAAAAATGAATAAATTAAATCAATCTGTAAAAATAGATTATTGTGAGAAATGCGAAAAAGATACAGAGATGTATAAGGAAGTAGCAAATAATATTATTGATGAAACCGTACTTGCTTATGACTATCCAAACACAACAAGTATAACCTTAACTTGCAAAGTATGCGGTACTGTAAGGTGGGAATAAATAAATGACTAAAATAATAATTACTGAAAACACTGAACTTCAGAAAATTGTAAATGATTATCAAAATTACATAGAAAAATTTTGTGAACTTTCAGAAAGAAGTGCATCCTATCTTGATGAGTGGGGAGATGAAAATCTTGATTCCTTATCTCAATATAAAAAGGAGTGTGTTATTAGAATTGCAAGAAAAGTATACGATAATGAACGGTTCACACCTATTAAAGCCAAACTTGATTATCTTATAAACTGCTGGTTTGATATTGATAATCAGAATGAATTAAAAATAATAGTTAACACAAAAGCCCCATCATGGGTACAAAGCTTATTTAATGATTATTTGCCTCAAGAGTTTAGTGAGTATCACAAAAAAAGAAAAGAAAATCCGCAAGATCTTGTACCAGATTTAAATAAAATGACTGGCGTAGAATTTGAAAATTATGTTGCAAATTTGCTCAAGCAGATTGGATATAATGTTTCAGGAACCTCAGCAACTGGAGATCAAGGTGCAGACTTGATTGCCACTAAAAACGATAAAATTTATGTAATACAAGTTAAAAGATATTCAGGAACTGTAGGTAATAAGGCAATACAAGAAGTAGTAGCTGCAAAGAAATATTATAATGGAGATGTTGCAGCTGTAGCCACAAATTCATCTTTTACTCCATCAGCAGTTAAACTAGCAAAAATTAACAATGTCATTCTATTACCTGAATCATCTTTTCAGTCTATTGATGCCTTTTTAAATAATAAATTTTAAACAGTTCTACTTGAAATATGGTTAGTCGTACAAATCTTTCAATTCCTTCACATTTCCCCCAAAAGCAACTCGGTCAAGGATAAGATCATTCATTCCCATCATAAGAGCGGGAGTAATAACAAATTCTCCATATCTGTCATTAATATTATCAATAGCTAGTGCAGCTTTCCTTTTTTTCCCCTCATCAAGGTCAAAAAGAGATGGTTGTGATTTTCCGGATGGAGTAAATGCATAACAGGTGACGCTAAGTTTAGAAACTGGTTTAAGTTCTGGTTGCTGGTTAAAAACAAGTTGCACTCGCTCATATAGTTCAGTTGTTGTAAACATTTCCATATCTTGCAGTCTGCCTCTGTGCCAATGCGACCAATCTGAGTAAACGCAGGAAACATGTACACCATGTGCAGTCCATCCCTGACTTCGAAGTCGTCTTCCCATTTTTTCTGTTAATTTCATAAGTAGCATTGAAAGCATGCGTTTATCTGTTGTTGCTTTTGGGAGCGCATATTGTTGCCCAATACTTTTTGTCTGAAATTCTACCTCATCAACTTCGTACCCTCTTATTCGGTAATACCAATCTCTACCGCATTTACTTCGAAATACTTGTTTCTCAAGAAGATCTACTGGAGCGTTGAGAAAATCTATCGGTGTAAAAATACCATGCGCATTAAGCCTTGCTTCAAACCTGGTATTAATTCCATTGAGGTCAACAAGCGTGACGATTTTATATACATCAAGTAAATTCTCATGTGTTATGACATCTAGTCCGTCCGGTTTATGAAGTGAAGCAGCAAGTTTTGCAAGAAATCTGTTTGTTCCTATTCCTATATTGCAACTCATCCATTCTCCAATTTCTTCTCGTATCCTTTGCTTTATTTCCTTCCCTATTGCAATCAGATCTGGTCTAAGTCTTTGAACGCTTTCCAAATTAACAACTACTTCATCAATTGATTTTGGAGTAACATCCGGTGAATACTCTCTAAATATTTTGTTAAATTTTGTATATACATCCCGGTAGAGTGTAGGAGTTGGTGTATGGACGTTAACTTGAGGATAAAGTAGTTTTGCCTCTCTTACAGACATTCCTGTTTTAATACCATATCGCTTGGCTTCAATACTTGGTGCAACAACGCAACCGGCAGGAGAATCGTAAGCCGCAATAACAAGTGGCTTTCCCCTGTAATGAGGATTAGCCTGTTGTTCACATGTTGCAAAACAAGAGTTTAAATCGACATGCATAACAAGTGGAGTATTTCGGTTGATTGGTAAATCCATATTAATTACTTATCCCATCTGAAACTTCTTCTAAATTCCAAGAAAGATTAAATGTGTCAAAGCGAAGTCTAAAATAAAACTTGTTTGAACTTACGTGAAAGAGATGATGCACTGTTCCGCCTACTTTTTCTCTATGTACGTAAGCTAGTTTTTCAATCTTGTAATCTTTTCCATTCCAGCGAATACGAGCCGGGAATAATTTATCTCCCATCTTTTTAAACACACCAATGACTTCAACTTTTTCATTGATTTTCTCAAGCATAGAATATCTCCTATCGGTATCTTCTGAGTGATGAAACTACCACACCGCCAATAGTTAGCGAATATTTTGGTTCAATTGGCTGATATTTTGGATTAGCAGGAATAAGCCTTACTTTTCCGTTTTTCAATTCATAGTATTTAAGTGTCCATTCATTATCAACAAGTGCTGCAACAATATCATTTGTACGAGGTTGTAAATCAAGATCAACTACAACTCGGTCTCCGTCATAAAGTCCAGCACCAATCATAGAATCTCCAGACACTGTTAAGATAAAAGAAGAATTTGGGCTATGCACTAAATATGTATCTAAAGAAAGTTCTTCAACTACTTCATTTGCAGCATCTTGTGGAAATCCTGCCTTAATCATTCCGTATGAGCGAAGAGTTAACGATAAATTTTTAGGAAGTAATCTTCCGTTTTTATCTTTTTCAATAATTCCTTCTTTAATTAACTGGTGTGCAAGATAAAACGCAGAACCTTTTGTTTTGTAATGAAACATTTTTCGAAGTTCCTCATAGGAGGGCATTCTGTTATGAGTTTTATAAAAGTATCTTAACCTTTCAATTGCTAGTTCTTTTTCTACCATACTAATTTTTAGTTATAATTGAACGATCGTTCAAAAGTCAAGGGATTATACGAATATAAAGCGAACGTAAAATCATGGTTTATAAACTTTAGTGGTATAATTGCAATTATGAAAACTGAAGTTCAGGCTGAAATGGCAGCAATATTACACGCATATAACTCAAACTATGATGGGGGGGAAGATGATGTTTTGGTTGCAACTCCTGACGATAACACGAAAATTGTTGCTGAGTATATCAGAATGAGATTATTGCCGGCAGTGCATAAAGCATCTGAATTTGAAGCCACATTTGATAGCACAGTTATTTGGCCGGAACAAGAATTAGCTGACTATGACAGGGATTTAGAAGCTATTAGAGCAATGACAAAAAAACAAAGGGTTAGTTTGGATGATCAATTGCTTGAAATAAGTGGTCGCAAAAGGGATAGAGGTGGAATAATGGTGCTAAGATCATCGCATGGCGATCAGGTTGCAGGATTTGCAATTGATTCACATACTTTAAAATCTGCAGAAACACAGGGTTTTGGCCTTCATGCATTGGCCGCAATGAACCTGAGCGCTGAATTAGATGACCTTGAAGATTATGACAGAGAAACTGTCGGAGTTATATTACGGGGGAATATCTTTTTTGATGTTGAAGGATTTAAGACCCCCATTGTCCAGTTATTTCTTCCGTGGCCGGTTCAAGATCATTCAGAATTTGATCCTCAGTTTCAACGAGTTGGTTCTCATTTAATTTCTCAGAGAAGAATGATTCCAGTTGATTATGATTGTAATCTGGTAGACGGGACCTTTTCATTTAATGGAGCTGATAGATATGAAGTTAAACCACTCAAGACAATTAAGCAGCTAATTAAATAACACGCGCTGTTTGATATAATAACCCTAACAATATGTGCGGACGATACGGATTTACCAGTGAAATTGCAGATGTAAAAACCAGATTCGATATTGAAAGATGGTTAGATAAAATTTATGATAAGGAAGAACTCTATAATATCGGTCCGGGTACTAGAAATCCAGTAGTAGTCAGACGATCTCCAAATTCAGGTCTTCTTATGAAATGGGGTTGGACATGGGATGTGCCGTGGATGGAAAAGCCACTATTTATTATTAACGCCAGAAAAGACAAGCTTACTACCTCGAAAGCATATAAAAAGCCATTTTTATTTCAGCGTTGTATTATTCCTGCAAATTTCTTTTATGAATGGAAAGCAATAGGTAAAGAGAAATATCCGTATCTTTTTAAGTGTAAAGATCAAAAATTATTTGGTTTTGCAGGACTTTACTTTACGGAAAAAGACGCAGAAGGTAAAGAAGCAGAATATTATGTAATCATTACAACCGATGCAAATGAAATTATGCAACCAATACATCACCGAATGCCGGTTATTTTGGATAAGGAGGATGAAGACACATGGTTAAACCCTGACAATGTAGAACAGGAACAGCTTTTGCCCCTACTTAAACAATACTCATCGGACAAAATGGAATGTTACCCTGTTTCGCAAGCAGTTAATTCTACTAGAAATGATAATGGAGACTTAATAAAACCTATTGATAGTAAATAATATGGCCCGAATTGTTAGAAATTCAACATGGGATGAAGTTAAAAGACACTTAGAAAATATTGATGCAACTGGTCTTAATGATGGTTACCCAAGAAACGATCCTTTATTCAATTTATTAAGTTCACTTTTTACCTCCTGGAATTTTTGTGAACTAACCGAAAATGAATTCAATAGCTTATTGATTCCTCAAGATCCACATATATTACTAAAAGATAAAGACCTAAATGATATTGAAGGTGAAGATAGTAATTTCGTTGTACAAAAATATCATAATGATTTAGTAAATGGGGATAGTTTACCTACAATTGTCATTAGAGAAAGATTTCCAAATAATTTAGTTGATTGTTCTTTTTATATAGAGGACGGTGCTCATAGAGCTTTAGCCTTAAAAAAATTTTATTTAACTAATAGTTATATACCCGTCAATGCTTTTATTGGTTATTTTTAAACTTAGATTAAACAGGTGCATCTTCCCAAAGCTTTCTTAATTCTTCATTAATTTGTAATTTTTTTACGGCTTTATCCAATATCTGCCTTACTCTTTCTCTCGTAAGACCTCCATAAATTTCACCTATAGCTTCTAAAGTCATTGGTTCATCGCTTCCGATACCATGTCTCATTTTGAGCATTTCTAACTCTCTTTCCGTCAATAACCCTCCTACAATACCCTCTATTTGCTCAATATTATCATCGTCTGTTGCACCAGGCTGGTAATCTTCGTAGTTATCTGCAACAAATTCTCCAAGAGTTGTTTCTGTATCTGATCCAATTGGCCTATCCAGAGATGCCACTCTAGTAACTTTTCCTTCAAACAAATCCATAACAATATCAATTCTTTCTAGCTGTGCTTCTTCCAATAAGCTTCTTAACTCTTTTTTAGTTGGAGATCTATTTTCCCGTACTTCGAACTCAGTCACGATTTTCATAGCTTTTCCATATACTTCTCGCGCATGGATAGGAATTCTAATCATACTTCCGTCATTTTTAACTGCCCTATCAATACTTTGAGCTATCCAAGGAGTAGCATACGTTGAAAACTTATTTCCTGTATGATAATCGAATCCTTCAACTGCTCTTTTTAAACCAAAATAACCCTCTTGAACTCTATCTTCTATGGTTAAAGCATGATACTTTTTAGCGATATGAATCACTAATCTAAGATTACATAAAGCAACAAGTTCTTCAATAGATTCACCATCTCTAGAGACATTTGCAAATAATCCTTCAGATTTTGGTCTGATTGTTTTTAAAAAGTCAGTATCTTGGAAAAGACTATCAATAGTTTTTCCTTCTTCCAAAAGTTTGAATATAATATTCTCCTGTTGTCTACTCAGTAGTGGATATTGTGCGGCTTGCGTCATGTATCTTCGGAAAGAGTCAACTTCCTCAAAACTCATTCCATTAAAATCTTCAGTTGAAAAAACCACTACGTCTTCACCATCGGACTCATAAGAATTTCTTTCTCTTTCTGCCGTACCATTTCCTCTAAATCTTGAAGAAAATTGCTGTCTAACACTATTTGGTTCTGGTGGCTTATTTGATTTTACTTGCGACAATTCATCCCTTAATATTTGCATACCATGTTCGTTAGCTGTAAATATCTGTCTTCGTCCAACATTACTCTTTGTAATATACTGTGGATGACTTACGGCTAGCTCATTTAAGCGTTTATATATTGCAGATCCGGTTCTTAAACCAAATTCCCGTGCTAAATCAAATATTGGTACTTGAGTGAATCCATCTTCAACACTACTACCGTATTCCACCTGTAAAGTGGTTAAGAGTTGAGGCGCTATGAACCATTGCCATCCTTTTTCACTTCTTCTAACTGAATCTGGGTCAGCAGCCTGTAGCTCTTTTAACCTTTTATATATCCTGCTTCTCTTTCCTTCGCCAACTTGCTGAACTAATTCATTTATTGGAAGAGGTATTAACCCTTCAGGAGCAGCTAATCCTCTAATTCTATCCAGCAAAAGTTCATATCCTTCTGCTGATATATAATTAGATCTATTTATGCTTTTAAAATGTTGTGGATTTTCTTCATGCAAAGCTCTTAAGTGATACAATACTCTGCTTGATTCCATTCCGAATTCAAACGCTATGTCATTGGGAGTAAATCTTTGAAATCCTTCTGGAATATTAATTGCTTGCTCTCTTTCTTCAGCGTATCTGTTTATTACTTCCATTACTTCTTCAAGATTTGTTATAACTTTCAGTCCTTCTATATGAATTAAAGGGGAAGATCCTCTAAAAGAACCCGAATATGTTCGTCCTGTAAATTCTTTGGCTTTTTTCGGAGCAAATGCAGTGCCTGCAACTTCAGCAAAAGTTAAAGCTCGGCCCTTTGCATGCTTATTTTCATCAACGACATCAATAATGATTGCTTCCTTATCAGGATTATTAGGATCAAGCCTCAACACTCTTCCTCCTCTTTGAATTGCGTTTACTTTTGACAAAGTCGGTGCAAGATTAATCAGCAAGTTAGCATTAGGTGCGTCAATACCTTCTGCTAAAAGTTTTTTGCTTAGTAAAACTTTAATCTTTCCACTTTTAAAATCATCTAAGTATTGTTTTCTTGTTCTTTTATCAAGCCTCCCATGAAACGCTCTAGCTTCTATTCCTTCTGCACGAAACATCTCTTCAAGTTCAATAGCATGCTTAACTGATAAAGTAGTTATAAAAGCGGAGGAATCTGGGAAATGATTTTTATATATGTCGACTGCTGCTTGATTTCGCTTTGCAATATTTAATGCCCTCTCAAGTTGTTTTGGGTCATACTCACCAGTTGAAGAGATAATTGGAACCTGTGACATATCTATATCGGTTTGAGCAATAAACACCTTAAATGGAGAAATTAATCCTTCTTCAGCAGCTTCTTTAATTGTTACATAATGCATTTTCTTCTCAAGAAGTAAACCTACATGCTTATCGGTTGAATACTCTGGTGTAGCGCTAAGACCCAACTTAATAGCTCCCTTAAATTGCCTTATTGCATCCATTCGAGCTGGTGTTAAAGCCTTATGAGCCTCATCACATATTACAAATCCGTAATCTGATGGATTAATGGTGCCTTCTTTTACGCCTTTTAATAGGTAATCATATGTTGTTATCGTAACATCTCGATCTAACTGCTTAACATGAGTGTAGGCCAATCCGGTTGGTATATTAGGAACAAACTGTGTAAATGTATCCTGCATTTGCTGTACTAAATCTTGAGTTGGAGTTATTATCAATGTTTTGGCTCTTAAAGCTTTTACCATTTCTGCAGCTAATACAGACTTTCCAGTTCCTGTAGGAAATTCAATATAGCCTTCTGTTGAACCCTCAGCTAAATTCGATCTAATATCTTCAAATACCGTAAACTGATGCTCTCTTAAAACCCTATCAACATCTCCAATTTTATGTGCTGCAATATAATCATCAAGATTTGCTAGAGCTAATTTTTGCTGTATCTCAGAAGCCATTTCGTCAGTTAAACTTCCATCCTTACGAGTAAGCCTAACTAATTGGGGGTATAGAGATACTCTGACAGGATATCGAGTTTCCAATTCATCCTGGGGAAATGCAACCAAACTATCTATTCCGTCTATTGAATCATGGACGGCGGGTAACAAATTTTGGCCTACATTTTGTTTCACGAATGTATTTACTTCTCGCAATTGTCCAGCAAGCTCGGTAGTGCTTTTTGTCCTTGATGTTTTAATTTCAGTTTTTACCATATTTATATTCTATATTTATACAAAAAATAATCTTTCGGTGAAAGAGTATTTTACCATTTATAGCCTGACATTACAACCTATAGGATAATTTGTGTTCACTTTTAAATACTTTCGACTTATCTAAATAATTATAAGTGCATAATGTAAAGCTATTATCAATGAATCTATTGCTAACCCAACTTCTTACTATAAGTTGTTTTTGCCTTCATTTTCTGCTATAATTAACGCTTATGACAAGCAACATTGAGTCTCTTAACATTCCTGAAGCTAAAGCAGCAGCTACTCTTGCAGAAAGTGCAATTATAGAAGAGCAAAAACCAGTACTAACCGAGGTAAGAACAAATGAACTTCTCGCAAGAGCAACGGGTTTATTACATATGTATGATGATTTTATAAAATCCCTGCCTCTAAAAGGAAGAGATTATTTCGCATTACCCAATCTCCCTCAGAGCATCGAAGACGCACATAGAGAATTTTCGGAGGAAGATACCATTGATACTACAAATATGTTAATAAACACTCCTTTTATTAATGAAGCACTACAAACACATCATCCCAAAGCAGTTGGCATGTTTTTACGAGGAGTTATGACTGTAAACAAGGAGGCTGCAGATAAAGGACTTAGCCAAACTCCTATTGAGATTGAAGATGAGTCATTCGAAGATCAATTAACCAATGTTCTTATACTTCAAATTGCAAATTATCCCTCTTTATACCCAGCAATTAGACCGCACGCATTTAGTTTGGTTAAAGATTCAGAACAAATTGAAGAATCTGAAAAGGAAGAAAAAAGGAGACTTTATGACCTTGTGAGCAAAGTTGAAGGAAGAGCTGGAATGAAGCTATTCGGAATGGGATATTATACGGGTACTACTCGTGAGCTTTTTAATCACATGAACCAACGCGCATTCTTACATGAATTTGGTGAGGAACAAATTGTTGCTTTACAGGCAGCATTTTCTGATCCTGAATATCTTGATCCATATGGTGTGGGAGAAAAAAATAGTCATGCCTTAGCTGGTATTGGACTTATTGCGGCATCAAAAAAAGCAGGCGCTCCCATTGATGCTTCAGTGGTTTCCCAAATGGAAGAAAGACACGGGGAATGGTTTAACTCTAGATTAAAGTATATCTTTGCCACTGATCCAAAAACTTCAAACATTGACCCCTATATTGAAGAATTGCTTGCCAGACCGCTTAACAAGAATCAATCAGAAAGCATTTTATACCTTGCTTTAACAAATGGAACTTCAATTCATCCCGACTCATATGCCGCAGAAACAATAAAAGAGTCAGGCTTACCGCTTGAGCAAGTTTTTACACTTACCAAAGTAGCTCTTGATGCAACAAACGGCAACATAGAAAGATTAAATCCCGTCATACATGAATTACTTCAAGGATCAAGTGAAGGTGAACTTTCAAAAAAAGCTATATCTTCGCTTGTCTACGCCTGTATTGGATTTGATGTTGATATACCTAATTTCTTGCAACCCTCTATTAAACAGCATTATTCTCAAGTTGCAGAAGGAATATTAACCGATAAACCTAGGCGTACATACACAAAAAATGATGATACACTTGACTATCCAGTGCATCCTATATACCGTCTATTTTCGGAAGGATTACAAGCGCTACCAAAAAGTATTGCTGATGTGTTTAGTCAGGATGAGATAAATCGAGATGAGATCGCAACACAAATTATGACCCATCTTTTTAAAGATGGATTCTATACCCATTATTTTGATCCAATTCTCTCTCAAGAATATCCGACTGCAACCTTGAGTATTAATGAATTAGATGGGAAACTTTGGCAACTTGTTCATCCTGATATTTGGAATCTTCTAAGAGAAGCAGATACGGTAACTTTGCTTAATGTTATTAAAGATGTTTTACCTGGTGGGATGGTACAACTTATTAAATATCCAAAAGGAACAGAGATATATGGAACAAGTAATGTTTCGATAGACGCTTGTTTGCCTCCTGATCTTTTTGAAGCAATAGCAAAGCTTCATATAGAAACTGCAACTGAAAATGATAATATTTCTTGGGCAGATAATGTAGTTTTTGAAAAAGGTCTACCAAATGGTAAATCTAAGGAAACTCCAAAACCATATACACAACTGATGGATTTCTCTCAAAGAATATGGAGACATATACAATCTGACCTTATTAGTAAAAACATCTCCAAAAGTATATTTAACAGGCTATGGAAGCTACCAAATGAATCTGGTATTGGACTTGAGATATTTGATCCGGAACTAAAAGATTGGATAGTAATACCAGGAAAAAGTCATATAGATCAAGAAGGTTATCCCGATGATATCAAACTTGTCATTGCAAATCCTGTAAGCTACCTAGAAAAATATTTAGCTTTTTTGGGAAATATACGCTATAAATATAGCGGGTGGTATCAATCAATTGATGCCTTTAATATATGGAGAAATGCAACTCCATGGGATTTTTTGCACCCTGAACAATATTTAGATCATCAGACGTTTCAAAGTAATGATAAAACCTTTCATCACCTTGAGCATTGGACAGAAATACTTCAAGCACGGGAACTTGGTGAAACACTAAAGGTTAGATATAGTGAAGAAGGTGGTTTTACTGAAAGCCAGCATGATCTTCTTTTTACGCTTTCCGCTTTGGAAGATCCAACGGACACTGATCAACTACCGTCTGTTAGATACGGACTGATTGATCAAAACACTGCGGTAGTTTATGCAATTCAAATGCCATTAATTGATAGAATGGCTCCAAGCAATGTAAAAGTAGCGCTTGAGCGTCAAAACAATTTCTTAAAATATTACACAAATTTCGCAAAAGCTGCAGTAGATCACGATGAGTTTTTTACTAGCATTGCTGGGGACATATCCGAGGTTATCTTGCATCCTCCAGAAGATTTAGACTTCAATGAGTATGTAAGGCATATCTCTGCAAAAATTCTTAAAAACAATGGCGTCAAATCATACACAGAACTACAGCGAAAATATCAACCCTATTTGAAACAACCAAATAAATCAGAAGACATAGGGAAATCATACGTCGCAAATATAATACTTAATTTAGTCTATGGAATTGAGATGTTTGATAAAGCCTCAAGTATTTCACCGCTTTTTGAAGAACGTTCAGAAAGAATGAAACGGGTTAACGTTTTATTCGCAAACGAAAGAAAAAATGGTAACTCGCAAAGTAGGAATATTCCTTCAGGTCCAGCGCTAAGTCTTGCTTTATTTTGTATTCTCGCTAAAACACATGGCGTCACAAGAATTCAAGTTCCAACCTACTTCCCACGACGACTTCACGATGATCCAGAAACAGATCAAAGAATACTTCAGCAAATGACAAAAACAATTGAAAGTGTTACTAATTTAATTGATGGTGTATCAATTTCTTCTTTCCCCGATGATTCGGATGGCTCATTTTACCTTGGAATTGAAGGAGAATTATCAAGTACAAATGAGACTCTTTCAAACGCGATTAAAAATATTTCTGCAGTTTCTCATGATAGAGGAAGCAACTAGAATGGAAAGTAGCATGCTTCAATAATAGGTATCTTTGTCTAATTTAATTTTATTTTCCTCTTTTTGTTTTGGGCTAAGCTTTTTTAAACTTTTATCGATTTTTTGAAGTAACTCAAAAAATGCAATTAAGTTTTTCATCTCTTCTTCTGATTGTATTTTCATTTTGTTATTCAACCTTATTCCAAATATTTACATTATTTTCCCCACCATTTAACACCTTAAATTTAGTTGACAAAAAAATCGAGGGATTATCTTCCATTCGCTTATTAAGTAAATCTTTTGCATAATGATAGATATGTCTTTTCTTGTTTTCCGTGGAACAAATAAAAAGAACTGAAGGTAACTCTTCTTCTGTGTTCTCCTCCCATTCCCTAGAGTCGGCGTAGCTTAAATATTTTCGTATTCTAAACCTCAAAACTCCAGCTGGAATAAATTCGTCATAATATTCAAGTAAATATCTTCTAGTTTCTTTTGGAGTTTTTATTGAAATATATGCAGCAGGTAGCGGATCTGGAAAATAATCAAAAAGTGAAAGATCATTTTGGGAATAAAACAAAAGTTTTTCATTTTTCTTTAGAATTGATAAAAAGTATATATAAATATCGACAATGGATGAGCAGTAATTTATGAATCGCTTAGTTACTGTATCTCCTTTGTAGGCAGTATTTAGTGCTTTTTCGTTCTTCTCACCTTTTTGACGTAAGTACGCCCTGCCAGCTTTGGTTAAATAAATGATGCGATGTTCAGTTTTCTCAATAAATGTTGTTTGTTTGATAGTATTTATTAATCCTTGTTTTTTAAGTTTTGTTATTCTCTCGTTTATTGTATCTGAGTATTTGTTTTTGTTTATTTTTTGTAATTGATTAGTTTTTATGTATCTAAATTTTAGTACTAATTTTAATAGTTCATTTTCTTTATTTGTTATCTTTACTGTCTTTATATCTTCCATACTTTTACTCCATTTCCTTCCTCTTATATAATATATAAGAATATATAGTTAGACTTTTTATTTAATTTAGCCTCACTTCTTATTAAATTTATCCTTCTACCGCAAAGGGTATTTTTAGTATCCTAAATTATTCTCCCGGAGCAGATTTTTTACCCTTTTTATCGCTAGTTTTTGGTGCCTTATAGTTACTCATATCAATTAGTGGTTGCTCTTCCTCATCTTCTACATACTCTCTTCCATAGTTTTGTCTGGAGGCTTCAATAAACCGACTTATCTTTTCTTTGTCCTTTTTAATCTCATGCTTTAATGTTATTCCGGAAAAGGCTTCCTCAGGTCTTGCACCTGTCATTTTCATATAGAAGTGGTAATTAGGTAAATTCAATAAGTCGCTTATTTCAATATGTGGAGCAAACTGCTCAAGCATGAACTCTGCATCTCTTTTTCCTGCCAACTGAAAGGAAATGACATTTGCTGTATTACCAAGCATAATATTATTAATCTGCATATCTTTTTGCTGGGAAAGAGATTGTTCAGCTGCAATTGGGTGAATACCATATTTCCTGCCCTGCGTAAACAATTTTACAAACTGTGGCATGGCAAAGGTCTGGAATTCATCAATATATAAATATAACGGATTTCTCGCTTCTAAATCTTTTCTGATTCTTCTTTGTGCTGCTTGATAGATTAAAGACAAGATCATTGTTCCAATAAGTTGCGTATTATCATCTCCTAACTTTCCCTCGGAAAGATTACAAATAACTATTTTCTTATTATCTAGTACCTCATCAAAATTAATTGTTGAGTGATAATCCTTAAGCATTCGTTTTACCATATCAGCTCGTGCAAACCTATCTAGTTTTATAGTAACGCCTTTAATCATTGATACTGCCTGATATGAACCAGCTTTACCAAAGATATTTTTCCAGAAGTTTTTTAAATCCTCGTCCTTTAAATTGCCAACAACACGCTGAAGATAAACAGGATCTGAGAGTAGCTTATTTAGCGTAAAAAGGGTTCTATCTTTCACTGTAAATGCTGTGTATATTGCATTTCTTAAATGTCCTTCAATTCTTGTTGCATTACCATCGTCATTGTTAAATAGTCTTCTAAAAACAGTTATTAATCCCTCACACCGAAGATCCTGTTCTAGCTTAAGTTCGGTTCTGCTTAACCCCTCAGGAAGTTCAAGTAAATTAATACTAATTGGTCTATTAAGATCCATAGGGTTAATATAGATAAGATCATTAATTCGCTCTTCTGGGATAATATTTATTACCTCTTCTGATAAGTCACCATGCGGATCTATTAAACAAACACTTTCTCCTTTTAAGATGTTATCTCTTATCATATTAAACATAATTGTTGATTTTCCTGTTCCCGTTTTTCCAACAATAATTGTGTTTTGTTTCATCTTTTTATCTGTTAAGCCAATAGGAGTT
The DNA here is from genome assembly GCA_003152105.1 of Candidatus Levyibacteriota bacterium. Lineage (GTDB taxonomy): Bacteria > Patescibacteriota > Microgenomatia > Levybacterales > UBA12049 > PALSA-1332. The sequence continues at coordinate 905,574 of PLZJ01000002.1, forward strand.
AAAACTCCGCCAAATGTATTTACTCCAAAGACAACGTCTTGCTTTTCATTTTTTTGCGATAACGGCGCTGAAAGCTCTTTATATAACGACTTTGAAATGTTTTCTGTTTGGGAAAGATCTGAATAAGGGAAGTGATATAGGGAGGCAATTTCTGAAACAGAAAGAAGCGATTGGCTTGTATTGTTTACCAACGACAATAACCTAAATTGAAAAACAAGGCTTCTAATCTTATCAATTAAAATTGGAGGAAAGTTTTTCCTTTGTGTAATTTCTTGGTACTTTGAAAACTTATATGGATTAAATGATGCTTTTATACCATTAATTCTTTCTTTTTCCTCCTTTTTACTGTCAACTATTATAAGTGCCCGAATTGTTGTTTCAAAAAGCTCCTCATCTATTTTTTCCTGAATTTTTTTATTCATCTCACTTTCTGCTTCTGTAATTGACCTTTCCGGTCTTTGAAGACCTACAGAAATTGAGCTCTCATAAGTTCGCTCATAAGTTTTTCTTCTTGGAGTAGAATGCAGATTTTGAACTGCCCAGATAAGATGTTCTCCAACTTTATTTATTAACTCACCAAGTAAGAATAGAAAGAAGGTAAATATCTTTACATACTTTGGATATTCCCTTTTACTTAGGTATGCAACTACGTTTTCATTATTAATAATCATATTCCCTATTTTTATTACTTCCTTACTCATTGTTGGAGAAATGACTATTTGAAGAGCTATTAGTTCATTTTTGTTAAGTTTTGTCATCATACCTGTAATATATGAGACAGGGTCGTGTTGTAACAGTGATTGATGTTTATTAAGTGGTAAACCCCATCTTCCTTTTAAACCAAACTCAACTATTTTTGCTTTACTTGATCTTTCTGGTATATAGTCTTCTGCCTCATTTACTTCGACAAACTGCAGATATGTAGTTATTTGTCTTTTAATATTACTTACATCTGTTTTTGGAACTCTAATTAAATACCTTATTCCTTGATTTTTAGAGGATACAAGTTCTAGAGAATACAGTGATTTTTTATTCTTAAAGAAGTTAAATATTGACCTGTCATGCCCAAGGCTATGAATAACCGAAAACAGTTGTTTTGTTGAATAAATTGTTTTTTCAGTTTTAGATGGAGGTACGAGTTCTAAAAGAATTGTTTCTTGCTTGAATTGCTTTCGAATAATATATATAGTCCAAGCTATACAAAGGGTAATAACTATATAGGGAATAAAATATATGTAAAAGGGTATTTGCGGACTCATATGGTTAATAAAAGGAGAGAGAAAGCTTATATGGGAAAGTAAGCCATGAAATACATTCCAAAATTCTAAATCATGATAACTTTTAATCATGCCACTTATATTAAGGGCAGATTAATTTCACTGCAAAGTATATCACACTAATGCAAATTATGTCAGTATTCATATTTGTGCTTGACAACTATCGAGATCTAGATATATACTATCTATATCTAGATAGAAGTTGGGTGGACTATGAATACAATAGGTGTGGAGCAAACAAGATTAATAAAAGAAGAGGAAATACTACAGCCAGCAAGTAAGGTTTTAAATAATGCTTCGCTACAAACTACTGTTAATCAACTTTCTTCTGAAAAAAATAGCCTCACAATAAAAGATACGTTAGATCAATTGTTCCCCGAACAGAAATATGAGGACAAAAAAATACAGCAAGTAAAACAAACCCTAGGAGATATCGCGACCACACTTTCAAATGATTATCTAAGAGATATCGCTACTGAGGTACAGTTCTTATCAGAAACTTGGCTAGATGAATTTGAAAGAGAAATATTTAACGGATTAACTCTAAATGAATTGCTACATGAAAAAGGAGGTTAAACTATGGATTTGAAAAATCGTCAGTATGCTGATGGAAAAAGAGCTGTTATTTACTTAAGAGTTTCAACTGAGGAACAGGTTGATAATTTTTCACTAGATACACAAGAAGATATATGTCGGAAGGAAGCTGAGAAAAAAGGTTATGAAGTAATTGATATTTTTAGAGAAGAAGGAAGATCTGCAAAAAATATTGTTGGCAGACCTGTACTTATAAGTCTCCTCGAGTATTGCCGAAAAAATAAACAGAGGATACAGGCAGTCTTCGTCTATCGCATAGACCGAATATCTAGACAAACTGCTGATTATTTAGCGATTAGAAAGAAACTACTTGAAAATGACGTAACAATTATATCCGCCACAGAACCAACTGGAGATTCTCCCACTGAAAAACTTGTAGAAACAATTCTCGCTGGATTTGCGCAATTAGATAATGATATTCGGTCTGAAAGGGCTAGAAATGGTCTTAGGGCAAGATTTAATTCTGGTTTACTAGGTGGAGGTACTGCGCCGCTTGGATATATATTCCAATCTGGATTCGTGGTAAAAGATCCAAAAACATGGGACAGAGTTAAAGAAGCATGGGATTTAATGGCAACTGGTACAAAAAGTACCAGAGATATGGCTCTCATAATGAATAAATGGGGCTTACGAGAAACACGAAGACATAAAGAATATGAACTGCGAGCACAAACTACTTGTGGAATTTTTAGATTAAAATTTTATGCTGGTTTTCTTACATCCAAGAGATATCAACAAGAGGTAAAAGGGCAACATGTCCCTATGATTACTGAAGAACAATTTTATAAAGTCCAGGCAATAATAGATGGCAGAAAAACTACTAAAATACCTTTAGCTCGAAGGACTTTTGAGAATACGGACTTTCCTCTTAGAAGAATTGTAAAATGCGCGAAATGCGGAATGGGATTAACCGGCTCATGGAGCACAGGAAGACATGGCAAAAAATATGCACATTACTTTTGTTCAAGTAAGTGTAATTATAAATGTATTCCAGTAAAACTTATGGAAGACGAACTTATTAAAGCTCTAAAAAGAGTTCAGCCTAAAAAAGAAACACTCAAACTATTTATAGATTCTATATTTCGAATTTATAATCAACGGCTATCAAGATTAACAAAAATAAAAAATGATGCAGATTCTGAAATAGAACGACTTAAGGCACTCAGAAAGGCAGTTGTTGAAAAAAATCTAGAAGGTGTTTATTCCAATGAGGTATTTAAAGAGCAAAACAGTATTATCGAAGAGAAGATAACAATGGCATATATAGTAAAAGATGATGCTAACTTAGAAAAGTACAATGTAAATGCATTAACTGATTTTATTAAAACCATTCTGGCAGATCTGGGAGAAACATATAGAAGATCAAGTATTGGACAGCTAAAAGTACTCCTGGGTTCCGTGTACCCTGGTGGAATCGCTTGGGACTATTCTGGTACATTGGACCCCTCGATTAGCCCGATATATCAACATATTCGAACGTTTTCGAATGAGGTCATCCAGTCTGGAGCGGTGAATGGGACTCGGACCCACGACCTTCTCGTTGAAGGCGGTATGTTCCGCACAAAGAGACTTCTTTTCAAAGCTATAATATCATCGTGTTACCATTTAGTAAATATGACAAAGTAGAAGAAGTGCTTAAAACCGAGAACTGAAATAAGTTTTCTTAGCTTGACAAGTGAACGATCGTTCTATATAATCAGTTTGTGAGGGTAAATTTAGAAACAGCAATATCGCGCATACAAGATTTTCATAAAAGTAATGGAAGAGTTCCTACATATAAAGAGCTTGCAAAAATGTTTGGCTTCGCTTCTAAAAATTCCAGTTTTCAACTCGTTAAAAAATTGATAGCGCAAGATGTCTTAGAGAAAGATAAAACAGGAAAAATAGTGCCAAAAAATCTTTTCAAAATACCTCATCCTGAACTAACCAAGGCAAGAATTACTTCTACTGATTTGAAATCAATTCTTGATGATTTATTAGATGCGACACACGCCCTAGCCGAAGCTCATCCATGTCCACACAATACTGAAGACAAATTTCTTCGAGTGTTGGAAGCAACATATAGAAGAGATACATTCACTATGTTGGCAATCTCCTATCTCTCGCAAAAACTTCCACTTGCTGATAGTGCTGTGGATTTGGTACGAAAAGTCATTGAAGATACCATTTCAATTGAGTATATGATTGCAAAAGGGAAGCAAGAAATGGCAGAAAAATTCCAAAAATTCATGTGGATACAAATTCATCAGAATAAGGAGTTTTTGAAAACAACGGGAGCGAATTTTGAAGCTTTGGGTATTGCTCAAAAATCAGAGGAATTAGAGAGAAAATACCAAGAAGTTCAAGGAGACTTTATTCACGCACCAACGCAAACAGATTTGAGATCATGGATCGGAAACGATGCAAAAGATGTAGAGGACATGCTTAGACAATTAAAGCAGATGGGCAAAATGAATGATTTTGATGTAAGTAGAACAGCAATCGGGTATGTACGAGCTTGTTGGAAAAATCATTTTAATCCATATGATGTGATGGCATATCTTACAAACGACTTACTAGAAGCAAGTACTCAGGAAGCAATGAATCATGCGCTAATTTTTGCAGCAACCTGCCATTATAGATTAACAACTCGATACATTGATCAAATACGAGAAACAACACATGACAATAATCAATTTGAGCATGTCCATAAGAAGATTGACGTAATTTGGCAACGACTTAATCCTAAAGATTAATAAAGAAAACTTATGTTATTTTCTAGTGATGCAGCAATCAAGTCAAAAAAAGAAGATGCTCTTAATCGAGCGACGTTTTCAGAACACCTGGGTAACGCAATTCTTGATTGGACAAAAAAAGAAACAATGGTACTAGGTTTATATGGAGAATGGGGGACAGGGAAAAGTTCCATTATAAATTTAGCACTAGAACATATTAACAATAAAACTAAAAACGATGGAGCAAGTGAACCAATAATTTTTCGCTTTAATCCTTGGAATTTTACTGAACAAAATCAATTAGTTACAATTTTCTTATCTGAATTATCAAAAACAATAGGGTTTCAAGGAAAATCTGAGCAAGCTTCCTCCGTAGGTAAAACGCTTATCTCATACAGTAAATTTTTTACACCGTTGTCTATTCTTGCAACACTGTTTCCACAGTTCGCACCATTAATGAAATTGCCAGAAGAAACATTAAGAGGAATTGGTGATGCTGCAAAACAATGGGCTGAACTAAATGAAAAAGACTTACAAGCTTTGAAATCTGAACTCGATAATCAAATTGTCAAATTGAATCGAAAGATAATAATAGTTATTGATGATATTGATAGATTAAATAAACTAGAAATTCGTCAAATATTCCAATTAGTAAAAATGAATGCCAATTTTCCAAATACAATCTATATACTTTCTTTAGATGATCAAAAGGTAGCAACTTTATTAACAGAAGATAAATTCCCAGGCAAAGACTATCTTGAAAAGATCGTACAGGTACCTTTTCATGTACCTGCAATCGAGAGGAAAAGAATTGAAAAAATTCTTTTTAATGAACTCAATTCAATAATAAAACCTCTGCAATCAAAGGAGACTCCTTTTGATAGGAAAAAATGGCAAGATATTTATTTTGAAGGATTAAGTGGATTATTCCCTTCATTGCGAAGAGTTAAAAGATTTATTAACGGCTTATGTTTTACTATAACAATTGTTCCAAATGAAATAAACGTTATTGATTTCATTGGAATAGAAGCAATTCGTGTTTTTTTCCCTGAAGTATATACAAGAATTGCAAAAAATAAAGCATTATTTGTTGGTGATGATTTCTCATTTAATGAAGACGATCGAAAAACTAAAATCGAAAAACTCCAAAAATTAATTGAAGTTGCTCCTGAACCTGATAAGAAATATCTAACTAAAATAATCTATCAACTTTTCCCTCAATTTACAAGCAATTATGGCTCTGAATGGCAAGACATTTGGGAAGGTAAAAAATTAATTTGTTCGAGATATAGATTTGATAGTTATTTTTTTCTTTCAGTTCCAGAAGGACATTTATCGCAACAGAGAATTGATCATCTATTATTACAAGCATCAAATAGAAATGATCTTGAAAAATCATTAATTGCGCTTATAAAATCAAAAAAAATAAGAAAATTTTTAATAAGAATCCCTGACTTTAAAGAAAGAATATTGGAGAAAAATATACCTAATTTCATTATCGCTATTTTTAATATCGCAGACATACTTCCTCAAAATAGAGAAAATGATTTGGACTTTGGTGCAACAATGGAAGCAACAAGAATCGCATATCAACTATTAAATAAAATTCAAGATGAAAAGAAGAGGCAACGAATTGCTACTAAAGTGATACGCGAAACTTCGGGAATAATTGCTCCTATAGAATTCCTATCTTATGAGGTAAGTAGAATGAAAAAAAATGAGGCTACGAGATTAATCAAGGACGATAAAGTGGTTGAAAAACTCGTACTGATTATGAGCAATAAATTGAATAAACGAGCCAAGGAAGATAACCTAAAATCAATCCCTAGTTTAACGACTGTTCTTCGGATATGGAAGGGTTGGGGTGGCGAAGATAATGCAAGAGAATTAATAACTTATTTGCTTAAAAATAATGGTGGTATTGGAAGAATTTTAGAAGGATTCAGTTGGCAAAAACAATTTGGCAACCCCAAAGATGTTAAGCTTTGGGACATAGATATTGATGGATTGGGAATGTTCACTAATATAGAAGTATTAACAACAAAAATTGAAACTTTATCAAGAAGTGAAATAATATCATTTACATCGCAACAAAAAATGGCACTCAAATTATACAGGAAGAAAATTAATATTCTACCTGAGGCTTCTGAAGAAATTCTCACTATTTAATTTTCTTGTCACAGTTTTTTACTTTTCTATGAACTAGAGGCTAAATGTGAACTACAAGACGCAATACTGTAAAAAGTATATTTTATAAAAGATTTATTTTAAGAATTGAGGAATTTATATAATTATTCTATTGCTTTCAATATTATTTTGTTGATATAATTTTGTAGACTGCTCATAGCATATGTTACCACCCGAAGCCTATGTTGCAGTAATTCTATTCTTATTAATATTATTTAATCCAATATACATTTCATATTCTCACAATATTGATTGGAAACTATTGTTGGAATATATTAAAGTCTTCATTTGGCCGTCATTACTACTTCTTTTCATCAAACTTTTTAAAACTAACATAAGTGGTTTCATAAATAAAATCTCCGAACTATCATTACCTGGTGGAATAAAGGCGACAACAAAAGAAAGTGCTATAACCGCTCAATCTGAAGAACCAGAATTGAAACCTACCATTGATTTATTAACTACTGAAGAGAAAAAAGCAAAAATAACACAAGAATCTAGTGATAAAGATGCAGACCAACTAAAAAAAGAACTCGAAGTTACTCAGGGAAATTTAACTCAAGCATTAACTACTCTACTATACGAAAAAACATATAGATTAATATTTCCCAGTCAAATAAGAATATTAAGAGAAATATTTAATACACCCAGCAAGACAGTAAGAGCGGATGTAGTTTTTTCCAACTATAAAAAGACAATATGGTTTCCCTCATACCCTTTTGCTGATTATGTAAATTTCTTAAAGAACTTCCTGATGATAGCAGAGACAGAAAATGGATCTTATACTATTACCCCATTAGGTATAGGTTTTTTGGAATATATCGGTACACAAGGATTACCTGAAAAACCAAATGATATTAAGTTAATATAAATATTAATATATATCTGTCCCAAACTTGTCATATAACAGTTATTCTGCGACATGGATTGAATTTTGAGGCTAAAATCTTGCTATAGGATAGAAAATGTGCTCTATATTGTCAAAAATTTATCAATAATTTTTACTGTTATAGGTTATCGAACTATTTTTGTTACTATAAGTTAAAATATCCCGTTATCGGTAATATAAAGAATAACAATATTGCTCGATAGTACTAATGTGGATATTCATTACTGCAATTATTGATTTGTTGATTATAAGTACTTTGGGCAATTTGATAACATGCAGGTCCCGCACTACTACCTCCCCCATATGTAGAATTACAACTCTGTTGGGAAGAACTTAATTGCGACTGTGCATTTGAAACACATTGTTGATAATACTGACCATTATTATTCTGCGTCTGAGTGGGAGTAGGTTGGTTTGCAGGAGATGATTGGATTACTGATGTTTGAGTATTCGATGGGGAAGTGCAAGAAAATTCATGATTGTAGTCACAATCTGATTGGGTCATTTGAAAAGTACCTGTACATATTGTGCAGGAAACTAATGGATCAGTAGTATTATCACCTTCTCCTATAGTAGGACTGATGTTTCCTTGCTGTGGAGCTGTGTACCAAGTTCCATTTAGATACTGCATTGATTGTCCATCGTGTTGATACCAGCCTCCATTCTTTAAAGTGGGAATGTTGTTATAGTTTGTTGCATCTTGTGTTGGAGTAACTATATAAAAAGAAGGGGAAGGTGAAATTATTGCAGGTGTAATTGCATAATTATTTATATCACTGGCTCCTTTTACTGCCCCTACAGCAGTTTTTTTTGATGAAGTTAGTGTATTCCTCATTAAATACAATAAGCCATTGTTTGGGTATAAAAATAATATAGATAATAAAACAAGAATAAGAAGTGAAAGTTCTTTCCAATGATTTTCGAAAAAAATATCAATATTAGTAATAATTTTATTCATATATTTTATCCAAATAAAGTCTATTACTTTTATATTTATCAGTCAAGCATAATTACGTAGCTAATTGCTTGCTTTCAGCTAGTGGATATACAAGCTTATAGCTATCGATAATTAATGCATGGGAAAGACGAGTGAAAAACTAGGTAGAAAAATACAAAAACTTCGAAATGATATTGGCTTCTCACAGGAAGAACTTGCAGAAAAAGTAGGAATTAGTAGAACACATATGGGACATGTTGAGCAAGGCAGGAAAGTACCTTCTTTGAAAGTTATGGAAAAACTTGCGCGAATTTTAAAAGTTCGAGTCAGTGAATTATTTCCATTTTAGTTAATAACTCCCATTGGCACACCTCTATTTTCAAACATTGCCTTAAGACCTGATCTAAGAAGTACACTTTTAATAAACATAAGTTCTTCCTATTTTTTTTTGGGAAAAATGTGTAAAAAACTTGACAAGTATGGGACACATTAGCTTATACCAACAAGATAAACGGGTATTGACAGTGAATCGAAGTCTTGCTACTTTGTATTTACTGCAAAATGCAGCGGGTAAGACGTAAAGCACAAGACCCTGTTCGGGTGCTGATGTCCAGCTTTACAGCACAGCACTACCCGAATGGGGTTTTTAATAATGGAAGATAAAGCATTTACTATAACGGGAGAAGGAAGAAAATTAATACCAGGGGAATATCCGTTACTGGTAATTCCTTCGCTTGCAGAAGAATTGGGACTTGATGAAGCAGTATTTCTTCAACAATTACATTATTGGATAAGGCATTATGAAGATAAATTCAATAAACATCCAGATCACATACATGAAGACTATATGTGGGTTTATAATTCATATGATGATTGGCATAAACAAATGCCTTGGTGGTCAGTATCTACGATTAGAAGAATTGTTAAAAAATTGCGTACTGATGGATGGATTATTACAGGAAATTTTAACAAATGGCAAGTTGATAAAACATTATGGTATCGAATTAATCACATAAAGGTACAAGAATTTATTCAAAAATGAGTATACCTTTATGTTCAATTTGATCAAATGGATATATCAGAATAAACAGATCAAGAATTCAATTTGATACCACCAATACCAGAGATAACTACAATAGATAACAACAATTTAAATACTATTTCATAGTAGTGCAACTGGCTTCGCCAGCTTGCACACTCTTAACTTTCTTTACATCATAGGCCTTAGATAAGAAAAAATTGCCAAGGGTAGGTGCAATCGTCCCATACTTGTCAAGTTAAACAATATTGGTAAATATGGTATTAATAATATATCTCAATTAGAAACTTCTTTTTACTCGGAACATGTTTATCAAATATCTCCATTCTGCTTCTTGCAAAATGTGGTCTTAGATTCTTATAAATAAAAGCTCGTATATCATCTTCTGGAGGAAGCGAAATCCTTATCAATGGATGATTCATGTTAAGATCCGCCCCCAACTCACTCAAACCATAAATTATATAAAATTCTTGGGTTACTCTGATACTACTATGCCGTGCCAAAGCACATACCTTTGCCATGGTTAAGTATCTGGATAAAGTAGTTATAAATACTTTTCGCAAAATATGTACATGCATATTAATACCAGAAGATAGATGTATTATTTTTGCTCCTCGACGTAACGCAATATTGCATGTTTTTATCGATACTGGAAAAACTTTCTCATCATTAATGTGTAATTTTAATAAAGTAAGCATATCGAGTGGCAACGGTTGCCATTGTGGCATCCCACCTTTTGCCTTTAATAGCAACACCTTACTTGAATTTGGATCTCTATCACTTATAAACAAATCTTTCCCTCTGATATTAATTAATTCTTCTCCACGAACTCCTGTTCTAAGAGCAAATTGCAAAGCAAAACGCATATTTTTTTTACTAATTCTACTAACTGGAGTTTCGAAGTTACCAGGCTCTGTACCTGCAATTATAGCTGCCTCAGTTTGGTCAATATCAGGCAATGACTCAGGTTGATTTTTAACCTTTGGTCTATAAATCCTCTTTGCAAAATTTTTATCAATATACTCATATTCAAATAGAAAAGTAACCAAGGCTCGGAGATTTTTCACTATATTCAGTTGGCTATTGGGTTTTTTCCATCCCTTTTTAACCATATAGTTTTTGTATGAAATGCAATTTTCCAATGTCAGAGGTTTTCCATCCAGGAAAGGAATTAAATCATCAAGGGCATCTTTTTTATTCTTAACAGTTTTGGGAGATAAATCTACTTCTTTTGAGTAACCAATTATGAAATGATTATATGCTTGTAACAATGCTTCTTTTTCCAACATAAGACTCTTTCTGAGTCTCAAAGTTTGGAACGCTTTCCTCTACACCATAGTTGCAAACAATCGATTCGTATTTGCTTTATTTTATTAGTCGTTGGTATGGACTTTATCGAAGTACCACTTAGAGCTATGCAGTTGCATATTTTTTCTACCAGCTACGACATAAAGCAAAATTATTATACCTTCTTTAATATCTATTTTCAACGTGAGCGGCGGAAGGGGATTGAACCCTCGACCTTCTCGTTGGCAACGAGACGTTCTACCACTGAACTACCACCGCAGAATTAATGACAATGCCTAGTATAGCAAATTTTGGGTTAAAAGTTTAGTGCGTGGTAAATTTAATAAGAAGAAAGTCCTTGTTCTTTGGCAATAGCATATACTTGCTGTACATTAGTTCCATATGCAAGTAATGCTTCCTCGTTGTTACCATGCTCTGCTAAATACTTTGCCGCAACATAAATACCATCAACTGCACTATTAATATTTGGGTGATCAGGTGTTTTGTATGCATTCCACGTTCCTGGCATAAATTGTAACGGCCCCTGCGCACCACTTCCTTGTCCATTTTGAATAGCACCATCTCTTCCTCCCGATTCTGCTAAATGCAGACCATATAAAATTTGCCATGGCACATTATATTGCGCTCCAGCACTTTTATAATCCGCTATAAAATTACTAGAAGCAGGAGAAGTTGAAGCAACAACTACTTGGCTACTTTGAGAAGCTGTTGAAATTGCAGTATATTGTTGTTGAATAGCCAAAATAGATTGCCATTTATTCGAAAGTTCAGGTGTTAATGCTTCAACAACACTTGGTTTAAATGGTCGAACGTGAAGTAAGTATCCAACAGGTAGATTTGTAGGGTCAGTAATTGTTGGATTATCATTCCAAAGCGTTGTCCATTTATCTTGATTTTCATATATTTTGCCTGCAATATCTGATAGGGTATCTCCATTTTGCACGACATAAACATTGGTCTGAATACGTGGAGTAGTGTCTAAAACACTTCCAATTGTATTGATCGGAGGATTCAAAAGAGGCGAAGTGAGGGAATGTGCTGATAGTAAAATACCTAGGGTTGTATTTACTACAATTCCTGTAATCATAAATAATAAAAAACCAACTACTTAGACAGTAATTGGAGTATTTATTATGAAATGGAATTGTATCAATTTTAGGTGTGTTTGTCAAGTTTTATAGGCACAAGTAGCCTCAATTACGATACGATAATTTTAAGCTAAATTTCAGTATATTCTCAGCTTATTTGGTATAATGTAATTATTCATGTAAGCTTATTCACTCTATTGTAAAAATAGAGAAGTAATACTCGTATGATAAGGCTTACATTTCAGTATATTCTCAGC
>PLZJ01000003.1 GCA_003152105.1 Candidatus Levyibacteriota bacterium
GCTTACATTTCAGTATATTCTCAGCAAAGAGCACTAAATATACTATATATAATATGAAAATACTTGTTATTGAAGATGAACATAAGATTGCTTCCTCAATTAAAAAAGGGCTTGAGCAGGAAGCTTTTATTGTAGATCTTGCTTTTGACGGGACATCTGGTCTTGATCTTGCCCTCTCAGAAGAATATGACATTATTATACTTGACCGGATGTTACCCGAAATAGATGGCTTGACAATCTGCACAAAGCTTCGTGAAGCAAAAAATCATACTCCAATACTTATTTTAACTGCGAAAAGTCAACTCGTTGATAAAGTTGAAGGATTAAATGCTGGCGCAGATGATTATCTGTTAAAACCCTTTGCATTTGAAGAATTACTCGCTCGTGTAAGAGCACTTGCGAGAAGACCGAAAAAAAGCATAAATCATTTATTAACAATAGACAACCTAACGCTTGATTCTTTACAGTTTGAAGTGAAACGAGAAGGCAAATATATTCGACTCTCTACAAAAGAATTTTCTCTACTCGAATACTTAATGAGACACCCAAATCAAACAATCACAAAAGATTCGATTATAAATCACGTGTGGAATTATGATGCTGATATTTTACCTAATACTGTTGAAGTATACATTGGTTATTTACGGACAAAAATAGATAAACCTTTCAAAAAACCTCTTATTCAAACGATTCGGGGATTTGGCTATAGAATTGGAGAGCATATCTAATGTTTGAATCAGCAAGACTAAAGTTAACAGCATGGTATTTACTTATTATTATGGTAATAAGCATATTTTTTAGTTTTGCTTTTTATACCATCGCTACACAAGAAATATCGAGAATAATACATATTCAACAGCTTCGCGTGCAACGCGAACAAGAATTATTTCCAGGTCCACTTCGTTCTCAAATGCCAACAATTGAAGATTTAGAAGAATCTGAAACAAGACTTACCATTATTTTAATAATTATTAATCTTGGCATATTTATCTTCTCAGGAGGAGCTGGCTATTTTCTCGCAGGAAGAACACTTAAGCCAATTAAGAAAATGGTTGATGAGCAAAATCGATTTATTTCCGATTCGTCACATGAACTAAGAACTCCTCTCACCGCAGTTCGTACTGAAATTGAAGTTGCTCTTCGAGATAAAAAATTAACGCTTTCTCAGTCAAAAGATATTTTAACAAGTAATCTAGAAGAAATTGCCGGTATGCAACATTTAACTGAAGGACTACTTCGACTTTCTCAGTCAAAAAGCGAAACTACAAAATCATTAACACTTTTTTCCCTTAAGGAATGCCTTCATGAAGCCATTAAACGTTTAGCTCCTTTAGCAAAAGCCAAAAAAATTACTATACGGCAAAATAACAAAGATGAAGAAATTTTTGGACAACGTCAACTCATTGTAGAACTTTTTATTATTTTACTTGATAACGCTATCAAATACAGTAAAGTTGGAGGAGAAGTAAACGTAACACTTATTTCAATTGATAGTAAAGTGAAAATTACTATTGTTGATAAAGGAAAAGGTATTGCAACTGAAGATATTCCTTTTATTTTTGATAGGTTTTATCGAGCAGAAAAATCCCGATCGAAAAATGACATATCTGGATTTGGACTAGGACTTTCCATTGCAAAAAAAATTGTTGAGGAACATAAAGGCACTATTTTGATCACAAGTGTCCTAGAAAAGGGAACTACAATAACCATTCAATTACCAAAACATGCTAAACTATAATTATGATTATATTTACAATAAAAACAGCAAGTTGTATTCAGCAAATTATCAGTATTAACAAGTAAGATAAAGTTAGGTAGCAGCCCGTAGGCTGATTTACGAATTTATTACCTTATTCATGGAAAAAGATAAAAAAAATTACCCAAAACACGTACACATTATCACATCAATTAGAAATCGGATGTTTGGTTCCAAAAAAAGAACTATTATAAGCATCATTATTTTAGTAATCGTAATACTTGGTATTTGGAAGTTTGCAAATCCTTCAAGTTCAAAAACACAATATGTAACTTCGCAAGTACAAAAAGGCACAATTATTTCAACAATTTCTGAAAGCGGAAATGTATCAGCAGGAAATCAAGTCGAAGTAGGCTCACCAACAGACGGTGTAATTGCAGACTTTTATGTCAAAAATGGAGATCAAGTACAAGCAAATCAACAATTATTTAAAGTAACAAGTACTGCAACGCCACAACAAAAAGCACAAGCGTATGCACAATATCTCTCTGCGCTTAGTTCATTACAAACAGCACAAGCAAATATGAATTCACTCCAAGCAACACTTTTTAAAGCAAATCAAGCTTTTGTCACCGATAGAGGCGTACAAAATCCAAGTGCCGCTCAACAAGCCGATCCAGTATATATTGAAGAAAATGCAACATGGCTCCAAGCAGAAGCAAATTACAAAAACCAAGCAACAGTTGTTTCTCAAGCACAAGCATCGTTAACAAGCGCACAACTTGCCTACCAAGCAACACAAGACTCAATAGTTACTGCCCCAGTTGATGGTACCGTTGCAAATATCACGGTTGAAACTGGCGGAAATGTATCTGCATCAACAGTTAATGTAAATTCAAGTACTACCAATGCAAATAGCAATGCAAATACAACTTCTACGTCTAACTCACCTGTTCTTTCTCTTGGCAACTTTTCGAATTTAATAGTTAAAGTTCAGGCAAGCGAAGTAGATATTCCAAGCATTAAAACAGGACAAAAGGCAACAATTACCCTTGATGCGTATCCAGGAAAAACGTTTGTAGGAACAGTAACGAATATTGATTCAATTGGAACCATTGCCTCAGGAGTAGTGACATACAACGTATATGTGTCATTTCTCTATGCACCACCTGGAGTTGAACCTGGTATGACTGCCTCTGTTGCAATTGAAACAGCAAGACATGACAATGCGTTAGAAGTACCAACATCTGCAGTACAAACAGTAAATGGAAGCTCATATGTACAAATATTACAAAACGGGAAACTTACACAAGTACCTGTCACTACTGGAATTTCATCTGATACTGATACTGAGATCACAAGTGGCTTAAGCGAAAACGAAATCATTGTTACAAGTGTCTCACAAGCTTCGACACAATCAAGTACTGGCGCATCACCATTTAGTGGTCTAACTGGAGGAAGAGGTTTCGGTGGCGGAGGAGGATTTGGAGGCGGTGCAGGTGGAGGTGGCGGCGCAGTAAGATCAGGCGGTTCAGGTGCAGGTGGAGGTGGCGGCGCAGTAAGATCAGGCGGAGGCGGTTGATGAATACTCAGGGAATAATACACGTTTCACATCTTTCAAAAGTGTATAAAACAGAAGGCATGGAAACTACTGCGCTTTCTGATATATCATTTGATATTCAAAAAGGAGAATTTGTTGCAATCATGGGTCCTTCTGGAAGTGGAAAATCAACTCTCATGCATATTTTGGGAGCACTTGATACCCCAACAACTGGTCAATATATCTTAGACGGAGAAAACGTAGAAAATTTAACTGATGATGAACTAGCCGATATTCGAAACAAAAAAATTGGTTTTATATTTCAAGCGTTTAATTTACTTCCAAGAATTACTGTTTTACAAAATGTCATGTTACCTATGCGATATGCAGGGATTCCTGAGGAAGAACGCAAAAAAACTGCTCAGAAATATTTAGAAATGGTTGGACTTGGTCACAGACTTTCTCATACTTCTTCACAAATCTCTGGAGGACAACAGCAAAGAGTAGCCATTGCTCGTGGACTTGCAATGAATCCAGCACTTCTTTTGGCTGATGAGCCAACAGGAAATATCGCTTCAGCACAGGCAGAAGAAATAATGGCAATATTTCAGGAATTAAATAATAAACAAGGACACACCATAGTTATGATTACTCATGAACCTGATATTGCTGCTCATTCAAAAAGAATTATTACAGTAAAAGATGGAAAAATAATAAGTGATAAAAAAAATCCTAAGCCAATACCTGCAAAACGAACAAATGCAATTGATTAAACTATATGGAAACTTTACTTGAAAGTTTAAAAACACTAACACTCAATAAGTTACGCACTGGACTTGCTATGCTTGGTATTGTCATTGGTATAGGAAGTGTTATCGCACTTGTTTCACTTGGTCAAGCAAGTCAACAAGCGATACAAAACCAAATTCAATCACTTGGTGCAAATCTTTTAACAGTTAATCCTGGTTCTCAAACATCGGGCACAATTCGTGGCGCAGCAGGAGGGGCAACTACGCTGACAAATGCTGATGCAACAGCAATTCAAACCTCACCTTCAATTACCACTATTTCTGCAGTATCTCCTGAAGTACAAAAACGAGTGCAGGTCACAGCAGGAAGAAACAATAGTAATATTCAAATTATCGGTGTAACTGCAGCATACGAAGGAGTACATAAAATTACACTTACTGAAGGAAGATTTATCAATGATGTAGATAATAATAGTCTTAGTAAAGTAATTGTAATTGGTCAACAAGTAGAGGCAAATCTTTTCCCAACACAAGATCCACTTGGACAAAATATACGAATAAATGGTATTTCATTTCGCGTTATTGGCATTACTGCATCAAAAGGAGGAACCGGATTTTTAAATCAAGATAACATTGGGTATATTCCACTTACTACGGCACAACAGCAAATACTTGGGCAAACCTATTTAAATACCATTTCTCTTGAAGCAAAAAGTCAAGATGTCATGACTCAAGCTGAAAATGAAGTGGGATATTTATTACTTGCAAGACACAAATTAACTAGTCCAGCTCAAGCAGACTTTACTATTCTTTCTCAACAAGACATCGCAAACACAGCATCGGCAACAACAGGAACATTTACTTCTCTATTATCTGGTATTGCAGCAATTTCTCTACTTGTTGGAGGTATTGGTATTATGAATATTATGCTTGTTACCGTTACAGAAAGAACTCGCGAAATTGGACTTCGAAAAGCACTTGGTGCAAAAAAGCAAGTTATAACCATGCAATTTCTCACTGAATCAATTCTGCTTACATTTAGTGGAGGGTTAATAGGCATTGTCATAGGTATTATTGCTTCATATATTTTCTCAAGCCTAAGTGGCTCAATATTTGTTATTTCATTCCCATCAATTTTGCTTGCGTTTGTCGTTTCAGCAGGAATTGGAGTACTTTTTGGTTGGTATCCTGCGTCTCGAGCAGCAAGTCTACAACCAATTGAAGCATTGCGATATGAATAAATATGCCATGAAAGGAGGTGAATATATATGAAAGGAAATTCAATGATTATGACAGTAGTTATCGCAGTTGTAGTTGGAGCAATTGCATTTTACGGTGGAATGAAATATGACGCCTCTCAAAACACTAAGTCTCAATCATCTTTACAAGGTGGAGCAGGTGGAAATGGAGGATATTTTAGAAGAGGAGGAGGAAGCAACGGACAAGCAGTAAGAGGACAAGTTGTATCAAGTGATGCAAATAGTATTACAGTCAAACTTTCAGATGGAAGTAGTAAAATTATTAACACTTCAGGATCAACTATGTTCACACAAAGTAGCAAGGCATCAGCAAGCGACGTGAAAAACGGAACAACAGTTGCTGCGTTTGGAACCAATAATTCTGACGGAAGCATAACCGCTACAAACGTTCAAATTAACCCAATGGGTGGATTTGGAGGAAGAGGTGGTTCAGGTGGAAACGGAGGAAGCAATAGTTATCCAGCACCATCAGGTAGTTAATATTAATTACATTAAACAACACATAGATTAACTACTGTGTGTTGTTTTTATATCGAAGAGCTGATAAGAACATAACATACTAAATGCCCCAGGTGAATTTTCAATCGAACACTTTTTGTCTTGGATTCAAAGACTAATGCTAAACTTACAAGAGCAACAAGATCTTGAAGATATTCTGGCTAAAAATAATACAAACTATTCAGATAATTACTTTTCAAAGAAGATAAATTAAGGATAAACATTTCATTTTTACTTATATACACCTTGTCTATGTTCAATCTTTACAACAACCACGATACTAGCTTTAGAATCAAAGCTATAAACTATTCTGTAATCACCGATTCTATATTTATAGTAGTTTTTAAGCTCACCATGTAATTTAACACCTTTAATCGGATCCTTATGAATCGCAGAAAATGAGGTTACTAGTCGATCTCTAATTGGCCTAGGGAGTTTCTTAGATTGTTTTATTACACTATTTGCTATTAAGAAGCTTTTAACTGCCATGTCATTCTTTTAGATAATCCTTTAATGTAGTATATTCACCTTTTTTAACTTCTCCTTCTGCATATCTTATGTCTTTTAGAGAGTTTTGCAGAGTAAAGATTGTTTCTTCAAGTGAATCTAAATATTGAGTAGATACAATAGAGGCGCGAATTTTACCATTTTTTGTAAGGTCAACTCTACTATAGGCAGCATCAACTTCATCAACAAGACGAAGTAAATCTCTTCTAGCTTGCGTAACAGGTATTGCTTGTTTCATATAAATAAAGCGTACACTATTATGATCATTTTGTCAATAAGTAAAGGTCAATCGAACACGAGTTGAAGCTAAAACGTGCTTTTGATTAATATAAAATTTAATGGGGAATTTTTCTTATTACGCTGATTAGCCCGCTATATCAATCTATTCGAAGGTTCGAAGTAGGGCAGTTAGGACCTGGTGCCGAGAGTCAGAGTCGAACTGACATAGCCTGTTCTTCAGACAGGTGCCTTGACCACCTTGGCTATCTCGGCGCAGATTTGATAATAACAAAAAACAAGCTAAAAATAAAGAGAAACACAATGTTACTCATCTAGTAATTGACAAACAAAATTATTTTTTATATGCTAGGTAAATAGCATCAGTGAAAAAGACCATGGCAAAAATAGTATCAATGGAACAAAATAATAGTTTAATCTCTAGATTTAAAATTGCCTATAGCTCTTTCGACAGATCTACACGTATTGCTATTCTAGCAATGCTTCTGATAGTTATTGCTACTCCAATTGTTATTAAATCAGTCACTACCTCTTCTCAACACGCTTCGACAACTGCTTCAGTTTACTTTGGTGCAACTATTAAAGCATATCCAAATAACCCTTATTACCCAACTGCCTGCAAAGATGATCCGCCCTGGTCAACGCTAGATAATGATCCTTGTAATCCATGGTCACTTTTTAATCAAAATGCTGGAAAAAATGTATCTATGTTATCAATTGGCTTTCCTTGGTTTAACAGCAAAAGTTGGCCAACAAATAATTATTTCCCTTTTGATACGGTTCTTTTGGATACAATCAGAAATCAAGGAGTAATTCCATTTGTTAACTGGTATAGCGCGGACGGTGATGCAAATTCTACAAGCGGTGGGGGATTATTTGATACTAATCAACCAAATTTTTCTCTTTCAAAAATTATTCAGGGAAATATATATGGTGCAAATTGCGATACCGCTTCAAATCCTTCCTGTGTTACGTTTGATCAATATATTACCCAATTTGCTACTGCAGCAAAAACATGGGCTCATCCATTTTTCCTTCGATTTGACTGGGAAATGAACGGAAATTGGACTGTTTATAACGAAAGTCAAAATGGGAACACTGCAGGACAATATGTTGCTGCATGGAGACACGTGCATGATATTTTTACAAAAGTGGGGGCAACAAATGTTACATGGGTGTGGTGTCCAAACGTTGAATCATCTTCTCAACAATATGGTGATTATTATCCAGGAGATAATTACGTAGACTGGACTTGTTTTGATGGTTACAACACACCTTCTCAACAAGGAGGATCAATTCATAATTGTACAAGTAGTTCATGTCAGTGGTTATCATTTGCTGATATATACAGCGGCAGCAAAGCAAACGGCAATTATAATAGCTATAAAGACATGCTTTCTCTTGCTCCATCAAAACCAATTATTATTGGTGAATTTGCATCTGATGAATATGGAGACGATGGAACAAAAAAAGCAAGTTGGATAACAGATACTTTCTTAACGCAACTCCCATTAAATTATCCACAAATAAAAGGGTTTATTTGGTTTGACTGGTCAATTAATACAGGTTGTTACCCAATCGAAAGCACCCCAGGATGTACTGCAAATGGAACAGCATCTAAAGCTCAGGCCGCTTTTGCAAACGCAATGGCATCATCATATTATCAAGGATCAGATGCATCAAATTCTTTTGGCGGTGCATTAACTGATCTACAGCCAATTAAACCATTAATTGGCCCAAGTCCAACACCAACAACAATTCCTTCACCAACACCTATTCCAGTCATTAATCTTATACAAAACGGGTCATTTGAAGGAACAGCAAGTACATGGGATAATCCATGGGATTTCCAAGATAGAACCGGAGCAACAGCAACAATTTCACAGGATACAACAACTGCATCAAGCGGAAATAGTTCAGCAAAAATCACAGTTACACAGGCAAATACTACTCCATGGTATGTTCAACTTCTTCAAGGTAATATTCCCGTTACAGCTGGTCAAACATATACGGTAACATTTTCTGCAAAAGCTGACTCTTCAAAAGCAATAAATGTCGTTGCACAAAATGCTTCAACATATAAAGAAACGACAAATCAAAATGTCACAGTATCTACAAACTGGCAACCATATACAATAACCTTTACTCCTGTTAATACTGAAACAGATCTACTTGCATTTAATCTTGCAAATTCGACAGGCACTTTGTGGCTTGATAACGTATCTATTACCGCTTCTACTATTCCTTCTCAAACACCAAGTAATACGCCTACGCTCACTCCAACTTCAACCCCGTCTCCAACCCCTACGCCAACCCCAACACCAACTCCAACACCACTTCCTACAGATACACCTACTCCGTTGCCAACTGATACTCCAACACCACTTCCTACAGATACACCTACTCCGTTGCCAACTGATACTCCAACGCCTACCCTAACTCCAACGCCAACTCCTGCGGTAAACATCTTGCAAAACTATGGATTTGACTTTAGTAACTATTCACCTTGGTACACCGTTGTGCATTCAGGAGCAAATGGTAACACTGCGCAAGATAATTCAACATATGTCAGTTGGCCAAATTCTATACATGTAACTATTACTCAGGCAAACAAAACAAATTGGCTTTATCAACTAGGACAAAATCATATCGTTTTAAACCCTAATCAAACGTATACCATTAGCTTTATGGCAAGAGCCTCCACAAATAGATATATAGCATTTGGGTTACAACAAAACTATTCACCATGGAAAGTATATTATGGGAAAACTTCATATCTAAAAACCTATTGGCAAAAATTCACTTACACATTTACACAAAGTGTATATGAACATAATGCCTGGTTATCGTTTGATCTATCCTCCAATACAGGTTCTGTCTGGATAGATAATGTAATACTTACTCAATAGTTAAAACATCCCCACAACTTACGTATACATAGTACGTCTATATTTTTCTTCATGGATTTTTTTGCCTAGATGTAAATAGTTTATTTACATTTACTACAAAAGGTGCATATCAAACTAATATAATGTATGAAAAG
The DNA here is from genome assembly GCA_003152105.1 of Candidatus Levyibacteriota bacterium. Taxonomy (GTDB): domain Bacteria; phylum Patescibacteriota; class Microgenomatia; order Levybacterales; family UBA12049; genus PALSA-1332. The sequence goes on from PLZJ01000003.1 coordinate 9,530, forward strand.
AAAGTATCTACTCGATTAATATTTATGATACTTATTTTATTAAGATGTGAATTTTTACAATATTTATTGTCATTGCATTATCATTTGATCTACTCATTTGATACTTTCCAGATTTATCCGTATATGTAGCCCATATTGTCTCGGTTCCAAGTTGTGATGGGTTTGTGCTTGTGCTATCAATTGCAACAAAAGTACACAATATTGATGATCCATTTTTGCTATAGTAGTCATAAAATTCTCCTGTTAACTTACCTTTCTTGTTATAAAAAGCAATATTTCCTTTTTTTGGAAATGTGCCATCTATAAGCGTAGTGATAGATTTAAAGCAAATACCACTTTTTAAATTTGCAGATGTTGGTGGAACTGCAGGTATAGTTGTAGTAATTTGAGTACTTGTAAAAATCTTATGAACCGGTGGAGAAATGTGCCAATTTCTATCACACGTTGCTATCCCTCGATTAAATCCATTCTCAAAAGTTAATGAATTACCAAGTTCAGCTTTTAAAGGATCTGATGACGTGTCATTCCACGCATAGGCAAGAAGTGATACTGCTCCATTAGTACAAAAACTTTGAGATTGCGTTGCAATATCTTGTGCACGTGGGTTAATATAATTTTGAGTTGGAATATAAAATGTTTGTGGTGTACCGATGATTGGTTGCATTTTTGCATCCCACCCGTTCCACTGTAACTCAGATAGTAAATATGACAGCAACGTACTCATTGACCAATCTATACGTGTTGCGTCACCGTTTATATTTCTATAGTTACCAGCGTAAATATATAATGAAATATAATTACATGCGTCGGGAGAATAATTTACGATTGCTCTATCAAATTGGCCTCTAGATACCTGCGTTAATGTGGAACCAGTATAATAGTCTAAGCTTGCACCATATGCACAAACGGTAGGTAGAAATTTTTGTGTGTGAGCATTATTTTGATCAACTAGATTCTGTACAAGTTCTAAAGCATCCTTAACATTTCCAACATAATCATCTTGAAGATAATACCCTGCAATTAAAGGATCATTATTTGTTTTATGCAAATAGCTAGTTGTATCGTGAGAAAGTAGTTGTAGGTCTGAGTTAGAAATCGAACAGTTTTGATCTCGAGTATGAAGCGCAGGTACGAGTGGACAGGATTTATTTAAATATTTGTTAATTAATATAAGTAACGAATTATCCAAATAGGTAATGTGATTTGCTTTATATAATGCATACAACGGAGAATTTTTCGCAATATGTGAACTAACCGTATAAGTTATACCAAGCGATGAAGCTTCCTCTAAAGCAGCTTCATTTGAGGCAATTGCATTTTTATTTACATTTGTAATATCATATGCGCCAAACTTATTTTGTAACGACAAAGATGAGCGATCTGTTGAAGGTAAAGATTTAATAATTACCGCAAAATAATCAACTGGTAAAGTAAGGTTTATTGAACCACTTCCTATTTGTGAAGAAACATATGCGCCAAAAGTATTATAAATATATGCCGTAAGCGTGGAGTTATCATTATATGTATAAATGCCTGATTTTTGGGTTAATATCTTATCAGTTCCGATTATATAATCTTGATGCAACTCAAGTGGAGTAATTGGATATATTTTGGTAAGAATATTGTTAGTTGTGGAAAATGGAACTGCCGAAGCATAATACAATACACCGTAATGAAGATAATTTCGAAGTATTTGCGCATGTGTTTGATCTGCATCTTTTGCATTATCAATATACGGTTTTGAGAATCCATTTACCGAATAGCTATCAATTTTTTCGTAAGCAATTGGCGAAAACAATTGCGCTTGCGGGGCAACTTTTCCTTGTAAATCATAATTTAAATCTTCGGCGAATCTAGGAATATGCATATCTGGCAAATACTCTTCGTTTAATTCCGGTACGTAATTGGCAATAGCTGACTTACTACTTTGCTGGGTAACAAAATCAACTAAATCTTTTTGTGCTAAAGGATAATGAAGTGATAAATCTTCTTTTTCGTTTACAATTTGAAATGTTACTGGATTAATGTCAGCAGTATTTAAATCTTGATTTGTGGATTTCGAAGTACTACTACCATAATTATATGCTTTAACATACCATGGATGAGGAAAACTTGGATCATTAGTTGGATCAATACCACTGACTAGATTATTACCGAGGGTATTCGCATAGCCTTCAAAATCATCAAAGTATATACCATCAATTCCATAATTTTGTAACATGGTTGTTAATACCTGCTTAAGATGTGACGTATAAGATAAATTCGGATCATTTAAAAATAAATTAAATGCAAATGGTTTATAAAATTGATATGAAGTACAGTTTGGATAATTAGTATCTATAGATTTAGAAACACGTTGACACACTAAATTATCCGTTGAAGGAGATTGTGGTTGGCTTAAGGGATAGGCATAATTTGCCGAACACATGTTGCTATTTTTTAAGGCCGATATTTCACTATTTGCTTGTGATATCGAAACCCTTGTATCTGCCAATCCACAACTATAGGTATATGATTTACTCGTCGTAGAAGCACCTAATACAGAACTGTCAGGAAGAGTAGTAGTTTGATCATATACCGGAGTAGGAATAGTATGAGGCGGCAAAAATACCTTATTATTAATTACAACTGTTGGAGTAGGCAAAGCAGAGGGCGTTGGCGAAACTGTTGCAAGAGGTGAAGATAGGCTTGGTGTAGTATTTATTAATGCATCACTGTATGTATTTCCATATGATCCGTCTGGATTATCATCAGAACCAACATTATGTTCAAAGTAAACGAGCACTTTTACTTTTTTCTTTGTCAGTACCGAAGCACGTTTTATTTGTTTAATAACAGGAATTAATACGTTGTTAATTTGAGAAGTATTGATAGTAGCTGAGTTTCCAAACGTATACTTTAGATACGTAAGTCCTGGAATTGGATTATCATTTAAATCATATGCTTGCTGAGTAGATGATAAAGACTGAGCTAAAATTATATATTTTGCTCCCGTACTATCTAAATAACTTACTAATTTAGGAGTATTGTAAAAATCACTGTATGGCATACTAATTAAATGACTTTGCGATGGATCGGAATTGACACTAAACGTATCAAAGACACCACTTCCACCACTTGGTTGACTTGTTTGCGATATGTTGCCAACAAGCGTTGTACCATCTACAGCAAAATTTGTGTTTAAATCGTTTCTCAAACTATTAATAAAACTAAAATAATCAGTGCCAAGCGTTGGATAGATATACCAAACTTTTGTATAAGATTGACCTGATTTAATCATAAATTTATCATCTATAAGTCCCCCTTGATTTATGTTTTGTTCATACATTTCCTTTGTATGAACCCTTGATACGTCATCTCCGTTGTATAGACCTATGCCATTGACATTGTCGCTATAGAAAAAAGTGTCATTGCTACTTGCGGTGTTTATAAAGGTAGTATTTGATACACAGTACTGATGTTGTGGTACACCATTTATGGTAACATCGTTTTGGACAAGCGTAACTGCCGGACTAATAGCTTTTATTGCAGTTAATAAATTGTTAGCAGTATATGTGCCTACACTATAACACGGATGCAAATCACCATTTGGGTTACTAAGTGAAACGCCGCCTACAAAGATGTTATTTAGATTCCCATTTTGCGAAGTAGTAATATAGTTTTTATTCATGATCCCAACATCGCTGTTGCCTATATTCGTATACGTATCAGTAACCATTATTCGGCTGCTGCTGACTTTTTGAACTACTCTTACCAATTTATAATTCTGGTCAGCAGAAGTTATCGTATATTTTTGATTTAGTATGTTTGCGATTGTGCTCGTATTTGCCCATAATGGCTCAGAACTTGCTGAAACAGGAAAGGTGTTCCAATTACCGCTTTTTTGATTAGGATAGGAAAAATATGATGTTAACGCAAATGTGCTATTATTCTGCGATCCATTAACTAAAACTGAAATTTGTCCGTTAGTAACCTGTAAAGTAAAAGGTACTGACCAGGTGGTTTTTGGACCAATTACTTGACCAGATGCATTTTGGAAAAACGTTTGATACATCAAAACTCCCGAAGGAGTACCAAGAAGAAGCAGAATGAAAGATATTATAGCGATCTTTAAAAATGTTGATAAACTATTGAACTGGTGTGTAATCCTTATAACTATATTTTTACGTTTAAGATTTTGCATCAATATTTTAGCCATACATAAATTATTATAGATAACTTAATTATGATCAATTTTTAAAGCAGAGTCAAACAAAAGATTTTTACGTTTAACTAAAATATTGAGTACTTGACTTGTCAGTACATTATCAGTACAATATTACTATGTTAATTCAAAAGATATACAGAAACGGCAATTCTCTCGCAGTTACAATTCCTAAACAATACTTGGAAGATCTCTCCTTAATAGAGGGTTCACAAGTTGTCGTTGAAAAGAAAGGTAATGGCATTCTTCTCACAACTAAAAAACAAACATTAGCACCTGATGTTGATGGTAAGTTCATGAAAATGGTTGATAGCTTCATCGATAAACATGAGGATGTACTTCAAAAACTCGCAAATAAGTGAATAAAAAACACCATTATATAACCCCCAGTCAAGTGCTTGCAATTCATGATCAAGTGATAGAAAGATTTGGAGGATCAACAGGTCTTCGAGATTTAAGCCTACTTATATCTTCTGTACTTAGACCTCAAGCTAGTTTCGACGGTAATGATTTATATCCAACTCTATTTGAAAAAGCCGCGGCGTTGCTTCAATCACTTCTTAAAAATCACCCGTTTGTTGATGGAAATAAAAGAACATCGTTAACTTCGACTGGTATTTTTCTACAACTTAATGGATGGGAAATTGAAAATAGTCATGGTGAGGAAGTAGATTTTGCTATTAGAGTAGATAATGAGAACTTAACTTTGGAGCAAATTTGTTTGTGGTTAAAACAGCATTCTAAAGAACAAAATTAATTTATCCTTAAGCATAGGACTTTGTGGACGATTAGGGATTCGGACCCCAGACCTCTTCAGTGTAAATGAAGCGCTCTAACCAGCTGAGCTAATCGTCCAATTCACTCTCCGTGAGTTTTCATATTATACAAAAATAATTACCTTAGTCACAAGATGTTGAATAAATCACTATCTTGCCACGAAGTAAGCACTTAAAATCTTTGTATTGTAGTGCTATAATGCTGGCATGAAACTTTTTATATATTCATTATTTACCTTCATGCTTTTTTCGATTTTTGGAGCTTCTGCACATTCTTCATTTGCACAAGCTACTCCCGTCGAATTTAATTCATTTACGACAAAAGATACGGCAACATATGTTGCATCAACCTTAAATACACAATGCTCAAAACGATTATTAACAGATATTTTAAAAAAATATATTGTTACAGATACGATTTATCAAGATACGCTTCATAAGGAAATATACTTCAACGTATTACATCTTAAAGGAAATAGGCAAGATCAAGTATATGGGTATAAATTTGGGGATGGAAAGCCAAAAGGAATAAGAAATACGCTTTGTGTAGAAATTGCAGCATCAGATTCGTATATGCGTTTGAATTTTGATGCAAATAAAATAGTAAAAATATATTTATTTACGAGCAGTACGTTTCCTTTTGGAACATAATAACTCAAATATTTTAGTCCTGTAGTATTGACATACCCTCTTTTTCTGTTATAATTTCACCTAACGAATGTGTTAAAGCTAAACATTTGCTGTTTAACGTAAGATACGTTCGAAAAAGCACTTTTACAAGAAAGGAAATAACCAACAATCCTTCTAGCGAATAGTTTTTTAGCCTTGGCGAAAGCGTAAAGCGTCTCAGAATTGTGAAATTTAAATGACAATATCACGTCCTGGAGCATTTTGCGCTTTTGTTAAAGCACCTATTCTACTATGGAGGCAGTATGACCCCTTTTCGAGTCGTTCGTTCGTCGTATAGAATGACCGTTTCGTACGAAGATGGCCCCGGTTCACTTACAAATCCTGAGCAAGTACTCAGCGCAAAACACGTCGTTTTGACTGGTCAATGCAAAGATCCGAGTCTTTTGACGGCTGAAGCACTTAGCTTCCATATCAGTCGTTTTCCTACATGTGATTACGAAGATTTTGGACCGGCAGTTGGAGATCATGATTATTCATACGAACTCCAAAAGAAAGAGGGAGACAAGTGGGTGTATGTCACTTTTTTGAATCCTTATGGTCGTAAGATCACATGTGAACATCAGAGTGAATACGATGAAGACCCAGAACTGTGGCCAGAGGAAGAAGACGAAGACGAAGAACCAAGGCTACCTCCCGCAACTGTTTTTAAACGATTTTCGACACACTTCAATCAAAGGAGATAACAATGATTGATACTAAAAATCCGTTCACCAATCTTGACGAAGTCAGAACCGCACGTGAGTACTGTATCACAATCAGAGATCACGCCGACGCGTTCATCGCTCACAGGCACTTTGATCGGTACAGAAACGGGACAATTCCGAGCATTTCAACTCGTCAGTTCAAACTCGTTGAATCGACGTGCATCGAAGCAGAAGATATTCCAGCTCACCCAACACTTCCTTACGAGGACGTGCCGGAACTATTCCTTCAACCTACATTTATGTGTGTTGTTTACAGCTCACATAAAGTCGCACACTTTCCGGACAAAGACGTGCATCTGAGGATGATTCACCTTTGTGCAGAATGGGAGCAAGAGTATCACCTCTATATCGTCGACGATCAGGTCGTTATGACGCTTTTGAGTCGCAATCAAGGACGGTTAAATCCCATTAGCTAGAGTCGGAATCGACGCGTTGGTTTAGGGTAATAAGCAGAAGGAAATTCATGTAGCTACTTTGTTACATACAACCCCTTCTCACCCTTCCTTTCTTTCCGTCTACTGCTATAAGCAGTACTGATGAGTCCTTTTAGGACGAAACGAGATACTTCGATTATATATAGTGCCCCATATGGGACGATGTTCGAACCTATTTGTGCCTAAACATCGATCAGGGTGAAAAGACAAGCTTGCTTTCTGCAATTAATCACTTCAAAAAGAAGGAAATTGAATGAAAATTTATTTTCTTCCTTCCAATAATGAGGTTGGAACAATTTCTTCGACCATTCTCCAAACCAGATCTTTAGGAAACTCACTGTATCATATGTGACAAAAGCTTCTCCTTACAAACGGTTGAATTAAGAGCATCTAAGAATAACTAAGAATAATTATTGACAAACTTATATTTGAGCACTATAATAAATAAAATGACTAAAGAAAGTATAGATCCAAACAAAGTTTACACCACTCAAGAAGCAGCAGATGTCCTTGGTGTTTCTGAACAAATACTAGTTATGCAATTAAGGAATGGTAAAATTACTGGACAATATATTGGAAAAGGGTGGAAAATATTGGGTCAGAACATCATTGACTTTCTAAAAAAACCTCAAGGATTAATTGAGCGGTTAGCTGAAACTATGCTGGAAGAAGAAAGTAAGTCAGACTCGTCAAATAAACAAAGCCCTGTAGAAAATGCTGTTCAAAGATTACTCAATGGTAGCTCAACATCTCCAAGATATACTCCTGAACAAATTGATTTAGCACTAAAACAATACAAAGAAAAGAAAGGAATTACCTAATTATGCCAAGTCTTAAAATGGTCAAGCACCAGGCATGGGCTTTTTATAGTAAATGGAAAAAACAAAAAACTTTCTCTCCAGCTTTCAACTCTGATGTTAGAGTATCACTTAAAGGTTGGTACCACATAACTGGAGCAAGAGGATTCAAACAGAGAAGTGCAGGCGATGTATATCGAAGACTTATGATTTTACATCATGCAAAAACTATAATTGAAACAGCAACCACGATTCAAAACGTTCAAGTCAAAGGGAAAATCACTTATTATGCCTTAGACTCTGTTACGCAAGTTTCAGAAAATGACAAAACTGAGTGGAGAAAATTAAGAGTAATTATTATTGACGATATTAAAGGAAACAAAGTTTTTTATTCAGTTATGGATAAAAAACCAAGTATAAGACCTAAAATACAAAAAAAGAGGATGCCTCACCCTTAGGAATTAACGTTAGGGTACTGAGCGGTAAAAACCGCTTCATCCTCAAAAGAAGTATAACAAAATAAAATATTTTTGTCAACCTCTACTATAGGCCTGTGGTGCGGATGAGAGGACTTGAACCTCCACGCCTTATTCAGGCACAGCCACCTCAAGGCTGCGTGTATGCCAATTTCACCACATCCGCATGTGTAACATTATACCTAATATATTCTCTATTTTAAACCTTACATCTATATGTACCGTGGAGAGGAGTCGAACCTCCATGCCTTTTTGGGGCACTGGTACCTGAAACCAGCGCGTCTGCCATTTCGCCACCACGGTTTATGTAAAATGGTGCTATGTATTATAACGTAGCTTCGATTGTAACAAAGTCATATTGTATTGACAAGGAACCTTAAATATGTAAATATTATATGAATGAGGAAGTTTATTCTGCTCGCAACTTTCTTAATCGTAACTCCAATATTTCTAATTTTTAGCATCATATTTGTTGCTTTGATTCATTTTGAGCATATTCAGTCTCAATTCTTAACAAGCGTAGCTCAGCCGCAAACAGTTGCGTATGCAGCTTTACCTACAACCCAAAATAGCCTTTCTGATCAAATAATAGAACAAAATGCCAGAGCTGAGATGTTAACGCAGTTTTTTGAGCAATATAATTCACCCCTTGCGCCGTACGCACAAACAATCGTAGATGAAGCTGATGCATATAATCTTGATTTTAGACTTCTTCCCGCAATAGCTATGCAAGAATCTGATGGTTGTTTAAAAGCACCACCTAACTCTGATAATTGCTGGGGATTTGGTATCTATGGCCATACGGTAACTCGCTTTGATTCATACCCAAGTGCTATTCAGGCAGTAAGTAAGGCTTTAGCCGAAAAATATGCCTCAAAAGGTCTTAAAACTCCTGAGCAAATAATGAGTATTTATGACCCTCCAAGCTCGGCAAATGGAGGAAGATGGGCCGATAGCGTAAGCTATTTCATGAATAAACTTCAATAGAACACTCAATGTCTTGACAAACCTATAGCTTTCTGCTATACTCTTTTTCAGATCCTAAGGTAAGCCTTCCACACCGCTTACGTTAGGATTTTTTTATGGAATAATGCCACCATGATGTTTTGGCAACAATCTGGTTACAAAATTATCAATTTACAAAGGCAATTACTCTTATTCCAATTATCCTATGAAAAACCTATTACGAATTACATTTGTGCTTATCGTACTTGTAATACTATTTACGCCTAAAGAGGCTTATGCGTCTGATGAGACGATTAACTCTACAGAGGCTATAAGTACTGTGCTTCCTCAAATAACAGCTCAAAATGCCCAAATTAACGCCCTACAGGGGTATTTAACAGCACAGAATTCACCACTTGCACCATATGCTAAATCTATGGTTGAAAATGCAAACGAGAATAACATTGACTGGAGACTCGTTGCAGCTATCTCAGGCGTAGAATCTAGCTTTGGTCTTGATTTACCTACCAACTCATATAACTGTTGGGGTTTTGGTATCTATGCTGATAATGTAAGATATTTTGCATCATATTCAGATGGGATTGAAACAGTGTCCAAATCTCTTCGACAGGATTATCTTGGGCAAAACCAAGCAACAAACGTGTATCTTATTGGAAGTAAATACGCTGCAGATCCGAACTGGGCTTCGCGAGTAGAGACGTATATGGATGCTATTTCTTCATATCAAGCAAATACACAAATAAATCAGCTTCCGCTTTCTCTCTAAATTCGCTATAATATACGAAAGGCATTACGCTTGCCGGGATGGCGAAATGGTAGACGCGCATGGTTTAGGACCATGTGCCCTTAAAAGGCATGGAGGTTCGAGCCCTCTTCCCGGCACATCTTGTGATATAATAGGCATCCAAACAAGCACTATGGCAACAACATTACAAAAAGCAATAGACGGAACAATTACCTTAACAATCGCAATTCCTGCTGCAGATATTGAAAAGGCAAAAAAAGAAGTACTTGAATCATTTTCTAAAGAAGCGCAAGTAGCTGGATTTCGAAAAGGAAAAGCTCCTAAAAAACTAGTTGAAGATAAGGTGAATGAAGATAAGCTACGTGAAGAAATTCTTCGAACTACACTTCCCAAAGCATATGTTGCTGCGGTTACAGAACAAAAGTTGCAACCAGTTCTTAATCCAAAAATTCATATTAATAAAATAGAGGAGGGGAAAGACTGGACTTTTACTGCAGTTACTTGTGAAGCGCCAAAACTTAATCTTGGAGATTATAAAAAAAGAGTACAAGATGTAACGGCAAAAAGCAAAATTATTGTCCCTGGAAAAGAGCAAACTTCACCAAGTCTTGATGATATTGTTTCAGCACTTTTGTCAGGAATTGATGGCGCAATTCCTTCGGTTATTTTAGATCAAGAAGTTGATAGACTGCTCGCACAAACCCTTGATGAAATTAAAACGCTTGGTATATCGCTTGAGCAATATCTTTCTTCAACAAACAGAACAGTTGAGGGAATTAGGCAAGAGTATAAAAAAAGAGCTGAAAATGATGTCAAATTAGAATTTGCGCTTCAACAAATAGCTGAAGATGCAAAAATTGTTATTGAAGAAAAAGAAATAGATGAGGCAATACAAAAAGCCAAAGACAAGAAAGAACAAGAACAAATGCAGGCCAATCGCTATTTATTAACGAGTATTTTACGACAACAAAAAACCTTTGATTATTTAAAAAACCTATAGTATTCACTACTATATTGATTTTTCTCATTCTTTGTGGTACGCTGCCCACAGAATATGGCTATAACATCTAAATTAACAAAGCGAAATTTCTCTCTCCCAGACCCATTTGAATCTTTTGAAACACTAAGAGAAAGTACAACAGGTGCTGCAAAAGGCACTGCTTCAGTCATAAAACAAACAAGCATAGAGGTTGTTCAAGAAGCAACAACCCAAGCAAGCGGTGTATTTGGAGAAGCGCTGGGACAATTATTTGGTGATTTAGCACCAAATGAAGAATTTAGTTTACCTTCAGCTCGAAAAGCACAAAGTGAAAAACAAGAATCAGCTTCAAAACCTAGAAAAGAAGCAGGAATTGACTATTTTTCTGAAATTATTCATGGTGAAACAAGAATTCATAGAACACAGTCCCAAGAATTACAAACAAAAATTTCTGAAATTATGAAGGAAGTAACCTTACTTATGAAAGCATCAAGCGAACTTCAGATGCAGTTTAAAGAGGTTTCAGTTGAAAAAGTTACCAAATCACCAGGTAAATATCATGAATCTTTCTTTGAATGGCTTCTTATTACCGTACGAACCATTCGAATACGAGTAGATGATAGTGCAAATTGGTTAGCAGTGATGGGGAACAAAAAGGAGAAAAAATCTTACTGGAATATGTTTAAAAAACATGGCACTACTTTTGGAATGTCAGGCGAACGATCTGTTTCAAATCAGGTTGCATAACTACTGCTTTTTATAAAACTTCTCTTAATTGATTGCATAAACCTATTTTGCTACAATATGTTACGTCCTAATAACTTTTTACATAGTTATTTTTGGGCTTATAGCTCAGCTGGTTAGAGCGTTGCATTGACATTGCAAAGGTCAGAGGTTCGAGTCCTCTTAGGCCCACACGACTTTTACTATCTAATATTTCCGCTTTCACTTGCGGAACAACCAGTAGCTACTCCATAATTTAAATACGTTTTTGTATAGCCAGCACTTCCTTTATAGTAATAATTTACGTCATCAACAAATGGAGCTGAAATATAATTTAATCCATTCACAAGAGGCAGTGGAAAACTTGCATGCCCATTGATAACTTGAGCGCTAATACTTGCTACATTTGTATGAACTATTCCTTGGTTATCTTGAATAGTAATATGTATATGACCATTCGGTGCAATAGGACCTCCATAATTTTGAACGCGTACGGTAGCTAGAGGACATGCGTCAGTTCCTTTTGGACCAGCTGATGCATTAATTGCTGTTGAAGTTGGATCTTTTGCTATAGTTAACACTATTGGCAAGCTACTGGTTGTTTGTCTTGCCTGTGTTGTATCAATATACTCAGCAATTACTGATTCACTTCCCGAAATAAGAGGATCAAAAGTTAGTAAGTCTGGGATTGCCGACGTACAAAGTAATGTTTGTGTTTGTCCCATCTTGAGTGTTCGAAAACCAAGAATTGAAGCATTATCTTTAAATACAATATCTCCTGCTGGATGATTACCATATTGATCAGTTACTGAAGCTTCATAACAAGTTCCGGCATTGAGCGAAGTTATAAGAGGTGTACTTGAAGTAATTTTAACGCTCACAAGTTTACTTCCTTGTTTTACCCAATCAGAATTACACTTACTTGTTCCATCAAGAAATCCCGCCTGCATACTATTTGCATTACCAAGTTCAATTTTACCTACTTCAGTCGACGAATCATCAAATGCGTAGGGAAGTATACCAACTGCTCCGCTCCCACAAAAACTTTGAATTTGTGTAGAAATATCAATCGCCCGTGGTAAAATGCTGTTTGCGATAGTTAAATCAGGATAATAAAATGTCTGAGGAATACCTATTAATGGTTCCATATTTTGATCCCATCCAAGAAGCGATAGTTGCGCTTTAAAATCGGGCAGTAATTGCTTCATTGACCAATCTATTTTCGATGCATCACCATTTACCCATGAATAAACTCCATATGGATAAAAGCTCACATAATCACACGCATCTGGAGAAAAATTACTAACTGATAAAGCGAGATTGTGTCGACTATAACGTGTAAATACACCGTTTGCGTTATAATAATCGAGCCCTGCTCCAAACGCACAAAGAGTGGATCTATGTAAGACGCTTGTTCTATTTGCATTTTGTATTATTTGATGAATTAAAGGCAGTACATTTTTTGTGTTTCCAATATTATCATCTTGTAGATAAAAACCTAAAATTGCTTGATCATTTTCTATTTTTGGGGAGGTAACATACTGCTGAACATCTCTTAGTAATAGTTGCAAATTGTCACCAGTTATTTGACATGTGGGATCGTGTCTCACTGAAATTGGTTTATTAGTTTTTGCACTTGTTGGTATGGGACAGGCAATTTGTAAATAGTAATTTATTTTTCCAAGCAACGTACCGTCTACATATTTCATATGGTTACGTTTTAAAACTGCATACATTGCACTTTCGGAAGACACATAGGAACGAATGCTATAAGAAATTCCTAAGGTATGGGCAAGCTGTACTTCTTTTTCATTAGAACGCTCCGTATTTTTGTAAAATACACCGATATCATATGCGCCAATTTTATTTGACAAACTATAAGAATGAGATTGAGGTGAGGTTGTATCAGCAAAATTATGGATCGTTTGAGTATTGGAAACTATAAGTGGGGTAGCAAGAATTAGCAAAAACAAAGATACTATGCCTATTTTTGCTGTTTTATCAATCTTATCAAGTTCAGTTTGTAATATACTTATTACATTTTTAAAACTATTATTGTTGTGATTTTTACTTAAAATATTAGGCATATAATGCCTATTAAGTATGAGGAAAAAAATGAAGTATGTCAATAAAAATGAGATGAAAAACAAGAATATTTATTACGGAGTAGAACATCCAAGAGGTGCTCCGTATTTTACATACGTTTCAGTTTGACCTGCACTACTCGTGTAGTAAAAATTCACATCATCAGTATATGTTGCAGTAATTTTGTTATTCCCATTAACAAGTGGTAATGAAAATGTAGATACACCACTAGTGACTACTCCTGTTGCTACTTGAGAATGAAGTACTCCTGCATCATCAAGTATAGAAATAGTAACGTGTCCGTTTGCTTTAGCAGGTCCACCAAAATTTTTGACTGTTACTGTTGCAAGAGGACATGTATTAGTACCCCCTGATCCAGCAGATGCTTTAATGCTTGTTTGCGATGAGTCTTTTAAGATGGTTAGTACCACAGGTGAAGATGTGCTTGATTGATATGTAGCACTTGTAGGCGTAAATACCGCAGTTACTGTTTCAGTACCTGAAATAGTTGGATCTACAACTGTTGTGTCGGGAAGGGAAGACGTACACAAATTTGCTGTTTGGGTACTTTGTGTTATGTTTCTTATACCAAGTGTTTGACTTTTATCTTTAAAGATAATTGTACCAAGTGGTACTGTACCATCTGAGTTGGAAACTGTTGCATCATAACAGGTTGGGTAGTGTAGATTTAATGTGGTTGAAGAACTAAGATACGAAAGCGTAGTTGATGTCGTTGTAGTACTAACAGGTGCTTCCGATGTAAATGTCACAGGATTAGAAAGTTGTGCAAGATAATTTTGATCCCCTAAATATAATATTGTTACTTTATGTATTCCTTGTGTAAATAGCTGAGGTGGTATGGTAAATGTTCCATCAGATTGTATTGGAAAAATAGCCTCACTTGCTCCATTATCTTTTAACTGAATATTTCCTGTTGGAATAGATCCTGTATAAATCAGTTTTCCTAAAAGCGTAACTGGACTTGTCGTTGTAACCTGGAGTTGCGTTAGCGAAAGCAAAACTTGAGGAGTACTTTTTGCAGCCCAATTGGTAAAGAGAGTAATCACATCATGTCCAGCACCTCCTGGATAATTTGCAGGAGCTTGTCCACTTGGAAATTCTGACGCGCATTCAGTAGGATCCCACGTCCAAGCAGTTGCTAAGTTGTGTATATTATTTGTACTAGCATGGCTAACTATTTGACTTGAACTTACAGAATCTCCAACCCATGGAACAAGTCCTATATTTCTTGTATTTAAGTAAGAGAAAAATACAGAAGCAATTGCAGGTCCAGTATCACATTGTGTTCCTGAGTAATCCCATTCTGTAGCAACCACAGGCGCAATTTTACTTAAATCTCCAAATTCAGTATTCCATATACAATTGCTCGTATTTGTTCCTGTGCACTTTGCAAGTTCATTTTTATCAACAACTTTAGTTGCCACATTGTTAATGGTTTTTGTTTTATTTAAATGGTCTTGAAACGTATATGGATGCACTGCATATGCAATACCATATCCTGGATTTTCAATTGGTTCTGAGAGACAATATTGACAAGCAATACCAGCTGAGGAGGTTCCATTGCCAATAATCCCATCAAACGTAACTGCTTTTTTCGGTCCATCAACAATCACAAGATTCCTTGCGCCAACAGAACGAATACCATTTAAAAGTGTTTGTTCATCACTTTGCCAAGTTGACCATTCACTTGCAGTTGGAGAAATTAACGGATCATTTGGAACACCATGCGTAAATCCAATATGTGGCTCATTATATAGTTCAAATACCACTTTCTGGTCAGTTGCAAAAAGTGGGGCAAGATATTGCCATGCAGAAAGGGTAGTTGCAGTTGGACTTCCTGTATAAATATCAGTAAATGTTGAGGTAGCAGTCGAATGAATGTCGCATTTATTATGATCATCCATCCACATTGCAAGTATTGGCACAATATGTGCTGATTCTAAAAGCGATACATCACGCTCTAATTGATACGTATAATATTGTTGTTCTGTAAGATTCGTAGGCAGAGGTGGCGTAAATCCAGGATCAATTACACTTACAGCTGTGGTGTCATTTAGCGCACTCTCGTCAATTTGGAGTCTTATCGTATTTATGTGCCATGTGTTACGCAAAATTTGAAGCTCGTTGTTGCCATCACTATTATATAAATGAGCCTCGGCTTGTAACGGTTCCCCGAATGGATTTGATGCGCTTCCATATTTACAATCTGGCGTATTTCTTGAAGCTATCATATTTAAACCATGCATTACAAATGGTTGTTCATTAAAAAACACGATATTATTTCTTGCTTGAATATAGCCTGCTACTTGCCAATTCGCAGTAAATGTAGGAAGAAGGGGAGCTTGTGCATTTTGCTCAAACTCTTGCCATGTTAATACCCCAAAAGGTGTTGCAATAAGAAAAAAGAGTATGGTAAAAAGAGAATATCGTATTGCTTTTGGTAACTTCAGGAATGATTTTCTTGCTTTTTTTAGCAGTTCTGCTTTAGAGATTGTACTCACTTCATGTGCCATATCTATAAAATAGTATGTGGGAAAAATAATCACATGTCAAATAGAGGAGCTATTGTAATATTTCTAATAAATGCATTTTTTTGCTATAGTTAAAGAATGAGTAGAACTGAGGCATATCTTATTTTAACAAAATATTTGAAAAACCCAAACTTATTAAAACATTCTTTAGCGTGCGAAGCAGCAATGAAAATGATTTACAAAAAAATTACGCAACCTCCATATGACCCAGACGTAGAACAAATGTGGGGAATAACCGGACTTTTGCACGATGCAGATTATGAAATGACAGCTGGTAAACCAGAAATTCATGGCATATATTTATTTCAAAAAGAACCAATGATTCCCAAAGATATTGAATATGCAATTAAAGCACATAATCCTAGAACCAGTATTACTCCTAAATCACAAATGGACTGGGCGATTCGAACCGTAGATCAATTAACTGGCCTCATAGTTGCAGCGACGCTTGTTCATCCTGATAAGAAATTAGCCAGCATTACCCCTGAGTTTGTATTAAATAGATTACATGAAAAAACATTTGCAAAAGGAGCAGATAGAACACAGATGAAACTGTGTGAGGAAAAACTGGGAATTCCACTCAATGAATTTGTGGCAATTACTCTTTTGGCAATGCAAGGCATAAGTAATGACCTTCATCTTTGATATTATCTACGGTGCTACTTCTTGCCAAATATAATTTGTTCTACTGAGCGTAAATGGTGATTGATTAAGAATATTATTTATGTAAAAATCCGCTCTTTCATCAACAGTAAATACTGGAGAATTTTGATTACCATCTAAAAGTGTTCTTTCGTTAAAAAAGTCATATTTTGCAGGGTCTAATTGTTGGTCCGTATATTTATAATTTCCATTTGCATTTGTAAGAACTGAACCGCCAATATTTAACTGATTATCAGGAACAAACAATCCTGACAATGAATTACCGCATTCTGATTGATATGGTGTATCAAATAACGATGCGATATAAAATTGGTCCGTCGAATACGTTCCTTCAATATCACAACTTTCATGTCCGTTTCCACAAGTTACAAGTAAAGCCCCTGGATCTTGATAACTGCCTTTTGGTTCGCCAACATTTCCGCATACTACTGTTTTCTGATTTACTACAAATGTTAATGTTGCGGAAGGATCAACTAAAATTTTATTTTTAATAAAGAAATTACCGTTTACAAGTATTGTATAGTGTCCATTATTTGAAAGACGGATACTGCCTCTTTGTGCAACGTTTCCATTAATTTGAAATAATCCAGTAGTATAATTGTTGAAAATAGAATTTAAACAATCAGTTCCTCCAACTCCAATGTCACAATTTGAATACGTAGCTGTTGGACTAAGCTGTCCATTGGAGATTAATTTACTATAATTAGTATAAGAAGTTGTCAGATAAGATCTATTTGTATTAAAAAAGTTCTCTGCAAACGAATCTCCTCCTGCTAACCAATTATCAGTTCCGCCTTGATTTCCAATTTGAGCAGGAGCAATTGGGGCAAAACCACCGCTAAATAATATGCCGTTGCTTGTACTATTTGATGACCCTGAGTTATTTGGGTAATTACCAATATACATTATCGGTTGACCAGAAGAAGGATTATCATTTACCCCTGCATCAACTCTTGCGTCAGAACCACCAATTGAATACCAAGGAGTATAACAAGTAGATATTATTTTATCCAATTCATTTTGCAAATTATTTCGATTTGCTGCGTTATATTCATAACTATTATTTAATGCTTGTATTTTTTGGAAAAATACTAAATTTTGACCACCTAACCCACCACTTGGATCTCCATACCCAAATAAATCATAGAGAATTTGTGGCGTTCCATTTTTATTTCCATTTGGAGTTGCATTATTATTTATTTCAGTATAGGTTTGATCATCAGCTCGTGGCCAAAACGTTGAAAAATCAGTTGAAGCCGTCCATTTATCTGGTTCAAAAGGATTTGTTAAAAATGGAGGAAAATATGGAGCTGGAGCCCAAAATGTATAAGGCGGATTTCCATATTGCGGATTTATGCTATTAAAACCTACATTTGCATCTCCATCTGAAAGCATGATAACTACATGCGTATATCCATCAGTTAAATTGTTTAACATTTTATCAGCTAAAATAGCACCTCCTACGGCAAATGTTCCAAATCGTAACTTACTTAAATTGTTATCAATATTTACTAAGTCTTTATTTACTGCAACAGCATTATTTATTGGCTCAACTACGCTCGTGCCTACATCCGGATTTTGCTGCCCAGATCCTAAGTTTTCTGTATATTCGTCACCTGGAATCTCATCAACTATGTCGCTGCCTCTTTTTGTATTTAAACCACTCATTCTGACAATACCAATATTAACGGCTACTTTATTTGTAGAGGAAGACTTTGAAGCTTTTGTAACAAATGACTTAATAGCAGTAATAACATTATCAATTCTTTTCTGTCCATTACCACCATCGCATGCATTCATGCTATCATCGCATGCATTCATGCTATTTGAGGTGTCAACTAAAAAGACAACATCTGCAGTACAGGACGATCCGCCACCTCCTCCGCCTCCAATGATGAGAGCGTCTTCTTTTTGAGGTTGTAAAATAAAAAGACCTATTACTAATACACAAAGTATTGCACTAATTCTTGCGATTAGTTTTATGGCAGACATAGTAAAATCATATGATGATTACTTGTAGTTTGTCAAGAAGGTTGGAAAGGACGTTAGGTACAGGGAAAGGCGCAATGCCAAGAAAACAAAAAAATTGAGATTATGAACAAGCTAGTTGCTTGACAAACCGCATTTTTTTGCAATCTTTTGTACCTAACGCACTACTTAACCCGATCAGGTCGACTTACCGGTTACCGGTTCCATTTCGGGCAGTAGTATAGATCCCACGTCGTAGAAACCTTATGGCCTGGCTTGTACCACGAAGGGTTCGTGACACTATTGATGTTGTAAAGACCGCCGGCCTTTGGAGTTTTGAGCGTCGTCTTTGATCCCTTGTATTGGAAGTGACTACCGATCGTGTTTGGCAAATCAGCGTAAATCCAGTACTTTGGAAGACCACCGACGAGTTTGGCTACTGCTTTCATGTTCGAAATTGACGGACAATTCGATGGTTGAGCAGGATGTTGATATGCGCACGTGAATTGGGCTTGTGACTCCATTCGCTTGACACCAGGTGGGTCGATTCTGTAAAGAAGCAGATCATGGTCCAGCTTTGGTTTGAGATATGCTCCAAACAGTGTTCCGACCGAAGCGGCAGGTGCAGTGAGGGCAACCTTTGTCGTAGCGTTTGGGTTATTGATGTCAGAATAGAAATCCCACATCAGTATGTTAGTTGAAGGATCTCCATTGTTTTCCCAATCATACTCAGTTCCACCAACCGTAGATGCTGGAGTTGAGGTAGTATTGTTACTCTGACAATACGTTGGCGACTGCGACTTAGATGAAAGAACAACTTGTGCTTGCTGCGAAACGTGCCGGGCGCTAGCGATAGTGCTTGGAAACGTAATGGCAACAAGTGTCAAAGCGATGAAAGCGCAAAACGATGCGATAAATCTGTTGTACACGTATTACTCCTTTTTGTTTTTTGAGACGTTGCTTAAGTAGTGGCTATAAGATGTGTGTATCGTTGGTCTCCTTGGGTTTTTTTGGTGCTGGACGGAAAAACAAGAAACAATTACTATATGCGTTCATTTCTTAACTTTTCGCCCAGTACCAATTGTTAGAATACAAATTTCCCTGTACTTTTTAATGTGCAAAAAGCTTTTGGAACGCAGGTCAAACAGCTCTTGTTTGCATGTATTGAAAAAGCAATACTATTATACCATAAAATGCAAGCTAAGCAATACTTATAGGCTTATTGCTCAGTAAGAGATAGTAACGAAGTAATCTCTTTATGTAATAAATATCTTATGCCAATAAGTTAATTACTATTTTTGTTTGCTATCTTTTGTCAACATGATTTTTTTGCTATAGTTTACCTATATGAAATCAAATGATTTGGAACTTGCTAATTTGCGTCATTCTGCCGCTCATTTACTTGCAGCATCTGTTTTATCTCTTTATCCACATGCAAAAAATGCAATAGGTCCTTCAATTGAACATGGGTTTTATCAAGACTTTGATTTTGGTGAAGTAAAACTGTCAGAAGATGATTTTCCTAAAATTGAGAAAAAAATGCACGAACTGGTGAAAACCTGGACTGGATTTGCAAAAAGTGAAATGACAAAAGAAGAAGCACTTGCAAAATATCCCTTGAATGAATACAAACGGGAACTCATTGAAGAAATTGCAAAAAATGGAAAATCAATTTCATTTTATAAAAGTGGCGACTTTTTAGATCTATGTAAAGGCGGACACATAGAAAATCCATCTTCGTCTCTTTTGTATTTTACCTTACTTTCCATTGCAGGTGCATATTGGCGCGGTAATGAGAAAAATAAAATGCTAACACGCATTTATGGAACTGCATTTTTTACGCAAAAAGAACTTGATGATTATCTTACTATGCTTTCGCAAGCAAAAAAAAGAGACCATCGGAAAATTGGCAAAGAATTAGATCTTTTTGTTTTTTCAGATCTTGTTGGGGCAGGACTACCTTTGTTTACGCCAAAAGGTACAGTTCTTCGAGAAGAACTCATCGCTTTTTCTGAAAAATTACAAAAAAAACATGGCTATCAAAAAGTGTGGATTCCGCATATTACAAAAGTCGATTTATATAAAAAATCAGGCCATTTTGATAAATTTGGCGATGAACTCTTTCAAGTAAAAAGTCAAGAGACAACTGATAAATTTGTCTTAAAACCAATGAATTGCCCACACCATATTCAAATATATGCATCTCGTCCAAGAAGCTATAAAGAACTTCCCATAAGATACATGGAAACAACCGTACAGTATAGAGACGAAAAGGCAGGGGAAATGCTAGGACTTTCTCGAGTTCGTGCAATTTCAATAGATGATTCACATGTATTTTGTAGCTTAGATCACGTTGAGGAAGAGTTTGCAAAAGTATTATCAATGGTAAAAGAACTCTACACAGCGCTTGGACTATCTTATACTGCAAGGCTTTCTTTTCGAGATGAAAGCGATAAGTATCTTGGAGAGAAAAAAGATTGGGATCATGCACAAAACGCCATTGAAAAAATTGCAAAAGAAGAAAAACTTCCTTATACAATCGCGCTTGGAGAAGCAGCATTTTATGGTCCAAAAATTGACATAATGGTTGTTGATGCGCTTGGAAGAGAATGGCAATGTGCAACTGCACAACTTGATTTTATTCAACCAAAACGATTTGAACTTACCTATGTTGATAATGATGGGAAAGAAAAAACACCTGTGATGGTACATAAAGCACTCCTTGGTTCAATTGAGCGATTTTTGTCAGTATACATTGAACATACTGAAGGAAAATTTCCATTATGGCTTTCTCCGGTGCAAATCATACTCCTTCCCATAGCAGAAAGACATGAAATTTATGCAGAAACAATCGCACAAATGTGCAAAGAAAAAGGCATTAGAGTATCAGTTGATAACCGAAATGAATCGCTTCGCGCAAAAATTCGAGATGCAACGTTGCAGAAAATTCCTCTTTTAGGTATAATAGGTGACGAGGAAACGGCAGAAAATAAAATTGCTGTCCGGGAAAGGAACGGAAATGACTTGGGTAAACTAAGCGTTTCAGACTTTCTCCAAAAAATTTTAGACGACATTGATAAAAAGGTATAAGAAAAAACAAGACAATAGGAAATTTTATCGTATCAACGATAGAATTTATGCCAATTCGCTTAGAGTACTAGATGCCGAAGGTAAGCAAATTGGTATTTTTAGTAGAAATGATGCACTGCGCCAATCACGTGATGCTAATCTTGATCTTGTTGAAATTGCTCCGCAGGCAAGTCCTCCGGTTGCAAAGATAATTGATTACAACAAATTCTTATATCAAGAAGAGAAAAAGAAACGGGAAGAGAAAAAAAACGCAAAGGCAAGCGAAACAAAAGAAATTAGACTTGGACCATTTATGAATGATCATGATTTAGAAGTCATGATAAGACGAGGACGAGAATTTCTAGAAGATAGTGATAAGGTAAGATTTGTTTTGAAATTTATAGGAAGACAAATTGTGCACCCAGAATTTGGACAAGAAGTAATGAATAAAGTAATTCATTCACTCTCTGATATATCCAAAATAGAAAGGGAACCACATTTTGAAGGAAAACAATTAGTAGCACTAGTTGTTCCAGAAAGGAAAAAAACACATGCCAAAACAGAAGACACACAAAGGGATAGCGAAACGATTTAAGTTGACCAAAACAGGAAAACTCATGTTTTCTCATCAAAATCAACAACATCATAAACTTGTCCGAAATAAAAGACGAACAAGAAGAGGTAAAGAACCAGGAGTATTAACTGGTGTTTTTGCTAAAAAACTAAAACGCGCACTTAGCGCATAATTATATGGCAAGAGTTAAAAGAGGCGTTGTATCAAAACGCAGACATAATAAATTACAAGATTTAACAAAAGGTCATCGCGGAAGTAGAAACCGATTAATTCGTGTTGCAAAAGAATCGTCACTTCATGCAGATGCATATGCTTTTCATGGAAGAAAACTTCGAAAACGAGATTTTCGTTCGTTATGGATTGTGCGTATTTCAGAAGCAGCAAAAATTGAAGGCATTTCTTATAGCGTTTTGATGAATAAGTTAAAAAAAGGAAATGTTACCTTAGATAGAAAAATACTCGCAGATCTTATTGTTTCTGATCGAGAAACCTTTACAAAAGTAGTAAACGCAGTTAAAAGCCTCTAAGTAGATACATTGCTATACCCCAAAACTTACAGAGTGAAATTACACGTAAAATCTGTTATTCTAAAAAGTACCAAACGTATCTATGCAAGAAGAACTTTTACAAATCAAAAACTCCGCAATGTACTTTATCATGGATGCAAAAAATCCCAAAGAACTTGAAGAAATAAAATTAGATTTTTTAGGAAGAAGTGGAAAACTAACCTTAATAATGAAAGAACTCGCAAAACTTCCAATGGATAAACGAGTTGAAATTGGAAGACTTGCAAATGAAGTAAAAAACGCAATAGAAGATGCATTGCAAACTGCAGAAGATAGTTTTTCTCAAAAAAAAATCGATAAAATATCACGAATTGATATTTCCGAACCCGGAATACTGCCTACACTTGGACATTTACATTTAGTAACGCAAGCAATTGATGAGATTGCACAAATATTTGCTCGCATTGGATTTGAGCGCGTACGATATCCTGAAGTAGAATGGGACTATTTTGCATTTGAAGCATTAAACTTTCCAAAAAATCACCCAGCTCGCGATGATTGGGAAACGTTTTTTACCACAGAAACACCCCATGCCAGATATGGCCCACAAGTTCTTACGCCTCATACGTCAAATGGTCAAATAAGAGAAATGGTAAAAAATGTATTACCTATTAAAATGCTAAATATTGCAAAAACGTATCGTAGACAGTCTGATATATCTCATACACTTATGTTTCATCAGTTTGAAACGTTATGCGTTTCTGAAAATATATCTATAGCAGATCTAAAAGGAACTCTTGCATATTTTGCGAAATCATATTTTGGTGAAAAAAGAAAAACACGTATTCGGCCGTATCATTTCCAATTTACTGAACCTTCATTTGAAGTTGATATTTCCTGCGGTTTATGTAATGGAAAAGGGTGTAAATTCTGTAAAGAGGGGTGGCTTGAACTTGGGGGAGCTGGGATGGTTCATCCAAATGTACTCAAAGAAGTAGGTATTAATCCTAAAAAATATGCAGGATTTGCTTCTGGTTTTGGTGTAGAACGAGTACTCATGATGAGAGAGGATATGCATATTGACGATCTACGACTTCTCTACGCAAATAAATTGGAGTTTTTACAGCAATTTTAATTATGAATATAAAATTACTTGATAGTTGGATTAGAGAATTTGTTGACACAAAAGCAACAGCAAAAGAACTAGCAGATGCACTTTCTCTTTCAAGTGTTTCTGTTGAAAAGATTGAAAAAGTTGGTCAAGACTTTCTCTATGATATTGAAGTAACAACAAACAGAGTAGATCTTATGTCAGTTCTTGGTATTGCAAGAGAAGTAGCAGCAATACTTCCTCAGTCACACATTCCCGCTCGTTTTATACCACTCCATCTAGAAAAAGTGCCTGGCGGTATGCATGAACAGTTTCCGGTTCAAATTAGAAACGATGAAGCGCTTGTTTCAACTATTTGCGCTGCTGTTTTGGATGTAACAATAGATGAGTCATCAAAAGAAATCAAAGAACGACTAGAAACAAGTGGCATTAGAAGCTTAAATAATGTTATTGATATAACAAATTATGTAATGAGAGTTATTGGTCATCCAACACACGTGTTTGATTATGACCGTCTACGTACAAGAACTATTCAAATTAGAAAATCGAGGAGAAATGAAAAAATTAAAACACTTGATGGAAAAGAATATATCTTACAAGGAGACGATATTGTTGCTGAAGATGGAGCAGGAAATATTATTGACTTGCTCGGTATTATGGGACTTGAAAATAGTGTTGTGACAAAAGATACCAAAACAATTGTATTTTTTATTGATAATGTCAATGCAGACTATATTCGAAAAACATCAATGACTCATGGCATAAGAACTGAAGCAGCTGTGCTTAATGAAAAAAATGTTGACCCAAAAGCAGCTCATGATGCATTGCTGTATGGCATAACACTTTTTAAAAAACATGCAAATGGCAAACTACTTTCAGATACATTTGATGCACATGAAAAAGCAGACAAGGATCATTTTATATCTGTAAATAAACAGCAGATAGAAAAAGTAATTGGTATTTCCATTGAACAAAAAACTATTTCACAAATACTTGCAAATTTAGGGTTTTCTTTAACTGAGGAGAAAGATACCTATGAAATCAGAGTACCTTCTTACCGAATAAACGACGTTAAAAACGAAGAAGACATTATTGAAGAAATCGCCAGAGTATTTGGCTATCATAATATTCCAAGTCGTTTACCTGAATTTATTCCACCCTCAATAACTAATGGAATCTTTACTTCATTTTATTTTGAGTCACGCATTAAAGAAGCAATGAAATATTGGGGATTTACCGAAGTATATACCTACCCAATTGTATCTGAAGAAATGTTTGAAGGACCAACGAGTGAAGCGATTACGCTTAAAAATCCATTAGGTGAAGAGTTTGCATTTATGAGAAAAACACTCGTACCAAGTTTACTCTCAGTACTACAAGAAAATAAAAACTACAAAGAAGCAAAGTTATTTGAAATTGCAAATGTTTACCACAAGGTGCCAAATGATTTACCAAATGAAAAACTTATGTTTGCAGGAGTAATAAAAAAAGACCACGTTTCTTTTTTTGAAGTAAAAGGCGTCATAGAACAAGTACTCTGTGATATTGGTATAAAAGATTTGGTATTTAAAAAAGCAGATGATGGAGGTATTGGAGCAGATGTGTATATTGCTTCTGATCTAATTGGAAAAGTAGAGGTGCTTGATGAATATGTCGTAACCTTTGAAATTGATCTTCAAAAAACGTTTCCCTTTGCAACAACAAAAAAAATATTTAATCAGCTTCCAAAATATCCACCGGTATTTGAAGACATTTCAGTTGTACTTTCACATGATACTTCAACTGGCGACATTATAGAAACAATTAAAAAACAAAATCCGTTAATAAAAGAAGTGGAACTCTTCGATAAATATGAAAACACAAGATCATTTCATATCACTTATGTAAGTCAAGATAAAAATTTAACTACTGAAATTGTTTCCGAAATTCGTGAGTCAGTTCAAAAAGCACTTGAAGAAACATTCAAGGCAACAATAAAGTAGTTGCTTTATCCCGGAGTAGGTGTTGGCGTTTGAGTTGGCGTAAGTGTTCCCGTTGGAGTAGGTGTTGGCGTTGGTTCATCAGGAGGATGATACAATGGATCGTCTTTGTGATTTTGATCAATCCATGCATCTATTCCTTCTTGCCATCTATTTTTACCATCAGTTGATACGGGGTCATCTTCTTTAAATTCAAGATAATCTTTTCCGTTAATATTTTTATATATAGGAGAGGAGGCAGTTGGCTCAGTACCTTTTATAAAATACTCTGAGCGCTGAGGTTGCGTAGGAACTGGTAAGCCACCTCCTAATGCATCAATTTGCATTGCAATAACATCATCTGGTTTTTTGGGTTGCTCATCAGGTTTTCCCTTTAATACTGCTGTCATTATTCTATTCCAAATTGGTGAAGCACCTGTTTCTCCAGAGGAAATAATTGGATTCATAGGAGTATTGTCATTATTTCCAACCCAAACGCCAACAACATACGATGGTGTATAACCACTTGCCCAGTTATCTCTTTTTTCATCAGTTGTTCCTGTTTTAACTGACACAGTTTTTCCAGGTATTACTAGGTAGGAATTTGGACCAAATTCAGCAGTTCTTGCATTATTATCAAGTAAAATATGTGAAATGATAAAAGCAACTCCGTCTGGCAACACTCTTGTTCCTGAATTTGGTTTATATTGATAGAGCGAATTACCTTTACTATCAGAAACAGATAAAATGGAAACAGGATCATGACGAATACCACCTGTTGCAAAAACTCCATATGCAGTTGTCTCGTCAAGGAGCGATACTCCTTTCCCTCCAAGAACGAGTGAAAGACCAACAGTAGAAAGATTTTGTGGGGTAGGATCCCAAGTAGAAATACCCATATTATATCCTTGCTGCATAGCAGCTTTTAGTCCAACACGAGCAAGCATTTTTACTGCTGGAATATTTTCTGAATTACCAAGCGCAAACCTTAGTTGCATTGGCCCTGCAAACTTTCCGCTATAATTGACCGGTATATAATCAGGGTCAGAATCAGTAGGTTTAAAATTCGTCTGCACATCCATTACCATGGTTGAGGCAGTATATCCTTGCTCAAGTGCAGTAGCATAAACAATAGGTTTCAAAGAAGAACCTGGTTGTCTATTTGTGGAAATAGCTACATTAAAATTCCCATCATTTGCTGTATCAAAATAATCTTCGCTTCCTACCATAGCCAGTATTTCACCTGTTTTTGGATCAGTAACAATAGCAGCTCCATTTGATACATGATATGGCTTAAGCAGTGCAACCTGCGATTTTACAATTTGCTCAGCTTGTTTCTGAATTGAATAGTCAAGTGTTGTCACAATTTTTAATGCGCCGTTTTCAATATATTGCTCTCCAAAATCCCTAGCAAGAAGCGCTTTTACATACATTACAAAATGAGGCGCTTTGATTTCTGAATCATTTTGAGAAAACTGGGTATTTTTAATTTCTGAAAGTGCATCAGTATTTTGTTTTTGTGTAATATACCCCTGATCAGCCAGTGCTTGAAGCACAATTGCAGTTCTATCAATATAATATTTATTACCACTATAAGGGGAGTATTCAGATGGACTTTGTGGAAGTCCAGCCAAAAATGCAGACTGTGCTAGGTCTAAATCTTTTACATTTTTACCAAAATATTCCTCAGCTCCTGCTTCAACACCAACTGCAGTGCCACCATAAGGAACATCATTTAAATACATTTCAAGAATTTGATCTTTTGAATATTTCTTATCAACTTGAATGGCAAGTATTAATTCTTTTATTTTTCGAGATATACTTTGTTGAGAAGTTAACAATACGTTTTTTACCAATTGTTGGGTAAGCGTAGAACCTCCTTGAATTTGGTGATATAACACAATATCCCGAATGGCACGTAAATAACCTGTTAATGAAAAGCCTTGATTTTGATAAAAATTTCGGTCTTCAACTGCAATAGTGGCATGTTGTAAATTAAGTGGGATTTGTGGAAGCTTTACGTACGTTCTGTTTTGATTTTGATATAAAGAATAGAGGAGTATGCCATTTCTATCATATATTTTTGTTGATTCTCCCAAAGGCGCATTGGCAAGCTTACCTGGTTGTGGTAAATCACGGCTATACCAATAAAAAAGAAAAACACCAATAATAATACAAGCGATAAAACCAAAAAAGAGAAGCTTCGCTAACCTACTCCAAAGAACTATATGTGAATCATGGTTACCAAAATATTTTTTTCTTCTAGAAAATCGTTTTAACCGTCTACTATTGTAGTCAACCATTCATTAGATTATAGCGAACTACACATTGACTGACAACTTCTCATTTAAATGTCAGTTTATCATATGATATACTGAGCCTATGGACGCGATTGAACAATTACTAACAAGAGGAGTTAGCCAAATATATCCTTCAAAAGAAAAACTTGAAACTTTACTTCGAAGTGGAAAAAAAGTAACTATTTATCAAGGCTTTGATCCAACAGGAACAAAACTACACATCGGTCATATGGTTGGACTATTAAAACTACGACAATGGCAAGACTTAGGGCACAAAGTAATATTCTTAATAGGAACAGGAACAGGACTTGCAGGAGATCCATCTGGAAAGCAAACTTCTCGAACTGTTTTTTATACACATGAACAATTAAAAGAAAATGCAAAAGATTATGTATTGCAGGCACGAAAAATTGTTCGATTTGAAGGAGAAAATCCAGTTGAAATTTTATATAACGGAGACTGGTTAAACAAACTAACTCTCAAAGACATTTTAGATATTGCAGGCCATTTCACACTGCAACAGTTCTCAGAACGTGATTTATTTCAGGAAAGAATAAAAAAAGGAGAACCAGTTAGTCTTCGTGAATTTATGTATCCAATGCTTCAAGCATATGATTCTGTTGCTATGAAAGTAGACGTAGAGCTTGGAGGAACAGATCAAATGTTTAACATGCTCATGGGTCGAAATCTTGTTGAAAAAATGCAGCACCGAGAAAAGTTTGTAATGACAACGCCACTGCTTGAAGACTCTTTGGGCAGGAAAATAGGAAAGACAGAAGGAAATGTCATTGCGCTAACAGATAGCCCTTCTGATCTATATGCAAAAATAATGGCACTTCCCGATGACATTGTTGTCAATGCATTTGCATATCTTACAACACTACCAATGCATGAGATTTTAAAAATTAAAGAAGATTTAGCAAATGGGCAAAATCCAATTACAAGTAAGAAAAAATTAGCGCTAACAATTGCTTCACAGTTATATAGTCATGAAGATGCAAAACAAGCAGAGCAATCATTTACTACTGTTGTACAGCAAGGGAATTTAAGCAATGACATAAACAAAGTTACTGTTTTAGAAAATACACCACTCATTGATATGCTCCTTCATTTTACCCTTATAGAGAGTAAATCTGAGGCAAAAAGACTCGTCTTACAAAACGGCATTCGAGTAAATAGTGAAATTGTTTCTGATTTAGATATGACACTTTACGATAATGATCTTGTTGAAGTTGGAAAAAGAAAAACAGTTCGTATTGTTATATAACAATATCGTATTATAATTACACTATGGATGTATTTCAAAAACATATGTGGGTGTTTAAAATAATTATTGCAATAGCATCGCTTGCTATTGTTATTGCCCCATTTTTAGCACTATTTTTTAATCAATAGCTTCATATGGATTTTAATCTACCGGTTAAAAAATCTCCGTTTAGGAGTATTAAACTCTACGCAAGTAGACTTGAGAAACTACATATTTCAACTCACTTGGATTTTATCTATCATATGCCAAGTCGTTATGAAGACTTTTCTCATATTGCTCCTGTTGCAAACATACAAGTAGGAGAAATAGTAACAATACATGCAAACGTAATAGACGCAAAAACAAGTTATTTAAGAAATCGAAAATCAATCCAAAGAGCAACCTTTTCTGATGGAACGGGAAGTATTTTTGTTACATGGTTTAATCAACCATATTTAGTAAAACAATTACCAGTCGGGACATCGGTCTGGCTATCTGGAAGAGCTGACATATTTAATAAAAAGCTAACCATGCAATCACCTGATTATGAAATTGAAACAAGTGAACCTATACATACTGGCAGACTTGTTCCCATATATCCTGAAACATATGGAGTATCTTCA
Source organism: Candidatus Levyibacteriota bacterium (assembly GCA_003152105.1). Lineage (GTDB taxonomy): Bacteria > Patescibacteriota > Microgenomatia > Levybacterales > UBA12049 > PALSA-1332. Next base: position 39,679 of record PLZJ01000003.1, read on the forward strand.
AAATGGTTAAGAAGACAAATTCATTCACTCTTAAAAGAAATAGAAAATGAAAAAGAATTCCTCCCACCATATCTTTTAAAAGAAAATAACCTTATGGAGTACCCCCTTTCTTTGCAAAAAATTCATTTTCCGCTTTCTTTGGAAGAAAGTAATAAAGCAAGACAGCGACTTGCATTTGACGAGCTATTTTTCCTACAAGTTTCTGCACTCCATAGAAAAAGAGAATGGAAATCTGTTCAAAAAAGCGTCAGCTTAACTGTTTCTAAACATCATGAAAAACTCGAGAAACTGTATAATTCTTTACCGTTTACTTTAACTAATGCGCAAAAAAAAGCAGTTGAAGATATATGTTCAGACATCGCAAAAAGGAGCCCCATGAATAGACTTCTTGAAGGAGATGTAGGAAGCGGAAAAACAGTTGTTGCTGGAATTGCAATGTATATAACATTTTTAAATGGTTACCAATCAGTTCTTATGGCACCAACTGAAATTCTTGCAATGCAACATTTTCAAACCATTGAGCGACTCTTTACTCCTTTTGGCGTTCGTATTGGCCTCGCAACAGGGAGTAAAAAAATACAACTTGATGACTTTGATGTATTAATTGGTACACATGCTCTGCTTTCTGAAAAAATACAGTTTAAAAAACTAGCTTTTGTCATAATTGATGAGCAACAACGATTTGGTGTTTCCCAACGCGCTCTTATTCGAAAAAAGGGAATAAGTGCACATTTGTTAACCATGACGGCAACGCCGATTCCAAGAACAATTGCACTTACCATGTACGGTGATTTAGATGTATCGTTTCTTGATGAATTACCAAAAGGAAGACAAGAAATTAAAACATGGTTTGTACCAAAAGATAAGCGCGAAGCAGCATATAGATGGATTGAGCAACAAATTACAAAAGAAAAAAGTCAGGCTTTTATTATTTGCCCATTTATTGAAACTTCAGAAAGCATGCAAACAGTTAAAGCAGCAAGCGTTGAATTTGCAAGATTAAAAAAAGACATCTTTCCTAACCTTACCCTTGGTCTACTTCACGGAAATCTCAAAGCAAAAGAAAAAGATGAGGTACTTCGCAACTTTAACAACAAAGTATTTGATATCTTAGTCGCAACGCCTGTTGTTGAAGTCGGAATTGATATTCCAAATGCAACAATAATGATGATAGAAGCAGCTGAGCGATTCGGTTTATCACAACTACATCAATTGCGTGGAAGAGTTGGAAGAGGAAAGAAGCAGTCTTACTGTCTTTTGTTTTCTGATGCGTTTAGTAAAACTTCCTATGCAAGACTCAAAGCAATGGAAAAATTACATATTGGCGCAGAACTTGCTGAACTTGATTTACGACTTCGAGGCCCTGGAAGTATATATGGCACAGAACAAAGTGGAAAAACGTTGCTTAAAATTGCAACATTTTCAGATACGTTCTTACTACAAAAAGCAAAAATTGCTGCAGAACAAATCTTTCCCAATATGGAAGAGTTTCCAGAGATACGTGGAAAAATGAAACAACTTCAAACACAAGATATTTCTCCAGATTAAACGTGCCTCATCTGCTTGCGAAAACACCGTAAATACAGTACAATACGCATATAGTTTAATCTAAACGAAAAGGAACGTACTATGCCACAAGAGCCAAAACGCAGACATTCCAAACAAAGAAAAGGTAAAAGACGAGCATCAATTCATTTTGACTCGCCACAAGTCCTACTATGCCCAAATTGCAAGGCACCTATTGCTCCTCATGTCATTTGTAAAAATTGTGGCTTTTATAAAGGTAAAGAAGTAATACATAAAAAACCACAAAAGAAAAAAGACAACGAATAATAAAGCGTAATTGCAATGAAAAATCCTCTTGATCCAAGACACCAAAAAAGAAAATTATATTTGGAAGATTTGTTTAAAATTGAATTCCATAAACAAAAAGTAAGCCCAAAAGTAACTGATATTTTATCAAACCAAGTCGTCATTGACGAATATATATCAAAAGCAGCACCTCAATTTCCCATTGAAAAAATAAATAAAATAGATCTTGCAATTTTACGACTTGCTGCATTTGAACTCATTATTGATAAATCAGAACCACCTAAAGTCATAGTTGATGAAGCAATAGAACTTGCAAAAGAATATGGCAATGATTCAAGTCCATCTTTTATCAATGGTGTACTTGGCGCTTTAGTACCAAAATGAAACAATTACCTACGTTTACCAATCAAAAACTTTACGAGCAAGCGTTTATTCACCGTTCGTTTCTAAATGAAACAAAAGATAAACTCGCATCAAATGAGCGTTTAGAATTTTTAGGTGATAGTGTTTTGTCATTTATCGTCTCTAACTATTTATATACAACATACCCTGATTTTAATGAAGGAATGTTAACAAATTTACGTGCACTTCTTGTAAATACAAAAATTCTTGGACAAATTGCAAAAGAACTTGATTTTGGAAGCTTAATGAAACTTTCTCGTGGTGAAGATGAAGCAAAGGGGAGAGAAAATATTTCACTGCTTGCAGATTGTTTTGAAGCATTTGTAGGAGCGTTGTTTCTTGATCAAGGTCTTGAAACGACAATATCATTTATAAAAGAAATGCTCCTTGATAAAGCTGAGAGTTTTGTACAGAAAAAAACATTAAAAGACCCAAAAAGCTTACTACAAGAATATGTTCAAGCAAAAAAACAACATACACTCGCTTACAAAGTGTTATCTGAAGAAGGACCAGCACATGAAAAAACATTTACCGTTGGTGTATTTGTTCAACAAGTACAAGTTGGCGTAGGGGTTGGCAAATCAAAACAAGAGGCAGAAGAAAAAGCAGCAAATGAAGCACTTGAGAAGATGGCTAAATAATGCTAAAATAGCATTTACCTAGATATGGTAGTAATTAGATTAACAACAGTCGGAAAAAAAGGAGAAAGAAAATACAGAATTGTCGTTAAAGAAAAACGAACTCGTCGTGATGGAAAATCAGTCGAAGTACTTGGTTGGTATCAAAAATCTGAAAAAGGGGAGAATAAACAACTAAATGTGGAAAGATATAATTATTGGCTCTCCGTTGGCGCAATTCCATCACCACAAGTTAAAAAAATAGCAGCATAATGAAAGATATAATTACCTTTATCGTTACAACCCTTGTTGATAAAAAAGACGAGATTACTGTGGTTGAAGAAGAAAAAGAAGGCATATTATACTTAACCATCTCAGCTGCAAAAGAAGATATGGGCAAAATTATAGGAAAAAATGGTAAGGTAATTCGAGCAATTAGAAGTGTTATGAAAATTCCCGCAATAAAACAAAATAAAAGAGTATATGTTTCAATTGCAGATTCTGAACAAGCGCCAGCCGTTTCATGATAATCTCCATTTTAACTCTGTTTCCCAACATGTTCCAAGGCCCCTTTAGTGAATCAATTGTCAAAAGAGCAATTGAGGACAAATATATTCAGCTAAACTTCATACAAATTCGTGATTTTGGCATAGGCAAACATCAAGAAGTAGATGATAGACCTTTTGGAGGAGGCATAGGAATGGTCATGAGAGTAGATGTGCTTGAGAAGGCTATTGAAAAAACAAGAATTCCTGGCAAAAAAGAAAAAGTAATACTGCTTAGTGCAAAAGGACAAACATTTACTCAACAAATGTCGATGTCTTTTGCAAAACTAGATCATCTTATTCTTATCTGTGGTCATTACGAAGGAGTTGACGAACGAATCCTGCATTTTATAGATGGGCAGGTTTCAATAGGAGATTTTATTGTTACAGGCGGAGAAATTCCTTCAATGCTTATTATTGACGCAGTAACAAGACTAATTCCGGGAGTTTTAAAAAGCGGTGCAACAGAACACGAATCCTTTTCAAAGCTAGTAACAAATGATTCGAAAGCGTATCTTGAATACCCCCAGTATACAAGACCAGATACGTTTAAAAAACTACACGTACCAGATATACTACTTTCTGGAAATCATAAAGAAATACAGTTATGGAGAGAAAAAGAAGCAAAAAGGGTAACAAAAGTTAATCGTCCAGATCTTCTCGTTAAAAAAAATTCCTGATAATATAAGTTCGTTGTTAAAGAGGCTGATTTTGACACACATTCGCGGCATTAAGATAAGCTTGCGGTGTAGTGTTAGTTCCCCCATAATCCGTTATAAAAGTGTCAAGTTGTGTTTGTGTATAGTTAGTTTGTAAATAATTGTTGTAGCAAACACAAAATGGACTCGAAGTAGCACTGCTTGTTGAACATTTTCCCAGTGATCCTAATATAGCAGGTGGAATGGAAGAACTTTGGTTAGTTGTAGTTGATGTAGGAGTAGGGGAAAGAGATCCTCCATTTAGATATGCACCCGGAATTGGCGTAACAGAAGGGTTGGTAATAAGAGCAGAAGCTGTGGCTGCATTAGTCTCTTGCGCATCCTTCCACTTCTTAAAAACATTTATGGTATTAATATCATTATTAGAAAGCAAAAAAATAGGAGTTTTTGGATTATAACCAGCTTGTGTATACGGTTGGTAGAAAAACGAAGTATCAAGAGTAGCAGAGACATTATTTACAGACAAATCAGAAATTTCTGATAGGGGAATACTTTGAAGCAATTTTGTCGCAAAATGTTGCGTATCAAAGGCACCGTTTGTTAATAATAAGCTTACAGAAAGAGAATTTTGGGTTGCTAATCTTGCAGAATTAGTGGCCAAATCTCCAACCTGAAATGTATAATCACTTAACGTAGTATTTGAAGCATTTGCCGCACCTGCGATCGCTTGTATAACGCCAGTATAGTCTTTTTGCTGAGGAAGTACAGCAGAAACGGTAGCTAAATATTCAGAGTAATTTTTATCATTAATACTACTCAATACTTTTTCATTTTCTCTAAGTTGATTGTTTGTTAAGGAAATTTGTGATACTTGACTTGTTAAAGTAGGTAACTGCTGTATTTGCGGATATTCAATAAAATAAAAAGCTACAAAAGTTAATAATAATACTAAATAAGGGATAAATAATGCTTTGTATTTTTTATATAATACTTTTGCGCTTCCTTCAGAAAGAGTAATATTCCTGGTTTCACTTTGCATTGGCTTAATTGACTCACTAGGTTGGGCTGGTTGCACTTCTTGAACTGGCTGTATAGGATTAGTTGTCATAGTAAAGTAAGTGTTAAATCCATTTTAAATTGTCCTTGATTGTTATCTGCAGTTAAACCATCTTGATTTACAGATCGAATTATTTTTTTGTGTGAAACTAATGATTGCAGATTAGCTAAATAGGTATTTAAATCAGATAATGTAGGAGCTGTTGCTGATAATGTAACTGTTTTTTTAGAAATGGTAAAATTAGGAAAACTAACCGTTACCGGTGCTGCAGATAAAAGAACCCCCATTATTTTGTCATAGTTTTGACGATTATTTATAATTTTTGCAATCCCTCTTAATCTATCATCAATGAGTTGCAGAGAATAAAATCTATTTTTATACGGAAGGAGAGAGGAAATAAGTTGATCTTGTTGATTATTTAAATTCGCGATAGTTGCATTTAATGTAAAAGTGATAGCATACACTCCTACCATACTAACAACAAATAACCCAACAATACAACCTGCGATTATCCAAGTAGTCAAAAGAGTTTTATTCGTTTGCTTTACAACAACGTTTTGATAGAGTAAGTTAATGTCATCCATTTGTTCTCATTGCAAGTCCTATTGCAATTGTATAATCAACTGCATTATCTTGAAGTTCTTTTGGAATATTTTGCGCAACAACATTTTTCCATGGATTTGCTATAGCTGTTTCGATGTCTGTATTTTGAGCAAAATAAGCTTCTATTCCTGGTAACTTAGCGGTTCCACCTGTTAACAAAATCTGACGGATAACATCGTCTCCTTTAAATTTTTCTGCATAAAAAGCGACTGCTTTTTTGATTTCGCTGAGTATTGATTGAATTATTGGTTCAGTTGTTTTTCCTAGCTTATTACCGACAGATTGGTTTGTTATTCCATAAGCTTTTTTATATTCCTCTGCTTGTGCTAAAGAAAAACCATAATCTGATGCAATCGCTCGAGAAATTGCACTTCCACCTGTAGGAGTTGAATATGAAAATACAATTATTCCAGTTCTCACAATTGCAATTGTCGTACTAACCGCTCCAATATTAACAATTAATGTAGGAGGTATATTTGATGATGGGATAAGTGCTCGAATAGATGAGAGAATTTCTGTTTCAATAGATGCAATCGTTAAACCAGCTAGTCCCAAAATCTTTTTATGTCTTTCTATAAGTACTGTCGGTGCTCCTATCAGTAAAATTTCGACTTTAGACCCTTCTTCTTTTTTTTCTGGCTTTTTCAAAATAGCATGAGCTAACGTAATCCCGGACAAAGGAACAGGAATATATTGTTCTGCTTCATAATAAATAGCTTGATCAAGTTCATGATCATTAAGATATGGCATTTCTATGACTTTTGTATATATTTGATTTTCAGGAAATGCTATGTTTACTTCTTTGCTATCTATTTTTGCGTCAGATAGTAATTTTTTAATAGCTTGCCCCATTTCCTCTTGATCCAGAGGAGAATCTGAAGACATACCCTTAATAGGGGTAGGACCCATAATTGCACTACGAAATGAATACCCATTTTTTTGCTTTTGCAAATAAACAGCTTTCATTTTTGTAGCTCCTAAATCTAATCCAAATGCTTGTTGTTTCATATATTTATTTTCTAGGGTGCAAGTAATCCATAAAAATATTCGGCTGCCAATTGAGGGTAGCTTGCAAATACATTAATTCTTCGTTGCGTATTTCCATTTGATCCAAGTGCTGATACTAAATTACCTTGCTGAGGTAAAAAAGATGTGCTATCTACCAATATATCAGATGAATTATATAAAGGTATTATTCTAGCGAAAATTGCATCTTTAATTGGAATAGTTCCTGTTGAATAATCAAAATGATACGTAGTATTATCATAGGGATAAATAAGGCTACTACCTGCAAACCTGCTAAGATCAGCAATATTACCAATACCGGCTTCTCTTTGCGCAGAACAAGGATCCCATGCATAACGATTAGTGTAATAATTGGTTCCACCAAATATAACAACAATTACTTCTATGCCTGCATCAGCTATCGTACCACCGGCAGCTGAACATTGACTTGTGACATGATCAGAATAATGAATAGTAATACTCCCACTAGAAGGTCTTGTTGCAATATCTGGTATGTTAGGTTTTCCTGAAATATCATGTTTTACAAGCCATAAATCAGCTCCATCATCAACTGGAACTTTACTTCCATTATTCATTAAAAATTGAGCGCTGTTTTGAGGAACTGGTGATACAACAATATTTATGGTACTTGCAGGATCATTTGAAGGAGGAGTAGTTATACTATCACCATTTTTAAGTTGTTGCAGTACTGTTTCGACACCACTCTCGGCAACTGCGTATGCTTTTTGAGATTCTTGTTGATTTACATTATCTTTTAATGAAACAATACTTCTCGCAGCTAAAGAAAGAGCAACAGTTATGGCTGTTGCCATTATAATTATTACAAGAATAAGAGCTTGTCCTTTTTGATACATCATGGCAGTATTCTTCTTCATTTTAGAACTATATTAAGAGTATCAAGCATAAAGATACTATGTCAAGCATAAATTAATGCATTTTAAGCTCAATATAGCTAAAACTTATGGACTAATTTGCATTGTTAAACATCTGGACAGAAGTTTCAAAATCTCCTTGATCATAATATTCATAAGTTTGAGGTATTCCTCCTGCTAAATTACTTTCTAAATTTAGATTTAAGGTAAATATAAATTTATTTTGTGCTTGAGCACAAGTAATACTACAAGAGTTAATAACAACCTTATTTGTATCCAATAATGTTTGTGGGAGTCCTCCTACACCTCCTAAAGGACTTGATATAGTGGTGATATTATTTGGACTATTTGTATCAGGACATTCAATTTGTACGTCATTATTATTTATATCAGTAAAATCTATATAATGAAGACCTGTAACATAATTAAGACCTGTAGCGGGATTAGCACATGCTGTTGTTTGAGGCCCAGAACTACTAGTACTTGCATAAGTAAAAGATTTAGCATTTCGAAGCATTTGACCAAGTATATTAATTGTTTGCGATCCACTTTGTTGAATTGTATTCATTGTTGTTATTTGTTGGGAAATAGTCAGAGTAGAGGAAAGTGTATTAATTAAAAAGGTTCCGACTACTGCGAATAAAGCAATAGCAACAAGCAGTTCTACAAGTGTATAGCCATTTTTATAATCTGACGTATGTACTCTTTTCATTTATGGTGACTGATAATCATTAAAACAATTGTTAATACTGTATGAATTACAAAGTGGATGACCTATGTCACATTTTGAATCTGTCCAACTTACATTAACTTGTACTAGTTTTTCTATACCAGGAGAACTATCACCACAACTATTTGCAAAAGTAACTGTTCTAATATAATTTATATTTAGCTTAGGGTTTAATGGTACAGGAATTACGCAAGCACCAGGACTATAGGGAGTTAAACAAGTTATATCTAAGCTTTTCGTACCACCAGGGGCACAAGTTAACGGTAAGCAATATTTACCAATTGTTTCTCCGTAAAACGTGCTGGCATTTATAGTTTGCATATTTTCCATTATATCGATACCTTCTTGAGCGTATTCTTTTGCATCTGATTGTGACTTTATATGAACCATATTTCCAAGTGATCCCACAGTAGATACGGTAGCTGAAGTTAGAATTAAAACCCCAATAGCAATTGCAATAAGTACTTCAATTAAAGCTTGTCCTCTCATGGTCCTTCTATTACTCCACTTTCTGTTACGTTAACTGGCTCAGTGAATGTACAATTTGAACTGCATATATTTATTGTTTGTCCTGATGAATTATAAAGAGCCCCTGTAAGTGTTACAAATTCAACTGTCTGAGGATTTTCAATATGAGCAACATACCCCGTTAAATCTACTTTAGCTCCTACTCTATTGTATGAATGATTATTTGAATCATCAACACAATCTGCGATATAGGAATAAGACCCATTAAGAAATACAACCTGGTATCCAAATAAATGTAGCCCTGGACACGCATCACCCGTTGCCCATTTGGTAACTCCGTTAATAGCATCCGCTCTGAGGCTATTTAAATTTCCGATAATTGAAGACGTTGCAAGGTCTACGTTTTGTTTGGCTGTGTAATTTGTGACAGTTGGAATAGACATTGCGGTAAGAATTCCAATTAAGGCAAGAACTAGAAGTGCTTCTACAAGAGTAAATCCTAAGCTTGCAGTCTTGGCAGTAATAGAATTCATAGTTATGGATTTGTAACAACTATTTGTTGCGAACCGCCAGGACAAAGCTGTAATGCCCCAAGCGAAGGTGCTTGAGGACATCTTTGATTAGCACCTGCTTGATTTTCTAAACACATCTGCAAACAATACCCTTGATAATATGCAGAAGAACCAGCTTTCCCATTAATCGGGACATATTGATAAACTAAGCCATTGCTATTTATTGGATCACATGGAATTACATTCATAAATGTAGTAGTTCCATCAGTAATTTTTCCTCCACAAGGAAAAACAGTACCAGGATACCCATTATCTTGCGATCGAAACTCTTCAAGTGCAGATTGAATACTTGTAACATCAGCATTTCGCTGTGCATTTCTACCTTTTGCAAGTTGTGCATTTGGGTTTAAAAGCGAAATCATAGTTGCTGAAATAATACCAATTATGGCTATGACAATTACAAGTTCAACAAGAGTAAACCCATTATTACTAATTCTATTTTTTGCATCGAAAAATCTCATATTACATACAGTATGAACCATTTTTTTTTAAAAAACAATATCTATAGATAAGCAAATGACAAATGGAGAATATACTGCCAAATCATTGGTCCCCAGAATAAAGCAACATAGGTACCAAGGACTAAAAAAGGTCCAAAGGGAATAATATCACCGTGTAGTTTTTTCCTTTTACCTACTATCAGCAATACAGAAACAATTGCACCCACTATAAACGCAATATAAAGCGCAACGATAGCAGAAGGAAAACTGAGAAGTATTCCAAGCCAAAAAGCATACTTTACATCTCCAAATCCTATACCTTTTCTTTTTGTAACTACAAAGATGAGTAAAAAGAGTAAAAAACAAAGTATTCCAGTTATCACTGAAATAAGCAATAAATTAGCATGTACAAGGGCAATATAGACAATCGTAAGCACCATAATGGGGTAAAGAATTTTATCAGGAATAATATAGTACTTTATATCCGTTAGAAATATAATAAGCAGTGAAGATATAGTTACTAAATAAAATAGTACGCTGATAACATTTTCAACATTTAGAAATTGAATAAAAAAATAACCACTTAACGCAAAAACAATCCCAGTAATTAACTCAGAAAAAGGGTAATAAATAGATAATTTTTTTTTACAATATCTACATTTCCCCTTAAGCATTAAGTATGAAATTAAAGGAATTAAATCTAGTGTAGAAAGCGTATGTTTACAATATTCACAATGCGATCTACCAGTAATAAAAGATTCATCTTTTACAATACGATCAGAAACAACATTAAAAAAACTTCCTAAAATAATGCCAATAATAAAACTAAATAAATAAATCATGACTAATAAAATTATACATGAGAATTTGAAAGTAGATATCTTCTAATTTTTGCAGAGGATTATTGAGCGTGACAGTTAGCAGGTGCACCATATGCTCCTGGACACAATGCTGCTTGACAATAATATATTTGACCTTGATATGTTTCAATTGTTGTTGCTGGAACGATTGCTGGTGCTGCTGCTAAAAATGCTTTTTGATACGAAGATCGTGAATGAGAAACTCCACACACTATTGCATCTGAAACAGGGGTTGCACCATTTATGCGATACACATATACTGCTCCGCCAGGTTGTGTTGGCACTGCATTGATTTCTGATGGTGCCAATGCTGCTGTTCCTGCTGGGAAACCAATTGCAGGATTATCAGTATCATATCTTTGCGCAGCTCCGTAAATGGTATTAATATCAGAAACAACTTTTGAATCATTTGCAGAATTAATTTTATCTACTGGATCAATAAGTGCAATAAGAGCTGCTGCGAGAATACCAAGGATTGCGATAACGATGATTAACTCAATAAGAGTAAAACCTTTTTGAAGTCTTGTTAGTTTTTGGGCAGTTATTCTCATGTATCTTTTTTTATTGTAGAGCACTTTATTTTGTGTTGTCAAGAGATCAATTATTAATCCTCAATGTAAGCTCTATATTAATTAGGCCAGAAATAAAATATCTTGTCAAGTAGTAAAAATGTGGCTAAAATGCATATATATAATTTTAATTTTATCTAAGATAAAGATAATTACAACTTTACTTCGGGGACTTATTGCAAGAACTATTAACCTCCTTAGTTAGACAATTTAAGTAGGTATATTATTAATAAGTGAATATATTGGAGAAATAACTGCTAACATTAAAAATCCAACTCCTGCTCCCAGAAAAACAATTATAAATGGTTCCATAAGCGTTGTAAGTGCTTTTACTCGTGCATCTACTTCTTGTTCATAATATGCAGAAACTCTAGTTAATGAATCATCAAGTTTTCCCGTTTGCTCACCGACTTTAACCATTTCAACAACTATTGGTGGAAAAAGTGAAGAATAAGACATTGATTCTCCAACCGAAACACCTTTTTCAACATTTTTTGCAACTGCTAATATCGCATTTTTATATACAATATTATTTGCGACATCAGCTGATTGTTTTAAAGCATCAACTACAAGTATTCCTGCTCCCGAAAGTAATCCAAGAGTTCTTGTTACTTCAGTTATAATTGTGTCATGCACTAGTTTACCAAATACTGGAAGTTTTAAAACAATAGTATCTAGCAATATTTTTCCCGTTTGTGTTTTTTTCCATTGCATAAATGCAATGGTTACTACCGCAATTGCAATGAGTAAGATGTACCAAAAATGAATCATAAAATTTGAAATATAGACAACAATTAATGTTGGAAGAGGAAGCTGTACGTGTAATTGATTATATACAGGTGTTAGCTGTGGAATAACAACTACCATGATAACTACCATAACAAGTGCCATACCAATTAAGACAATAATAGGGTATAGCAAGGCACCTTTTACTTGAGACGCGATTGATTGTTGTTTTTCCAAATTATCAGCTAGTCTTCCGAGTAATTTATCCAGTTGACCAGAAGATTCACCCGCTCTTATCAGGGCAACATAGAGATCATCAAATGTATCAGGAAATTTTTGGAGTGCGCTTGCAAAAGAATTTCCATCTTCTATATCTATAACAACTGATCCAATTATGTTTTTAAGTTTACCATCGCTCATTTGTAGTTGTAGTGTTCTAAGTGACTGCATGAGCGTAAGTCCTGCTGTAAGCATTGAAGAAAGTTGTCGTGTAAAAAAGACGACATCTTTTTTTGAAGTTCCCAAAAATCCTAAACTTAATTGAAAATCAGACTTTGGAGTAATATGTACGGGGATTAACTTTTTTGACCTAAGATATTTTGCCGCTTCTTCTACATCTTTTGCTTCAATAATGCCTCGTAGAGATTTTCCATCTGATGATACCGCTTTATAGTTTAGTTTCATACGTGGTTAACTTATTTAATAAGTTCCAAAAATTCCTTATCATGGAGTGCATATGGTCTTGCAACATCAACGGGTACAATCCCATTGTTTACAAGATCTGAAAGAGATTTATCAAAAGGAATCATACCGATTTCCTGTTGTGTTTGAATAATTGAATCAATTAAATGCGTTTTACCTTCTCTTATGTTGTTTGCGACTGCTGGTGTTGATATTAACACTTCAACTGCTGGAACTCTTCCTCCACCTTGTTTTGGAAGTAAGCGTTGTGAAATAACAGCTTTTAAGGTGAGTGATAGCTGTGCTCGAATTTGATTTTGTTGATGTGCAGGAAAGGAATCTACAATACGATCAATACTTTGAGAAGCAGAATTAGTATGCAACGTAGAAAATACTAAATGCCCTGTTTCTGCAATAGTTAAGGCCGCTGCCATGGTTTCAGGATCTCTCATTTCACCAATGAGCGCGACGTCTGGATCTTCTCGAAGAGCTGCTCGAAGAGAAGCACCCCAGGAATGCGTATCTGATCCAAGTTCTCGTTGAGAAATAATACTTTTTCCTTTTGGATACATATATTCAATTGGGTCTTCAACAGTTAATATGTGAGCTCCTCTTGAAAGATTGATTTCATTTACCATAGCAGCAAGCGTTGTTGATTTACCATGTCCAGTAGGACCAGTTACGAGAACAAATCCTTGTTTTGTTTTACTAAATTCATGGCAAATGGTTGGAATGCCAAGTTCTTCAAGGGTTCGAATATTTGGGGGAAGTAGTCGAAAGTCTGCTGACAAATAACCTCTTTGATAATAAATATTTACACGAAATCTTCCCTTATCCCCATATGCACCGCCTCCATATCCTAAGGAAAAATCAAGTTCTTTATTTGCAAGCATCATTGTTTTTTGTTCTGGAGAAACAATGGAAAAAAGTAATTGCTCCATATCTTCTGGCGATACAACCGGATAATCTACAATTGCTTGCAGTTCTCCATCTACACGAAGGGTTGGAGGAATACCAACTAATAAATGCAAATCCGATGCATTTGAATTTACTGTTTGCTCTAATAAACTTTTAATTTCCATACCTTCTTTAATTAAGAAACATTTTGCTTAGTAAGTCAAGGGCTACTCTTGAGCAACTCTGAGGACTTCCTCAACAGTAGTAGCTCCTGCGAGTACCTTTAAATATCCATCCTGCTTCATGGTTATCATACCTTCTTCAATTGCTTTCTTTTCTATAGTAGTACTATCTGCTTTTTCAATAATGAGTTTTACAATACTGTCTGAAATAACTAATATCTCAAATATACCAACTCTACCAAGATATCCTGAATCACCACATTGACTACATCCTTTGCCCTTAAAAAACTTAATATCATTTGCGTTTTGTGGAAATAGCTTACCAAGTACCACCTTCATTTGTTCAATAATTGGATTTGGTGGAGCAAATGATATTTTGCAATGCTGACAAATCTTTCGAACTATACGCTGTCCAAGTATTGCGTTCATGGTTGACGCAAGTAAAAAGCTTTCAGCACCAAGATCAGTAAGTCTTGGAAGTGCTCCAGCTGCATTTGAAGTATGAAGGGTTGAAAAAACTAAATGACCAGTAAGTGCTGCTTGCACAGCAAGTCCTGTTGTTTCAGGATCTCTAATTTCACCAACTAAAATGATATTTGGATCTTGTCGTAAAAAAGATCGAAGACCTGAGGCAAAAGTAAGACCTACTGCAGGATTTATTTGTACTTGATTAACTCCGGCCATTTGATACTCAACAGGATCCTCAAGTGACATTATATTAACACGTGCTGTATTGAGCCTTGATAAAACCGCGTAAAGTGTTGTAGTTTTTCCACTTCCGGTTGGTCCGCAAACAATTATTATGCCATGTGGTCGAAGCATTGATGTTTCTAGATTTCGAAGCGCGGGCCCAGCCAAACCGAGTTCTCCAAGCGTTGGAACCCCTCCGCTTTTTCGAAGAAGTCTCATAACGATTTTTTCACCTGTAACAGTTGGAAGGACTGATACGCGAAGATCTACCTCTTCTTTTCCAACTTTAAAATTAAATCTTCCATCTTGAGGGATTCTATGTTCATCTATTTTCATTTCTGAAAGTATTTTGATACGAGAAATTAACGCTTCTTGTACGCTTTTTGGGAGCGTTAACTTATCGTATAAAATTCCGTCAATTCTATAACGAACACGAACTCTATTTTCCTGTGGTTCAATATGCACATCTGAAGCTCTACTTGAAACGGCAAAATCTAAAATTGTTGAAACAATTTTTGCAATTGGTGCTTCTTTAATAATATCTCCAATTTTTGCACTATCTACTGTTGGGGCTTTATGTTCAATTTGTGTTTCTTTTATGGCTTCAGTGACTTCACCAACAAGCTCTTGTCTGTATTGTTCTTCAATAGCTGTTTTTATTTCTGGTTCTGATGCTGCAAATGATTTTATGACACACCCTGTTTTTTGTTGCACAAATGAAACAGCATCCAAATCAACTGGATTTGCCATAGCAATGGAAAGTGTATTTGACTTATCATCAAATAAAAATGGGATGAGTAGAAACCGCTCAGCAACACTCCTTGGGATTAAATTTAATGCTTGAGGAGAAAAAGCTGTTGTTGCAAGTGAGATGTAGGGAATACCAAACATTTGTGCTCTTGCTTCAGCAATTTTTTCAACAGGAATAGTATGCATTTCCGAAAGCACCTCTTCAGACGTTTTACCCGTCATTGCAGACTGTACTTTTACTTGATCATATTGAGTTTTTGAAATAGCTTGCTCATGTAACAAAATATCGAGTATTGAATTCGAACTTACTGAAGAAAGTCCTGCTCCATTTTCATTAATTGGAACATCAGGTATAGGAGGGGTTACAACAAGATCAGGCATTATAGTAATAGTATCATACCTATAATCGGTGTCAATCATAAACGACAATAGTTCATGATACAATCGAGGCATTATGATAAGCACCATAGTTATCGGTAGTAGTCCTGAAAAAAGAATAGCGGCAGTACTGCAAATATGCAGTAGCGAAGGAATTGATGCGCTAGATATTGCAGTTTACAGCATGTATGAGGAAGTAAAAGGAAAAAAAACAACGGTTTTAGGTATAGAAAATATACGAGAAGCTTCTGAAAATATGCATCTTTCTCCTTTTAAAGGGGAACAAAAAGCACTCATATTTCATGCCGAAGATATTACCATACAAGCGCAAAATGCACTACTTAAAGTATTTGAAGAACCACCAAGACACACCACAATTTTCTTGTCTCTTACAAACAGTACAAATCTTCTTTCAACTATCTTATCCAGATCAAAACTACAACAACTTGAGGAAACGATATTGGTAGATGACGCAAGTTTTAAAAAGTTACAGGATATTTTAACTCTTTCACTACCTGCAAAGCTCAAAATGGCACAGGACATAGGAAAAGACAAAGGTGAAGCATTATTTTTTCTTTATGGAATTTTGACCTCTTATGAGAAAGCATTATATGCACAAGATGAAAAGGTAGCTTTTTCGAATACTGAGCTTGTGATACTTAAAAAAATTCAAAACGCCTATCAAACAATAACAAAAACAAATGTTTCACCGCGCTTTGTTTTAGAACATTTATTTTTATCACTGTAATTTACCAAGACTTCTAAGCTTTTTTCTAATTTTTTGCCCTTCATACAAATGTCTTTTATAAAATGGGACACGAACAACAGGGAAACCTTTTTCTTCAAAAATGCCATTTGACCATTCATTTTGACCAAATGTTACCTCAAAGTTGGAAACAAGTTTTGTTATGTCTTTAAACCATTTTTCATCACTAGGTGAATCTGCTAGACCGTAGATATTAGCAACTCTGTCTTTTATTCCAAGTTCAGCAATTTTTTCCTCAACCCATTTCCTTCTTTTGTCATATGAATAAGGATTATCATTATCATGTTTATCAATGCTTCCTATTATAATAGTGATTGTTTTAGCATGTTTTAACGATTCAGTTATAAGATATAAGTGGCCTTTATGCAGTGGTTGAAATCTACCAATAACGAGTCCATGTTTCCATTTTGCTATCATATTGTAAT
This sequence comes from Candidatus Levyibacteriota bacterium, assembly GCA_003152105.1. Classification (GTDB taxonomy): domain Bacteria; phylum Patescibacteriota; class Microgenomatia; order Levybacterales; family UBA12049; genus PALSA-1332. The sequence goes on from PLZJ01000003.1 coordinate 56,406, forward strand.
AGTATTATATAGTAACGGTTGTAGAAATATGTAAATAAATTTGGTAGAATAAGATTATCTTATGGCATCAACAAAAACCTCTAAAACTGCACAACAAAGTGGATACAACGCGCAACAAATCCAAGTACTCGAAGGCTTAGAACCGGTTCGAAAAAGACCTGGCATGTATATTGGCTCAACAGACGAGATAGGTCTTCACGAGTCGTTGCGAGAAATAATTGATAATGCAGTTGACGAAGCATTAGCAGGGTTTGCAAAAAATGTATGGGTAAGTCTTAATAAGGACGGCACTGCAACGGTTGTTGACGATGGAAGAGGCATACCAGTTGATATCATGCCCCAATTTAAAAAATCTGCACTTGAAATTGTCATGACAAAACTTCATGCAGGAGGAAAATTTGGAGGAAGTGCTTATAAAATTTCTGGAGGATTACACGGCGTTGGAGCAGCAGTCGTAAATGCGCTCTCAGAATGGATGCTTGTTGAGGTAAAGCGAGATAATAAAGTATATAAACAGCGCTATGAAGTAGGTGTTCCAAAAACTGATGTCAAATCATTTGATATTGCAGAAGCAACTACCTCATATGCACCTGTTGGAACTACCTCAACATTTAAACCAGATGGCTCTATATTTCAAAGTGTCATGTTTGATTTTGATACGATCAAAAAAGCGCTTCGAGAACGAGCATATCTTGTCCCCTCAATCTATTTTCATTTATATGACAAGCGTGAAGGAAGCGAAAAAGAAGTAAATTATTATTTTGAGGGTGGCATTAAATCACTTGTTGAAAAAATAAATGAAAACAAAGAACCGCTTCATAAAGCAATTTATTTTAAAAAGTCAGATAAAGACGTTGAGGTAGAAGTAGCACTCCAATACAACAATGCATATGCAGAAAATGTTGAAAGCTATGTTAATGTCATAAACACCGTAAATGGTGGTACACATTTAACAGGATTTCGTATGGCTTTAACTAGAGCAATTAATGATTATGGTAAAAAAATCAATGCATTCAAAGGAGATGATGAAGGCATAATTGGAGATGATACAAGAGAAGGATTAACCGCTGTTGTATTTGTCAAAATGCCTCAGGACAGGATTCAGTTTGAAGGACAAACAAAAGGCAAGCTTGGAAATTCTGAAATTCAACCAATTGTTAATCAAATAGTTCGAGATAATTTAACTACGTTTTTTGAAGAAAATCCCCAAGATGGAAAACGCATACTCGAAAAAGTATCACTTGCCGCAAAAGCACGACTTGCAGCAAGAGCTGCAAAAGAAGCAATTCTTAGAAAAGGAGCACTAGAGGGATCAACGCTTCCGGGAAAACTCGCAGATTGCCAAGAAAAAAATCCTGCGATTTCAGAATTATATCTTGTTGAGGGTCAATCAGCTGGAGGAAGTGCAAAATCAGGAAGAGACAGAAAATTTCAAGCTATATTACCTTTAAAAGGAAAAATATTAAATACAGAGCGAGCAAGACTTGATAAGATGATTGAACATGAGGAAGTAAAGAGCTTAATAATCGCGCTTGGCATGGGAATAGGGGACACGATAAATATTGACAAACTTAGATACCACAGAATTATTATTATGACTGATGCTGACGTTGATGGAGAACATATTGAAACACTTATTTTAACTTTCTTTTACAGACACTTACCTGAAATTATTAAAAGAGGATTTTTATATGTTGCGACGCCACCACTATTTAAAGTACAAAAAGGAAAAGACATACAGTATGCATATACCGAAGATGAACGAGATGTTGCAATTTCAAAATTTAAAGGTACTGGTGGCGTATCGATTCAACGATATAAAGGTCTTGGAGAAATGAATGCAGATCAACTATGGGAAACAACTATGAATCCTAAAAACAGAATTCTCAAACAAATTCAAATTGATGATGCAGAGGAAGCAGATGCAGTATTTACTATGCTTATGGGAGATGAAGTTCCTCCAAGAAAAAATTTTATCCAAACTAATGCTGCTTTGGCAGAATTGGATATATAGATATATAATAGTAGATGCAATAGATTATGGTGAAGTTTGTTTTAGCGGCAATATTTTTTGCAGTTTCGGCAATAGTTTATTTTGTAAACAATACCGTTGTCGCGAATAATCCAACCTTCCAAGAAGGATTAGATTTATTATTATCAATCGCATTTATTGGATGCAGTGTCTATTTTTTTGTAAAACACGAGGGGGTGAAAAAAGAACATGAATTATAAACAGCTAAAAACAGGAAAAAATCCAAACGAAGGAGAACTGAATGTATTTATAGAAATACCAAAGGACTCAAGTATTAAATATGAATTAGATAAAGAATCTGGGGTTATTATGGTAGATCGATTTCTCTATACTGCAATGGCATTTCCTTTTAATTATGGATTTGTGCCACAAACACTTGCTGAAGATGGTGATCCGTTAGATGTATTAGTACTTGCAGATAAATCAGTTGCACCAGGAACTGTCATGCCTTCAGTGGTAATTGGCATGCTCGAAATGGAAGACGAAGCAGGCATTGATACAAAGATTCTCTGTGTTCCAACAGAAAAAATTGATCCACTCTTTGGAGCATATAAAGACATTACAGATGTACCTTTGGCATTAAAACAAAAAATTAAGCATTTTTTTGAAAACTATAAAACACTTGAAAAAGGTAAATGGGTAAAATTAAAAGATTTCTTAGGAAAGGATCTTGCACTCGAAGCAGTGAAGAAATCACTCACTTCTGCCTAAAAATGCCCAATTTCGAGTATAGTAAACTGCTTTAGAAAGGTAATAGTATGGATATTGGAAAAATTAATAAAATAGAAATTACAAAAGAAGTTAAAAAAGCGTACTTAAATTACGCTATGTCAGTTATTGTTTCCCGTGCGCTTCCTGACGCAAGAGATGGTTTAAAACCAGTACACAGAAGAATTCTTTTTGCCATGCATGAAATGAATTTAACGCATACAGCAAAATATGCAAAAAGCGCAAAAATCGTCGGAGAAGTTATGGGTAAATACCATCCTCATGGCGATGTGCCTATTTATGATTCACTTGTTCGACTTGCGCAAGACTTTGCAATGCGTTATCCTCTCATTCAAGGACAAGGTAACTTCGGTTCTATTGATGGCGATCCTCCTGCTGCAATGCGTTACTCTGAAGCCCGAATGGCAGCAATTACCTCAGAACTTCTTGCTGATTTAGATAAAGAAACCGTTGATTTTATTCCAAACTTTGATGGTTCAGAAAATGAACCAGTGTACATGCCAGCAAAACTTCCCAATTTACTGCTCATGGGATCTGAGGGTATTGCGGTTGGTATGGCAACTAAAATTCCTCCACATAATTTAACTGAGGTAATTAATGCAATTACTTACATGATTGGGAAAACGACTGTTTCTGATCCTTCAAAAAAGCCAACTGCAAAAAGTAAAGCAATAGAGGAAGATACGAATGAAACAAAAGCAAATGCGCTAACAATTACCTCAGACGTAAGTGTTGAGGAACTCCTTGAATACATTAAAGGTCCTGATTTTCCAACTGCAGGTAGTATTTATGACTGGAGTGAAATACGAAATGTTTACACAACCGGTCGCGGAAAAATCCTAATTCGAGGCAAAGCTGATATTGAAGAAATAGGACAAGGAAAATCTGCAATTATTATCACTGAACTTCCTTATCAGGTAAATAAAGCACTCCTTGTTGCCAGAATTGCACAACTGGTCAAAGAAAAGAAACTAGATGGCATTACCGATCTTCGAGATGAGTCAGACAGGCATGGTATACGAGTTGTGATAGAACTAAAACGTGATACAACTCCCAAAAAAGTACTCAATAATCTGTTCAAACACACAACTTTGCAAACTAGTTTTCCAGCAAATATTGTAGCGCTCGTAAATGGAACTCCACAAACGCTCAATTTAAAAGCAATTCTTGAGGAATATTTAAGACATCGATATATCGTTATTCGAAGAAGATCTGAATTTGAACTTAGACAAGCAAAGGCAAGAGAACACATCCTAGAAGGATTAAAAATTGCTGTAGATCATATTGACGAGGTAATAAAAACTATTCGTGCATCACAAACACAAGAAGAAGCAAAACAAAACTTAATGAAAAACTTCAAATTGTCAGAACTACAAGCAGTTGCCATATTAGATATGCAACTTCGACGACTTGCAGCGCTTGAGCGAAAAAAGATTGAAGATGAATTAAAATCTGTCAGAGAAACAATAGCGTTTTTAGAAGATCTACTCGCACATGGAGAAAAAATACTCGATGTAATCAAAACTGAACTTGCACACATTAAAGATAAATATGGCGATGCAAGACGAACAAAGGTATATAAAGGAAAAGTTGGTGAATTTTCAGAAGAAGATCTTATTCCAAATGAATCAACCGTCATAACGCTTACTGCTACTGGCTATATTAAAAGACAAAGCATGACCTCTTTTAGAACACAACATAGAGGTGGAAAAGGAGTAAAAGGAATGACTACAAAAGATGAAGATACAATCGCACACATTCATTACGCACAAACCCATGACTTTATTCTCTTTTTCACAAACAAAGGGAAAGTATATCAACTCCGTGCATTTGAAATTTCTGAAACGCAGCGAACAAGCAAAGGTACTGCAATTGTTAATTTATTAAATATTGAAGCTGGTGAAGTTGTTGAATCATTTATTACCTATAAAAAGGACGAGATAAAGAATAAAAATATCTTCTTAACAACAAGAAAAGGAACAGTTAAAAAAACAAAAGTTTCTGAGTTTGAAAATATACGTCGCTCTGGCATTGTTGCCATACGACTTGATAGCGGAGATGAGCTTGTATGGAGTTTGCTCACTGATGGAACAGCAGACATTTTGCTCATTACTCGAAACGGCAAAGCAATCAGGTTTACCGAAAGCGCAGTCAGACCTCTTGGACGAGCAACACAAGGAGTTCGGGGCATTAAACTAAAGGCTGACGATTATGTTATTGGCATGGATATTATTGAAAAAGGCAAGAAACACGATGTACTTGTTATTATGGAAAATGGACTTGGAAAAAGAACAACGTCTGAGATGTTTAGAAATCAAAGTAGGGGAGGACAAGGTGTACTGCTTGCAAACGTAACACAAAGAACTGGAAAAGTAGCAGTAGCACAAATACTTCCTCCTGATACAAATGGACTTATTATCACTTCAAAAAGAGGACAGGTTGTCAAGCTCTCAACAGATACTATTCCAAAATTATCAAGAGTCACGCAGGGCGTTATACTTATGCGCTTCTCAAACACAAATGATAAAGTAGTATCAGCAACAAGCGTTGAATCTGAAACATAATGTAAAAGCGCATGAAACTTGATGGAAAAATACTTGCACAAGAAATCTATAACCAACTTTTAGTAAAAGTAAAAAAGAGTAAAAAAAACGGCAGCACCCCAACACTTGCAGTACTTCTTATTGGCGATTTGCTACCTTCTAAAATCTACGTAGAACAAAAACAAAAACATGCAAAAGCTATTGGCGCAAAAGTAGTCGTATATACCTATCCAACGACCGTAAAAAAAGAAACACTGCTTAAAAAACTACTCATCCTCAATAATGATAACAAAACACATGGCATTATTATCCAACAACCATTACCAAGCCATTTGTCCGCAGATGAACTTTTACATGTTGTAGAAAATGAAAAAGACGTTGATGGACTTGCAAAAGAAACAAATTTTGTTTTTCCTCTCTCACTTGCGCTCCTTCGCGTATTACAAGAAGTGTTTGATTTGGAAAAAGCAAAAGGAACATTTATGTCCTGGCTTTTAAAACAGCGTATTGTTATTGTTGGTAAAGGAAAAACAGGAGGAGGACCTTTATTTCATACGCTTACTAAACTTGGCGTAAAGCCGCAAGTTGTTGATAGTAAAACAAAAAATGCGTTAGTGCTTTATAAAAACGCAGATATTGTAATTTCTGCAGTTGGTAAGAAAAACGTGGTAACAGGGAAAATGATAAAAAAAGGCGCAATTGTTATTGGCGTTGGACAACATAGGGAAAATGATGGTAAGTTACACGGCGATTTTAATCAAACTGATATAGCAAAAGTAGCAAAATATTATACGCCAACACCAGGTGGTATGGGTGCATTAAACGTTGCATTTTTGATGGAAAACGTTGTCAAAGCAGCAAAGCAGCAAAAGAAATAATAATATTGACAATTAAAACAATTTAGATCACTATATAGCTAAGATGGTAAAAATAATATCAGTTGATCCAGAAGCAAATAGACGTAAAAGAGAAGCAGCTTATAGTAAGTTCATGGCAAGCTTTTCTGCAATGGATTCATTTAGTAAGTTAATGGCAGTTACGTTTGTTATTTTGCTCATTTTAACCCCTATTGTTGTCTTTAATACGCAGCTATATACTACCTCACAAAACGCCTCATCTGAGTTTAAAATAACTTCTCCTCTTAATAACTCTATAGTGCTTAAAAATGCGCAAGTATCTGTGGAAGCAGCTGCTACTGATCCTACAATTACAAAAGTTGATATGTATGTACAAGGAAAATTCTTATGCGAATCAGTAGCTAAACCATTTTTATGCATATGGGAAGTGCCTAATTTAAGTGACCAACAGTTCGTCATTCAAGCAAAAGCATTTACCAGTTCCCAAGAGCTACCTGAACAATCAATAACCGTTTCAACAGGGCATTAAACCCTCCTTTTTTTCGTGCGTATTTAGGCACGATTTAATCTTATAGTTTGATTTTTGGCTTCTTTTTGGGTATAATTACCTTTTACCAATTTCTTATGAAAAACGTAAAACAACGACTACTTGACTTAAAAAACCTTCGTTTTGAAGTAAAAGATGCAATGCGTTATGACGACGTAGGTGATTATTATGGAAACACCATTGTTACCTATGATATGCAAGATGATATTGTTAATAATGCGATTTTAATCCATGAATTTATTGAATATACGCTCATTCGATCAGCTGGACTTTCTTCAGAACTGATTGATCTTTTTGATAATGATGACGATGCTCCTGATAAGTTTCCAAAAGAATACAAATTATATAAAAAGTTCCATAATATGGCAAATAAGGTTGAGAGACAATTTATTGAAAATTTAGGCCTCTCGTGGAAACGACATGACAATATTATCTATACTACGCCAGTAACCGTTGCAAAAGCAGTGCAACATATTACCGATACTATGCATAAACATCAAAATGAAGTAAATGATCGAAAAATTGAAAAAGCAAAACACGTTGTTGAGGAAAGTGCAGAAAAAAAATCTTCGTAGGCTTTTATTTAATTTCTCCAACCTTTACGTTAAAAGGAAGTTGATATAACCCTCGTTCGAGTCCGTAATTTAGCCGATTTATAATAGAACTTGAGTAATCAAGGGAAAGGTAATCATCTTTTGGTCGGTAATAAGCTCCCACAAACGAAAAACCTTCAACGTTTTTATACAACCGGGTAATTGCCTCGTCAATTGATTTGCCAAAACCAGTAACAACTGCTAAATTCCAATCTGATCCAACGCAAACAAGTCCACCTTTGTTTGTTTTCTTCACATCCCAAAGCCATAAGTCTTTTTCTATTTCTGGTCTATAATCAATCGTCATATTTGCGGAAACCTGATTATCTTCCTCATCAGTATTCATATTAAATATACGCACACTTGTTGCAACTGTTCCGAGCGTAAATGGGTTTTGTTTTGCAACAATTTTTTCAAAGAATTCATGCACATGTCCGCACTGAGCAAGTTCTGTAAAAATAGTGTTGTATCCAGGTCTATTTGAACAAAATTCACCAAAATATATTTTTCCATCCCGTTTAGAAATAAGTAGTGATGCATCCCAGATAAAGAGTCCTTTATGTCTTTTTGCCATTTGATCAACAATTTCTGGAAAGGCAATTTTATTAATACGATCATCCATGTATGTTGGAAAAACAAGATCTTGCGAACAGCCAGTTTGTACGGATAAATTTCCACTTCCAAATGACTTGTTCTCTAAATCTATACTTGTTCCCAAAGGCACACCATCATAATAAAGCTTCTCAGGCGTAAGTTCTATAATACCAGGAACAAATTCTTCAAGAATAAAACCAAGTTTTTCATATTTATCTGGAAAGTTATCAAGCATTTCAATAATTTGATTTGATGCAAGTCGACTATCTGTTGAATCAGGAACAAAGGTTGGCGCACTGTCGTGTTGCCCTTTGAGTACCCAAAATTCTTCACTGTCTTTTAAGAAATTAATTCCCTCTTTTATAGAGTTAAATTCCTTTACGCGTGGGGTATAGAGCTTTCCATAATGTTCTTTTACAAATTCCTTTGCCTTATCACGATCTACTTCAAACATGTAGTCTTCTTTTGTAGGGAAATTACCTTCAAATCCAAGATCTTTTACTTTATCAGCCCAGCGGTACAAATTATTTTCTTCAAAGAACACAAAATAATTATGAGGATCTTTAATATCTTTCATCTTTTCAACTAACTTATTTGCTTCTTGAACTGGGAGGAGGCCTTTAAACAGTTCTAGTCTTCTTTTTTTATCAAAATCGCTTTCGTATGCTTTATCCACTTCTTCTTCCATAACATAATCTTTTACATCTTCAATCATGCCAATTGTTACCTCAAAACCTTCTTGTTGCAGCTTATATGCAATGGGGAGTGAAAGACCAGAAAAAGAGATAAAAATATATTTCATTAACTAAACTATTGTAACCCTTTTTACTAAAAAATGTAATATGTTTTTTATGATGAAAGCGAAGAAATATCGTGTTCTAGTTCTTTTACAATAAGTGTCAGGGCGTGTCTTAACTTTTCTTCAATTGCAATACTTCTTTCTTTTAAAAATTCCCAAAGCTCCTCATAATCTCCTTCTGCTTCTTGATCAATAAAGTGTTTTTTATCACTTTCTGAAAGATGATCTAAGATAGTATGCATTGCAGTATTTCGAAGTGTGAGTTCAAAAAGTTCCTGTAAATGCGCTTTTTCTGTCGTATCTATGGGAAGAGAATCTAATTTCGCATAGATAGTTTCCGCATGTACTAAATGACTATAAAAATATGTTTTCATATATTATTTTTCATTAAGCGGTCCAAGTGGTAACGTATTACTTGGATCATCTATAAAAAAATATAGTACCGGACCTTTATCTGATCCATCAACTCGATCTAAATAATACATTAATTCTGGTGAACCACCAAGTTGTTTTCCTGTCCAAGGAGCGGGTCCTGAATCACCGATTACTGACACAACTGCTTTTCCATTTTGCGGATTTACAACAAGCATTTTCCTCCATTTAAAAAAAGCATTATATTGTGCGGTATTTTCATTATACCCAGGTGAGAGGAAAGTGGGAACAGCAATATACCATTTTTCTCTATCACTATCAATTTGCGTCATGTCAGCCTCATCACTTGCAAAATATCCCCAGGCAGAAAGTCCTGGCGCCATGCCACTTGCTCCATACGTATCCATATCTTCTTGACTTGAAAAATGCGTAGCAACACTGTCCCCTGGATATCTTGCTAAATGTTGCTCAGCGCCAATATAGCCGTAATTTTGATTGAGTCGAATACCTTGCATCTGAGCTTGAACCGACACATTATAATCTCGACTTATTACATGTATTACTTCATTTTCTTGACTTTGCGATAACGGCGAAACTGTTGAAGGAAGTACATGGGAAAGATCAGAGATGATAAAGACATTTTTAGCAATTGCGCCAAGTGTTGCGTTTTGTGAAACGTTTGTTTCTTGGGGGTGAGGTGCTGCTGATATTGGTGTCACAAGAAGTAAAAATGCGCCAATTGTTGACACTGTAGAGTGTTTAATTTTTGACTGTGCATAAGAGAGTGCGTCAAAATGTCTTTCCCAAAGAGATTTTTGAATTGCCCTATTCTTATCAACCCATTTATCTTTTAACGAGTCATAACTTGTTGCAAGGTTTTGCGATGACATACTCTTGTATTATTATAAATTAAATTCATTTCGTCTATATGTAATTACAAAAGTGAAAACAAGTAGTTTTATTAGTTTTGTTTTTTTGTTTTTACATTTTTACCTCATCTATATCGAATATATGTTGGTAAAAATTTTGGTTTTTACTGTAATAATTGGATAAATACCACTTGACGACGTATTTTTTTTCTATTATGCTTGAGGTGTGTTGCTGCCAGTTGTAAAAACATAGCACTATGATTTTACTCTCGGATTGTTTTCTACATCTTGCCTACTGCTCCCCGAAATTAAAAACACAACATATGAAATCACGAAAGGAGGTGAAAATATATGAATAAAAATACAATGTGGATAGTTGTCGTTATTGCACTTTTAATAGGTGCCTACATAGGATATGCATATGAAAAACCTAAATTAACAGCAAGCATGATGATGAGCGCAGACTTACAAAACCAATTAAATACAGCAAAAGGTGAAAATGCAAAATTAATGAAGAGTAATGCACAAGTATCAGTAACACCATCAACAGCACCAACTCAGTAAAATAGGTTTTTAAACTAGCAGTATCATTGCACATAGGATGTATAATAGGATTGTGGTATGAAAAAGTACATTGTTGTGGTCGTACTTATTGTTGTTATCATCATTTTCCTTCTTATTGCAAGATTTAGTAGTGTGGCAAAAACCACAACACTCTCACAAGTTCCCGGCCCTTCGGGTTCTGGACAGGTTATTGCTGGCTCTTTTGACACAAGTAAATTTAAATCAGATTTGCAGTGGAAAAAAATACTCACACCATTTCAGTTTCAAATACTGCGTCAGGCAGGAACAGAAGTACCGTTTACAGGCAGTCTTGACTATGAAAAACGAACAGGCACCTATTATAGTATAGGGTGCAATGAAGCAGTATTCTCATCAGCTCAAAAATATGATTCAGGCACAGGATGGCCAAGTTTCTGGAATCCTATTCAAAGCAATGCCTTAGTACTTCGCACAGATAATAGCATACCCGCAGAACCGAGAGTAGAGGTTTTGGATAAATGCGGAAATCACTTAGGGCATGTATTTGACGATGGGCCACCGCCAACGGGAAAAAGATATTGTATTAATTCTTCGGCACTTCGATTTGTTCCTTCAAATTCACTATAGCGCCCTATTATTCTTTAATAACTTTGGGAAGTGGCGTAGCTATTGGAATAAAACGCATAGACATTGAATTAACACAATGTCTTGTGTCTTTATCGGTAAAATGTTCTCCTTCAAATACATGTCCTAAATGAGCATTGCAATTCTGACAGAGGATCTCAGTACGATTACCATCTGCATCTGTAACTCGTTTTACAGCACCGGGGAAATCATCATCAAATGTAGGCCAGCCGCATCCTGCATCAAATTTACTTTTTGAAGAATAAAGTGGCGCATTACAACTTTTGCAAATATACGTTCCTTCTTCATAAAAATTATCATATTCACCGGAAAAAGGAATTTCTGTTCCTTTTCTCATAATAATACGCTCTTCTTCTTTGGTAAGTTTATTAAACTGCATAGCAAGAGTATATCGCATTGAGAAAATTGACGCAAAGAAATTGCTATTTGTTTTTCATTTCTTACGTAGTCCTTACATAATTCATATTCACTCCTAACTCATCTGATATATGGTATAGTAGGTACAAGAGAGGGAGGTGAACAAATGAATATGCTAAAACATGAACCAAAAAAGAAAAGCGGCGTAAGTCCTGCTGCTGCAGTAGTAACAGGAGTAGTAGTCGGTGCTGCTTTTGTAGGAGCACGAGAAGTGCTTAAAAACAAAAAGAATCGGGCAAAACTTAAGCATGCATTGCATTCTGCCAAAAACCAGGCACTAGATTATATATCTACGTTACCTGATAAAACCGAACAAGCCAGAGAACAAATGGCAAAAGTGGTAAAAACTGCATCAGACACAATGAATGCTAATTCAAAGGCAAAAAAAGTTGCTCCTAAAAGAAAAACAGTGAAAAAAACTGTTGCAGCAAAATAACCGAACATACAGTTCTTCACTTGACAGATAAATAGCACGTGTGAGATAGTTGTTGTATGGAAGAGTTGGAAAACTCAGGTGAAGAAATAGATTCAAGAGGTTTTTTAAAACAGCTTTGGTTTGATATTAAAAAAAGCAAACCGTCACAAAAAATTTCACTTCTTTCACTTCTTTTAGCAGTTGTAGCACTACCAGTTGTAATTGGCGTTACAACAAATAGTAGTAATACCGTAACCTATCAGCAACATGCTGCAAGCAATATTTCTCCAACACCTTCATTTGGTCAACTTGGCATAATCTATTCACCTTCCCAGATTAAAATAACTGTTACTTCTGGTGGATCATCCCAAATTGCCCTCTCACTTATTAAAACATCTCCAAATACAACAACCTATACGCTTTCCATTACTAATCTAAAAGATGAGACTGGTCGGCAAATTAATGCCTCATCATATTTTGTCTTTCCCTCTTCAGGAACACTCGCAGTTACAAATATTCCACTACTTCTCTCTGCAAAAAGTACTACACCAGGTGGCACCTATACAGGAGTGGTAATTCTCACAAATCCAGCAAATAACTTATTTGTACAAATTCCTATATCAATAACTGTTACCACACCACTTGGTATTTCTTATTCTCCTGCCTCATATACCGCAACTATTATGCCAAATGGTCCTCCTGTAAATGCAATGCAAATACAACTGCAAGCTCCAAATCCAAATGGAGAGTATTGTTTCTCTGTTTACAATTTTAAAGATCCAAATGGAAAAGCTATTGCAATTCCAGGCTACTTCTTTCCAAATACTGGCGTTTGTGGAGGAATAAGCACTCAACTTCAACCACTTGATATCTATGCAGAAGATGGTACGCCACTTGGTGTATATAAAGGAACAGGAAGACTTACCAATACTACCTCAAATACTTCCTCTTCTCCTTATGTTGAATTTCCCGTAACACTAGATGTTGTAGTAAATCCAAATGAACTTGGTATTTCTTATTCGCCAAAAAGTTTTTCTGCAACAGTTGTTGCAGGGGGAGCACCAGTTAGCGGTATGAATATACGATCGACAGGAGCAAGCGGTTTTCAATTTGAAGCAACAACGCTTAAAAATCCAAGTGGTGTTGCTATTTTCCCACAAACATATTTTGAAGGATTTGGAGTAACCGGCGGCTTATCAAACACAACAGGCGGTTTATTTGTAAATGCATACATAAATACACCTCCTGGCGTATATACAGGAACTGGAAAACTCATAAATGGAGAAAATAGTGCATATTATGCAACATTCCCTATTTCAGTAACTGTTCTACCACCAGCAGAGACGCCAACACCAACTACCTCACCACTTGGTATTACTATAACACCTTTACATCCTCAGGTAACTATCGTTTCAGGCGGACAACCAGTAACACTATTTTCCATGCATTCAACTGGCGCAACGCAATTTGGATTTCATATGCAGTTTCAAACGCCAGTTCCGGGTTTAAATAATTACGGCTCAAATGGAGGACTGATTAATGGGGAAACAACAACAGATTCAGACTATGCCTATGCAAATACACCTGCTGGAACATATAGCGGAACTGGATCACTTACGTCAAATCTCTCAAGCACACCACTTACATTTCCAATAACTATTACAGTTATAACGCCGACTCCTACACCAACTCCATAAATAATCTAAGATGTAGCTCTATTTAACTATTTCGAAGTCTTATAGAAGAGGGAAGATCTATGAAACGTGTGAATTTTACATCTGTTAATCCAGATTCATTTCTTCCAATTTCATACACTCTTGCTTTTATGGGTTGCAACGTATTTGGGTCTGAAAGATTAGGATCAAATCCAATTGCAACTCTATCTACTTCTCCAATTTCTACTCCTATTACGGGGTATTTAAAAAGCTGTTGACCGCCCGTATATGAATACGTACGATCAACTAATCCTCCTTTTTGTCCAAGTGGAAGCTCTTGCCACGAAGCAATTCTGAAAACACCTGACTGTGAACTAGAAAATTGTGTTTGTAAACTTGTGCCATCATATTCACCGTTTAAGTAAAAAGAAATGGTGTTTCCTGTAGCTTTTTGGTAAGGCACATCAGTAACTGATCCATCTGGAGCATAACCAATTACATGTGGCCTATCTGCTTTCAACAATAACTCTTGTTGTCTTGTAAGTGACGGGCTTACTTCTTCTTTATATATATCCTGTGCGGTAAGTGTACCAATAACTCCAGCTACGATTCCTACACCAACTTTGAGAAAATCTGCTCTATTTATCTTTTTTTGAAATATTCCTTCTCCGAAACCTCCTGGCGTCTCTTTCATAACTTAGGAAGAATAACAAACGAAGATACGTAAGTCAATAATAGAAACAAAAGTAGTAGAAAAATCTGCTATTTCTTCGCAAGGGTAAATATTTTCTCTGCAGTTTCAACAATAACTTGCGTATCTAGTTCTTTAATAACATCATTTAGCTCACTTTCACCTGCTATTCCTTGAAGTTCTGCGCGAATACCAAGAATTCCGCGTGTGCGAACTTGATTTGCAAGCCGTGGGGTTGCCTGTATCGAAAAATAGTCTCTGCCTACTTGTATTTCTCCACTGGGTAAATGCTTTTTGTAAGGCAATAATTTTTTCCAGCTAAATGCTGGATCAGCATCACTACTTGCTACAGCTCGAAGCTCTGCTATTCTTGTATCTACAAACGCTTTTTTTGCTTCCTTGCTTGCATCGGCAACAGAGGGGAAACTATTGGCAATTCGTACACCATCAGTTTCCGAAAAAATTGGTTCACCTTCATTTCTCATGGCCATAGTATATACCATTGTAAGTATTTTTTACACTCTATTTTACTATTTATCTCCTTGACTTATCCTATGTTAAAGCGCTATTCTACGAGCTATGGCAAACTGGAGACAACCAAAACCTCGAAAAGTACAACACCGATATTCTTCCCGCAATAAAGAAAGGGGACAACAAATACCACCTTCCCAACATGAAATAGCAATAACTACCACTTCTTCGCATACTAATGCGCCCTCTCAATCAGAATCTTCACACAAGTCGTCACCACAAAGATTAACTGATACACAAAGAGCGTTATTTGAAACATATGGCCACACAGTAGTTTCATTTGATGACCCAAACAGATTTCCAACAGCTGGCGAATTTAAAACAGTCTTTGAACAAATAGAAGATGGTTCCTAACACGCTATTGCTTCTGAATTAACTATTCTCCTTTATATTGACCTATTTTGCTTGGCATTTGTTCTACTTTTATGCTATTGATATTCGTATAAAATTGCATTATTGTTGTATATAAGTTCGTATAATATTTGGTTTATGCTTGAGCACATACACGAGAAAGTTGATGTTATTGCAATATATAAACGTATTGGGGTAAAAGTATATCCCGCAAAAGTAAGATGGAATGGAAAAGACTACATAATACAAAAACTAGGATATACACATAGGGAAAAAATTGGAGGAACAGTACATCATATTTTTCATGTTAGTAGTGACTCCTATTATTTTAGACTTCGTTTTGACACATTTAATCTTTCGTGGTTACTTGAGGAGGTATCTGATGGACTTGCCACTTAATCATAATATCCCTCTTATCATGCATGTTGATCTCAATTCTTGTTTTGCAACATGCGAACAGCAAGCAAATCCTCTTTACAGAGGAAAACCACTTGTTATTGCCGCATATAATTCTCCTGCAGGATGTGTGGTTGCACCAAGTATTGAAGCAAAACGATATGGCATTAAAACAGGCATGTCTGTTCGAGAAGCACGCCTCTTATATCCTTTGGTAAATGTGCATACGCCAACGCCAACATTGTACCGCGATATTTATACAAAGTTTAATAAAATATTTAAAGACTATTCTCCTGATGTCACACCAAAATCAATAGATGAAGTTGTTGTTAATTTAACAACAGTTCAAAAATGTAACCCAGATCTGCTTACCGTAGGAAATGAAATTAAAAAACGCATACGAGAAGAAATAGGGGAATGGATGAGTTGCAATATAGGAATTGGCACAAATAGATTTCTTGCAAAACTTGGTGCTTCTCTTCATAAACCAGATGGACTTGATGTGATAACGCATGAAAATCTAAAAGCAATCTATGACTCTGTTTCTTTAACAGATTTAAATGGCATAAATGTACGTTTTGAAGCACGACTTAACGCACATGGTATCTTTTCTCCTTTAGATTTCCTCAAAGCACCAGTCGACTTGCTAGAAAAAGAAGTATTTAGAAGTAAATGTGGAAGAGATTGGTACTATAGAATACGAGGATATGAAGTAGATGATGTTGAATGGAAAACAAAAAGCATAGGGCAGCAGTATGCACTACCAAAAGCAACAAATGATCCAAGAATGCTTTCCATGTTACTTATGAAACTAACTGAGAAAATGGGAAGAAGACTTAGGGAAAAACAAGTCGCCGCTCGCGGCGTGCACGTATCCTGTGTCTATGCTGATTGGACACATTGGCACAGAGGAAGATTGCAAGACACAGAAATGTTTACCACACATGAACTATTTGAACGTGCACAACTTGTTTTTAATCAACAACCAGAAAAAAAGCGAATTTCAAAACTTGCTGTTTCTTGTTATGATTTTACTCCCTCTGCTAAATCACAACAAAGTCTTTTCGATATCAATAGCACAAAAAAACGTATGGTTGCTTTGGCAATGGATGAAATTAATGATAGATATGGCGAATTTGTTATAACTCCCGCTCTTATGATGGGAATGGATGACTTAATTCTTGACCGCATTGCATTTGGAGGAAATGTTAAAGAATTAAAAGATATATATAACTAAAAAGGGGGGATAGAAAGACAAGACATATTATGTTTTTCTATGAAGATAATTCATACCAATAACACTAACTAGGATTGCTATACCACCAATAAATTCTTTTACGCTTAGGACTTCTGCGTAAAATAAAAACCCGATAATTACACCAAAAACTGATTCTAACGCTAAGATATTACTCGCAAGTACTGTTTCAACCCGTTTAAAACCATAGTTAGTTAAGTAGAGAGTAAAAATATTAAAAAATCCAGCAAGAACAACAATAAGAAGTAAAAATGGACTCCATCCCTTAACTGGTAACCCTTGACCAGCAATTATTGAGGTTAAAAATAATATAACAACAGAAATAAAGAAAATTAAAAGTGTTATTTCCTTGTCGTTTAATAAAGAAGAATGCCACCTTCGAGCTATATAACTTAACGAAAAACACACGGTTGAAATAAGCGCAAAAGTTTCACCTTTTCCCCAAAGAAAAATATCACTAAAACTCCTTACGCCAATTAATGCTGCTCCTAAAAAAGCTAGTATTATAAATAGAGTTTTTCCTAAAGAAAATCTTTCTTTCAGTAAAATAATTCCAAAAAAAGCTGTAAATGGCATGCTCCCTATAAACGTAGTGTTACCATATTTTGCAAAAATAAATGCCACTGTAAGAAATGTTACGGCCAATCCGTAGAGAAAAAGTGATCTTAAAAAAAGCAATATCCATTCTCTTGTTTGAATTCTTTTTATTTTTGAAAAGGAAATATCTTTATGAAATATAATGTATCCAAGCAGTAACGCAACACCAACTCGTAAATACACTTGCTGTAACACAGAAAAAACTACTAAATACCTGGCGAATATCCCCATTGAAGCAAAAAGAAGTGAGAGAATAATTAAGGAAAGAATCCCTTTTTGTTTATTTTGAATTTGAAGCATAGTGTAATTGTATCAAAAGTAAATTACATATGTTTCTTCAACGATTTGTCATAAATCGTACTTAGCTTGCTTTTTTTTCTTTCCATCTAGTCCTTTTTTGAAGCATTAACAAATCATTATGATGTTCCCAAAGAGTAACAGAACCACCATTTTGTAGTCGTTCTATTCTCTCTATAAATAAAGGGGTAATTTCATCTTTTTTCTTATGACATGCTTCAGATAGTTTTTGTATGTTCCTTTCATCATTCATTTGAGGGATAGACCAGTCAAGTAATCTTGCTATTGATCGAGGAGTAAAATGATCTTTTGTTGATCCTATTCTTTCGCATTCTTGTTCATGTATAGATGCTTCACATTCAGGTAACGTCTGCTCAACCATTTAGCAAAATTATACTACACTTTAGAGCCATTTAACAGGACAAAATATACAAGGTGTCAAAAGAAATAAATTAATAAAACGGGGTTTAGATTATCCTCTTGGAGATGGCTGAAGCATGCCAGCATGATTACCTTCTGAATCTTCAAACGAAACATAGCGACCAACTCCTGGAATATCATCAATTTTGCCGGGTCCACCTGAACCACCTAACACTTTTCCACCTGCTTCTTCTACTTTTTTCATTGCTTCTTCTAAGTTTTCAACTGAAATAACCAAGTGTGGAATATTAAACCCTTCTTTGTCCTGCCAATCAAAAAAGCCTCCATTTATAGCACCAGGAGTCTTTGGCATCATATTGTCACCTGTTTCTGTTGTTTGTGCTAATAGATAGTTACCCATATCAGCTCCCGTTTGATTCATGTTCCATCCAAAAACAGAGGAATAAAATGCAGCAACTCTTTTCTTGTCTTTTGCTGGCATTTCAAAGTGTACTACTGGATCCATTTTTGCCATATATATATTTTAGCAAAGAAAAGGGAAAAATAAAATATATCAAAATAGTGCAATTTATAATTTTGAGTAAGCAGTAATAGCTTAGAATAATAAGGGAACTAATCGATACCTGACTTTGTTTTCATATTCTCTGTATCCTTTGAGATTTTTCTCAAGATATTTTTCCTCATCTAGTAGTCTCCAAATAATAACAAGGGTAATAAATAAAAAGGCAGTTAGTCCCCATAAAGAACCAAGTGCAAGGGGAACACCAAATAGCATTAGCATTGCACCTGCATACATTGGATGACGAACTATGGCATATGGTCCCTCTGAAACTACTTGTTGTTTTTTATCAACTTCAATAATGGCAGATGTAAATGTATTTGCTTTAAACACAAAAAATACGATTAAGAGTCCCAAAACTACGAGTACATCACCAATAAGAGAGATGGGCGTTGATACATGTGACCAAGAAAAACGATGATCTAATGAAGGGATAATAATAACAAGCGCAAAAGCGATTTGTGCAATAAATTGTATTAGTTTTTGCTTCTTATCTTTTTCGGCTATTGCTCCTGCCATAACTCTTCTTTGCAATAATGCTGGGTCATAAAAAGCAAGATACATGGTAATTGCAAATACGCAAATGGAAAGCGTTATGAGAAAAACCCATGCTTGCCAATACGCAAATGTCCAAACAGGAATAAATAACAGCAAGGAAAGGGCAATAATAAAAAATAATAAACCACCAAATGCTTTTTTATTAAGCTCATTCATTATGTAATGATACCACTATTAACACTGTGAAGTTGTTCAATATATTTTGGCCTCACTATGCATGAGTTTATTTATTGACATAGGAGTAGAAAGAACTCTATTATTGTTATGTGCATATCAAAGACAGAATACCTTTATTCATAGGCCTTGGACTACCAATACTTTTGCTGCTGTATATTTTTGTGTCAGTATATCTTCCTTCAATACTTGTTAAACCACAATATAATTTTTTATATGCGAGTGGCTGTTCTACAGACTATAGCATTAGCGTAATTAATAATAGAATTGTTATTACATCAAACTACAATGGTCAATATAGCGTGCCTTATTCGTCTTGTATCTATTTATATGACACAAGAAATGACAGCAATACCCCTCTTTCACAACAACAAGCTTTGTCATATAGCAATATTAACCCTACGAATAAATCACCTGATGGTTTTACGGTAGTGAGTAATTCATCGGGAGACACAAGTTATTTTCCATTATTCTGGTATGGTGAATATAATTCAGGCTACTACTTATTAGGTCATGGATATAATAAAGAAATAACAAATGATACGTATGACTTTAAATTTTTAGGATGGGTACAGTAATGACTGAAAATGATTCATTAAAAGCATCACAACTGCTTCAAGATCTAAAGCTATATGTTGATAATGGCACTCTTTCAAAAGAGCAGATTCTTGCTGTGCTTACTACTTCAAAACCGACAGAATTCGTACAAAAAAAGGGAAAAATTAATCTACAAAAAATTTTGTATTACATAGGTGGATTCATACTACTACTGGGGATAATTTTCTACATTGGCCAATATTGGAATACAATGAGTCAAATAACACGAACAATTATTACTCTTGGTGCTTCTGTATCCACTTATTTTTTAGGCTATTATTTTTATACAAGAACGAAAAACAATGATTTTGGACACTCTTTTTTAATCATTTCTTCAGTGCTTTTTCCTCTGGGGATAGGTACTGCTTTAGATATGCTTGGCGTTTCTCCAACAACAAGCAGCGGCATATCTGTTAATGCAGCACTACTTTTTATTATTTATAGTCTCTCTTTTTATTCGATAAAAGCAAAAATATTCTTACTTTTTACCTTTATTGCAGGCACAACTTTATTCTTCAGTTTTACAAATTTTATGTTCCTCGACAATGGAAATGAACGCTTTTATGAATATAGGTTGTTGATTATGGGATTAACATACCTATCATTTGGCTATTATTTTACCAATACAAATAAAAAATTTATGACTAATTTGTTGTATTTTTTTGGATTATTTATCCTACTAAGTTCTGCATTATCGTTACAAGGATTTACTCCAGCAAATAGTATAGTTTGGGAAATCCTCTATCCATTTTTATTGGTTGGTATTTTTTACAGCAGCGTAAAATTACAAAATAATATATTTTTGATTCTGGGCACATTATTTACCTTTGGAGAGATTTTAAAACTTACGTATGAATATTTTAGTAATAGTCTAGGGTGGCCTATCTCTCTTATGCTTGCTGGACTGTTAATGATGGGGATTGGATATGTAAGTTTTGAATTGAACAGAAAATATCTCAAAATAGCAAAAGCATAATGCAATGTATAGATTAAGTTGTCTGGAGGGAATAGTTGTACTTTTTGCTTTATTAAACTCTTAGTAAAACTACACCAATAAGTACAATAAAAAAGAGTACTATGTATACAATCTTTTCTTGAGACTTCCAATTGGCAACTTTCTTATTTATTGCTCCTTTTGCCATTGAACCTCCCCACATTTTAGTATTTCTTTTTGCTTGCCACTTTAAAAATCTATCACTTCTATGCGTAATTGCCGAAATAGCTGCCCATGTGATGCCAAATACAATTAAATATAAACCGAATAGATGCTGTAGTGTCATATGCTTACCTATATAGTTAACAATACTTATGATATCTCGTCAATACAAAGAATAAAGCACGCTATAATTTGTTATTCTTCTCATCCTGTAGTATAATTCCGGAAGCTTTCGTTCAGGGTTAAATAAAAGCTATTTAGATTTTGAGCAAAAGCTAATTTGCACTTTAATAACTTCATTTGGAATTACCTTTTGCAGTGCATAGTGTGTGTCATTTCTGATACATAGTATGCGCTTGCAAAAGTGACATTTTAGAGAAAGGGAACTCATGGATATTATACACATTGTTGTAACACTTCTTGCTCTAATACCCATTGGGGTACTAGGCATTTTAGCGCTTATTGTCACATGCTTTCTGCTGCAATGGTTTATTTCGTATGTTTATACACATTCGAACCATTTAAGCAGTAGAGAAGACCCATATTCCTATGACACAGAGGGATATGCAATGTTTAGTCTTCTCGTTAGCATAATCGTTTATGCTTTCGTGATATATGGGGCACAATGGTCATCATTTTGGTGGATGTGGCTAATACTTTGCCCATACATGCTGATTAATCTTTTACTTACTTTTGTTATCGTGTCAAATAACTAAAAAGGAGGAGTCTCATGCGATTTCTACACGTTGTCATAGGTCTACTTGTCGCCATTCTCTGTGGAATTTTGATCATTCGGGTCCTCTCACCCTACCAAGCAATATCAATTGCAAGTATATGCGTCATTGGAGGAGTACTTTTGTACACAAAAATTCGAAAGTAACCATTGCACTGTCGATTACTAAGCAGAAAAAGAAAGGGTGACATGAAAACGCATTATCCGCTTATCGCAGGTGGCTCAATCATCATCGGCTACGGACTCGTGCACGAATTTCCCGCTCAAGCTGATTTTATCCGCATTGTTATCTATCTCACTTTTGGGATTGTAGTAGTGTGGTTTATTTGGGCACTTGTCCATATCCGTAGAGGATAAATTCCAAAAGGAGTAAGGTGCCAGGTTTGGTAGGGAAAGAGTATATCTTTTAAAGGAGGGGCGTAATGCGATAAGCATACACAACTATTTAAAAACTCAATTCCTACCAGACCAAATCCTACAACGAGACAAAAGTACGGTTTGTGCTGCTACTTACCAACCAAGTTCTGTATAAAAAATGTTTTTCTGGTAGTTTTCTATTGCTTGCTTTATATAGCCAATGGTATTTTCAGGTAAATTGTTTAGTGGGAAAAATCGCAAATCACTACATTTATCAGGTTCTGTATTTGCGGGCTGACCAACCCAATGCTTTGCATAAAAAAAGAAATCCATGCGAATATCTTCTTCTTTTCTATGCATAATCTGAACTATTTGTATATCTTGCTTTGTAAGTACAATGCCGATTTCTTCTTTTGTTTCTCTTATTATTCCTGTGGTTAATGATTCATTATCATCTAAATGACCAGCAGGCAGACCATAGTTTCCATCTTCATATCCGGTGTTTTGTCTTTTAAGAAGCAGTATGTTGTCATCTTTTATTAAGAATAAGTAGATTGAGGCGATCATTTTAAATCGTTCCATAATCACATTATATAAGTACTAATTATTGGTACTTTGGGCGTGAAGCTAGTTGTTTTTTTGTTGTTTTTACTGCATTGAATGGAACACCATATTTATCAAATTGAACAAGCGAATTATCACAATGATTACATAAATACATTTCTGTTTTGGATTTATTTGAAATAAATTCACCACTTATGAGAATAGTGCATTTTGCACAGCGAACAGTATGAGGAGATTTATCAAGTAAGATACTGCTATCTCGATCCATTTGCAAAAGGACTTTCTTTTTCTTAAATGAAAACATAGTTGTGCTCAAAACAGTATAGTCGTTTTAGAGGTGATAGTAAAGCTTTTGAGCTCAAAATGGCACTGACTTTTACGTCATTTATTGGGAAATATAGCTTTTAACAAGAGTGAGTAAATCTTCACTTTCAAATGGTTTTGCAATAAAGTCATCTGCTCCACATAGTTTTGCATCTTCAGAAGCTGAAGGATGTGCAGACATCATAATAATGGCAATATCTTTTGTTTTTACATTACTTTTTAAAGCCCTTGCTATTTGCCTTCCATCACTTCCTGAAAGGAGCATATCAAGTAAAATGACATCTGGTTTAAAATCATTAACTTTATGAATTGTTTCTTCTCCTTTTGGTGTTGTTTCAACTTCATAATTATCTATTTCTAAAAGGATAGAAAGTGGCTCCAAAATATCATAATCATCATCAATGACAAGTACCTTTTTTTTCATCTTATTTATCTTACCCCTTTTTATGAGGAATTGGCAAACTGAAGGAAAAAGTAGACCCTTTTCCTTTTTCACTTGTTACCCAGATTTTTCCACTATGTCGTTCTACTATTTCTTTTGCAATAAAAAGTCCAAGCCCAAGACCGGGAAATGTTTTCTCATTACGATCTGTTACTTGATACAACCTTTCAAATATCTTTTTTTGTTGCTCTTTTTCAATACCAATACCATAATCTTTTACGCTAATGAGCGCATGACGGTTTTGACTAGAAAGCGTTATGATGATTTTCCTACCTTTTGGTGAATATTTAATTGCATTTGATATGAGATTAACAAGCACCTGATAAATTCTATATCTATCGGCAAATACTTGTCCTGAAAAATTGTTACGTAAAACAAGCTCATGTTGTCTTGTCATACCACTTAATCCTTCTAATGTATCAGATACAATTTGTGATAATTGAAAGGATTCTTTTTTAAATCGAAGCTTCCCTGTTTGAATTCTTGATATGTCGAGTAAATCATTTGTTAATTCAGATAAACGATGGATCTGATCTTTAATTCGCTGATTAAAATATTGCGCTTTTTTTGATTTACTGGAAGACAATTCTTTTTCTTGTAAATCAAGAAACATTTTAAGACTAGTTAAAGGAGTTTTTAATTCATGTGACGCCATACTTAAGAAATCATCTTTTTGGCGTTCTAAATCTTTTTGACCGGTAATATCAGTAATAATTGATGCCGCTGCTATGACTCGGCGTTTCTTATTATGAATTGGTGCTGAATTTACTTGTAAATATTTGCCCTCATTTCCATTCACTTGTTGATAATATATTTCACGTCCAATAATTGACGTTCCCTTTTTCAGTGCTTGAGAAAGCGGGGACTGATGAGGAATGGGAAGGGAACCATTAATTTTTATTTGTGGAATCGTATCTAACCCAATGGCAAATCCAATTGGCATTCTAATGCCAAGTATTTTATTTAATTGTTTATTTGTTTGCGTTAAAATACCATGTCCGTCTGTGACAATAACACCAACAGGAAGTTGATCAATAATTGTTTGTAATCTTTCTTTTTCAATGGCACTACTTTCAATAAGCCAATCAATGCGCTGTTTTAACCATCCTATTATTGAAGCAAGTATTGCATACAACACGCCAAGTATTATGGTCGTGTCAACAGCCATACTGAGTTCAAATCCATGGTAATGTCTTGTGGCAATTATGTAAAAGTAGTAACAGATAGCAAAAAGTGTTGAAATATACCCACCCCGCAGCCCATCTCGAAAGGAAAAATAGATAATAAACGCTACATTGATAAAGATAATATATTCGCCAATAATAAGCGGGTTTCGAGCAATTATATATGCATAAAATTCTGAACTTACACAAAGCACAATATTGGCAATAAGAGGAAAAACAAATGAATAATTGGATTCCCCAAGATGAACAATGGGATTAAGATATCGATAAATGCTTCTCATCCATATCGGATTATAGCAAACAAAATCTAAAGTAGTTTAAGAATTGTGTAAGAAAATAAGAAGTCTCCTCTTATTTTTTCTATCTTTTATTATCCTTTATATAGCAAGCATTTGATGCAAAAACAGAATGTCGAATTATTGACAGACATAAGCTAATATGCGATAGTAAGAAAATAAAGATGAGTATACGATTATATGTTCAATAAAGCATGGCACTGGTATAAAACGCGAGACCTTTTCTTAAAATTATTACTCCCAATAGTTATTATTCTGATTATCTGCATGCCAATTGCTGCGCAATTTGCCCTGTCTACGCAAAATTTTGCTCAAACTCCTAATTACCAGTTGTATTATCATCCTACAAAATATACGTTTTTACATAAAGTTGGCGTCTTCTCACTTGCCCAAACCCTTGACAAGACAACTGATAGTCAGCTCGCAAAAGCAAGATCGCTTGGTATATCTTTTACAACGCACACCTATATTATTCCAGGAACACCTCTCTATATTTTATTTGAGAAATATCACATGCATTATCTTGATGTTTCACCACTTTTGTATCTTGAGTCTGTATGTGGCACACAAGCAGTTGCAAATAGTACCTGTCACTTAGGAAGTGCCCAAGAAAAATTATTCTTGTCTGAAATCTCTAAACATTTACAGGACACAAAAAATGATCCGCTTATTGTAGGCTACTATACACTCGACACATATATTGGTAATGTACAAAACTCTTTGACAGATTCTCATTTGCTTATCCAAAAAGCAAATCAATTCTCATCTGTAAAGCGGGGAACAATATGCGGTTTTTATGCACCACTTGATAATGTAAACGAAAATGCGAGTAGATCATATTTTGATCAAGCAGTTGCAAACTATGCACCCTTGGCCTGTGATTCTGTTGCAATTTTTTCCTATGCAGTATCAGGAAACGCAGTTGATAGTAGTTCTATTGATTGGTCTATGACAAATTTATTGCCCTATGTGTTTGCAAAGCTACAAAGCAATGGTTGGGATCAGTCAAAAAACAATATAATTGGCGTTTCGCAAACATATGTAAATACACAAAAAGATCAAAGCCAAGAAGCATGGACTGCCCCTACTGCAGAAGCTATTGCCTTGCAAATGGAAAGTTATTGTAAAAATGGTGCAGTAAATATACTTACCTATGCATGGGGTAGTGATATGTCATCGGGAGTAGATGATCTGCAAAATACTAGTTCATTTCAAAATGGCTTTATAAACGGCGTTGCTGCTTGTTCGAAAATCTGGCAAATAGGAAAATAACCTCGTTACTTCGCCAGTGCTTCAAGTATAAAGTCAGGAATGGCAATTGGCTTGCTTTCTCCTTGTATCATTCCAACATCAAGTGTTGCGTCTATTGCAATGCGCGTATTTTTCAAAAGCATCTGGTGAAAAGTAAGCAAAGTAAATTTAGGACTTGAAACATGTGTTTGAATAGAAACGCTGTCTCCTTCATATACTTGTTCTCGGTAACGAATATTTGCTTTGCGAAGTACAAATTTTAGTTGTTGTTCTTTTTGAAGCCGCAACATATCAAGGCCATTTTCTGCAAAAAGCGAAACTCTTTCCGCTTCAAAATAATATAATACGCCTGGGTGATGCAAGTGTCCTCCATACGGATCTATAAACTGATCATCAACAGTTAAGTCACAAGACCGAGTTTGGAGTATATGTTGGGCAAGTAATTCTCCTGCTTGTTCTTTTCTCATAGTCAACTAACAAATGCGCAATGAGTGGTTCGCTCATGTGTGCAATTGTAACATGAAACAATATATTTACAAGAAAAGAGTAAACAAGAAGATATATTCGTTTTCTTCTTACTGTGGTAATACACGTGCAACGGCAAACTGTGCGCGAGAAAGAGAACTTGCAAGCTGGGTGTATGTAGCTTTTGCGTCTTCTGTACTTCCTTTTCTGCTAAAAAATCCGTTCTTTATTTCCGAACTACTCAATACACGAGGCACGGGTGTGGGATTTGTGGGGTCTTCAAACGTTTTTGTTGCAGTTAAGTTATTTCGTTTTGAAACATATGTTTCATTTTGCAATTGTTTTTGCCCATATTTTGTTCCATTATCAACATTTTTTTCATTTGTACTTGTTAAGGTATACGCATCTCCCACTTTTGTAATTAAAAATTCATATCCACCTTGGTTATCAGCAGGTGAGGTATAGGTATACGATTCAACCGTATATCTTCCTTTTTGCATTATTTTAGTTAGTCCTGACATTTTTAGCTTATCAAAAAATGCAACTAAATCATCATGAGAATGTTGTAAATATCCTGACCTATCATTCTTATATGAAACTTCTGGCTTTTGTGTTTCAGATAGCTTTGGGGGTGTTTGTGGTAAAGCATCCTGGTTTACCGGATTTGGAAGAGGTTGAGCAGATGGTTCTGGTAAAGGTTGATTTTGCGCTGCTTTCATTTTTAATATTCGAAGTTCTTCTTCTGCTTTATCAATTGCTTCTTGTGTTTGTGAGGCTGGAGCAGAGAGTATTTCAGCTGGTTGCTTAAGTTTTGCTTGCTCAATTATTGCTTCTGCATCTTTTACATCAGGAGCTGGCGGAGCTGCTGCTGCTTCTTGCGAAGTTGTCGATTGGACTACTTGTGGTTGTTCAGTAACACTTTCCATTACTATATTAAGAATAGAAAAGTTTTACTATATTGTCAATAAAAGACGGACATTGATAATTGTATAGGAATTGGGGAGTACTACTTGTCTAAATATACATCGTCAATATAACAGTAGGTAAATGTCTCCTCAGGAGAAACAGATTTCATAATTGGATGGTTTGTCTTGTCAAAATGTTTTTGTGCATGTTTGTTTTTTGAACTATTACAACAGCCAACATGACCGCACGTTAAACATTGTCTAAGATATACCCATGTATCTCCTGTTTTTATACAATCTTCACACACGGTGATATCTTTTTTAGGAAGCGGTTTTATTTGATCTTCATGTATGCACTTTTTTGTATCCATACATAAAGTGTAGCAGAGGATCGTAAGTTATTTGTAAGAAAGTATGTGGTAGAATGTGAAAATGTCAGAACTGTGCAGTAATTGTGATTTTGCTAGTCACTGTATTCAAAAAGAAAAAATGAATCAAGTAGGTCGTGATGCAAAAGAAAATAAGTGGAGCAATACGAAACTTAAAGCAGTTACTGCTCCTCCCATTGCCATGGCAGATGTAAATGGGTGTCCTCAACTTGACGAAATACTCGCTAGACAAACTGAAATATTTGCAGCACGTAAAGCACAAATTACCAGATCATCAAAAAGCAGATAACAAAATGTATTTACGTTTATAGAATCTTCTAACGTTCTTCACTCCTTCGAGCATGTACCCGCTCAAGCTTTACGTATTGACAATACGTAAATATTTGCTATAACACAACTATATGACAGAAAAAGCAGGAGCTATACACATTCCAATTCGAGCAAGAATAGGTCGCGTGTTACATAATTTAGCAGAAGATGGAAAAGTTGGAAGAGCTATACAGCTTGGAAGAGAACGTGTTCCACAATATATCTCCAAAGAAGAACTTGCTGCTTCCTATAGCGCCCGCCCTAACAAACAAGAAAGAGAGCCGGCTACTTCTGGCTTAGAATTCTGGCAACCGCAATATGTAGGAGGAATGATTGTTCCAATAATCAAAGAAGAGGTGCAAGAACCTACAGATACTACTTCATAAAGGAACGCTTTCGTACTCGTGTTTTCCAATACTCCATAAACTAAGTGTGAACTTTTGCTATACTACGTTTATGGATAATAAACAGATAGTTGCTAATTTTCTTAAAAAACACAAATTAGCTGTCATTTCAACTGTTTCAAATAATAAACCGGAATCAGCTGTGCTTGAATTTGCAGAAACAGATAAGCTCTAAATAATAATCGATACATTTACTACTTCACGAAAATACAAAAATAGTAAAAATAATTCGAATGTATCTCTTGTTATTGGATGGGATGAAAATATAACAATGCAATATGAAGGATTAATTGAAGAACTAATTGGAGATGCAGCACTACATTACAAAGAAATATATTGGAAGAAAAATCCAGAAGCGAAGCAATGGGCTGATAAAGAAAATATCGCGTATCTAAAGATTACTCCTACATGGATACGATATACTGATCTAAATAAACATCCTTGGGATATATTTGAAATATCATTCTAATAATATACACCTCTAAGCTACCCCAATCTTTTTTAACTCTGCTATACTTTACATAATGGAACCAGGAATTTCGAAAAGTAAATCAAAAACTGAGCGCGAAGTAGAAAAACTATCCCACGTCATAAGTCGTGTTGAAAAAATTGAATCCCACTTAGAAGCAGCGGTTGATAGAGAAGAAAAAGAAATTGTACATATTCAAAAAAATGAAAAAGAAATTGAAAAAACAGTAAAGTTACTTGGGAAAGTAGCAATAAAAAGAGATCATTTACTAGAATTTGCAAGAGGAGTAGCTGGTGCATTTTTTGGCGTTGGTCTTGGACAAATATTTGGTGTCAGTGTTAAACTGGCTGCTACACTACCATGGTTTAATATTATCGGCATACTACTTTTTATATTTATACTGGTTGGGATATTAATATATAGAAAAGACATGGATATATTAAAAAATAAACATGATAGGTTACAACATATTGCAAAACGATTGTTTGCACTATATGCAATTGCAATAATAGTACAGTTAATTGGCTTATTTCTTTTTAACGATTTACCAAGTTCTCTAGTTTTGCTATTAAAAGCATTAATTATTGGATCATTTGCATCAATGTCAGCTGCTGCTGCATTTACCCTCTTTTAACATAAAACAACTAGCTGCATGGGTTTATCTACTTACAATGATATAATTTGTTTATGTCAGATAGGATTGCAGAAGCTGTAGAACGAGGGAGAGAGAAACTATTAGGACCCAGAGTGGTAAATTTTAACAATGGTATGCAACTTGTTATAAAAATTAATGTACCACAACCTTCAATTACTTTGCAAAAGGATTCGAAAATGCTTTTAGATCTTCGAACTTTTGCCCCAGAAGGAACACATATTAGATATAATCCGGGTGGAAAATGGGGTGCAATGCTTGGCAATGAAACACAAAGTCCAAGCATATTAATTGGGAAATTTAAAGGCGTTGATTCAGCACTTGATTTCCTTCATGAATGTGGACATTTACACAATGAAACATTAACTGATCTAGCATTAACTGCAGAGAGGCGATACTCAGAACAATATTTTGGCAAAGTTCCAAGTGACCATAGTAAAGAAAGGATACAGGCATTAAAACAAAGACACGAAGCGGTAATGTATTCTGAAAGAAACGCATGGGCATTTTCACTAAGAACAGTAAGAAATCTTGAAAGAGAATTTGGTGTAAATATACTTGAGCAAATGCACGGAAATGATGGATTACTATCTTATATTAATAACTACTTGAGAGAATACGAATCTCAAACAATGACTGAACTTGAGTATTTAGATCTTCCAGTAGTTACGTTTGATCAAATGAGAGATATGCTTTCCACATTAGTTAGTTAAATTAGCTTCTTTTTACGATCTAAACTTTGGTCGTTATGCTTCTGATATAATTACTATATGAACAATACATTAACTGCTTTGACTGGAGTTAAGGTAGGCCACGCCACTGATGCAGAAAACCTTACTGGATGTACTGTTATTCTTTTTGATAAGAAATATCCAGTAGTTTCTAAATCATATGGAGGAGCACCAGGAACTTTTAATACGGATATTTCGACAAATGGAAAAAGTTTTGATGAAAGAAATGCAATTTTTATTGCTGGAGGGAGCCTAACAGGTCTCATGTCTGCCTCAGATATTATGAAGGGAATGATTGAAAAACACATTGGTGACAAGGATCATAAAATTATAAATCCAAATATTACTGGCGCAATTGTATTTGATTTAGGAGTAAGAGTTGCACAATATGATCCAAGCTTAGGTCGAAAAGCTTTAGATAACGTAAGTAGTGAACCAGTTAAAAGAGGCAATGTTGGCGCAGGGACAGGAACATCTGTTGGAAAGTTTCAATTTCTGGAAAATGGAACAAAAATTCCTGCTATAAAAGCTGGGGTTGGTTGTGCACTGATCAATGTAGGAAATGGTGTCATCGTAACAGCCTTAAGCGTCGTAAATGCACTTGGTAATGTTGTAAATCCTGACGGAACAATACTTGCTGGTAATAGGGATACTGAGAAAAAATTTAAAACGTTTGATGAAACGTCACGCTTTGTTACAAAAGATCTTATGAACACAACAATTTCAGTAGTTGGGGTAAATATTGATTTAAAAACAAGAGAAAACTATGAAATAGTAGCCAATATTGCAAGCCATGGCCAAATAAGAGCTATAAATCCGGTTAATACTTCAATTGATGGAGACACAGTATTTGTGTTTTCAACAGAAGAAAATGATAGATTACTAAATGATTATGGAAAATATTTTAAAACAAGTAGTTGGCCACTTTTTGATGTAGATGTTGTTGGCCAAGCTGCAGCAAAAGCAGTGCAAGAAAGTATTTATGATGCAGTTTTTCAAGCAGAATCAATTTCCTTTGAAGGAGCATATAACGGTATTATTCCTTCTGTAAAGGATTATAAATAGTAGATACCTTTGCATTACTCTTCTGGAATAGATAAACCTTTTTTAATAAATATCCTTCAAAAGTTTTTTGTACATCTTGTATTTCTTTCTTGACAACAATTGGTTGGAGATGAATACTTAAAGAGGAGGGAGGTGAGAAACATGTTAACGAGTAAACAATATTTCCAAATAACTGGCGTCATTCTTTTTATCGTTGGCCTCGCTCATTTGATTCGTTTTATAAATGGATGGGAAATTGTAGTGAATGGTTGGTCAGTTCCCGTATGGCTTAGCATTGTTGGCGTTCTTGCTGCTTGGTATTTGGCATATAATGCGTGGGTTTTATCCAAAAAGAGCAAAAAGTAGAAGAATGGTTGAGTGTTATTATTCTAGCCTTAAGAACTTTTAGTTCTTGCTTGTTTTAGTAGCTTTGCCCACCAAGTTAATTGATCAAAAAATACAGTTGCGCCTTCAACAAGAGAATTAAATGCATGTGCTCTTTTGTTTTCATCCTCACTAATTGCATCCATATACATAGAGAAAAATATATTGATTGATTTTTGAATATTTACCATTTGTAGTTCAACTGCTACAAGACGAAGTTGCTCAATTGAACGTGCTCCGCCAACACCACCATAACTAACAAAGCCTACTGCTTTTTTATGCCACTGTGGATTTAAATAGTCAATTGCGTTTTTAAGCACTGCTGGAAAACTATGATTGTATTCAGGGGTAACAATAATAAAGCCATCTGAAGCAATAATTGCTTGTTCCCATTTTGAAACAAGTGGATCAGTATATGGCTCATTTTTCATTGAAGGAGATACTGGTTCATTAAATAAAGGGAGTGGAAAATCGCGAAGATCCAAAACGGTAATTTTTAGATCAGTTCTTTTTTTTGCCTGCTCTTGCATCCACGCAGCTGCTTTTTCAGAAAATCTGCCTGGTCTTGTGCTTCCTATAATTAGAGCAATGTTAAGTGGTTGATTGGTATCCATATTTTTGATATAATTACTACAGTATGTATAGTACTACAACTTTTGTAGTATTGTCAAGTACCTAAAACGATATGAATAAATGTACAGCATCAGAATTAAAAATGTTAGGCGATTTCTGGACACTTGCAATCATTCAAGCGCTTTCTGATGGGCAAAAACGATTTTGTGAACTTGAACGTGCCGTCAATGTATCTTCTCCAACAACGCTTGCAAACCGATTAAAAAAATTAGAAGTACAAGGCCTTATTCTAAAACAAAAAGAAACCGTTGATAAATTATCTGTGTCGTATGAGCTTTCTCCAAAAGGCTATGGTATTTTACCTGTTCTTGAACAAATTCACGTTTTTGCGCGTAAGTTCCTCTCATAAAGTATCCCTTTTTTATTTTAGTTTTCGTTTTTGTAGCATGTAGTTTCTGTTTGTGGGTTTGTTGTTGTTATTTACTTTTTGTGTGTGTAAGTCGGGATGGTGAATAAGAGAAGCGCAGGGCGCAAAGGTGCGTTGAAAGCACAAACTCTTACTCACCAACCCGGGAGACTTACTAAAAACAATGAAAAAGACCCGTTTGGATCAAAAAGGTCTCAATAGAGGTGTTGACGATGTAATTGAACGACTCCGATCTTCTTGTATGAAGGGCAATAATGTGTGGCTGTCTAGGACCCGGCAAAAGCTGAGTGCATATGACATGTAGATGCCCCTTTGGTTACGTCGCGGATGTGAACCACGATTATTTTTTGTGTAGCGATCGGAACTACTCGATTTTCTCAGACTGAGTCAGTTTAGGCGGTGGCCGAGCTATGCCAAAATGCAAACCTTTTCTTCTCCGTATAAACAGTGAATTTTGACGTGCATGTGTCATGCTGAAGCGAACTTACGCAGCAGCTCGAAAGGGATCGGTGGTTGTGACGTCTGCCATACAGGTAGCGCAGATTGCGTTTCGAACGAGTGCTCGTACAACAGTACTAACGTGTCTGCCCTTGACCAGCCCGAAAGATTCCAGAACATGGAAATATTTCGCAGGATATGTCAGAGCTTCAGCACGTCGACCATTGCAGAGAAGATGAAGGACATATGTTGCCACATGTTCTCCTCGCTGCACAAGTCTATTGATCTTGGCATGAACTGCTTCGATCTGCTCTCTTGAATACGTACTCCCATCTTTTAACGTCACGCGTTCTTTTGCCACAGTGAATCCCCACATGATATGAATTTGACGGTGATTTAGATACTACGCTTGCAACTTTTCAGTGACTGTGTCTGTGAATTATTCGTTTAAACGTTCAATTTGTATTCCCTCTTTTCTTGAAAAATTTGTCATAGAAGATGACTTTTTGCATATAAAATACTTCTATACAAAAAGTCACCTACTATGGTTTTTTCGCTATTGTTTTTAGTAATGTCAAAGTGCAATTAATTCTTTGTATACAAGCAAAACGGCTTTTGTTTTGCAGTACGCAGACAGTATAGCAAAAGTATATTTCATACTCAACTGTACAAATGGCGTACAATTGACAGAATGCGAAAAGATCGACATACTAAGACTATGCAAAAAATTACACATCATTTCAGTTCAGAAAGTAATAAAGTAATATTTTTTGCTCTTATTGTATTTTTACTTCTTGCCCTATATATGCTTTTAGTACTACTTTTTGATAGAACAAGTCCAGTTGGAAAAATGGGTGAGAAATTTGGCATCTTACCAATTACCCCAACATTTACTCCTGCACCAAGCGTTATACCCTCCAATGACAATTTAACAATAACAAATGCGCAGGATGGACAAACATTTTATGTTGTTGTTGGGTCAAATGTAGGACTTATTTTAGACGCAGATAAAACGTCCTCTTATGTAAACCTTGATAATAGGTCAGATGTGCTTGTTGCGCATGAAAAGCCATTTTTAGATTCCGTACATCAAAAACTTGAAGTAGTATATCACGCACAAAAAGCAGGAAAAGCTCGACTTCAATACTATATTACAACACCTTGTGGAATACCAGGATGTAGTGTCAAAACCTCACTCTTTCATGTGTATGTAGATGTAGTAAACTGATATTCCTTCCTTTGATTTGTGTTCATTTTGTAATAGCAACATAGCGTCTCTTGACTACACGTTATAAAAACTAGATAATCCACATGGTATGGTTGTTTACGCAAAAGATACTACAAAAATTTCAACAATTGGCGGAGAAATTTTTGACTATCCAATGCCAAATGAAGAAATTGGTATTTCATATCAAACACTACATGGTCGAGGACCAATTAAGAATAACTATCTAAATACCGTTTGTCATGAAATATATGTCATTATCTCCGGTACTGCAGTGTTTACCATAAAAGGCAAAGCATTTTCAGTTGAACCAAAAGACATGGTAATTATTGAACCAAACACCCCTCATTTTATACAAGCTAATCACTTGGTATATTTTACAATTACTCGTCCAAATTGGTATGAAAGCCAGTATAAGGAAGTTGCGTAAGTATACTTTCTCTATTTTTTCTCTTTAATTCTATTGATTCTATGCGTAATAATTTCTACGAGAAGCTCTTTTGCAATAGGTTTATCAAAAGGAACTTGTACTGCGCCTTTTGAATAGGAAATATTCGCCTTGTTTAGTTTGTCTTTAAAAAGTGCAATTTCTTCACCACCATAAGGATAAATACCAATGTGACTTTTGTGTGCATTAAATCCTAAAAATGAAGTTCCTTTCCACGATAAGGTTGGCATACCATAAGATATGACTTCTTTTGCATTTGGAACAAGTTGCTTTGCAATTGTTTTAATTCGAATAAGTTCTGCTCTCTTATCAGGCTCAATTGTTGTAAGATAATCGTCAATAACACTCATATATTATTTTCCAATAATCCCTTCATAAAGCGTTACTGCACTTGTGCCAGAAATTCCCCATACAAATGGTAACCAAAGGGGAATGTGAATAAAAAATACTTGTGGATAATACCATGCACCACTATAGATAATGATATTTTCAAATGTTGCTCCCAAAAGCCCAATAACGAGAAACAAGATAAGTTCTTTCTTAATCGGAAGTAATCGATGTTTTACATATGCCAAAATCAGGATTAGTGCAACAAGTAGAAGAGGAATATGCCAAAACAGCATAATACATAATGCGCTTACAATAAGAACAATCATAGATATGAGTATCTTTTTCATGTGCATACCTAAAGTATAGCAAACGAATAATTACAAAGTGAAGAAGAAATCCCAGTGTAACTGGGATTTCTAAAAAACTATTGAAAAAATGTAGGATTTGGTAAGTTGTCTTTAAATGTAACTCCTTTGTTTATTCCATCTAAGACAACAAAGTCAGATCCCAAACCAATACCCCAGCCATTCCCATTAACACGAACTAACCCATACTTTATCTTTCCTACCTGATAGACATGCATACCTGGTCGACCCTGTGGATCTCTATTTGGATTGTGACTGTCGATCAGTTCAACAATATCTCTATTGCTTTCCATGCACGCATCCATTTCTTCGTCTGTTGGAAATGTTGGCTCAATAAACAAAACATCTTCAAATGTATTATCATCATTGAAATACCGCATGAATTGAAGCAAACGTGTGGGGTTTTGACTTTCCCTATCTTGATACATTGATCCTTCTATTTCTTTTGACATATTTTTTCACCTCCTTTCTAAACCACAAAAAAACCTCCCATTAGGGAGGCCCGTTGCAATGACAAAACAAAAACCCCCCCTGTTAAGAGATTATTGTTTGCCAACTACAAATTAGATGTGATTTACTCATTGTGGGTATAGTATATAAAAAAGTGGTGATTTCTGTCAAATTATCACTTTTTAAACTGCTTGTACTTGGGGTTCATTAAGAATTTGTCATCACCAGTTTGTAGTAAATTGATCAGTGTGTCAACACAACTACTGCTTACGTCTTCTATAGTTTGGCCAGTATTAAACGCACTCGATTCATTTGGTGAATACCAAATACCAAGAGGTAGTTGTCTAAAACTGCCTTCTTTTATATTCTCATCAAACGCAGCTCTTATTTCATGCTTTTGTAGTCTTTCATACAAACTATCTAAGTCAAAAAGCAATGGATCTGACGTTGAAATTAGTAATGCACCTTGTTTCATGCTATATATATTCTCACTACTTACATACTTATTTCCCGGCTCTGTTGAAATCGCAACATAGAGAAGATCACTTGTTTTAAATAACGCTTCTTTTGTAACATATGTTGCGTCATATTCCTTCTCAACATCAGGTTTTCTTGTTCTATTGAAGTAATACACTTTTTTTGCTCCCATACCTTTTACCATTGCAAGATAAATTTTTGCAATATGTCCCATACCCAGTATGCCAATTGATTGCTCACTCAAACTCTTGGTAGTTTCAAATGTTTTAAAACCACCTCTTGCCAAATCAATCATATCCCGGCTCATCAGAAGTGACATAGCAAGACCAAACTCAGCAACTGCACGTGCATTCAAATGCGGCGCAGCACCAATTGCTATCCCTTTTTTCGTTGCATAGTCATGTGCTGGAATAAATCCAGTCCATCCAGTTCCGGTAAACACAATTGCTTTTAATATATCTGCTGAGTCTATGATCTTTTGGGTAACTTTTTCAGTTCCTCCTAAAATGTAACCAACTTTTCCTTTGATTGCTTCAGAAAGCGCTTCTTCAGTTGCTTGTGGGATATCAAGACGTTCAACAACATAGCCTGCTTTTTCAAGTTTTTTAACGTGTTCTTGCTTTATAAAAAGGGAGTCAGTAACGAGTATTTTGTTCACAATAGCTGGATTATATCACAATAAAAGTAGGTAGTTAAAACTACTATTGACTATAAACTATGCAAGAGTATAATCAAAAAACTACCCAGTAATAATGGAAAAAGATCAAAAACAGTATCAACCCCCAAAAGAATTTACTCCAGCGCTTAAAGAAGCATTAACTGGTTCGGACATTCAAAACTTCCTCGATAGGATTGCAATTGCCGGAGGAGCATATATTGATCCAGAAGGATTACCAGATCGAAGAATAAGCACTAACTGTGAAGCATTATCTGAGGTAGATAGGTTTGTGAAAAATGATGTAATAAAACCTGAGATGACTCATGCTGGCATGGAAACATTTGATCATCCCATGGGAGTGTTAGGTATTTATCCAGGGTCTGACCCAACACTTGATCCAGTACTTTTGCTATCACACTATGATTCAGTACCAAATGGAGGAAGATATGATGGCAAAGTTGGGGTTGCTCTTTCTGTAAAAGTAGTTGAAGCTATGAAAAAGCAAGGCATTAAACCAACACGAAGCATTGCAGTGCTTGCTTTAACAGGTGAAGAATCAGCAGGATTTAATCAAGCACTTTTTGGAAGTAGAGCAATGTTTCAAGGGTTAACTGAAAGTGAACTTGCATCTCACCGTATAGGTGGCGCAACAATTGGTTCTAAGTTAGACGCAGATGAACTAGAGAAAGTTAGAAAGCCATGGCTTGGACCACAAGGCATGTTTTTACAACATATCAAAGCTGCAATTGAGCCGCATGCTGACTTAGATGGAAGTATTATCCAAGATGGAAAGGAACTGGGTGTTTACACAGGAATAGCAGCACCTGATCGAAGAATTATTTCTATTGGTAATACACCTCTTGTTGCAGAACAAGAAAATGGAAATGAACAATTTGCCAAACTAGTAGTTCACGGTAAAACTGGTCATTCTGGTAATACGCCAATGGGAAAAGATCATAGAGTTGATGGGCTTGTCATTACTTCGGATCTCATTCTTGGATTACCAAAGTTAACACAAATGTTTGAAGATGCAGGAATACATGCAGGTATTTCCATTGGTGATATACATGTTGAAGGTCAAGCAATGAATAAAATTCCCGGTACTACTGAAATGCAAGTTCGCCTTACGCAAGAAGATCAGTGGCAAGGAGAAAAAGCCTTAGAAGTCCTTGCAAAATGGATTGAGCTAAAAAATACATCGCTCAAAGCAATATACCCTCATGAAGATACACTTGTTACACTTGAACAGTTAGATCAAGCGAGCGCAAAAGACTTCTATGATCCAGATGCCATGCAAAAAAGACTTAGAGCTTGTGCGGCAGTTATTAAAACAACAAACGAAGTAGGAGAAGCTTTCAGTAATCAAGATAATAGAGCAACGATTTCAACTATTCACATGCAAAATGGCATTATAGAACTTGGCGCAGACAGAAGAGGAATAAGCGCTCAAGCAAGGAAAGAAATGATAGATCAGATTTCTCAAAGAATTGATGCCATAACAGACGCAAGCGTTTCAATGAGCCCTCCTTTACCAGGAAGCAATAATCCTGTTACTCTCGATCCTTCCCTTACATCTGTATTAGAACAAACAGCTAGTACCTATGGGATCAGCTTGAAAAAAATGTTTAGTCCTGGAGGACATGATATTATGAATGTTAGCGATGTGGGTATTCCAAGCGCAATGCTTGTTGTACCTAGTAGATCACGAAAAGATCTAGGACTTGCTTTTGATCCCAACTCAGGAATGGGACATAATCCTGATGA
This sequence comes from Candidatus Levyibacteriota bacterium, assembly GCA_003152105.1. Classification (GTDB taxonomy): domain Bacteria; phylum Patescibacteriota; class Microgenomatia; order Levybacterales; family UBA12049; genus PALSA-1332. The sequence goes on from PLZJ01000003.1 coordinate 95,617, forward strand.
ATATTCAACGCCTGAAGATTTAGAAAAAGGAGCACAAGTGTTATATGCTTCTGTATTAGAACTCGTTAATCAGTAAATTCAAGGGTGGATTTAAAAATGATAATGAGTTTGGTGAGAAAGTAAACGCGGATGCGTATAAGGGTGCAAGATGCACTAAGTAAAAATGAGAAAATTCCCACCAAACTCTTCTTTCTACACATCTATGCTCCTCTTCTTTTTTTTGCCTTTGCAAAACCTTTTTTTATTCCAAATTGGAATGATGTTTGACAGTTGTCGTTTTTTGGTTATTGGTTTGGCTTAGGTGTTTGTGGTTGTGTTTGTTTGGTTTACTATGTAAACAGTGTTGATTTGGTCTTTTAATTGACAATTGTTGTATGTATGCAATACCTGTCTGTTTTTGTTTTGCTCTTCTTTTTTGATATGGCAGAATGCAGTTTTTTTGTTGATTTCAAAAAAAAAGGAAAGGAGAGGGGCGGTTCTCCTTTTTGCATGTCTGAACCTATCGAAGGGAGAAGAAGAAAGAAGAATCGATCCAGACCTGCATGCTTGCACAGCATTTTGCGTTTTGCGTGCAACGGACTGCGTGTGACACATTGGTATCTCAAGTTCGAGTTTCGAACGAGTGCATCAATGCATCTGGAATTGGAACATCCTTGGGAAGGATAGAGCTTGTCTTTGTAACTTTCCGCCCCGTTTCGAAACTGTGATTGTCTTTTAATCCGTTAGAACTAAAAAACCAAGGATAGTAGATTTCCTCATCACATGCGTCGAATAAAGCAAAAGACTAGCAAAAGTAAAAACGAGCTTTACTTCTCCTGGCCTTTTGCTTAAGAGCAAAAAGTATCAAAATAAATGTAGAATAATTGTAGAAAGATTTTTAATGTACAAATGCTTTTGCCTTTTGTACACAGCTGTTATGCACTATGACAAAAGCATCATAGTATAGCAAAACTGAGAGTAAAACGCAATCTACTGTGGGGAAATGTATAACGCAGTTGAAGAGTCGTTGTTTGCAGTTATAATAACAACACATTCGTTTCTGGTTAAAAACGCTGCTTTATTTTTTGGATAGATCGTACCATTTGTCATAAATCCTTTTTCAGAAACACTACTTGTTCTGATAAAAATTTCGTTTTGTTCTATATCTGAAATATACCCACCAGTTCCACTAATGCCCCCTTGCGGAATAGGATGAAGAAGCGTTGGTGGGAGAAAAAGAGCCCATCCAGGAGAAAGAGCATCTGAGCTAAGAAGAGAAGGATAAAGCATGCTGTTAACTTCGATTATGTCAGAGGTTTTGTCACTACTACCAAGCTCTGATTTGGCAATTGACTGGAGTGTATCTGTTTTTTTCACTACATAGGTTGTTAAATAATCGTCTTTTGGCAAAATACCTACATTTTTACAAAGTAATGGTCCTGTTGCGCTCATTTTCTGAAGTGCGACTGCTTGTTTTTGATACACACCAATTTGCACTGCTCTCCCAATCATGTAGCCAATAAATCCAAACATATAGCCAGAAAGAAGTGCAACAAGAAGCACAAGAAGCATTCGTTCCAGATCAAATCGCTTTGAAATGAACACGTTTTTTTCACTTATCATTTTCTTATCCACATAGTTAGTATTGTATAGAAGAAGAAGTCTTGTCAAGAAATGTGGGAAAGATAGGGGATAAGCACATGTGATGTGAACGGTGTGCAAGAAGCACTCCTCTTATCCCCAAAGGGTCTTTCCAAGTTATTGAAACGGTATGAGTATGGTTGAACTGATGACACCTAAAAAGGCGAAAAACACTACAAAGATAGCAAGGAATGATAGAGCCAAAAGGCCATCAAAAACAGTCTCTCGCACGTATTTTTTTGAAGGACTCCGAAGCGCAGTCACAAGCGTTAGCAAAAGGAGCAAGAGCCCTAAAGCGAGCAAAAGTAAGTTTGCGTTTTGTCCTGAAACAGCAGTCCGAACAACGGGTAGTGAAAACACGCTGATTGCGTAAAACATCACCGATAGGCAAAAACCGCAGACAAAATAGCTTCCAACGATCGAAAGATTCGACAAAGCCAAAAAATGTCGGGTCATAACTGTCTCCTTATTTGTTAGAAAAAGTGCGCTTTGGATATTTTGTAGGCAAGTAAAATGAAAAGTCCTGCATATGCGTAGTCGTAGATGTTAAGAACTATGAACCATTTACGTTTTTGAGAAACCTCCATTGATGCTACTTTTCTAAACTCCGAACTAGTAAGTCTCCATGTACATAGAATAAAAACCAGTCCAAAGAGTGTAAAAAGTACAAAACTCCAAAGTAGTCCGTGTTGCATTTGAATCGTAACACTTGCGATGCGAAAGACAAATGCTAGGGCAAACGCGAAAACAAGTCCTTTACCTACGTTTTTAATGAGTTCGTAGAAAAAGAAACAGATGCGAAGCGATAAGTCTTCATTCATTGCGATTTCCTTTTATCGTCATATTACAGAAGGAATGGAAGAAACAAAACAACTATAAACCCAAGAAGAACGAAAAACAAATACCATGCCAGTATGAATTGGAAAAAGCAAAGTATTTGCCGTGTTGAGAAAAAAGACTGAGAATCATCAGAATAATCCCAAAGAGCCACCATCCAAACTACAAAAGAAACTGCCAAAAGCACAAGAAAGAAATATTTCTCCTGCATTGATGAGACAGTGATGCCGCTTAACTTAACAATGAGTATGGAAGGAACTGTTGCGAGTACGCCCCCAAGGTATATCCAAAGTCCCAAGACGTCTAAGATATTGTTTATGTGTTGAACGTTTTTAGACATTTTCATTTCTTCTCCTTTTTTTGTGTAAGTGTCTTTTAAAACGCGTGAATAACAGCTTAAGATGAGAAAGCAAAAGACAAAAAAATCTATCTTCTCCTGCCTCATCTTAAGATACCGTTTATATAACTTGTGAAAGAGCAAATACATTCTCATTTCTTCGTTTTACAGCAATTGTGAAACGCGAAACGTGAACAGAGGGGAGTATAGCATAGATATGAAAAGCTCTCAACTATAGGATGAGCTTATTCTTGATTCGTACGCTTTTTTTGCGTTAATGAATAGCGAAGCAGTGTGCCGCCAAAATATTCAAACAATTTAATAAAGCCAATATGTTCAAAAAATGATAATCCCTCATCATTATCAGAGGAAACATCAACATAGACAAATTTTGCTTGTGCTTTTTTAAACTTTACAATTACTGAATGCACAAGCGCTTTTCCAACCCCTGTTCGAACGTGTGTTGGATCAACAAAAAGTACCACAATTGCCGCCGTATTATTGCCAAGTAAGGCTTGGATTTTTCGCTCAAATAAGAGTCGCTTCACTACTTTTTTAGGAGTTATACCCCCAGTTAAAAAACGGAAAAAAAGTGTAGGGAGTGAACGAAAGGTAAAAAGTGTATGCATTGCTTTTTGCGTATTTCGAATATGTGTTGTTGCGATAATAACGCCAATTAAATGTCCTTTTTCAAATGCGCCAAAACTAATGTGTTGTTTTGGATGAGAAAGAAGTAATTGATAGAGACGTGTAACGTATTTTTTCCCAAGATATGACGATGTATCAGAAACTGCGCTTTTATGAAGACTGGCTATTTCTTCACTTTGTACGTAACTAAGAGGTGAAATATGCATAAATGTTTATCTTTGGGTCATTATATAGATCAGTGTAACAAAATTCAATTATTGTCCTGTAGTACTTGCCATAGAATACGCTGTTTGCTATACTACCAAAGCTAAAATTGGCAACATACAACAAAAGCTGTTGTACTTCTTGCTTTTTTGCATTTGCACATTTACAAGTTGCGGAAAATACATAAAACATTACAAGGAGAAAACGCATGTTACTACTTATCGCTTTTGCTACTCAGATTTCCCATCACTCGCAGGCAGCTTCGCTATGGCAGATTTTGCTTGTTATGCTAGGACTCGGTTTAGGTATTCCAACTGCTGCCTTTTTGTTTGTCGAAACACTGTAGGAAGCTTCGAATCCAAATCGCTTAACAACTCAACTTTCATATTAGGAGTAAAACGTGAAATCTATCGAATCTTTTTTTGCATCGCTCATCCTTGCACTTGCAATACTTGCACTCATATGTCTGGTCGTTGGATATGCATTCATCGTCGACTTTGGGTGGTATTTGTGGGGCATTCTCATTCTTGTGTATCCAGTCGTCTTTTTTGTTGTAGTTTTTTCAATGTTTTACATGGGAGTAACACATAAAAGAGAAGAAAGGAAACGACGATGAGACATCAATCGGTTGTTCAAGAGTATGACATAAGCACGTGGCGCTTTGGAAAGAATGAAGACGTTTTGCTTCGTCTGATTTTAGACCAGTTGTGCAGACACGACAACATCCACGTCGTTTGTTCAGTTGGCAGAAAGCTGTTTTACCTGAAATTTAGCTTTACGATTATCGTGAAGGGAGATTGGCTTGGACAAGTAGAGGGTGTTTGGCAAATGAAACAGTTTTGTAAAAAACATCACTTTAGTTTCGATGGACTTCAAAAAACCGACTACATGCATCTGTAACGACTGTCTCGCTCAAGACCACTACTCCTTTTTTCAAATCCGCAACACATATGTGCTGTGAGGCAAGCTCTGTCGTCAGACTTCTCTTTCCCAAGAGAAAACTCTAAACGTCACCTTGCCCACACTCATTTCATTATATTTGAGAGTAAATTAGTATATTGACACCTGTGAAAAATCCCCCTACTATTAATATATGCTAGAGTTATTAGTTGGAATACTAGGAATGCTTGCAGGTCTTTATTTACTCCTTCTTTCACCAGGAGATTTCTTAAACTACCTCATTTTCATATTAGGACTGCTCATTTTATGGCGCTGGTATAAAAGAAAATATACTGTCTCAAAAAAAGCAAAAAAAAGCAAAAGTTCATTTGACGCAACAATCACTGCAATAGGATTTACCATCGCAGTACTTGGTATTGCACTGCAATTTATTGGCATCTTGCTTGGCTTTTCTGTTCCAATGGTTGTTACAGCCCTTATTATTCTTGTCGGGCTAATGACCTTTATTCTTGGTATCTCTACGCGAAAATAACTTCGGTTGTTCTTTTTTCAGTTTTTACCTGGTTTTTTTAGTGAGTAATGTTTTGTGTGTGAGGAAAAGGGTGTCGTAAGGGTAAGTAGAGGCTGAAAGGCCAAAAAAAGTCACTCATGTGACTAGTGTTGACCAAACAACATACTCACCCTCACGGCGCACTTACATACAGAGATTGAACTAGTGGGAAAGACGGAAGAGGCGACGCAGAATCTCTCGTGACTCTTTTGGTTGTGTGATGAAAAGTGACGCTAGCAAATAGCCAATAATTGACAAAATTGCAACTGCGGCAAACATCATCACTGCGCTAAAGATATATACGACGAATTTGGACGCGACGGTTGTCATGTTAATGTCCTTGTGATCGAGTTGGTTCAATTGCGATACTTCGTGCCTTAATCATACTGTTTGCATTTTCGAAGTGACGATCTGGCTCGAGTCCGTGAACGTATAGACAGAGTAAAAATCCATCTTCATTTCGAATAAACTCGAGCTTTGCGACGGTGCCGATTTGTATGACTTTTGATTCTCCTTTTTTTGTATTTGTGACGATTTCCCATGCAAGGTCGAGTAATTGATCTTGATCGCATACTTTCTCAAGCTGTGAAACCATTTCTTTCTGTACCTCTTGGAAGTGATCATACACCTGCATCAAGTTGACGAAGATGTCGACGATTCCTTCCGCAAGATAGAAGCTTTTGACGTGCTCAAACTCAGCGTTTGCCACAAGACCTGCAAGTGTGATAGTAACGTCTTCGCCCTTTGCATCATATACGTACGGTGCCGGAGAGTTGAGCCACTTTTTAACACTGCGTCTTGTGCGATGTCGTCGTTCGATAAACCGAAGAAGCTTCTTTCCTTCATCTGTACGGTACAAAACGTCTTTGATGTCATCAAACGTAACATTGGAAAAATCCACAAGCGCTCCATTTTATTGTATTTCCCAAAAGTTAGGGAAGAAAAAAGAATAGTATTACTCGTCTTTCTTCCCTAACCTTCCATTCTCAGTTGTAAACGTGCGAAAAAACTCAGAAAGAGACAATGGAAAAACAGCTATTGCAATTCGATGTCATTTTCTGTGTAGGAAGTATAGCACAAAATGCTCTGTAATCTCAACTATAGGGTGTTATTTTATACCTCAACAAAAGTCTTATAATAATTGACTTTACCTCTTGGGAGGCATATAATTCCCACACAGTCGTTGGTGACTTTCGTATACTACAGTACATAAGCTGTGCTTTTGTGACAAAAGATATCAACACTTACTCGCACATTAAAAACAAAACCTATATCCTAGAGTGTCATTTGCTCTGGTTGCAGGAAAAGAGGGGAAAACGTTTTTCTCTTGTTTTTCTGCAATCACCAAGCAACACACATAAAAGGAGTACATATACAACAACGCGTCTGGCTATTTCGTTTCATTCTCATCTCACAACAAAAGGAAGGTAAGTGAACATGCTTTTTCGCGTCGCAACTATGGCTTTTTCGCTCTCGTTTCTCTCAACTGCTGGTATCGCAAGCGCATCTTCACAGATGACAAATGCGCAGACCGTGCAGGCAAACATTCTCTCAGCACAACTGACGAAAACATCGTTTGTGGACAGCAACGGACAAAGCGTCTCACTTCCACAAGTGCAGCTTTGGACGTGGATCAATGGCCCCCAGGTTTCGTACCAAGTCATGGCATATGGTCCCATTCAAAACGGATCGTTTGAGCCAAGTCTTTCATCGATTCCAGCAAGTCAAATCCAAAACGGCCAAACCAACTACATGGTAGTAGGTATTGCACCTGATGGCTATTCTGAACCGATTACTGACGGCATTGTCTATGCAGGAAGTGACCAAGCACAAACTGAGCAAATTGCAAATGAGCAATCAAGCTTTGCGAGAGTCACTGTCTCACAAGATGAGCTTTCAGCACTGTCTGGAACAACAGCGCAGTCGCAAGGAGCACATCCGCCGGACAACTGTATTGCCCCCCTAGGAGGGTATGTATACGTGTGGCTTCATAGTTACACGGATAAGTACACGGCAATTGGACAAGTGCATTCGATTCCAGGACTTCATAAAGTAATGCTCTCAATCCATCACGGCGCAACAGCGACAGTGACAGCAGGTCTTTCAAAAGACTTTGGAGCAAACTTTAGTGTCGATGGAGAAGTCGGCGTTACCAACACACAGGAAAGCTCAATCAAGCGGCCCTTTGTAAATGTTGGTAACTATGCGCACACGCTCAAACTGCAGTACAAGTACGACCATCAGTCCCTTGAGTACCGCTGCTGGTACATTGACTATCATGGATACAAGAAGAAGTGGTACGTCCACCATTTCCCTTGGGTTCATGTGGTAGCAAACAACTGGGACGGCGGCGGCTATATTGTCGGCAAAGACGTGTCCTACATGGACAACTGGACGCCAAAGCAACTACGCAGTAGAACCGTAAGTCAACTCTGTTGTGGTGAAGAATACACCACCGGAGGACAAAAGGCGTTAACTGAAACTGGTGCTGTAACAGCATGGGGCTTCACCGCATCAGCTACGCTTGGCTTTTCAAACAGCACTGAACTTTCGATTCAAGCTGCAGACAGCGGAAGAGTGTGTCTTTACGATGCAGTCGAAAATCTTCCTGTCAATCTGGCAAGCGTGGTTGACGAAACAAAGTACTACGGCAATCACTGTCAACAATAACTGGAGGTAAGATGAGGGTTTTTAAGATCGTCGGCTCAGTCTTTGTTCTTGTCATTTTGGTAGGGTGCTTAACGGGCGCGATTCGAAGCGGTGCTGTTCATTCTTCCCATGCGTTCCTCAAACATACGTTTACCACAACAGTGAAAAACACTACTGTTGGGCAGACAATCAACTGGGGATCGGGAATTGAGAACACATCACCAAGCACTGTCATTATGCAACAGGCACTGCTTGAAAACGATTCAAGTACTGATGCACCACTTGGCAGCGGCTCATTAGTTAACGAGGCAATAACAGATCACAACAGTGGTCTTGTTGGCGTTTGCGTCGGATGGCCTCCATGCAACGGGTACAAATGGGGAACAACACCTCATCCAAACAACTTTGCATTCAAAGGTAACACCATCGGCAATATCATGCTCTCGTTTGTCATCCAAACACCCGGTGTCTACCAATTTGAACTGGTTCTCCAGTACAAACTCACCGGCATGCCAGGAGGATCGTTTGCAGACCCGTTTTTTGGCGCACCACTTGTGACAGAACACACACAACAGTTCCTAAACATATGCGTTTCCGAAAAAACACGCAAATGCAACGCGCTCCTTTCAACACTCCCAATACATTAGCCTATTAGGTTTTGTCGCGAGTCTAAGATGGGTCGGTTAAGTGATTAAATTCACGTATGCTAGTTCTACTAGTATATTTCCGACCCCTCTTATTCTCATCATTTTCCAAAACAACTTTATCTTTTTTAACAATCAAAAAATATGACAATTTTTTCTCTTCTTATATATATAAGAAGGGGAGAATAATTTTTGCTGTTTTAGCTTCAAAATGGGTGTTTTTTTTCACCTATACCCTGTACTATTTTAGGTGATATATTTTTAGTTAAAAAAAGAGGAATTTACCTATCTTGTTTTCCTTTTTTCCAGGAAACTGCAGTAAGAAGGGGAGCATATAAGTCGTCATCTAACCCAATATACACTGCATCGAGTTCTTCTTTTGTTGGATTTCTGTCCTGAAAGGATACAAACGGCAGATCTTCTATGATAGCAAGTGGCGTTTGCTCATTTCCTTCTCCCATAACAAGCACTGATGCAGACGCTAAACTATCGCCAATATGGAGTTTTTCGTATTGAAATAACCTACCAAAAATATCTGGGGTTCCGTCATAGTGCTTTAAGATTTCAAAACCAGAGTGGGCAATACACATACCTGTTACTCCCCAGCGCATTGGCGTTGTTTTTGAATCAGTAATAATGACGCCAACGTGTTTTAAATTAAATTTGGTTTGTAAAAAGGAACGGATCGTATTTGCACTTTCCTGTAAGTCCCTGGGCCAAAGAACGTAGCTTCCATTAGCATTTGATTCGTCTATCCCTGCAGCAGCTCCTAACATATTGTGTGAAATGGTAATACACAAATTATATTTAGAAAGACTTCTTGGTAAAAAATATGCTGCTTCTTCTTCTATTAATTCATCTTTATCTCTTGTTAGTGGTGCTATTCTTCTCTGGGAGATTGCCATAATTTTTGACGTTATTGCAACAACACTGTTTTCAGATAGTTGGGTTATGTATTTATCTATTATCTGAGTAATGTCAGTGTCGGCTGTTGTAATGACACGTGTTTTTATTCCTGTTATTTTCACTACGGTATTATATAGGAAAGATGAGGGAGTTACAAAATTACCTGTCATGTAGCATGTCTGCTACAAACATTAGGGAAAGTACAATAAATGGTATACCAATAAAGTAGAAAAGTAATGCTTCTGTCATATTAAATCAATAATAGCAGGTGAGTTTGAGAAATAGATGATATTAGTGTAAGAAATGGGAAAGAACTTAAGAAACAAATTCTCCTTCAATGATATGAAGGTTGGCGTATTCTCGCAATATGTGTGCATTTCTAATATTTGCTTTCCAAAATAAATAACCAGCATCTCCTAAAACGGGAATTAATCCAAGCAGAAAATCAATACCAATATTTAAAAGCATAAGAAGCAGTTTTGGAAGAGGTAGTTTCATTTGTATACCAATCCATACAATATATAAAGAAAGTATCGTTGCGATTGCATCGCCAAATCCGGGAATAAGATCCAAGATTACGTTGAGTCCAATACGAAACGGCCCAATGCCAAACCTATTGTCTAAAAACATTGCCAGCATTTCAGCAGTTCTGACGTGTTGTTCCATAACACAAATAGTATCATAGTACGTTTGATTGTAGGGTAATAAATGCGTAAGAATTGTGGAGTTTACTCTTTGTTTCCGCTATGAAATGCAGTGTGAACTTCTCGCAGTTGCTTATTGGTAACGTGGGTATAAATTTGTGTTGTTGCAATATTTTTGTGCCCAAGCATTTCTTGCACTGAGCGCATATCTGCGCCATTTGATAAAAGATCTGTTGCAAAACTATGACGCAAAGTATGTACAGTTGCATCAACTGGAATTCTGGCAAGACGGGTATATTTTTTGACAATTCGCTCAATTGTTCGAACTGTTAAGCGCATTTTTTCTCCATTATTTTCCTCAGAAAGTCTACCTGAATAGCGAATGAAAAGTGGCTTGTAATGATCTTCTCGCATTGAAACATACCGATCAATCCATTCTGCTGCGCGATCAGAGATAAATACAAGTCGGTGTTTTCGTCCTTTGCCAATAACACCAAATTCTCTTCTTTGTACGTTGATGTCTTGATGATTAAGCGACACAAGTTCTGATACACGAAGACCAGTTGAAAATAGCAGTTCTATAATTGTTCTGTCCCGAACACCTTCTTCTTTGCTCGTATCAACAGCAGTAAGTAAACGCTCTACTTGTTCACGCTCCAAAAACTTAACTGATCTGCTTTCTGCTTTTGGCAAATCAATTTTTGATGGTTCAAGTGTCACATGATCATTTTTAATTAAATACCGAAGAAAAGACCGAAGCGCGATAATATAATAGTTTTGTGTAATACGCTTGAGTGTTAAATTATTTTGATCAACTCTGTTTGATAAGTACACACGAAATTTTCGGACATCCGAAAGAGTCAAATCTGCAACTTTTTTGCCAGGATAATTTTCCTCAAGCCACGCCGAGAAAACGAGTAAATAGTGACGGTAATCTCGAATAGTTAACTTTGAACAGTTTTTCTCGATTTCAAGATATTCTAAAAATTCGTTAATAAGAAGAACAAGAGCTGAAGGAGTTTCCATGTAACAAGTATCTATAAATATCGTTCTTTTGTCAAACAACACCTCTTACTACAAGCCTTTTTTCGTTGACAAAATACCTGTTTGTCTCGCATACTAAATATATGCGTGACGATTATATTAAACTTATTAAAGAATATGTAGGACTTAGGCCTGATTATAAACACACCTTAAATGAAATTAGAGCACATGTACTCTTAATTGGCGCAACAGAGGAAGAATTTAATAAAGCAATGCAAGATTTAACAGGCATTCCAAATGCTGTTGCAATGCTTCAGACAAAAGACCAGGTAGTACCAAGTGCTAGTGATGACCCAATAACAAAAGTTGAAAAAGAGGTAAAAATACATAAAAAACTAAGTATTGTCGCAGCTTGTATACTCCTTTTTATTGTCGGAAGCGGAATATTCCTTGCAACGCTGACGGGCAAATCTAACCAAAGCACAATACTTTCAAAAAAAATAGTACTGCCAAAAAGTGCAAAAAGCTTACAAGAGGTGTATGCAAGTACATTTGCGATAAATGGACAACAAGTCTTCTCATACCCTGCAAAAAACAAAGTACAGCTTGCAGTACCAAATAAACCACAAAAGCAAATTGTTGGGTTTTTCCCATACTGGATGCTTGACGAGGCACAAAACATAACGCTCACTCCCTATACGCAGCTAAATTTGTTTTCTATTGATATGGATGGAAAAGGAAATGTTGTTAGTATTGATAGTAGTGGAACGCCTGATGGGGGATGGTCAATGTGGAATGACGATAACTTAAATCCATTAATTCAAAAAGCCAAAGCGCAAAATGTCAAAGTGCTTCTTACCTTTCGCTCATTTGACAATTCTGATATTGAGCAACTTGTTGCCTCAGATGATAATCAAAAACGATTTATTGCAAATGCACTGTATATGGTGAATGAGAAAAACTTAGATGGGATAAATATTGATTTTGAGTATGTGGGAACACCAAGTGATGCAACACAACTTGGTTTTACTCGTTTTATCACTAACTTACATACTGAACTACTTCGACAAGATCCAGGATCACTTCTAACCATTGATACGTATATATCCTCAGGTCAAACACCCAATCTGTTTGATATTTCTTCTTTGGTCGATGTATCTGATGCCTTAATTATCATGGGATATGACGTCCATACACCAGGCGGAGATCCGGGTTCCATTGCACCCATGCAAGGAGATTCAAATATCATAGGCTTTATGCAAAATTACTTAGAAAAAGTACCTGCAACAAAACTAATTCTGGCAGTACCATATTATGGCTATGATTGGCCGCTACCAGAGGCAAATGGTGCGGATTCAGGAGAACAAGTACAAATGGTGCCATATGCTGAAATTATTGCAAATACCGGGCAATATAAAATACAGTGGGATCCAAACTCTGAAACACCATGGTATACCTATATAGACTCAAGCAATGTAACACACGAAGTACATTTTGAAGATGTTCGGTCTCTTGGCATAAAGTATGACTATATTAATGAAAAAGGATTACAAGGTGTTGGTGTATGGGCACTAGGATACGAGGGAAACAACAATGACTTAGATAATCTGATTATTAATAAATTCTCCCAGTAATTACCACACATAACTTATAATATAGGTTCTTCTTGACAAATAGGATATTATGTCCTATAATCCTTCAACTGTTAGTTAACTGCCCAACATAATCGTTGGGTTTTGTTGTTTTAACAGGCATTAATAATGAAACATATACCACATTTATTCGGATTTATCGCAAGTTTTATAGGTATTATAGTATTATTTTTACTGGTTGCCAAACCTGCCTATGGGACTTATACTCAACCTTCATTTCCTTCATGTTCAGCTCCTTCGGGTACAATAATCGCAAGTTATGCAACCGGAACGCACGCAATTGCAGGAGACCCAAATCTTCATACCGGTTCTGATACGGTATATCAAGAATCAGATATAACAGTTATGCAGTGTTTTTGTCCTGACGATTTAAGTGGAAAAGGTATTCAAACAAATTGGTGGGACGTTGCGGATTTATCATCTGATGACATACAAACACTAATTGGCAATGGATGGATAAATGAACCAAATGGATCTGATTGGGGACTCAATAACGCACCTTATCTTGCCATGAATAGCAATTTTGATTGTTCAGCCGAAACCCCAACACCTACACCAAGTGTGACGCCAGAAATAACGCCAACAGCAACGCCTTCGGCAACCCCAACACCAAATCCAGGTAATGGATCAGGTGGTGGAGGATCGTCTTCAAGCTCATCTTCAAATTCAGGTGGTAGTTCAAGTACTAGCTCACAACCTGCAACCTCTCAACCTGCAGTACAAACGCTAGCTTCAACAGGTACATTTTTTGAAAACGCAATGAGTTATGTTTTTGGACTTGGCATATTATTTATACTTATGTCGCTTAACAATTATGTCAAAGAATCGTTCCAAATCAAAAAAAGCTAAAACCAATAGATTTTTGCCCTCTCTGTACACACTTATTCCGCTCATTATTGGCGTTTTTTTCCTTATATTGTATGCGTATTGGTATATTGCCTTTGGACCATATTCACTTCAGTTTAACAGCGTACCAAAAGCTTTTACGAGTTCTCTCTCAACCCCTGTTAGTATTTCGATTCCACGAGAAAAACTCACTCTATCCGTATCAGAAGCTGCTATAACCCATAACCAGTGGCAAGTAAGTCAAACTGGAGTTTCGCATCTTGCCATATCTGCAAATCCCGGCAATAAAGGAAATATTATAATTTATGGGCACAATAAAGACGAGTTATTTGGTAATATTCGAAATCTCCTTCCAACTGACCAAATTATTATTCAAACAAAAGACAAAAAGCTTCACAAATATATAGTCTATGCAACTGACACCGTTTCACCAAATGACATAAGTGTCATTGCAAGCACAAATAAAGAGGTTTTAACCCTCTATACCTGTACTGGATTTGCTGATTTAGAGAGGTTTATAGTAAAAGCTTATCCTGTAGTATAGGCACGAAAACTTCTGAAGCAATAAACCCATTGTTCAGCTTTACATTTCACTTCTTTTTTGGTATACTTATAAGATAACCCATAGAGATTTTTATCTTTATGTTTCTGCCTCTTTGGATATTCCAATGTAACATAGGGTTATATTGCGAAGCGACGGGTACATTATCCGTCTTTTTTTCAAATGGACAGAAACATTTCTATTATTGTTCCAACATATAATGAAGAAGGAAATATTGTTCCGCTATTAAATCGTATCCACAAAGCCGCAAAAACCGCAAAACTAACCTATGAAGTCATCGTTATTGATGACAATTCAAAAGACAAAACACTCAAAAAAGTTAAGGCACTAAAGTTATCTTATCCAGTCACTGCACCAAAGAAAAATGGTAAACCAGGTAAAGCATATTCGTTGCTTCAAGGCTTTTCACTTGCAAAATATGACACTATTTGCATGATTGATGCAGATTTACAATATCCACCTGAAGCAATACCACTCATGTTTGATCAAATCCAAGAAGGAGCAGATATTGTTGTGGCAAATAGAATTAAAGAAAATGCAGGACTAAAACGAAAAATAATCAGCAATACGTTTCGATTTGTATTTGGAAGATTACTACATGGTTTCTCAGTAGACGTACAATCAGGCCTTAAAGTCTTTAGAAAAAGGGTGATTGAAGAACTTTCTCTTTCACCTACATCTGCATGGACACTTGATATGGAACTATTAGTAAAAGCACGAAACGCAGGCTTTGTCATTTCTTCATTTGACACCGAGTTTGAACAAAGACATGATGGTGATGCAAAAATAAATTTAACAAGAGCAACGTTTGAAATTTTAAAAAGTGCACTAGAACTTAAATTTCAAAGAACACAAGTTGTGCCATTTACCAGCGAAAAAGAAAAAGAAACGGGAAAAGGATTTCACCACAAAGGAAAACAATATATTCATTATTCAAATCTCCCGCAAGAAGAAACAGCGTTTTTTAGACTATCGACAATCCAAATGCTTCTTATTTGTGACTTAGTACTGGTGCTTATCTTCTCACTACTTGTTAATTGGCACCTTACCTTGATTATTATTCTTGCATTCTTAACGCTTTTCTATTTTATTGATTTGTTTTTCAACTTATATTTAATATTACAAAGCTTATCAAAAGAAATTTCAATTGGCGTCACAGAGGAGGAACTTGCAACTCTAAAAGACAAAGATCTTCCGATGTATACGATTTTATGTCCGCTGTACAAAGAGTGGAGAGTTGTACCGCAATTTATCTCTGCAATGAACAATCTAGTATACCCAAAAGACAAACTTCAAATTATGCTGCTGCTTGAAGAAAATGACACAAAAACAATTGAAAAGATAAAAACATATGTACTTCCTGATATGTTTGAAATTGTCATTGTTCCAGATTCAAATCCAAAAACAAAACCAAAAGCACTCAATTACGGACTCCTCGTTGCAAAAGGGGATTATACCGTCATTTACGATGCAGAAGATATGCCAGATCCACTCCAACTTAGAAAAGCACTTATTGCATTTTCTAAACTTCCTAAAAAAGTCATCTGTATCCAAGCAAAACTTAATTTTTATAATCCAACCCACAATATTCTCACAAAGCTTTTCTCAGCTGAGTATGCACTTTGGTTTGATCTTGTACTACCAGGACTGCAGTCACTAAATGCGCCGATTCCACTTGGAGGAACTTCTAATCATTTTAAAACATCGGTCCTTCGAAGTCTTAATGGATGGGACGCGTTTAATGTAACTGAGGATTGTGATTTAGGAATACGACTTTCGAAAAAAGGCTATCAAACAGCAATTATTGACTCAACAACACTTGAGGAAGCAAATAGTAATATTTTTAACTGGTTTAATCAACGATCTCGTTGGATAAAAGGGTATATTCAAACCTACTTTGTGCACACAAGAGATCTTCGAACAACAATCATGTCAAAAGACCAGAAAAAGGTAGCACTCTTTAACATAATTGTAGGAGGCAAAATTGCCTCTATGTTTATTAATCCGTTAATGTGGATTATTACTCTTTCATACTTTGCATTTCGACCAATCGTTGGTCCTGCTATTGAATCATTTTATCCTGCTCCCGTACTATACATGGGAGTTGTTTGTATTGTTTTTGGTAACTTTTTGTATTTGTACTATTACATGCTTGCGTGCGCCAAAAGAGGGCAAGACAATTTAATTATCTATGCATTTTTAGTTCCAGTTTACTGGCTTACGATGAGTATTGCCTCAGTAAAGGCAGTCATAAGTATTATTTATAATCCACATTACTGGGCAAAAACAAAACACGGATTATTCCTCGAAGAAGCAGAATCGCAAACTGAAAATGAGCAAATGTATGAAGAAACACTTGGCTACAAACAAAACTGGTACGCACCTTCTTTTGTCTATCAAAAAGCAAAAAATACATGGAAAAGTTCAACACATTTACAAATGGGAACGTTTTTTGCCTTATCGGCAACACTTGCTAATTTCTTAAACTTTTTTTATAACGCATTCTTAGGTCGAGTTCTTTCGTTTGATGAATTTGGAACAATAGCACTGCTTAGTAATTTTCTCCTTATTCTAGGTATTTTTATCGAGTCTACCTCAGGTACTATTTCGCAAAAAATTGCCTACTTTTCTGCAAAAAAACGCCAAGATGCAGCGCTTACTTTTTATAACTATGTAGTAATGAGGATTATTATTCTCGCAAGTTCTGTCGCAATTCTATGGATGGTTTTTGCACCTTTGCTTGCATTGTTTTTCCACACACAAGGAACGCTCCCAATTATTGTATTTACTCCCGTTATTTTAATGGCGATGATTACGGCAGTAAACGCAGGGTTTTTACGAGGGAATATGGCGTTTGTCAGCGTTGGTATTATTACGCTTATTGAAGGACTTGTGAAGCTCTCTTCAATGTTTTTCTTTGTGTTTGAAAAACAACAATCGCTTGCTTACTTTGCAATACCACTTGGTATTTTATCGACCTTTATCTTGACATTAATACTCACAACCCGTCAACTTGTCAAACAAAAACCAACAACGATGAAAAATACAACTCATTTCCCTTGGAAGTTTTTTAGTTCTTATTTGTTTATTGGCGCCTCAACAATCGCATTTCTTTCTTTAGATGTACTGCTTGTAAAACATTTCTTTTCGCCAAAAATTGCAGGAGAATATGCACTCCTTTCATTAATTGGAAAAATGATTTTCTACTTTAATTACTTTTTCAATACACTCCTTGTTCCATTAACTAGTCGCTATGAGGGTCTCTATGGCAGTTCTACAAAGTTGTTTCGAAACATGATGTTTCTAAGTGTTCTTTCCTCAGGAAGTATATTTCTTTTTGTCGGGCCACTTGGCTTTTTATTCTTACCAATTCTTTTTGGAAGTAAAGCAGTTGTAATATTACCGTACGTTGTTTTATATAGCCTTGGTATTTTCCTCTTTAATCTTTCAAACAAAATTGCGGTATATCACATGTCAAGACACGATCACGTTTTTCCAGTTTCTATGTCATTTGCATCGCTATTAATGCTTTTGGGTATTTGGACATTTCATCAAAGTATTTATCAAGTTGTGTGGGTAATACTTGGTATTAATATATTTACCTTTCTACTTCTTCTTTCACTGCACTTTTTACAAGAAAAAGTTAAGTTTGTCATTTCAAATACTGTTGACTTTTTAGAACTTCTGCAACCACTCAAAAGTAGACGATCAAAAACTAATGTTGAAAAAAATATCCTAATATTTAACTGGAAAGACATTCGTCATGTGCATGCAGGAGGATCTGAAGTATATGTGCATGAACTTGCAAAACGATGGGTAAAAGACGGCTATTCAGTTACACTTTTTTGCGGAAATGATGGCAATTCACAAAGAAGAGAAACAATAGATGGGATTGAAATAATACGTCGAGGCGGCTTTTATATGGTATATCTTTGGGCATTTTTATACTATATGTTCCATTTTAGAGGGAAATACGAAACGATAATTGACTGCGAAAACGGTATCCCATTTTTTACACCACTTTTTGCGTTTTCAGAAAAGAAATTCTTACTCATACACCACATACACAAAGACGTGTATAAGTTTAAATTAAAACCACCACTTTCTTGGATTGGCATGTATTTAGAAATGAGCCTAATGCCAAAAGTATATAGAAAAGTAAAGTTTATTACGGTTTCTCCTTCAACAAAAGAAGAATTACTTGCTGCAAAATTAACACATATTGATCCTGTTATTGTTTACAACGGAGTGGATATTCAAACGTATACACCTGGTAAAAAAAGTATCGTACCAACCGTACTTTATTTAGGAAGATTAGAAAAATACAAAAGTATTCATATTTTAATTGAATCAATGGAACATATTGCAAAAAAAGTACCAGCAGTAAAATTTGTTATCGCTGGAGAAGGAACAGAAAAATTTAAATTAGAACAACACGTTAAAAGATTACCTTTTAAAGCAAATATAGAATTTTTAGGAAAAGTATCTGAAGAAGAAAAAGCAAGACTCTACCAAAAAGCGTGGGTATTTGTAAATCCTTCATTTAAAGAAGGGTGGGGAATTACTGTTATTGAAGCAAATGCTTGTGAGACGCCTGTTGTTGCTTCAAATATTTCTGGGCTTCGAGATTCAGTTATTCATTTACAAACTGGACTTTTGGTTCCATATGGCAATATCAAAGCACTTTCAGATTCAGTTTTAAGACTACTTATTGATGATTCGCTCCGAAATGAACTTGGTAAAAATGGCCGTGAATGGGCAAAACTTTTTGAATGGAGATTTAGTGCGCGAAAAACGTTAAATATTATAGAAGAACGTGAACTTGAACCAGAAAAACCAATAAGTCATTTTACGAAAAATATTAGCTTATCAAGCTCGATATAAGTATGAATTTAAACATTGTTTTCTTAGATTTTGACGATATAAAAAACCCATTGCTTAGTGCTGGCCAAGCGCATGCAACGGTTGAAGTAGGCAAACGTCTCGCAAAAAAAGGACATACCATCTCTGTCTTGTCATCCAAATATCCAGGCTATAAAGACAGAAAAGAAAATGGATTACAGTATAAACACATTGGTCTTGGATCGGGGAATATTAAATTAAATAATCTTATCTATATTGTTGTACTTCCGTTTTATGTAAAAAGCATAAAAGCAGATATTATCATAGAATGTTTTACTGCTCCTATTTCAACAATGTTTTCCCCTTTATTTACTAAAATTCCTGTTGTTGGTCTACCGACTTCATTTGAAGCAGCCAGATTTTCAAAGCTTTATCACTTGCCATTTGATGTAATTGAAAAATTTGGTTTAAAGCATTATCGATATGTCATGCCCTATACAAATGACATGAAAAAGGAGATGCTCAAAGTCAATCCTGCATTAAAAACAAAAGTAGTTGGTCAGGGGGTAGATGCACTCTATACAAAAATTAAAAAGAAAACTCCCAAATATATTCTCTATCTTGGAAGATATGATATTTCTCAAAAAGGATTAGATTTACTTCTTAAAGCTTATGCTTTGACAGATCCTAAAAACACGCTTCCACTGGCTTTTTATGGACATGGTTCAGATGAAAATACGCTTCGTGAAACAATAACTAACCTAAAGCTTTCTAGTCGCGTCTCTGTACACAAAGGAGCATATGATAAGAAAAAAGAAGAAGTACTTTCTCATGCCTCAAGTGTTGCATTTCCATCTCGTCATGAAGGATTTTCGCTGTTCTCGCTTGAAGCGTTAGCAAGTGGCCTTCCACTTATATCATTTGCGATATCAGGGCTTTCTTGGACAAATAATAAGGTCAATTTAAAAGCAAAACCATTTAATATAAAAGAGTATGCAAATCTACTTACTCTTGGCTCAAATATAAAAAAAGTGAATGAAATGGGTAAAAATGCGAGAGAATTTGCAAAACACTATAGTTGGGATAGTGTCGCATCTCAATTTGAATCGTTTTTTACTGACATTGTAAGTGGCGCTATATGAAAAAACTATTTTTTATTACAAGTCTATTAGCAACCATATATTTAGGTAAAAATCTATCGAAAAGATATGGCTTATTAATTGCTCAAAAGCAAGATTTAAAGGCTAAATTTACTAGGAATAGGAAAGGAGATGTGGTATAATACCTATATATGAAAGTTAATTTCTATAAGCCATTAATAACGGGGAATGAGCTCACATATATTGCTGATATTATTGAAAATAATAAGGCAATGCTTGGTGATGGGGAGTATACACATAAAGCACAAGCATTCTTAGCAAAAAGATATAAAATAAATAAAGTACTGCTAACTACCTCTGGTACTACAGCTTTAGAACTTGCACTTCGACTTTGTAATTTAAAACCAGGAGACGAAGTCATCGCACCTTCATTTACATTTTCTTCCTCAATAAACGCAGTACTACTCCTCCATGAAGTAAAAGTAGTATTTGCTGACATTGATAAAAAAACACTCAATATTGATCCAAAAGACGTAAAACGAAAAATCACTAAAAAAACGAAAGCAATAATGGTCGTACACTACGCTGGGGTCGCAACTGATATGGATGCGATCATGCAGATTGCCAAAAAGCGCAAGATAAAAGTTATTGAAGATGCAGCTCAAGGTATAGAAGCAAAATGGAAAAATAAATATCTTGGCACAATAGGAGACTTTGGATGTATGTCTTTTCATGCTACGAAAAACATAACAATGGGAGAGGGGGGAGCGCTTTTTATAAATACGAAAAACAAACAAATACTTGAACAAGCAGAAGTACTTCGAGAAAAAGGAACAAACAGACATAAATTCTTGCGCGGAGAAGTTGATAAATATACATGGGTATCAATTGGATCAAGCTATTTGCCTTCAGACCTTCTTAGTGCATTTCTGTTTGCACAACTTGAGCAAATTGAGTCAATTACAAAACAAAGACTTAGTGTTTATAATTATTACTATAATAGTTTGTATCAGTACGAAGAGGAAGGCTTAATACAGCTTCCTAAAATTCCATCCTATGCAACGCATAATGGCCACGTATTTTTTATACTATGTAAAAACACAAAAGACAGAGATGAGGTAATAACATATCTTAGAAAAAATGGCATTACGGCTCCGTTTCATTACATACCACTGCATTCTTCTCCTCAAGGAAAAAAATTAGGGTATAAAGCATCAGATTTACCTATTACAGAAAAGGCAAGCGAGACGCTCCTCAGACTTCCTATGTATTCAGGAATGCCTACAGAAGAACAAGATTATGTCGTACATCACGTAAAAACAATTTTAGACAAACTATATCACGTAACTAAGCCAACAGTAACAATTGGCATTCCAGCTTATAATGAAAGCGCCAACATAAAACATCTACTTACGCAAATAACAAAGCAGAAACAACTTACCTTTACTCTTGAAAAAATTATTGTTGTTTCAGACGCAAGTTCGGATGACACTGTTAAAAAAGCAAGTAGTTTGCCTGACAAAAGAATTAAAGTTATTGATCACAAAACAAGAACTGGCCAAAATAAAATACAAAATGAAATTTTCAGTTTATCTAAATCTGCTATTTGTATTATTTTAGAAGCAGACACCAGAATTCCTAACACCAACTATATAGCAACACTTATTGCCCCTATGACAAAAAATAAAGATGTGTCCCTTGTACAAGGAAATCCAGTACCTCTTCCTGCGAAAACATTTATAGGAAGTACACTTTCACTTCATTCTCAAATATTTCATGCCTCATCTGCAAATAAACCAGAAATTGCAGAATGGATTGCAAATGGTAGAGGAGGAAGAGCATTCGCAAAAAAGCTTTATACAAAACTTCGATGGCCACAAAATGTATCAGAAGATGATTATGGTTTGCTTTGGAGTAAAACTAACGGTTTCACAACTGTTTTTGAAAAAAACGCAAAGTCATATTATAAATGCTCAGAAACACTTTCAGACTACTTGTTAGAAATTAAAAAAGCAAAATCTATTGGCGGCATGATAGAAACATATTTTGCTCCAACATTGACAGAAAATGTATTTTCTAGGCCTAGAAATATGAGACTAAAAATGGGAGCAACATTTCTTATTAAAAATCCGCTGTATTTTGCCTCATATATTGGAGTTAAGCTATATGCAAATAGTAATGTTAAAAAAATGAAATTTACTGATTTTTGGCCACAAATTAGTTCAACAAAAATTCTTAAAAACTATGAAAAATAATACCACAACAAAAAGTATGAAAAATACCAAACAAAAACACGTGTTAAAAACGCTTTCAATTGGGATTCCTGCACATAATGAAGAAGCAACACTTCCTTCATTAATCAGCTCAATTGCACAACAAAAACATACCTTGTTTACACTTGAAAATGTCTATATCTTAAATGATGCAAGTACTGACAATACTGTAGAACTTGCTAATTCACTTTCTAAAAAATACCCATTTGTGCATCTTGTAAATGATGGACAACGACTTGGAAAAGCAGCAAGACTTAACGCATTATATAAAGCAAATAAAAGTGATATTTTAGTTTGTTTTGACGGAGATATACAACTTACCTCAAATAGGGTTCTTGAAGAAATGGTTAAAGCACTTGATGACAAAGATGTTGCACTTGCTACCACAAACAAACTTCCTCATACACCAATAAATTTTTTTGAAAAACTTATATATACCTTAGATATGCTTTGGTATGATATTAGACTTACACTAAATGGAGGAGATAATGTATATAATGTTGCAGCTTCAGGAATTGGCATTAATGGAACATTTGCAAAAACACTCAAGTTGCCAGCAGGAACTAGTTTTGATGCAGAAATACTTTTTATCAGCGCACTACGAAAATATAAAAAAACAGTATTTTTAAAAGATGTTCCAATATATTTCCACCTTCCAGCAAACCTTGCTGATTACATATCACAATCAAGTCGCGTCGCAAGTCCAGAAACAAGAAAAATCATAAATAGCGCAAACGAAATTTATGTAGTACCAAACTCGCTTAAAATAAAAGCAATAATTAAATCATTTGCAAAACATCCAATATTAACACCTCTTTCTTTTGCTCTCTTATATTACGTAAGACGAATGAAAAAGAAACATGGAAAAGTTTCAAAAACCCCTTATTGGGATACTGCAGCTTCTACAAAAAGAGCTTTTACCGCTCAGTAATAATATTATCATTATGAATTTATTTAAGCATTTTTCTTTTACCATACTACCTTACTTATGTATCATACTAATTGGTCTTATCCTATATACGGCAACTATAAAAGGAGCAGTAGGAAATCCCAATGGACAAATACATCAACTTGGACTAGATCAATCTGGTAAAGCTTTTGAACTGTCACCTGAGCGAGATCGTTATCTCTTAACATATGCCATGGCAACTACTGGGACAACGTCAATTCCAAAAGCAGTTGCTGATGCTAATTATTCTGATATTGGGTATTACGAGGGTAAATTCTATATTCTTTTCGCTCCAGGTATTTCAGTACTTGCGCTGCCTTTTTATCTGATTGGTGCACATTTTAATGTAGCACAAGTAGGAACATTTGCTGTTATTCCTCTTTTTACTATTTTAAGTCTTTTATTTTTATATAAAATTTCAAGAAAGGTATTCAAATTACCGGTATGGTCTTCACTTATAGCACCACTTATTTTTGGATTTTCATCAACCTCCTGGAGCTATGCAACAACGCTTTATCAACATCAAGTAACAACATTTTTGATCGTCTCTTCTTTTTATGCAGTGTATTTGTATAGACAAAAATATAAAAATGGATGGCTTCTTTCCTCGTATGTTTGGTTAGCTTTTGGTGTAGCCTGTTCAATTGATTATCCAAATCTTTTGCTTATGGGACCAGTTGTAATCTATTTACTTATCTCACAATTTTCAATTAAAAAAGTAAGAAATTCATTATCTTTTTCATTCCAAAAAACACTTTTTACTGTAATCTTTTTCTTAGCAATAGTGCTCGTTAATGCATGGTATAACCAAACACATTTTGGCAGTTGGAAACGGGTAAGCGGTGATTTAGTAAATTATAAAACTATACTTGAACAGCATTTATTAACAAGTAAAAAAGGGACAGCAAAACTTGCAACAATCGCGAAAAACAAAAGTGATACTGTTTCATTTTTCTCAGAAGATAATATTCCCTTTAGCTTTTATACCTTAACAACTAGCTTAGACAGGGGACTACTATTATATAGCCCAATCTTTGTCATTGCGTTTTTGGGCATATTAGCAATGCTTTCAGATCTCTCAACTGAAACTATAATATTATTTGGACTTATTGGCATAGATGTCTTTTTATACAGTAGTTGGGGAGATCCATGGGGAGGATGGGCATTTGGACCACGATATCTTATCCCTGCAATGGCAATACTTTCCTTATTTGCGGCAAAATGGGTAACTCTTGCAAAACACAATTTGATCCGAAGAATAATTACTTTTATACTTATGACTTACTCAATTGCTATTGCGCTTCTTGGGGTACTCACCTCAAATGCAATTCCTCCAAAAGTAGAAGCAGATTATTTGCATACTGGCTATAACTTTTTACAAAATGAAAAATACTTATTTCATAATCAAAGTAGTAGCTTTTTCTACAACACATTTTTACATCAAAGCGTAACTCTACCAATGTATTTTGCCTATATCTACATAGGCCTTCTTGTTATAACAGTAACTGTTTTATTCGTATTACCAATTTTTACAAAACATGAATAATATAACAATCTCATTACCAAAAATACCTTTTGTCGAAAACGTACTAACGAAACTCGAATTTGAAAAAATAATCGTTATACTTTCGTCATTAATTTCACTGGCTTCAATAATCTATTACACTTTGCAAAATGAAATTCTCTCTTATGGAGATGCAGAATCACACATAAACATTGCAAAACGTGTTGTCGACTCGTTGACGCCTGGTTTTGCACAACTTGGGGGCGTGTGGCTTCCATTACCACATTTACTTATGGTTCCTCTTGTTTGGTTTGATCCATTATGGAGAAGCGGACTTGGTGGATCAATAATTTCTGGTATTGCGTTTGTCGTATCCTGTTTATTTTTATATAAATTAACACTCTTTATTACAAAAAATAAAAACGCTTCCTTTTTTGCATTTCTAGTTTTTGCAACAAATCCAAATATACTCTATATGCAATCAACGCCAATGTCAGAACTAGTACTGCTTGTTTTCTTTTTATTGTCAACGTATTATTTTATGAAATATATACAAAGCAAAGATTCAGTTTTCTACCTTGTCATTGCAGCATTCTTTGGTTTCTGTGCAGCGTTATCTCGATATGACGGATGGTCACTTGTTTTATTTGAAGCGTTTTTACTTATCGTTTATCTTATTTCTAAAAAGGCATCATTTAGCAAAATACAGGGAAGAGTTATTATGTTTTCAACACTCGCATTCTTTGCCATCGCTCTTTGGCTTGGATGGTGTTATTTAATTTTAGGTAATGCATTTTACTTTAGTACAAGCATCTATTCTGCGTCATCCCAACAACATAACTGGTTAGGTAGAGGAGAACTTCCTGCGTATCATAATATCTTTGTTTCATTCCTTTATTACTTTGTCACTTCAATGGAAATAACTGGCGTATTACTTTTTTTAACAACGGTAATTGCTATATTTCTCTTTATAAGAAATAAGGAAAAGAGAATACTTTTCTATGTATTATCACTTCTTTTTGTTCCGTTTTTATTCAACTGGGCAACACTCTTTTTAGGTGAATCTGTTATTTTCATACAATCATTAACGCCCATTTCTTTTGAATGGAGACTTTTCAATGTCAGATATGGACTCATGATGATGCCTTATGTTGCGTTTATCTTAGGATATCTCTATTTCAAAGCAAACGCCAAGGGTAAAGCATTTCTTGTTGGGTTAACCATTTTTCAACTCGCACTTTTCTTTGTAGGATATCAAAAAGTATTAACACTCTCTGATGCAACGGTCGGCCTTTCAGCATCTAGAAATCCAGATGCACAACTTTGGCTTACAAAACATTACACAAAAGGACTTGTGCTACTTGATGATTATGCAAGAACAGTAAGTATTATAAAAAGTGGTATTCCAATGCAAGAAGTTATAAACGTTGGTACAAAACCATATTATACTGACTCTTTTATTACTCCTGAGAAATATGCAACATGGATCATATTACAGAGAAATGATGATGTATGGAACCACTTATACGAAACACAACAAGAACAAAATCTTCTTTACACTTATTTTAATAAGGTATATACATCAAAAGAAATTTTGATATTTAAACGAATTGGCAGTTAATATAACTACTAGATATAATAAAGAGAGAACATGACTTATGAAACTAACACATTTTCTAACGACTAAGTTTTTTCTTCTTACCTTGCTTACGCTATTTCTTTTTTGTGTTGGTGTTTTTGGAACAAACCTAGTACTTGGTACAGCAAAACCAACTAATGCTACATTTTGGAATTATCAATGTATTGATACAATGAAATCTTCTCGAGACATGGCAAGATCAATGATGGGAAGCACAGGTGCGCAAAATCAAATAACAACACAGATAGTTGCCATTAAAAATCTTGGAGCAAACTGTGTCGCCATAGATACACCATATGATTCAGAATTTTTACCAATACTTACTCTTTGGGTTACTACGGCAAGACAATATAACTTGCATATTTGGTTCAGAGGAAACTTTTCTTCCTGGGAAGGATGGTTTGATTATCCTACAAATATGACAACTCTTCAAAACTTACAAGACACGAAATCCTTTATCTTACGTAACCCACAACTGTTTCAAGATGGAGATATTTTTACTGAAGCACCAGAAGCAGAAAATGGGGGACCATTTTTAAATAAAGAATCTTCTTCTATTGCGCCATATCGTCAGTTTTTAATTGATGAATATCAAAACGAGAATGATGCGTTTTCTCAAATTCATAAATCAATAGTTACAAATTGGTTTTCAATGAGTGGGGGATGGGCAAAAGCAGTACTTGATAAACCAACGATAGATGCAATCGGCGACAACGTAACCATAGATCACTATGTTAAATCACCAAGTGAAATGTGTGACTATATTTCATATTTCAACAATACCTTCCATAGTAAAGTAACGCTTGGAGAATTTGGTGCCCCAATACCAGATATTAATGGAGACATGACAGATGCGCAGCAAGCTGATTTTGTTTCCAAATTATTTACATGTTTATATCATGACAAGAATGATATTTCTGGAATTAATTATTGGGATATTATGTATGGCTCAACAGCCCTGCTTTCAGATAATGGTGCTGCAAAACCAGTTGATCAGGTTATTAAAAATTACTATCTGCCTTATGTGGTAAACGGGAAAGTTAATAATGTTTTGGGTGAAGGAATTGCAAATGCTACGGTTACCTCACAGGACGGATTAAATAGTACACAAACAAATCAAAATGGAGATTTTGAATTGCCAGTTGCTAGAAACACACAAAGCATATCTGTTACTTCGCCAAATTACTTTAACCAAGAAGCAAGCGTAATAAGTAATAATGCAGCGCCAATGCAAATAACGATGAAACGTCAAACAAATGACTTTTGGTATAATTTAGACCAATTTTTTCATCATCTTTTTTAAACAAAACTACTTCTTTCTTAATTCTTACATAAGTTTCATATTTTTCTCATAGTAAAAATCTACTATATATACATGAGTAAGCAACAGGAGGAAAGAATAGAAAGAGTAGAATTAAAAAAGTATATTGCGATAAAAAGACACAAAGCAATAAGAAGGGAGGTGAGGAAAGCATGGACATACTATTCATGATTGTTCTTGGAGCAATTGCAGGATTTCTCGCCTCATATATTATGAAGAGTTCAACAGGTATTCTGATGGATATAATACTTGGAATAGTTGGCGCACTCGTTGGAGGCATGATATTTAATCTATTCGGACAAAGTGGTGTAACAGGATTTAATCTCTGGAGCATATTTGTCTCAGTAATAGGTGCTGTTGTAGTCATAGGACTTGCACGCATGTTTACTGGCAGGAGTGTAGCATAATTAGACAATCATTAAGCCCCGTAGAGATTATCGGCTCTGCGGGGTTTTTTGTGTAAAAATGTGGTTAATATGAAGAAGGAGTAGTTACTGAGGATTGAACTTTTAACTGATTCATATCTGTTTGATATAAATACCAGATTGCACAGTATATGGCAAGAAGTAGAAGAACAAGTACGACAACAATAACAAGCGCATGTTTTGCCAATGGGGAATGGTGTGTTTTGTAATTTGCGTCTCTATGAAAAGAGGTGAGTTGTGTTGTTTTTTGATTTTCTTCCATATAGTTACCATACCACTTCTCCTTAAAAAGTAAAAGAGTGAAATAGTACTATGATGTTATTCTAGTCTTCGCAAGTTCTATTACTAAGTACATTCCTGCTTTTGAAATATCTCGTTGCTCAATATATAACCTAAAGCGCGCTTGAATCCCAATATCGGGGAGCTTAATGTCTCCAAACGTATCTTCTTTAATAGTTGCGGGGATATGTGCTTTTTGCAAAATAGCCTTTGCCAAAAGCGCTTGTTCTTTTGTTTTAAATATTCTAATGCACCGTGGTCTTTGCATACATATAGTATACCCCAAGTGTCAAATCAAAGGTAGTCGATTAGACCGCAAGTATGATATAATCACTGAAGATGTCAGAAAGAGATCAAGGAATACACCACGCCCCAAGCATTGCAGAAGCAGAAGTTTTTTTCACTTCTTATTTACAAGGAAACCCCAATTTTTCATTACCTGAAGCAAGAAGTGTTTATCAAAGTGCCATTCGATCTATAATACAAAAAGAGCGAAAAAGTTTTTATCCCGATATTGTAGGGTATTGGAAACAAAATGCAAAACTTGTTGCCCCAGCAGTTGCAATGGAGCTTGACCCCGAAACTGGTGAAAATGGAATATCAGCGCTTTGGATTGAACAACACAAAGATTCGGTCGTTGGAAAAAATGTAGCAGAGAAAGTTTCGGAAATTCATGCAGATCCACAATTTATCATTGATTTTACCGATATACGCCCACATCTTTTTATTGATGCTCCAGATCAAACAGAAAAAATTCTTAGTACCGCAACACTGCTTGGGCAGCTTGGTTATCATGTCGATGTAACGCCAGACGGAGATATTTTCTACAAAAAAGAAGAACTACGATCATAAGTATCCCTCAATTATTCATGTAATGTACTTTTCTGTTCAATATGTTTTGGCGCATGCAATGGTGCGTGATACGTGTGTGGAAAAAATCTATGACCCCAGGTAATTGATATAAAATAGGTAAGTGAAGCAAGTGTTGCAATATAAAAACTTACGGGAAATTGTCCAAATAAAGCAAGCAGTAATCCTCCCCATGTAAAAAATAAAGATAACACTACTGAAATAAGTATGGCGGAGGAAGGTTTTTTTGTAATATGCTGTGCTGCTGCTGCTGGTGCAATAAGTAGAGCAAAGATAAGTAAAATACCAACAACTTGAATTGCTTCGGCAATGGTAACTGCTAAAAGCAACATAAAGACAATGGAAAGCAACGAAACAGGAACTCCACGTGCTTGTGCTACTTCTGGATCAATTGAAGAAAAGAGTAATGGTCTATAGAGAAATGCGAGAATACAAAGTATAACAATACCAAAAATTAAGGTAAGTAAAACATCAAACCCGGTAACGCTGAGTATCGATCCAAATAATACTCCTATTGCCTCAGTTGAAGAGCTCGTATATAAATGTAGGAATAATACGCCAAGACCTAGTGCAAATGACAATATCATTCCAACTTCAATATCTCTTCCTTGTAATCGTTTCCCAAGTGCACCCATAGAAAAAGCTGCAATAAGTGTAAAGATAATCATGCCAAGAAGTGAACTTACACCAAGAAGTGCGGCGCCTGTGGCTCCTGCAAACCCAATATCAGTTAAAGATTCAGCGGCAAAAGACTGAGCGCGAAGTACAACAAAATATCCTACAATTGCCGAAACAATCCCAATAATGGTTCCTGCCAAAAAAGCGTTTTGTATAAATGCTTGATGCAAAAGTGTTATCATTTTTTCCCTCTCTTCCCATACTGGTTCGTATATAGTCGAATGGGAACATATATCCCAAATGAGAGTGCAGCAATATAAAAACTAACTGGAATAGTTGAAGTTAATGCAAAAAATATCCCAAGCCAC
This sequence comes from Candidatus Levyibacteriota bacterium, assembly GCA_003152105.1. Classification (GTDB taxonomy): domain Bacteria; phylum Patescibacteriota; class Microgenomatia; order Levybacterales; family UBA12049; genus PALSA-1332. Next base: position 125,788 of record PLZJ01000003.1, read on the forward strand.
GTATACAAAACACCAAGAATAATTGCTAACAGAATAGCTCTACTAGGTGAATGTACGATACGTATTGCCGTTGCTGGTGGCCCAACTAAAAGCGTGAATATGAGTAAAACACCAACAACTTGCACTGCTACAGATACTGTAATTGCAACAAGTATAAGAAAAAGTATTGCCAAAAGCCTCACTGGCACGCCTCTTGCTTGTGCTACCTCAGGATCAAATGAAGAAAATAATAATGGTCTATACATTACCAAAAGAGCAGTAAATGTTATAAGACAAAATAAACAGGTTATTAAAACATCAAACCTCGTGATACCAAGAATTGTTCCAAATAAAATACTGTATGCTCGCTGTGCATATCCATTATAGAGAGACAGGAATAGAGAACCAAGCCCAAGCACAAATACCATTAAAATACCAATCGTAATATCACGTTCACGGAGTTGTTTTCCTAAATACCCAATTGCAATGCCCGAGGTAACGGTAAAAAAAAGCAAACCAAATACTGGATCAATACCAAGCACAAGTGCGCCCGCAGCTCCAGCAAATCCCATTTGAGACAATGCATGTCCAGCAAAAGTAAGTCCTCTTGCAAGCAAAAAATACCCAACAAAAGCTGCAATTACTGCAACAAGTGTACCTGCCAAAAAAGCGTTTTGCACAAAGGGATAGAGAAGAAGTGTTATCATAGCTATAGCTCTGCACCAACTACGAAAATACGATTTTTTGCTCTTATCACTTCAACGTCAGTTGCATAGAGCGTGGATAATGTTTTTGTCGTAATAACTTCATCTGGAACCCCAATTGCTGACTTACCGTTTGCCATAAATATTACGCGGTCAACAAAAGGAAGTAGGGGATTAATATCATGAGAAACAAGAAGAATGGTTACTCCTCTGTCTTTAGAAAGTGATACAAGCAGCGATACGATTTCATTACTATGATTAATATCCAAATTTGACAAGGGTTCATCAAGAAGCAATATACGAGGGTCGGTAATAAGTGCCTGAGCTATAAGTAATCGTTGCTGTTCTCCACCAGACAATCTTCCAACTGGAGTTGCGCTATACCTTTCCATATCTACTTCCGAAAGTGCTTTTTTTATTTTTTCAGTTCTTTTTTTGTTTGGCAATCCAAATCCCCATTTATTACCATCTAATCCAAACCCTACTACATCGCAGGCACGAAGCGCCAAATCTGTTTCCAATACTCTGTGTTGTGGTGCATAACCAATTTCATTATTTCCTTTTGTTGGCTTTTTCCCAAGAAGCGATATGCTTCCAGAAGTAGGGGTAAGTAAACCAAGAAGTAACTTAAGTAGCGTGCTTTTTCCCGCTCCGTTTGGTCCAAGAATTGCGATAAATTCACCTTGCGCAATTTCAAGCGTCACATCTGTTAGTATTGGTTTATCAGAAAGCCTAATGGAAAGGTTTTTAATTTCTATATGATTTTTTTCCATAGTATAAGTATAGTATATTTACTGTGAAGATAGTGAGCTCTCAAGCGTGTCTAGCTGTTGAAGCATCCAGTCCTGATACGAAGTGTTTTTAGGCATTGTTTCAGAAACAAATACGACTGGTATGTGTTGCTCTTTTGCTTCGTTTTCTAAATTGGTAGTAATTGGTGTAATTGTTTGACTATTTACGATTAGTATTTTTATTTGTTTTTGGATAACTTGCGTATTTGCTAAAGAAACACTCGATGCTAACGGATCATTTCCTTCAGCAACCGCTTTTTCAAAATCAAAAGGAGTAAGTACTGAAAGCCCTTCTGGATTAGATTGATATAAGTATATTGTTTCAGTGAGTCCAACCGGTGTATTAGCAAATTTTGCTTTAATGTCATTTATTTTGTCTTTTATAGGAGATAGTGAGAGAAGAAATGTTTGCAAATTTTGGTCATATTCTTTGCTGTTTTGAGGATCAATCTTTTTAAGATGAGAAGTTATAGAAGCGGCGAATGAAGTAACATTATCAATGCCATACCACACGTGAGGATTATCTGGTAATTTGTGAGGAGCAATATTACCCATAATTAAAACAGTTCTCTTATTATTTGGGGACGCATTTACTAATTTATCCATCCATGAATCATATGATAATCCGTTTTCTATAATCAAAGATGCATTCGCAACTGCTACTGCATCAGGAACGCTTGATTCATATTCATGTGGATCTGCATTTGGATCTGAGAGAATACTTTTTACAACTACATGAGAACCTCCAAGTTGCTCTGCTATATCTCCGTAAAAATTTTCTGCAGCAACTATTTGAATATGTGACGTAGAAGGTGAAAGAGATTGTGAACTAGTAAGAAGAAAATAAATAATAAAGGCTATAACAGCGATACCTATAAAGATGCCAAAAATTCTCGTAAACATGCTCTAAGTATAATGCAACTCAGATGCATTTGTCAAGTAGGGAAATTTATATTTGAAGAGCTCAGTTTTTCTTCAGCTACTTGTTGTATACTCTTATTATGAACATAATTACCGGTTCATTACTGCTACTCTTATTAGGGACAGCTGGCATGGTACTTGTAAATGGTGGATAAAGAATAAGAAAAAAGTTATTTAGGAACCGATATTTTCTTTTAGCAACTTTGAGCACTTTTCGCATAATCCATAAAACTCTAAGCTATGGCGCAAAATTCGAATGTGTTTTTTAGCTGATATTTCTTTTTCTAATGCTTCAATATTGCAATCTGATATATCCTCAATTGTTCCACAGTTATCACAAATGAAATGATGGTGATCGGTAGTAAATAGTTCATATCTTGCTTTCCCTTCCCCAAATTCAAGCTTACGAACAATACCATGCTTTGTTAACACATTTAACATACGAAATACTGTCACTCGGTCAATGCCAAGTTTTTTCTCCAATTTCTCAACTAAAAACGCTGCGTCAACGGGTGTATTTACTTGAGAAAGTAACGATAACAGTTCTCGTCTTGCACTAGTTGATTTTAAATGATGACCGGATAATGTTTTGACAATGTCTTTTTGCATGCACCTATTATACCACCACGCTTATAAATAACTATTGAGGAGTTGAGGAATAGGGAAGCATATGTGAAGGACTTGCTTGAGAATTATTTTGATTTTCAACTGATTCTAAATTCTTTTCTATACCCATATTCATTGGATCCAGTGAATGTGCATATGTTAATTCCTGAATTGCTTCGCTTTTATTTCCAAGTGCAAAAAGCGCTAAGCCTTTATCATTATGTGCCCAGTCGTATGTTGGATTAAGCGTTATAGATTTATTTGCATATATGAGTGCCTGATTATTGTTATTTTCAGAAAGCGCTATTGATGAAAGCGCAGCGTAAGGGGCAAAATATGATGGGTTAAGTGAAATTGCAAAATTTTCTTCACTTGTTCCCTGTATTACATTATCTGTTGCAACATATGACATGCCAATCCAATAATGTGCTTCTGCTTTTTGCCCAGGCGTTATAGCCTCAGTTAATGCTTTACTCGCAAGTTGCAATGATGTTGAAAAATTACCATTATTCCAATTTTCTGACGCTTCAGAAATATCGCTATTATAGGGAATTGATCGTGTTTCCAAACTCATTTGCTTTGTATTTGTGGAACTTGTTAGAAAGATAAAAAATAATCCAATTACGACAATAAATAATAAGATAAAAAGTACAACTGGTAGAGTAATTAAGATTTTTACCCATATTGGCCACTTTTTAAGCCACATCCACATAGTAATAACTCCTGCAGGATAAAAAGTAAGTAGTAAAACCGCAGTTATTACCATATATGTATCAGTAGAGGTATCTAGTGATTTTTCTTTTGCCAGATTGGTCTTATTGCCTTGCTTATATATATGAAAATACCAATAAAAGGGGAGTGCAAACGTATTTCCTATTATAATGAGCACCATCCATAATAGCTTTTTGTTCTCATCAAGCATCTCATTTTGCATTACCAAAATACAATAATAGATAATAAGTCCAAAAATGAGCAGAATCATTGCAAAATGAACAACGATGAGAGTTGGAAAGAAAACGAGAAATGAACTCCCTGGATTACCTCCAGATGCAATATGGACAAAGGCTGAAATAAATAGAGCAAAAAAGACAACTATATAAAGTAAGGGCAGAATTGAAAGTATTCCAAGAAAATATTTCATAATTAGAGTATCCTGCTAATTATTCCTCTTGTCAATTCAAAAAATCCAGCATACTAAAAGGCACACCGTTTGGTGTGCCTCCTAGCGCAACAGTATAGTATAGAACTTATGTTATGGTGATGGTGTAGGCGTTAATTTAGATTTCCACATGCCATGCATGCCACGTCCGCCAAATCCTGGCATAACGTATGCATAATTAATATTTTGTGAAGTTGCCCATGCCTTAAGATCTGACTGCATGCTTTGCATTGCAGTTCTTCTTTGCACCATAGTTAGTGTTGTACTACTTAGATTATATTTTTGATATAAACTTGTTAGCTCTGCTTCGATTGCCGTTTTTTGATCAGCAGTAATTTTTCCACTGGTAACCAGTGCTGAAAGTCTTTGGTCTTCACGTTGTTGCATTGTTTGTTGATTTGGTGCCCATGTCGGTCTTGTGTGTTTATGAGTTGATGTATATTGAGTAACAGCAGTTTTTACTTGTGTTTGATCTAAACCAAACTTTTGTGCAATAGCGGCAATAAGCCCTTCAAAGAAATTTCCCGAATTTGAACTATTAGCAGTTTGTGCATGTGCTTGTGAAACAAAACTAAGTGATCCAACAAGCAGTGTTGTAACAAATAAAAGTGATAGTTGTTTTTTCAATTGCTCACCTCCTCTCGTGTAATCTATATCAATACTACAGATAAAAACTTATAAAATGCTTAGAACTTTTAGCTTCAAATTACGTATATAGATGAGGTTTAGATTGTTTTAACAAGTAAATTAGTCACTTTGCAAATCTGAATCACTATCTTCATGTAATAACATATAGCCATAATTTTCAACTGCAGTTATAGGAAATAACGAGTCTTTTTGTTCATCTTCACCAGTAAATAATTCTTTGTCTTGTAAGCGCTTTTTAAGATATGCATAGCGTGCCAAATCGTCAACTGTAGGCTCACGGGTAGGCAGAATAACTGGCTCTAAATCTTGTGCAAATTTACCACTCTCTACAGCTGCTTTTAATTTACTTAAGCTTTCTACTTCCAGTTTTTTCGTACGCATTCTTTCTTCTTCTTGACCGACTGCTATAGCAGGGTCATAATATGCAAGAAATGGTGGATTTAACATATCAAATATACCCTGCAAATACGCTTTCTTATATAATGGGTTTTCGAGTTTAGGACTATGACTTAACTGTTCATATATTTTGTCTCCAAGCCAAGGAGATATGTTCCTTACATTACGAAAAAAGATCTTAAGGCCTGAATATCTATTCATTTCATTTACTGCATCAGGTTTTGTGGAATGCAAAATCCAATCATTACTCGTCCAACTAGGTACTAAAAATATGCCACTAGAATCAACCACATGTCGCGAAATATCCTTATTTGTAATAGTTTGTGTAAGAAATGGCTCGAAATTAGTATGAAACATTATATCTGCAATCATATTTCGACCTCTATTATAGGTAAGTGTTGCCCCATAATCTTTAAAGGATCGAGACTGACCTTCTTGAAATGAAAAAAGAAGTGGATGTATTTCTTTAATTTTTCCTTCTATTCGAACTGAGGAAAGCGCATCAGATTTGGCATGTTCATAATGGTGTACAAAACTATGCAGTACAGTAGGATCTTGTGTAAAACGTGCTCGTTCGCTCATAGTGTCATATCATAAAAAAGGTACAACAACTTGTCAATACAAAGAAATTAAAAAAGCTTAAATGAGGTTTTTGCGTCTAAAGAATACAAATGCTCCTACTGAACCAAGAAGTGCAACCATTCCAGTTAGTGTACCGAATTCAGGCACACTTGCAACTGAAAAATTAAAATCACCGGTTGCTAAGTAACTTACACCATTAAATTGTGGATCATTTGATACTAACTCATTATCAGTAAGTGTTACGCCGTTATAGGTGGCTTTTTGCGTTGTACTATCTCCTTTAGTACATGACGAGATAGGAACTGTTATTTCATATAATCCATTTCCATCTGTGTGTGCAGTAGTTGAGTACGTAACATTATGATCAACGCAGGTAATCGAAACTGCTAGATTGTTAACAGGGGAACCATTATTATATGCGTTTCCTCGAATTACAGTATTTAAAGATGTCGCCTGAGCTGAAGTCGCAAAAAAAGATGCTGCTAAAAAAAGTGGGAGAGTAAATGAAAATACTAATTTCTTTGACATATTTTGATTAAGTATGTTAATCATAATATCATTTCTAAATTATTTGTCAAGTCCTAATAAGCTAAACTCAGCAATACAAAGTTTCGTTATGCAATATTTCCCGATGGAGCAGGGGATATAGTTCCAATTTTGGTAAGTCCGTACTCAGATAAATCTTCAGACGCACTCCACCATTCAATATCATATAATTCAACTTGTTCAAATGCAGTTTGTGTTAAGAAATGAAATATTGCTTCTTCAAATTCATTTGGAAAAGAAAGTTCTGGAGAAAGTATTGGTTGCATATAGTAATAATCAGGCCGTAAACTACGTTCTAATTGATTTTCTTTCCACACTCCTACAGATGGAATCCCTTCTGATATATCACAATGAGCTAAATTTGCAAAAAAGTCAGAGGCAAGCGCCATAAGTTTAGTTCGATCTTCAATTGCAACAGTAGGATCTGTTATCGATGCTTGTACAAATTGAGGCTGCTCGCGTCTTTTTTGCCATGATGGTTCGAATGTTTGTAATATATCAAGTATTTCTGTCTCATTTTCTGAATTATTAAATGCGTTTTCTAACACTTTGTACTGCGTACTTGTGGTAAAAGGAGGAGAATTATGAGTCCAAGACCCAACATTCTTCCTACCTTCATCTCGATCTGAATAGACAAGACGTAAACCTCCATGATCTTTTGGCGACAAATAAAAGAGTGGCTCTTCTTTCATATAGAGTGAAAATAATACAGTATTAAAAACTATGCGTCAATAAAAATAGTTGATTTGGCAGTAGGGGGAAAGAAACAGTAGGTAGTATATGCATGGCACGCATATGCATGTTTCTTTCTTTTTCATTGTTTCCAATGACCCTACTACCGTGTGCACCTCCTTTCATAGAATGATACTAAAAAACTGGGAAATCCTTATGTGGAACGCGCGATGATGACCAGTGCTTCATCCAACTTGGTTTCGACCAAAGCTGAAAGAGATGACTCTGCTCGAACTCGACAAACATTGCAAATTGCCAAATGCTCTAAAGCTCCATCAGGAAGTTGCGTGACGTCAGAAAGTGTAAGATCCTCCCAATCCTTTGTCGTATCCCACGGAAAATGTTCGAGCAGAATCTCGTACCAGCGATATTTGAAATGTTGCTCGCAAAGCAAAGTTGCCAGAATTCTCCATGCACCATGCGATACGACCGCAAAACACATAGCACCAATGGCTTCGAGTTCGCTTTGATATAGCACTTCTGCCACATCCAAGACGACAATGAATGAAAGATTCTCAATTTTTGCCCGGACAGTTTCACTACTGTTTGAAAGCATGTTTATTTCCGGAATATGAGTCCTCTCAATCAGCAGCATTTCCTCGACTGGACAATCTGTCAAAGAGAAACGATTAGTATCGCTTAGAAACTGGCTTGGAAACTTATCTACGTGCTTCTTGCTAAAGGTATCGACAAAATTGGTTCTCAACTCCATGCTCCTATATTATTTAGTTAGTTGAATAAAGTCTCCTACTATGCAGCTCCAGCCCCTTGGTAGATGACAAGATCTATATCGCTTGGGAAAGGACTTTCTTGTATGACATGGTCATTCCCCAAAAGCATACTATGATTCTTGTTAACAAAGGCCGTTTGCTGACAGACAGCAAGCATATCACGTGCGAATTCGTAATTTTGCTTGGAACTTCGTCCGGCACATGATACGACAAATCCACCTTTCCCAACGATTGATCTTGCAAAGAAAGGATCTCCCATTTGGTATAGGTAAGAAGCTTCTTCCACAAAATCATCAGAAGAACAAAGTGTTCTCCATGCTTTAAACGCTTCGCGTATGGCAATCTCTACGTAGTGAGTCGGCTCTTCCTTACTTACGCCAAAACGCCCCACAAAATAACATATATTCCGTACAAAATACGGCCATAAGCCATCGCGTGGTAGCCCTGGAGAAAATATGGGAATTGCTGGATCTGTTACAACAACGACTAGTTCAGTCACAAGTGAGATTTGTCTGTTGGCGTTGGTATACATATCGACAACATATTTAAAATCTCTCTCGACATCTGATCTCGAAAGAAATGTACTGCCACTCATCACTGCCTCCTTTTCCTATCTTTTGTTAAGCATCTGAAATGGGGAGTATATCCGAAACTCTAAGCGATGCCTTGTCTCCAATTGGAATAATCTCGTAATGTGAAGAAAATGCATCATCAAATGCAAAGTGCCCACAGTCGAGTAAAACAAGCTGAGTAGTTGTAAAGTAACTATATTCTTGATCGAATTGATGATATCTCCATGTCCCTTCTTGCTCACGTATTGCTACCCAATCAAGCATAAAGATGACAAAGATTTCAGCGAGTATAATTCTTCGAATCTGTGCTTGCAGTACCTTTCCAACTTCTTCAATTAGTAATTGTCCTCCCGATAGTTCTGGATTTTTGGTAATGAAGTCTGACCACGTAATCGTTCTTTTTGAAAGTTCCATGTAAATTTCCTTTTGTTTTTTATCTTCAAATGAGACAATAGAAAGACAGTATTTGTATCTTCCTGTTGCCTCACTGAAGTATTCTATGAAAGTTGTTAATGTGCAAAAATACTTTTTGCCACTTAAAAAACAGCTATTGTTTTAAAGTAGACAAAATGTTTGGAAAGTATATCAAAATCGAGGCTAGATTACAAATCTATAGGATTATTTATTGCAAAACTGATATCTTATTTGGTTTTTTGAGGATCTCTATTTTCAATTCGCTCGCTTGCAATTGGAGAACTATGCAGCGTATTATCAGGAATACTATTTCGCTGAATAATATCTTTTATATCCGCTCTATCAAAATGTCGATTTTTATCTCTTTCCTCAAGTGCAAGAATCTCATTTATCCATGGAGGAGTGTCTTTGTCAGGCTTCACTTCACCTGATCGGAAACGGTCAAGTATACTAACCAACACATCTCCATGATCTCTATTTTCTGACTGCATATAGTAATTTTATATCCTATGCAAGTGCGTGTGTCAAATACTAAACAAGTAGACAAACGAAGTGTTCTTACCTAATTGTTGCGGAGTTCTTATATTGTTATAATTGATGAGATATATACTATACATAATATATGTTACTTGCATTAATTGCTGCACTCTTTGTACTTTGGTTTTTTGGATATATACATATTCAGGGATTACAAATTCCAGACATGTCTCTCTTTACTATAAATAATCATGTGATAACGCTTTGGAATATTCTAATTCTTCTTGTTATAGGTATTATTATTGGAGAGCTTCCAAATCCATTTCGAGCAATTGCGTCTGTCTTTTTAGTACTTTGGGTTTTATCAGTACTTGGAATAATTGCTTTTGCTGGACTTGATAGTATACTTATTATTTCACTAATCGTAGGGCTTGTACTATATGTAATCACTGGTGCAAGAGCCTAAGATTCCTTACATAGTTACTTAATGTGATCTGACATATTTAGCTCAAGTAATTTATTCAACAATTCTCCAATTTCATAACTTGACGTATCAATATCGTTTGTCTTAAGAGTTCTAAGTCCTTCGATAATTTTTCGGACTTGCACTGCTTGATCTTTTTTTAAATAATCAATTTTTACTTCATTTTCAGTAAATGTCCGAGATACGACTTGCAAAGAAGCAAAAAAGATACCCGCTTCAATAAATACATTTGTAATATCTTTAATATCAATACTATGTGATTGATATGCCAAAAATTGTCGAAAATTAAAGGTAATTCGATTTTCTTCAACATCAATAGTGTTTGGAAACAAAGTAAATGGAAACGTGGATGAAATACTAATAAGTCGTCTATTTGATTGTTTGACCAGTTCTTCAACTATATGCTTATCGCTTTCAATTTTGACTTTTTGATCTGCAGCATACTGATCTAATCCCTTGTCTTCTGCAATATGCGTTTTTTCTATTTTGTGTTGCAAAATGTTTACGCTTGTAAGTGAATCCTCAGATGTATTTATTTTTTTATTTCTTTGGCCTTGATCATATAATTTTTTAAGCCAAAAACTTACTTTATTTTCTTCAGTTTGTAATGATTGCCTATCTCTTACCTTAAAAGGATTTTTTGAAAATATAATAGTTGATTTTACTTTCACGTATGTACAGTATACTCCTTTATACATAAGGAGAGCTTTAGCGCTTCACCTACTTCCACTAAAAAACCACAAACAAGCGCTGTTTGTGGTTTTAAAAGCAAGAAGTTACATGTCTTTTGCTTCACGAATTTCGACAATACCACCAAATTTAAGATGTGGTGCCATTTGCGCTGCTTTAACAGCATTTTCCATTGAATCTACTTCAAGTTCTAGCGTTCCAGCAACATCATTATGTGAAGCTTTATAGTCTTCTACACTGTCTGTTGTTACGAGCTTACCACCTGCAAGTGGAACACCTCCACGAAGAGCTCCTCTGTTCTTGAGCTCATCCATATATGCCATCCATTCCTTTGAATGTTCTTCTAGTTGTTCTTTGGAAACATTTCCTCCTCGAATTAAAAATAATACCTTCATTTCTATTCACCTCCTTTCGTCATAAAAGTATATCACGAAAAGAAAAGGGGAATTACGGGAAAATATGAAAAAAACGATTAGATTTGTTCTTCGGAGATAGCAGAAATGTCATCTGCCACTTGTTCAGGGATTATTTTCTTTGTTGTTTTTTTGACAATTTTTTTAACTGGAGGAGTAGGGAAATCTACTACGGCTTCTTCAACAACTGGCAATACCTTTTCAACAGTGATTTCTGGTTTCGCTTTTTTTACTTTCTTCGTAGATTCTAATTTTATAGGCTCAACACTTACTTCTTCTTTTGAAGAAGTAGACAGTAAGGATAGTATCTTATCTAATTTTGCATTTACTTCGTCTAACGAAACATTATTTCGAGGTCGCTCATCTGAACGTTGATTTCCTTTTTCTTTTTGTTCAAAACAATGACTACAGAAAACTTCTCTGCCTTGTCGAGGCTGAAAAGGAATTTGACATCTGTTTCCACAATTATCACAAATTGCGTCATACATTGGTCGATCTTGTGGATTTTGTGAACGTCTATCATCATTTCGACGATTCCCTCCACCTTCTAGTTTAAAACAATCATTACAAAATAATGGTCTGTTTCCTGTTGGCTTAAAGGGGACTTGGCACGCTGCACCACATTTACTACAAACTGCGCTATGCATTGGGGGGCGTTCTACTCCACGATTATATACACTTCTTCCTCTATCTGATCTTCCGTTAAAAATGGCCATAATGTAGTATAACAGAAATAGTCCTATAAAAACACGAGCAAAGCAAAATATACTATTATTGCTTCTTTTTAAGCAAAGTACTATACTCCAGGTACTATGTCCAGGCCTGAATCAAGACCACAGAATCCAGAAAGAGAAAACGCTGATGCAAGACGCCGACAATTAAATAGAGATATGGTTGAAAAAGGAAAAAATAGACCTTGGCCACCACTTGTATCCCCAACACAACCAGAGCATTCGCCTAATAACTATCCAGAAACTCGTCATACAAACCCAAATAGGCAATTACATTCGCATACACCGAAAAGACTTTTGCACAACAAATAAGGCAGAGTGATATACTACACATATGAAGCTTTTGAATAGTCGGAACTTATTTCTTTGTCTTCTTTTACTACTTGCTATCACTTTTATTTTTGCCATTAATCAGTTTTTCATGCTTAGAACGGCACATAGCTCATTTGAAAACTACTATAACTTTAGAGGTTGTGTTAGTTTAGTTAAAAAAACAAAAACCTATGGCATTTGTAAGCTCTCATCTGGTAAAACAATAAAACTTGTACTTTTTCAAAATAAATGGTATTTAGATAATGATCTTCCTTTTTGTATTGCAAATCATTGTTTTTAATATCCCAGTAACCCTACCGCAGCGGCATACATAAGCTACATTACTAAAAAATTGGACAAATATAAAAAAATTATATATTATTACTAAACGAGCAGTATAAACGATATGCCAAAACGTATACATGTTTCCATTGCTCTTCCTACATATTCTGGTGGAGAAAGCTTAATCCATACCTTAAAATCCATTTATTCTCAAAGTGCGTATAAAAAATTGCACCACATATTGGTAGTTGTTGATGGAAAAAAACTTTCTAAGAAAATACGACTCGAAATACAAAATCCAAAGTTACTCATAAAATACTATCCAAAGAGAAGGGGACAGGCTGTTCGAATAAATAATATATTTGATTTACTTTTTGATGATTTGATAATACTGACAAACGATGACGTGTTATTGGATCGAAATGTTGTTGAAAATATCATACAAACGTTTCAAAAAACAAAAGCTGATCTAATAGGTTGCAATGTGCAGCCACTAAGTTTTTCTAATGTATTTACAAAAGCGCTCTTTACAGGCCAAATGGTTCATAAATATATTGCACATAATTGGAATAGGGGAAACAATTACTTTACCTGTAATGGAAGGCTAATTGCAGTTTCAAGAAATCTTGCTAAAAAAATTGAAATACCAAAAGGTGCAGTAAATAATGATGCATTTATCTATATCTTTACCAAACTTCATAAATTTAAATATGCATTTGCAAAACAAGCGATATGTTATTACAAACTTCCTGGAAACTTTAGTGAACACTTACAACAAAATAACAGATTTCAAAATTCTCTCAAAGAAAATAAAGCATACTTTTCCAAACAAATCTATTCAATTTACAATTTTCCAAAATCGTTAGCACTGAAAAGCTTTGCCAAATCATTTGTAGCCCATCCTCTTTCTACATTACTCTATATACAAATCCTTTTAAAAACGATGAAGCTAAATCTTACGAGTAAAAAGTTTAGAAAAAAAGCGATTTGGAAAACAGATATCAGCACAAAAACATTTAATAAATCACTTCTTGTAAAATAAGTACCGCGTCGTATGTAAACTAAACAAAGATTAAGTGTAATTAGTGTGGGGTAAAGGATATGGCGTCAAGCCAAATAATACTAGACACTTTTGCTAAATTAAACTTAACTGAAGCATAAGGGTCAGTCACATGAGAAGTAAATGAATACGTGAATTGTTGCCATTCAGGTGTAATGGTAAAGTCTGCTGTATCATATGGCTTATGATTTTTATATTGTATAAAAATCTTAAGTGGCCTGCTTATTGTAGCTTTTGCGTAAAAAGTAAGTGTATATGATCTACCAGCTACAAGATTTAAATTATTTTGGATAATTTGATAAAACCAATCTCTATCCGCAACATTACCTATATAGGCTACGAAAGAACTATTTCCATCATACGAAGTTGAATTATCTATAGCATAAAAAGCAGTATATCCTGCACGTTTATAAATATACCAAGGCAAAAAACCGTTTTCAAACGAACCATTGATTAGTGTATTTTTTACTGAAGTTGGAGTTGGTGTATTTGTAGGTGCTCCAATTGTAGGTATTGGAGTATCAGTTGGAGCTTGAGTAGGAGAAGGTGTCGGTGTATTAGTTGGAATTGGAGTCGCAGTTGGGGTTGGCGTAGGATTTGCAATATAATATGTACCATTAGTTATGGTAGTTGATTCATCCGTATGAGTACTAGCAGAAATAATGTGGACATCAGTAACATTTATGGTACCTGTTCCTACAGCAAGTGCTTGTATGACAAGTTGATAAACTGAACAACTTTGTGAATTATTACCAATTATTCCACCTAAGAAGCTTGGATTTAAAAGACTTGGAATTTTTATATATGAAAATTTACATAGGCCAACAGTTGGATATAGAATTGATTTGACAAGTAAATTCGAAGAAACTGCAATATTTGCTTGTGCAACATTAAAAGGATCTAGGCTTTTAATTCCAAGCGAAACAGTAAATGTACTTCCTGGTTGTATTGTCTGAGAGCTTGGACTAATAAACATTGCTGATTGAGGTGCCACTTGTTGTGGAGCTGGTGGTTCAAGATTCGGACCAGCAGCATGATTTTGTGTTGTTAAAAAAGTTTTTGAAAGTATTGGCGTAGCAACAACAAGAAGCGTTAATACTACCAGGCCAGATTTGATAATAAAATTCTGGTTCTTAAATGATTGCCATACACTTATCACGTACGGATATCTTCTGCTTAAATGATCATGTAATCTATTATTTGTCATATTGTTAAAATCAAAATTATCGATATAACCTTATACTACATATTAATGTCCAAATTGACTAGCAAATATTGAAAAGTCAGTTGCGTTGATAACCCCATCTCCATTCATGTCTGAAAATGGATTAAATCCAGATGTTTTATCATAATCACTTAAAAATATTGAATAATCATACAAATCCACAACACCATCACCATTTATATCTCCTAATTTATGGACATTAAAGGTAATTTGTGTAGCAGGAGACGAAACTCCAGCTGCATTTTGGCCAACTATTGCAAATGATTGAAGCCCAATTGGCTTAAGTGTTACCGATGCTTGCCACGTTGTACTTGTTGGATATGTAGTGGTCGAATTTCCGACACTATTAAATAGTATTTGCGTCTCCCAACTATCTTTTGTACCAGTTAACACATATGTTGTTTGATACGTTGAAATATTGCTGCTAGTTGGTGATGTGATCACCGGTGCGCTTAGTGGTTGAGGAGTTGGAGTTGGAGTTGGTGTTGACGTTGGTGGTGGCGCAGTAGGCGTAGGGGTATTTGTTGGCGCTGGTGGAGTTGACGTTGGTGGAAGAAGAGTTGGAGTTGGTGTATTTGTAGGTGCTCCAATTGTAGGTGCTGGAGTATCAGTAACTATTGGTTCGGGAGTACTCGTTGCAACAACAATATTGTGTTTTGCAGCAATTACTCTAAAGTAATTTTGGATATAAATACCTCCACCACCTTTGTCGCAGGTAGTTGGCATCCAACTCGTCCACGCTACTTTTTGATTATCTTGCGTTGCTTTTGGCTTTCTGACCGTTGTTGCACCTGAGCCATCAAATGCATGGACAAGAAGACCGATATTGTGTGCATCAAGATAGTTAAAGAATGATGTATCTCTTTTTTCGCCACACAAAGAATCTGTTGCTGAATTTTTTTGATTCCATTCAGTTACCAAAACAGGATATTTATTCGATAAATTACCAAATGCCCTATCCCAATCTGAGTCATCAAACGTATTTGGATCTATACTACCATACTTAAATACTGCATAAGGATGTTCTGTATAGACAATATTTGGATCATCAAGTAGATATGAATCACCAGGATTATTAGGATCTGGCTTTTGAATATTTTCTAAACTCTCAGCCCATTCACCACCATCAGCAATTATTACATTTGTTGCATGATATCCTCTAATTTCATTAACCAAATCCTGCATACCTACAATATCTGGATTTGGATCTTCACTTGATACTTTATTTACTTTTATCGGGCAAGACTGATCGACCATACAATATTTTCTACCCCATTTCCATTCTTGCCAACCCGTATAGACTGTTTGTCCATTTTCAATTTTTGTGGTGTTTGAATTATTTTGCGGTTCATTATATATTTCAAAAATTACTTGTGGATCATTTGCAAGAGGGGACTGCGCAAGTAATTTCCAGGCAGTTTCAGTATCAACTGTTGGCAAAAGACTTTGCGATCCACAACCATTATATTCATCATTCACATTTATAATAATACCCGTAACATATTTTTTAGAAAGCGCGACATCTGCTTCTAGTTTATTCAAGTAGTCATTAGCAGAAATATGTGAATCATTTCCTGCAAGTGCAGGTTGGGAAACTTGATAACGAAGCATTGAGGGAGAACCCCAATTTTGCTTCATGTAGGAAAGCTCATTATCATTTAAATTATATGCAGAACCATATGAGCTATTATCACCACAATTTGCTTGATTTAGTGTTCCCATCATATTAAATCCCCACGCAGTAAAGGGACTATCGTTGTAATATAAAGTTTTACCAATAACATGAAACCCTTGTTCTGATGCTGCGAAATTATGTAACGATTGCTGAAGCATTATTCCAGATGGAATTGAAAGTGTTATAAGAAGTAACGCAACGATTGCAGACTTTGTTGTCAAAGAAAGAGAGGAAAATAATTTCCATGATTTTTGAATATATGATACGTGTTTTGTATTTGTCACAATTTCAGCCATACCTACTCTAGTATAGTGAGTAAATTATCAAGAAGTCAACTTTTAGATGATAAAAATAACTAAATAGTAGTTCAGCTCATCAATACAATATAATCAATAAACTAAAACTTGCCAATTGAGATCAAATTGCGTATAATAATCCATAATCCTGAAGCTATTTTTATAACTTCACAAAAAATCTAGGTAAATTAAGAAAGGCAGAGTAAAAAGTACGATGATAAAGGCAGAAACAAAGAAAATTATAAAATCCTCACTTTTTTTTGAGATATTATTTGTTGTTATCGCACTTCTTATTATCTTCTCAGGGAATATAAAAACACAACTTTACAAATGGGATCTTCTTCCTCATCCAGAAACATTTACAGAACTCTATTTTGAAAATCACACATTGCTTCCAACAAAAGTTGAAGCAGGGGAGCCATACACGTTTTCCTTTACGACACACAACTTAGAATACAAAACCATGACCTACACTTATCAAATACAAATTCAAGATGGAAGCAGAAAAACAACAATACAAAAGGCAAAATTCACTCTCAACCAAAATCAAAAAAAGACTATCAAAGAAACATTCACAGCACCTCAACTTTCCAACAGATCAATGGTTGCTGTTGACCTAACAAACAAAAACAATCAACAAATAGATTTTTGGATTACTGAATAACTATGAATAAAAAGAAAAAAATTACCGTATTAATCCCTTGTCATAACGAAGAAAAGGGCATAGGAAAAGTTATTGACGAAATACCAGTTAAGAGACTAAAACGCCTAGGATATATTACGGAAGTTATTGTTATAAACAATAAATCTACCGATCGAACAGCGCATGTTGCACAATCTCGAGGAGCATATGTACTGGTAGAATTTCGCAAAGGTAAAGGACAAGCACTTCTCGCAGGATTTAATGCAGTTAGTTCAGATACTTCCTATGTAGTCATGCTTGATGGAGATAATACGTATAAAGCAAAAGAAATGTACCGACTCATTGAACCACTTGAGAGTAATTTTTGTCATGCAGTGGTTGGTTCTAGACTTAGTGGAAAAATGAAACATAATTCGTTAAAGTTTTCTAATCGAGTTGCAAATTGGGTTTATACTTTTCTAGTTAGACAATTTTACCGTGCTAATGTGACCGATGTTTTAAGTGGATACTTTGCGTGGAAAAAAGAAGTTATAGATGATTTGAAACACCATATTGAATCAACTGATTTTGCAATAGAAATGGATATAATTACAAAAATGGTAAAACTAGGACATGAAGTTTATTCAGTACCAATAACCTATGATGTCAGAGAAGGGAAATCAAAAATTAGTGCATTTGAAGACGGCGTACGAATATTCTATGTCTTATTTAAAAATCTATTTTGGATTCCAAAAAAAACACAACATATTAAAAATCAACTAACTTACACAAGCAAATCCTCGGCATAACATGAATATATCACCAATAAAGAAAAAGATAGCGATAGTTTCTGATGCAATTTATCCCTACAACAAAGGAGGAAAGGAAAAACGTATTTTTGAAATATCTACAAGACTAGCTAAGAGAGGTCACTATGTGCATATATATACAATGAAATGGTGGAAAGGTGAAAATATTAAAGTTGAAAATGGAGTTACACTTCACGCGATTAGTCCACTATATCCTTTATATTCAGGAAATAGAAGATCTATAAAAGAAGCCATATTTTTTGCCTTACATTGTTTTAAATTATTGTATGAAGACTTTGATGTAATTGAAGTTGATCATATGCCACATCTAATTCTGTTTCCACTTAAAATAGTTTGCTTGATAAGAAGAAAGAGATTAATTGTAACCTGGAATGAAGTTTGGGGAAGAGTATATTGGATTAAATATATGGGAATTCTAGGTAACATTTCATATTTTATTGAAAAATTAAGTGTTTTAATGCCTGATGAAATTATCTCAGTTTCTTATCATACTACCAAAAATCTAAAACACATACTAGGTTTTACAAAAAAGATTACAACTATTCCAAATGGAATTGACTTAGAATTAATACGAAATACAAAACCATCTAAAAACAAATCAGATATAATTTTTGCTGGCAGGTTATTATCGCACAAAAATATTGATGTATTAATAAAATCTATTTCTCTTTTAATAAAAAAACACCCAAAACTTAAATGTATAATCATAGGTGATGGTCCCGAAAAAAATAAATTACTTAAACTAACAGATGATTTAAAATTAAATCATAATATTGTATTTCTTAATTTTTTTAAGAAATCTAAGAAATTATATGCATTAATGAAATCATCTAAAGTTTTTGTTCTACCTTCAACTAGAGAAGGATTTGGAATTGTTGCAATTGAAGCAAACGCATGCAATATCCCCATAATAACTTCAAAACATAAAGATAACGCTGCTAAAGATTTAGTTAAAAAAATGGAAGGTTTTGTTATTGAATTAAATGATAAAGAATTAGCAAGAGCTATCGATTTGCAATTTAATCAAAAATTTACTAGTAATTTTTT
This sequence comes from Candidatus Levyibacteriota bacterium, assembly GCA_003152105.1. Classification (GTDB taxonomy): domain Bacteria; phylum Patescibacteriota; class Microgenomatia; order Levybacterales; family UBA12049; genus PALSA-1332. The sequence continues at coordinate 144,713 of PLZJ01000003.1, forward strand.
AGAGTCAGAAAAAAAATATAACTGGAATAGTATTACAAATAAAGTTAATAGTATTTATTTAAAATGAAAAAAATATCTTTTATAATTATAGCTTTTAACGAAGAAAAAACTATTGCACGTTGTATTAAATCTATTATGAAACAAAAAAATCTGTTTGATTACGAAATAATTGTGGTAAATGATAGTTCAACAGATTCAACTATAAAAGTCGTATCTAAATTCGTTAAAATAAATAAAAGGATAAAACTTCATTCTCTATTAACAAATCAAGGGAGAGGTGCTGCTCGAAATACTGGAATTAATGCTTCTATTGGTGAATACGTCGCTTTTATAGATGCAGATATTATTTTACCTCAAAACTGGCTAATAACATGCATGAGTTATATGGATCGCTATGATGCCGTTAGTGGCATTGCGGTGCCTGATGGTGATGTTAACTATATTTATGTAAAATGTAAACTGAATCCAAAAATTGTATCGCATAGCACTATTATAACTGGCAATAATGGCTTATATAATCGAAAAATTTTTGGGTCTGTGATGTTTGACAAAAGTTATAAAAATGGCGAAGACTTTGTTTTCAATCATTATTTGAAAAAGAAAAAATATAAAATATATTCAATTACCTCCTTGGTTGTAGAACACAGAGAATCGAAAGATTTTATTAAAGAACTTAAATGGCTTTATCAAAGTGGCTTAGGTGCTTCACGCTTATTTAAACAATTCGGTAAATTACGCTTGCCAGATATAACATTTTTTTGTCTATTAATTATTGTTGTCTTAACTACCTTGTTAAACTATATACTTCATTTATATATCTTAATACTATTTTTACCTCTTTATGTATTATTTATAAGCACAATACATCTAATTAAAAAATTCCATTTTCAATTTAACAAATCAATTAGCTTTACTATAGCTATACTTTTAAATAGTATTTTATTAGCTAGTTATTATTGGGGACGTTTTATTGGTATATTTACTGAAAAAAAGTCAAGGTTCAGTAATTGATAAATAAAACGTATAGTTCAAATTAATATAATATGAAAAAAACACCTTTTGTAAGTATTTTAATCTGTACATTTAACGGTTCTAAAAAAATAGAAAAGTGCTTAAGATCATTGATTAATCAAAATTATCCAAAAAATAAATTTGAATTAATAATTGTTGACGATGGATCTACAGATAATACTATTGAGGTAGTATTAAAATTCCCAGTTGTTTTGGTTAAACACCAAAAAAATAAAGGGATCGCAACAGCAAGAAATACTGGGTTAATGAAATCACATGGAGAAATTATTGTAAATATTGACGATGATTGTGTTATGGATAAAAATTGGTTGAAAAATTTGATTAAAGCATATGACACCGAAAGCGTAATGGGTGCAGGAGGTGTATTAATTTTACCAAATAATCCTTCTATCGTAGATGAATACTGTTATCATGTTGGGTATGGGAATCCTACCCCAATTTTATTAGGGAAATCCAATAACATTGTTGAACGATTTTGGAATTATTTGCATGTCAACTTTACGAATCCTCAATCTAAATACATAAATGGTTCCTTGGTATTTGAGTTTCCAACAATTAATTCTTCGTTTAGAAAAAAATATCTAACTAGAATAAATGGATGGAATGAACTTTTCACTACTTCATCAGAAGATCTTGATATATGTAGAAGACTAAAAAACAGATACCCTAAATTAGATTTTGTTGTAATGCCAAAAGCAAAATTAATACATAAACAAGATTTAACATTGTTAAAATTTCTTTCTAAAGAATACAATCGTGGAAAATTAAGAAAGAAATATTACACAATAAAGAATCAAATACCACCATATTTTCCTTTTCCAATTTTATTCATTTTGATTAGTATTATTATAGTACTCTTGAAATTATCAGTTATAATTATATTATTTATACCATTTTTACTTTATCCTTGGTGGATTATCAGAGCATTTAATCAAAAAAGAGTTAAAATATTATTATTCCCATATTTGCAACTATTACATGAAGAGGCTACAGTTTTAGGGATGTTGATTAATTAATATGATTTCAATAATAATAATTCTTAAAAATGATTTAGAAATAATACAAACTATAGGAGGAATAAATGATCAAGATTTTCATGGCGAAGTCGAATTAATAGTTATAGATAGATCAACCATTAATTATCCTCAAATACACAGCAGATTTCCTTTAAAATGGGTAAAATTTAATCCAAAAGGCAAACAATTTACTATTCCGGAACAAAGAAATAGAGGACTCACTGAGTCAAAAGGAAATATTATTGTATTTCTGGATGTAAGTTGTATTCCTCAAACAAATTGGTTAACAGAATTAGTAAAACCAATAATAAAGTACAATGAAAAAATTGTGATGGGTAAAACTGGGTCAATTGGAAAAAAAACATTAAATGACTTATCCTATGATAAATTAGTTAATATTAAATATGTTAATGAAGCACCAACTATAAACATAGCTATTTCTAAAGAAATATTTAATACAGTTGGTTTATTTGATGAAAAGCTTGAGTATGGTTCGGACGTAGATTTTAGTTGGCGTGCAATTGATAAAGGATATGCTATTCGATATCAACCTTTAGCTCTAGTTAGTCATAACTGGGGCAATAATAAAAGAGAAATAAAACGAACAATTCTATATGGAAAAGCCAGAGCTAGACTTCTTATTAAACATATTAGAACACGTTGGAAAAACCTGTTTGGTAAAGATTCACCAGTGTTATTATATCCAGCACTTATTATGGGTTTACCAATTACAATCATTTATCATTGGTATTTGTTAGTATTTCCATTATTAGTATTAAAAAATACAAAAGAACCAAATCCTATTGGTATAGTATCCAAACATATAATTTATGGGGTTGGTGTATTAATAGAAATTGTAAATCTATTATTCAAATGTCTAAACAAAATTCTTAAAGAAGCAAACAGTTTAGAATTTACCTACACGCTAGGTCTAGCATTATTTTCCGCGATGACTTATGGCTTAATAGTAAATTTTATTTTACCGCAATTTGGTATTAATTCACCTCTTTCATTTCATTATATTTGGCCAGTTTATATTTTCTTTTTGTTTCCATTAATTAATCTATTATCAGAAATTAAAAAGTGGTTCAATAAAGATTATTTATCATGGCTGTTAAAGATATTATTTTTATTAAATCCTATACTTGCTATAGCAGGAGTAAATTATCTTGATAATACGGGTAATGGATCGCTAGCTTTAGCTTCTGTAGCGTTAATTTGTTTAAATTTTACAATAACATTTTTACAAAGAAATTATAGAGATGAAATATTTAAATTATCTTTATATTCATCGGCTATATCATTACTATTAGCTAATTCTCTAAGAAGTCACTTTCTTGTTGGATGGGATATTCACCAAGAATATTTTGTTTTTCGTCTAACTAATCTTCACAACTTTTGGAATATAAATTCCTTCAGAGATGCTTATAATGCATGTTTAAGTATTACCATTCTACCAACAATAATTCATAATCTTTCTGGATTTTCACCGTTAACAATATTTCGATTAATATATCCACTAATAATTGCCTTAGTACCAATTGTTGTATATCAAGTTGGAACAAAATTAACTGATAAAAAAATAGCCTATGCCGGAGCATTTGCTTTTTTACTCCAAGCTCAATATTTTACAGAATTACCATCTCTGCTAAGACAGGGGATAGCTTTTTTGTTTTTTGCACTACTTATTGAAATATTAATTAGCACTAAAATAAGTCAAAAAAGAAGAAACCTTTATTTTTTGATATTTGGTATAGGTATGATTTTTTCCCACTATTCCACAACCTACGTAGCATTAGCAATATTATTGTTAGCAAAGATAATCAATGTCATCTTTAATAAGTTTTGGTCAGGTAAAGAGTTAACAAGCCCAATAACTTTTAGCTCGTTAACAATTCTTTTTCTTATAACTTTTTTATGGAATACATTAATAACCAACACTACACAAGGAATTAATCAAATCTTTATAAATGTCTTTAATAATATTGGTAGCACTTTTTCTCTTGAAAATAAATCTAACATGATCAGAAATATAGTTTACCAACCTTCCAATAATACAACTGAAGTAATAAATTATTCAAATAAAAGTATGGAAAACATTACTGATCCTCAAAATTATAAAGATTATCAGATTTATCCGGTGTCATTAAACACTGGTAAATCAGTTTTAATTTCTGATCCAACTCCGATATATTTCCATTTAATAATTCCATGGGTATTTCGCTTTTCAATACTTTTAGGGTTTATTTATCTACTAATAAATTATTTCAAGAGAAAAGAATCTCCTTTTATTATTAGTATATGCTTTTCAATGTTTATTATAACTTTAAGTATTGGAATACTACCATATTTATCAATTAATTATAATTTTGAGAGAGTATTTCAGCAAATGTTAGTATTATTAGCACCTATAAGTATAATTGGTTTTATACATATAATTAGGGTTGTTAAAAAAATACCAATTTCCTTACCTATTATCATATTTTTATTATCATATTTCATTCAAACAACCGGATTTGTCGACCATTTTATATATAATAGCAGCATATGGATGTATAATAATTCTGGTGAACAATACTACCGTTATTATTCATCAAGTGGTGAAATTAATGGTATCATTTGGCTAGAAAAAAATACTAATCCAACTATCTTACTGTATGCTGATGAATATTCAAAATTAAGATTTCAAGCATACTCAAATGAAAAATTCAGCTATATTTCTAATCAGATTAACCCACCTGTCATAGAAAAAGATAGCTATATTTTCTCAGGTCTAGCTGGAACTAAGGCTAATACTGTATATTCTGAAATCAATAATCAAGCTCTTGAATTTAGTTTTCCCAATAAATACTTATCTGAAACTAAAAACACAATTTATTCAAACTCAGTTACAAAAATATATAAATGAAAATTAAAGTATTAGTATATCCTTACGACATAAATCCATACCAGAACTTACTTTATAATCATATGCGCAATGGAGTTGAGATAAAATATTTGAAAGGATCAACTTCATCTCAAACAATAAACAATATATTGCTTCCATTATTACTTATAAAATACAGAGTAAAAGGGTATAAAATTTTTCATCTCCACTGGACCTATGGCTTTACTTTTCCTGGCAAAAATTATCTATCACTTTTTTTTTCAACAATATATTACTATTTAATTCTAACTTTTATTAAGTTTACAGGATATAAAATCGTTTGGACTGTTCACAATATTCTTCCTCATGAAAAACAATTTATCAATGATATTTATGCAAGTAAAGTTTTATCAAAATTATGTAATGTTAAAATAGTCCATTCAAAATCCGCAATTGATGAAATGAGACATTTAGACTTTGACATTAAAAATATAAATATAATTCCTCATGGAAACTATATTGAATCATATGTAAATGAAATTACTAGAAAGGAAGCGAGAAGAATATTAAATATTAATAATAATGATTTTATTTTTCTTTTTTTTGGGAGAGTTGAAAAATATAAAGGTATTGAATATATGTTAAATGAATTTTCAAAAATTAATAATCACAATATTAAACTTATAATATGCGGGGCTTGTACTGATCCAGAACTATTAACAAAAATACAATTATATATTACTAACAGTAATATAACATTTATAAATAAACACATTAATAATAATGATATACAAATATTCATGAATGCATCTGATACTGTAATTTTACCATTCAATAAAATAAACTCAAGTGGCTCTGCAATTCTAGCATTATCATTCGCTAAGACCATTATTGCACCACAAAAAGGAACATTAAATGAAATGCCAAAAAATGTTGGTTATTTTTATAGTAATGGAAATAATAATGGTTTATATAAAAGTATGATTAATTCAATTTCAAAAAGAAATATGCTTGAAATTATAGGTCAGAATGGATATGAATATATTAAAACTTTTTCTTGGAACAATATTTCAAAAAAAACGTTAAGACTCTATAAAGAATTAGAACAAAAGGATTAATATCAGAGTACCGATTTATATGCATCAAGTGTTTCTTTTGCGCAACGTTTCCAACTAAACTTTCTTGATTGATTTATGCCTTTTTTTATAAGGATATTTTGCAAATTATTATTATCTAAGATTTTATTCATTTGTAAACATATTTCATTTATATCATAGGGATCTACTTTTATTGCGGCGTCACCGACAATTTCGGATAAAGATGAACTTGAAGAAGTTATAACAGGGACCCCTGATGCCATAGCCTCAAGTGGAGTAAAGCCAAAACCTTCATATTTTGAAGGATAAACAAATAAATCAGCCCTATGATAATAACTTAATAATTGTCTCTCGTCTATAAAACCTAGAAAATGGACAAATTTGTTTAAATTTAATTTATGTATAATCTGGTTAAGCTTAAAAAACTCATCACCATCTCCACCAATTATTAATCTAACATCATTCCTTTTTTTAGCTAATTTATTAAACGCATATATAGTCTCGTATATTCCCTTTCTTTTTGTAAGTCCACCTAAAAAAAGTATTATTTTTGTATTACTTGATTTTCTTTGTAAAGGATAAAATTTATTTGTATCTATTCCTGGATAAATTACTAGTATTTTATTTTCAGATATTCCAAGAACATTAATTAAATCTTCTTTAGTTTTTGTAGAGACAGCCAATAGAAGTTGGCTTTTTTTTGCGTAGCTAGAATAAGTATTAAAGTAATATTTTTCAAATTTATATCTTGATTCAGAAACCAAAGGAATAATGTCATGAAAAGTAGTGATTAAAGGTTTTTTATATAATTTTATAGGCATGATTGATTCACTTGGAGAAATTGCATGATAAACTTGTGAATTAATATCTTTCAATTCATTCAGCATTGAAAATTTGTTATTTCTAAACCTAGAATAATAGTGAAATTCATTTTTTATTGGATTAATATAACTTTTAATAATATCAGGAATAAAAGGAGTAATAGGATTTTTTTTACTATTTATAGATGGTGATTGAAACGTATCAGATATAACGTTTAATTGTAAATTTTTATCAAGTAATTTTAATTCCTTAACAAGCGTAGTAGTATATCTTCCTATACCATCTTTGCTATGATAATATCTTCCTGCAATAATAGAAACATTCATAGTTTATGGGAATAACTTCCTGTTCTGCCAATATAGCCATCTAAAATTCCTTGTAAAATTACCTTAGCCATCTTGAATTCTTTTTTAATTATATGTTTATAAATTTGATAAAATGATTCTTTTAAAAATATGGAATTAAAAATTAAATTATCAACAAAAGAATAATTATTTTTATAAAAAAATATTAAATTTCTAATAAAATAATACCTAACATTTTCTTTTCCAATAAGATCACTTGATTTTCCAATTTTATGCCAAACTTTTGAGCTTGGTATCGCATAAAGAGAAAAATCATTTTTTACAGCCATAAGACTATAATCCATATCTTCGATATATAAAAAGTATTCTTCTTTATATAAACCTATTTTATCAATTACACTTTTTTTAATTAACATACTACAGCCAGTAAGAAATTCTACTTTTCTATTATTTTTAAATTGACCTCTATCAATTTTTGATTTATTTTTATCGATAAAAGGCCAGGAATTCCTAAAATTGAAGTTAAGTCCTGATGACCATATTACTTCAGGTTTATCAGCTAAGTAAATAAAAGGACTCAAAATACCTATTTTCTCATCAGTTTCACCAACAGAAACTAATTCAGAAAGAAAATTCTTACTAACAACAGTGTCATTATTTAATAATAGAATATAATCAGCATCATGTTTTAATGCATATCTTATCCCCACATTACATCCTCCTGAAAAACCTAAATTTTTCAAATTTTCTAATAATTTAATATTAGGGAATTTTGATTTTATTTCCTTAACTGAGTCGTTTGTCGATGCGTTATCAATCAAAATTATTTTATAATTTTTATAGTCTATTTTGAGCAATGATTTTAGACATTCTATGGTGTCTTTATAGCCATTCCAATTTAAAATAATAATGTAAACTAATGGGTATTTCATAAGACTTTAATCCAAACGATTATTGAGTATAGTATTGCAATTATACCTTCTCCCAAAAACCAACCATAACCAAGAGTTACTAGTCCCTTGGGAATAACAAAATGAAGTATCGATAATAAAATTAAAGGTCCCAAGATGCACATCATCAGAAGCAAATTTAACCTACCTTTAATATTTAATATAGTACTTAAAGTACCATTAATAGAAGTAAAGATCACAGATAATGCAAGTAATTGAAGCAAGAAAATGCCTTGACTGGAATATTCTTTACCAAAAAAAAGGAGTATATACTTCCCAAATAAAATTATAAAAATAATTGAAGGAATAAGGATCATTATTGTAAATTTAACGGACTTGATAATATATTTTTTCAGTTCTTTATCATTATTACTACCTTCTGCAAATAAGGACTGATTTATAGATGATTGGATAGCATTTAAAAGTGTAATAATTGACATATCAATGTAGTAATAAGCGGCTTGTTTAGGTCCTAAGCTTGATGCAATCATTAGGGGAAGAAGATTTAATGGTAAACTTGCAGTGAAACTAGCTATAAAATTAATGAACGATAAATTAAATATTTTGTAAAATATATCCTTTTTTATTGTTAATTTAAACTTATATCCAAAAAATTTGTATAAAATATATAAACTAATAAAGAAAGTTATAATCGAACCGAAAGATGTTGAAAAAAATATTGCAAAAGCGCCAAATGAAATTAATAAAAATGGGAGAAAAATCTTAAAAATACTTCCAATGATAGTTTTAAATAATATATACTTTGTATGTCTATATGCTATAAATACGTTACTATATAATGCATCTAAGCTTCCGAAAACTGCAAATATAATATAAATGAATATATAGGCATTATTTTGTTTAAGAAATATTAATTTTGAAGAAAAATAGTTTAATCCCGAAATATATATAATAGAAATTGCAATTGTTGATATTAAAATAATTGTAATTACAGTATTAATTATATCTACTTTATTTTCAGATTTTGGCAAATAACGTATAATTCCAGTATTAAATCCAAATAAACTTAGACCTGTTATTAAAGCTAATGAAGAAATCAAGACCGTAGCTAGTCCAATTTGCTCAACCGAAAATAATCTTGTATTAATAACCCAAAAAATAAACCCAAAAGACGACATTACTAAGGTGTTTAGCATCAAATAAATAGAATTTCTATAAATAGAATCATTCATAAAATGACTATATAAATCTTTAATTAAACCCATGTTTAAATCCTTTCGTCAGTAAATCTGGATAAATATACTTCATAAATAAAAGAAAATAAATAAGAAATAAAATCATTCCTAAATAAGTATGGAAAAGATTTATCATAATCTCAGGAGATGTTAGAAGTCCAATCCAAATTAAGATATACACTCTTAAGCAATTTACAATAAATAGACCCGTTAATAAGGGGAAATAATATATGAAAACTTTAAAGTGGCTTAATTTGTTCCAATCAAATATTGAAACTAGAAAATATAATGCAGTAAAAAGATATATAGAATCTATACCAGAACAAGATTCTTCTATTATAACAACAAAGTTTCGGATAAATAACCCTCTAGGAGGCACTATACTTAATGGTTTAGTGGTGTATGAAAACATAAAATATATGACATGTAGAACTATTGAACTTAAATAAGGCCATAGATTCCAAACAAAAAAGATAGACAATTCAAAAAGTATGGATAATCCAAGACACACTAAAATTGTTTTTATATTTTGTTTAAAGAACTCAAAAGTATAACTAATTCCAAAACATCCCAATATTAAAAATGTTGGGATAGATATAAAAATAAGATGAGTAAGAATTAATTGTGGACTATAAAATAAGTTATCTTCGCTCAATATTAATTGTTTAGCTAAATATATAAATATTGGAATTAAAACTAATGATAAAAATATTGATACAATATCTATTTTGTTAAATGTCGGGACTTTAATTTTAATTATTTTATCCCGATTAATTAAAATATATGCCATAAAAGCAAATAATAATATTTTCCCTAAATTTGGGTATATATAAAAGTAGTATTTATAAAGAAGTTGAGATGGTATTATGAAAAATCCTAAAAATCCTGACTCAACTATAAATATTATCGAGAAAATTATTATACGAACTAGTAATGATTTATGAAATGATAATTTAGATTTCAACATCAAAGAATTATACATTTTCTTAATCTTAAAGGAAAGTCAAAAAAAAACTGAATTTATAATGATCTCTTAAAACTTAAAAAGTGTATAGCCTATGTTATATTTTAATCAACCTATTAGGATATGATTTACTCAGATTTTATAACACAAATCCTAACTTATTTGAATTTGATATACTACAAAGTCAAAACGCAAGTATTCATTCTTGAGATAAGAAAATAATTCTATTATAATTGAAAATTAAATTCCCTATATTTTACTAACTTGATTATTATGTATAAAAGCCTCATATCAATAATTAAAAAACATATTGATCTGTTATTTATTGCTTTGGGTTTATCTTTAGCACTCAGTTTAAGTCTATATTATCTTGGTAATAAAAGTTTATTTTTGGATGAAGTAGGTTCATTTACCATCACACAAAATTGGACGCACATGCAGAGCATTTTTAGAAATTCTGAAGGCAATATGTGGTTTTACTACATTCTTTTATACTTCTGGACTAGACTAGGCACGAGTGAAATTATATTAAGAAGTTTGTCTGCGATTTTTGCTATAGCAACAATTATTCCATTATTTTATCTTACAAAACATATTTTTGGGAATAGAACTGCACGTATCTCAATGATATTATTCCCAATCAATATTTTTTTTGTTAAGAATGCTCAGTTTGCTCGTGGATATAGTTTATTAATACTTCTTACCACTATCTCATCATATTTATTCTTGCTTTATGTTCATACATCTAAAAAACGCTACTTATTACTTTATATTATACTAAGCGTACTAAGTGTATATACTCATTTATTTGCTCTATTTGTAATTGCTTCACAATTATTCTCTTTAATGTTTCTTCAAAATAAAAAATCTTGGAAATATTTTGCCGTAGCTTATGCTTTAATTCTCGTTTTAATAATACCTATATTTATTTCTCCTTCCATACATTCCCAGCAAATTAATTGGATAATGAAGCCTACATTAATTTATTTTGTGGGTATATATGCTATTTTATCCGGCGATTTTCTCCCGACTACTCTTATATCGAGTTTATTGATCCTATGGTATTTATACTCTATCTGGAATCATGGTAAATTTAAATCTATTATTAATGATTATAATTTTAAATTTGTAGTGATAAGTTTTTTATTACCATGTATTGCTTCATTTATTTTTTCATTAACTGTAAAACCAATCCTTGTTTTGGAGTATTTAGTTATTTGTTTAGTACCTTTTATACTATTACTATCGGCAGCCTTTGACACTATTTATGGTACAAGATTATTTAAAATTATATTGGTTTTATTTATTTTATTTTCCATTATACGTTTACATGGCTGGTATTCTGAAGATCAAAGATTTGCAGTTGCGATACCTAATAATACTGAGAATTGGAAAACTGCAGCTCAATTAGTTTCAAATTATGCAAAAAATAATGATGCGTATTTAGTTTTACCCACTTATTCGCTATCATGTTTTAACTATTATTATAATCAAGAAAATTTAAACACAAAAGTTACTGAACTAAAATTGATTATTAATAATTCCTCAATCGAAGTTATCTCTAACAATCACATATCACCATTATCAACAATTTTTCAAAAGTATAAAAGGATATGGTATATGCAAGATGTAGTTGCCGGAGTTGGATACAATAAAATGGAATCAGATATTAATAAGTTATTAAATAAAAAGTATACGTTGATGAGTGGCGTAAAGTTCTTTAGATTAACTGTGTATCTTTATGAACTTAAGAAAAATAAGTAATACTATTCAAAAGAATAAAATATTATGAGATATGAAATAGAAAGTTATTTGAAAAAGTAGATAAAATATCATCACTAAATAAATATTTTTCCAGAAGAAATATAATAATGTGCCACAAAGTCCATAGAGTATAATTATTATTAGTTGTTCATTATTAGTAGTACTATGAAAAAATCCATATAGTATTATCGTAAAGATAACTCCAGTTATTGGATTTATCAAGTTGCAAACTGCATTTTGTATTAGTCCTTGAAAATATAATGCTTCACTAACTGATGAAAGTAAGATAATTAAAGCTGACAAAAATAATGGTAAATTGCTATGAGGCAAATATAGCCCAGCTAAAATACCAAATAATACAGCATAAATCAAACTTAAAATTATAAACTTAAATGATCTTAGGTGATAAAGCTTATTTTTTAAAGGTAAGAATGAATAAAATAGTTCAGAAATTATAAGAAGAGATGCGAAAATAAATATATCTCTAACTATTAAAGATTGTATAAATAAAGATATAACAAATAATGACAAAAAAGGAATAACACTCAAGTAAGCAAATAGCACTTCTGCATATAAATCAAAAATATCATAAATTGTTAAGAACAATAAAAGAATGACCATAGCTGATGTAACTAGTATTCCAACCTGAGGATATAAAACTAAATTAACCTGAGATATAAAAAGGAGCGTGAAAACGCATATTAGTAAGTATAAGTGTTTCATGTCAAATGGTTCATTAAAAATAGGATAAAATAAAGTGAACAGGTTATTATTACAGGGTATAAAAGCTTTCTAGCTCGTTGTATATTCTCAGTTTTATTAATTGAAGTAAATTCTAACAATAATAGGGCAAAAATCGTAATTAGTGTAATTGCAATTATAGCAAAATTACGTAAAACATATTCATAATTAAGGTAAGAAAAAAACATAATTTAATTATAGCAATAAACTGATAAATAAATATTAGCTATAAATAGTTGAATGAAAATTATAAATTTATTTAAAAATAACTCAAAACATCCCAGTATAAAAGAATAGGATTAAGTTATATAATATTGATTACAAAATTATTATGTTAATATGAAATTCTTAAAAACGATTGTGGTTATTCCTGTCGGTCCAACTTGTCAAGTTAACTTTATTTTAGATACTTTGAATAGCATTTATTATTATATGAATCAAACTTCAACTAAGGTTATTTTGATAGACGATAGTCAAATCGAAACAGGAAAGTTGATTTCAAAAACTTATTCCAAAGTAGAGGTTTTAAAAACTCCTTACAATAGAGGTAAAAATGCCGGCTTGTATTATTCATTAGCAGAAGGATTTAACTATGCTTATAAAAACTATAAATTTAAAGTATTATTAAGACTCGATACTGATGCTCTAATCATAGGGAAAAATCCAGAAAATAAAGCGATCGAATACTTTGAAAAGAATAAAAAAATTGGAATTTTAGGTTCTTATAAATATAGTTATAATGGTAGACTTCGTGATTTTTCATGGCCAGAACGACAATTAATTTTAGAAAGCTCAATACTCTCTTTGTTAAAAGGATTATATCGAATAAAAGGTATTTTAACTTTAAGGACAATTACTAAGCAGGCAAAGAAAAACGGTTATATTTTAGGCGAACATTGCATGGGTGGCGCATGTTTTTATAGCTACAACTGTATTAAATCTCTATATGATAATAATTATTTACCCATAAAAAATATTCAATGGAGCAAATTGCAAGAAGATATGATTTTTGGATTACTTATTAAATCTATAGATATACATATGCATGATTTTGTCCTTGGTAACGATACATTAGGAGTTAAGTGGAGAGGTTTACCGGATAAACCATCTGAATTAATTAAGAAAAAAAAGATTATACATTCGACAAGGTTTTTTGAAGACATGGACGAAAAAGCTATTCGTGATTATTTTAAATCAAAAAGAAATTAGATGAGAAACAAATTAAAGTCTACTTTTTATAATCCATTTGATTTTTCATCAAAACCTAATTGGTATTATGGATTATACCGAAAAGAGATGATTAAATATGTACCAAGAACGGCAAAAACAATACTTGATGTTGGTTGCAGTAGTGGATTATTTGGAGCTCAATTAAAAAAAGTTTTAGGAGCCGAAGTATGGGGTATTGAATTAAATAAAGAATCTGCATTAAAAGCTAATGCTAAACTGAGTAAAGTTTTAATTGGAGATATTAATGAATTAATTAAGGACATTCCTGATTCATATTTTGATGCAGTAGTTTTCAATGATGTATTAGAACATCTAGTTGATCCCTTTGAAGTACTGTTAAAAATGAAAAAAAAACTTGCTCCTGAAGGTGTAATTGTATGTTCTCTACCAAATATCAGATACATAGTAACGTTAAAGCGTTTATTAATCAATAAGCAGTGGAAGTACGAAGACAGTGGAATTATGGATAAAACTCACTTAAGGTTTTTCACTCTTAATAGTATTAAGTATATGTTTAAGTCTCTAAATTTTGAGATATTAAAAATTGAAGGTATTAACTCAATTAATTTATGGTTTGTACCATTATTAATCATAATTACATTTGGATATTTTTCTGATACTAAATATCAAGAATTTGCCTGCGTAGTAAAACCATCTTCGTAAATTAAGTAGTTTATTAATAACATATAAATATATGCTAAAATAGTGCTAGTGAACACTGATATTGCATTGGGAAAACAAGTAAACCAAATTAAGATCGAGAATAAGATAAACAGAAATGTTTATTTGTTAATTACTCTTACTTGCTTATTATTTATAATAGTCTTTGCTTTAATATTAGTGAAATTATTGTTTCGTAAACCCTCGGAGCAGCTATATTTAGCTTCTACTTCTCAAAGTCAAGCATCTATTAACACAAGTAAATTTCCAAATTTAAATCCCTCAAAGCCTTATTACGGAGTAAATGTTGATATGGATCAACTTATTCCAGGATCTAGCAATTATTCCATAAACGCGAAAGGCGAGGATTATATAGATATAGCACATCATTTAGGAATAAATCTCTTCCGTATAGATAATGCTATAAGAGGATTTCCGGGAAATACTATTTATTCTGAAGCACAATGGAATTATGTACTTGGTAAAATGCAAAAAAATGGAATAAAGGCAATTATACTTATTGAAGGAGTGGATGGTGATGCAAATCTAAAATCTGATAATATAAATAACGCGTATCTGAACTTCATTCAAAAATATATTATAGATTCTAATGTTGGATATAATTCAGATGTAATAGGTATTGATTTAAAAAACGAACCTACATTATCTACTAACAATGTATTATATTTAAAACAAGCAACACAATTAGTTAAAAATAAATACTCTAAAATGCCAGTCTGTGTAGGGGGTTGGAGAATTGATACTGGGAAGAAAAAAAATGATGGAACTCGTTATTATATTTACAATCAACCTCTTGATGCATCATCACTTTCATCAATAGTAGATTTCTATTGTGTTCATGTTTATCATTTTGATGAAAAAGACTCTCATGGTAATTATCCCGACCCAACAACATTAACAACAAATTATCTACAACAAATATCATCAGTATCAAAGAATAAACCCATATTAATTGAAGAATTTGGTGCAGCAAATAATACTACTATTACTGATCAGGAAACACTTGGAAGTGCTCAAGAACAAGCAAATGTTTACAACGGCGTATATCAATCAATTATTAAAAATAGAGCTATCAATGTTATTGGTTCTACGGCATATTTATTTGCACCTAGGGGTTCTATACCTGATAGCTGGGCAATCTTAAGTAAAAATGGTAATGATATTGATTTCGCAGCTTATGTTTTGCAAAAATATTCTTTAGACAAGTCTGACATATCTCTTTCATTACCATTTAAAAATATTCCGCAAACATATATATATAAAAATAATACTAGTGGTTCAACACAAACTGTAAAAATAGATGGTAGTATAGGTTTAGTTCTACAACTACCTAAATATTATAAATATGTTGGGTTACTATCTTCTAAAAATTTAGCTAATCTTAATGAGGCAGTTCAATTTGATTCAAAAAACAATAATTATGATACTGTTATTTATGCAGCTCATTTAGGAATAGTTAAATTTATAGTTTATAATAATCCACTTTGTACATTTGGAAATAGCAACTGTATAAATAATATAGTTTATTCGATAACTCTCAACATTAAATAACTAAATAATATTATTGTTATTTATTGCACTTTTTGTTGACTTATTAACAAAATTGGTATAATTTCTCCCAGATTTATTATTTTATTAGCTTGATGATAAGCAAAAGTATTGTCTGAATTATTCTTGGTATCAAAAACCTTCCCTGCTAAATAATATTCTCCTTGTTCAGTTTGATTACTTTGTTGTGTGTATATAATTTCATTACCTTTCCATAAGTAAGGAATAAGCGTGGCGCTGTCTGTTGCTGTATAGAGAGTTTGAGTTTCACCGTTTTGTAAATTTAGCGTCATTAGCTTATCTTTGAAACTAGTTAATGCAATGTTTTTCGTTAAATCAGAAGGAAAAATAAGTAATTGTAATTGCTTTAAAGTGGAATCAGAGATATTAATTTGACTTGAAACTTGTTGTGTAAATTTTTGACTAAACAGTCCATTATAAGTTTGATAATAGAGTGTATTTGTTTCACTATTACAATATATATTAGCTATATTTGCAACCGGTGTGGTAAAAATTCTTGTTGCAGTTTTTTTCTCAAGAGAAAATAAGTATAAGTGGCCTAATTGGGTTTGAAAAATTACACTAGTTTCATAATGTGACCAACAAATTGGTTGTGGATTACTTCCTAATTCTTGTATGTAAGGGATTTCTTGCGGGGTTGAACTAGAAATAGTTTGTAGTTGAAATTCTGAAGTATTTTGTTTTGTATTAGGATCAATCACTTTTGTAACAAATATGGCTTTTGAATTGCTAGGAGACACAGTAAGTGGCAATGATGTTGTTTCAACAGGATATAAAAAATGACTAACAAGATTTAAATTTGCTGCGGAAGTAGTATTTTGAAGGTACAAATGTGAATTAAATATCGAAAATGATGTATATGGAGTTTGATTTGGTTTGGTTTCATATGCTCCATAAATTCCTTGTTGCGAATTGGATTCGATTGTATATTGATAGAGTCTATCAAACGAATTGTTGTAATCATAATAGAGGAATGTTGTTTGTGGGGTAGGAGTAGGAGTTACAGTTATGGTTGGAACTTTTGAAGTAGATATTTTAGGTAAATGCGGCTTTTGTCCCATTAAAATAGACAGGCCAAATACCAATATAATACCTACTACAGCCAAAAATGTTGCATGAAAATGACGAGTAAACATATGGGTATTATATCTCATTACCACAAAATATTCGAATAATTAGAATATCAGTAGATTTAAGTAAGTTTTCTATTACGAAACTTTATGAAGATTTCTTTTTCGCATTAAAAAGAATGTCCCAATAGCTAAGAATCCTGCAATTGCACCAAGTGTTGTGCTGAATTCTGGAACTGAGAAATTAACTACTGCAAAGTTTATAACAAGTGAATCAGTTGTTACTAAATTATTGACACTTGCAGATCCACCACCGGATTGAGACCCTTTGGTACCAGTAACTGAAACAGTTTTTCCAATGACGCACCCGTCGGATTCTGGAATTGAAAAACCATAGCTTCCATTTGATAGAGTAGTAGTACTGTGTGAAAACCCGTTACAGGTTTCTGTTACGGATACTCCTGAATCAACGTGATTTGTTGCATCTTTCACAACACCTGTAATAGTAGTTATTACTTGTGGTCCTGCGGCAAAAGTTGAAAGAGGAAAAGCAAGCGATGCAATTATAAGACCTGCAGTTGGAAGTAGTGATTTTTTAAGTGTCATTTTGATTTACTTAATGTACTAAACTATTAATGCTGTGTCAATGACCAAAATAGAATGAGATTAGTAGTTAATTGTGAAAAGGAATTGTGAAATTATTTATACTCTAATAAGCGGTTTTGGTGAAACAATTGTTTGCGTTTTTAGTTTTGTATTTTCAAGTTCAAGCTCTCGAATTTTTTGTTGTTGCTCAAGTTCAATTTTCTTGCTTTTTTTAATAGTTGAATCTTTGCCTCGTAGAATTGACCAAGAAGAAAATAACTGGGTCATATGAATAATACTTCCAATAAGTAGTCCAATAAGCATTGATGCTATAACGACTACATATAATGGGAGTGCAAAAAAAGTGATTGGTAAAAATTTAACTACAGTAATAGCTGTATTTTGAGTAGCAAAAAAAGCAAATAAAAGTCCGAATGCTACTGTAAGCAATAATCCAAGCATGTACTTAGTATAAGAGGGGAATATAAGGAGGCAGTGATAATAGCGTAAGGAATATGCAAGAGCTTAAACATTTCAATAAAGATAATGAGCAATGAATCGCACAATATTTATAATAATAGCATCTAAAAAAGCAAGAAACTAAGGAAGGCTTGAAAAAAGATTAATTGTTTTATTTACTTCAAGAAGTGGAGTGGAAACATCTTCAGATAAATAGTGCAGCGACCCATGCAACGGATATATATCTGCATTATCAAACGCCTCATCAATTCGTGAATTTGCAAATAATACTTCCGCTGTATTTATGTCACCCGTTGAAAATGCAGTTGCGACGTTATTGTCATGTAGCCGCATACTGTCTACGATATAGACGACCTTTTTTTCACCATCACGAAGCTCTACTTCAGCAGGTGAAATGGGGTAAAACATATCTCGTGTTATTTCAAGTGGCGTAACAAAAAGATTGTTTTGATCGGCACCGATTAAGCGCTGCTTATATTCTATTTCTTTTTTCCCACCGTGCTCTCTTCCTGTATATGTTTGTCCATGCATAAACGTCATCCATAATCCATTTCGTTTGACAAACGATCCTCCAATACCCGTTTTTACATTATTAAATCCATCAATAATCGGAAAACATACTTCATCAAGTTTTATTGGACTATCTGGAAATTCATCTTGTACGTGATACACACTAAATCTGTTCGTATTACCTTGTGCTAGATTATCTTCACGAACCATAAAAATAGCACTGTCTGCTGTAGCAGATAAAATCATGGTGTTTTTTCCAATAATACTTCGCATTACAACTGGCGGCTTTGCAATTACCATACCATCTTTGTCTTTATATATGCGAACAATCATTGGGTGATATTCAGTTGACTGGTTTGGTGGTACGGCAGTTCCTCCAGATACTGATTCGATTGTCCCATCAGGTCCAACGAGCGTTATACCATCTCGTAAATCTTCGTAGTTCCAAAGCTCCTCAGGAGACTTAGAACGATCTGGCATGCTTCCAGTTGGATCTGGGATAATAAGGGGCCCTACATCTACACCTGAGCAGGTACGAATTCGATACTCATTATAATCAACTCCATCCTCAACTGTGCCCAAATTGATAATTTGTCTGGCTAAATACAATCCAATACCACTATGGTAACTTGCGTTAAACGCGTCCCCAAAAAGCATACGAGCTTGTATCCTATCTCCAATAACAACACTCTTTCCAACATATCCTCTGGAGATTTCAAGTTTTTCTTGCGTGGTTAAAGAAGGAGTTGGATTTATTCCAACTTCAATAGGAGAAAATGTAGAACCTGTTTCTTGCAAAACTGGCATATTTCCTTGTATATCTAAGGTTGATACAACCTGATGAGTTTGTCAATAAGAAAAGGGGATCAAATACAATTTAAGGCACGCCAACTCTTTTTATCTAGTAGCCTAATTTTTGTGCTTCTTCATATGAAACTTTATAATACCGCTCTGCAAGTTGTGCTCCTAAATAAACAAAATGAGGATTTCTGTAACTTGGGAATAGGGGAATCATAGGTTCTTTATCTGATTCTGGATTATATGAGTCCGTTACGTGTTCAACAAGCGAATATCCGCTTAATCCTTTGTGGTCTTGTAAAAACGTTCTTGCCTTAACAGCAAGATCAAGCAGTCGCACATCTTGATTTATCGTACCTTCTGTATGAGTAACTTGTGCTTCTTGATTTAATTCATCGTTTAATGTTCCATTTAGTAATGCCTCTCCAAGTGCAAGTGGCAGTCGAACCATATCAATTCCATAGGAAAAATCTGAGCTAGAAACTGCATAGGGCATATCATTTGAATGGAATATATGACCAATCATCATTTCTTGCACCAACTGCTGATCTCTAACCATCGCTGTTGCAATTTCTCGAGTTGATGGTGGACGTCCTAATTTACTAAATTCATCATTTCGAAGTACTTCTAGACCAGATTCTCTAAATAATTCTGGGTATCTAAGTGGAAATGACAAGGTATTTTGGCATCGTGCCAGTAGCAAATCGGTCACTCTTCTAAAATCTTTGTTACTAATATCTGCACTTTGTTGCTGTTCACGAACAAACAAACTTGTCCGCGACGTATCAAGGTGCGTTTGCTCTAAGTCTCTCCAAGAAGAATCACGTTCCATATAAGATGCTATTATAGTATAAATGCTATAGGATTACAAATGAGGCCATATTATTATGTAAGGCAATAGCTAACATGAGTTACTACTTCTCCTAATACTTAGGTTATTTCAATCCTGAATCGGAAGTAGGACTCTGTGAATCGTTATCATTCGTGCTATCAACTACAATCAAGTGAATTGTTCCAGTTTTTGAATGTTTCCCAATTAAATCGAATATCGTTTCTTCTAAAGATTTTTCAGCAGGTTTTGAACTAGAAAACTTTGGAATAGTATATGTTACTCTGGGAACTGCATCTAAAACATCCTTAACAGGCGTCAAATCATGCAAGTTACCATCTGAATAAAATCCAGCGTCAATTGCTTTTTTATAATTAATCATTCTTTGTGTAGGCACAAATTCCTTCCCTTTATTCATAGTGGCATTATAGCAAAAACTGTGTAAAAATATCTTATATAACAAAAAGCAGTAAAATGTATTAAAATGGCATAAATTAACTTATAGTATTGACAGTTGACCTCACATTTACTACAATTCCAAAATACAATATGGCAAGAGCTGAAAATGATCAACCACAACAAGAAAGCTTCTTAAGTAAAAGGATAGGAATGTTTCGTAAAAAAGGGATATTTTCTCCCAGTCCCGTCCAAACTGCTGATGCTGACAAACCACTCTCAGCGCAACTCCTAGGGGTAAATATGCTTGAGAGCTCAGAAGAAAATATTTCTTGGGATAAATTTAAATTTTATTTCTCAGCACTTCCTCTTTCAATCGAACAATTAAATCCAAGTCGCGCTGGATTTGGAGATTTGTATGTAGCGCAAAGAAACTCAGGTCAACCTATAACGGTAGTTCCAATGTATATAAAGGAATGGAAAAAGGGACATCATGGATTCCATGAAGATTTACTTCTCATTCTGGCACTTAATCATCATGATCATGTTGTTGGAATGAGAACGATAAATATGAAATTTTCTGGACCAGTAATTCAATCTGAAGGAGCAGTTGCTTCAGCTATCTGTGATGAAGGAATTGCAAGCGTCTTAGAACAAGTAAGAGATCGAACAATGCATGAACTACTTACTAAGCTTCGTCGTGAAGGAAAAGGAATTAAGGCAATTAAACACACTGTGCAAGATGAAAATAAAGGAGCACTTGAAAAGTTTCAAAGCGAAGCACGTTTACATCCAGAAGATCCATTATTTGCAATGAGATTTGAGCATGCAAGAGAAGATAGACCAAGATGGGAAACGCTTTTTAGTCCAAGTAGTCAAAGACATATTAATCCAAACCAACAAATTTGGATTCAACCAAATGACTTGTTATCGAGAGGATTTTGTTCACCTGAAAAAACGGTGTTTATGATGAAAAAACAAAAAGGACAAGAGGGTACTGTGTGGGATTTTGAAGAATTTTCTGATCAAACAATTATCAGTACAATGCAACAAAGATATCTAGACAAACCTTACTTAGCAACTCAAATGAAACTTGCATTGACACAAAGACCTGAATAACAAATTAAGCAGTAATCGCTACTTATATCACTTAGTTAGGATTTTTGATATACCTTTTTAAATTGCGGAAGATCAGCTGCTCTCTTCTCTCTCTTATATCCAAGTTCTACGGCTAGGGCACTTGACCATCCGCTTCGTACTATTGAAGTATCATTATCATCGCTTGCACTTGCTGCATCAATAATTCTGGCGATTACCGTTTTTCCATCAAAATCCTCTGGATATCTTCTCATAACATCTCTAATAACCCGGTCAGACATAAGACCAAGTGTTGAACCAAGACCTTTCCCTTCAAATCCTGGTCTTGTAAGCGAGGCAGACGTAATAGTAATTACTCCGTTTTTCGTATGATTAAAATAAAATGATCTTCCTGAAACTTCTCCACCCATTAGCACTACTTTACTTAAATTATTATCAGTATACAGAGAATCGGCAAGTGCTGAAGGCTGTGTAAGCGACAGCACAAGTCGTGCCTGACGAGCATAAATGTTATGCACATAGTACGCCAGTATATAAGGAGTGCGTTCAATGATTTGTTCATGAGATCCAACAAAACCATTAGAATCACTAGATCTTTCAAATGGAAGTGAAGCTGATCTTCCTTTTATTGCTGGTCTATTCTCGAGTCCTATCATAGAACTCCTATTATAGCATAAAATAAGCCTATAATAAAGTGTTGTTGAAATAAACCAGCTTCAATGAAGATATTGAGAATAAGATAAAATGAACTATCTATAAATCGGTTACTTGAGGAATTACTTCGAGAGATACTTTTTTAATCGGATCTATTTCATACATGGTAGGAATGCCCATTATTGCATGATCAATTCCAAGACTATGAAGATGCTTTAATTCTTCAACTACTTTTTTTGCATCAAACTCAGGTGGCACTTGATAGAGAACTGTTTTTTCAATTTCATCATAATTTCTCCCAACATCGCTGCAATGTTTTTTTAATATATCAAGTTTTCGAACGAGTTCCTCTTCACCAGCTCTTGCAAATAAATTACATGCATCTGCATACTGTGCAACGTATCGAAGGGTCTTTTTTTCACCACCACCACCAATTAATATTGGAGGATGTGGTTTTGAAATAGCTTGCGGATGATTCAAAGGACGGGGGAGAGTAAATTGTTTTCCAGTAAATGCACGCTCATCATCGCTCCACATTTGCTTTGCTAGTTTTAATACATCTTCTAGTTGTTCAAATCTGACTTTAATTTCAGGAAATGGAAACCCAAGTGCTTTCGATTCACTTTCATTCCATGCAGCACCAACACCAAAATATGCTCTTCCATTACTAATAACATCAAGCGTAGTTACTGCTTTTATTAAAAGTGCAGGTTGTCGATAGATAACTCCCGTAACCATTGTTCCAAGTTTTACCTGTTTTGTAATACCAGCTAAATACCCAAGTGTAGTATATGCTTCAAGCATTGGCTCTTCTTCAGGACCGATATATTCTATTTGGAAAAAATGATCCATTACCCATAAACTAGAAAAGCCGCCTTTATCAGCAGTTTGTGCAATTTTTGTAAGTATCGAATGGATTGTTTTTGGCTCTCCAGGCCAAGTGAATTTACTAATTTGAAGTCCGACTTTCATTTCTATAAGTGTAGCGCATTTTTGTAACATTTGTGTAAGAAAATATAAACTCTATTGACTTATATTTTATATAGTTATATGCTTTGTACACAAAACATATGGATAATAGTAAAATCATTGAGGAATTTCGAAAAAACCACGGTAAAGTAGGCGGCATGTTTGAGGGAATGAATATTTTGCTTGTGACTGCAATTGGTGCAAAATCTGGCAAAGAAATTACCTTTCCCGTTGCGTATACCATTGACGATGGTCAATATATCATTGTTGCATCCAAAGGGGGAGCACCTGAGAATCCAAGTTGGTATTATAACTTAACTTCACATCCTCAAGTAGTTGTTGAACTAGGTGATGAAAAATTCAATGCGGTTGCTAAGGAAACAATCAATGAAGAAAGAGAACGATTATTTGATTTACACGCAAAAGTTTATCCAACCTTCTATGAATATAAAGCAAAAACATCACGAGTTATTCCTGTCTTTTTACTCAAAAGAGCATAATATATTCTCCTAACTATTGACTTCCATAATCTCCAGAATAGTATCTCAAATGTATATTACATGAAAGTGAAAAAGAAATAATAAAAATATAGTATATGAGTGGAATGGCAGGGGGAAGAAAATAGGCGCAGAATTGCGTTTTGCGTGCGAGCCCTGGTTGGGGATCGTGCCTATTTCTTCTTTCATGCGTATGCATGCCTGCCACTCCTTGGCATCACCTCCTTTCATAGAAATATTTTAGAATCGAACTCTGTGGTTACCCGACGTCCTTACAGACTTGCTGCAACAACGGGATCCATGTCCATCATGATAACGTGGATTTCCACTTCTCCGTCGACAAGATTACCGAACATGTCACCCATATGAAGTCGATACGAGTTGCGTATCTTTTCAGAGGCGGCGGCATCAAGACGCAACTGACATGGTCTGCATGACCGAACGTGATCCTTGAGCTCGCTACTGAGGTACGGAAATTCGTCGACGGTGAACTCTACTCTGGTCGTCAATCTCTCGAAAGGGTCATCCACCGAGGGTCGATGAGTGAGCAAATCGAACCAATCGAGCGTGAGTTGCCGATCACAGAGCGCATCCGAAAGATGGGCGACGCCGTCGAAAGGAACCACGCACGCAAAGATTGGGTTTTCGAGATAACGGTTGACATCGTTATAGAGCAACTGGCCGGGGCCGAGAACAAGAACCAGTGGGCAAGAAGTAAGAAGCTTCGAAAAGTCTTCGCTCTTATTGGCGTAATCGATGATCGACTCGAGTGAGCCGGTATCCACAACCACAACGTAGTCGCTTGGCCAGCTATCGAAATCAACCACGATCGCATCTTCACTCAAGTCCTCTGGTAGAGCCTTGATAAGTTCCTCTGAGACTCCCTCGAAAATATACACGAATCGAATTCCTTTCACGTGAATCAGGTTTTGACTACTCTACGATCTCTGATATTTCATGAGCACTTCTTAGTAAAAAGCCTCATCCTCTTCCTTCTCTTATTCTTTGTTTTGTTTTTAGTTCACATGCGTAACTCCGTTAACATAAAATTATCATTCCAAAATGGAAGACACTTTAAGTACCATGTAAAATGATAATCAAAGTGCCTTCCACTTGTATTTCTATAAAGGTGTTAATGAGCCAGTAAAAAAGTAAAAACAACATTTAATAGGCAGCTTATGCCTAATTTGCTGTTTTTAGTTTAGGAATTGTATCAGAAAGCATTACATTAGTCAATTACTACAGGGTGAAAAAAGAGATTTATGTATGTACATTTTGTGACTTAGAAAATAAAGCTAAATCATCCATAGTATCAATATCAAACGCAGTTGTATTATTCACATATACGTAGTAAGACAAATTATTGTTTTTTGCACACTTTTCAAATTTTTTTAGACTGTTTCGCCCAAATAAATAGGGGAGTAGTAATGGTTTTTTCATAGCTATTGCGTTTGTTCCTGTTTGCTCTTTGGAAGAAGCAAAAACAATATCATATTTTCCAAGTAGAGTTACCATATCCTGTACATTCTGGGTCGTAACAAGAGGCAAATCAGAAGAAATAACCAGAAGTGGTTTTGATTCTACTAATAAAGAGGCTTCAGTCAACGCCTTATTATGTGTTGTTGTTTTGTCAAAAAGTGTTTTTACACCAAATTCTTTTGCTAAACTTGCTACTTTCTTGTCTTTTGAAACCAAGTAAATGTCGTCACATACTTTTGAGTGAATAAGAGTAGCTATAACGTGAGATACCATTGATAATACCAACGCTTCTCTTTGTTCGATACTTAATTGTTTTGAAAGTCGAGACTTTGCATTTGCTAATAACTTAACAGGTATTAATACATTTACTTTCATATTGCATGTAAAACAGTTTCAGCTAATGCTTTCTTTGATAGCAGCGTTTTCATTATTGTATTGGTAATGACAACTTTTATAGCAAATCGTTCAATTTCTTTTTTTAATACACTATCCTTCTTATCAATTATCAAAACATCGATAAAGTCTTGATACAGTTTTGCAACACCAATGGCGGATGGTTCAAATCCAAGACCTGAGAGCATCTTATCTGCTGGACCTTTAATTGTTTTTCCTGCAATTATTGGACTTATTGCTATTTTTTTAGCTTTTGCTTGAAATAACAATTCTCGCATTGTAGGAACTGCTAAAATTGCGCCGATACTAACAATTGGATTACTAGGAGCAACAATAATACAATCTGCTCCCGCAATTGCCTCTTTTACCTCATCACTTGGGGTTGCCTGTGCGATCCCTTTAAACCACACATCCACTACCTGATCTTTGCATTTTCTTTTTACAAAATATTCCTGAAAGGGAAATACTCCCTTTCTTGTATGTACCATTGTTGTAATCTTGTCATTTGTCATTGGAAGAAGAGCTATGGGAATGTTATATCTTTCAACGAGTTGTTTTGTTACTTCAGTTTTTGTTTTACCGCTTTGAAGTAGTGAAGTACGTAGCAGATGTGTTGCAATATCTTTATCACCAAGCGTAAACCACGTATCAATTCCTAGTTTCTTAAGTTGAGAAAGCGTCGTATATGTGTCATTTTTTACACCCCATCCTTGTTTTTTATTATTGTTCCCAGATAGTGTATAGATAATAGTGTCAATATCAGGACATACGTATAGACCGTAAAACTCTTCGTCATCTCCAGTATTCACGATTACGGTAATGTCTTTTGGATCAGTAACTTTGACGAGTCCTTCTAAAAATCGTGCGGCTCCAACGCCACCTGCGAGTACTGTTATTTTCATATGCTAACGGAATAAGTCAATTTTTGCATTTCGTAAAAGCGTTTTTGCATCTGTATTTTTTTCTTGATATGCATAGCCTCGGATATGAGCAGCTGGAACTTTATCTACTTTTCCCATTACAAGTTCTGCACTTGCTGCAAGTTCATCTGCTATACCAATAACACTGGCAGAAAGCGTATACCCATACGAATCTTTTTCTCCTCTATAATCACGTATTGCCTCCATTCCTGCTACGCCAATTGCAAAATTTACTTGCCCTTCTCTCCATGGCCTTCCCCATGTATCAGAAATGATAACCGCGACTTTTTGTACACCACTTAGTTCTTGCAGATTACTTCGAATAAGTTTTGCGGATGCATCTGGATCGCTGGGTAAAAGCGTTGCCGTGTCTGTGTTTCCAACATTTGATTGATCTATACCAGCATTTGCGCATATAAAACCTTGTTTTGTTTCAGAAATAATTACCCCATGATCCATACGAACTATTCGTTTACTTTCTCGAAAAATCAATTCAATAAGACGTGGGTCTTTTTTAAATTCAGTTGCAAAACCTATTGCTTTATCAGAGGGTTCTATTTCGGAAAGCAAAACAACTTGCCCTTCAGCTTTGGATACGATTTTTTGTGTAACAACAAGTATGTCACCCTCTTCTATATGAAGATTCTGTTTTTTACATGATGAAACTAAATGCATTGCAATGTTTGAGGCTTTTGTAATTTCTCCTATATGCGTAAGAGGTGAAATAATTACTGTATCAGTCATAATGCCCTAAGATTTGGCAGTACCTCTTTTCCAAGCAGTTCTATAATAGCAGTCTGATTTTTTCCTGTTGTTTGTATAACTACCGTATCAGCATTTACCGTTGTTATCAGTGGTGCATAATTTTCAATATAATCAGAAGCGTTTGCAACGATTGAATACCTTGAGAGGATATCTTCTTTTGAAAGCGAATCTGCTTCATCTTGCAACTGCTTTGGATCAACCGCATGATCTCGGCTAGGAGCTCTGAGCCCTCTCCAAGGCTGAATAGCCAAAAACGCTTCGTCATCATTTTGTGCATAAATTGACCATCTACTTGCTGTTACTTGAAAATCTTTTTTCCCAATTGCTTTTGCTTTATCTCGGGTAGGTGATACAACAAGATTTGCACTGTCATCTGCATTTTTAACACTAACAATAATGCCATCTGCATGTTCAGCAGAGAGCATTCCTGATTTTGGACCTCCAGCAGCAAGAAGTATCGGAACTTTATGTAGCGGAGGGGAGTACAGTTTTACATTTTTAGTTTGATAATACTCGCCCTTAAACGTAACTTTTTCTCCGCTTAATAATCTCTGCATAATTTCTAATGCTTCAATCATTCGCTCTGATCGTTCTTTATATTTTGGAAATTCATACCCAAGTGGAGATTCGTTAATTGATTCACCTGTGCCAACTCCTAAACTTACCCGACCATTCGAAAGTCTATCAATTGTTGCAATTGCTTGTGCAACAACTGCTGGATGGTAACGAAAGAGGGGAGTGACAACACCTGTCATCAGTTCTATTTTTTTCGTTGCTTGTGCAACTGCGCCAAGTGTTGCAAATGCAAACCCTGAACTTCCTTTATCCTCAACCCATGGATGAAAGTGTTCAGAAACAAAAAGCCCATCAAATCCTGCTTTTTCAGCAAGTACAGCATGTGAAACTAATTCTTCGGGCTGAAATTGTTCATGTCCTAAATAATAATAGAGTTTTTTCATTCGAGTTGTATCTGTGTATCATAGCAAATTTTTGTGAGATTTATGCAAGAAAATACTCGTTATTCTTTAAGAAGTAATATGTATAAGAATATGAGGCTTGGGATAACAAAAACCATCCCAATACCAAATGACCAAAGCATAAGTTGAAATGTTTTCAAATCAGTAAACGCGTTATATATGGTAATACTTGGATAAATAAGATAGGGCAAATGAAGGAGGGCAAAGAAAAATAATACTGCTCCCATTAAAAGAGATATCGTAAGAAATAATAATAAATGTTTTCTTGCAACAAAGAATACCAAGGAAGAAAGTAATAAGAAAATAATTATACTACTATAGATATGTAGGTTAGCATCGCTCAGTAACATCCAGGAAGAAGTGTGGATAAGATCATACATAAATAATATAAGACTTAAAACAAATATGACATATGAAAAGGAAAGTATTCTTCTGAGTAAATGGAAATCAGATTTATTTTTACTATAAAATTGATAAAACGATCCAGAAATTAATAGTATGTTTGACAAAACAAGCGCATATATAGGTAAGTTAAGATTTTGCAAAAAGAGATTAGTAGTATTTCCTGTTATCATATATACAAACCCAGAAGAAAAGAAAAGAGGAGCTAAGAAACAAGATAGAAAAAATACTATTCTAATCAACTTCGAATCCATATCACCATAAAAAAGAAATAACATACAAGCAGATCTTACACCAAGAAATAAAAATGCTATAAGGAGCGGAACTATTAAATTCGTTCCAAAAAAATAGGTTGATTTTGGAAAAAACGTAAAAATACAGATAATAGTGAAAACTAAAAACACATTTGTCGTTTCCCAAATAGGGGATATAGCTTGTTTTAACAAGATGTCATTTCTTAGTATTTTTGGGAATAGTAAAAAAAATGATGTTCCATATTCAATTGAAGTAAAAAGCATATACGCATATAAAAATACAAGTGGAATGAGAGCAGCTAATAATTGATACATAATAAATTATAGATCAAGCTTATTCTTTTTATAATGTCGTTTTAAAATCCAAATAGTAACTGCAAATAAAAAGATATAAAGAGTAGGGAAGAGGTATCCAAATGTTGCAACTGAGGTAGAAGTTGTAAACGCTTGTTTTGTTGTCATAATGCCTCTTATTGCAAATGGTTGACGACCAACCTCAGTTAATATCCATCCAAATTCAACTGCACAAAATGAAACCACACCAGAGAGAAAAAGTAACAGAAGCATTATTTTTGAAAAGGCAAATGCTTTTTTAAAACGGGCAAGCAGTAGGAAGAGTAGGGGAATGATCGTGATAAATATGCCACTGCCAACCATAAAATCAAACATATAATGAATCCAAAGTGGTGGCCATAATGTTGGATTAAAATAATTAAGTCCCAGAACTCTTGCCTGAGTGGAACCAAAAGAAAGGAAACTAAGTAAGCCTGGGATGGTAAGTGCATGTAATACACCATGATTTGTTGTAATACCTAAAACTTGAAGTGGAGCATTTGTTTGCGTGGTATAAAGTCCTTCTGCTGCTGCAAGTTTTAGTGGTTCTGATTGTGCTAAATATTTTGCCGAAGAATCTCCCGTTAGACCAATTAAAAGAACAAAAATAAAACTTACACAAACCAAAAAAGTGATAGTTTTTTTATAATACATTTTGCGTTTTAATTCTTTTTTATCATTTATTTTTGATTTAAATAAAAATAACGCGTACATTCCTGCAAAAAATAAACACGTTGTTAGATAATAAGAAACGATTGAGTGAGTGGTTTCTGTTGGCGTTGCTTGATTAAACATTGCTTTTATTGGATCTATGTTACTTGCTATACCATGTTTATAAGTAAATCCAGCTGGGGAGTTCATAAATGCATTTGCTGTTGTAATAAAAAAAGCTGAAGCAACCGAACCCAGAACAATCGGCAATGAACAAAGCCAATGAATATAAGGATTTTTAAATCGCTTCCAGGTAAAAAGATAAATACCAAGAAAAATTGCCTCAATAAAAAAAGCAAATCCTTCCAAGAAAAAGGGGAGTCCAATTACTTTACCAGCAAGTGCCATAAACGTTGGCCAAAGCGTCGAAAGTTGAGTTGATATTATCATTCCGGAAATTGCACCTGTAACAAACAATACGCTCATCACATAAGACCACCTCTTTGCCATTGTTGTATATAAAATATCATGTCTTACTATACCAAGAAGTTCAGAAAGTGAAACAAGTAGGGGAATGCCAACACCAAGGAGAGCAAAGATGATGTGAAACCCAAGTGAATCTCCCATTAATGTACGACCATAGTCTAGTTGCATATAGTAATTATAAGACAAATCTTAAACATTGGTAAGCGCTTAGAATGCAAAAGCAAAAAAGCTTACACTATGTAATTTACTATATTGGCAAAATGTTTTACACTTAAGTAAGAGTATGTGGATCCCTCTATTTCTAATTGTTCTTGGTTTGTTAGCAGGAGGATTAAGTGGATTAATCGGCATTGGGGGTGGCATTATAATAGTACCCGCTCTTGTGTATCTATTTGGTCTTTCTCAACAACAAGCTCAAGGAACAACTCTTGCTCTTCTTCTTCCTCCAATCGGCATCCTTGCTGTATGGCAATATTATAAACATGGATATGTAGATTTTAGGATCGCACTATTTATTATTATTGGTTTTTTGATAGGTAGTCTTTTTGGTTCCCGTTTTGCAACAGCACTTCCTGCAAATGTCTTATCAAAAATATTTGGCATTACACTACTTCTTGTATCTCTTAAAATGCTTTTCACAAACTAATATTAGTATAATTCTTTAACGAAAAGAAATATTTTTTGCTATAATAGCCTGCATGGCAGTTGAAGATCGCGCTCGAGCACCTGAAGAAACTACTATTGATGCTATTACCAAATCTTTCAGAACAAGATGCAAATATGATCGTTCGTGCGTATACGTTATCAGAAATTGCACACAGAAGACAAAAAAGATTAAGTGGAGAACCATATTTTGAACATGTTAAAGCAATTGCATTAATTTTAATTGATGAATGTCATATTACAGATGCATCCATAATAAGCGCTGCATTCTTGCATGATGTAGTTGAAGACACAAAAGCATTCGGAAAACAAGTAAAAATACCCTATACAGTATGGATAGAAGAAGTACGAAGCAATATTGCACAGCAATTTAATCCAAAAGTCGCAAATAGCGTCGTTGCATTAACAGAACCTGGTGTAGATAAAGTAGAAATAATTGATAAAAAACAGGCAAAATTGATAAAACATAATCTACTTTTTCATGCACCTGCACAAACACTACTAGTTAAAATGGCTGATAGACTACATAATTTACGCACATTCTATCCAAAAGCTGGGATAGACCCCAAAGAACAGAAAGAAAAGAAAATTAAAGAAACAAAAGAAATTCTCATTCCTATATTTAGAAAAGTGCTCAAAACATATCCTGTGGAAGGTGCTTATTTACTAAATGAAATTGACAAAGCTATCGCAGTAATTTCCAACTCAACCTTTCTCAGTCCAAATGGATTAAATGGAGGGATGTGAAATTGATTTTTTATTGATCGAATCTTTAATTTCAAGATAGAGTGCTTCATAATCTTTTTTTGATAAATACCATAGTCCTGGTCTGTATGGATTATCCAGATCATCTATTAATAAATAAATACCAAATGATAATATGCCTATAAAAAGCACTAAAATATATTCAATTACGACATTATCAAAATACAAAAGCAGGGAAGACAGAACAATAGCAAACATAGTAGAAAGTATAAATACCCGAACGCCGATTGGTAGCTTGTGAGAAAGTGTTTGTAGTCGTTTTTCCCTATACTCTAAACAATTCCTTACTAAATCAAAAGACAATACGCCAATATTTGGATGCTCTGAATAGTTGATATCGAGAACCGTTTCTTCAAGTTCATAAATTGCTCTTTCAATGTCATCTGAGCGGAAATATAAATTTTTATTATCAATTTTTTCATTTATAATAAGCTTTAAATATGCTGCAATATGCTTTCGAAGATCTACTCGAATAGGTGTTGGAAAATGATTTGTTAGTACAAACAGCTGTTTAAGAGAAGAAATCTCTCCGTGCGTAGCATCAGTTAACTGATTCCAACTTTCCCATTTTGATTGAATAACAAAACCTGAAATAATAGAAAAAAGTATAGTAAAAGCAGAGAAAAGGGGAGAAACACTATCTCTGGTAGTTGAGGATATAAAAATATATTTTAGCTCAAGATAATGAAAAATAATATATGTTAAAGAAATGAGAATAATGTATCCGCTTATTTTGCTAAATAATACTTTTAAATTCATGCTGCTTTTATTATCTTATATCTTATCAGATATAACAATTCTAACTTTGGAATTCTCTTAAATCTCAATTACTGGATTACTATATTGAATGCATTTGAAGAATTAATGCTATTAAACAAAGCATTAATAACTTTATTATTTGGATGTACTATTTTTGCATTTTGTAAATCCACGACCGCTTCGGTTTTATTTCCTAATAAGTAGTCATTATATGCGTCTAGAATTAAAATATACGAAGATTTTGGATACTCTTGAATTCCTTTTTCTAATACTTTTTTAGCATCTAAGTTATCGTTGTTTTGAATGAGTAACTTTCCAAGTACCATATAGGTATTTGCATCATGTAGATTCGGGCCATAATTATTTGCTGCATATGCTTTCTGAGCAAAATATACAGCACTATTATGATCGCCTATCTTATCTTCAACTAAAGATTTCATTGTTAGGTTATTATCATATGGAAATAAAGCTATAGATGCATCTACATGACTTAACGAATCTAAATAATCACCCGCATTATAATACGCGTCCGCCAATTGATTTTCATTACTATAATTATCATCAACATTTACTGCTGTTGAAAAAAGTCGTATATTGTCAGACCAGTAAGTATTTCTAAGATTAGTTCTATAACTGAGAAGGACAATTATAATTACAAAAAAGACAATGAATATTTTTTGAAACTTTTTATAGTATGGTAGCTCTTGAACGAATATGCCTAACATTCCTAAGAGTCCTATCATTGGAAAATATATCCATCGTGCAGCTACGGTATAGTCAAGCGGAATAAATACTTGGAGAAAAAATGCGATACTTGACCAAAACATAATGAAAAATAAAATATATGCTTTAAAAAGCGTTTTATTTTTTCTATATACAAACCACCCCATCAAAAGTAGAACGATCAGAAAAACTAAATCATAGAAAAGAGGCAAATAGAAATTCTTCATTGATACATCGGTTATTATCCATAAATGATTAATCCCTATACGATATGGATAGAAAAACTTATTAATATAATAAAATAACATTTGAGGCACATTGAGAAATCTCTGTAAAATAGTAAGGCCAAGTAGTGGATATAAATAGTTTTGCGGCTGCGTAAACCCCATTCCAAGCAGTTCGCGCATTATTATATAAAAAATACCCGTACCAATAAGACCAATGGATACAATCTTTACATTTTTACGAGAAAATAATAACGAATGAATAAATATAAATAAGAAGAAAAATATTCCAGATTCCTTTGCAAGCAAACTAACTAATAACAAAAAGCAAATACCGCTATATTTTTTAATTGTCAACTTTTTTGTATTAAGATAGAGTAAAATTGCAATTAAACCAAAAGTCACAAACAACAATCCATCAGCATCACTTATAAAAGCTGCTGTTGCTTCATTCATTGGATGTAGTAAATAAACGATAGAAATTATCATGGCAATAGGTTTTTTTAAAAAATGGAGGAAAATATAATACAATAAGCATGCATTTGCTATAAAAAGACAAATTTGAATAACATGAAAGGGGGTAGGAGAGCTACCAAATAAATGCGCAATGAGGAAATAGTAGAATGCAGTTATAGGTCGGTAGTAACCAGGCTGCGTTGAAACACTCCCATAAAAGATGTGAAACACATTAAAAGTCCTAGTAACGGGAGGATTTGTATACATTGCATCAGTCCATACAAACTGGTTTCTTAAAATATTCCAAAAAGTTATTATACCGACGATAATTACATAAAAGGGGAATTGTTGAAGAATATGTTTGGTAATAAACCTACTCACTAAATAAGTATAACATAGCTTTTTAGTAATTGATAATACTACTTAACTTGCTTAACTATATTATTTTTGTTTTTCTGGAGGAATAACTTTTAGTACGGTACCAGACAACATAGATAAGGCTTCAAATCCACTTAATATACTTGCATGAACGACAGCTTTTTTAGGAGTTACTTCTGTGCGAGGGAGATGTCTTGGGTAAGGTATATGAATTGAATTAACTCGAACATTTTTAGCTGTATCGCTAACTTCCACAACATGCTCTACTGCACCGACTTCTTGTTCACGAATAACCCTTGGTCCGCATGGTAATGATATAAATCTAACTTCTTTACTCATAGGCATACAGTATAGCATAGCACTTTTTCAAAAATAGCCTCAAATAATGAGCCATTACCTCAAATTATTAGTTCTCTCAATACAAATAAGACTTATAGTTGCAAACCGGTTAGGACTATAGTATAATATCCAAATCTTGATAGCATACTAATTTATGGCTACATCTTTTGAAAATTCACGAATATTAGTTACTGGTGGTACGGGTTCATGGGGTAATGAGCTTGTTAAACAATTACTAGAACATTATCCAACAATTTCTGAAATCCGCATTTACTCTCGTGGCGAGCACAAACAAGTTGAAATGAAGCGCAGATTCAACGATAATCCAAAACTCAAATTTATAATAGGAGATATTAGAGATAAAAATATCTTAAATTACGCAATGAAAGGCATAGATATTGTTTTTCACCTTGCAGCCCTTAAGCATGTCCCGGTTTGTGAAGATAATAGCTGGGAAGCAGTACTAACAAACATTCACGGCACGCAAAATGTTATTGAAACTGCAATTGCAAACAAAGTAAAAAAAGTAGTTGATGTATCAACAGACAAAGCTGTTGAACCGTTTAACACATACGGTGTTACTAAAGCTGCAGGAGAGAAATTAATGATTAATGCAAATTATAATTATTCTCACAATCATGAATATGCAACTAAGTTCATTTGTATACGTGGGGGTAATGTAATAGGAACAAACGGTTCTGTTATGCCGCTTTTTAAAGAACAGTTGACATTACATAATGAAGTAACCATAACAAATCCAGAAATGACTCGATATTTAATGAGCACAAAAGAAGCAATTAGCCTTATTTTTACCGCTGTTGAGGACTCTATGGGAGGCGAATTATTTGTAATGAACATGCCTGGTGCTACAATTAATACAATATCAAATGTTATGATTTCACTTTTTGGAAATAAAGATTCTAAAATGAAAATAATAGGGGAGAGACCAGGAGAAAAAATGCATGAGGTACTCGTATCTAAAAATGAGTCTCCATTTACATATACAATATCAGATAAGTATTATGTAATTTTGCCACAAATTCATAATGAAGATTTAGTTGAAAAATATAAGAAATTTCCACGATTTAAACAAGTTGAATTCTCTTCTTCAAACACAGAACAACTAGGGGAGAAGGAACTAACCGCTATTCTTAAAAAAGAAGACTGGCTATGGAAATAGGCACAATTGGTATTACGGGTGGCACAGGATTCATTGGTCAAAACGTAATTACAAAACTCAAAGATAAAAATATTCCCTATGTCCTCTTTACTGGCAATATATTAGACTCCAAAACCGTTGAGATTTTTTTTAAAAAACATCATATTACAACCCTTATTCATTTGGTTGGAAGCTTTTCTTTACCATTTGAGAATCTCATTGACCTAAATGTTGTTGCTTTGCAAAATGTTTTGGAAATTGGCGTAAAGTATGGACTTAAAAAAATTGTTTACACCTCCTCTGGCGCTGTTTATGGTGAACCAATAAACGAAACCTCAACAGAAACTGATCCGTTAACTCCTAATACGCTATATGGACTTTCAAAAGTATTTGCAGAGGAAATGATTGCGTATTATGGAAAAAAAGCTAACATAACACACATTATTCTCCGATTTCCAAATGTATATGGCAAAGATAGCAATAAAGGGGTAATCTATAATTTTTTACAAAGTATTAAAAATACGAAATCAGTAACGATAGCGGGAGATGGCAAACAAATGAGAAACTTTCTCCATGTTTCCGACGCAGCAAATGCAATCGAAAAAGCACTTCTTTATAACGATTCAGATATTTTTAATATTGGAAGCCCTGTTAATTTATCTATTAATGAAGTTGTTGAAAAGTTAAAAAGCAAATATACATTTACTGTGCGTCACGTAAAAGAAGATAATGAATTGAAAAAGCTCTTACTAAGTTACGAAAAAGCTGAAAAAGTGCTTGACTATAAACCAACAATTGATACGCTCTTACTCACCTAGCTTACTAAAAATTATTGGTAGCCCTTCCAAGATCCATCTGCAAATGCACGAACTCTTGGATATGTAGCATACTTAAAAGCTCCTTTGTAGTAAAAATTCACATCACACCAATACAATATCTCAGATTGATGGTTCACATACGAATGTCCTTCTTTTGTAACTCTTGCAGACCAATCACCGCCAACTCCCGGATCTGGAAGACACTGTCTTTTTGGTGCATTTGGATTATTGTTTTCTAAGAGTGAATAATATTTAAGTGTTGAATGCTTTTCATCATTTGTAAAAGAAAAATTAAATAATGTAAAATTTCCATTTAATGGTGGATATCCATAACGTTGTGATTGGTTATAGAAATCATAATTAGCTGTATATGTATAAATCGGAGCATTATTTTTATTCATTGTAACTGTTTGAGCGGTACCACTATCTTGCACTTGCGAAAAATCCATTGGATCTTCTTGAGGCGGCATAGACTGACCATCTAATGATTGCTCTGGTACTGGAGGTGTTATTCCTGCGGCATTTTGTTGCCCTTGATGCGATATGGATACACCATATATCGTTATTGGGACAGCAACTATAAGAGCAATAATACCAAAATATCCCCATAAGTTTTGATTCTTCTTGTATGATTTTGCCATATATAAAACCTTTCTATATCAATAGTAGAGTTAACGTAATCTTATTGTCAAGCTTGAATACGATTACTATATATAAAATATAAAGATTACATTGTGTATACAGCACAAATAGCATATAATACCCAAACGATGCCAGGCAGAGTTGAAATTACAGATCATAGAAGAGAGATTGCTATTGAAGTAGATATCCCAGAAGAAATTAAGCCTTTTTGTATGGCATATTTAAACGCCAAAGGCAAAGTTGAATACCTTGTTACACAATCTATAAATGAAGGTACGCTTTTTGCATTAGTTAAAGATCCAAATGATATCGATATTCGTTTTGCAGATTATTCTATGACACACGACGGCGTTACGGTTCCAAATATTTATACAAAAAATGAAGACAATCTAATTGGAAGTTATTTTTTAAGACCTGGCTGTGAACCACTTGAAATAGATTTAGAAAAAGAAAATGGTCATCAACATACTGATGTAGATTCTACACCTCCAACCGCAACGATATTATTTGAACATATTCCACAAATGCCTTTTTCTCAAAAACCCGATTGTTAACCAAAATACATTTCATATTAGTACTCTGTAAAACCCTCACCTCATTTATAATTCACGACTGTCTAAAACGCCCTAGAAGGCCTTAGAAATACAAAAGAGGTATGGATAGTCATCTCTAAAACTTATCCGTAAAAATAGATCCCCTGGAATCAATATAAACGGAGAAGCATGCTAAGACAAAATTTTCACTAAATTCTAGCCTCAAATTACGCATAAAAATAAAGTGAAAAATGGCATTTTAGGCCTATAATGGGGGGATTATAGCATTTTTCAAAGTCAAGAATATAAGGGGAATAAATAAGAGAAATAAGAGGAATAATAGTTAATGAAATGTTAATTACAAAAATAAAAGAAAATTAAAAACAGAAAAAAGAGCACTCCTCCCAGGAACTAGCCATGGTTCATGTCGCAAAAGTATTATTGTGCGACATGATAGGATCTTCTTCTCCGGACACATATTTCTTCATTAATTACCGAAAGAGAATGGTGGTATATTAATTAGTACAATTAATATACCATATGAAACTAAGTAACTACCTATTGCACATACGTCGTCCATTTTCTTCCACTCCTTCTGTAAGAGCCCTGTCGCAATAGACGTTCGAGTTTTTTTCGTCCTGTAGGAATTAGGCCAACTACCTAAGAAGAGAGTGATTGGCACTTACCAGGCTTGTCTGTTTATATCCTTCTCGTTGAGTGCTCATTGCCTCACTTCTTCCAAATATAATGATTTTCAGCCTTGATTCTGTCCTGTGAAAATTCGCATAATAAGCCCGTGAAAACTAAAGTTATCCACATAAAGTATCCTATAATTAACTATATCATACTATATCACCTCCTACTCCTCTGCTCTGTTGTTTTTGGAAAATTTATTTGTAAATTACGCGGCTTTTAGTGGATTATTAGCTTCGCCATTGGGTTGAAAATATAAATATAATAAATATTACTAGGCCTACCCATACATACTCCCATAATACATTTCTAAATAATCTCCTATCTATCCATACATGTGATAGTCCAGCCACGATATAAAATAACCCAGTTAAAAATAAGGCAATAACTGTTGGTGAACTTGGCCAAAACCATAATAATATGGCCATTTCACTTATACAAAGAGTTAATAAACTCACCCATGTACCAGATGAAAGAATCGATTTATCAAGTGTATACGTCCAAAGTGAATGATATAGAAGAAAAAATGTAAACACTATGATAATACCTACTGTTAAAAAAATATTACTATGCAACGAATAGCTTACATTAACAAGGAAAAAGAATGAAACAAGCGTTAAAACAAACGACACTATCCTCGCCCCTGTTAACAAAGCGATAGTTCTTATAGATGCGACTACAAAAATATTTTCACTCAGAAATAAAGAGTAAAGACCTATTGCATACAATGTTGTTACAATAATATTTGTTAAAAAACGTGGAGGTGTTAAATAGTAAAAAAGCCCAAATGACAAGCTATAAAAGAATGGAAGAACAAAAATTTGATACGATTTTGTATCCTGTATATCTGAATACATAGACCAAAGGAAAAACAATTCAGTGCAAATAGCTATTATGAATGAGAAAAGTATCCCCGCATTCATAAATACTCTTTCTGAAAAAAAGAATGCTAGAGACAATATTAACATTGCTATAATGAACTTTTGTCTCTTGTTAAAAAGTGCCCTAAGTTTTACACGGTTGCTACCTTTTTTTACTTTAACTTCCCTTTGTTTTGTTTGTTTAAATGGTAAAGAGATCATATACGTGATGCTAAGCTTACACCCCTAAATATTAATTGTCCACATCGATATTAGAATATACTTTCTGCACATCTTGTAAGTCTTCCATCTTTTCTAAAAATGCTATAACCTGATCTGTAGACTCACTATTCTCCATTGCAATCTTTGTTAGTGGCACATATTCTAGTTCTTCTTCAGTAATTTCAATTCCTTGTTGAGTTAATAATTGCCTTACTCGAGCTAAATCACTTGGCTTTGTAAAAACATTTACCACTTCCCCACTTTCTTCAACGTCTTCTGCTCCGGAATCTACTGCCAATAAAAAAATATCGTCTAAACTTTTATCTTTTTTAACGACTTCAATTCTTCCAACTTGCTTAAATAAGTAGGATACTGAGCCTGGCTGTCCCATACTCCCCCCTTGTCGATCAAAAAGATTTTTTACTTCTGAGGTGGTCCTCATTTTGTTATCTGTTGCACCTTCTACGATAACCGCAATTCCATGTGGACCAAATCCCTCATATACTACCTCATCAACATGAGCCATATTTTTTCCTGATGCCCTATCGATAGCTCGTGCTATATTATCTTTTGGCATATTGGCAGCTTTTGCAGCATCGATAGCAAGTCTTAATCTAAAATTTGAATCTGGATCTCCTATCCCTCCCCCTTGTTTGACAGCGAGCGTAATTGCCATTGATAATTTTGTAAACGCTTGTCCACGTTTAACATCAGCAGCACCTTTCTGTCTTTTAATAGTTGCCCATTTAGAATGACCGCTCATAATTTTTTGCTGCTTTACTTAGGCTAAATATTTGTAGTGCAGCTTCGTTATTATACTGTTTCTAGCTTGACTTTTGCAACAAATGATAGTACACTTTTGTAACTTAAAACACATCCGTTTCTAAGATGGATCTTAAAAATCAAGCGATCAAAACTGCCCTTACAGGAGACTGGAATAAGGCAATTCAAATAAACACTTCAATTCTTGAACAAGAATCTCAAGACATCGATTCGTTAAACAGATTAGCGTTTGCGTATGCTGAACTTGGAGATATAAAAAACGCAAAAAGTACTTATCAAAAAGTACTTTCAATAGATAATTACAACCCAATCGCACTCAAAAATTTGAAAAGACTAGCATCCCTTGAAAACGGAAAAGTATCTTCAGCAAATAATAATCACACCCCACTTTTAACTAATGCCTTCTTAGAAGAAACTGGTAAAACAAAGGTAATTGATTTAAGCAATATAGGTCAAGCAGACATACTCTTAAGACTTAGGATGGGAACACCGGTCAAGTTAGCAGTTAAACGATCAAAGATTTTTATTGTAGACGCAGATAATAATTTTATTGGTATGCTCCCTGATAATATAAGCAGTCGACTCATTAAACTAATTGAAGGTGGCAATGAATATGAAGCGTGTATTAAATCACTTGATAAAAATAGGGTTACAATTTTTATGAAAGAGACCATTCGGGCAGCTCGATTTAAGTTTCAACCTTCTTTCTTAACTTCTGAAAAAACTCAATTAGAATTAAAAGAAATTCCTGTACCTAAAAATACCGCTAAGTAGCTTGCTCTTCTTTAGATGATTGGGGATTATAAAAGATAACACGTCCTTTAGCTAGTTCTCTCGAAGCATGTTCGCTTTCATTTCGTTTGTGCATTTGCTTAAAAGAAAGAAGCGCCCAAAGAAATGAAAAAATTAATAATCCAATAACTATTTCTATAAATAACATATTGTTAAAATTGTTCGTTATTCTCTTTGTCTTGACCGATTGTAATGATTATATCCGCAAATGATTTCTTCTGCATAGGTATTGAGTGATAATTGGTAATCTTAACCAATTTAGAAACTGTATATCCTCTACTCCCAACAAAAGTAATACTTGAATGTTTTGCTAACTGGTCTGGGCTTTCTACTGATATGACATTTCCACCCATATTCGAAATGACACGAGACAACCTATTTCCAAGACCTGTAACGTCAGTTTGATTAATTATCTGTATGTTCAAATTTTCTGCAACAATAGCATTATCTTTAAATAACGAGGAAGAAATGTTATCAAGCTTCTCTACATCATATGGATAGGTAATTTCACGTTTAGAAACATTTGTTTGATCTATTCCTCTGGAGTAAAACCATAATCTTATTAAATCAATACTTGTCAACTGTTTAAAATCCCTATAATGCATCAACATATAAAATAAAACCTGGGTTGAGTTTTCGCTATCTGGTATATTTTGATTTTTAATAAATGCATCAACTGGAATAGCAAGATATTGTCGAGCGTTATAAATAGTCGTTTTAGAAGACATGCTTAACACTGAAATCGTACTATCTTGAGGAGACAAAGAAAAAGCTCTCACTTCTTTCGCATTATATTGGATAAGCAATGTATATCTATGTGTTCCATCAAATGTACTTTTTGCTATTATAGATGCAACTTTAAGTATGCCTGAAAGGAGCAATAAAATAGCAACTCCGACTAAAAAGAGTCGAAGTAGCAATGTGCTTTGTTTTTCTTTTCCATGTTCAGTTTTTTTCCTCATGCAAAATTAATCTTTATACGTAATAGTATATTCTTAACGTTCTTTTTTCTTCTTTTGCACTAGTTCAGGCAATTCAAGAACAAATGATGAGGATCCTGTATTTTTCCCACCTTGTCCTTTTTTAGCCTTTTTTTTCTCACCTTTATAAAATCCACCGAAGCTTCCCATACTTCACCTCCTTTATCATAGTATAGCTAAGTTACTAATTTTAGCATAGTTCTCTAAAAAACTTATTAAGTCTTGCGGTAATTGACTAGTGTATGTTACCGAAATATTTGTTTTTGGATGAGTAAAAATAATTGTACCCGCATGTAAGAATAATCGATGTAATAACTTCCTATCCTCTCTCGCAGTTTTTCTTCCTCCATATAGTTCATCTGAAAAAATTGGGTGCTGTAAATACTTTAAATGTACTCGAATTTGATGCGTGCGTCCAGTCAAGGGAGAAACGGAAAGCAAAGAAAGAGTTTCGTGTTGCTTTGTTTGCAGTATATAATACGCCGTAGTACTGTATTTAGTAAAAGAATCTCTTCCTCCTGCTACTACACCAAATCGTTTTCTATTCCATGTTAATCTACCAACTGGAACTTGAATTTCTCCTTCTGGTGGAATTATTTTTCCATGCACCAATGCTTGATATGTTTTTTTAACTATTCTTTCTTTAAATTGCGATTGTAAATTTTTAAATGATGCGATGTTTTTAGCACACAGCAATATTCCAGAAGTTTCTTTATCTAAGCGATGCACAATACCCATACGTTTTATAAAATCTTCGTTGTTATCAATATCCATTGTTTCAAATGCTTCTCTTTTGTTGGTTTCTAACCAATCCTGAAGTGTTATCTCATGACGAGTAGTATCTGCCTTATTTACCGTCATTCCCGAGGGTTTATCAACTACAATAATATCTTGATCTTCAAATATAATTTTGGGTTCCATATCTTATTTCCTTGTTGCATACAAAAATATTACACTTACTGTTGCTAAAATAAAAACAATAAATAATAGTAATTCATCTCCTGAAAAAATGTACAGCAATCGATCTTTGTCAAAAATTAAATGATCTATTAGTGATATAAAGGAAAATACTGAAACTACGCTTAAAGACAATAGTCCTTCTCTCCCTTTCCATCTTAAAAAAAGCTGAAATTCTCCAATTAAAACTGAGATGAAAAATAAAATAAATAAAATATTCAAAATGAACAAAAAGACTGTTTTTTGAGAAAAAAGTGCTGGCAAAAAAGTGAACGGCACAGCACTAAGAAAAGACAACATGAACAAATCAGATAATCTGGCAAAAGGGAGTTTTTTAGTTCTGTAGTACAAGACATAAAATAACAATCCTCCCGTCATAGCTCCAATTAATGATAGACCTGGATATTTTAAGATATGGAAAAAAACAAGTGGATTTAAGTACCCTACTTTAAAATGGAATAGTACATAAAATAATCGAGATGATAAAGCACTAACAAGTAACAATATAAATGCCATATTGAATACTTGTTCAATTGTTACGTTTTTTCTGAATAAGATATAATCCTCTCTTGCGAGCAAATATAACGTAAACAGAAACGCGAACATACAAAAAATTACCGAGATAATAACAATCATAATTATAAAAATCTTCTAACTAATGCTGTAAATAGTATAACAACACCTAAGCCTGTTAACACATCTCCTACTCCAAAAATATCTGAAAGCTTTCCAACAGCAATAACTGGTAGCAAAGAAAAAGCTCCTGTTAAAGCTCCAGTAAATCCATAAATTTTCCCTCTGTATTTATCTTCAGTTTTTTCTTGTATAAGCGTATTTGATGGTACAAAAATTAATGCACCTCCTATACCAAGAAGGAATGATAAAACAATTATAAAATGCAGATTAGATATTGCAAAAAAATGTGGCAACATTCCGTTAAGCCAAACAAAAAATGATCTTGATTCTACTTTCGAACCTAGTGGTAATAATAAAGTGGTAATACCGATAAGTATTAAACCTGAAGTAGATACTTTATCCTTTTTGAAATTCTCAAAATAATGACCAACTATTAATGCACCAACGA
The DNA here is from genome assembly GCA_003152105.1 of Candidatus Levyibacteriota bacterium. Classification (GTDB taxonomy): domain Bacteria; phylum Patescibacteriota; class Microgenomatia; order Levybacterales; family UBA12049; genus PALSA-1332. The sequence goes on from PLZJ01000003.1 coordinate 189,322, forward strand.
TAAGTCCTATTGCTGCAGGCGTCACTATCAGTAAAGGAAAATTTACTACAGAAATATTTAATATTTGTTTTGCATACCCAGGTCCGATCGTCGCAATTATAAGAATTAATGTATTAAAAAATATGAGAAGGAAAATTGACTGGAAGATTTCTTTTGTTTTAACGATAATTTTCCATGTATCAACTATTTCCGACATTATATATTCTTTTGTTATTTTCGTTTCCTTAATTAATTCATTTTTTTTAGTATTTTTAATAAGAAGGATAAAAAATCCAGAAATGATAAAAAATAATGTTAAAATAATATATGTATTTCTCTCACCGAGTAAAATTATAAAAGGACCAGAAAGTGCGTACGCAATCAGAATTGATGCGTAAATACCAATTCCAAATAAGGCATTTGCTGGTAGTAATAATTCCTTTGGAACAATTTGAGGAATAATCGGTGTTTCAGCAGGAATGAAAAATTGCGTAACAACGAAAATCAGGAATCCTATTATATATAGCACTATTAGGTTATGGAAAAATATCGTTAATACAACCAGTAGAAGAGCTCTGGAAAAATTCGTATACAATAATACATTACGTTTATTAATTCTATCCACAAATACGCCAGCAATTACACCGAATAATATAGCCGGAACGGTAAAAGTTAAAATTATTCCCGAAACCGCGCTACTTGAATTTGTTAACTGAAATACCGCAACGATCAATACAAAATTTAACATGTTCATTGCAATCTGAGAAAATACTTCAGCAAGCCAGATATATAAAAATGGACGTACACCAAGTACGCGGAATAAACCTTTGTTCATAATGATTAATTTGCTTTTTCTGAGTAGGAACCTGTCCTTGTATCTATGCGGATTTTATCCCCTACTTTAATAAATAGAGGAACCTTTGTTTTAAAACCATTTTCAAGTATTGCGTCTTTAAAAACATTTGTAGCAGAATTTCCTTTTGCTCCAGATCCTGTTTCAGTAACTACAAATTCCATCTTTGGAGGAAAATTAACGGACAATGGTTCATCCTCTAAAAAACTTATATTTACTTGTTCACCATCTTTTAAGAATTGATGATCTGGAATAGAGTTTAGCGTAATAACCACTTGCTCGTAAGAAACTGGATCCATAAAATAAGCGTTCTCATCATCTTTATAAAGAAACTGTAAATCTCTTTTCATAACTGCCACATCATTTACTCTTGCTCCATTAATAAAACTTTTTTCAGTTGTCGAACCACTTTTAATATTTTTGACTTTTACTTTAATATTTGCACTTCCTCTGCCCACTTTGTTGTGTTCATAAGTGACTACTTGGTAGTATTGACCGTATTCTTCAAAAACTGTTCCTGCTCGTAGTTCAGTTACATTTAGCATTCTATTTATGTCCTCCTATATAATCTAATAATAATCTAACTCCAAAACCTGTACCACCTTTGTCACCGAACTCATAAGGTTTTTCTGCAAATGCAGGCCCTGCTATATCTATATGCGCCCAGGGAGTTTTATTAACAAACGCTTGCAGAAATAATGCTGCTGTTATAGCACCACCATATCTAGACGAGGGAATATTTGCAATATCTGCTACAGAACTTTTATTTAGTGATCTATATTCTCTCGGTAATGGAAGCTCCCAAATCTTATCTCCTGAAATTTCAGATGCTTCAATAAGCTTTTTAGCTACATCTTTATTATTAGAAAATAATCCAGCGATATCCATGCCAAGTGCAACCATACATGCACCGGTTAATGTTGCTAGGTCTATAATTTCAGTTGCACCTTGCTTTACTGCATATGACAAACTATCTGCCATTGTAACTCTTCCTTCTGCGTCAGTGTTTAATATTTCGATTGTTTTCCCATTTAAGGCAGTTACAACATCACCGGGAACAATGCTATTTGCAGAAATCAAATTTGGAGTTGCTGCGATAACACCCATTACTGAAAATTCTGGCTTTTTCTTCGCTATTACTGAAAACACTCCAAGTACTGCAGCAGCTCCTGCCATATCCATTTTCATAGTTTGCATGTGATCTCCTGGTTTTACATTTATTCCCCCACTGTCAAAAGTAATTCCTTTACCAATAAGAGCAAGCTTTCTTTTTGATTTATTATTCTTGGGGGTATACGTCAATACAATGAATTTTGGAGGCAATAGAGATGCCCGAGCTATACCTAAAAATCCTCCCATTCCCATTTTTTTGGCTTCTTCTTTGTCTATAATTTTGCAAGTTATCTGAGGATCGGATTTACCAATTGAAGAAGCTAAGTCAGCTAAAAATCCTGGTGTTGCAACTTCAGCTGGCTCATTTACTAAATCCCTTGCTATTATAGTTGCCTGTGCATAATATTCGCCTTTTACAATTGCCGTTTCAATGCTTTTTGTTTCATTCTTCTTAATATCTCCAAATAAGATTGTTTGCAATTCTTTCTTTCCTTCTTTTTGTTTTTTGTACTTGGAAAATGAATAATTTGTAAGCATAATTGTCTCAACAATTAAACTTGTTTGAGTAGACTTACTAATCGCTATATCATTTGGCAATGCAACCAAAACTGCCTGAATTTTTCCGGAAAGACTCTTCGTTGCTTTTGCTATGGCAGTTCGCATTTTCGATATGCTAACTTTCTCTTTTTTACCAAGTCCAACTACCACTACTTGTTTTACGAGAGACTTCTTATCTAGCGGCACGAATAATACCTGTCCTTTTTTTCCAATAAATTGCTCGAAATTTGCAATTTGCTCAATATGATCTTTTTGATTTTGCGTTAAGATTGATGCATTTTCTGCCAATTCATATTGTTTTTCTCTTTTAAACGCAAATAGTAAGGCAACATCAGCAGATAAACTATCTAAGTAGTTTTGAGATATTTCGAATTTCATTCCTTATATTGTAATAAGTTTGGGCTGATAAATCAACAATAACACAAAGCTGTGATATAATTTGAGCATAAAAGCCGGGGTGGCGGAATGGTATACGCGGTAGTCTCAAAAACTACTGATTATAATGATCATAGGGGTTCGAATCCCCTCCCCGGCACAAAACATGAAATTAATAAAAGAAGTTAATTTTTGAGGAGAAATATTTATTTTAACCAAAGAACTTGATATGGCATAATATGCATATCCTGTTCTGGAGAATGCTTAGTTCCTGTTAATATATCTACCTTATTTTTGTGTCCAAATATTTCAATTTTTTCTTTGGGTAATAGAATTTCTTCATCACTTACATTAATTATTGAAATTAGCGATTGACTCCCCTTATATCTTTTAATAGTAAATAATTTAGTATCCAGATCTAGTATTTCTTGGTCAGTAGTCGGATTAAATAATGGCTCGTTTGCTCTAACAGAGAGCAATTTTTTATACCTATTATATACCGTGTGTCTTATTGATGAAGTATCATTTATTTCATCTGAAAGTGTTTGAAACAAAAATTTTTCCCTATTTATTGCCCGTGTATAACCTAACTTTTCTACTCCTTCAGTCCAATTTGGTGATCCAAAAAAACTATTAAAATATATTCCTGGAACTCCTTGAAGTGCAACCATTGCAGCTTGACTAGCCATAAATTTATCTATATTTTTACCCATTGCCTCAAAAAATACTATATTAAACTCATAGGGCTTTTCAGAACCATCTTCAGCTTTTCTGTACAAAATTTTGCCTCCTCGACTCGCGCAATATGCAACCAGTGATTGCATTTCTTTTTCTGAAATAAAATTATAAAGCGATAAAACCGGAATACCATCATGGGAAGCACTGAAGTTGAAGAAAGTTGCCTCATCTGATGGATTTTTTAATGTCTTTGCCCAGTTAGTTAATACACTGGCGTCTCCATTTATAAACGTATGAAGTAAAAGTGGTGGAAGTGCAAAATTATAGACAAGTTGCGCTTCATCATTTCCGTTCCCAAAATAAGATATATTTTCGAGATGTGGTCTATTTTGTTCTGTAATTAGCCAAACATTCGGTGAAACTTGATTTACTACTTCTCTAAATATTTTTATTATTTCGTGAGTTTGTGGTAAGTCGACTGAATAGGTACCCAGTTGCTTCCACATCATATGAACCGCATCCATCCGTATTAGTTTTGCTCCATTTTTAATGTAAAATAAAAAGACTTTTATCATTTCAAGTAGAACTTCTGGGTTTTCGAAATTAACATCTATCTGATCAGCAGAAAAAGTTGTCCAAACATATTTTTTACCAATTTTGGTTTCAAACGCGGTTAACAAAGGGTGCGCTCGAGGACGAAATACTTTTGATACATCGACTTCCTCATCAAATGCGATAAAAAAATTTACAAATTTACTATCTCCTTCAAGAAATTTTTTAAACCAAACACTCTTTTGTGAAATATGATTACATACAAAGTCATACATTAAATCAAAATCAGTTGCAATCGCTCTAACGTCATCCCAAGATCCAAATTCATCTTTTACCTTATAATAATTTATTACAGAAAACCCATCGTCTGATGAGTAAGGATAAAAGGGTAAAAAATGTACTTTTGGAATACTTCCCTTAACATACTTATTGAGAAATGTATGCATTGTTTGAAAAGTTTTTTTATTCTCTTCATACACATGGTCTGCGTAACAAATAAGTACAGCATCTTTTTCTGAATACAGTGGGATAGATTTCTTAGGTGCCTTAAACTCTTTAGAAAATGCAGTGAGAATATGTTGCAGCTTTTTATTTATTTCTTCTCCTCGTTTAGGATATAAGAATTCAAGCTTTTCAATGAATACGTTATCTTTCATATCTATCGATAATAGTAAACAATTTGCCTGTTATGCTTCTGGTCTTTTCTTATCAACATTATAAAAACGAATTCTATCTCCACGAAACATTAAGTCAACTTCGCCCATTGGACCATTTCTATGTTTTGCAATTAATACTTTTGTTTGAATGTTTGGTGTAATAATTTCTGTTTCTGGTCTATAGATAAACATAACCACATCAGCATCTTGTTCAATAGCACCACTTTCACGAAGATCTGATAACTGTGGCTTCTTATCTCCTCCACGACTTTCAACGCTTCGATTAAGTTGTGATACAGCAAGTACGGGAATTTTAAGTTCTCTTGCAATATTTTTCATGGCCTGTGAAACAACTGATACTTCTTGCGTTCGACTTTCAAATTTTCTTCCTGGGTCAACAAGCTGTAAATAATCAACAATTAATAGACCAATATCTTGTTCAAGCTGTAAACGTCTTGCTTTTGTTCTAATTTCAGATATTGTAATACCTGGTGTATCATCAATAAAAATTGGCGCCTCAGCAAGTTCTCCCATTGCATCAGATAATTTTGTGAAATCATCTTCATTTAAATTTCCCGTTTTTAATTTCCACGCATCAACATCTGCTTGTCCAACTAGTAACCTATCAACAAGCTCTTCTTGACTCATCTCAAGAGAAAATATTCCAACTGGTGCTTTTTCAACTACTGCAATATGCTGTGCAATATTAATTACCATAGCTGTTTTTCCTTGTCCAGGTCTTGCAGCAAGAATAAGTAAATTTGATTTTTGCATTCCAGATAAAACGTTATCTAAATCAACAAATCCTGTTTTTATGCCTCTAAGTCCTGCACCTTTTTTATGTAATTCATCAATTCTGTCAAAGCTTTCTGCAAGTCCTTCTTTGATTGCGCGAAACCCTCTTTTTAGATTTTTTTGAGAAATTGAAAATATTAATGATTCAGCTTTATCTATAATTTCACTGGTTTCAACTTCCTCATCGAATCCATATTCGGCAATCTGTCCTCCAGAATGAATTAGTTCTCGTCTACTCGATGTTTCCTTAACAAGCTTAGCGTATTGCTCAATATTTGCTGCAGTGGGAACACTATTAATAAGATCTTTTAAATAGTCCGATCCTACTTTATCTAGTTCTTTTCGTTTTTTTAAAAGTGTAGTGACAGTGATTAAATCAATTGGTTTGCTCTCCTCAGAAAGGGTTTTCATTGTATCGAAAAGGATCTCATGAGTCTTGGCATAAAAATCTGAGGGTTGAAGAATTTCAGATACTATATTAAAGGCGTCTTTTTCTATGAGGATTCCACCCAATACGCTTTTTTCCGCATCATCATTATGCGGTGGAATTTTTTGAATTGTTGGCATAATTATCCAAGTAGTATTACTTCCATTTCAGCTGGAAATTTATCAGCGGCAGTTACAAATTTTGAAACTTTCGATTTTGTTCCTTTTCCAAGTCCCGAAGAAACTTCCTCTGCTTTTTCACCAAATAATACTGCAATTCTAGGTGAAAGTGACAATAGTGAAGCAGGACTTGCAATCGTATCGCAGTTACAGAGTAATATCTCTGTATCTTTTTGCTTTCCATGAGCTTTTTCTAAGACGCTCGCTTTTCCAACAAGAATATCAACACCATCAAGTACAATGGCATAAAGTAATTGATCTCCATTACCAAATCCATTTATTTTTATTCCGCTTATTTCGTATTCACCAGGACCAACGATTGATACACGACTTGATTTTTCAAGATCAGAAGAAAAATTTGATTCATCAGCTATTGCATAAAAAAGCATTGCATCTGCTGTAGTTTTAACTTTTTTAGTAGGCTCAATAACAATAGATCCGAGCTTTCCTTTTACTTTCACTGCATTATCTTCAAGCATGACAATTTCCATGTCCCTATCCTATCACATGCGTACTTTTCTTGACAAGAAGCGACTTATGAATTATTATAAGAAATGATCTCTTCTGACCCACTTACACATGAAAACGGAAAAAGTTGTGCTCTCATTTGTGGCCGCATTATTTGGACTAATTGTCGCATTTGTAGTCTTTTATTTTTACCAAAGTTCAAAAGTAATACCGGTTACAAAAACAGTACTTTCCACGACAAATAAAATATCCAATCCTACCCCAACTCCAGATAAAAGTTTTTTCTTAACAGTAGATTCTCCTTCAGATGAATCAGTTACCACTAATAAAACAGTTGAGGTTACCGGTAGAACCAGTCCAAGCGCAACAGTTACGGTACTTACGCCAACTAACCAACAAGTAGTGCAACCTTCCCAAACTGGCTCTTATTCATTGTCAACTACTATTGGGGATGGGGCAAACGTTATTGAAGTTACGGCAATTTCTCCAGACGGAGAAGAAAAAATAGTAGCAAAAACAATAACATTTTCGACAGAGAGTTTTTAATATATGAAAAAAATACTATTACTACTTATTAGTTTTATACTACTAGTAACCACCCATGGACTGGTTAATGCACAAACTACAACCTCTACTCCTTCACCTACAAATTCAGTTACGACAACAGATATTAATAATCAAATCAATGAATTAAAAAATAGAATATCAAGTAAAGTTACTCAGTTAAAACTAGTCGAAAAAAGAGGATTTATGGGAACGGTTACTGATACATCTAGTACCCAATTAACCGTAACGGATGCTCATGGAAACGCAAGAATAATAGACGTTGATGAATTAACAAAATTTGTAAGCGATTTACTGGGAACTACATTTGGCATTTCAGACATTAAAAAAGGTATGGAGCTAGAAATATTAGGTCTCTATAATAAAGATTCCCAGCATACATTGGCACGTGTCATTACCTATACTACAGAACCAGTGTATATACACGCTACGCTAACAAGCATTGATACAAAAGGAAGAAATTATTATGGAGAAACGTCTAATTCAAAACAGGTTCTAATTGATATTGAGAATAATTCAAATATATTTGCCTACACTAAATCAGGCGGTCTCGCAAAAGCATCTTTCTCTACGGGAGTTGTAGGATCACATGTAATAGCAAATGGGTATTATGACAAAAAGGATCCGACAAAGTTAGTAGTTACAAATATTATTATATTTTCAGAACTTCCTGCTGATCCATCTATTCCCGTTAATCTTACACCTACAACACCTATTACTTCTTCCCCTACTCCAAGTAGCAAATAACGTGCAAACTTATATCTCATTATTCGAAGCTCTTAAAAAAGAACCAATAGATGCTATCCTTGTTTCTTCATCTCAAAATATTATTTATATCACCGGCTATTCTAATTTTTCCAAAGTTGAGCGAGATGCTTTTTTATTAGTGAGCAAAAATAATATCTATATACTAACTAGTCCGCTTTATAAAGAGGCAGTAATGAAACTCATTCCATTTGCAACATATATTGAAATATCTTCAACATCACCATTACGTAATGCCTTCGAGAAAATCAAATCGAAAGAAAATATTGAAAAACTTGGAATAGAAACAAACAACATTACCGTATCAGAATATGTAATTCTTAAAAAACATTTTAAACTTAGTAATAGTAGTATCATAGAAATGCTTCGTCAATATAAAACGAAATATGAAATCGAAAAAATAAAAAAAGCATGCGCTATAGGTGACAAAGCTTTTTTATATATCTTAAAACAACTTCGTGTAGGAGTTACTGAAAAAGATATTGCATACCTACTAACAAATTATATTAGAAAACTACATGCGGAAATTTCTTTTGAACCTATTATTGCGTTTGGTAAAAATAGTTCAGATATTCATCATCAACCAACAAATAGTAAATTAACTAAAAATAACTTTGTGCTATTTGATTTTGGCGTATCCTTTAAAAACTACTGCTCTGATATGAGTAGAACAATATTCTTTGGAATACCAAATGAAAAACAAAAAGAACTTTACAATACTGTTTTACTTTCACAAAATCATGCAATTAAAACGCTCAAAACCCAAATTACCAAAGAAAATCATGTAAATGGTTCAGTAGTTGACCAAGCTGCAAGAGGTGTAATTTCAAAAACTAACTTTCCTCTATTTCCTCATGGTACGGGACATGGCATAGGACTTGCTGTGCATGAAAATCCTAGACTTTCACCAAAATCTACGAGCACATTAATAAATGGTATGGTCTTTACCATTGAACCAGGCATATATATTGAAGGTGAAGAAGGAGTTAGAATTGAAGATATGTTTGTGATTGTCAACAATAAGATATTACAACTTACCAAAAGCTCGCATGCATTTTTGTATAACGACTAATATTCATCCTTGAATAATTAAGCTCAAGCTCTATATAATAATAGTATGTTAAATGATCTAAAAAAAGATGTTAGTCTTATACGAATTCTCGTAATTTTACTAATTTTTGCAGTAATTGTTAATTTATGGACAACTCTTTGGTACATTCTCGTTGATTTTTCAGATGTTCTTCTGGTACTTATCTTTTCTTGGCTTTTAAGTTTTATTTTAGAACCAATCGTTGAGTTTATATCAAAAGGTACGAAACTTTCTAAAGTATGGTCTGCTGTTTTAACATATGCTCTTTTTACACTTGTAATTTCCGTAGCAATTTATTTCTATATTCCTCCAATTGAAAATCAGATATTTCGATTGCTACATGTTTTACCAGCTGAACTACAAGGAACTCCAAGCTTTATCACAAAATGGATCCTATCCTTTACAGGATCATTAGATACAATCCTTTCTGGCATACTATTTTATTTACCTTATATTGCTAATATACTCTTTCTATTTTTTATTACGCTTCTTATATCCTTTTACTTAGTTGTAGACAAAGCAAATATTCAAAAAGAGCTTTATGCACTTACCCCTCGTAAATGGCATAGAAATTTAACTTTTATTCAAAAATCGATTGATACAACATTTGCATCATTTTTACGATTGCAATTAATCCTAGGAATAATTTCAGGCATTACCACATTTATAGTACTTACTCTTTTTGGCGTTGACTTTGCAGTCTCATCTGCTTTTCTTGCTGGACTATTAACAATACTTCCTCTTATTGGTCCAGTAATTGCACTCATTCCCCCACTTCTTGCAGCACTTTTACTTGGATGGCAAAAGGCGATTTTAATTTTGCTAATACTTGTTATTATTCAACAAATTGTCTTCAATATTATTGGGCCAAAACTTATAGGAAATGCATTTAAATTACATCCAATTATTGTCTTGCTTTCATTTCTCGTAGGACTCAAGATTGCAGGAGGAATTGGTGCAATTTTTGCAGTTCCAGTACTTGGTATCCTCGTGATTATTTTTCGTGAATTCGGTCACTATCTTCTCAATAGAGATTCTCAAAAATAGCTCATGCTCTTCGATTGTTAAAAATCAAGCACAACATTTAAAACATATGGTATGATATCTCTATGAAAAATATTCAAACATTAAAAGGATTTCGAGATTTTCTTCCTCAAGAAGTTCGGAAACGAAATTATGTTCTCTCTAAGCTTAAAAACGTTTTTGAAATGTACGGATTTGAACCTCTAGAAACCCCTGTTTTAGAGTATGAAGAACTCTTAAATGGGAAATATGGTGATGAAGGTGATAAATTAATGTATAAGTTTGAAGACTTGGGAAAAAGAAAAGTTGCGATGAGATATGATCAAACAGTTCCACTCGCGCGCGTTATGAGTCAATACCAACTACCTCTACCCTTTAAACGCTACCAAATGCAAAATGTTTGGCGAGCAGATAACACGCAAAAAGGTAGATATCGCGAATTCCTCCAATGCGATATCGATACAATAGGTTCGAATTCACTAATCTCGGACGCTGAAATTATTGCATGCACACTCAAAGCATATGAGTCGCTAGGTTTTACTTCTATAAAAATCTTAATAAATGATAAAGCAGTTTTTGGAGAACTTTCAATACGAGCAATTGCAATAATAGATAAATTGAAAAAAATAGGCCAAGAGGCGGTATTGCAGGAACTTGTCAAGACAAACAATGCCAAAGACCTTGCTGATGCTAAAAACATTTTAGATAAAATCACAAGAACTGAACCTACTAAAATTATTTCAGAAATCCAAAATGTTCTTCAAACCATGGGCATTGATGAAAAAAAAGTAATCTTTACACCAAGTTTAGCACGAGGTCTTGATTACTATACAGGTTCAATTATTGAAGTTGAATGTGATGAATATCCATATGGGTCTTTAGGCGGAGGCGGTAGATATGACAATTTAATTGGCATGTTTTCTGGTAAAAAAATACCTGCAGTTGGATTTGCTTTTGGATTTGATAGAACTATTGAAGCAATGGATTCATTACACCTATTCCCTCTTGATCTTGAACAAACTACCAAGGTATTGGTTACTATATTCTCAAGTGAACTTACATCAGAATCTTTAAAGCTAGTAACAATGCTAAGAGATAGTGGAATAAGCAGTGAAATTTACCAAGAAGAAGCAAGTAAAATAGAAAAACAAGTCAAATATGCTAATCAGAAATCAATTCCTTATGTGGTAATTATTGGTCCCGAAGAAAATGACAAAAATGTTGTTACATTAAGAGACATGAGTACGGGTAAACAAGAATCACTATCTGTGCAAAAGCTTATACATGCTTTAGCTTCAAAATAACCTAATATGCAAGCTGGAACGCTTGTAAAAAGACGATAAATTTGCTATAATAGACCCATGAAAGCAAGTGTACACCCACAATATTATGATGCACAAGTTATTTGTGCGTGCGGAAATAGATTTACTGTTGGATCAACACAGGAAGTTATTCATGTGGAACTTTGTAGTAAATGTCACCCTTTTTATACAGGAGAACAACGATTTGTCGATAGTGCTTCTCGTATTCAAAAGTTTCAACAAAAACAAACAAAAGCTACTGAATATAAGACAAAGATAAAAGAAAAAGAAGATGAAAAGAAAAAAAGTGACAATGGACCAAAATCTCTTCGTGAAATGTTAATGGGAGCAAAATAACATAAGCTTCCCTACTCCATGGACGATTATCGACTCACACTTTTATCCGAACTAGAAAAAAAAATTGAAGAAACTAAATCACTTCTCAATGAACCGGAAATGAGCGAATTAGCTACACAAGAACTTACTGAGCTTGAAAAACAAAAAAATGATTTGGAAAAAAGCATTAATAATAGTTCTCCCGTAGAAGAGTCTGATGATTCTATTGATTACCGAAATGTTATTCTCCAAGTAAGTGGTGCAGCTGGAGGCGATGAAGCAAAGTTATGGGGAGAAGAACTTCTTCGAATGTATGCCAGATTCTCTGAAAAAGAAGGTTTTAAAGTCGAAGCCATTGACGAAGGGGTAATTAAAATAAGTGGTAAAAATATTTTTGGAAAGCTAAAATTTGAAGCTGGTGTTCATCGAGTACAACGAATCCCAACAACAGAAAAACGGGGAAGAATACATACCTCAACAGCAACAATTTCTATATTACCAGAACTCGAAGACATAGATTTACATATTAGTCCAGACGAAATTGAATTCGAAGCATTTCGTGCTGGAGGACACGGTGGACAAAACGTAAATAAAGTGTCTACTGCTGTAAGGATAAAGCATATACCCTCAGGAATAGTAGTTACCTGTTCAATGGAACGATCACAAGTCCAAAATAGAGAAATTGCAATGGAACTGCTCCGAGCAAAGCTATGGGAACAAAAAATTGAAAAACAACAATCAGAATACGCAAGTTTAAAATCTACACAAGTTGGACGTGGAATGCGAGCAGAAAAAATAAGAACATATAACTTTCCCCAAGATAGATTAACTGATCATAGGATTAATACATCTTGGCATAACTTACCTTCAATACTTGAAGGAAATTTAGAAGAAATAATAAAAACTATGCATGAATCACAAACAGAAAGCGTTAGCCAAGAAACGTAAAGAAATCATTTTGCTTTAATCCCTCAAGTTTTTCCAAATCATTCTCCTTTAATATTTTTGCTAAATGCTTACCACCTGCAATATATGGTATTACAACATAATCTGCTCCTTTTTTGTATAACTGTTTAGCTTCTCTCTGATCCCAAGCGATAACGACTATTTTTGCACGACGATTAAGTCGAGTTAAGCTTTTTATGAGTATTATATTATCTTCTAAGTCAGATATTGTTGAAATAACAAGCCTTGCGTTTTGCAACTGCGCTTTTTCTTGTATATCAATATCTGCAATATCACCAAATAAGCTTTTAATATTTTTTTCCCGAAGCTTATTCACTACTTCCGGATCAAAATCCACTACGACAATATCATTTTTTTTGTGGTCAAGCGAATATAATATACTCTCCCCCATACTATGTGCCCCAATCAACACGATGTGATCATTTAATTCCCCTATATCACCAATAGTCTCAGCATGAACATGTGCTTTTTCTAAAAAGTAAAGGTACTTTTGTAATGATCGATAAATCATATTACTTGCTTGAATCATATATGAAGAAAAAGTGAATGTTATTATGCCAACAATGGTAACAAGTGAAACAATGCTTCCATTTATATGCCCTATTTTTTCTCCCATAAATACAACTATTAAACTGAATTCAGAAATTTGTGACATAGTTAGTCCTGTAAAAAATGACGTTCTTTTTCTATATCCCATTAATCCCATCCCCATCATAACTATCAACGGCTTAATGATTAATACAAATAGAGACAATATCAAAGTTGGAAATATAATAGATTGTAGAGTCGTAAAATTCATTTGCGAACCTAATACTACGAAAAATAATACTATAAAGAAATCTCTCAATGTTTTCATTCGGGCTGCAATTTGGAAATTTTCAGTCGTTGTTGATAGAGCGAGTCCAGCTATAAATCCTCCAATTTCAATTGAAAATCCCATATAGCTTGAACTTACAAACGCTGCGATACCAAATACCCAAGCTAAACTAAATAAAAATAACGTTTCTGAGGATTTTGCCGTAAAATCTAAAACTCGTGGCAAAATATATCTACTTAGATATGCAATAATCACAAATAAAATAAGTCCTTTATAAATAAGTAGTAATATGGTGAAAAGAAAATTAGGTGATATACCGCTATTTGTAGTAAAGCTAGATAGAAATATAAGTATGCAGATCGCAAATAAATCCTGTATTAATAATACGCCTACTGCAATTTTGCCATATAAACTATGGAGGTCTTTTTTATCAGACAATAATTTTACAACGATTATGGTACTTGAAAAAGTTAATGCAATGCTAATATATATTGCTGGTAAAATCGAAAATCCTAGTAATATACTCAACCAATAAGCAAATAGACTTGTTATAGTAATTTGGGATATACCAACAATAGCAGCAACCTTTCCGATTGTTGGGAGTTCCTTTAGTTTAATTTCCAGACCAAGCATAAACAAAAGAAGCGTTATGCCAAGTTCGGCCAATGAATGAAGAGCGTTTTGCGCTTCACTTGAAAAAAATCCAAAATGGCCGATTAATATTCCCGTCAGAATATATGCAAGAATTGCAGGTTGTTTTAAGAATCTAAATAATAAGGCAAAAAGCGCAGCCACACAAATTATGACTGTTATTTCAAAGAAGATATTCCCCACACATTCTATTATGCCGAAGCTAGAGCATTGATTGCAAGTCCTTTTTAAGTTCTGCTAATCCATGAAGCTGTTTAGCAGTCGCAAAGTTTTCATTTGCCCAGATACGATACACCTCTTCATTTTGAAGCAGAGACAATGCTTCTCCACTTGCCTTTTGAAATTTTTCTTTACCAACTAAGTTAAATCCATTATATTTCCTCATTTGATTACCCAGTGAAATAACATGATACCCTTCGTTTTTAATATCTTCCCTAAAAACTGGGTATTCAAAAACCAAAGGAATTCTTTTTGCCCAGAAAGCTTCTAGTAATTGGTTTCCAAATCCTTCTTGATAGGACGTGTAAGTAATAAAATCAGAAAAAGTATAGCAATCCCAGAAAGAATATCTCTTCATACCATTTACTTTTACTCTATCGAGGGAGATATGATCAGCTATCCATAAAAACTGAATATTTAATTTCTCTGCCAATAACTGTAATTCTTTAAAATATGCATCAGAATCTAAATCAACAAAATTTGGAAGTAATAATACTACTCTCGATTGCTTATTGATTCTTTTACCTTTAAAGGTAAAATCCTTAGATTTTTTTATTTTCTTTTGAAGGTAATAGGCAAAATAAATTGCGTTCTCAATAGCCTTTCGTTCGACAATTCTTGTAGCATGTAAGATTACTAAATCATTTTCCAAAATTCCAAATCGTTTTAGAAAATCTTTATTATAATCGTCATGTGGAGGTAAAGGAAAATCAAAATCAAAATAATCTCCGATTTTTTGTGATGGTAGTCCTCTATGTGCTTCAAGATCTTTTTGTGAATGCGAATTAATAACTTGATGTTTTTGAATATAATCCCTGTGAGGGGGTAAATGATCGATTATAGTTTTTAAGAATGGGTATCTTGGAGTTTTAAAGAATCCTCTTTCCCACCAAAAATCATGATGTACGGCAACTATTTTTGTTGGATGAAAATCTATAGCTTTTAAAATCGCTGTTGTTGCTGGCAAATGATACGCAAGCGAAAATATATTATGAATAAAAATTATATCAGGCTGTACTTTGCGAAGAACAGAAACAACTTGATTGTAAATTTTCTCTTCTTCAGTTTGATACAGCAACCAAGATAACGTCCTATCTAGAATTCTTTCA
The DNA here is from genome assembly GCA_003152105.1 of Candidatus Levyibacteriota bacterium. Classification (GTDB taxonomy): domain Bacteria; phylum Patescibacteriota; class Microgenomatia; order Levybacterales; family UBA12049; genus PALSA-1332. The sequence goes on from PLZJ01000003.1 coordinate 204,796, forward strand.
TCAAAAAAGGTTTCTCGCAGAAATGAAGGCAATCTTCTCTTAATATCTATTTCTGGGACAATATAAATATCTTTTTGTTTTTTATACCTAGGGTCAAACCCACTCAAAAAAGATACCTTTTGCCCAAGTTGTCTAAAAAGTTGTGCGCGTTTTTCTATTTCAAGTGATACGCCATCTCGTTCCCCCGTTCTGTAATGAATAAACATTATACTCTTCATTCAGATAGTTTTAAGTATAAAACAAATGTACTTGTTTAGTAAAGTCTATTTTAGTTTTGCCAATGTAATTATTGTGCTGCTTGTGCTGGAACTTGAAGAGGTGAAATATTTTGGAGTGAATCTAATGATATAGTTTGCGTGCAAGGAGAAACTTGTCCTGTTAATATAACGTTTTTCCCATCAAGATTTGCTAAATTAGAAGATATATCAGTAACAACTTGGAGAGTTTGACCTTGCGGGTTTACAAGGAGCAGTCTGCTTTCTCTACGTAAATTATTTGCTGTTGTAATACTTGCTTTCATTGGAAAGAAAGATGACATAGTAAATGACTGAGAAAATGGAACCATTGTTTGGACATATTTAAGTGTTCCTATATTAGATGAAAAGACAGTTGCGCAGCTTGTTTGAAGTCTACCAAATCCATAAGCAAGTAGGATAAAAAATAAGAAACCACCTATAACCAACACTACACTATAATCTACAAAATGCTCCTCATTTTTATTTTGAGTAGACAATGGGACCTTATTTGAGAAGCGTGCTTTCCAAAAGTTAAAGCTTTTGTTAAATAAAGGAGGGTTTTTTGGTTTTTTTTGACTACTTTTTAACTTAGAGGAAAATGCGGTATTTTTTGTTTTTTGTGTCGCCTTTTTTACCTGTTTTTGTACTGATTTACCTGCCATACTCGGGAATATAGTTCATTTTATCGGAAAATGCAATAGGTAAGTAGAAATTTAGTTAATTATCTTAATGATAAAAAAGGCTTGTAAAATGTACAATATAATGAAAAAATGAATAAGTATATTAAGCTATTTACTGGTTTGGAGCAGTTGCTAATTTTGCGTTAACTGTTTGCGATTGACCATTTCGCCATATTTCTATTGATACTGAATCTCCCACTTTTTTCTTAGAAATTATTTGCGATAAAATATCATTTCCTGAAATACTTTGCCCATCCATTTTTGTTATCGTATCACCACTTTGTATCCCTGCTGTATCAGCAGGAGATCCGCTTACCACATTTTGGACATATGCTCCTTCAGGAGTGTTATTTAAAATTGCGATATCATGCGTTACCATAGTATAGGCTACTCCCAAATATGGTCGATTAAATTGACCGGTTTGATTGAATGTACTTATTGAATCTTTAATAACATTTATAGGGAGAGCAAAACCAATATTTTGACCGGTTTGAGAAACTGCTGTATTTACTCCAATAACTTGACCGGATGAGTTTAACAATGGGCCGCCTGAATTTCCTGGGTTTATCGCTGCGCTTGTTTGTATAACATTATTCAACTGTTCAGAAAAACCAGCATATTCATCCCCTGCTGTTATGCCTCTTCCAAGTCCTGATACCACTCCTGTCGTAACTGTATTATTAAATTCACCAAGTGCTGTACCTATTGCTACTACAAATTGTCCGACTTGCAAATGTGAGGAATCACCAAGCACTACTGGCTTTAAGGATTCCGAACTGTTTTGAGAAGGATTTATTTTTATAATTGCAACATCGTTTAACGGGTCTCTATAAATCTTTTGAACATCGTACTTTTTGCTATCATTTGTTATAACTTGATATTTTCCCGATGTGTCAGCTACAACGTGCTTATTTGTAACTATTAAACCATCAGCTGTAACAATAAAACCTGAACCTATACTTTGAGGACCAGATGGTGCCTGATTATTGCTTGAACTACCACCAGGATTTCCAAAAATTGAAAATGGACCAAAATTAAAATCTTGACTTGATTGGTCTGGAGGTGCTTGCTCAGAAATGGTAACAACAGAAGGACTCACTTGTTTAACTATGTTTATTGTTACTGATTCCTCTGTTACCACTTTAACAGTCTCTTGTGGTCCAATAACAGTTGGCAATTGTAACCCTAAAACGTTAGTAGATAAACGTGGTATGTATTGGGAAATTACACTCCAAATAACAAGTAGTACTATTAATATAAACAGTAAAGGTATGAGCTTTCTCATATTTCATTTAGTATCTATCACAATACTGAGAAAAAGCTTAAAAGTTTGTAATGCATTTATTGAACTAATTGTTCAACTGCTTTTTCAAGTTGTGTATCATGAGATGGATCTTTTGGATCTAGTGAGACTTCCACATCAGGTTTTAATCCGATTCCGTTCTTACCGTCACCTACCCAAGTTCCATCTGGAGTTAACCATTTTGCAATAGTAACGTGAAGACCTGCTCCTGTTCCGAGTTCGCTTAAATCATCAGCTTCCTGAACTATTCCTTTACCGAAACTATTTTCTCCAATTAGTTTCGCGCCTCTTCTGTCTCTGAGCGCTCCCGAAACTATCTCTGCAGCAGAAGCCGTACCTTTGTTTATCAAAACAACTACCGGTACATCGGTAAGCAATCCTTTTCGTGATACTGATAATGTTTGCTCTTCTCCCGAACCACTATCTTCCTTAACAATTACTCCGTCTTTAATAAATTCTGATGCGACAAATTGCGCGTCCGTTAAATAACCGCCTGGGTTATTTCGTAAATCAAACACTACTCCTTTAAAGTTTGGGTTACCCTGAATTGATAAATTTAGTTTATTTACTAAAGCTACGAAATCTTGATTCGTAGAATCTCCGAATTGTGAAAGTTGAATATATGCAATTTGATCATTGCCATTTCCTGGAACTTTAATGCTTGAAATATCAGATATTTTTTTAACCCACCCGTTTACACTTTTTACTGTTATGACGTCTCTTACTATATTTATAGTAGTTGGGCTAGATGTATCTTTATGTGTAATATTTAAAGCGACTGAAGTACCTTTTGGTCCACGGATTGTATTTACTGTCTGTTCTAGAGTCCATCCCGTAGTTATTTGATTATTAACAGCATTGATAATATCGCCTGCTTTAATTCCGGCTTTTTCTGCAGGACTGCCGGCTAATGGAGCGATAACTACAATATCATTCCCTTTCATTCCCAGTTCTGCCCCAATACCGGTAAATTGACCTGCTAATGATTGCTTAAAATTGCTATTTTGAACTGGAGGTAAATAAACTGTATATGGATCTCCAATACTTGATACCATACCTGTAATTGCTCCGTTTACAAGTTTTTTAGGATCTAGTGCGTTTTTATTGTAATAATCAGATTCAATTTTTGTTAAGACATCCCACATAGGTGAAAAATCAACATTCTCAACTCCAGGAGGAGGCTCTTTATTAACTATATTTACGTGATAGTTCTGCCAAGCAACTGAAACATTATAACTTCCCACTTTGTAACCAATAAAAGTTCCTACAAAGAATATGATTAAGAAAATAAGTATTGATCGCAATTTCTGTGATTTCATAGTTTAAAATGTGAAGTAGGCAGTAACTAATACAGACTACTAGTCTCTAACAATAAAAGGCAATAATGCAAGATGCCTGGCATATTTGATAGCAAGAGATAATCTTCTTTGGTGCTTGGCACATATACCACTTCTATTTCTCCCAATAATTTTCCCTCTTTCAGTAGTATATCTTCCAAGTGATTCGACGTCGTTATACCATGGTTCTTTTTTTTCAACACAAAAATAACAATTCTTAGGAACTATTAATTTTTTCATTCGACGAACTGGAGTTTTTTTTGCCATGGGTTATTTAAAAAGGAATGTCTGAAAAGTCTTCGTCCTTAAGTTCCTCCTCTGGTTCAGATTTTTTATCTTCTTTTTTAGGTTTTTCCTCAACATGAGCTTGTTCAACATGCTTATCTTCGTGATGAGGGGTTATGTGTGATTCTTCGCTCCCTCCCTCAGTTTGTCTTTTGCTATCTAGTAAAATCATATCATCAATTACTACTTCTGTAGTCATTTTTTGCGAACCATCTTGTGCTTGCCATTGTCTTGTTGATAATCTTCCTTCAACATAAACCTTTCTGCCTTTTACTAAAAACTGCGAGCATAACTCTGCTAATTTATTCCAAGCAACTACTCTGTGGAATTCAGTTTCTTCTTTCTTTTCTCCACTATCAGTTGTCCATGACCTATTTGTCGCAATTGAAAAAGAACAAACTGCATTTCCATTTGGGGTATAACGAAGCTCTGGGTCTCTAGTTAAATTTCCGATAAGTTGTACTCTATTTAAACTTCTTGCCATATTATTTTGTTCTAACTAATAAATGTCTTAATACATTGTCGAGATTAAGAACTCTTTTTTCCATGTCCGAAGGCATTGTTTCTGCTTCAAGACTTAACACAATATAAAATCCAATTTTTTCTTTCTTAATTGGGTATGCTAATGCTTTTTGACCCCAATCTTCTTCTTTATTAACTTTTACACCCTTTAACCAACCTTTTACTGTTTCTACTAAAGTTTTTCTTTGGTCAGCACTAAGAGATGAATTTAAAACAAGTACTAATTCGTATTTTCTCACTTCGAAATCTTACCATAATATCTAGCTAAAAACAAGATCTTTTTAGAAATGTTATTTATGTAGCGCCTATTTTAAATTCAATAACATCACCGTCTTGAACAATATATTCTTTACCTTCTAATCTTGCCTTACCTAACTCTTTTGCTTTCTTTCTCCCTTGAAGTTCTATAAAATCTTGGAATGCAATTATTTCCGCTTTAATAAATGCTTTCATAAAATCAGTGTGGATTACTCCTGCTGCTTGCACTGCATTTGTTCCTCTATTAATTGTCCATGCGCGTACTTCTTTTTCTCCAGAGGTAAGAAATGAAATTAAATTTAATACCTCATATCCTTTTTTAATAATTTTCTCGAGTCCTGAATTTGTTAAACCTAAAGCTTCAAGGTATTCTTTCTGATCTTCTTCTGCAAGCTCAGAAAGCTCTTGTTCAACTTTTGCTGAAATGGCAATTGTATCTTGAGAAAATTCATCATGTAATTGCTCTTCGGAAACATTTGCAACATAAAATATTGGTTTTGCGGTTATAAGATGCAAATGTTTTGCTGCCTGAGCTTCTTCATTATTTAAGGCGACATCCTTAGCTAAATTTCCATTATTTAATGCAACTTTTAATTTTAGTATTGCGCTCCAACGATGTAAATCTTCCTTTGTTGCATTTCTTTTTGGTGTATGTTGCTTTTCTAATGTTTGAATATCTGCAAGTATAAGTTCTGTTGCTATAATTTCTTTATCGGATTCTGGATTAACTTCACCTGAAACATGATGGATATCAGAATCCCTAAAATATCTCGTTACTTCAACAATTGCATCTACTTCTCTTATATGTGATAGGAATTTGTTTCCCAGTCCTTCACCTTCCGACGCTCCTTTTACAAGTCCCGCAATATCTACAAAACTAACAGTCGCTGGAATAATTGGAGGTAATTTATCCATTTTATATTCTTGTTTCTCGATCTGAGCTAACTGTAATAATCTTTTATCAGGAACGGGAACAACTCCAATATTTGGCTCAATAGTGGCAAATGGATAATTTGCAACAAGGGCTGTCTGTTGTTTTAAGAGTGCGTTAAACAATGTTGATTTACCAACATTTGGCAAACCGACAATACCAATACTTAAATTCATGATGAGATTATATCATGCTATCATAGTAAAATTTTGCTAATATATATTTTATTTTTAAGCATTTTTTAAGACTGTTGAGGCTAAAATTATGAAAATGATGTATAATAGAGATATCTTTGAACCTAAACCAACTATTGTTTTCTTTAGTTCCTATCCTCCGCGCGAATGTGGAATAGCAACTTTCACACAAGACTTACTTAAAGCAAGTCAAAAACATCTCGGAAAGCTTGTGAACTGTAGAGTTGCTGCCTTAAATGTATCACCTCTTGATACTTATAACTACCCTCAAGAAGTTGAATGGAAAATCGATCAAAATAGCAAATTAGATCATCAAAATTTAGCAAAAATAGTAAATGATACTTCATATATTACCGGGGTAATAATTCAACACGAATACGGAATTTTTGGAGGTTCTGAGGGTGAAATTCTCTTGTCATTTATGAAAAGATGCAAAAAACCAATGCTTGTAACTCTTCATACAGTATTACCCAGTCCAAGTGACAAAATGAAAGAAGTAACTTCAAAAATTATCCACTATGCTACAACAATAGTAGTATTAACTAAAAACTCGAAGTTAATCATTGAATCTCTTTATCCTGAGTCAGTAGGAAAAGTATTTGTAATTCCTCACGGAATTCATCCAGTTAAATTCTCTTTGCCTTTAGAATTCAAAATGAAACTTAAACTTGAAGACCACATTGTACTTAGTACGTTTGGATTACTAAGCCGAGGAAAAGGTATTGAGTATGTATTACACGCACTTCCAAAAGTAATAAAAAAATACCCAAATGTTTTGTATCTTATTTTAGGAAAAACACATCCAGTTATTAGGAGAAAGGAAGGAGAAAACTACAGAACAGAACTCGCACAACTCATTACAAAACTTGGTCTTAAAAAGAATGTTAGATTTTATGATCAGTATTTTAATCTTCCGGATTTGTTCGAATTCTTAAGAGCAACAGACATATATATATCCACTTCCACCGACCCAAACCAATCAGTAAGCGGTACACTTTCTTATGCGCTTGGAGTTGGTCGAGCTGTAATCAGCACAGACTTCGCGCAGTCAAAAGAAGTTGTTACAAAAGATACAGGTAGATTAATACCAATTAAAAATTCTCAAAAACTTACAGAATCGTTATTAGATCTTTTAAGTGATGAAGATAAACTAATTAACATGCATAGGAATTCATACAACATTACTCGTCAAATGGTTTGGAAAAATGTTGCAGGTAAATATTTTGATTTACTTGAACGGATGATAATTCCACCGATCAAGTTAGACCATTTATTAGAAATGACTGATAAATTTGGCTTAATTCAGTTCGCAACACTATCTTCACCAAACAAGGATTCTGGCTATACATTGGATGACAATGCCAGGGCACTAATAGTTTGCAGTTGGCTTCTGAAACAAAATCCTACAAAACAATTAAGTGCATTAATTTCAATATATTTCAAGTTTATTAAACATTGTCAGCAAAAAAACGGTTCATTTATAAATTACATTGGTCACAAAGATAAACTCCCGACAAGACAAAATGACAAAGAAGATCTTGAAGATTCTCAAACAAGAGCATTATGGGCACTTGCCGAAGTCATCGCAAATAGTACAGTAGATAAATCGTTGCGACGCGAGGCAGAATCTGTTTTTCTTCTTCATTTTAATAGCAACATGCCACTCACCCATTTACGATCTAAAGCTTTTGCAATTAAATCATATGCACTTGTTTTGCATGCATTTCCAAATAAGAGTAGCATACTATTATCTTATATATCCACGTTTGCAAATCAGTTAACGGCAGCATTTTATAAAAATTCCGTAAACTCATGGAGATGGTTTGAATCGGATTTAAATTATAATAATGCACTACTATCAGAAGCATTATTAATTGCAGGAGATGTATTAAAAAATCAAACATATACTAACTTAGGTTTAACTTCTTTAACCTTTCTCATTAGCAAAACATTTTCCAAGACATATTTACCAATTGGGCACTCAGACTGGTATAAAAATAAGCAAAAAAGAAGCAACTATGATCAACAACCTGAAGATCCAGCATCTATGATCCTTGCGTTAATCTGTGCGTATGAACAAACTGGAAATGTGCATTATAAAAAACTTGCTAATAAATGTTTTAGTTGGTTTTTAGGAAACAATACACAAAAGAAATCATTATATGACTTTGTAAATGGAGGGTGCTTTGATGGATTACATCCTGATAGAGTAAACTTAAATCAAGGCGCTGAATCACTTGTGTCTTATCTTATGTCAAGCTTTATGATAACATGCTTAAATAAGTGAAAATTAAACAAATTAAAAATATTTTTCCAAGTACTAGTCCAATAGCCAGATACAACGTGGCTGTTTGGCAAAAACCCGGAGAAGATTCGTTAAGTTTTATTGGAAGAGAAGTTGCATCACCAGGACAACTTGGTCAGCCTGATACGGGTATGCTAATTGTATTCGAAGTAGGTGTTGACGGATCAGTCTTACACGAAAAGGTAATTTGGAAACCAATATATGATGGTATCAATTTAGAAGATCCGAGAGCACTCGAACTACCTAATGAAAATCTAATAATTGGACTAACTGCTGTTTTACGTGATAAAAAAGGTAGCCCAATTCCATTTCCTGCTATAGTTAAAATCGATTCATTCAGTTCTTGGGAAAAAGAATTGCCCCCATTTTTAATTATTGATACATTTGGCCCTGGGAAAAATCTGACTCCGATAAATAAAAATACATATCTATTCCGTCCGGATTCATCAGATTATTACCATAAATTAATAGTATTCACGCTACATTCACAAATACCGGAAAAATTAGGAGAAATACAATTTCCACAAGACCTTCCTTGGGCAAACTGGAGAATCGGCACCACAATGCCGCCAATATGGCTTTCTGAAGAAGAAGCATTATTTATAATTCATGGCATCACCATACAAAAAATTAATGGAGAAGATAAATATGTATATAGCATTGGGAGGGCTAAGCTAATTAGTAAAAATGGTAAATTTGATGTAATTGTTGCAAAAGATCCAATACTTACACCTGATAATTTTTTAGATGAAAACGGCAAACCGCTTGTACAAGAATTACATCCAGAAAGTAGACGCGTTGTCTACTCCTGCGGCGGAGTTATTAAAAAAGATAATCCAGACATCTTATCTCTTTTTGTGAATGTTGGAGACAGAACGACATTTGAAGTAGAATTATCGATCGCAGATCTGAAAAAAGATCTCTTTGAATGATAAGTAGTTTTATCTCCTTTTACTGCGAGGATTGCTGTTCTTGTTTTATCTGATTATATTGTGCTTGAAATTGTTGTTCCCACTGTGCACTTCCCGGCTGACCTGGTGGAATTGTAGGATAAACGTAAGTTGGATATACATATGGTGTCGGGGTAACAAATGTTGTCTCTTGCACTATTGTAGGCTGAATATACGTACTTTGTGCTTTTTGACCAAAAATAAATACGAGATAATTTTTATCGGCTTGTACACAAGCGTTCGTATAAATCGGGTTAGCAATATTATTTTTTGGAGTTTTAACTATTGAGTCAACAAATGTTCCTGCATTTTCACTAGCAGAAGTAGTATCATACAACTCGTTTACAGATTGATAATTAGAAAAGTAAACTTTTGAAACTGAAGCATTTTGCAAGTCAGAAGAAAAACCCTCATGACTATCAAATCCCCCGTTTTGATTGATCTGTAGTAGACGTCGTTGTGCATAGTTACAAAGTATTGGATCGACCTGTAGCAATGTTAGATTTTGATTTTGCCTATAAAGATTTGCCTTATCTAAAACGTTTTTTGCAATAACTTGAGGTGATTGTTCTACTGCTTGTTGAGAATGCATATTTTTTAGAACATTTGATTTTATAAGTGTTGAAATTCCAATTGCAATTATTACTATCGTAATAACCATCAAAATCCAACCAATTATAGAAACTATCCACATCCAAAGCGTGCTAACCTCTCCATGCTCATCAACAGTATTGACTGCTTGCTTATATAGCGTTAAAAGATACACAATTGTAAACCATCCAGCCACAAGTTGGAATATTGGTCGGACTATAGCCTGCATTCCAAATACACTCATATTCACCCCTATATTTGTACTTCCATACGTGTTAAAAGCAATACTAAAAACAATATTTATACAAAAAATGATTATCCCAATTAAGAAGACTCGACCGAATATTTCAAAGAAATGATTTTTTACAATAAAAGCACTTCTTTTTAACGAATGTATTCCAGAACGCGTCCCAATTACCGTCTCGTACTGAGCAAATTGTAAAAAAAGACTAATTAAGATTCCGGGAATACATAATAACCAAATATATGAAATACCACCTATAACTAAAAATGTAGTCATTAGATTTACTAAAAATAATGAAAACATTTTACTTTTCCCTTTTGAGAGACTTTGCCCAATTGGCATTTTTCCTTGACTATCTATAACAAACATAAGGGCTCCACTAAATAAGGAGGTAAGTAAAATTGAAACAAATACAAGGAAAATAATAAATATAATGAAAAACCAAATATATCCAGGGGTTAATAGGCTTCCAAAATTACTCAGGTTAAAATGATGCGCAAGTAATGAGGTTAAAATTTTTGTTCCTAAAACAAGAAATAAAGCTATCAAAGATATAATAAGTAAAATAATAAAAGAAAACCAATTAATAAGCGATATGACAAACAAATGGAAAATGCTACTTTTGAACGTTTCAAATGATTCCTTAAAAAGTTCACTTACTTTTGGAAGAGTGCTTGTAGTAGTTTTAATCTCGGACATGTATTTAGCGTAACAACAAACTCAACATTATGTCAAGGAATAAATAGTCAATTTTATAACACATTTTACTACTTACTTGTCAAATATTGAAAACTATGAGATAATAAATGTCATTATTTAGCTATGAAAGATTCCTTAGAACGAGGCGGAAAATCATTCAGACACTCATCTGAATCTGAGTTCCCCCAAGTGAACGAATATGAAAGTAGAATAAATCCCTTTGCCTCTTTTGCAATTATTGGTGCAGAAGGTAAAACAGGAAGATTTTACACTGATTGCTTTACCATAATACCTAATGGTCCTGATATTCAAGCCGTTATTTCTTCAATTGAAAAAACTAATACAACTGCTAATCAACTGAGAAATTTACTACCAGAACAAGTACACACGTCAGTTAAAACGCTTTTAACTAGCGATACTCCTCCTCAAGCTCTTTTACTAGCTACTCCAGCTCTAGATAATCAAATACTTGCTGATATTGCAGAATACGCAACATCTCCACTGATAGTCATACTTCCCCAAACCAAAGTAGATACTGTTCCAAGAGTAAAGGAAGCTTTTGGAAATAACGCAAACATACGCATTATACGTGCCAGTAATTTTACTCCTGTTGTGGAAAAAAATGGTAACGTTGATTATGTTGATTCAAAAAAACGAATTGCTCTATCGATTATTCCTGAACAAGATGAAAACGAAACATTGTTTTCTTTAAAGGATTTTGATGCTTTAAAACGAGTTGAACGACAATTCCAAAATGCTGGATTTTCAGTAACAATCGTCGATGACTATAGGTCTATGGAATACACTAAACTCTTTTATTCGTTAATAGGTTCAACAACAGAAGTCACAGGGCTTACAATTGCGCAAACGCTTAAAGATTCTCAACTTATGCAACTTGAGATTCGAGCAATTAGAGATAGACTTGCTTTACTTAAAAAAGCGAATATTCCACTCGCAGATATGCCTTGGATAAAGCCACTAGTCCAACTCGCTTCATTAGCTCCTTATAAACTGGCTGAGAGCGGAGTTTACGCAAATCTTATCGCGGATGCTGCATTTAACGATAACTACTCGTTTGAACCAGAAGAAAATAATCAACAATCAGATCGAGCTGCAAAAAGTACCTATCACAAAGGATTTATCGAACTTGGCGATGGCATACAATCACCTGTTGACCATGCAATATCTTTAGTATTGCAATCCAATATTGCTTATGAAGGAAAATCATTAGTTGATAAAAGGAAATTATTGTTTGATACATTTCGTGCTAAAGCAGATGCCACTTCTTCTGATCGCAATCCCCTGGCAACAACCGCAATGCGTGTATTAGCCATTAGCATGGTTAACGAAATAGCAGTGCAGAAACAAGAAGTCGTAGAACAGATAGCAGATGCAGTTAAAAGAGGAAAATGGGTAGTTATCGCTCCCCCACACGGCTCCCATTTAGATCACTTTGCTCTGTGGGAATCTATAAGAAAATTGGATCCGACACTAACTGATCGCATTAAAATTATTTCAGGATTCAAATTTCAAGACGGAATTATGACAAAAATCTTAGAAAACGCCATTTCAAGACATACTATCGTGACAGTAAGCAAATCTTCTCAAGATGAAGAAAGATTTATTGCAAATATTGTAAATCCCAAAAGCTTAAAAGCACTATATAAAGAAATGCGGTTCAAGGAAGGAAAACCAGGAGGTATATTAATAGTATATCCTGAAGGAACTAGAAGTCGTGATAATGGAAAAATTCAAGAAGGAATTGCAGCAGCAACATGGTTTTTAAAACATCCAAACGTAGAACATATTATTCCTGTAGGTATTACTAATACTTACAAAATTGTACCTCCTGGTAAGCTACCACATTTCTTTTCGGGCACTCCTGTAGAAGTAACGTTTGGAGATCCAACATCATATGAAACTCTTAAAAATCGTGCATCTACTATTGTCTCCGAAAATCCTAACTCTAACGAAGAAGAAGCAATTACATCTGTTCTTATGACTGAAATTACACATTTAAACCCAGAGCGTGAAGGCTTTTATAAAATTAAAGACGAATAATTTATCTTTTCAGTAACGCTTCTATTGCCTTATTTATTCTTTTTTTCCGGGTTTAATACTTTTAGTTTGACTTTAGCTCCATTCAATTATGCTAGAATTAAATATAGTAATATATGGATCGAAAAACTGCTAAAGAATTCATATTAAAACAATACAAGCATTCAAGATATGCTCGATATAAAAATGAGCATGGAAAAACATCAATTCTAGAAGTATTAAAGTTATATAGAAAACAACTCGCATACAGCGCATTAGGAATCTTTTTGGCTTTTGTAGTATTAACAATTGGAACATATATTTATTTCGCACAAGACATAAGTTCTAAAGATAGGCTGCTAAATCATAATAATACAGGCATTACTCTTCTCGATGACCAAGGAAATCCATTTTTTACATTCGATCAACCAAAAACAATTCGATATACAAATATTGTAGATATACCGGTTTCGATGCAACAAGCTGTCGTTGCGGCTGAAGACAAAGGCTTTTATACAAATGCTGGTTTTTCATTAAGAGGAATTGCTCGTGCCTTTGTTGTAGACATATCAGGAGGACAACTTGCACAAGGTGGATCAACAATTACGCAAGAGCTAGTTAAAAACGCACTATTGAACTCAAATAAAAACTTTTTAAGAAAGTTTCAAGAATTTGTTTTAGCTGTTGAAATTGATCGAAGATACAGCAAGCAGGACATTTTAGAACTGTACTTGAATTCTGTATATTTTGGCGAAGGTGCTTTTGGAGTAGAAAATGCTGCACAAGCTTATTTTGGAAAAGATAGTAAGCAATTAGATCTCGCACAAACAAGTCTCTTAACTGGCCTGCTCCCCGCTCCCTCATATTACGATCCAATTGCGAATGGACCTACTGCTGCAATTGCAAAACAACATATTGTACTAAAAGAAATGGTTGCAAATGGATCAATTACGCAAACTCAAGCAGATGCAGCGATGAATGAAAAACTAATCTTTATAGCTCCGCAAAAAGATGAAACAGTAAATGAACTTGCTCCCCATTTTGCTTTATATGTTAAAAAATTAATTGATGACAAATATGGAGATGATACTGCAGTGCAACAAGGTTTTAAAGTCAAAACTACACTAAACAGCCAATGGCAAACATATGCTGAGCAAGTTGTAAAAAATCAAGTAACCTACCTGCTCTCAGACAAAGCAACAAATGGCGCAGTAGTAGTATTAGATCCAAAAACCGGAGCAATAAAAGTTATGGTTGGAAGCTATGACTGGAATGATCCTAAATTTGGTAAAGCAAACATGGCAATCTCACCTAGACAACCAGGCTCTTCTTTTAAACCAATCATTTACGGAAAAGCTATAGAAGATCATTTAATTACCGCAGCTACAATACTACAAGACGTTCCAACAGATTTTGGAGGAGGTTATAAGCCACTTGATTACGACAAGAGTTTTCGAGGCCCTGTAACAGTTCGTCGCGCATTAGATAACTCATTAAATATTCCCGCAGTTGAAGTGATGCAGAAACTTGGAGTTGCAAACGGAGTAAACGAAGCAACTCAATTTGGTATAACAACAATGCAGGGCCCTTCTCAATATGGACTTTCCCTGGTACTTGGAACTGCTGAGATTCCCTTACTTGAAATGACTAGCGCATATTCTGCATTTGCAAATCAAGGAGACAGAAATGATACATTTGCTATTTCGGAAATTACGAATAAATACGGAGATACAATTTTTACAAATACACCTGTAGTAACGCACGTTATTGATAAAGGAGTAGCTTTTATTATTTCCTCTATACTTTCTGACAACGCTACGCGAGCTGAAGAGTTTGGTAATGCGTTAACTATCTCTCGTACAGCAGCAGTAAAAACTGGTACAACAGAAAATTTTAGAGATGCACTAACAATTGGTTATACACCCTCGCTCGTAGTTGGTGTATGGGTTGGTAACAATGATAATACTCCTATGGATAATATTGCTGGATCTTTAGGAGCTGCGCCAATTTGGAGACTACTTATGACTCAGTATTTGCAACATACCCCTTTAGAAAGCTTCCAAATACCAGATGATGTAGTACAAAAACCAGCATGTCCATATGGCCTCCCAACAATAACTCCATCACCAACACCACTCCCTCCAGGAAGCAAGCCACCTGTTCAAACTTTAAATAAAGGGATATATAATGAATACTTTTTAACCGGGACTGAACCTAAAGAATGCTCAGCCCCTACGCCTAGCCCTTCACCTACTCACGGACCAACAAATACGCCTGCACCAACAA
>PLZJ01000001.1 GCA_003152105.1 Candidatus Levyibacteriota bacterium
TGGGTATGCAAATAATCAAGTGCAACTTGGAAGTGGAAACGCCATATTTGCTGGAAATGTGGGCATCGGTACAACAAATCCAACGGTTGCACTTGGAGTAAATGGGAATATTAATGAATCAAATCTATTAACTTTTACAGGCATAAATAATACCGTTCAATCAGTAGGTTCTTCGCAAACAAATATATTAAGTGGTAATCGCTACTCTAACTCGAGTCAAATTAGTATTAGTAATACGTCGGCAAGTCAAATGCCTCAAAACTATGATTACACATTAATCCTAACTGGTTCGACCGCAGCAAACATATATAATGCTGTACAAGCAAATGGTAACGATATTAGGATTGCATATAATGGTACAGAAATTTCAAGGATAGTTGATTCGTTAACTCCGACAAGTATTTATATTCGTTTCCCAATACAAGCAAATATACCTGCAAATTCAGTTGACAGTAATTACGCAATTTATTTTGGTAATTCGACGGTGACAGCTCCTACTGCTTATAGTAGTTTCTTAACTTTAGATGATGCTAATACTGCATCAAATTGGGTTTCAAATAATCCAGCTTTTGTTGTGTCAAGCAACACATCATCTTATGAACAAAGTAACGCAAGCGTAGCAATGACGCCTGATTTAACGCAAGTCGGAAATGTAACTTCGATTTCAACAACAAATCAAACGCAGTTACCAGCTTCAACTTCTGGAGTCGGGGTAGTGTATGTAGCTATCGGAGGGGTAAACTATGTGTATGAAATTGGTGGATATAATGGTAGTACGAATCAAACCTCAGTTCGTAAAGCAATCATTGATGGTTCAGGTAATGTTGGTTCATGGACTAGTGAAACTGCTTTTCCTACAGGTTTTAATGGGTCTGCGCTTTCGGTAACGATCAGTGGTACGACATATATTTATGCATTAAATGATAATCAAGACCAAGTATATGTTGCGGCATTAAATGGATCAGGAGATTTGGTTAGTGCCTTTACACAGACCGGTCAGGCGTCTATTCCATCGTCTGGCAATGTCGATAGATTAGTAGGTGCAGGATTTGCCACAGCAACTGAAAGTGGCACTTCATATTTATATGTAGTTGGTGGATTTTCAAATCAAGCGGGTTCCTATGAGCAAACAATTTGGAGATCTGCTTTAGATGGTTCTGGAAATACTCAAACGTGGTCTACAAATGGAAGCATTCCTAAAGCAATGAATTATCAATCTGATGTGGTGGCCACAGTTAATGGAAATGTGTATATGTATAATATTGGCGGAACAATATCTGGCACACATTATTCAGATGTGTATAGAGCAACAATAGATACAAGCGGAAATGTAGGCTCGTTTAGCGGAAATGGACAAGGTCAGTTACCTCAAACGTTATATGGAAGTGCTGCCACAACATTTCAAATTGGTTCAACTTCTTATTTATATGTTATAGGAGGTCAATCAAGCTCAACAAGTTTATATAAATCTATTCTTGATTCAAGTGGAAATGTTGGTGCTTTTACCAATCAATCAACTCCACTTCCTCAAACGGTTAGCTTTGGAGGAATTGTAAGTATAACTACAGGCACAACGCCAGCTACATATCTGATTGGAGGTTTAAACGGAAATACTTATTTAAGTACAGTATATAAAATAATCCTCACGTCGGGTGTTGGATCAGGGACTACTGTTACTAGAACGATCTCGTCTATGGATTTATCAAATAAAAACATGCTTTCCGTATGGTTTTATTCTCCAGATACCTCAACAGCATCAAATGGATTATTTGAGTTTTCAAATGATGGTGGTAGTACATGGCATAATTTTTCACTTTCCTTAAGTGCTGCTAATACATGGCAAGAGCAATCATTTGACATCTCAGGAATTGCAAATGGAAATAAGAATACAGTTACCAAACTTCGAGTTGAATTAACGGGATATGTTTCTTCAGCTATGGATTTTGATAACGTATACGCTGATAGCGTATTATTTACTGGCACAAGTATTTCTACGCCGGCAGCCAGTACGCAATTTTCAAATAACTTGAGCTTAAATTCTGAAGGTTTGGGTGGAGTGCAAGTAAATTATAATTCAGGAGCTAAAGGAGGATTTAGAATATATGATGGTGGCACAACAAATGATTTATTTAATCTTTTGAGTAATGGAGATTTAGGAATTGGAGGCATAGCTACTCCATCAGAAAAATTAAATGTTGTGGGTAATTTTTCTTTGTCTGGTACTGCCACTGCTTCTGCATTAGCAGTTGGTTATAATATTAATCAAGTTGTGGCAGGAAGTGGAAACGCTGTATTTGCAGGAAATGTCGGGATCGGAACAAGTAATCCTACTGCATTATTAAACGTACAAGGTACTTCAAATAATCCTACTGCTTCAATTTCTGCTAATTCTGTAAATGCGGCACTTATGGTTGATAATGCAGGCGGATCAGGTAATTTAGGAGATCTATTTACAGCCTCTTCATCAGGAGCTACGAGGTTTACGATTGCCAATAATGGCAACGTTACTGCCAATGGCTTAGTAAATGCAAACGGAGGTTTAACCGTCGCTTCTGGAAGCAACTTCACTATTGCTGGTATAACGGGTAATAATCAAGTTTTATACGGCTCGAGTGGTACAGGAGTAACTACAGGAGTAGCAGCAACGTCATTGTCTGGTCTTTGTTTAGTTTCAGGATCAAGTTCTCCTACATGGGGAAACTGCCCAAACTATTGGACACAACAATCAGGTATTGGTGTTTCCAACGGAGGATATACTGCTCTTGGTAATCTAACTTCAGATCTTCTCATTGGTGGTACTGCTACTTCCTCTGCAGAATTCTCAGTTCTTAATGTCATTGGTGGGGGACTACCAACTGCGTCTGTTTCTGCAGGTCTTTCTTCTTCAGGAACTTCAGAAAAGTCAGGAGTATATATTGACGCAGGAGGAGATGTGCAAACTGTTGGAAGAACCATGTTAACGCTTGGAGGTTCTACAACAGGAGATATACAATTCAAACCAGGAGGACAATCTTCACTTATTCTTTCAAGTAATGGTAATGTTGGTATTGGTGTAGGCGAAGTAAACCCACCCAACCCATTAAACGTTAATGGTACTGCAAATAATACTGCAGTAATTCTCCTGGGTGGTACTGCAAATGGTACTAGTGGTATTGCTTCTGACTTAACTTTAAATGGTACTGTTAATGCCAACAGTACTACTTCTGGTACAAGTCAAGGGGTTTTGTATGCCCCAACAATAAATGTGAATGCCGATGTACAAACTGAAGGTACGAGAAATCAATCTACATTTGTTCCTGGGGTAGATTTAGTAAGTGGAGGAGGTATCTATGGAACCCAAACCAATATTAGGTTGTCTAATTCTTCACATAATGTATCGACTGTATATGTTGTTGACGCAAAACTTAAAAATGATGGTACTTACACTGGGGTAGTGAGTACAAATATTGATTTTTATGCACAAGATGCGCAATCATTCTCAGGAGGAAAAGTTACCAACCAAGCAGGACTTAATGTTGTTGGTCTATCTGCTGCAACTAACAACACACTTGCTCTTTTAGGGACACAATCGGTGCCATCAGGTAACTATGGAATCTATGATTCATCAACCTATCAAAATTATCTAGCTGGTAATCTTGGTATCGGTACAACAGCTCCATCTTCATTGTTTCAGATTGTTGGAACCAATGCTCCAACTGCTTCTATTTCTGCTAATTCTGCGTACGCAGGGCTTGTTGTTGATAATATTGGAGGAAGCGGAAATAAAGGAGATCTATTTACCGCCTCTTCATCTGGGCTTACCCGATTTGTTATACAAAACAATGGCAATGTTGGTATAGGAACTAGTACTCCTAATTTTGGATTAGATTTAAATTCACTTGCATCTGCTACTGTTGCTGCAATGTTTACGAATTCAAGTAATGGTAATGATGCAGATGGTATAGCAATAAAGCTTGGATTTACGGGAAGTGGAACAGCACCAAGTGGAACTAACGCTTCGGGGAATAGATATATAGCATTTCTAAACGGGAATGGAGTTACTGAAGGAGCAATAGATTCAAACGGAGCTAATGGTATTCAGTTAAAACAAAATGGAATTGGAGATTTTGCTGAATACCTTAAGAAAGATGTAGGCAGCAATATTGGTTACGGGAATGTTGTGTGCGAAAATACAGATGGCAATGTTGAATTATGTGATACAAATAACGGTTCAATCGTTGGAGTTACTTCGCAACATGCAACTGTATTGGCAGGTTCAGATTTGGGTGATGGATCTGTGCCAGTCGCTTTTGTCGGACAGGTTGAAACAAATGTTTCTACTTCAAGTGGTGCTATAATTCCAGGAGATGCTTTAACGGCTTCAGATATTCCAGGAGTTGCAGTCAAAGCAACTAATGCAGGGCAAATTATTGGACATGCACTGCAGAGTTATACCGGTGATGGGGTAGGGCAAATTATTGTATTGGTTGGGCCATCTTGGTATGACCCAGAAATTCAAATTGCAAATGATGGTACTCTTTCAGGTCCAAATGTTCCTCAAGCAAGTGCTGTTGCAGGAGGTGTACCTATAAGTAGCACGATTGCTGTTTCACAACTTCAATCAAGTATGAACGATCAGGAGAGTAAGATTACTCAGCTTTCAACTGATTCTGCGAAACTTACTAATACTGTTTCGAATTTATCATTTCAAGTTCAATCTCAGGGTAATATATTAAATTCATTGTCTTCTTCCTTAATTGGTCTAAATACTACTATTGATTCTTTGACTTCTAGAATTAGTTTATTGGAACGATTAAGCGCAGAAAGTTCAACTTCAGCAGGACTTACAACAAACTACCAGAATTTAAATACATCCCTTGAGGGTGGATTGTTAAATGCTCAAAATGCAACTATATCAGGAGACTTAAGTGTAAGTGGAAAGTCGACCGTAAATGATTTAGGGGTTACTGGAAATCTATCTATTGGCACACTGCTTTTAAATGGATCTGATAGTTCTATCTCATCACTTGGAGGTCCATTAAAGCTACAGTCTGAGGGAATCGATGGCATTGATATATTAAATGGAAAAATAGCTATCGATGCAAATGGTAATTTTGTTTCTAATGGTTCAATTAGCGTTAGTAAAGTAAATATTAACACTTCTGATGTTGAATCTGCATCTGCTGGTCAAGTCATTATTAAAGCAGGACAGACTTCTGTGGATATTACAACAAATGCGTTAACAAATAAGTCACTTATTTTCGCTACTCCAAATATTCCAGTTGATACAGGTGCTTCAAAGAAAGACAATAATACATTGACTATTACTATCAGTAAACCAGAGTCAAATGATATAACTGTTGATTGGTGGATAGTAAACTAATATGCATTATTTTGTCTATGTGATTGTAAATAAACAACATAATTCTTTTTATGTTGGCGCTACTAATAACTTAGGGAGAAGAATGTATGAGCATAAACATAATATAGTGGAAGGTTTATCAAGACGATGCAATGCGCAGTTAGTATATTTTAAAACTTTTGGAAATATTGATGCATTAATTTCAGCAAGAAATGAAACATTGGACTGGGTAAAGCAACATAAAACAGTAAATATAACAAAGACTAACCCCAATTGGTTGGATTTAACTCAAAACCTGTAAGTATAGGACTGCTAAAAGTATATTTTCAGCAAAATAATACCTCGCATTAATTACTACGTTTTGTAATAACTCTTGCGAGGTACTATATTATTTAAGTTCTACTGTAGCACCTGCTGCAGTAAGTTTTTCTTTAGCTTCATCAGCTGTTTTTTTGTTGACTTGAGTCAATACCTCTTTTGGAGCTGCATCAACTAAGTCTTTAGCTTCTTTAAGTCCCAATGTTGGTACTAACTCTCGAAGAGCTTTGATTACAGCGATTTTTTGAGCACCAGAACTTGCGATGACAACATTAAATACTGTTTGTTCATCTGCTGGAGCTGCATCAGAACCTGCTGCTGGAGCAGAAGCTGCTGGAGCTGCCATCATTGCTGCTGAAACTCCAAATTTTTCTTCTAATGCTTTAACTAACTCATTAAGCTCAAGAACTGACATGTTCTCAACTGCTTCGATTAATTTTTCTTTTGTTAATTTATCTGCCATGTTGTCACCTCCTTTATGCTTGTGGTTTTACTTTGGCCACAGCGCCAAGTGTCATAACTAATTTTTGTGTATTCCAATTTAAGGCTCGATGTAGCGAGAAGATAGGGGACTTTAGTGTTCCTACGAGTTGAGATAGTAGTATTTCCTTAGATGGTAATGTAGCTAGTTTTAATACATCACTTGCTGAAATAGTTAAACCATCTAATATGCCAACTTTGACTTCAGGTAATTTTGATTCTTTAATTCTTTTAGAAAGTTCTTTTAATGGAAGAATTGGATCACCATAGCTAAAAAGAGTTCCGGTAGGTTGATCAAATACGGTAGATTCTGGTGTGATTTTATGCGCTTCAAGTGCTATTTTTAGAAGAGTATTTTTGGTGACTACAAATTCTCCGTCAACTTGCTTTAAAGCTTTTTTAAGGCTTTCGAGTTGTTGGTGTGTTAATCCTTGATAGTTTGTTAACACAATAGCTTTTGATTTACCAACTTTTTCTGATAGGTTAGCTACAATTTTTTCTTTTTTTAATCTATTTTCTGAAACTGTATTGTCTGTCATAAAAAAACACTCCCATGAGGAGTGCGTATAATGCGGTTTCCTCGGTAGGACTTATCTTTATGCCTACTTTCTTAGGGATAAGCATAGTTTAGCAGATGTTGTGATAATTGTCAAAAATGCCTGTTATCCTAAAGTTTTCAACATTTGATGCGCATAATTAACATGGCCTTTTTAAAATAACTATAGGAGGATTTTATTTTATTATTTTAACCCTATATTATGAATAGATAAAAGTTTTAAACATAATATCAATAATTTGTGAATAGTTAAATAGTAAATGAGGCTAATTTAAAGATGTTGTTAAAAATCGAGTTGGAGAATTAAACCTGTAATCTTATTGCTGGGGACATGGTGGATTTGATTGTAATAGATTGAATTTTGTGTTGTCCAATACTATTAATAATAGTTTTATAATTTTCTTGTAATTTATTTGATTCAAAGGATAACTTTCCCATAGACATGTGAATGATTGGGTGTTTTGCCTCAGTTTTGAAATTTACTTGACCATCTTCATACTTTTTTGCAATTACTGAAGGATTTTGTGTTATTGTTCCGTTTTTCGGGTTAGGCATTAATCCTCGAGGACCTAAAATTTTGGCAACTTTTGCTAGTTTTGGCATCATTGATGGTTCTGCTAAAAGAATATCAAATGAAATATCGCCTTTTTCTATCGCTTTTATTACTACATCATCTGCAATAGCTACTCTTGTTTTTTTCCCAGTACCATGAGGCAATATGGTAACACCAGAAATACTTTTTTCATGAGTGTTTATATGAAGTTCAACCGTTTCATCAAATTTTGCTAAATGAGTTTTCGATAGTAAATCTAGTGCTTCTGAAATGGTGTAAAGCTTGTTTTTATCTATTAGGCCTACTGAGGAAAAGTATTTAGTTGAGCGTTTACTTTGTTTAGACGCATTGCCAGAAGTTTTGGCTTGATCCTTTTCTTTATAAGAACTTTTTTTAGGTTCACTTATTTCATCAGAGTTTATTTCAGGTTTTGCAGCTTCTTGTTCCACTAAATTTTCTTCAGATACATCCTCAATTTTAGCTTCAGTTTTCTTAGCTTCTTTTCTTTTTGTTTGTTTTTCTTTTTGTTCTTTTTCTGCTTCTTCGTCGCCTAATGTTTTAACTCTTATTTTTCCCATAATTTCCTTTCTTATTAGTAAATTTACTCAGTACTAACCCCCATTGAACGGGCTGTTCCAGCTACAATTCGAGATGCCATCTCTACATCGTCAGTATTGAGGTCTTCCATTTTTGCTTTGGCAATTTCTTCAACTTTTGATTTTGACAATGAGGCAACGATTTCTTTACGTGGATTCCCCGAGCCAGCTCGACCAATAGCTTTTTTAATCATTTCAGCAACAGGGGGCTTTTTAATAATGAAGCTAAAAGTTCTATCTTCAAAAACAGTAATTACCGCAGGAATTATGGTTCCTTTTTGATCTGCAGTTTTATCATTAAAAGCTTTTACAAACTCCATAATAGGGAGTCCGTGTTGCCCAAGTGCAGGTCCGACTGGAGGTGCAGGAGTTGCTGCGCCAGCTGGTATATTTAGCTTTATAAATGTTTTTATTTTTTTAGTTGCCATATGTTATTTGTTATTATAATTACAAAAAGCATGTATTGTTTTGCAGGCTAGATTATAGTTTTGTGACTTGCAGGAAATCAAGCTCTACCGGCGTTTCTCTGCCGAAAATACTTACTAATACTTTTAATTTGCCTCGCGTTTCATCAATTTCATTAATTGTGCCAAGAAAGTCAGAAAATGGCCCATCTACGATTTTGACTGCTTCACCTACAGAAAAACTTGCTTTATATAGTGGTTCTTCCATAGCCATAAACTTTTGTATGGCTTCAACTTCTTTGTCTGAAATTGGGGTAGGTTTGTTTCCAGCTCCAATAAATGCGATTACGCCTTGTGTTGTTCTAACAAGAAGCCAACTTTCATCATCTAAAATCATTTTTACGAGCACATACCCTGGAAATATTTTTTCTTTAACTGTTTCTTTTTTTCCTTGAACAACTTTTATTGTATCGCGTGTAGGTACGATAATATCAAAAATTTTACCAATAAAACCCATAGATTCAACACGCTGTTTAAGCGATCGAGCTACTTTATTTTCATGCCCAGAATACGTGTGAACTATGTACCATTTTGCCTTATCAGAGGCATCATTTTTTATTTGATCTTTTTCTTCTTTTTGTATAAGAGTTGTATCCATAATTTATTTATTTATAAGTAAAGTAAGTAGTTTTGTGTATACAAAATCTAAACTTCCTATATATGCTCCTACTAAGACGCTAATTACGATAACTGCGAATGTTAATCGTATCACTTCATCTCGTTTTGGCCAAGTAACCTTTTTTAACTCATCCCATGTTTCCTCAATAAAGACGCTTGGCATTGTCATATTTACTTCATCTGAAATCAAAGAACTAAACTAGTAGGGAATATCTTTGAAGATGATAATCGTTATTTTACCAAATACGCATTGACATGTAAAGTCATATGACCATACAATGAGAATATCGTGATATAATACATCTCTTACAGAGGTTGTACTGTATATACTACAACGTTTAAATATGAAGGGTATTACAAAAGCAGTTATCCCCGCAGCAGGTTTTGGAACAAGATTTCTACCTCAAACAAAGGCAATGCCAAAAGAGATGTTGCCAATAGTTGATAAACCAGTGATTCAATATGTTGTTGAAGAAGCAGTAAATTCAGGCATATTAGATGTAGTCGTGGTAACTGGTGCCGCGAAACGAGCAATAGAGGACCATTTTGACGCAGCAAATGCTGATTTGATTAAAAATCTTGAAGCTGGAGGAAAAGAAAAGCTTATCAAGGAGGTTAATCGAATATCTGAAATGGCTAATTTTATTTATATTCGACAAAAAGGACCTTATGGAAATGGTACTCCCGTACTTTCTGCAGAACCTGTTATAGAAAATGAACCATTTGCAGCATTATGGGGAGATGAATTTATATATGCTGAGCCACCAAGATTATCTCAAATGATAAAGGTGTATGAAAAATACGGAGGAGTGGTTATTTCAGGAGTTCGCATTGAAAAAGAAGAAGATTTGAAGCGTTATGGTATAGCTGACGTAGAGCCGGTAGAAGGTAATGTTTTTAAAATTAAGGGAATAGTAGAAAAACCAGAACCACATGAGGCACCATCGAATATAGCAACCCATGGAGCTTATATTTTACCCCCAGAGATATTCCCTGCGTTAAAAGGATTAAAGCCAGGTAAAGGCGGAGAGATATGGTTAGTAGATGCAATTAATGTTTTGCGAGATCAAGGAATGCCTATATATACTGTTGAGATTCAAAACGGTAAATATTACGATACGGGTAATAAGTTAGAATACATGAAGACTGCTGTTGAGCTTGCTTTGCAGCATCCTGATATAAATGGAGAATTTAGAGAGTTTCTCAAGAATTTAAAGCTATAATTTATTTCTTACTTTAAATTTTTATTCACTACATATTCAAGTAGTTTAATGTTCCCAATGGTATGAATAAAAAATACAAATTTATTCTAGTAGGCATATTGTTTTTTATGCTTTTTGTGTTGTTTTCATTTTTAGTTCATAAGGATATGTTTAAACAATTCGATTTTGATAATACTGTAAGGCTACAGGGACACATACCTCGAAGATTTGATGGATTTTTTTCTGCATTAAGCTATATTGGAGAAGTTCAGTTTGCAGCATTAATATTATTGGTAATCCTTATTATTCTTAAGAAATGGAGAGGATTATTTGTTCTTTTTATGTTTGGGTTTTTTCATTTATTTGAGTTATATGGGAAGATTTTTGTAAGTCATAAGCCTCCTCCTCATTTTTTACTTCGAACTGAAATTCCTAATAACTTACCCCAGTTTTACGTCAGTACGCAGAATTCATATCCTTCTGGACATGCAGCTCGAGCATTATTTCTTACGGTGATACTTGGAATCATTACATATCGATCAAAGAAGTTGAAAAACAATCCTAAGATCTTAATCTATTGTCTTTTGTTTTTATATGACTTCCTCATGTTGGTAAGTAGAGTATATTTGGGTGAACATTGGACATCCGATGTTATTGGTGGATCATTGCTTGGAATTAGCATGGCAGCCATAAGCATGGCAGTATATTAGTGGTATAAGGAGAACTTTTTCAATACTCCTGCTATAATAAGCATTGTTATGCGAAGGCTGATAGTTAGAACAATATTATATTATTTTCGGTTTTTAGCAAAACTATCACTTAAGCGCCACAAGCCCATTATTATAGGTATTGCAGGATCAGTTGGTAAAACAACTTGTCGCAATGCACTCCTTGCTATTCTTATCGATCATTACTCTGTTAAGGCTATTGGTAATTCAGAGACTGGGGTTCCGCTTGGAATACTTGGAATTATTCCTAAAGAATTCTCTCCATTAGAATGGGTGAAGATAATTATAAAAGCACCGTTTGGAATAAACCATATTAAAAACACAAAATATTTAATAGTCGAAATGGGTATTGATGAGCCATATCCACCAAAGAATATGTCATACCTCTTATCAATCCTACATCCAGACATTGCAATTTCACTAAATGTGTCTGTATTTGGAGCAACTCCGTCTCATGCTATGCAATTCGAGAAATTGTTAAGAGGGAAAAATGTATTAGATGTGCATGAATATTTACTTGAAGCAATAGCAAACGAAGATACAAAAATTATTAGAGAATCTGGTTGTAAAATTGGAATTTATAATATAGATGATTTATATATACAGAAATTATTAATTCCATTCGAGAAATCCCATCTAGAAACAAAGATCTTTACCTTCGGGAAGAGTAGGGAAAATGATGTTTCATATCTTAAGCATGAAGTAGGATTAGATGGGACGATTTTTCAAATGAACATAAAAATAGATGGTAAAAATCATAAAGTTGAACTTAGATTTTCAAATATGCTTTTACCAAAAGAATACCAAGAAATCTTTGGAGCTAGTATTTTAGCAGCATTACAAACAGATATTTCACTTGAGGAAATTTGTAATTCATTAGTAGATAATTTTATTTCCCCAAAAGGCAGAGCTAGCATGTTTGCTGGTATAAACAATACGGTACTGATTGATTCTTCCTATAATGCTTCTAGGGCTTCAATGGTTGCATTTTTAGATATGGCAAAGCAAATAAAAGTTCAAACTAAACGAGACCTGGTAGTGCTTTTTGGTGACATGAGAGAGCTCGGATCTGAGTCAGAAGCTGAGCATAAACAGGTAGCAAGCCATATGAAAGACATAGTAGATTATTTGTTTTTAGTGGGAACCCAAACCAAGGAATACATATATCCTTACTTTGAAGGGAAGGGTATGTTAAAAGAACTAAAATGGTTCGAAACATCGCATGACGCTGGTATATATTTAAAGAGTAATTTGCCAAAAAATTCATTAGTTTTAATTAAAGGTTCTCAAAACACTATTTATTTAGAAGAAGCAATTAAATACATCTTGCTTAACAAAGAAGATATGCAGTTTTTAAGTAGACAAGGCGAATACTGGAATAGAGTAAAGAATAAGCAACTCTATTGGCAAACACCACTTTCGCGATAGGAATACATTATTCAACTTAGCCTTGTAGCTGGGGGAATTAGTGAGTTTGCGTAAGCAGTACTATATAAACAAGCACTGCTATTACAAAAATAGGTAATAACCACGTTAGATTTGGATGATCAGTAAATAATAGTCCAGTAGATGAATTTTTACTTGAAGATTTTGACTTACTTACTCTAACTTGCTTTGCTCTTTTCTTAACAGCCATATATCTATTGTTAAGCACTGTGAAAATTTTGTCAAGAGGTAGATTAAATTATTTGCAGGGGCAGAGGGAATCGAACCCCCAGTCGTGGTTTTGGAGACCACTGGTTTACCGTTAACCGATGCCCCTAAGAAAATAGATATTATTTCAATTTACCTTCTTCTTTGTGCTCAGTTACTTTTTTACAATATTTACAATATTTCTTTTGACGTAGTTTTTCAAGCGTATTGATTTTATTGCGTGTTGTAACATAATTTCTGTTTTTACAGACAGTACAATCGAGTGCAACTGTAATTCGATGTTCTCCTTTTTTTGCCATATTACTTGCCTCCTTTCAATTTACAAATGCTATTATACACTACTGAGCCTTGAGTGAGAATCGGACTCACGACCTCTTTCTTACCAAGAAAGCGTTCTGCCACTGAACTATCAAGGCTATTAAGTGCTGAGGGAGGGAATTGCACCCCCGGAGTCCTTACGGACGTTTGGTCTACAGCCAAATGCAATTGCTACTCTGCCACCTCAGCTTATATAAAAATGACTTCTTAACTAATGGAGCCGTCTGTCGGACTTGAACCGACGACCTGCTGTTTACAAAACAGCTGCTCTACCACTGAGCTAAGACGGCCAGTTAGGTTCATTTATTTTACCAAACGAGTCGAAGCACAGCAACCCCTACATAAATAAAAAACCACTTTGCTAAAAGTGGTCAATAATTACGTGCTCTTTGCATACCGAGTGTAACTGTCATTTCCCCAGATGTATAAAGTAGGAAGACTTACCATATCACCCGCAGGTAATATAATTTTCGTCTCATCTAAGTTCTACAATGTAGAACAAATACCTCAAGGACAATGAAATTGTAGAGGAAAAACCTCAGTTACCTCCAATATCAAAGAGCTGGTTTAGTATAGAACTATAACAGTTTTGTGTCAACATCAAACAATTTTATACACCTAGTAAATGCTCCGCGTATAAAATTAACTGAAACAATATGTCAGATAATGAAAATCCCCCTATTGGGAACGCAAGAAGGAAGAAAATAATGAAGAACCCTATAGAGCTCATTGATAAATAAGCTTGAGCGTCTCGTTCAGGAAGTAATAATGCGAAAAGCTTAGAGCCATCTAACGGCGGAATAGGTAGAAGGTTAAATATTCCAAGTAATAAGTTAAGTTGAATGATAATTTGTAACAAAGAGCCAACTAATGAATTTGTATCTCCATTGATAAGGTGTAGCGAAAGTGCTGCTACTATTGCGAGCAAAAAATTTGTAAGCGGGCCAGCTAACGAAACAATTGCTAAATCTTTCCTTCCTTCTCTTAAATTAAATGGGTCAACCGGTACTGGTTTTGCACCACCAAAAATAACAGGAGAATGAGAAATCAGAAGCAATAAGGGAAGTATGATGCTCATAAAAGGATCAATATGTTTTAGTGGGTTAAGGGTAAGTCGTCCAGAAAGCTTAGCTGTAGGATCACCTAACCGTTCAGCTACATAGCCATGAGCTATTTCATGAAGAATCGCTGAGAATAGAAGAACAACCAAAGAAATAATTAGCGTTATAAAACTCATAAGTTGAGAAAACCTTTCTCCTATGATATCATATAGTCCTATGGCGATGAAATGTGATAGCTGCGGAAAAGGCGTTATGTATGGTCATAATGTATCTCACGCAAAAAATAGAACTCGTAAAATTTTTAAACCAAATTTGCATTCAACAAAGTTGGTTATTAATGGCGCAAAACAAAAGGTAAAATTATGCGTAAAATGCTTACGTATCTTGCGTGAGCCAAGGGTTGAGAACATAAAACCTACTATATCTGCGTAGATTATATAATTTGCTTAAGCTTTTCTGATTCAGTTGGGTAGCCATTCAAAAATTCCCTAAAACTCATTTGTTTTTTTCCTTCTACTTGTATCTTATTTTCAGGTAATAGTTTAACGATTTTTAACTTTCCTTTAATAGACAGTTTTGTCCAAACACCTGGCCAAGGAGTAAATGCTCGTATCATCCGATTTATTATCTCTTTTGAAGGGGGATTGGTCATGTTTATGTAGCCATCTTTTCTTTCCAGTCTGTTAGTGTAAGTTGCAAGATTATGTTGTTGTTCATTAGGAACTAAAGTACCCGACATATATTGGGGTAATAAGTCTTGCAAAAGAGATGCACCAATACTAAATAATGAATTATGTAGGGTTACATTGGTGTCATCTAGGGAAATTGGCAATTTTTCAAATCCAAGCACCGGGCCATGATCAAGCTCATTGTCTAATTTAATTATGCTAATTCCCGTTGTGTTATCTCCATTTAGGAGAGCAGTCTGAACTGGCGTAGGGCCTCTGTATTTGGGAAGTAGAGAAGGATGTAGATTTATTATGCCTTTTGGAAACATATCTAAAACAATTTTTGGTATTAATAGTCCAAAAGAAGCTAAGATTGCTACGTCAGGGTTGACAGATTGTATAGATTTTTGAATACCTTTTTGTTGCAAGCTATCTATCGCTGCGACTTGAATCGAATTCTTTTTTGCGAAATATCTAACAGGATCTGTATCATTATTCTCAGTTGTAATAATTAGTGCTAGGTCGTATTTATTAAAAAGTAACTCAAGTATGGGTAATACATAACCAGTTGAGCCAAAAAAAATTATTTTCATTTTATTTTGGGAGTTGGATTTCATCAAATTCGTCTTCATTTTTAGCGTTTTTATGTGATTTATATAAAACGCCTTTTTGCTCAAGCACGCGTTTTGGGAAAAGTATACCCTGTAGATGATCATATTCATGTTGTAATATTGTAGATATAAAACCTGAGTAGTTTGATTGATGAGTTTGCCCATTTTCATCTTGGTAAGTTACTTTTACTTTGCTCGAACGAGTGACAGACCCCCAAATATTTGGTAATGATAAACAGCCCTCCAGCTTTACGCCTGATGATTTTTTAGTACCCTTTTTAACTCGTTTCTTAACTGTACTTTTTATCAGCTCTAACTCTGGGTTTATAAATACTAAGACTTCTGATGAAGGAGATTCTTGAACTATAAAAATCTGAAGACTTTTTCCTACCTGTGGGGCAGCAAGACCAACGCCTTCAGGATCATTAGTATTGGCTAGTGTTTCTTTCATTTCCAGTATCAATTGTTTGATTTCTGAAGTTATATTTATTACTCTCTTTGCTTTTTGAGATAAGACTGAATTTGGTGCACTGAGTATTTTTAACATGGTGAAATTATAGCAGTGTTGAGTATGTTTTTAAATAGAAGTTATTGTAATGCAATAGATTAATGTACCCGGGGTTATATAATATGTAACTAAGTTGCAAAATTGAATGTTTATCTTTTGTTTTTTTCCTTTTTATGTTTAAGACGTAATTGTCTGTATCGATCAATAGGTTTTTCTATAAACAGAGTAAGTAAATATGAAAAACATAGGGTTGCAGCAATAGCGAATAACGAAGTATATATTATATTAAGATGTATAAACAATTTAGTGTTTATCATTAATTTAATTATAAAAAAATGAGTAATATATACTGCGTAAGATAAATCTCCGAGTAGCCTATCTGCTTTTTTGTTTTTACTAAACATAAATAACATGGGAATTGAAGAGGCGAATACTACATAAAAGAACCAATCTGTAATTCCAAATAAATTTTCTGGAATTGGCAGTTGTCTATAAAATAAAGTTAAGCATATCATCAGTATATACACTGCAAGTAATGCATGCTTAGATATATCCCTTCGTTTCATATATGAATAAAGATAGTAACTTAAAATTCCAAGCAGAAAAAATTCACAAAAGCTTAAGAATGCAGGTAGTAAAATATGACTATTTGTTTCCTGCCATTTGATTATAAAAAGATATTTACATAGCAAATAGAGAGAGATTAGTATCATAAATGTCCTAAATTTTAGTCTTACGATTAGTGGTGCAATTACATAAAACAATAGTTCTACTTGCAATGTCCAAGCTTGAGGAATTAGCCAGTACCCTGCGCTTGCTGGAAATCCAATTAAGTAATCAGCAGTAATTAAAAAAGTTAAATTTCTACTTATATAGTTGATTAGGTTTAAAATAAATAAAGTAGGATTTACCGTTTTATATAAAATGAGAAAGTGAGATATTGTGTTATCGTCACTGCCAAAATGGGAAAAATATTTTAAAAGAACTAACACTAATGTTATGAGCAACACGAACCAATAAAGAGGATAAATTCTGAGGAATCGATTGCTTATGAAAAGACTATATGAATTACTACCCACATATTTTTCTGAAAGAATAAATCCCATATAGAATCCCGATATGATAAAAAAAGCTGGCACTGCTAAGCTTCCTGCAATAGTAAAGTTTGGAACTATAGGTAGATGCATTAAGAGTACGCTAAGTGCGAGTAATATTCTTATAATGCCCATATTTTATGAAGAAGAACTTATTTAGCGCCCCAGCTTTTAAGTGATTGTTTGGAGGCTGCATCATTATTGTCAAAATGCTGCAAGATAAAATGTAGGTTATCGATAGCTTTTTGCTCTAATACTGGATTGATAATATTTCCCTTCTTATCTACTGCTTGTTGATGATAGAAAATAGCTAAAGCATAATAGGCATCATGATAATCTGGTTTCATTGCAATTGTGTTTTCCAGCACACTCGTTGCCTTAGTATATTGTCCAGTTTGTCCGTATATGAGCCCTAGGTTATATGATATTTTTGCATCTGTTGGTGCTAGTACGGAAGCATGCTGAATAGCATCTAATGCTTGCTGTAGATATTGTGGGTTTACTTGTCCTAACGTATAAAAAACCCTTACTCTATCTTTCCAAAATACTACGTTATTTGGATGTTGGCTAATAATAGAGTTAGAAACCGAAATA
This sequence comes from Candidatus Levyibacteriota bacterium, assembly GCA_003152105.1. Lineage (GTDB taxonomy): Bacteria > Patescibacteriota > Microgenomatia > Levybacterales > UBA12049 > PALSA-1332. The sequence goes on from PLZJ01000001.1 coordinate 17,364, forward strand.
GCTTCATTTGCAACAGTGGTGGCTTGTTGAATTTGTTTTTGATAAACGAGTTGATCTGCAACAATTGCATCATTGACTGTGAGTTCATCCCAAAAAGTTGGTTCATCAGTGCGAAGAGCTACAGCTTGATGAAGGCTTTGATATGCAGGTTGATATTGATTGACTTTATCGTAATTATATCCTAATGCATAATCTCTATCAGCCTGCCAAAAAACACAAAGTTCCCAAATTAAAAATATCCCAATGAGGCTTATTATTGTAATAAAAAACCATTGATAAATATTTACTGAAGTAGTAGAGGATTTTGCATTAGCATTTACTGCATAGCTTGGGATCATATCAGCTAAGAAAAATACAAAAGCAGGAATTAGAAATAAGTATATATTAATAATAACTACTGAGAATCCAAAGAAATTACTTATTAATATTGAAATATATCCAGCCGTAAGTGCAGCTATTAACACAAAGTCGGTTTGTCTTATTTTTGAATCCTTTGCTAAAGCCTTAGGTAGAATTATAAAAAGTAAAAAATAAAAGAACATGCCAATCATGAGTAAATATGTACCAATTCCAAATATACCCGTAGTGGCAAGATAGTTTAAGTACTCATTGTGGGCTTTATTATAGAGAAAGTCCCATTCTGAAGTTAAATTATGAGCAACAGGTCGTTTACTATAATAGGCAAGTCCGAATGTTTCTACCCCTGTGCCAAATAAGGGATTTGCTTTCCAAACATCAATTGCACCTTTCCAGACATAGGCTCTAATGATTCCTGAATCGGTTCCACCTAATTCTCCTACTGGAGTAACGCTTGACGCTTGTGGTGCTTTTTGAGCTGGGGCAGATTGGCTTACTTTAGGTTGATGAGATTGAATTATTTGTGCAACTTCATAATAAGTAAATTTTTGTATAAACGCAAAAGGAGGTACAGCGAAAAAAGTAACTATATAAATACCTATTACTATCAATATTCCTTTTTGCAGAGTTAGTAGGGAAGATGATGTAATATTTTTCCATCTAGCTAGTAGAAGTATTGCTAAAAATATAAAAATAGCGATACATATACCTGCAAATCCGGATCTTGAGCCAGTCCAAACAGTGTCACCATAAAATAATGCAAATATTATAAATAAAACTATTTTCCATGGAAATGTAAATGAACTACTTTCTTGTTTTTGTTTCATATGATAAGACACCTGATATTGTGTTTTTTTAGAGGGTTGATACAATAAAAAATATGCTAATACAATTGGAGTTAATACAGATAGATAAGCAGCAAACCAGTCAGGTTGTCCAAGCGTTGAGAACATGCGAACATTTGGAGCAAAAGCTGAAGTCCAACAAGATATATCAAAAGTTCCTCTAAATAGAAAACAGCTTGGGTCATGTCCAAAATGTGAGGGAAGTCCCCATAATGCACTAATCAAACCAGCTACCACCCCAACTTTTAATACTCTAAGAACCTCTTTTTTTACTAAATTAGAAACCAGCGCAAAATACAAAATAAAGTAACTAATAAGAGAAAGTAATCCACCATTGAACCTAGTATAGTAACCCCAGATTGATATATGTTGATCAATCGAGAAAATAGTAGAAATTATTTGAGATATAAGAAAGAGAGCAATTGGAATATCAAGTTGTGTTCTTCTAAAATAGAATTTTTTATCTGCAATACTTTTTCCGATCCAAGCTACCGCTATTAAGATGGTAAGTATAAATGTAAGCCACATTTTATTAAATTCAAATAACTCAGAAGTATCTCCCCAGAATATAAGTGGAACAAGTAAAAAGACTAGATAAAAGAGTAGAACAATGCTTTTGTTGAAAAATTTTGCAACCGCATTTGACATGTAATGCTATTTTAGCATATTAAAAAGGATGAGGTAACAAGTATATCTGTATATGCATTTTAAATGAAATATAATTTATAACAATATAAATCTGAAGCTATTGGCAAAGATAGAATTGAATGGTAGAATCTTTATATGTTTGGAATGGATAAGTTTTTTTCTTTTTTTTCTCATGATATAGGAATTGATCTGGGAACAGCTAATACGTTAGTTTGGGTAAAAGGAAAAGGGGTAGTTATTAGAGAGCCTTCTGTTGTAGCGCTTCATAGAAAAACAAAACAACTTATTGCAATTGGCACTGAGGCAAAAAAAATGATGGGTAAAACTCCATCTTCTATTTTAGTTATCCGTCCTTTAAAAGGTGGCATAATATCAGATTTTGATGCAACTGCAGCTATGATTGGATATTATATTAAAGAATTACATGAATCAGGTGGAATATTTTCGAAGTTTTTATCACGTCCTAAGGTGGTTATTGGAATACCATCTTCAGTAACCGAAGTAGAGCGTCGGGCGGTTTGGGAAGCTGCATTGACTGCCGGAGCAAGACAAGCATACTTAATTGAAGAACCAATGGCTGCTGCAATAGGAGCTAATATTTCAGTATTTTCACCAACAGGAGCAATGATCGTTGATATCGGCGGAGGTACTACAGAGATAGCTGTTATCTCTTTAGGTGGAATTGTGATTAGCAAGTCTTTAAAGGTTGCAGGGGATGATATGGATAAGGCAATTGTTCATTATATTCGATTAAGACATGGACTTTTAATTGGAGAGAAAAATGCCGAAGAAGTAAAAATTAAAATAGGGAGTGCTTTTAAAGATCCAAAAATTGAAAGAAGATTAATTCGTTCAGAAGGTGGAAAACCAGGAGAAGAAAAAGTTGCCATTGTGAGAGGGCGAGATATTGAAACAGGGTTGCCAAAAAGTATAAGACTTACCGAAGCAGATGTAAGAGAGGCACTAGCGCCAATCATAGCTGAGATAATAGAAGCTATAACTCAAGTTATAGAAGATACTCCACCTGAACTTACTTCAGATGTGTTAGAAAATGGCATATTTTTAACAGGAGGAGGAGCTAAGCTAGAAGGAATTGATCATCTAGTTATAGATAGAACCCATATATCCGTTATTATTGCCGATGATCCACTAACTACTGTAGTAAGGGGTACGGGTAAAGTATTAGATGACGTTAAGTTACTTAACAGAGTCAAAGTAGTAGGTGGCTTACAATAAGGTTATGCGAAAGCAACAATACTTTTTTCCAACAGTAGGTATATTACTACTCATATCACTGTGTCTTATTATTTCAGGTTTTATATTCAAACTAAATCCACTTTCATTAATTCTCGATAAAATTACAATTCCTATTCAGGACGTTATGCATTCAGTAGGCATCTTTTCATTTTCGAATCAAAATAGCGAAATTAACAAATTAAAATCAGAAAATATCTCACTTGCAACACAACTGGTTAAAGATGAAAATATTCAAAAAGATAACCAAGCATTAAGAGATCAATTTATAGCAACAAGAGTTAATGCACAATCACTATTGCCAGCAAAAGTTTTGGGAGACCCTACCTTAATACCAGGAATTACTACAATTGATTCACTAGTAATTGATAAAGGTACCATTGATAACGTAAAAGTCGGGAATATAGTTATATATAAGGATAATTTAGTAGGACTTATTTCTTCTGTTTCTTCTTCAAAGGCACTTGTTCAACTTGTAAGTGATAAAAAAACCGTTATTACTGCTGTGACTGCAAAGACTAATGCTTTGGGGATAGTTAATGGTCAAGGTCAGGAAGAGATGTTTTTAAATAATGTTATTCTCTCAGATAAGCTAAACGCAGGAGACTATGTTGAGTCAAAAGGAGATGTCAATAAAAATGGAATAGGCATACCACCAGGTATCATAATTGGGAAAATTATAGCAATTAATAAAAAAACAAGTAATATTTTTCAAAGTGCGGATGTTAAAAGCTTGTTGAATTTTGAAACTCTAAATATAGTATATATTCTGCAATGATGAAATTTGTCATGTTGTTTCTAATACTGGCTATGATTTTCATTGAAGGCACTATCGTGACTGTTCCCTTAACTTTTTCGATTCTACTCGTACTTTTTCTTCTTTATAAAAGAGATATCGTGTTGGTTTACGCTTTTGTCGCTGGATTATTACTCGATGCCTTAACGGTTAGAGTTATTGGTAGTACGAGCTTATTTTTTTGCATTATCCTCGGAATAATATTGTTGTATCAAAGAAAATTTGAGATCACTAGTTTATTCTTTCTAATGATTACTTCATTTATAGGGAGTTTTCTTTATGGCTTATTGTTTGGATTGGAAAATCTTGTGTTACAATCAGTAATTAGTGTGATCATTTCTGTTATGTTCTTCTTAATTCTGCACAAAAGAATTAATGCTACTGCATTACACTAAATGGTCATCAAATAAATGAAAAATACTAAGGTAGGTATTGCTTTTGGTGAGCATATTAAAACAGAAAGACTTTCTCGATATAGTAATAGTGAAAGAAGAAATGCGTCAAATCCAAAAGTTCGTGGCTTTTTATTCCCTTTAGCACTCTTATTAGTTTTTGGAATTATAGTTATTAAACTTATTACGTTACAATTATTTCAAGGTAGTTATTACAAAACGCTTTCAAATACCAATAGAACACTTACCACAATAATACATGCGCCAAGAGGAATAATTTTCGATCGTCATAAGGCTCCACTTGTATACAATATTCCTGGATTTAGAATTACTACACATGGAAAAACACAATTTTTGAGCCAAGAAGAAGCATTGCCACTACTGGCGGCAAATAATAAAAGTTTGGAAATAGATACATTGCGACAGTATCCATACTCAGACGCTTTTGCTCATGTTTTAGGGTATTTAGGGGAAATCTCACAAGATGAATTAGCTAACCCCTTATATACGAATTATCAGTCAGGTGATGTGATTGGTCAAATGGGAATTGAACAACAATATGAGCAAATACTAAAAGGAACCGATGGAAAAAAGCTTTCAGAAGTTGATGCTACGGGAAAAATAACTAGAACGTTGGGACAAACTGATCCAATAGCTGGACAGGATATCACGTTGACATTGGACGAGAAGCTTCAACTCGCTGTTTATAATGCAATGAGTAGTATACAAAAAGGAGCTGTAATCGTATCAACTCCCCAAGGAGAAATACTGGCTTTGGTATCAAAACCAACCTTTGACCCAAATTTATTTACACTTGGTAAATCATATAAAACTGCAAGTTCGAGCAGCTACCAATCTGTTTCAGAAGTATTACTTGACGGTCAAAATCAACCATTACTAAATAGGGCAATTTCAGGAGTGTATCCACCTGGATCAACTTTCAAAATAGTTAATGCATCTGCGGGACTTGAAGATAATGTGATCAACCAAGATTTTACAATTACAGATACGGGTACTATTACGATTGGAGCATTTTCTTTTTCAAACTGGTATTACACACAGTACGGAAGGACTGATGGTAGCGTAAATGTAGTAAAGGCAATACAAAGATCAAATGATATATTTTTTTATAAACTGGCGGATTTAATTGGAGTTGATAGATTGTCTCAATTTGCACAAAAATTTGGACTTGGTAGTCAGCTTGGTATTGATTTACCTGGTGAGGCAAGCGGTTTAGTGCCAACAAAGGAATGGAAACTATCTGTGCTGCATGAACCATGGTATTTAGGCGATACCTATCATTATGGTATTGGGCAAGGATTTCTTTTAACGACGCCTCTTCAAGTCAATACATTAACGCAAGTCATAGCAAATGGTGGTAACTTATATAGACCTCATCTTCTTCTGGGGAAAAACGCAAATAAATATAAAGTTACCAATAAGCAAATTATTGCAGAAAAAAATATAGATTTGATTCGAGAGGGCATGATAGATGTATGTAGTCCAGGAGGAGTAGCATATCCGTTATTTAACTATCAAGTTAAGAACCCTAAGTTGACAATTGATAATATAAATATAATGTCCGTAGCAAGCGCGTCTGCTGATTTTAGGCATATTGCGCTAGCTTGTAAAACAGGCACAGCGCAACAAGGGGGAATTTCAGAAAATCCTCATGCTTGGATAACACTTTTTGCCCCAGCTTATAAGCCACAAATTGTAGTTACTGTTTTATCGGAAGCATCAGGAGAAGGTTCAGATATAGCAGCACCAGTAGCAAAGAAAATTCTTGATTATTGGTTCACGAGATAAAGCGAAGACTTAGTACAGTCTAGAATTAAGTTAGGTTTTTTTAGTATCTGCTGTTATTGTTTTAATTGCTTCTTGAACTGTTGTCATAAATTGCGCAGGGAAGATAATCGTAGAGTTTTTCTCAACAGATATTTCAGCCATTGTTTGCAATGTTCTCAGCTGTAGAGCAACTGGATGTTTTGCAATCAAATCAGCTGCTTGTCCTAGCTTAACGGCAGCTTGAAATTCACCTTCTGCAGCAACTATTTTCGCTCGTCTTTCTCTTTCAGCTTCAGCTTCTTTTGCCATTGCTCGTTGCATATTATCAGGCAGCATTATGTCTTTTATTTCTACTGCAGTTACCTGTACTCCCCAAGGTTCTGTATGATTGTCGATAACTTTCTTTATTTTTTCATTTATAATAGTTGTTTGAGCTAGTACCTGATCAAGTGAAAATTGACCTACTACATTTCTTACCGTTGTTTGACTTATCTGATTTACTGCTTCATTTACATTTTCGATGGCAATAACGCTTTTTTGTGGGTCAACTACATGATAGTAAGCTACAGCAGCAATATCGATTGAAACATTGTCTTTGGTGATAATCTTTTGGGAAGGAATAGACATTGTAATTGTTCTAAGACTTACCTTAACCATGCGTTCAAATAAAGGAATAAGAATAATAAGTCCTGGACCACGAACCCCTGTTACTTTTCCTAGAAAGAAAATCAGTCCTCTGTCATATTCTTGTACTATCTTAATGCTAAGAAGTAAGAAAACAACAACTAATACTCCAATTACAAGCGGCATAATGCTTGCATTATTCATCTATATAGATGAAATGTCAATGAGTACTCTATTTAGATGTAAATATCATACCGATTTTAGTAAGATTCTACTTGACAATGTCTGTATAATGTAACATACAATCGAGATATTGCCCATATTAGAGTCGGGAATATCTCGGCTCATTTTTTTATTTTCAATTTTATGAAATATTTAGTAGTCGTCGAATCACCAACAAAAGCACGTACAATAAGTAAATTCTTAGGAGATGATTATGTAATTAAGGCATCAATGGGACACGTTATGGATTTGCCCAAAAGTAAGTTAGGGATAAATATAGATAATAATTTTACGCCTGAGTATGAGTTACTTGTAGATAAAAAAAAGATTGTATCAGAACTTAAAAGCTTAGCCAAGGAAGCTGATTCAATTATATTGGCAACTGATCCTGATCGAGAAGGGGAGGCCATAGCTTCTCAAATTGCTGAATTGCTACAACCCAAAAAAGCATTAAAACGAATTGTTTTTCATGAAATTACAAGTGAAGCTATTTCGGAAGCGCTTGCAAACCCACGCACCATAAATGAAGATTTAGTAAATGCGCAAACGGCAAGACGAGTACTAGATAGAATTGTAGGATATAAATTATCCCCATTATTATGGAAAAAAGTTCGCAGAGGACTTTCTGCAGGTAGAGTGCAATCGGTTGCACTGAGATTTATCGTAGAAAGAGAAAAAGAAATTGAAAAATTTTCAAAACAGAAATACTGGACAATTACCGCTCAGCTAGTAAAGGAAGACTCGAAAAAATCTCAACCAACAGCTTTTGAATTAACTGAAATAAACAATGAAAAAATTCAAAATCAAGAATCATTAGTGCTTTATGACGGTGATTACAAATATTCAGATACCATTATTAAATCAGAAGAGAAAGCTAAAGAAATAATTAGTGATATAGATAAAAAGCATTTTGAAGTTGAGGATGTGGTAAAGAAAGAAACGAAAAGATCACCGCAACCTCCTTATACAACTTCTACTCTGCAGCAAGAAGCTTCTAGAAGATTTGGTTTTTCAGGAAAAAGAACTATGACAATAGCTCAAAAACTATACGAAGAAGGGGTTATAACTTACCATAGAACTGATTCAGTAGTTCTTGCAAGTACAGCCATTTCTGCTATGAGAAAATTTATTGAATCCTCATTTGGAAGTTCCTATATTCCAGATAAGCCTCGAGAATATTCGGGGAAACAAAAATTAGCTCAAGAAGCACATGAAGCAATAAGGCCCACTCAAATTACTAAATCTACGGAACAAATAGAAAGTGAGCTAGGTAAAGATTTAGCAAGATTGTATGACTTAATATTTCGAAGAGCTGTCGCATCACAAATGAGTGATGCGATTATCGAGTCCACGTCTGTAACAGTGCTTGTTAAAGGGAGTAAAGATGCTTATACTTTTAAGGCAAACGGGTCTGTGTTAGTTTTTGAGGGATTCTTAAAAATGAACCCTTTAGCTTTGCAAGATAATAGGTTAGCTGATTTTGACTCAAAAGAAACACTTCTGGCTAAAGAAATTCTTCCAGTTGAACATGAAACAACTCCTCCCCCAAGATATAATGATGCATCTTTAATTGGTATTCTTGAAGAAAAAGGAATAGGAAGACCTTCAACGTACGCATCCATCATATCAACAATTGAAGGTCGCAGATATATCGAGCGAGTTGAGAGAAGATTTATTCCGACAACAGTAGGTATTGCGGTAAATGAATTTTTGGTAAAAAACTTTGCTGAAATAGATGACATACCTTTTACAGCTGAAATGGAAGATAAATTAGACGATATTGCTCAGGGCAAAAAGCAATGGGTTGAGATGATGAGCACATTTTATAAACCTCTTGAAAAACAGCTTGTAAAAGTTGAAGATGCTAAGCGCGTACAGATTCCTGTCGAAAAAACAAATGAAATTTGTCCACAATGCGGAGCAGAGCTTGTAATTCGTGAAGGAAGATTTGGTAGGTTTTTATCTTGTTCTAAATTCCCTGAATGTAAATTCACTAAGCCAATCATTGAGGAAACAAACTTAGTATGTCCAAAGGATAACGCAAAGATTATAATTAAAAAAACTAAAAAAGGAAGAAGATTTTACGGTTGTTCAAACTATCCAAATTGTACATTCGCCGCATGGAAGCTAGAAGATATTAAGGCTGCATCCTAACCTCATTTATCGGAAAACGTGAAACTTTTTACGATCTGATTATATATAGACAAATATTTATCAGAAATAGTAGCTTTCGGATCAGGAACATACGCTATTAAATAACTTAATCCATTATTAACCAAAATTGTAGTATGAGGAATCGAATTGTTTTCAGGAGTTGGACTTATATTATTATTAAGTTGAGTTACTTTAACGACAATTTTATATACTAAACTTGAGGATTGAGTAGTATTTTTTGTTTTTATTCCATCGTTTAAGCTTAAAGATACCGTGTTCTCAGATTCACTAATTTCCCAATTTTGAGGATAAGAAAAACTAAAGTTGTACTTTGCATTAGTATAACGTTTTTCTTCAATAACTCTAAGAATTACCGGAGTTGGTGAGGGGCTAGATTTAAGCGGTATAAATGTAGACGATATAGTGTTTTGATTACTTATATTTGATTTGATGACAAGGTAGAGTATTGTTACAAAGAGGAAGGATAATATAAGAGCGACTTTAAATCCTCTAGATACGAGAGGAGGAGTACTTACATTATTGTCAAGATTACTAACAGCCATATAGATTATAGAAACGATTGTAGAAGTTTAGAATATTTTGACAACTATAACAAGGGCAATAAGAATAGCTGCTTGATTTATTATGCCCCATGGTTTATCCAAGCGAATATTCCAAGCCTTTTGCCATTTATAAAACATAGAAAATGGGAAGTAATGCTGATGGAACATATAATAAGGAGCTGTAACATAGTCAAATCCTTGTGCAGCAATTATCATTATAAATGCGTAAATTAATGATGTTGATGGGAAAAATAATACTATTAAAAAGTAAGAGAGGACAAATCCTAGCAATACGTCGATTACTGCTTCGAAGAATAATCTAGTAGAGGACTTATTTTTACCATTTGTACCACTGTCCCAATGTGGAAATAAATCACAAGGAATATGCGATAATACTGCAATTGGTATAGCTAGGGCTGGATTTCCTAATTTTGCTGCGATTACTGTGCCTACTATTGCGTGTCCTGTTGCTGTCATATTAGATTATTTTAAGTTTTTAGTATCTATTTAGTATAATACATACATGTTAAAACTAAAAGCATCTGACTTGCGAATTTCGAAGCCAAATGAACAACAATTAAAAAAAATAAAGAAAAATCCTATTTATATTATCTTAGATAATGTCATGGATACATATAATGTTGGCGCAATTTTTAGATTGGCAGATGCAGTTGCAGCTGAAAAAATATTACTTTGTGGTGAAACTGAAACTCCTCCAAATTCAAGGATTAAAAAATCTTCAATTAATACTACAGAATGGGTATCTTGGGAATATTTTGAAAATACAATTGATGCAATTTCTTCGGTTCGTGAAGAAAATAAGCAAGTTCAAATTGTTGGTATTGAACAAAGTACTAAAAGTAAAAGATATGATGCATCTGATTATAAATTTCCAATAGCCTTAATAGTTGGACATGAAACACATGGTATTTCAAAAGAAGTTGAAGAAGCATGCGATGTGGTAGTAGAGATTCCAATGTGGGGGGTAAATATTTCTTTAAATGTTATGGTGTCGCTTGGTATAGTTTTATTTGAGATAATGAAAAATAAAAAATAAGAAGTTTTAAACTCCAAAATCGATAATTTAGTATTTAATTACGCTTGACAAACAAAGTTAAAAAGGTATAATAGATTTTACATATGTAACGTCTTAGTCAAAGATTTACGAGTTATACCTCGCCTTTGGCGGGGTTTTTTGATTTTTAAGGCATTACATATTCGTTCTTTGACAATCAAAAAGTGGTAGGAATTTTTCGGATTATTCCTTAAAGAAATCCGAAACAGCGATGGAATATTTTTATATTCCCTCAATTTTTTTGAGAATTTGATCCTGGTTCAGGATGAACGCTGGCGGCGTGCCTTAAGCATGCAAGTCGAACGGGGTCCGCAAGGACCCAGTGGCAGACGGGTGAGTAACGCGTAGGAATCTACCCCAAAGAGGAGGATAGCCCACCGAAAGGTGGGGTAATACTCCATAGTCTCGCAAGAGTAAAGGTCTTAACTGGCCGCTTTGGGAGGAGCCTGCGTCCTATCAGCTAGTTGGCGGGGTAAATGCCCACCAAGGCGATGACGGGTAGCTGGACTGAGAGGTCGATCAGCCACAACTGCACTGAGATACGGGCAGTACACCTACGGGTGGCAGCAACTGGGAATATTGCGCAATGGACGAAAGTCTGACGCAGCGACGCCGCGTG
>PLZJ01000004.1 GCA_003152105.1 Candidatus Levyibacteriota bacterium
TGTTCCCTTAAGTGGGGAAACGAGCGCAACCCGTGCCAAATGTTAAATACTCATTTGGAACTGCTCTGTTTTTGCAGAGAGGAAGGAGCGGAAGACGTCAAGTCAGCACGGCCCTTATACCCTGGGCTACACACACCCTACAATGGCGAAAAACAACGGGCTGCAAGCTAGTGATAGCAAGCTAATCCCTAAAATTTCGTCTCAGTTCAGATTGCAGTCTGAAATTCGACTGCATGAAGTCGGAATTGGTAGTAATCGCGGATCAGCAGGCCGCGGTGAATACGTTCTCGGGTCTTGTACACACCGCCCGTCAAGGCAGCAAAGTCGGGGGCGGACGAATACTGGCAGGTTGTCGGTAGAGTCCGAATTCGGCGATGAGGCTTAAGTCGTAACAAGGTATCCCTAGCCGAAGCTGGGGATGGATCACCTCCTTTCTAAATTTTTCTATTGTAGAAGTACAAAATCTAAATTTAGACAGGGGAAGACGCTGAACTTGATTTACATAGATTTATCTAGGGTAAACAAGGAGAAGTGTAATTATAGTGTACCTCCGAGTGGCAAGCCGCACTCGATCGATCTTCGTTATACTGAGAAGAGAGATGAATTCAGGCTTCTTTCCTACCACTTTCTGGTTGTTAATAATAAAAGCTATAAAGATCCGCCAATAAAAGGGCGGATTTTTCTTGGTTAATAGATTTATTGTGCCTAATATGGTAGTATAGAACAAGCAAATTCCGCTTTGTGGCGCGGTGGCCAAGTGGTAAGGCGGCTGCCTGCAGAGCAGCTATTCACCGGTTCGAATCCGGTTCGCGCCTCACTATTTACCTTATATGAGGAGTGGAATAGCGTGTTATATGAATCACGAGACGGAAAATGAAATCGTAAAAACAGAAGCCGGCTTTTCAGAGAAAAAATTAGCCCTACAAATGGATAATCTGATTATGGCGAGTAAGGGTAAAAAGTCGTCAAGGAAGAGTGTATCGGATAACAAAAAAATAATAACGCTTTACGAAAAGAAATAATTTTTGGGTTGCTAGTTCATCGGCTAGAACGCTTTCCTGATAAGAAAGAGGTGCGTGGTTCGATTCCACGGCAACCCACCGAATTACCCTCGAAACTGGATGTTTGTAATGCGTCCATAGCTAATATCATAGGCCATTTCAGCAATATCGTTAATATATCCAGCTTGCATTTGTCCAACTATTACTTTTTTATCTTCTTGCAATAACCAGCGTAACATAAAATCCTGAGTTGCTAATTCAGAAGCTAAGTCTATAGCCTGTTCCATATTTGGAGTTGCAATAAATACAGTTTTCGTACTGGAAAATGGCATTTTTGGTTTACCAGAATTTTCTGCTGCATGAGAAATGACATATCTACCTTGTGCCCATGCTTTTTCTTTGTCTTCAGAAGTAAATCGCACATGTTGATTTGCATCGAGTTTTCTACTACGTGGAGCAGAAAGTCGAACAATTGACCCAGGTACATCAAAGATATGGGGCTTAGTAATACCTGACGATCGAATATCTGTCGTTAGTGTCATTAGTAATGGGTCATGAACAGTATGTGTTCTTCTATATTCCTCTCTTTTTGCTTGAGTAGGTTGAAGGCTTCGAAGATAATCATCATATTCTTCTAAATAGGCTCGAACAGTATCGCTCTGTACGTCCTTTAAATTTAGTGAAGGTATGCCTTCTGCATAAAGTTCTTCAGGAATATACCCATCTCCATAAATTAGTGAAAGATCGGGGATAGCTGTTTGAATAGATAGATCTCTCCCTTTTTTATGCATTACAGCTATTAACTTTTTCTCCCCAGTACGATGATTTTGAGCAGTTACTGCAACTGGTTTTTCAGTTAATTTTGCTACAGCTGAAGCTGTTAAATATGCTTGTATTACTGCATCGTGATGTTTTACATCCTTTGTAATATATGCATCTAAATTATTTCCTCGAGTTGCATCAATATTTCCTGACAAAACTTGTTTTGCTTTTGCATCTCTTCCACCACATTCAGTGGGTGATTCTCCAATAATTTCAGGTCCGTGATGACTCTCAACGTCAACAAGCTCGATCCCATTGTTATTTATCATTCTAGTGACGGTTTGAAGATCACCACCGCCTGCAATAGTGTCATAAAACATTGTTTTAGTAGCCATTGCTCTTAATCTTCGGGCATCTATACATCCTTTTACAAGTCTCATTTTTCCAGCTCTTTTATTTGCATTAAAGTCTTGCCTATTATTTTCTGCTCTATCTGAGTGATTGATTCTCCAAATTACTTCGGCTGTGATAGGTTGTTCCGGAGTCCAAAGAGTTTCTTGGGCTTCTTGTTTTGGTAAATCTAGACCTCCACCTAGATCATTATGACTATAATATAAAATTTCACTTTTCATGAAGATTTGATTATATGATTTTTAGGATAATTTCGCAATAAGCATTTGCGTATTCTAGGACATAATATTACTACTTGCACTTACTAAAATTATTTTGTAAAATCATAAATACCTAATTAAAGTTCCAGGTTAAATTGAATTTATTTTTGCATTATGGCAAGCGAAACTTTTTTTACAGTTATAGGGTGTATGGATGGGCGATGCGTAGAGCCTGTTGAAGCATTCGGAAAACAAGAATTTAACGCAGAATATGCGGATACAATTACAGAACCAGGTATTGTAGGAATTTTATCTAGCAAACCTTCGAAAACCTTCTTAAACAACCTCAAAAACAAAATCTTAATTTCACTATACAAACATAATTCAAAAGGTATTGTTATTGATGGTCATGCAGAATGTGCTGGTGATCCAGTAGCTGATGATGTACAGAAAGTCCAAATCAAACAATCTGTACAGATAATCAGTGAGCTAATTGAAAACGCGGTGCCGGTGGTTGGAATTTTTGTCCATCGTTGTCCTCAGCATACTATGCAATGGGAGGCAGATAAGCTTCCTGCTTCAATGATTGCGTAGCTTATTAGAAGTTAGGTTTAGCCCCTGTGCCATCAGTTGTTCCCTTACACGATACCACCTTAGGAGATCCAAGCAATAATGATAATTGACCACTACCAGATGCATCACTTCCGTAAGCATAAATTTGATGTGGTAATCCATCTTTTAGGTTATCTGGATAAGGATAGTAAAATTCATGTGGACCAATTAGATCAACTACATCATTGCTGTCTAGTTGTAAATTAGCGAGAAATGTGGCTATTGGTTTACCGGTGACATATGTCCCATCTGTATATAATGTTACATGCATAATTCTATTTGGGAAATAACTATTATAAGACCACCCCGTTATATTTGAGCAATCTGCATTTTCTAATAGTCCTACGGGTAAAAATGGATTTTGCGGGGTTGCAATGTTAGATTTAATAGTTGAAGGGCAAGTAAGCACTGCTGAATCGCAGCTTTGGTCATTTGAACATGATACTTTTTGATAACTACAAATTGCCTGAGGAACTACTTCCTGAAAGAGTATTGGTATGCGAGGTGTGATAGTAAGGTCTTTTTGAAGGAGTAGGAACATGATAAGTGGTGACGTTGCCACAAGTACAAAAAGAGAAAATAATACTGCATAATGTTCTAAGACGCTATCTGAGAAAAAATGTAATGTTTTATCTTTCTGAGCCATAGAATGTATAGTAGGATGCATGACTGAAAGTGTCAAGTCGTAAGTATGATGAGAGAATTATTATTGACTATGTAGCGAAATAGTTGTGCCAGATATTGATTTAAGTACAGATGATTTAATTCTCCAATCTGAGACGCCTGCATTTGATTGATCTACTCCAATTGTTGTTTCTGAAGCTGTGGTACCTGGTACTACTGAATAGGAAATAACTGCCAATACTCCTTTTCCAGTTGAAGGATTACTGCCTGGAGACATTGCAAGAGTGTAGGCAATGGTTCCTTTTACAGGGTCAACGACATTCCATAATTCGCTTGGACTTTGTAAGTAGGTGCCTGGAGTTACTTTAACATTTTCTAAAACTTTAGGATCATATGTTAAAGTAAATTGAGCTCCTGAGAATTCATTTGTACCCGCATCCACAAGGATGTTTATTTTAGATGGTTGATTAGCAACAAGTTCTTGGCTAGCCGCTTGCATGCTGATGACAGTATCAGAAATAACTCCTGGTGTCGGTGAAGCATGAGGTTGTGAAGTAATACTTTTTTCCGGAGTTTTATTAGTTTGCACTAGAATGATACATGCTGTTATAAGAATTGCAACAACTAAGACTATTAAACCAATTATTTTTTTTGAAATTTGCATAACTTATCTTAATTCACTATGTATAATATTTTAGTTTTTGTCAAGAACGTGCACTGATTAATCTCCATGTTGCATGAAGTTTTGCAAGAGCCAAGACAACTCATCATCCCAATTATTGCCCGTAGGATTTTTCAAATCATTTAAATCAGCATTTAATAAGTCAGATCCTTTTGTGCAATTTCCGCCTTTTGGAGGACTTGGAAAACATGGAATAAGCGCATTATAGTCAAATAGATCGATTACATTATCTTGTCCAGTGCCTTTATCTGCAGCTATATCACCAGCAAGTAATAGCGGAATTTTAGGCGTTAAGTTGTTTTGTGAAGCACTTTTAACATCAGATAGGATATTTATAAGTCCAAGACCTTTACGTAAATATCGGTTAGTTTGAACAACAATTTTATATTGACCAGTAGGTATTGAATCAGTAAAAGTTAAGTCAGAATTTTCAAAATAACCAGTTGCTGGATTAAATGTTACTTTCCCGGTTCTTGTATAAAGAAGTTGTTTTGCAACAGCTTTACTTGTGTTTGGAGTTGACTTATCGTAGAAATACAGTGTGATATCTCGTGTTGGAGTAATTGGAGCATCATTAATTCTATAAGAAATACCTTTTTTTATACCGGTAGTTGGTCCAATTGATACAGACTGCAGATTTAATTTAATGGCAACAGCAGTTGTTGAAATTGGTTTACATGCGTCTTTAATTGCATCTGCATAAATTGACAGAAGATT
Source organism: Candidatus Levyibacteriota bacterium (assembly GCA_003152105.1). Taxonomy (GTDB): domain Bacteria; phylum Patescibacteriota; class Microgenomatia; order Levybacterales; family UBA12049; genus PALSA-1332. The sequence goes on from PLZJ01000004.1 coordinate 5,010, forward strand.
ACTTACATCCGTTGTGTGATAGTAATGAAGTGTTTTAGTATAACTTGTATTTGACACTTTTTTCAAAAAGTCTTCATTAATATTATTACCTGTTCCATAACCAACAACATAGTAGGTGATTTTTTCACTGGAATCTGCTGCATATTTTGTTATTTCATCCAATGCATCTTGTTTTGCTTGAGCTACAATTTGTGCAGCAGATTTACCCTTTGGAGGTTTACCAGAATAATTATTGTTCTGATCAATATTTGCTTTTCCATCTGACAACATTATGACTACGTGTCGTGCGCCATCATCTCTTGGATCACCCTTTTTGTGCGAACTCGTGGCTTCTTGGTAGTGAGATAGTATATCGTCTGCATAATGTTCGCCGCGAACAATATCAGTGCCTTCATGGGTAACATATGTGTTTTTGTAAGTGGTTTTATATTTATTCCATGGAGGAGGTTCTGGAAAAACATCAGTAAGTGGCGTAAATGAAGCCTTCTTATATTGAGGTTGATTTAATGTATTAATTATTGATGTTGCATTACCTTTTGGTGGTTCAAGACCAATATAATCATGTGTATCTCTATAATTGCTAAAAAACACTATGCCTAGGCTGTGGATATATGCATTTTTACTTGCATTTGTGATGAGTGATTCTGTAGCATCCATCGCATATTTAATTTTAGTTGTGCCAGTATTTTGCATGCTATTTGAGTCATCAATGAGAAATATTACATCAGCTGGTTTTTGACATGTGGTGGTCACTGCACTGAGAATCGAATCAGTCATAGCCGTATCTGATGTGGCAGCATGTGAAGCAACAACTTGCTTATTTTGCGTATTGGTAATATTGACAATGAGTATTGGTAAAGTAAAGACAAGTACAAGTAGTGTTAATATACTTAGAATCTGAATATGTTGACCTCGTTCTAAGGATTTTACTTTTTCTATAGAATATTTTATTATTGGCATTTTTATCCCTCTATATATTTATACCATAGTAGAGTAGGTTTGTCCTGTCAATAATGAAATGCTTTTAAACTGCTCATTGCTATGGTAAACTTTCCATATGGTTTTGTCTGATGTTGATATTAAAAAAGCGCTTCTAAATGGTGAAATTGTTATTACTCCAAAACTAAATCTTCAATCACAACTTGGTTCTTGTTCAGTAGATCTGCGCCTGGGTAATTCGTTTCGTGTGTTCGAACATAGTAGATATGCCTACATTGATACTAAATCAAACGACACCAAAAAAGGATACACGAGTGAAATTGTAGTAGAGGACAATGAGCCCTTTATAATGCAACCCGGAGACTTTGTATTAGCAGTTACTCTTGAAAAAATAACAATTTCCTCTTCTTTACTGGGTCGACTCGAAGGAAGATCTTCTTTAGGAAGGCTTGGTATCGTCGTTCATTCAACCGCAAGTATATTTGATCCAGGTTGGAATGGTCAAGCAGTTTTGGAGCTTGGGAATTTAGGAAGATTACCAGTTGTCTTATATCCAGGTATGCGAATTTGCGCAATGACATTTGAAGAACTTTCAAGTCCTGCTCAAGTCCCATACAGTGAGAAAAAAACCGCCAAATATATTAAACAAACCAAACCAAGAGAATCGAAAATAGAGGAAGATATAATTCATTGAAAGTACAAGTAGCTTTTACACAAGATTTACGTAGAAATCCATATAAAGGATTATATATAGCTATTGAAGGGATTGATGGAAGTGGAAAATCTACACAAATTAAAGCATTAAGTGATCAACTCAAAACTGCTTCAATTCCTGTTGTAACAATACATGAGCCAAATGACAATACATATATAGGAAATTTAATTAGAAATACGTTAAATGCAAAAGTAGCATTACCATCTAGAGCATTTCAATCACTTTTTTCTGCGGATAGAGCATTAAACCACGCATCGCTTACAGAGCCAGCTTTGGAAAAAGGTAATATTGTATTAAGTCATAGAAGTAATTGGACGACAATACCTTATGGCATTGAGGATATAGATTCTTCATTTACAGTAGCATCTGCATATCATATTGGAGTAGCAAATGGATTATTATCTTATTATCATCAATTCATTATTCCAGATATGACCTTTTACTTGGATGTGTCTCTTGAAACAGTCATGAAAAGAATGTTGCTCATGAAAAAAGAAAGAGATATTTATGAGCAAGAAAAAAAGCTAAAAAGAGTTTTAAACGGCTATCATTCCCTCTTGCAAAAATTTCCTAAAGAATTTATAGTAATCAACGGAGAGAGCAAAGAGGAGCTTGTTACAAAAACTATTTTGAAACAGGTAGTTGAGAAATTCAAGGCAAAAACAAGGTAAAGTAAATGCAGTATCACGTTTCATTCGATATATCATTTTTAGAAAATACGTATAATGGTCAATTTATTGTGCTTGAAGGGATTGATGGAAGTGGAAAATCTACGCAAAAAAACATCATACAAAAGGAAATTGAAAAAAAAGGTAAAAAGACATTATTAACGCATGAACCTACCCGTGAAGGTCATATCGGAAAGTTAGTTCATGAAATTTTGCAATCTGAAGTATTAATTCCTCTAGTCGGCTTGCAGTATTTATTTGCTGCAGATCGAAGCGTACATCAGGAGCACGTTTTAATCCCTGCCTTACAAGAAGGCAAAACAGTAATTTCTGAACGTTGTTTTTGGTCTGCAGTGCCTTATGGACTCGCCGATAAAGAACATACAGATTACAAAAATGCGAGCGAGAGTATGCTTGCAGCATACAGCTTATTATCAATGTATAATCAATTTATTCTTCCTGATAAGACTTTCTTTTTGGATGTCACACCACAAACAGCTGTCAAACGGTTAGCAGCAATGAGCAAAGAAAAAGAAATATATGAAAAGAAAAGTAAGCTTGAAATAATTTATCAGGGGTATAAATTCTTACTAGATAAATTTCCTGATCAATTTATCGTTATTGATGGGGAAGCGTCTCAAGAAAAGATAACAGAAGCAATTTTGTCGAATTTGTAGTTTATGATATTAGGACCTAAACAAATACTGAATTTAGTTGCAACGATGAATCTGGTTGAAGGTTTATCTGAGAGAGAATTAACAAATCCTGAAGGTGCTGGTTTTGATTTGAGACTAGGGGAAGTTTATAAGATTACAGGCGATGCCTTCCTAGGAGAAACAGAAAGAAAAACTCCAGATATAAGTTTAGTCAAAGCTTACGATAAAAATAAAAATGGTTCAATTGTAATCAATCCCGGCGACTTTTTTTTAGTTAAAACTATTGAAACTATTAACGTGCCACAAAATTTAACTGCTAATTTTAAACCCCGTACGACAACTTTTCGATCAGGACTGTTCTTGCGTACTGGTAATGTTGCACCAGGATATAGTGGTCCAGTAACGTTCGCGCTTAAAAATGAAGGTCCAGTTTCAGTTACGTTAGAAATGGGTGCACGAATAGTACATATTCAGTTTGAGGAAGTTAAAGGTGGAGGAAGTTTGTATCGCGGACAATGGCAAGGTGGAAGAGTGTCTGCAGTTAAAAAAGAAGTGCAGGTTTGATTTTTAACGTTTAATCTACATGAATAAAACACATCAAGAATATCAATATTTAGATTTATTGCAAGATGTCTTAGATAACGGGGTTAGAAGTGTTGATAGAGGGACAGACGCGGTGCTATATGGAGTTTTTGGAAGACAAACCAGGTACGATTTATCGAAAGAATTTCCCTTACTTACAACAAAAAGAGTTTATTGGAAGGGTGTATTACATGAACTCTATTGGTTTCTATCAGGTCAATCGAATATAAAATACTTAGTAGATAATAATGTGCACATTTGGGATGACTATCCATTCAAAATGTATAAAAAATTAGCAGCTAAAAAGTCATTGCCAAATTTATCCAAAGAGGAATTTATAGAAAAAATACATACAGACACTGCATTTGCTAAAAAGCACGGAGATCTAAAAAGAATTTACGGAGAGCTATGGAGAAGATGGCCAACAAAATATGGTAAGACAATTGATCAATTGTCATGGGTGATTCAAGAGCTTAAAGATGATCCTGATGCAAAAAACTTAATTGTAACTTCATGGAATCCTGAATATCTTTATACTATGGCAAGAAACGAAGATGCGTCACGTTTTCCAATTTGTCACAATATGTACCAAATCAGCCAAAAAGGGGGCAAATTAAATCTTCAGCTTTATCAACGTAGTGCAGACCTTTTTTTGGGAGTACCATTTAATATCGCTTCCTATTCGCTATTATTACTCATTCTTGCCGATATAACTGGGTATGAGCCAGGAGAGTTTATACATACGTTTGGCGACGCGCACATTTATGAAAATCATATTGAGCAAGTGAAGGAACAACTAAAACGAACACCAAAACCATTTCCAAAAGTAAAATTAGAACCACAACCAAAAGCTTTGCAGGATTTTTTACCTGAACATGTTTTTCTCGAAAATTATGATTCGTGGCCACTTCTTAAAGGTGAACTAACAGTTGCAGGGGGATTGTATGAACAAAACGAAGAAGAAAAATGATTAAACCTCAAATTAGTCTCATAGCTGCTTTAGACAGTAAAAGAGGAATTGGAAGAGATAATGCGTTAATATTTCATGCTCCATCTGATATGAAGCGATTCCGTGATTTAACTCGTGGGCACGTAATAATCATGGGTAGAAAGCAATTCGAATCAAAGGAGCAAGGGGCCAAGCCTTTGCCACATAAGGTTAATATTATTGTTACAAGAGATACTTCCTATAACGGAAACGGAGCAATAGTGGTGCATTCATTTGAGCAAGCAATTGAAAAAGCAAAACAATTAGAAAAAGAGGAAATATTTGTTATCGGTGGTGGTCAAATTTTTAATGAAGCTATTTCTGTTGCAGATAAGTTATATTTAACGCTTGTTGACGCTGATTTGCATGCTCAGGTGTTTTTTCCAGATTACTCTTCATTTAACAATATAGTAGCTAAAGAAGAACTTGATGAAAACGGATTTCATTTTACGTTTTTAGATCTTCAGAGAAATAAAAATATTAAGAATGCTCATTGACGGATACACATTTTTTTGCTAAAGTTTAATCCCAGAGCGTATTGTATGAAAATGCAAAAAGCCCTGGTTTTTTATGACTACATAGATGCAATACATTAACGGTGCTTTTAAGAATAAACATATCTTGTCGCTTGATCAATTTACGAAAAAGGATATAGAAATATTATTTACCCACGTACCGTCAATGAAAAAACTTGCAGTCAATGCAAAGCCTTCCTCAATACTTTCAGGTTCATTAGTAACTATGTTGTTCTTTGAGCCCTCTAGTAGAACTTTTTCATCATTTTCAGCTTCTGTCAAGCAATTAGGTGGTCAAACTATTACCATTCATGATCCAGTAAATATATCGTCTTTCTCTAAAGGTGAAACACTTGAAGATGCTATTCAAGTGTTTGAAGCATATTGTGATGCGATAGTTTTGAGACACTCTGTAGCCGGTATGGCACAAAAAGCTGCAATTGCAGCACAATCAGTGCCAATTATTAATGCAGGTGATGGTATAGGAGAACATCCTACGCAAGCACTTCTTGATTTATATACGATATATGAGGCACATAAAAAATTAGATAATTTAACCGGAGTTATGGTTGGAGATTTACTAAATGGGAGAACCGTTCATTCGTTACTTAGAGGATTATCTCTATATAAAGGTAATACTATTTACTTACTTTCTCCCAATAGCCTACAACTTTCTAAGAAAGATGTAGATATGTTTACAAAGAATGGCTTGCGATTAATTACCATCAAAAACATAGAAGAGCTTCCAAAAAACGCTCATTTTTGGTATTGGACACGTGTTCAAAAAGAAAGATTTAAAAGTATAAGTGAATGCGAAAGAGTAAAAAATAAGTTCATTTTATCCAATAAAATTATCGCAAAATATGCAGGAAAAAGTACGTTATTTATGCATCCTTTGCCTCGAGTGGGAGAGATATTAACTGAAGTTGATAATGATCCTCGGGCAGTGTATTTAACTTCTCAAATTAGAAATGGTATGTATGTACGTATGGCTCTACTTGGTTTAGTTATGGGGAAATTAAAATAATGGTAAGTGCGATTTTGGAATTAGAAGATGGATCAAAAATAAATGGTTTAAGTTTTGGTGGAGAAAATAGTACCGCAGGAGAAGTGGTTTTCTCAACAGGGATGATGGGTTATCCTGAAAGCTTAACCGACCCTTCCTATAAAGGTCAAATATTAGTTTTAACGTACCCAATAATTGGGAATTATGGAGTTCCCGAAAGGCATGTTTGGGAATCCAATAATATTCAAGTATCTGGACTTATCGTAAGTCAATATAACGATACGCCATCTCACTTTCAAAGTGTTCAGTCGCTTTCACAATGGTTTAAAAAGGAGAATAAACCGCTTTTACAAATAAAAGATACGCGTTACTTAACACAAAAAATTAGAGATAAAGGCGCAATGCTTGCTAGAATAAACTTTAAAGGAGAGCTTAAGTGGTATGATCCAAATACGGAAAACCTCGTAGAGAAAGTTTCTACAAAAGAGATCATTGTTCAAATTCCAACCAAAGAAAGCACTAAGATTATTTTATTAATTGATTGCGGGGCAAAGAGAAATATTCAAAATGCATTATTAAAACGTGGCGTAACTGTTGTTACGGTGCCTTGGGATTTTGACATCACAAGTTCAGTGCATAAAGCAAAACTTGAGCAGACTTTGGGACTAGAGCAAAACAAAAAGAAAAAACTAATAGATGGGGTTATTATTTCAAACGGCCCAGGTGACCCAATATTTGTAAAACAAACCATTGAAAATATTAAAAAACTACTACAATCTAATATTCCTACAATGGGTATATGTTTAGGTCATCAATTGTTATCGCTTGCAGCGGGAGGTAAAACAAAAAAACTAAAATATGGCCATCGAAGTCAAAATCAACCATGTATTCTTGAAGGTTCAAGTCGGTGCTATATCACAACGCAAAATCATGGGTTTGCCGTATCTGAAATCCCAAAAGGATTTAAGCAATGGTTTTATAATGCAAATGATAATTCAAATGAAGGTATTCACCATAAATCAAAACCATTCTTCTCTGTACAATTTCATCCTGAAGCAACCCCAGGTCCTGAAGATGCTGAATGGCTTTTTGATTATTTTTTAAAAAAACTATGAAAACATATAATAAAATATTAATTTTAGGATCAGGTGCGTTAAAAATTGGAGAAGCTGGTGAATTTGACTATTCTGGATCACAAGCAATTAAGGCATTAAAAGAAGAAGGAATAAAAACCGTTTTAGTAAATCCAAATATTGCTACCATTCAAACCTCCAAAGAATTAGCTGATATTATTTATTTTCTTCCAGTAAATCCTTTCTTTGTTGAAAAAATTATAAAAAAAGAAAGACCAGATGGAGTCTTTTTGTCATTTGGTGGTCAAACAGCGTTAAATTGTGGCATAGAGCTCTATAAAAAAGGTATTTTTAAAAAATATAATATAGAGATATTAGGTTCTCCAATTTCTGCAATAATTTTATCTGAGGATAGAGAAAAATTTTCAACTCATTTAAAAAAAATAGGAGTTTCGACTCCGCCAAGTAAGGCAGCAACCAATAAAAAAGATGCATTGGTGATTGCAAATGCAATTGGATATCCAGTAATGATTCGATCCGGATTTGCACTTGGAGGACAAGGGAGTGGTATTGCGGCAAATCAAAAAGAATTAGACCAAATGCTAGATGGAGCATTTTCATTTGTTAAACAAGTTCTTGTTGAGAAATACCTACATCACTTTAAAGAAGTTGAATATGAAGTTGTAAGAGATAAGGATGATAACTGCGTTACGGTATGTAATATGGAAAACATGGATCCACTTGGAATTCATACTGGTGAATCGATAGTTATTGCTCCATCGCAGACATTAACAAATGCTGAATACCATAAGCTAAGAACCATTTCAATTAAGATTGTTAGAAGTTTGAAAATAGTAGGAGAATGCAACGTGCAATTTGCATTAAACCCAAAACCTAAAAATGGTGATATTGAATATTATGTTATTGAACTCAATGCGAGACTTTCTCGAAGTTCAGCGCTTGCAAGTAAAGCAACTGGTTATCCGTTAGCCTATGTTGCTGCTAAATTAGCTCTTTTTAAGAACTTAACCCAGCTACAAAATAAGGTAACAAAAAAAACTCAATTTTGTTTTGAACCCGCCTTAGATTATGTGACAGTAAAATTGCCTCGTTGGGATATTAATAAATTTAAAGGAGCAGAAGAAACTATCGGAAGTAGTATGAAATCTGTTGGAGAAGTAATGGGAATAGGACGTACTTTTGAAGAAGCATATCAGAAAGCAATAAGAATGCTTGATCTTGATTTTGAAGGAGCTGTTAGTGAAATCGTATTTGACGAGAAGCCAATAACAAAAAAGGCGATTAAAGAGTTATTAATTCATCCTACGCCAAAACGAATGTTTGTCTTATCAAGAGCCTTGCAAGACGGATTTACTATCGATCAAATTCATGATTTAACGGGGATAGATAAATGGTTTTTGTATAGGATTAAAAATATAATAACTATTGAAAAAGAGATTAGTCTATTACCGAAAGTTGATAAGGATTTGCTACTTTTAGCAAAACAGAATGGTCTTTCTGATAAGCGAATAGGAGAACTGATTGGTAAAACCGGATTAGAGATTCGAAAGATACGAAAAGAACTACACATACTTCCTTCAGTATTTTCAATTGATACATTAGCAGGGGAATTCCCAGCAGAAACGAATTATCTCTATTTAACATATAACGGAAGCCATAATGATATAAAGCCATTTAATAAAGATGGAGTAATAGTACTTGGGTCTGGGCCATATCGCATTGGATCATCTGTAGAATTTGATTGGTGCTGCGTAAATACTGTGTGGGAACTTAAAAAACATAAGAAAAAGTCAATTGTTATTAATTGTAATCCAGAAACTGTTTCAACTGACTATGATATATCGGATAGGTTATATTTTGAAGAATTAACATTTGAGAGAATTGCGGATATTTATGAGTTTGAACAATCGTTTGGCATAATAGTTTCAGTTGGAGGTCAAACTCCCAATAATCGAGCTAAGGCATTAAACGCACAAGGATTTCCAATAATGGGTACAAACCCAAAAAATATTGATAAAGCAGAGAATCGATCCTTATTTTCAGCTTTATTAGATGAACTACATATTGATCAACCACCTTGGAGCTCGTTTAGTTCCATAAAAGAAGCTGTGGTATTTGCAGAAAAAGTAAGTTTTCCAGTTTTAATTAGGCCTTCCTATGTTTTATCAGGAACTTATATGCATATTTGCTATACAAAAGAAGAGCTAACTGATTTTCTACAAAAAATGTCGCGAGTATCAAAAGAGTATCCTGTGACAGTATCCAAATTTATAGAAGATGCAAAGGAAATTGAATTAGATTGTATTGCTCAAAACGGAATTCTCAAAGGTTTTATTATTTCAGAACATATTGAAAACGCGGGTGTTCACTCTGGAGACGCCTCTATTGTATTGCCACCACAAAAAATCTATCTTGAAACATTTAAAAAACTTAAAAAAATAGCACAGGATATTGCAAAGGCACTTGATGTAAGTGGTCCATTTAATATGCAATGTTTAGCAAAAAATAATGAGGTATCGGTTATTGAAGTTAATCTAAGAACATCTCGTACATTTCCATTTATCTCAAAGGTTACAGGAATTAATTTTATAGCTCTTTCTGTAGATGCTTTTTTTAACAAACCTGTAGCTCCGGTACGAATTTTGGAATATAATTTTGTAGCTACAAAGGTTGCTCAGTTTTCATTCGCTAGATTAAAAGGTGCAGATCCTGTATTAGATGTTGAAATGGCATCAACTGGAGAAGTGGCTTGTTTTGGAGTAGATATTGAATCAGCTTTTTTAAAGGCAGAATTGTCAGTTGGAGGTAAGATTCCAAAAATTGGAGTTTTTCTTGGTCTTGGAGGAGAAGAGAATAAAATTAAATTTCTAGAAAGCGCGAAGAGATTAGACGAAATGAAATTAAAGCTTTACGCAACTGAACAAACTGCAAAATTTTTGCAACTTCATGGAATTAATGTAAAAAAATTATTTAAAATTCACGAGAAACAAAAACCTAACATTTTAGAGTATTTCCAAAAAGGAAAAATCGATTTAGCAATAAATATTACTGATAGATTTATTAAGAAAAATGTAAACGATGATTATATTATCAGACGTGCTGCAGTTGATCAAAATATACCATTGTTTACAAATATGCAGAAAGCTGAGTTATTTGTAAAAGCTATATCAGAGAAAGATCCAAATGACTTTCCGATTGGATCATGGAACGAATATGTTACTGGATAGATACTGCAATTCTTGTGCAGAGCTTGCTTATTTTTGCTATATTTAAATTTATGAACGTTAAAACAAAATTTACAAATTGTATGGATCGAAATAATTCATTGGTTTGTATTGGATTGGATAGTGATGTTAAGAAGCTTCCATCTCATCTAGAAAAAGAAAAAAATCCTCAATTTGCGTTCAATAAAGAAATAATTGATAGTACAAGTGATCTCGTGTGTTGCTATAAGCCCAATAGTGCATTTTACGAAGCAAATGGTGCAAGAGGTGTTGAACAACTGAAAATGACTTGTGATTATATTAAAAATAAATACCCTGAAATTCCAATAATTCTTGACGCAAAAAGAGCAGATATTGGTAATACAAATGATGGGTATACAGCTTACACATTTGATTATCTGGGCGTGGATGCTGTCACGTTGCAGCCATATCTGGGGAGTGAAGCACTAGCACCATTTTTATCCAGAAAAGATAAAGTGGCCATTATTCTTTGTAGAACTTCCAATCCTGGGGCAGGAGAGATGCAAGATGTAAAAGTAGACGGTGAACCATACTATATATATTTGGCTAAAAAAGTAAAAGAGGAATGGAATAAACTAGATAATTGTATGTTGGTTGTAGGCGCAACTTATCCTGAAGAACTAGCAAAAGTACGAAAGCTAGTAGGAGATATGACTCTTTTAGTTCCAGGAGTTGGTAGTCAAGGTGGAGATATTGAGCAATCGGTAAGAGCAGGAATGAATTCTGAAAAGAAAGGCATGATTATTAACTCTTCACGTGGAATAATTTTTGCCTCAGATGGTTTAGATTTTGCTCAAAAGGCAAGACAGGAAGCAGAAAAATTACGAAATGAAATTAATAACTACAGAAAGTAATTGACTTGAAGAAAAAATATTGAAATAATATCTCAGTATGAACGAACAAATTAGCAATGAAGTTTTAGAAATGCTTAGAAAGTCAGGAGGAGTGATTACAGATAGTCACTTTGTGTATACATCTGGTAAGCACGGGAGTGTATATGTAAATAAAGATGCACTATATCCTCATACCAAATATTCTTCTCAAGTTGGAAAGCTATTTGCAGAACTTCATAAAGATCAAGAAATCGATGTAGTTGCAGCTCCCGCACTTGGAGGAATAATTTTATCTCAGTGGACTGCATTCCATTTGTCTAGTATCAAAAATAGGGATATTTTAGGAGTTTATACTGAAAAAGACAGTGAAAAAAATCAAATATTCACTCGTGGATACGATAAGCTTGTAAAAGGAAAGAATGTATTAGTAATTGAAGATCTCACGACAACTGGAGGTTCTGTATTGAAAGTTGTAAATACAGTCAGTAACGCAGGGGGTAAAGTCGTAGCTGTTTCAGTAATGGTAAATCGTGATCCTGAAAAAATTAATACTGAAATGATGGGTGTACCTTTTACTTCTTTAGCAATACTTAAGGCTGAAGCATGGGAAGAAAATGAATGCAAGTTGTGTGATGAAAATGTTCCTATAAATACTAATGTAGGACATGGTAAGAAATATCTTGAAGCAAAAAAGCATGCTTCGCAGATAAAATAATAAAGAGGTAGGCTGCATAGAGTAATAAGAGAAGCCTGGATCAGGCAAAAACACCTAACCCAGGCTCAAGTATTCAAAATTCTCCTTATGTATGTTTTTTCACTAGAAATTCTTTTCTATAAAATGCTACTCGAGATGCCATTACGATAATAAAACCGAAGGTTATAAGTAGATCAACAACCAAGAATTTCTGTGCGAACACGAAAGAAAGTACTATCGGCGCAAAGATCAAAAGTCCATCGTATGTTCCAGTTACTACAAGCGGCGCGAGACCTTTCTCACCCAAATATTTGTAAGCTTTGCCTAAGCAGAAAACGATTGCAACTATGCCAACTACACCAATTGGTGTACCTTGATTTACTGATAATGCATTGCCTCCAATTATAAATGAAATTATGAGTAATAAAGTCCCTCCGAGTATATTCATGGCAATATTAGTAGTTCTTGTTTTCGAGCTGTCTTTTTGGGAAAGTCGAATGCTAATGTTAAAAAGCCAATAGCCAAGAACTGCAATGATAACAGGTGCAAAATTTGTTATGCTCCACTTATCTTGCCAATGAATTGCGAGTCTGAGAACAACGAGTCCAAACATTAATACGTGAAAAGCGATATCGAACCTGCGTATTGGCGTTCTCCCGAGTTTTAAGGGTATTTCTACAAGATACCACAATCCTACAGAGCTAAATACAACTAAATCATATACAGATTCCATTGTGCTTGCGGGATCTGATAGTGCTTGATGAGTCCAGCGTAGTCCAAAGACTATAGCCACTATTCCAATTGCGCCAAGAAGTGCAATTAAGAGTTGTGGTTTTGAGCGAACTTCATTATGGAAGATAATTAATGACAGTATGCCGGCCAATAGATTCATCAGTCCATAATTAGCTATTCCATGACTTTCGATGATTGCAATATTGAATATAATATATCCAAGTATTGATCCACCGATTGCCAGTATAGCCAAAACTACCCAAATCTGAATTTTCATCAGTGTTTTCCATCCCTTTTATGCTAGTTTGATACAGTCGAAGAGAAAGATAGTAGTGTATCCTTTTCTCCGACTGTATATTTTCCTACCTCTTTTTAATGTGCATATCTTGTAACGTTTCTACGCTGCTAATACGGAGTAGTTCTACAAGAATGAAGAGTTTAGCATAAAAAATTCACACTTTCAACTATAGGATAAGATAATGTAAGGAGTGATTTATAAAATTTTTATTTTTTAATTAAAGTGTATAGTAATATGAATATATTTTTGCTAGAATTATAAAAATGTTAACACTTCCGGGACTTATTGATCCTCACGTTCATTTACGTACTCCTGGACAGGAACAAAAAGAAGATTTTTTTACTGGAACTAGTGCAGCTATTGCAGGAGGATATACGGCGGTAATAGACATGCCAAATAATCTACAGCCAATTACAGATGTTGAACGACTTAACGAAAAGAGGGAGATTGCACGTAGGCAAATTGTTTGCGATATCGGATTTCACTTTGGAACACTTGGAGATAATTTAACTGAATTTAAAAAAGTTGAAGCTAAAGTGTTTGGATTAAAATTATATTTAAATCAGACAACGGGAAATTATCTTCTTGATGAATCACATCTTGGTAAAATATTTTCTGAATGGACTCATAAAAAGCCAATATTAGTGCATGCTGAAGAAACAACATTTGATAAGGTTTTGGAGGTAGTCAAAAGATATCCTCGAAAGGTTCATTTATGTCACATGTCAACCGAATATGAACTCAGGAGAATTATTGAAGCAAAAGAACAAGGATTACCAGTGACATGTGGTGTTACGCCTCACCATTTATTTTTAGAAAAAGGTGATGAAGATCGCTTAGGAGCTTTTGGGATGATGAAACCTTCCTTAAAGCCCAAATCTGATGTAGATTTTTTATGGAAACATTTAGTAGATGTAGACATGATTGAATCTGATCACGCTCCGCATACAATTGAAGAAAAAGAATCCAGTAACCCGCCATTTGGAGTGCCAGGACTTGAAACAACATTACCGTTATTATTAACAGCCATGCATAATGGTAAATTATCATTTAAAGAAATTGAGCGACTATGTTTTGAGGGTCCATCAAATTTATTAGGTATTGTTCAAGAAAATACCAGAGTAGAAATTGATGAAAATAAAGAGTGGGAAATCAAAAACGAAAACTTGTTCACTAAATGTAAATGGACGCCATTTAATAATACAAAAGTAAAAGGGAAAATAAAGAGTGTATATATTAGAGGAACGAAAGTTTTTGAAAATGATATAATTTTGGTGAAAGAAAAGTTTGGAAAACTATTACCATAATGTTAAGCAAACCATTTTACGATCCTCATAAAACATACGAAGATAATTTTACAAACGGTCCATTTGGTGCTTTTGCAGATGGAGAAATATTTCAACAAAATGAGGAGCCCACATATGAGGTTTTTGGAAATAAAGTATTTCTTCCATTTGGAATCGCTCCTGGGCCTTTATTAAATGGTAAATATGTGAGGGCTGCACTGGATAAGGGATTTGATATAGCAGTTTATAAAACAGTAAGAACGAGAAAATATCCTTGTAGTCAATTTCCAAACGTCTTAGCTGTACATACTGATGGTGATTTAACAATCGAACAAGCTAATATAGGTTTAGTCGCAGATTCACACTATAAAGAACCTCTTTCAATTACAAATTCTTTTGGAGTTCCTTCATTTGATCCGGATTTCTGGCAAAAAGATTTAGCTGACACCGTAAAATATGCAAAAAAAGGCCAAATTGTAATTGGGGGATTTCAGGGAACTACTGGGGGTGGAGAAAGTGAATATATACAAGATTTTATTACTGCTGCCAGACTGGTAAAAGAAACAAAAGTTTCAATACTTGAAGTTAATCTTTCTTGTCCAAATGAAGGTACAGCTCATTTATTGTGTTTCGATACAGCAAGAACCCAAAATATTATAGAATCGATTAAAAATGAAATTGGTAATACGCCTCTTATAATGAAAATTGCCTATTTTGCTGAAGATGAACAGCTCAGAGATCTTATAAAAAGAGTTGGAAAAATAATCGATGGTATTTCAGCAATCAATACAATTCCTGCAAAGATTTACAATAAAAAAAAGGAGCAGGCGCTACCTGGAAATGGAAGATTAATAAGTGGTGCCTGCGGAAAGCCAATTAAGTGGGCAGGTATATCTATGGTAGAAAGACTCAAAAAATTAAAAGAAGATAATAGTTATACATTTAATATTATTGGTGTAGGAGGTGTAACAAACGTAGAGGATTATAATGAATATCGAAAAGCTGGAGCAGACGAAGTTATGTGTGCAACTGGTGCTATGTGGAATCCATATCTAGCACAAGACATCAAAAAAGCAATTAAGCCTAATTAAGAATTTATGACACAATCTTCATCTACTTTTGTACGAAGTCTCACATCCCCAAAATCCGAATACAATAAATACATAATTCATCAGTTTTCAGACAACTCAGTTAGCATAATAAATAAAAGCTCCTTGAGTGAAGCAGAGAAGCAAGTTTTACTTGGACTTTTAGAATGTGGGAACATTATGCAATTTCCTGGAGGAATTGGTCTTGATTACAAAGCGCCATTTAAAACGCTGTATATACCTTCATATATGAAGGCTGCCCGTGAGAAAATTGCAAAAGAAATACAAAAACGTAACGCAAATTGTATTGTAGGACCAGATATTTCTGCACTTTTTTGGGCTCGAGACTTATCATTTGCAGCATCTGATATGCCAATTATTCGTGTGCAAAAAGATGGAAAGCAATCGAAATCTGATTATCAAGCCTCTTTAACGTCATACACTAAAGGGTCTGAAGACGTATTATATTTTGATACAGTAAGTCTTAAGCATGCACTTAAAAAACACAACAATTCACTCCGCTTATTTCTGGCAGATGAAATTGCTGATACAGGTAAGATGTTAGAGTTGCTTTGTACATTAATACAAAATATGCAAAATGATGGAATAGACGTGACCGTAGTTGGAGCAGGGGTAATAATTGAAAAAACGTATACACAGGCAAAAGAGTTACTGCATAAAAACTTTAATATCCCTCTGTTTTCAGCGCTTTCAATATCAGATATGTGGCTTGCAAATGAAAAAGAAAAGATCTCGTCTGCAATAGTTGTAAAAGGAATTTCTGACAAGGCGTTTGCATTTAAAAATCAATAATATTTTTCCTACTTGTCAGTTGAGCAAAACTGTTTTATAGTAATTACCAATTCTATGAATACATTACAAAAACAAGATCCCCAAATATATAACCTAATAAAAGCAGAAGAAAAACGTCAAAAAGAAGTATTGGAAATGATTCCATCTGAAAATTTTGCATCGTCAGCAGTTATCGAAGCGGTCGGTAGCGTATTAATGAATAAATATTCTGAAGGATATCCAGGAGCAAGATATTATCAAGGAAATCAGGTTGCAGATCAAGTTGAAATGCTAGCAATTGAACGGGCAAAAAAGCTTTTCGGTGTCGCGCATGTAAATGTGCAACCTTATTCTGGTTCTCCAGCGAATGCAGTTATTTATATGGCAACGCTAAAACCAGGGGATAAAATAATGGGGTTATCTCTCTCTTATGGTGGACATTTAACGCATGGATTTGCTGGAACGTTTTCCGGGACTATTTTTAAAGGAATACAATATGAATTTGGGAAAAAAGGGATATTGGATTATGATGAATTAGAAAAACTTGCAGTAAAAGAAAAACCACAAATAATTGTTGCTTCAACTACCGCCTATCCACGAACAATTGATTTTGCTAAATTTGGAAAAATTGCCGATAAAGTTGGAGCTTATCTTTTAGCAGATATTTCCCATATTACTGGTTTAATTCTGGCTGGTGTTCATCCAAATCCCGTTCCTTACGCGCATATAATAATGACTACTACGCATAAAACGTTACGCGGCCCGCGTGGCGCAATGATAATGGTGACGAATAAAGGAGTGAAGAAAGATCCCGAACTTCCAAAAAAAATTGACCGTTGGATAATTCCGGGTATGCAAGGAGGTCCTCATGACAACACAACAGCTGCAATTGCTGTTGCACTAAAAGAAGCAACGACAGCAAGTTTTAAAAAAACGCAGGTTCAAACAGTAAAAAATGCAAAAGCATTAGCAAAAGAATTATTACATTTTAATTTTGATCTTGTTACGGGTGGTACCGATAACCATCTGCTTTTAATTGATCTAAGAAATAAAAAAGTTAATGGTAGAATCGCTGCTTTTGCACTCGAAACAGCTGGAATAATTGGTAATAAAAATTCTGTACCAAACGATACAATGCCGCCACTTTATGCATCTGGTTTTCGATTAGGGACTCCAGCGATTACTACTCGTGGGATGAAAGAAAAAGAAATGAAAAAAATCGCATCATGGATGAACAGAGTGGTTGATCAAGTTGAAGGAATGCTATTGCCAGCAGATGATAAAGAAAAACGCAAAATACTTATGAAAGAATATCGTGAAAAAATTAAAATAAATAAGGAGATTAGAAAAATTGCTAAAGAAGTAAAAGAACTTTGTGCAAAATATCCTGTACCAGGAATAAAGTAAAAGTAAAGCGTTGGCAAATTATATTTATTAAAATGTATATGTAGTTGCTCATTACATTACTGTTAAGTTATGACTTACTGTTGCATTTTAGGTTCGATTCCGCTATAATACTTCATATCACTCACATCTGATTCATGTCCTTGAATTCTACACAAATCAGATGGCGGTAAAAGGACATTATGAAACAAATTACACTTGAAGAACTTTTAGAGGCCGGCTGTCATTTCGGTCATCAGGTACAGAGACAAAATCCCAAAGCACGTGATTATATTTTTGAGGCCAGAGATGGTATTCATATTATTGATTTAGCAAAAACAAAGGAAGGACTAGAATCTGCAGGAGAGTTTATTAAGGAAAAAGCTGCGCAAGACGGTACTATTATTATTGTTGGAACTAAACGTCAAGCACAACCAATAGTAATTGCAGAAATAGAACGAGCAAAAAAAGAAGGAGCAACAGGCATTTTCTTTGTAACGCATCGATGGATAGGTGGAACATTAACAAACGTAGCAGAAGTAAGTAAAAATTATAAAAAATTAAAAGATTTAACAAAAATGCTAAAAGATGAAGATCAAATGGCTAAATATACAAAAAGAGAACTTGGTTTATTTGAGAAAGAAAGACAAAAACTAGAACTATTTTACGGTGGAATTGATGAAATGACACAAAAGCCAACAGTAATGTTTATTGTTGACACACATACAGAGGTTTTAGCGGTCAGAGAAGCAAGAGCTGAAAATATACCTACGGTAGGTATAACTGATACAAACGCCGATCCCTTAATTATTGACCATCCAATTCCAGCAAATGATGATGCAGTTGGTTCACTCCAGCTTTTGATCAGTTATATTATGGATGCATGGATTGAAGGGAAAAAGGAAGGAAATAAGCCAGTAAAAGTAGAAAATAAAGAAGTAAGAGAGATAACTCCAGAGCAAAAATCTCCAGAAGCTGAGCCAAAAAAGAAAGTTACCGCAAAAGAAAAAAAATCAAAGGAATTAAAAGGAGAATAAGAGATGGCGATTGATGTAAAGCTTATTAAAAAACTAAGAGAAGAAACAAAAGCATCTATTGCTGATTGCCGTATGGCTCTTGAAGAATCTAAAGGAGAAATTGAAAAAGCAAAAGAATGGTTAAAGGAGAGAGGATTACAAAAAGCTGGTAAAAAAGAAGGAAGAGAGACAACAGAAGGTCTTGTTGATGCCTATATTCATCAAAATGGCAGAGTAGGATCATTAATTGAACTTTCATGCGAAACAGATTTTGTGGCTAAAACTGATGAATTTAAGCAGCTTGCAAAAGAAATTGGCATGCAAGTTTCAGCAATGAAACCAAAAACTCTTGATGAGCTTTTAAAACAAGAATACATAAGAGATTCTTCTCAAACGATAGAACAACTCATAAAAACAACGATTGGAAAACTTGGAGAAAATATTATTCTTAAGAAATTTGTCCGGTTTGAAATAGGCATAGATTAATTCCTCAATTGATTTAAAGATGTACTTGCGCTTTTTTTACTGTATAATAAGTTGAAATGGATCAAGATATCATACAAATAACTTCCTCTAAAATGCACAAAGCTCTAGAAGTATTGCATACTGACTTGGCAACAATTAGAACGGGTAGGGCAACGCCATCACTTGTTGAGAATATTGTAGTAAGCGTTTATGGAGGTTCAACAAAGCTAAAAGTAATGGAACTTGCAACAATTGTTGCTCAAGATAATCTAACACTTCTTATAACACCATTTGATAATTCAGTTATAAATGAAATTTCAAAAGGAATTCAAGATGCCAATACTGGACTTTCTCCAGCTGTTGATGGACAAGTTATTAGAATTGCAATTCCACAATTAACTGGAGAACGTAGAGATCAATTAATTCATTTGATGAAACAAAAATTAGAAAATGGGAGAATTATGATTAGGCAAATTCGACATGAAGCAATGGCAGAAGTAAAAAAGGATGATTCAATTTCAGAAGATGAAGAATCAAGACTTGAGAAAGAAGTGCAAAAACTGACCGATGAATCTACTGCAAAGATAGATGAAATGGGTAAGAAAAAAGAAGAGGAATTACTACAGATATAATGCTTATGCTATTTTCAATGGTTGGTGGAGGATTATTAACAGTTATTCTTTTTATTATACTTCTTAGTGTTTTAGTATTAATTCATGAATTTGGTCATTTTATTGTCGCAAAACGACTAGGCATTAAAGTTGAAGAATTTGGATTTGGATTTCCACCTCGAGCAATTGGTAAAAAATGGGGAGAAACTATTTATTCAATTAACTGGTTGCCGTTTGGAGGCTTTGTTAAACTATATGGTGAAGACGAAGCAGGCGCAGGTAGAATTACACTATCTTCAAAAAATACAATTAAGGCAAAGGATAGTGACAGAGCATTTTATAGTAGACCTACTTGGCAGAAAGCGTCAGTTGTCATTGCAGGAGTAATAATGAATTATCTGTTAGCACTTGGGATATTTTCATATTTAGCTGCTGCACAAGGAGTTATACAGGCAGGTAATGTTATAACGGTAGCTCAGGTTGAGAAGAATTCACCAGCTGATACTGCTGGTATAAAACCATCTGATAAGATAATCGCAATTGATGGAGAAAAAATTTCGAGTGCTGACATGCTCATATCTCTAGTTAAACAGCATGCAGGGAGTCCTGTAAAAGTTTCAGTAGAAACTGTCAACAGACAATTAAATACGGTTACGCTTATTCCTCGAACGAAAGTTTCTAAAAATCAAGGAGCCATGGGTGTTGCATTAACCTCTAATGCCAAGCTAGTTAAATACTCAGGTTTTGGTGCCATTAAAGAAGGATTTGTGCAAACAGGTACATTAACGGTCTTAACACTTTCAGGACTAAAGACTGCAGTAGGACAAGCTCTTAATAAACAATTTCCACAAGGAGTAGCTGGTCCATTTGGGATAGTTAGATTAACAGGTGTTGCTGAACAATATGGTTTTTATGCAGTATTGTCATTAGTTGGCATTTTATCTTTAACTCTAGCGCTGTTTAATATATTTCCTATTCCTGCATTAGATGGAGGTAGATTATTTTTCATTTTACTTGATGGAATAGCATATTTGCTCTTCAAAAAAAATATAAGTCCTAGAATTGAAGCAGTAATAAATCCTATCGCGTTTGCACTCCTTATAGCGCTTATAATATTAATTACATTTCACGATATATATTCCTGGGCTACCGGGCAACCATTAATTCCACAATAATAATGGAGAACATATTCTCTCATTCATTAGGAAAAGCATCTCAAACAATTAAAGGTCTTGCTATCTATAACGCTAGTTCTGAGGAATTGGGAATTGCACTTGCTAAAGAAGCGTTGTACTATTTTGTAGATAAAAATTCATTATTATTTATCTCAGGTGGAAAAACTCCTAAAAAATTGTACGAAATATTAGTAAATGAAAAAAAACTGAGAGCTGGTGCAGTAGCTATGGTTGATGAACGTTATGGACCCATCATGCACAAGGATAGTAATGAAAAAATGATTCAAGATTCAGGATTTATAACTTACTTAAAGAGTATGCACATTCCATTTTACCCTGTTTTAGAAAAAGCTAAAAATAGAATAGGAGTTGCGAGAGATTATGATTCAACAATTACTTCATTATTTAAAACGTATAAAAAAAGGATAGGATTATTTGGAATTGGCGTAGATGGTCATACAGCGGGAATTATCCCAAATAGGAGTGACTTTAAAAACCCGATTTTTACAGACCAGAATAGGAAATTAGTAGGAGAATTTAATGATAAAGCAAGTAGCTATAAAGAGAGAATTACCATAACTCCATTGGCTATAGAGAAAATGGATTATTGCGTATTGTTGACACTTGGAAAAGAAAAGAAAGAGACGTTAGGTAAACTATTTGAAGATCTATCTATAGAAACAATACCTTCACGCATCTTTTTAAGGCCATCGTTAGTACGTAAAACTATACTTATCACAGATCAGGTCATATAATTGTAACTGGCCGCTTTTCTTTTTAGCATTGTGAAGATATAATCCTTATAATGTTGCAATTTATAACTCCTAAAACTCCTTTCGTAATGGTAATTTTTGGAGCTACGGGGGATCTGAGTAAAAATAAACTTCTTCCTGCTATGTTTTCATTATATAAGCAAAATTTGCTACCTGACGATTTTTATATTATAGGTTTTGCAAGGAGAGAGTTTAGCGATGAAGCATTCAGAAGCCTATTTACAAAGCTTAGCAAAGATGATAAATGGGAATCTTTTGCGGCACATTTAAGATACCAGCAAGGGAATTTTGAACAGGTCGAAGGATATGATAAATTAATCCAAGTATTAAATGGACTAGATAAGAAGATCGGAGCCTGTATTACCAGACTTTTTTATCTAGCTACACCTCCGGTACATTATGAAATAATTTTACATTTCCTCCTTGTTACTAAACTTTCTGAAGGATGCGGGCAGGGGAGCAGTAAGTGGACTAGGTTGGTAATTGAAAAACCATTTGGTAAAGATCTTGAAACTGCTCGTTCGTTAGACGCAAAGCTTAGTACTATTTTTGAAGAAAAACAAATTTTCCGAGTAGATCATTATCTCGCTAAAGAAACTGTACAGAATATGATAGCATTCAGATTTGCGAACGGAATTTTTGAACCGATATGGAATAAGGAATTTATTGATCATGTACAAATTACATGGGCTGAAACAAAAGGCGTTGAAGGGAGAGGTGAATTTTGGGAAGGCGTAGGACTTATGAGAGATGTAGTTCAAAATCATCTTATGCAATTAACAGCTGCCGTTGCCATGGAACAACCAAAAAGTTTTACAAAAGAAGATGTTCGAGATGCCAGGGCAAATGCCATAAAAGCTATAGAATGCATAACTCCAAATGAGGTTAGAAATAGAGTTATTAGGGGGCAATATATTGGGTATAAAAATGAACCAAAAGTGGCTGAAAATTCATTAATAGAGACATTTATTGCCTTTCAGTTTTTTGTTAATACTCCGCGCTTTAAAGATGTTCCTTTCTACGTTAGAGCTGGTAAAAAGATGGAGAAAGATACAGTAGAAATATCACTAGTATTTAAACAAACTTGCCATATTTTATTTAAAGAATATGGTTGTCCGGAGATAGGGAATGTATTAACAATTCGAATTCAGCCTAATGAAGGTATAACCTTACGCGTAATAGCAAAAAAACCAGGGACAAAAGTGGCGCTTTCACCAATTGAAATGAATTTCTCATATAAAAATGAATTCGGTGAAATTGTTGTAGATGCTTATGAAAAATTACTGCTTGATATATTAACGGGAGATCAGATGTTATTTAATCGTTCAGATGAATTAGATAGTAGTTGGCAATTTATTACAAATATTTTGGAAGGGTGGAAAGATCACAGTATTCCTATATTTACCTATGAAAGTGGAACATGGGGACCAGAGCAAGGAATGAAACTTATTAGTAAAGAAGGGAGGAATTGGCTTTGAAGTTAGGATTTTTAGGATTAGGAAAAATGGGGAGTCGTATGGTTGAGAAACTTCTTCAAGATGGTCATGAGGTAGTTGTATGGAATAGAACTGCGTCTATAACTGATGAGTTCGTTGCTATCATGAGTGAGAAAGGATATTCGAAACATTTAACATTTGTGTATGAAATTGCTGAATTTCCAAAGCTTCTTACAAGTCCCAGAATTTTTTGGTTAATGCTTCCAGCAGGTAATCCAACCAAAGAAGCTTTTGAAAACGTCCTTCTTTTTTCAGGTAAAAATGACATTCTCATTGATGGTGGTAATGCATATTTTAAAGATTCAGAAGTAAGATATCGTGTTCTTCAAGAAAGCGGAATTCTATATCTAGGAATTGGCGTTTCAGGAGGGATAATAGCTGAAAAACAAGGTTATCCGTTAATGGTGGGAGGTAATGAAAGTGCGTATAAGGCAGTTTTGCCTATACTTAAAACATTAGCAAAGCCTTTTGGAGGATATTCTTATCTTGGACAAGGGGGCGTGGGTCATTTTGTAAAAATGGTTCATAATGGAATCGAATATGGGATGATGCAAGCAATTGGAGAGGGGTTTGGGGTTATTGAAAAATCTCCCTATAAAGTAAATCTATTATCTGTTTCACAAATATGGCAAGAAGGTAGTATTATATCTGGCTTTTTGCTTGATCGAGCAACGGAGACATTAGAAAAGGATCCATTACTTTCAAATGTAAACGGAATCATAGATTCTGCAAGTCTTGACGCGGTTTGGACTGTTGATCAAGCGAAAACGGAAGAAGTACCCATCGGAATTATTGAGCAATCAGTACAATTTCGTAAACTTTCTCAAACAGACGTAGCTATTCAAAATTCATTTGCTGCGAAAATGGTGGCTTCAATGCGTAATGAATTTGGCGGACATGGTATTAAAGAAAAAAAATAGCCACCTGGTTTATATATTAGTAGCCGTATAAATATGCTATACTCATTCCATGAAATACTCTAAGATTTTTAGCAAAACTTCTAAACAACCCCCAAAAGAAGCAGATACAATTAACCATCGTTTATTAACTCAAGCAGGTTATGTTGATCAGCTTATGGCAGGAGTATATAGTTATTTGCCACTTGGATTAAAGGTACTTAACAAGATCGAAAATATTGTTAGAGAAGAAATGGTAGCAATCGGTGGTCAGGAAATATTAATGCCTATTTTACATCCAAAAACAAATTGGGAAATAACAGGAGGATGGCAAAGTATTGATGTGTTATTTAAAGTAAAATCAAGAATTGATAAAGAATATGCTTTAGGACAATCTGAAGAAGAAGTGGTCACGCCACTAGTTCTAGGTAGAGTGAAGTCGTACCATCAGCTTCCTATTGCTGTATTTCAAATTCATTGGAAGTATCGCGACGAACTTCGTGCCAAGTCAGGAATTTTACGAGGGAGAGAATTTTATATGAAAGATATGTATAGTTTTCATGAAACACAGGAAGATTTTCAAGTGTTTTACGAGGTTGCAAAAAAGGCATACCTAAAGATTTTTAAGAGACTTGGATTAACAGCAAAAGTTACAGAAGCATCTGGAGGAAGTTTTTCAAAAAAAATTAGTTATGAATTCATGGTGCTTACTGATGCAGGGGAAGATGACATTCTTTACTGTTCAGAATGTGATTATTGTGTAAATGTAGAAATTGCTAAAGAAAAGAGCCAAGATGAATGTAAAATGTGCCATAAAGGGAAATTAATGATTGCACGAGCTTCAGAAGTAGGAAACGTTTTTGATTTGGGACAAAAGTATGCAAAGGATTTTAATTTATCTTTTACCGATAAGGAAGGGAATAAGCAATTCGCATTTGAAGGATGTTATGGGATAGGTATATCAAGAATAATGGGTGTTATTGTCGAAAAATTTCATGATAAAGATGGGATCATCTGGCCAGAATCAGTAGCGCCTTTTCAAGTACATCTAATTTCAATTGGTTCTGACGCAGAATCGTTATATAAAGAACTTTGTGATGCGGGTATTTCAGTGTTATATGATGATCGCGAAATAGCAGTTGGTCAAAAACTTGCAGATGCAGACTTACTTGGAATGCCAATACGACTTATCTTAAGTGATAAAAATAATGGTAAAATTGAATTGAAAAAAAGAACAGAAGAAAAAGTGGAACTACTGACAAAGTCTGATCTCCTTATGCGTTTACATTAAAAAAAGGAATGCTAACGTGGAAATAGTAAATCCAAAATATAGTGTAACCTACTACAGCTGCTAAAATTATTAGTGAGATCAAAATAACTTTCATTTTAATGCCTTTATTTTCGTTTATTACTGCATGGTTAACTTCACGTGATGTTTGTTGATTAACAAGATTTGGGCTTATAGGTTTTCCCATTACTTTTTCATATGCTTCTTTTAATTTTGGATCAACATCCATACTATTTTATAATCGTTGATTTATGCTTAAATGTCAACCGTACTAAGGTAATTTTACTTTGATTTTTATACATATTCTCTGTATACTACTGGCATGAGAATAATC
The DNA here is from genome assembly GCA_003152105.1 of Candidatus Levyibacteriota bacterium. Taxonomy (GTDB): domain Bacteria; phylum Patescibacteriota; class Microgenomatia; order Levybacterales; family UBA12049; genus PALSA-1332. Next base: position 30,578 of record PLZJ01000004.1, read on the forward strand.
GTAACGCACACCTCTCCTGATATGGATGCAATTACCTCAGTGTGGCTACTAATGAGATATTTACCTGGTTGGAATGAGGCACAGATTGAATATATTCCAGCTGGGGAAAGAAAACTCCCGCATAGTGAAGACATTATTCAAATCCACAATGGCGCTTCATATATCCACGTAGATACAGGTCTTGGTCCTTTAGATCATCATCAAACATCTGATCAAAATGTTTGTGCAGCGAGTAGGACCTGGGATTATGTAAAAAAACAAATTGAAAATACATCGTCGAAGTTAACTGACGAGAAAATTGCTGCAATTAATCGAATTGTTTCTTTAGTTGTACAGATTGATCATTTTAAAGAGATTTTTTGGGGAGATGCATTTGCTGATTATCAAGAATTTACTATTGTTAGTATTTTGGAAGGATTAAAGATTCAGTTCCCAAATAATGATAAAAAATACAGTGAGTTTATAATGGAGTGTTTAGATGCAATACTACATCAATTTGAAAACAGGATTTGGACTGAAAATGAAATTAAAAATAAAGGCATACATTTTAAAACAAGATGGGGTAAAGGTCTTGCTTTTGAGACAATAAATGATAATGTTATTAAGCTTTCACAGAGATTGGGCTATGCATTAGTTGTTCGTAAAGATCCAAGAAAGGGGTATATAAGAATAAAGGGGCGTCCTTTTGAAGCAACGAATAAAAATGTTCAGAATGTCGACTTGACGCTCGCCTACGAGCAGTTTAAAAAAATAGATCCAAAAGCAACTTGGTTTTTGCATGCTGGCAAAAAAATGCTTTTAAATGGTACAGCTAAAAATCCGAGCATGGTACCAACTTCATTAAAAATTGAAGAAATAGTATCTGTTTTAGAGAAATTATAAAAGTCAAAATACATAAAAAGGGTTGACAAAGTAATCTATATTCTGGTAGCGTTAAATATATGTTTAATTTGTTTGGAAATCGAGATGATGACGTAAAAAATGAATTGGGAGGTATTGAAACAACTACTGTGCCACCTGTTGCTACAAATGCAGGCGAAAGTAGTAGTGTAATTCAGGATTCAAGCGCCGCCGCAGCACCTACCAACTTAGAAGCTTCACTTGGACAACCTGGAAGTATTGGGCATATTCCAAACGAACCAGTGGGTTCTAGTTTAAGTAGCGAAACAGGAGCACTTTCAAGTGATGTTCCCGCACCAGAAAAATCTCAATTTGAAACACATTTGACAGGTGATTCTGCTTCTAGTGAAAATCATACGTTTGGTGCAGCAGAACTTGCACCTATGGCTCCATATAGTGACGCACAAACAAAGCCTCCAATTGATGGGTCAGAAATTCAAGCTCCAGCTTTTAGCGTTCATTTAGATGCATCAGCTGCAGCGAAGGAAGAATCTCCTTTTCCTCAATCAGCAACTGCTATAGAAACGCCTCTTGCAGAACAAACAGACAAGACTTCAGAAGAAGTAGCTTCAACTGAAAAGCCTGCATCTATGGACAAACAACAAATTGTTGATACGTTGGTTAGATTTGGTACTAATATGCAAACAAGTATGAGGGGACTTGCAGAAAGCTTAGGAGTTTTGCATGAGTATGAAGAAAGTTCATCTACGAATTCACAAATGCCTGGCTTAACAGGAGTTGAAAATACTCCCGTTTCAAATGCTTCTGCTCCTTCAGACCAAGTTGCGTCAGTTCCAACCGCCTAAATTTATAAGTTAACGCAATGTATAAATGATGTTACCGCGCTTTACAAGTCTCTTGCTATGAGCTACAATGAGACTGCCTTTTGGGTAAAATATAAAGGTTAAGGAGGAGGTGTTTATTTATGGTAGTTGTTAAAAAAATGCCAGGAGATAGTGATGATGCTCTTATTCGTAAGTTTCAACGAAAAGTTATGAATGAAGGTATAATAATGGAAGCAAAACGTCGTCAAGCATACCTTAAGCCATCTCTTGCAAAAAAAGAAAAAGCAAAAGAAGCACAAAGAATGAGAAAAAGGGCAATGTAATATGGCAGGTTCTGATAAGAATATCGAGGTATTATTATTTGTTGAAAGTAGATACAAAGTTAATAGAAAGCGCATTAAGTCCACTGTAGTATCATTTTTACAAAAACAAGGAATTCAAGGTCCAGCAGAAGTTTCTGTTGCTATTGTGGGAGATCGGAAAATGAGATCCCTTAATAAAAAGCATAGAAGCTTAGATAAAACAACAAATGTACTTTCATTTTCCCTAGTTGAAGGAGAATCCACTAATTTACCAGGAAATATATTAAGACTTGGGGATATTGTAATCTCATTTCCACAGGTTATTAGAGAGTCTGCAGCAGAGGATAAATTAGTTGATGATAAAATTGATGAACTTTTAATGCATAGTTCTTTGCATCTGCTTGGTGTTCATCATTAATGACAGGATGTACCTAGAATAAGCTGCTTTGTTTTTCACAAATATAATCAAATTGATATGCTGTAAAGAAAATAAGCAGCAAGTTGTACCTGATAACTAATTTTACGTATGGTATTTTATAGAAAATATAGACCTCAGACAATTGACGAATTAGATAGTCAAAAACTTAGAGAAACGTTAAAAAGTGTATTTCTGGGAAATATACAAAAAGATACAAAAGGCTTATATTCGTTCCAAAACTCTCTTCCTCACGCATTTTTATTTACTGGACCAAAAGGACTCGGGAAAACTTCAACGGCAAGAATTATTGCAAAAGTTATAAATTGTACTGAAATTAAAATTGATGAAAACAACATAGAAATATGTAAGAATCATTGTTTGCAATGCATCTCCATTACTAATGGGTCGAATTTAGATGTGTTAGAAATAGATGGTGCATCAAATAGAGGTATTGATGAAGTTCGAGATTTACGTGATAAAGTACGACTAGCTCCGGTTGCGGCGCATAAAAAGATTTACATAATTGATGAGGTGCATATGTTAACCACAGAAGCCTTCAATGCATTGCTAAAAACGATTGAAGAACCTCCAGAGCATGTTATTTTTATATTTTGTACAACAGAAATGCAAAAAGTTCCACAAACAATCGTTTCAAGATGTTTTAATATTTTTTTTACAATTGCTACTGATGAAGAATTAATACATTCGTTTGAACGAATCATAAAAAGTGAACATATAAAAGTAGATAGCGGTGTATTAACTATGATTGCTCAGCTTGCAGACGGAAGTTTTCGAGATGGGGTAAAGATTTTAGAGGAATTATCTTTATTAAACAATTCTCATATTACAAAAGAGATTGTTGAACAAAAGTTTAAAGTAGCGGGAGTACCTCATTTTGTTTCCCAGATGTTTACTGCTCTAATTTCCAATGATGATAAGAATGCACTGCAAATAGTAAGTTTGCTTATAGAACAGGGAATAGATGTAATGTATTTTATACAAAAATTATTAGAGTATTTACATGCTATGCTACTTAAGAATGTAGGGATAGAGCAGACGCAAATAAATATTCCTTCTATGCTAAGTTTAGATGATATTAAAATTCTTGCTCAGCTATTTAGCACTGCATATGCAAACTCAAAAATATCTCCTATTAAACAATTGCCTTTGGAAATTGCCATTATGGAATGGGTGTTTTTAAAGAATAAAAAAACAGAAACCGTTGAGTTATCTGCGATAAATAATGAGGTTATTGTTAACAAGAAAGAAGTAATTAGCGAGCTGAAACAGAAAGAGAAGGGGAGAGAAGATTTATTTGAAGTCAGAAATGAATTAATTAAAAAAATAAAAATAATAAATCAATCACTCGCAGGAATTTTGCGAGGGTGCGAGATAAATGAATATGATGGAAAATCTCTTATTTTAGTAACAAAATTTGCATTCCATAAAGAACGTTTAGATGACCCAAAAGCGCTTGATATAGTAAAAAACGCGGCTAAAGAATTTGCTGGTAATGATGTGAAAGTAACAGTTTTACTTAAAGATACAATATAGTATAATAATAAAATCATGTTATATCTACGTTTTACATGAAGGAATCAGGAGGTGAAGAAATATGAATAATCCATTTTCACAAATAGGGGAACTTAAAAAAATGAGAGATCAGGCTATGCAAATTCAACGCTTATTGGGAGCTAAAGAAATTGAAGTTGAAAAACACGGAGTAACAATCATTATAACCGGTGATCAAAAATTAAAAGAATTAAGAACAAACGGAAAGTCAGATAAAGATATAATGGAGGCAGTTAACGAGGCAGTTAAAAAATCTCAAGAAGTCGCAGCGAAAGAATTGCAGCAAATGAGCGGAGGGTTAGGAGGCTTACTCGGAGGTAAATAGCCTCGTGTATCTTCTTAAACATTTTTAAATAACATAATTCAATTATACTAATGGATAGCAAATTTGTAAGTAAAACTACTTCAGTATATCCTCAAGAATTTATATTGCTTTCTGGAAGATCAAATCCACAATTGGCGTCACAAATTGCAACACTTCTTAAGAGTGACTTAGTAACTCCCATCAGTTTATTTTCAGACGGTGAAATTAGAGTTAGAATCGCCCCAAATTTAAGAAGAAGGTATGTTTATATCATACAATCTACTGCACCTCCTGTTAACGATAGTATTATGGAACTATTGTTTATGATTGACGCAGTAAAGAGATCCTCAGCAGCAGAAATAACTGCAATAATTCCTTACTTTGGTTACTCCAGGCAAGATAGAAAAGAAATGCCACGAGTGCCAATAAGTTCTTCGGTAGTTACAAAAATGATTACACAAGCAGGAGCAGATCGCATTCTAACTCTCGATATTCATTCCGAGCAACAACAAGGATTTACTCATATTCCATGGGACAATTTATATGGAAGCTACTCATTGCTTCCCGTAATAAAATCTAAAAAATTAAAAAATCTTATTATTGCGTCTCCTGATAAAGGGGGAATGACTCGAGCAACAGGCTATGCAAAGCTCTTAAATGCTACTGGAATAGCGCTTGTTTACAAAGAACGAGACGTAGCATTAAATAATAAATCAGATGCGCTAGATATGATCGGAAACGTTGGAGGGAAAGATGTGTTACTTGTAGATGATATGCTTGATACAGGAGGAACAATTGTTCATGCAGCAAAGTTTCTAAAACAAAGAGGAGCAAATAGTGTACGCGTAGCCGTAACACACGGTATTTTTTCAGGATCTGCATTAGAAAATATTACGACTTCTGAAATAGATGAAATTATCGTAACTGATACTATTGGACATAGTGATGCGGTGAAGAAAAATAAAAAAATTACCATTATTTCTGTCGCACCATTACTTGCAAAGGCAATTCATTATATCCAAATTGGTAATTCAATTAGTAGTTTAATCATATGAAAGTATTCAGCGGAACAGCAAATAAAGAACTTGCAGAAAGGATTGCAAAAGAACTGGGAATAGCTTTATCAGAATTCGAAATTTTTGTTTTTCCTGACGGTGAAAGACGAGTTCAAGTACGTGAAAGAGTTGTTGAGGAAGATTGTATTATTATTCAACCTACATCTCCACCTGTAGACCAAAATTATATGGAGCTTTTCTTCATGATTGATAGTTTAAAGCGCAGTGGCGCTCGTAAAGTTACGGTAGTATCACCTTATTTAGGATATCAAAGACAGGATCATGTATTTCGAGATGGCGAAGCAGTTTCGCTTGAAGTTATCCGTTCAACGCTCGAATCTACTGGTTTAAATAAAATAGTGGTGTTTGATCTACATACAATTAAAACTCCAGAAATTTTTACGATAGATTTTGTACATTTATCTGCATTGGAATTGTTCGCAAAAACTATTGCTGCTGAGCATCTAAATACATCTTCATCATTGTTGATTTCTCCAGATATGGGAGGAATTAGAAGAATCGAAATACTTTCTAAGTTGTTGCATAATATGCCTTATGCGACAATTAACAAAAATAGGGATTTAAATAGTGGAAAAGTAGAAGCAAACGAATTGGTTAATTTTCAGGATAATGCTAGCTACACAAGCGCGTTAATAGTAGACGATATGATATCTTCCGGAAAGACCATTGTTGCGGCAGTAGATTTACTACGCACAAAAGGAATATCTAATATCTATGTTTTTGCAACACATCCTGTTTTTTCAGATGAAGCGAAGGAGCTTTTAGGTTCTTCTCATGCTAAGAAAATATTTGTGACAGATGGAATTTATGTACCAGTTAATAAACGATTTCCAACCCTTCATATACTCTCGCTTGCTCCACTTATTGCAAAGGAGTTATCGAGCTCTTAACCTCAGTTTGTTTATAAGGATTTGGTGTGATAAGATAATGTATCCTCGAGAATTATGAGAATTCCAAAAGTTGTTCAAAATACTATTGATTCATTCGAAAAGCTGCCAGGAATTGGTCCAAAAACAGCACAGCGATTAACTTTTTATCTTCTCCATGTACCACAATCAGAATTAGATAAGTTTGCTACCTCTTTACAGGCATTAAAAAAAGATACAGTACTTTGTTCAAATTGTTTTACTATTGATGAGCAAGATCCATGCAGTATTTGCTCCGATCAATCAAGAGATCAGAATATGATCTGTGTTGTTGAACAAGCATTAGATGTTTTAGCATTTGAAAAAAACGGTAGATATCGTGGAGTGTATCATGTTTTACATGGGAAGATAGATCCGCTAAATAATATTGGACCAGATGAAATTTATATAGATCAATTATTAACTAGGTTAAAAAAAGATACTTTTATCTCAGAGGTTATTATCGCTACAAATCCTACAATGGAAGGAGAGGCAACTGCGATGTATTTAAGTAAACAAATTAAGTCCTCTCATCCAACACTCGTGGTATCGAGAATTGGTAGAGGAATTCCTATCGGAGCAGATATAGAGTATGCTGACCCAGTAACTTTACAAAAAGCTATGGAAGGCAGAAGTTCATTTTAGCTTATTTTTTTAATCTGTGAATTAAAATAATGATCGTTATATAGCACACAATTACAAAAACAATAGCATTTGCTAGTAAGATAGGCAGGCTATTTGTAAACGCACCGTATAGCACCCAAGAAAGAGTTCCCAAAATAATTAAAATATACATGAGCAGTGAAATATCTTTTGAGCTTTTTGTATGGAGAGTTTTTAATGCTTGAGGTATATAGGCTACAGTAGTTAAGAATGCGGCGATATATCCGATTGTTGAAATAGAAATGAGCATAAATCTAGTGTTCCAGATAAAGATCTGCTTGTCAATCTATTTTATTGTACAAGCTAGTGAAAGTGCAAAATGATCAGATAATTTTCTTTTAATTACTTTAAAGCTACGTACTTTGATGTCATGGGAAATAAAGATATAGTCAACGGCTATGCCTTTGGGAAAAAGATGCGTAAGTCTATGTGTCTTAGGATTTAACGTGTTTTTTATGTGATGAGTATTAATCAAATTGTTACCTAGTTGATTAAAAAATTGAATTACTAGGGTGCTTTGATCTACATTAAAATCACCAGATAAAATATAGGGTGTCTTTATCTGTGCTATATAGCTTGCTAAGACTGAAGCTTGTTTTATCTTATAATCTGTATCTTTAGAAGTAGGACTCCACGCTAGATGGGTATTTATTAACGTAACAGCTAAGTTTTTATAGTATATTTCTATTATCGATGCTGAGGTAGCATGTTCTGATGCATTGATCGATTTGTCAAACTCACCGTAGGGTTTTAGAAATATATTTTGATGAGATGTAACTGAAAATGATTTTCTTATGAACGTAGCATTACCTACAAATGAGTTTTTGTCGTTTTTTAATCTAAAATTTACGACCAAAACTCCAAAATAATCAGGAAGATTATCCTTTAAAAATTGAAAGCAATTTTTATTATTATAACTATAATATCCACTTGATACTTCTTGAAAGGTAAGTATGGTAAATTTTTTTTCAAGAATGTAGGATATTAGTGACTTTAGAAATCTACCTCTTTCGATATTTAACTGAAGAGTTGTGATATGCATAAAGCTCATTATAGCAAGATTTTTTGACTTAGTTTCTTGCACTCCTTTATATATACGAGTAAACTATAGTTATGGGAATAGGTAGTTTTTCAGATGAAAGCCTCGAACAACTTGAAGGACTTGGTAGATCTGCCAAAAAAGCTACAACTTCAACTCCGAACGATCTTAAAAATACAGCGCAGTCACAACTTAGTCCAACAGGTCCAAACAATAACGCGAACGGATATGCACCTGATGAGGTGCAGGAGTTAAACGAGCAGGCTTATGGCGTAAAGAAGCAAACGCAACACCAAGGTAATAGCAGTTCGCAAGGTATTGGCTCCCAAAAGCAAAATATTCTTAGTATGATAACTGGTTCAAAGCAGGCAGAAAAGTCCCCAGAAGAATTGAAAAAAATGCAAGAACTACGTAATAAGTTACATTATGAAGTATATTATCAACAATTGGATACAATAGGAAAAACTAAGCAACAAGAAAAAGAGCAAGAAGAGCAAATGAAAGAAAAGGAAGAGGAGAAAAAGAAAGAAATGGTTTTGCAAAAAGAGGAGAAAAAGAAAGAAGAGTTGTCCGCAGTAACAAATGCAAGAAAAGGGACAGGCGAAGTTAGAGGAGGAGTAGGAGGATAATAATGACAATAGAAGATATAGTGTTGTTATCAATAGGAATATTGCTTATATTAGGATCATTTGTTTCAGCTTGGATATTTTTTAGAATTTTAAAGAAAGTAGATCAGCAGCAAATTAACAATCCGCCACCTCAACAGTCAGCACCGCAAAGTTCGCCAGTAAGCGTAGAAAGTCCAAGTCCACTTATTCAAGAACAAACACAAAATCAAAATATACAATAACGTGTGCGTGAACTGACTATACAGCTTACCTCGCTTCTTGCTATAATCTTGACATGTTTAAACTATATAATACACTCAGTCGAAGTATAGAAGAATTCAAGCCAATTAACCCTCCACATGTAGGGATATATTCTTGCGGTCCTACAGTTTATGATTATCAGCATATAGGACATATGCGCCGTTATGTTGGAGATGATATGCTTGTCCGGATTCTTAAAAGTCTTGCATATGATGTAGTTCATGTTATGAATATTACAGATGTTGGCCATCTAGTATCTGATTCCGATACAGGGGAAGATAAAATGGAAAAGGGAGCCAAGAAGTTTGGGCTTACGGTATGGGAGATAGCGCAAAAATTTGAAAAACAATTTTTATCTTCATGTAAAAAATTACACATAACCCCTCCTAATATCCTTATACATGCAACAGATAGAATTCAGGATCAAATAGACTTGATACAAGTGCTAGAAGAAAAAGGATTTACTTATTGTATTGAAGAAGACGGAATATATTTTGATACTTCTAAATTTCCGGATTATTTTAAGCTCTCAAGACAGAATCCTCATGAGTTAAAACCAGGTACGAGCGTTGAGTTAGTAGAAGGCAAGAAGCACTTTACCGATTTTGCTTTATGGAAGTTTTCACCCAAAGATAAAACCCGACAAATGGAATGGGATAGCCCATGGGGAAAAGGCTTTCCGGGATGGCATATTGAGTGTTCAGCAATGGCAATAAAAGAGCTTGGTCCACATTTTGATATTCATACAGGGGGAGTAGACCATATTGCAATTCATCATACAAATGAAATTGCGCAATCTGAAGCAGCTAGTGGTATGAAATTTGTTAATTATTGGGTGCATCACAATTTTATGCTTGTAGAAAGTCAGAAAATGTCTAAGAGTCTTGATAATTACTTCACTGTCACGGATATAATTGATGAAGGATTTGAGCCACTTGCTCTTCGCTATCTATTCTTGCAAACGCATTATAGACAAGAAATGAATTTTAGTTGGGAAGCCCTAGAAGGCGCGCAAACTGCCCTGCAAAAATTACGTGAACATATGATGGAATGGAATGATCCAATAGGTGGAATTATTGAGTTTGAAGATCGTTTTAAAGAAGCAATTACTGATGATATGAATATGCCTCAAGCATTAGGAGTAGTTTGGGATATGGTTCGTTCAAAAGATCTATCTGAGGCTAAAACAGCTGCACTTTTTGCGATGGATGAGATTTTAGGTTTAGGTCTTGCTGATTATCGTGAAGAGGCAAAGAAGCCTGTTATTGTTCCAGAAAACATTCAAAATATGATTGAGGAACGAATAAGACTTCGAAAGCAGAAAAGATATTTATTAGCAGATCAAATGCGAATTAAAATTAAAAAACTTGGCTACGATGTTTTAGACAAAGATGACCAAACTATAGTGAAAAAAATACCACTATATTCTAAGAAAATTTAGTTTATTTTGTATGCTGCCCACTTATAAGAGTACGTTATTACAGGTTAAAGCACAGAGAATTATTCGAACTCATATTGTAAAGCTTCTCTCGACATTTGATCTTTCACTAAGTGAATGGATTATACTTGGAAACTTACACGAAAGAGGTGGAGTTAGGCTTGCAGATATAGCAAACTTGCTTAGCGTAGAAGCTCCTCTTGTAACAAGTTTAGTAGTGAAACTTCAAAAACGAGGCTATTTAGAACATAAGATAGATCCCTTTGATAAACGAGCAAAATTAATAGCGCTAACTAAGAAAGCAAAAACACTGGTTCCCAAAGTTGAAAGGGAAATGAAAAAAGAACTTCGTTTCGCAACAGGTTTTATAAATGAAAAAGAATATGCGGTATATTTACAAGTTCTCGAAGCAATAGTAGCAAAATTTCCCGATGTAAAAGTAACCCAAACATCGTTAAAAGATAGTTAAGCGTAAAGCATATCTCTTGTAGTAATAGTAAAAAAGATATATGCTCATAATATGCATAATTACAAAATTATTGCTATTGGTGAGGTTACAATTGATATATTCCTTTCGCTTGATAATGAAAATAAAAAAATTCGATTGGATGAAAAAACTAGCGAGCTATGTATTAGTTATGGTGAAAAAATAGATGTTAATTCTTCTCTGTTTTCAATAGGTGGGAATGCTGCAAATGTCTCGGTTGGTTTAACAAGGCTTGGTATTAGAACTGCATTTTTTGCAGAAACAGGAGATGATGAGTTTTCTTTAAAAATTCTTAATTCATTAGCTAAAGAAGGTTTAGATAGAAGCTTTGTGAGACAAGTAAAAAATCAGGCTACATCAATGTCTTTTTCAATTACCTACAAAGGAGACAGAACGTTATTTGTTGAACATGTAAAGAGAGAGCATTTGTTTAACTATTCTGATATAAATGCTGAGTATATGTATTTAACAAGTCTTGGTCAAAATTGGAAAGACGCTTATGAAAAAGCATATCTTTATTCGTTCGAAAACAATTGTAAGCTTATTTTTAATCCTGGAACAGTACAGCTGCGCGAAGAAGGAGATGTATTAAAGAAAGCGCTTGAAAAAACAGAGATAGTATTTCTTAATAAAGAAGAAGCTGAACAGCTTGTTTTTAATAAAGAAAATAAAGATAAAAAGGGAGAGGAATACATGCGTAATTTAATGACAAAAGTACAATTATTAGGACCAAATATCGTAGTAGTAACGGATGGCGGAAATGGATCTTTTGCGCAAGATAAAAGGGGAATATATTACGAAGAGAAAGCATATCCTACAAAAATAATTGAAAAAACAGGCGCAGGTGATGGCTATTCGGCAGGATTTCTTGGAGGGATAATTCATGGCGTAGACATACAAACAGCTATGCAATGGGGGGCTATAAATGCCGCTTCTGTAGTGACAATGGTTGGCTCACAATCAGGTTTATTGACAAAATCTCAGATGGATAGTAAAGTTGAAAAATATGAATAGTAATATTGGATACACAAAGCATTTATATATACTTCCTTTTGATCATAGAAATACTTTTGCAAAAAGTATGTACCACGTTCAAGAACTGAGTCTGGAGCAGCAAGCTGAAGTAACAAACTTTAAATTATTAATATACAAAGCATTTAAGTGGGCGCTGTCCAATGGTGTTTCAAAAGAAGATGCGGCTATTCTTGTAGACGATGAATTAGGAATGCCTGTACTCGAAGAAGCTAAGAAAGATAATATTATTGTTTTATATACCCTAGAGAAGAGTGGAACAAACGCCTTAGAAATGGTTCATGATGACTGGCGTGAAAGGGTTCTCAGTTATAAACCGGCATTTTGCAAAATGCTCGTTCGATATAATCCCGATGACCCTATTAGCGAGAGGGAAGCGAAATTACTTGTGTTAAAAAGCGTAAGCGAATTCGTTCATACAAATAACTTTAAGTTTTTACTTGAGCCGCTAATTCCAGCAACGCAAAGTCAGCTTCAATTAGTAAATGGAGATCAAGATAAGTACGATAGTCTCGTTCGTCCTGATTTAACTGTTAAAATGATTGCAGAGATGCAAGAAAAAGGTATTGAGATAGATGTATGGAAATTAGAAGGCATGGAACAAAAACAAGACTATGAAAAAGTTATTATACAAGCAAAAAGTATGGGTAGGGATAATGTTGGGGTAGTTGTTTTAGGAAGAGGTGCAGGAGTTGAAAAGGTTAATGAGTGGCTACGTATAGGAGCCAGCGTTCAGGGAGTTATAGGATTTGCAGTTGGAAGAACGGTATTTTGGGAATCACTTGAAAAGGTTCGAGCAAAGACTATTTCAGAAGAACAAGCTGTTGAGGAAATAGGGAAAAACTTTTTATCTTTTTACAATATTTTTACTCGAAAATAATTGTTTCAAATTTACCACTTTGTTCTAATGTGGCTCATTGCAAACTTAATACTACCACCAACTTTTTTTCCAGGATTAAAAATATTTTTAGGATCAAAAATCATTTTTGTTTCTTTAAATAATTCATAGACCTTTTTTCCATACATTTCTTCTAAATAGGGGGTTCTAATAATTCCATCATTATGCTCTCCGGTTAATGTACCTTTATAAGATAAAACAAGCTCAAATACTTCTTTTGCTAAGTCTGGAATGATTTCCCTTTGTTTTGGGTCTTCAATATTCATAAGAGGAATAATATGAAAATTTCCATCACCCATATGTCCTGCGATTGTATATATTAATTTTGGGTATTTCTTAAAAATAAGATCAAGTTTTGGTAAAAATTCAGGCAAAAATTCAGGTCTTACGACAAAATCATCTATAAAAGGTGCAGTATGTTTATCTCTAATTTTTTGTCGTAATAGATTAAAACTTTCTCTTCTAATTAGCCAATACTTTTTTTCTGATTTTTTATTTGGAGCAATATGTGTTTTTAAGTTGAAAGGAGCAAGTTTTTCATGGAGCTCTTTTATTTTTTCATTAAGCTCAGATCTTTTGTCACCGGTAAATTCTACTTGTAGTATTAGTTTAGGTAATCCACCTGTTACGGTCATCCAAAACTCTGGAAGAAAATGCCAAGCAGTTTCAATCATGCTTTTAGTCCCAAGTTTTTTGGCAAATTCAGGAAAAAATTTGATTGCTAACTTTAACGTATGATCATCGTAGGTTTCAAAGCTTTCTGGTTTGAGTGGTGCAACTGCATTAATAATATCTCCTAAATGATCTAAATTATTTATAAATATAATCATCATTTCGGCATGTAGTTTTGTTGGGACCAATTTTAGTGTTGCTTTGGTAGTGATACCCAGGGTACCTTGTGCTCCAACAAATAACTTAGTGAGATCGAAGGTTTTCTTTTCTTTATCATAAATATTCCATAAATAATATCCAGCAGAATTCTTAGAAACGTTTGGTTTTGCTTTCTGAAGTAAATCGTAGTTATCTTTTACCAATTTGAACATTTTCTTATAGATTTCTCCTTCAAAGTTATTCTGCTTTATTTTTTTTTGCAATTCTTTTTCAGAAAGACATACAAGTTGATATTCATTACCATCAGAAAGAACAACATTCATTTTCTTTATGTATTTTTCGGTTTTGCCATATTCTAGTGATTTCTCACCGCCAGAATTATTATTTACAATACCTCCGATTGCACAAATTTCCCTTGATGCAGGGTAAGAAGGGAAGAGTAAACCATGTTCGAGAGTCTGTTTTTCAAAATCTCTATAAAATAAACCAGGTTGAGCAGTTGCAGTATCTCCATCCATTCCTAAAAATTTATTCATGTGTTTTCCAAACGCTAGTATGATAGATTCATTTAGAGGACCACCGCCCATATCAGTTCCTGCAGCTCTTGCAGTAACTGATAGATTTTTGTTTTTTAGTTTATGTCTATTGATAAATTTTACTACACTTGTGACATCTTCATCATCAATAGGAAATACAACAACTTGCGGTTTTACCTCAAATAAACTTGCGCAATAACTATATAATGCAAGCGTCTCTTCATCAGTTACGACTTCGCCTCTCACTGATTTTTTTAGTTCATTTATGAGTTCAGCGTCCATATTATTTCTTTCTTTTAATAACTTTTTTAACAGCTTCTATTATATTTTGTGTATCCATTTTATATTTTACTCGTAATTCTTGCGGATCGCCAGACTCTGCAAATGTGTCTTGTAAACCAATGAATTCAATTGGTACAGGATAGTTCTTTGAAGTAAGCTCAGCGATTGCACTTCCAAGTCCTCCAGTGACTTGATGATCTTCTATGGTGACAAATGCTCCCGTTTGCTTTGCAAGTGTTAGAGTAAGCACCTTATCTAATGGTTTAATTGTTGCAACATTAACAACAAGAGTTTGAATATTACTTTCCTCTAATTCCTTCGCAGCAACTAGCGCGTAATATAGCATGTATCCTGTTGCAAATATTGTTGCTTGAGGATTTTCGCTAACCCAAAACGTCTGCATTTTTCCAATCTCGAATGGTGTTTTTACCGTAGTGATAATTGGTGACTTATCTCTTGTGAATCGAATATAAGCAGGTCGTGTTGTTTTCCCAATTGCTATAGTTGCTTTACTCGCTTCAATACTATCACAAGGCACTAATACGTCCATGTTTGGCCAGACACGAGTAATTGCAATATCTTCTGTTGCTTGATGTGTAGCGCCGTCAGGACCTGTAGCTATGCCACTGTGATGTCCAGCGATTTTTACGTTTGCATTATTGTAAGCTATCGTTGTTCGAATCGTTTCCCAGTTTTTACCTGGAGAGAATGTTGCATATGAAGATATAAATGCAGTTTTTCCAGTGACTCCAAGACCTGCTGCAATTGCTGCCATATTTTGCTCAGCTACGCCAACTTGAAAAAATCTTTCTGGAAATTTTTTTGCAAATTCATCAGCTCTAGTTGATTCAGTAAGATCAGCACTTAGCACAACAATATTATTATCAATATCACCTAACTCTGTAATGCCTTTGCCGAATCCATCTCGCGTTGGAGTTTTTTCAACATCACTATTGAAAATATCTTGATTTAGTTCTAAATGCGGATTTAGCATATTAATACTCGCTTTCTATTTTTCCTTGAAGCGTTCTCAATTCTTGTAATGCCAATTTCGCTTCATTTTCATTTGGAGGTTTTCCATGCCATCTAAAATCATTTTCCATAAAATCTACGCCCATTCCTGGTATTGTATTGGCTATAATTATAGTCGGTTTTTCAGAAACTGCTCGAGCTTCGCGTACTGCGTCAACAAAGCGCATTATATTATTGCCATCAACCTCAATAACATGCCAATTAAATGATTTATATTTATCAGCTAAAGGTTCAAGAGGCATTACAGCTTCAGTTGTTCCATCAATTTGTATATTATTTCGATCTAGCACAACTGTCAGATTTTCTAGCTTGTTTTTACCCGCAAACATAATTGCTTCCCATGTATTTCCTTCTTGATGTTCGCCATCAGATGTTATGCAATAAACGTGAAATTCCTTTTTGTCTAATTTCCCTGAGAGTGCGATTCCAATTGCTTGTGATATGCCTTCACCAAGAGGGCCAGATGTCGTTTCAACTCCTGGCAAAGCACCTCTGTGTGGATGACCTTGGAGACGAGAATTAATTTTTCGAAGTGTTTTTAATTCTTCGATAGGAAAGTAGCCGCTTTGTGCCATTGAAACATATCTTATTGGACAAATGTGGCCATTTGAAAGTATTAATCTGTCTCGGTCATCCCAGTCAGGATCTTTGGGGTTATGATTTAATATATGAAAATAGAATGCAGTAAAAATATCTGCCATTCCAAGAGGTCCTGCAGAGTGGCCAGAGCCAGCCTCAAGTAGAGTTGAAATAACTAGTTTGCGTGCCTCAACTGCTTTAATTTCAAGTTCTTTTAATTTATTTTCGGGCAGATCAAATAAATTCATTGTTTATATACTATAAATAAGTCTGAAACATTTGATTCTAGTCTTCCTGTATCTATTCCTCCGCTAGCTTTTTGAAAAAAATGCAAGCTGTCATCATTTTCCAAATATGCTTTTGGTTCAATTGATTGTTCTTGAGCACTTTGGATCACATGTTGATCTCCAAGTGCACCTGCGAGCGTTGTAAAATCCCAACCATCCGAATCAAATGAAGCAATAATAGTATTATTATCTAGATAGGGAAGTGTTGCAAGTACGAGAGTTTGATTTCTACCTCCTTGACCTGAGCCTTTTACATGAACAGTTGTTTCTCCACCAGCCAAGAGGAGTTCGCCTTTTTTTGTCGCATCAATTAGCGTTTTTCCTGCTGTTTTTGCATCACCTTCAAATTTATCCGAATATATTGAGGAAGAAAGACCCATTTCAGTTGCCTTATTTTGCATTGCTTTTAACGCAGTGTCATTGCTAACCATTAAAATGTTGTTCACTTTTTCGAAATATTTATCATCATTTACCGTTTGTGCAAAATATGAATCATCTATTTGTGTGCTATTTGAGATGTTAAATTTAGATAGAATTTGCTTAACTTCTTTAAGAGTTGTTTGATCTTTAACAGTAGGTGCAGACGCGATAACCGATAGATCATTTCCAGGCACATCTGAAAATATGAGACTTGCTACCGTAGATGGAAATAAATGTTTTGCAAATTGACCTCCTTTGACGCTTGAAAGATGTTTTCGAATTATATTCATTTCTGAAATAGTTGCACCAGAACGAAGTAAGGCGCGTACGATATCTGTTAATTTTTCTAAGTTAACGGTATGAGGTTTTTCAAATAGAACAGAACCTCCACCACATATAACTATTAGCACTAAATCTGTTTCTAAAAGGTTTTCTGTTGCGTTTAGTACAAGAGTCGTAAAATCAATATTTTCTTGAGAAGGCAATGGATGTGTGCCTTTTGTATAGTGAATTTTCTTAAAAGGTTTTTCATCAACTACATCAATTACAAATCCTTGACTTAATTTATCTCCAAGTATATCTTCTATAATTCTTGAGATTTCTGCTGACCCTTTGCCAAAGCCTATTAATTGTATTCTCTTATACTGATGTAAGTCGTACGTATTATTTTGTATTGATAAGATATTATCACTTAGACTAAATTTTTCGCGTAAGATTTCTTTAGGTTGAATAGAGGAGAGTGCTGATTCTATAAGGTCTAATACTATTTTTCTTTTAGGATCAATGTTTAGTGATGCGTAGTTTTTAATAAATCCCATTCTGATTTAGTGTAGCATATTTTTATTGATCCGGACAAAGGTTACCTAGTGGACAATCATTGCATTTATGTGGTCTTGCTGGACAATACGTTCTACCAAAATTTATTAACAGTAGGGGGAAAGTAATCCATTTATCCTTCGGAACAATTTCCATTAAATCTTTTTCAATCTTCTCAGGAGTTTTTTGATTAGTTAGTCCTAATTTAACTGTTAGTCTCATAACATGCGTATCTACGACAATACCTTCACTTTTACCAAATGCATTTCCTAGTACTACATTTGCAGTTTTTCTTGCGACCCCAGGTAATGTTAGTAGTTCTTCCATGGTTTGTGGAACTTCACCGTGAAACTTTTCATCAATAATTCGTGCCGTAGCCTGGATATTTTTGGATTTATTTGTATGAAAATTTATTTTGGAAACTGCCTTATCTATTTCTTCTAAGGGTGCACTTGCAAATTCTTTTGGATTTTTATAACGAGCAAACAATGAGGGAGTGACAGTATTTACTACTTTATCAGTAGCTTGAGCAGATAATATAGTTGCAACAAGCAGTTCAAATGGATTTGAAAAAATTAACGCTATCTTAGGATGGGGCCACTCAACTTCAAGTCTGTTAATAATTTCTTTAACCTTTTCTGCTCTCGTCATAAGCCTATTATATCATTGAGATTTAGTTGGTGTTGGAGTATTGGTTGGGGTTAGAAGTATACCAGTTGGAGTAGTAATTGGTAACGTAACTTCAATTGTTGGTGCAGGCGTATTTGTTGG